>NZ_CP019236.1:2900236-4350354 GCF_001955695.1 Rhodoferax koreense | reverse complement strand
GGCATCCATGTGCCCTACAAGGGCGGCGCGCCGGCGCACACCGACCTGATCGGCGGTCAGGTCGATGCCTCGTTCCAGAACGTCAACGCGGTACTGCAGTACATCAAGGGCGGCAAGATGCGGCCGCTGGCCGTGACCAGCGCGAAGCGCTCGCCCGTGCTGCCCGACGTGCCCACCATGGCCGAGGCCGGCGTGAAGAATGTGGAGGTCACGTCCTGGCAGGCGATCGTGGCGCCCAAGGGCCTGCCACCAGCCGTGCGGGAGAAGGCCCATGCCGCCTTCGTCGAGGCCTTGAACAGCCCCAAGGTCAAGGACCAGTTCACCAGCATCGGCTTCGAGATGGTGACCAACACGGCGGCCGAGTTCGCCACCTTCCAGCAGCAGGAATACGCACGCTGGAAGAAGGTCATCGAGACCGGCAAGATCACCATTGAATAAACCACGGCCATGACCCACGACAGCATCACCCACGTCCGCATTTCTTCCTGCTACCTGCCGCTGGCCAACCCGATCAGCGACGCCAAGGTGCTCACCGGCCGGCAGAAGCCGATGACCGAGATCGCCATGTTGTTCGCCGAGATCGAGACCCGCGACGGCCACAGGGGCCTGGGTTTCAGCTACTCGAAACGCGCCGGCGGCCCGGGCCAGTTCGCGCATGCGAAGGAGATCGCACCGGCCCTCATCGGCGAAGACCCGAGCGACATCTCCAGGCTCTGGACCAAGCTGCAGTGGGCCGGTGCCTCGGTGGGCCGCAGCGGCATGGCGGTGCAGGCCATCGGGGCCTTCGACGTCGCGCTGTACGACCTGAAGGCGCGCCGCGCCGGCCTGTCGCTGTCCAAGCTGCTGGGTTCGCAGCGCGATTCCGTACGCTGCTACAACACGTCGGGTGGCTTCCTGCACACGCCGCTCGATCAGTTGCTGGTCAACGCCGCGGCTTCGCGCGAGCGCGGCATCGGCGGCATCAAGCTCAAGGTCGGCCAACCCGACCAGGCGCTCGACATCAAACGGGTGGAGGCTGTGCGCAAGCACCTCGGCGACCACGCGCCGCTGATGGTCGACGCCAACCAGCAATGGGACCGGCCCACCGCACAGCGCATGTGTCGCATCTTCGAGCAGTTCAACCTGGTCTGGATCGAGGAGCCGCTCGACGCCTACGACAACGAGGGCCACGCGGCGCTGGCCGCGCAGTTCGACACGCCGATCGCCACCGGCGAGATGCTGACCTCGGCCGCCGAACACGCCGAGTTGATCCGCCACCGTGCGGCCGACTACCTAATGCCCGACGCACCGCGCGTCGGCGGCATCACGCCCTTCCTGCGCATCGCCGCCCAGGCCGAGAACGCCGGCCTGGCGCTCGGGCCACATTTCGCGATGGAATTGCACGTGCACCTCGGTGCCGTGTACGCCACCGAGCCGTGGGTGGAGCATTTCGACTGGCTGGAGCCGCTGTTCAACGAGCGCCTGGAGATCAAGGATGGCCGCATGCTGGTGCCGACCCGGCCCGGCCTCGGCCTGAGCCTGAGTGAGCAGGCAAGGACCTGGACGCGCGAAGTCGCCGAGATCGGCCAGCGGGCCTGAGGCGCCGCTGCTGGCACCGACGCGCTTGGGCGCAGGCAAAATCTACAATTGCCGAATTTGAGTGCGTAAAAATTGATTTCATACCTCTACGTCGAAGACAACGAAGACATCCGTGAAGCCTTCGGTGCCCTGATCGAAGCCGATCACCGGCACATCACGGCCGTCGCCGATGCGGAGGCCGCGCTGGCGCTGTTCGGCACGCGGCATTTCGACGTGTTGATCACCGACGTGAGCCTGCCGGGCCTGTCCGGCACCGATCTGGCGCGCGAATGGCTCAAGCCCGATCCGTTGCGCTGGGTGCTGCTGCTGTCCGGCTATGCATTCGGCCACGGGCTGCAGGGGATCGGGGCGAACGTGCGCGCCTTGGTGAAGACCTGCGATCCGGGCGAGCTCGAAGCGCTTCTGGAAAAGATCGAGGCCACGCTGGCCCCCAACGCCTGAGCGGCTCTCAGGCTGCTGCCTCGGCCGGCTCCACGCGGCCCGAGAAATGGCTCGGCGAGGCGCCCATCGCCGCCTTGAACATCGCCGAAAACGCGCTGTCGCTCGCATAACCGCTGGCCGCCGCCACCTGGCTCACGGGCAGCCCGCGCGCGAGCATGGGCAGCGCATGGGCCAGCACGGCCTGCTGGCGCCATTGCTGATAGCTGGTACCCAACTCGTCGCGGAACAACCGGGCCATGGTGCGTTCGCTCGCGCCCACGTCGGCGGCCCAGCCAGCCAGCGTGGCGCGCTGGCCGGGCGCGCGCAGCACGGCCTCGCACAGGGCGCGCAGGCGCTTGTCGCCGGTGTGGGCAGGGGGCAGCGGCACGCCGAGCGCCTGGGTGGCCGCATGCGTGATCTCGTCGAGCACCAGGCTGCCGAGCATGGTTTCGCGCGAGGAGGGGCTGGCGGGCAGCGGCGCGGGCAGGTCGAGCGCATGGATGAGTTCGCGCAGCAGGCTCGAGACCATGATGACCCGGCAGCCGCGCCAGCCCGCGGGGGTCACGCTGGCATCGAGGTACAGGGTGCGCAGCTCGGCGCGTTCGAGCACATGGATGGCGTGCAGTGCGCCGGGCGCGATCCATACCGCGCGCGAAGGCGGCACCATGTAGGTGACTTCGTCGGCCGTGGTGCGGACAGCGCCGCCGGCCGCGGCGTCCGCTTCCGTGGCGCAGACGACCTGCACCATGCCGGTGGCGCAATAGGCAAGTTGCGCCCAGGCGTGGCGGTGCGGCTCGAAATGGCTGTCGGCCGGCAGCACACGCGCGCGCACCCGCACGGGCCTGGCCGCTGTGGGCGTGAACAGGTCGGTGTCGCCGACCGGCATGAACCGCGGCGTCTTGCGGGCAGGCGAGAGTGAGTTCATCGAAGTCGATCAGGTAAGGGCTGGAGGCTGCTTGTCTGGAATTCGCCAGAACCTGTCTTTTTGTCGCATTCCGGAAAACAGGAGCGGATACTACGATAAGCGCATGAACACCACAACAGCCACCGGTGCCCCGATGTCGGGCACGCAGACCAGTCTCAAACAGGACGCGGGCGTGATCGGCCTGGTCGGCCTCGCCCACATGATCAGCCATTTCAGCCAGCTCCTGCTGGCGCCCCTGTTTCCCTGGCTCAAGACCGATTTCAACGCGAGTTATGCCGAACTCGGCTTCCTGATGTCGGTGTTCTTCGTGGTGTCCTGCGCGGTGCAGATGGCTTCGGGCTTCGTGGTCGATCGCTTCGGCCCGCGGCCCGTGCTGTTCGGCGGCCTGGCCTTGCTCGGCGTGTCCGCTTTCGGTTTCGCGCTGAGCACCGATTACTGGATGCTGGCCGCTGTCTCGGTGGTGGCCGGCGTCGGCAACGGTGTCTTCCATCCCGTGGACTACACGCTGCTCAACCGCAAGGTCAGCAGTCCGCGCCTGGGCCACGCCTACAGCGTGCACGGTATCACCGGCAATCTCGGCTGGGCGCTGGCGCCGGCGATGCTGGTGCCGCTCGCGCTCCTCTTTTCATGGCGCGTCGCGCTGGCCTCGGCCGGCCTCCTGGCGTTTGCCGTGCTGGCGGTGTTGTGGGTCAATCGGGACAAGCTGAGCCTGCCGCCGCCCACGCCGACGACCCACAAAACAGGTGTGCCGGCGCTCGAAGGCGGCAGTCTCGGCTTCATGAAAATTCCGGCCGTGTGGATGTGTTTTGCCTTCTTCTTTTTCTACGCCATGGCGCTGAGCGTGGTGCAGGCCTTCGCGCCGGAAGCCGCGCGGCAGTTGCACCAGGTGCCAGTGGCGCTGGTGGCCACCTGCCTCACGGTGTACATGGTCTGCAGCGCGGGCGGCATGGTGCTTGGCGGCTTTCTCGCGGCCGACCCGGCGCGTTGCGAACGCATCGTCGGCTTCGGTCTGGGTTTTGCCGCGCTCGTGGCGCTGGTGATCGGTTTTGCCGATGTGTCCGGCCTGGCCGTGCCGGCCTTGTTCGGGCTGATGGGCTTCGCCGCCGGCACGGGCGGGCCGTCGCGGGACCTGATCGTGAAGCGCGCCACGCCGGCGAATTCCACCGGCCGCGTCTACGGCGTGGTGTATTCGGGCCTGGACATCGGCCAGGCGGTCTCGCCACTGGTGTTCGGCAGCCTGATGGACCACGGGCAATACCGGGGTGTGTTCATCGGCCTGGCGCTGGTGCAGGCCGTGCTCATCACCACGGCCTTCAATGTGCGCAAGGCGCGGCGCACGGCGGCAGCACCGGCGCAGATGCCGGCCGGCGCCTAGTAACAGGAACGCGCGAGGCCGTGACGCGCAGGGGTTCCCTGCACATTCTTCAGGCCATGCGCACGTCGAACCAGGATTCCGGGCTTTCGCCCAGGCCCTGCATGGCGGCCTGGCGTGCGGCGTCGGTGGCCACGCGCCAGTGGGCGACGAGTTTGAGTTCCTCGGGCGTCGGCTCGTCGCCGCTGCCCCCGTCGGCCAGTTGTTCGACCGCGCGCAGGGCATGCACCACGTCTTCCGGCGGGCCGAGGCGGCGTTCCAGCGCACGGCAATAGCGCATCTCGGCCGCGACGCGTTCCTTGAGCGGCAGTTCGGGGTAGTCGCGCAGGGCGACGGTGTACAGGGTGTCGAGCGTGGTTTCCATCGGTTCGCCTCCGGTTGATGGTCAATGACTGTTTATTTGAACAGTATTATGACCACGTGGAGTGACCGAGTCCACCACGGGGCTATGCCCCCGCGCGTCTTCCGGAAACTAGGCGATGGCTTCTGGTTGCAGGCTGCGTTTGAGTTCTTCGCGCCCCATCGGCGTGATCGCCAGCACCCGCGCATAAGGCTTGGCCGAGCCGGGTGCCGAAACGAAGGCGGCGGCGTGGCCGGAAGCGCGCAAGGCGCGGACATTCTCGATCTCTTCCGGGCTCTCGATGGTCCAGGGCAGGACTTTTTTGGAAATGTCGCGCAGCAGGGTCAAATTCATCGATTTCTCCTTCACCATGGCCCGATTCTGCAAACTCTTCGTGGCCGTTTGAAGTCAATCCGGCGGATGGCGAAGGGTCATGGGTAAAAATCCGTATGCAGTTTTCGGGCCAGCGCCCCCGGGTTGAATCGCGTGCAAATGCACTGTCTGCGGAGGAAGTGACCATGGAAATCGAATTCAAGTTGGCGGTACCCGCCGAGCGCCTGGAAGAAGTGGAGCAGGCCTTGCGCGCGCAGAAGACCAGCCGCACCCGGCTGCAGGCGCGTTATTTCGACACGGCCGACGCCGCACTCGCCAGGCACGGCGTGGTGCTGCGGCTGCGCAAGGAAGGCACCCATTGGGTGCAGACGGCCAAGGCCGTGGTCGAAGGGCAAGGGGCTTTGCACCGGCTCGAGCACAACGTCACGCTAGACGGCCGTGCCGCCAAGGCCGTGCCCGATCCGCTGCGCCATGCCGATTCGCCGGTCGGCAAGTTACTGGGCAAGGCGCTTGGCGATGCGGCTTGCCCGCTGGGCGAGACCCTGTCCACCGACATCTGGCGCCTGGCCCGACACGAGCGGCTGGGCGAGACCACGGTGGAGCTCGCGCTCGACGTGGGTCAGGTGATGGGCGGCCTGGCCGAGGACGGCAGGCCGCGCAGCTCTGCGGTGTGTGAACTCGAGCTGGAATTGGTGCAGGGCCGTGTCGAAGATCTGGTCGAGATCGCGCGGGGCTGGTGCGAACGCCATGGCCTCTGGCTCAGCACCTTGTCCAAGGCCGAACGCGGACAACGGCTGGCGCACGCGGCGGATCAAGGCTACGCGGTGCGGGCAGAACCGCCGCAGCTGGCCGGCAAGACCGGGGCCCAGGTATCGGGCCCGGCTTTCCAGCGCGCCGTGCTGGCCGCGTGCCTGGCCCAGGTGTTGCCCAACGCGAGCGAGCTGGCCTCGGGTAACACCGATGCCGAGGTGGTGCACCAGTTGCGCGTGGGCATCCGCCGTCTGCGCACCGCCTTGCGCGAATTGGGCGCATTCGCGCCGGAACCCGCCCCGCAGTTCGACGCGAGCTGGGAGCCCGCGTTGACCGCGGTGTTCCGCCGCCTCGGTGCGCAGCGCGACACCGCATTGCTGCTCACCGAAATGGCGCCGAGACTGAAGGCGGCCGGTGCGCCGGAGATCCGCATCCCCAGGTCCGGCACCAAGGCGGTGGACATCCGTGCGGTGGTGCGTGCCGTGTCGTTCCAGGTGGCGCTGGTGGGCTTGATTGGTTTGGCCGCGCCGACAGATCAGCCCGCGCCAGGCGGTGATGACGATCTCCGACGCCTGCTCAAAAAACGCCTGCGCAAGCTGCAGCATCAATTGCTGGCCGACGGTGCGCGTTTCGAATCGCTGCCGGTGTCCGCGCAGCACCGCATGCGCAAGCGGCTCAAGCGGCTGCGCTACCTAGCCGAATTCGCCGCGCCGCTGTTCGATGCGAAGGCGGCCGCGCACGACATCGCCCATCTCGAGCCGGCGCAGGATGCGCTCGGCGCCTTCAACGACGCGAACGTCGCGCTGGCGCGCTACCGCGAAGCGGCGGTGAAGGATCCAGGTGCGTGGTTCGCCGTCGGCTGGCTGGTCGCGCAGCAGGGCCGCATGGCGCGTGCCTGCCGCAAGGCGTTGCAGCGGTTGGGCAAGCTGCACGGGTTCTGGGATAAGGCCGGCGGCGGATAAAAGCGGCCTCATGACGTCGATGATGATATGTCACAAATCTGAAACGCACATGTCATCTTCATAGCGACGTCGACGGTTCTAATCCTGCTTGACTGTCCCTTCCCTTCGGAACCCCATGAACGCCATCAAACAAGCCAAGAACCACATCGCCAAGAACCCGTTTACTGAATCGGCCAAGACCTTCGCCGACCTGGTGCTGTCGCTGGAATCGCAGGAGCCGTTCCGGCTCGAGCGGCTGTACGAACTCGACCTGGGTGATTTCGATCTGGCGCTGGCGATGCTCAAGGAATGGCGGCTGGAGCGTTATTACGCAGGCAAGGCCAAGCTCTACGACTTCGCGCTGCAGTTGAACCAGCTCGACACGACGACCGCGCAGCCCGCGGAGACTGCGCCGACGCGCTGAGCGTAGGTCAGGCCTTCGCCACCTCGTGCGAGGCCATCAGTTCCAGCGCCTTCACCAGGGCGGAATGGTCGAGGTCTTTCCAGCCATTGGCTGCGCACACCTGCATCAGCTGGGCCGCACCCGCGGTCTGCGGCAGCGCGACGCCGAGTTCGCGTGCGCCCTGCAGGGCCAGGCCGAGGTCCTTCTGGTGCAGGCCGATGCGGAAACCCGGGTTGAAGGTGCGCTTGACCATGCGCTCGCCGTGCACCTCGAGGATGCGGCTCGAGGCGAAGCCGCCCATCAGCGCCTGACGCACTTTCGCTGGATCGGCGCCGGCCTTGCTGGCGAACAGCAGGGCTTCGCCCACGGCGGCGATATTCAGCGCCACGATGATCTGGTTGGCCACCTTGGTGGTCTGGCCGTCGCCGTTGCCGCCGACGTGGGTAATGTTCTTGCCCATGAGTTCGAACAAGGGCTTGGCTTTGGCGAAGGCTTCCTCGGTGCCGCCGACCATGATGGTCAAGCTCGCGGCCTTGGCACCGACTTCGCCGCCCGACACCGGCGCGTCCAGGTAGTCGCAGCCGAGTGCGTTGATGGTCTTGGCGAAGGCCTTGGTTTCGATCGGCGAGATGCTGCTCATGTCGATCACGGTCTTGCCGGCCGAGAGCCCCGCGGCCACGCCGTCCTTGCCGAACAGCACGGCTTCCACGTCAGGGGTGTCGGGCAGCATGGTGATGATGACCTCGGCCTGCTCGGCGACTTCCTGGCCCGTGGCGCAGGCGATGGCATTGCTGGCCGCGATGTCGGCGTTGATCTTGTTGCGCTTGACGTAATACAGCTGGTGGCCGGCGTTGACGAGCTGCAAGGCCATGGGCGCGCCCATGATGCCGAGGCCGATGAATCCGATCTTCATGTGAATCTTCCTTGTTTCAGTAAGTGGAGGAGCCCGCGCCCGCAGAGGGTGGCGCGGCGCGCATGCTGGCCATCACCTGCTGCGCGCCGGCTGCCATCAGCCGCGCGTCGGAGCTGACGGTGACGAACTGGAAGCCCTTGGCGACACGCGCGAGCGCACCTTCGGGCGTGCCGTTGTGGATGCCGGCCACCACGCCATGGGCCTTGGCGCGCGCCAGGATGTGGTCGATGGCCTGCTGCGCCTTGTCGTCCACGTCGTCGAACACCGGCCGGCAGCCGAGTGCCAGCGATAGGTCGGACGGGCCGATGTAGATCGCGTCCAGGCCTTCGACCGAGAGGATGTCGTCGAGGTTGTCGAGCGCGGCCGCGGTCTCGATCATGGCGAAGGTGACGATGGTGTCGTTGGCGGCCGACGGGTAGTCCGCACCACCATACAGCGTGGCGCGGATCGGGCCGAAGCTGCGGGTGCCGCGCGGCGCGTAGTGCGTCCAGGCCACGAGTTTCTGCGCGTCCTCGCGGGTGTTGACCATCGGGCAGATCACCCCGTAGGCGCCCGCGTCGAGCGTCTTCATCAGGATGCCCGGCTCGAGCCAGGGCACCCGCACCACCGGCACCGTGGCGGTGGTGGAGATGGCCTGCAGCATGCCAACCATGGCCTGGTAATCGACCACGCCGTGCTGCAGGTCGATGGTCAGCGAATCCCAGCCCTGGTGGGCCATGGTCTCGGCTGAGAAGCCGTTCGGAATCGCCAGCCAGCCATTGACGGCAGCGCCGCCCGATTGCCAGATCTCACGCAGTCGATTCGGTCGCATCGTGGCGCTCCTTGGTGGTCTGTCGGTGATGGGGCGCTGCGGCTCAGCGGTCCAGCGCCGGCTTCTTCGGGTCGAACTTCCAGCCCGGGATCAGGTACTGCATCGCCATGGCGTCGTCGCGCGAGCCCAGGCCGTGCTGTTTGTAGAGCTGGTGTGCCTTTTCCACTTCGGCCATGTCGAGTTCGACGCCCAGGCCAGGCTTCTTGGGCACCTGCACCAGGCCGCCCCTGATCTGCAGCGGATCCTTCGTCAGGCGCTGGCCGTCCTGCCAAATCCAATGGGTATCGATGGCCGTCACCCGGCCCGGCGCGGCCGCGGCCACGTGGGTGAACATGGCCAGCGACACGTCGAAATGGTTGTTCGAATGCGAGCCCCAGGTCAGGCCCCAGTCGCGGCAGGTCTGCGCCACGCGCACCGAGCCGGCCATGGTCCAGAAATGCGGATCGGCCAGCGGAATGTCCACCGATTGCAGCGACAGCGCGTGGGTCAGTTGGCGCCAGTCGGTGGCGATCATGTTGGTGGCGGTGGGCAGGCCGGTGGCGCGGCGGAACTCGGCCATGATCTCGCGGCCCGAGAAACCGTCTTCGGCGCCGCACGGGTCTTCGGCATAGGCCACCACGCCACGCATGTCGCGCATCAGGCGGATCGCGTCCTTGAGCAGCCAGCCGCCATTCGGATCGAGCGTGACGCGCGCCTTGGGAAAACGCTCGTGCAGCGCCACGATGGCTTCGATTTCCTCCTCAGCGCGCAGTGCGCCGCCCTTGAGCTTGAAGTCGTTGAAGCCGTAGCGCTCATAGGCCGCCTCGGCCAGGCGCACGATGGCCTCGGGCGTGAGCGCGGCCTCGTGGCGGATGCGCGACCAGGCGTTGTCCGCATCAGGTTCGCTGTTGTAGGGCAGGTCGGTCTTGGACTTGTCGCCCACGTAGAACAGGTAGCCCAGCATCTCCACCGCATCGCGCTGTTGGCCTTCGCCGAGCAGCGCGGCGATCGGCACGTCGAGGTGCTGGCCCAGCAGGTCGAGCAGCGCCGATTCGATGGCGGTGACGGCGTGGATCGTGGTGCGCAGGTCGAAGGTCTGCAGGCCGCGGCCGCCCGCGTCGCGGTCGGCGAACTTCTGGTGCACTTCCTGCAGCACGCGTTGGTGCGAGCCGATCGGCTGGCCGACGACCAGGGGGCGGGCGTCTTCCAGCGTCTGGCGGATTTTCTCGCCGCCGGGCACCTCGCCCACGCCGGTGCGGCCGGCGTTGTCGGTCAGGATCAGCAGGTTGCGTGTGAAAAACGGGCCATGCGCGCCGCTGAGGTTGAGCAGCATGCCGTCCCGGCCGGCAACGGGAATGACGCGCAGGTCGGTGACGAGAGGGGTGGAAGTGTTCGGCATGGGATTCGTTGAACTGAAAAGCTGGTGAGAACGTGTGGATAAATTGCGGAATCGTTGGGGATAACCGTGGAGCACGATGAACAGGTTGGAGCATAGGGGTCAGCCGCGGGCTGTCGGCCCTCCAAAACCCTGTGTTGCCCGTGCAGCGGTAGCGCTACCATTCTAACCATCGAAAACCCGCTGGGCAAGGGGCGAACCCCGGGTGCCGAGGCCGGTTTTCTCAGGCGCTTTGCCGGTCGACGATCGAAAAGCCGATGTCGACCACGCGCTGATCCACCTCCCGGCCCTCGGCACGCGCCACGATGAAGCGTGCCGCCTGCTGCCCGATGGCGGTGCTGTCGATGTGCACCGTGGTCAGCGCCGGGTGCAAGTCGGCTGCGAATTCGAGGTCGCCGAAACCCACCACGGCGAGTTGCGCGGGCACGGTCAGGCCGCGCGCCTGCGCCTCGGTGAGCACGCCGAGCGCGAGCAAGTCCGAGCTGCAGAACACGGCGTCGATGCGGGTGTCGGCCTGCAGCAGCTCGGCCAGGGCTCGTCGGCCGCTCTTGAGCGTGGTGGGCGCCGGCACCACGACCATCGCCACCGGGGGCAGGCCGAGTGCCGTGGCGGCGGCCTTGAAGGCCTCGTGCCGGCGCGTGGAGCGCTCGTCGTCGCCGGCCACCACGGCCAGCCGGCGCCGGCCCCGGGCGAACAGGAATTCCGCGACGGCGCGGCCGACCTCGGCGTGCGAAAAGCCGACCAGCATGTCGATCGGCGTGGGCGTCAGGTCCCAGGTCTCGACCACCGGAATGCCGCAGGCCAGCAGGCGCCGTCGGCCCTCGGCGGAATGCATGATGCCGGTGAGCACGATGCCGTCGGGTCGGCGGCCGATGATGGCTTCGAGCAGCGCATCCTCGCGCGAATCCACATAGCCGCTCTGGCCCAGCATCAGCTGGTAGCCGTGTTCGGCCAGCGCCGCGGTCAACGCCTGGATGGTCTGCAGGAACACTGGGCCAGCAATGGTCGGCACCACCGCGGCGATCAGCCGGCTGCGCGTGGAGGCCAGGCCGCCGGCCAGCAGGTTCGGCACGTAGCCGGTGCGTTTGACGGCTTCGGCCACCTTCTGTCGCACCTCGGCCGAAACGCGCTCGGGCGTGTTCAGCGCACGCGATGCCGTGATCGGCGCCACGGCGGCGAGGCGTGCCACGTCGTGCAACGTCACAGCGCCGCTGCGGCGGCGGCTGCGTTTGGGGGGCGGGGGCGCTTTGGACATGGCCGGCATCCTAGCCGAAAGATAGCGCTACCCATTTCTTGTCCCTACACGGGAAATCAGGGCTCGTAGCCTTGGCCCGTCCATTGCAGGAAGCACAGGCCGTGGCCGAAAGGGTCGCCCAGCGTGGCGATGTAGCCCCAGGCGTGCAGGGTCGGCCCGGTTTCGAGGGTGGCGCCGGCCGCTATCGCGTTGGCCACGGCCGCGTCCAGGTCCTCGACCACGAAGTCCAGATGCAGCGGGGTCCAGTGCCTGGCGTACCCGCGGTTTTGCGGCACATGCGGGCCGGCGCCCGAGCCCTCGGGTTTCTCGAGCAGGTACACCGGTACCGCGGCGCCGCGCATTTCGGCCACGCTGCCGCCGAAGAGCCGGCGGTTCAGGCGAAGTCCGGTCGCGGCTTCGTAGAAGCGCACGGCGGCGGCCAGGTCGGGCACGTCGATGTTGATGAGCAGCGCCACTGGCGAGGGCGTGTTCATCCCCAGACGTCCAAGGGTGGATCGGAAGCGACCGCGCGCAGGATGTCGGTACGCGACACGAAACCGGTCACGCCGCCCGCATCGTCCACCACCGGCAGGCCGGGCAGCGCGGTGTCGAGCAGCACGCGGGCGACGCGGCGGATGTCGGTGTCGGCCGAGACGCTGGGCACCGGCGTCCACATGAGGTCGGCCACGGGCTGGGCCATCAGCGTGTCCCAGTCGGGCGCGGCCGGCTCGGGTGCGGGCTCGGTGGCGGGCGGGCCGACAGCCGTCGAGGCAGAGGCTGGCGGTGCCACGGCGGATGCGGCGCGCTGCGGGCGGAACAGGTCGGCGCGCAACAGCAGGCCAACCAGGCGGCCGAGCCCGTCGACCACCGGCATCTGGCCGATCCGGTGCTGGCTGAGCAGTGCGGAGGCCTCGCCGAGCGTGGCTTCGGCGCGCACGGTGATCGCGGGCTGGCTCATCAGCAGATCGACCCGGTCCAGCGGCTGGCGCGGCGTGTCGGGCACCGTGGCCGTGACGTAGGCGGCAATCGCGGAGCGCACGGGCGACTGCGGCGAGGGCGCGGCGCCTGCGAAGCCACCGGGCAAGCCTTGCACCGTCTGGTCGGGCGGCATGTCCACGTCGCCCGGCTCGATGCGGCGCAGGCGCGCGAGTGCGTTCACCTTGTCGATGTGGCGCAGCTGCTCGACGGTGCCGGTGAACACCTTGCCCGTCACGCCGTAGACCGAGAACATTCGGCACTCCCTTGGGGGTTGATCGATGGGTTCAAACTAACACAAGCCCGCCGTTGCAGCAAAAACCGCAGGTCATTCCTTCGGCGCGATGCACTTCGACTGCGCCGCACCGAACACCCGGCCCTGCGCATCCTGCACCCAGCCCAGCACGCGCAGGCGTTCGGGCCGCGCGCCTTCGGCAACACCCATCGGCCGCGATTCGAAAAGCCGCGGCACGGATCTGGTGCCGGCCGGGGTCTCGGCGGCTGGCGCGGCCTGGGCCGGGTTCCAGTCCTGTACCAGCACATTGCGCACCAGGTTGCGCGTGACCGGCGTGCCTTCGCTGCCGGCCGCGATGGTTTCCACCAGCACCAGCCAGGCCGTCCACGGCGCCGCTTCGGCGCGCGCCGGGACTGGCTTGAGCTCGATCGAGGCCCCGACGTAGCCAGCCAGCGGCAGGCCATGGGCCACGCGCAGCCGGCTCGCGCCACCAATGCGCCGCACGGGCGTATTGGTGAGTGTGTTGGCCGCGGTGCCAGGCGGGGGCTGGTGCAGCGCGGCAAGCCGGGCCAGGCTGTCGCGCGTAGCGGCGGCGGAAAGCGGTGCGTCGTCGCCGCGGCTGCCGGGCACGATCCAGTCGAGCACCATCGCATTCGCGGCGGGTTTGGCGCCGGCCGTGGCCCAGCAGCTTTCGCAGTCGGCGCTGATGAAGCGCTCGACGATGGCACTCGGCGCGGGCTGGCCGTCGCTGGCGCAGAACGACTGGGCGGCCGCGGCGAACGGCGAGGCCAACATCAGCGCACAGGCCCATCGGCGCCGGTGCAGAAGTGAAACCAGGGGTGATGTGGTCAGGGGCATGAGGTGGGGAGGTGCGGTTTCTACAATGGCCCTATGTTCTCAGCAAATCCAAATCCCGTCTCGGGTCATGTCGCAGCGCCCCTTGGTTCGAACTCGCCGCTGCTGCACAACCTCAATCCCGAGCAGCTGGCCGCCGTCACGCTGCCGGCTGAACACGCGCTGATCCTGGCCGGCGCCGGCTCGGGCAAGACACGGGTGCTGACCACCCGCATCGCCTGGTTGCTGCAGACCGGCCAGGTCACGCCCGGCGGCATCCTGGCCGTGACCTTCACCAACAAGGCCGCCAAGGAAATGATGACGCGGCTGGCCGCCATGCTGCCGGTGAACGTGCGCGGCATGTGGATCGGTACCTTCCACGGCCTGTGCAACCGCTTCCTGCGTGCGCACTACAAGCTGGCGAACCTGCCGCAGAGCTTCCAGATCCTGGACACGCAGGACCAGCTCAGCGCGATCAAGCGGCTGATGAAGCAGTTCAACGTCGACGACGAACGTTTTCCGGCCAAGCAGACGCAGTACTTCATCGCCGGCTGCAAGGAAGACGGCCTGCGCCCGAACATGGTGGAGGCGCGCGATGCGGAGACGCTGAAGAAGATCGAGATCTACCAGCTCTACGAAGAGCAGTGCCAGCGCGAAGGCGTGGTCGACTTCGGCGAGCTCATGCTGCGCAGCTACGAACTGCTGCGCGACAACGACCCGATCCGAGAGCACTACCAGCGGCGCTTCCGCCACATCCTGATCGACGAATTCCAGGACACCAACACCCTGCAGTACGCGTGGATCAAGATGCTGTCGGGCCACGGGCCGGCCGACATCGAATCCGGCGCGGCCTTGCGCCATGCTCCGGGCAGCGTGCTGGCCGTGGGCGACGACGACCAGAGCATCTACGCCTTCCGCGGCGCGCGCGTGGGCAACATGGCCGACTTCGTGCGCGAGTTCAACGTGACGCGGCAGATCAAGCTCGAGCAGAACTACCGCAGCGGCAGCAACATCCTGGATTCGGCCAACGCGCTCATCAGCCACAACAGCAAGCGCCTGGGCAAGAACCTGCGCACCGAGCAGGGCCCGGGCGAGCCGGTGCGCGTGGTCGAGAGCCCGCGCGACTACGACGAGGCGCAATGGCTGGTCGACGAGGTCAAGCAGCTGGTGCGCGACGACCACGAGCGCAAGGAGATCGCCGTGCTCTACCGCAGCAACGCGCAGAGCCGGGTGATCGAGACCGCGCTGTTCAACGCCGCCGTGCCGTACCGCGTGTATGGCGGCCTGCGCTTCTTCGAACGCGCCGAAATCAAACACGCGTTGGCCTATCTGCGCCTGCTGGAGAACGCCAACGACGACACCAGTTTCCTGCGCGTGGTGAATTTTCCGCCGCGCGGCATCGGCGCGCGCAGCATTGAGCAGCTGCAGGACGCGGCCAAGGCCGCAGGCTGTTCGCTGCACGACGCCGTGAGCAGCCTCGGCGGCAAGGCCGGCACCAACATCGGCGGCTTCGTGGCCAAGCTGGACGTGATGCGCGAGCAGACCGCAGGCCAGACGCTGCGCGAGATCATCGAACTCGTGCTCGACCACAGCGGCCTGGTCGAACACTACAAGGCCGACCGCGAAGGCGCCGACCGGCTGGAGAATTTGGCCGAACTCGTGAACGCGGCCGAAAGTTTCGTCTCGCAGGAAGGCTTCGGCCGCGACGCCGTGGCGCTGCCGGTGGATGAACTCGGCGGTGGCGCCCTGTCGCAGTCGCCCGCCAGCCAGGGCATCGACCCGAACCTGGCTACGGACGATCTTCCGCCGAGCTACATCGACCAGGACAGCGGCGAGACCCTGTCGCCGCTGGCCGCCTTCCTGACCCATGCCGCGCTCGAATCCGGTGACAACCAGGCCCAGGCTGGGCAGGATGCCGTGCAACTCATGACCGTGCATGCCGCCAAGGGCCTGGAGTTCGACGCCGTGTTCGTCACCGGCATGGAGGAGGGGCTGTTCCCGCACGAAAATTCCATGAGCGACCGCACCGCGCTCGAGGAAGAGCGCCGGCTGATGTATGTGGCCATCACGCGCGCGAGGAAGCGCCTGTACCTGAGCTTCTCGCAGACGCGCATGCTGCACGGGCAGACGCGTTACCACATCAAGAGCCGCTTCTTCGAGGAACTGCCGGAAGGCGCGCTGAAGTGGATCACGCCGAAACAGCCCGGTTTCGCCTCGGGCATGGGTGGGGGCTGCAGTGGCGGCTTTGCTCGCAATTCAGGAGCGGGCAGCGAAGGCTACGCCAGCGCCAGAGGCGCTTTCAATGCACAGACCGCCACCTTCGCCAGCCCGCCCGTGCCGCCGCAGAAGGCCGCGCCTTCACACGGCCTGAAGGTCGGCATGAAGGTGTTTCACAACAAGTTCGGCGAGGGCAAGGTGCAGACGCTCGAAGGCGCGGGCGACGATGCGCGCGCGCAGATCAACTTCCCGCGCCACGGGGTGAAGTGGCTGGCGCTGAGCGTGGCGAAGTTGACGGTGGTGGATTGAACGCAGCGGGCATGCGCCCTCCGCCGGCAGCCTAGAAACTGGTCCAGTCGTCATTGCCCGCCTTCTGCAACGGCAGGGAGACCGGCTCGGCCTTCTTCGGTGCGGCCTTGGCATGGCCTGCAAAGGCGGGACGGACCACATTGGCGGCCCGGTGCGGACCGCGGCGTTCGGTGAGCGGCGCACTGGCCAGCGTCGCCGCGTTGGCCGCATGCTGATGCTCGTGTGCGCCGAGCTTGAACACGGCCACGGCCTTGAGCAACTGCTGCGCCTGGGTGCTGAGGCTGTTGGCCGCGGCGGCGCTTTCCTCGACCAGGGCCGCATTTTGCTGGGTCACCTGGTCCATCTGCGTGACGGCTTCGCCGACCTGGCTCACGCCCTGGCTCTGCTCCGAACTCGCGGCGCTGACCTCCGCGATGATGTCGGTGACGCGGCGAATCGAAGACACCACCTCGGTCATCGTCGCGCCGGCGCTGGCGACCAGGGTCGTGCCCTGCTCGACCTGGGTCACGCTGGTGTCGATCAGGACCTTGATCTCCTTGGCCGCCGTGGCGCTGCGCTGGGCCAGGCTGCGCACTTCGCTGGCCACCACGGCGAAGCCGCGGCCCTGTTCGCCCGCGCGGGCCGCCTCCACCGCGGCATTGAGCGCCAGGATGTTGGTCTGGAAGGCGATGCCGTCGATCACGCTGATGATGTCGGCGATCTTCTTCGAGCTGTCGTTGATGCCCTTCATGGTTTCCACCACGCGGCTGACGACCTCGCCGCCCTGCACGGCCACGGTGGAGGCGTTCACCGCCAGTTGGCTGGCTTGGCGGGCGCTGTCCGCGTTCTGCCGCACGGTGCTCGAAAGCTCCTCCATCGAGGCGGCTGTTTCCTCCAGCGCGCTGGCCTGCTGCTCGGTACGCCCGCTGAGGTCCTGGTTGCCCTGTGCGATCTCGGCGCTGGCCGTCGTCACGCCCTCGGCGCTTTGGCGCACGTTGGCAACCACGCCGACCAGGCTGGTCTGCATGACCTTGAGTTGCGCCATCAGGCTGCTGTCGTCGCCCGCCTTGGTCGGGATGTCCGTGGTCAGGTCACCCTCGGCGACCGAGCGGGCCACAGCCGCTGCCGTGCCGGGCTCGCCGCCGAGGGCGCGCACCAGGCGGCTGGTAATGAGGTAGCCGAGCAGGACGGCCGAGGCGACGGCTGCCAGGCTGGCCGCGATCAGCAGCCAGCGGGCCTGGTTGTAGTTGGCCTCGGCCTGGGCCAGGCTCGCGTCGCCGTTCTTGTCGCTGAAGGTCTGGTAGTCGGCGCTGGCTTTCAACAGCGCGGCCAGCAGAGGGCGGCATTCCTTGTTCATCTTGGCGATGGCTTCGTCCTTCTTGCCGTCCAGCGCCAGCTTGACGATGCCCAGCGCCACGGGCCCGTAGGACGCCTCGATGCGGTTGATGTCTTCCACCAGCCGCCGTTCCTCCGCGGTCGTTTCGGGGGACTTGTTGAGTGCCGCATTCAGGGCCGCCAGGTGCTTCTGGGTGTCTTGATGCGCCACGGTCACGGCTTGCTGTTCCGCGGCAACGTCCTGCGGCGTGTTGACCAGCACCAGATTGCGCGCGGCCACCGCGCGCCGGTTCACGGCGCTCTCGATGTCGGTGACGAGTTGCGTGCGTGCCACGTTGAGATGGCTGTAATGCTGGAAGTCCCGGTTGCTATTGCCGAGTGCGCTGATCGCCACCAGGGAAACGGCCAGCACCAGAATGGCCAGAAGGCCGAAGGCAAAGCCCAACTGGCTTTTGACCGTGAGGTTCTTGAAGTTCATTGCGAGTTTCTCCGAAAGGGCTCAGACCAAGGCCTGTGTGGGCGACGCGCTTTCCGCACCGCAAAGAAGGGATTCGGCGTCGACGAGGATCAGCATGCGCTCACCGACGGTGGCCATGCCGGTGATGAAGCCTTCGCCGTGCCCGGTGTGGACGTCGGGTGCGGGCAGGACTTCCCCTGGCTCGAGGCGGACCACGTCGGAAACGGAGTCGGCGACCACGCCGACGACCTTCGTCCCCAGGTTCAGCACGATGACCACGGTGGACAGGTTGTATTCCGCGTTGGCGCAGTCGAGCTTGAGGCGCAGGTCGACGATGGGCACCACCACGCCGCGCAGGTTCATCACGCCCAGCACCTCGACGGGTGAATGGGCGATGCGGGTGGGCGAAGTGAAGGAACGGATTTCCTGAACAGTCAGGATGTCGATGCCGTAGTCCACGGAGCCCAGGGTGAAGGACAGGTATTCGCGAACGGACGAGGCTTCCTGCGTTCCGGCGCGGGTGATGAGTGGAAGGTCAAGCATGGTCACGGGATGGGTTGAAGAGGTATCAAATATATGAGTTATTTGATTAAATTGATACCAAATTGAACACGTATTTCTTGGGAAATTGAGGTGACTTGGCAGAAATCAAAATTCCGGTGGTTATTGGCATATTTGATAAATATGGGGAAGACGAAGTCCTTGCCAGAAGGCCGCTCCCTTACGACGCGTTTCCAGGCCCTTGAAACACGGACGCCCGCTCCCAGATGGGAAAACGGAAACGCTGGAGGCGCGTTCTCCGGCGTTCCGTTCAACCACTTTGAATGGAGTCACCGCCATGTACCGATCCTTTTTCCCGCGCGACGTCTTCGCCGAGATGGATCGCCTGCAGCGCGAGATGCAGCAGGCTTACGATCTGTCTCCCACCATTCGCGGCTTCGCCCGCAACGGCTTTCCGGCGCTGAACGTCGGTAGCACCCCCAAGGCCATCGAAATCTATGCCTTTGCACCAGGCGTCGACCCGGCCACGCTCGAGGTCCATCTCGAGCGCGGCGTGCTCACCATTGCGGGCGAGCGCAAGACGCCGCTGTCGTCGGCCGATGCCAAGTCCACCATCCACATCAACGAACGCTTCGACGGCAAGTTCCACCGCGTGCTGACGCTGCCCGAAGACGCCGATCCGGAAGCGATCGAGGCCCGGCTGCGCGACGGCGTGCTGCACGTGTCGGTGCAGCGCCGGGCCTCGTCCCAGCCGCGGCGCATCACCATCCAGTGAGTTCCCATTCAGAAACAGAGGAGCCAACCATGAACGACAAGCTTCAGACCGCCGGTGCCACGCAAGGCAACGCGCAAGCCGCATCCACCCGCTACAGCGATGCGGCCCTGACGCCGCCGGTGGATGTGATCGAGGACAACGGCGGGATCACGCTCTACGCCGACCTGCCCGGGGTGAGCCGGGAAAAACTGCAGCTGCAGGTGGAGGCCGGCACGCTGACCATCGAAGCGGAGGCCGACTTGGCCGTGCCCGAAGGACTGACCTCCAGCCACACCGAGGTCGGCCTGGCGCGTTTTCGCCGGGTCTTCACGCTCAGCAAAGAGCTCGACACCGAGAAGGTTTCGGCCGAGCTCGCCCAGGGCGTGTTGACGCTGCGCATCCCGAAGGCTGCGCACGCGCAGCCGCGGCGCATCGAAGTCCAGGTGGCCTGAGCCTGGCGCCTGACGCGCCGCCTGCCGGGGCGTCAGGCGCGACGGCCGCGCCGCAGTTCACGAAGCAAATTCTCCACACCGCCAATCTTGAAAGGAGACCCACCATGGCGATGGCGCTCTTGCGCGAACTGGCTTCCCAGTCCTTGCCCCTCACAGTACGAGACCCCTATGTCGTCGAGCAGCTCCGCTGGCTTCGGGCGGCGAACTTCATCGCCGCCGTGACATCGCCGCCGGATGCGGGCCAACCGTTCGGTACGGTTTTCTCCCTGACCAAACGGGGGCGAGAGGCCTTGACGCTTGAACAGCGGGCCAAGGCGGCCTGAGCCTTGCTGACGAAGCCTGTCAACGTGCCTGCGGATTTGCATGAATTAAATAATTCAATAATAATTGAACCATGGAAGAAAATGCCGTGGTTCGTTCTCTGTTGGCGCTGGCCCAGGTGGTTCGCCTGCGGGTGTTCCGCGCCCTGGTCGTCGCAGGGCCCGACGGCATGACGCCGGGCGCGCTCGCGGAGGCGCTCGAAGTTCCGGCCACCGGCCTGTCCTTTCACCTCAAGGAACTGGCCAATGCCGGCCTGGTTTCACAGGAGCGCCAGGGCCGCAATCTCATCTACCGGGCGTCTTTCGAGGAGATGAACCAACTCCTGGCCTTTCTCACCGAAAACTGCTGCCAAGGGCAGGCATGCGAGCTGGCCGGCGACGCTCTTCAATCTCATCGAACGCCTTCATGCCAGCGGCCATCCTGATCTTCATCTTCACGCTCGTATTGGTCATCTGGCAACCGCGCGGCCTGGGTATCGGCTGGAGCGCTTCGCTCGGCGCCGTGATGGCATTGCTTTTGGGCGTGGTCCACCTGGGCGACGTTGCGGTGGTGTGGGGCATCGTCTGGAACGCGACCGCCACTTTCATTGCCGTCATCGTCATCAGCCTGCTGCTCGACGAGGCCGGCTTTTTCGAATGGGCCGCCTTGCACGTGGCGCGCTGGGGCCGGGGAAGCGGGCGGCGGCTGTTCGCCTTCATCGTGCTGCTGGGCGCCGCGGTTTCGGCGCTTTTCGCCAACGACGGCGCCGCGTTGATCCTCACGCCCATCGTGATGGCGATGCTCGTCGCGCTCGGCTTCACGCCGGCGGCCACGCTGGCCTTCGTGATGGCGGCGGGTTTCATCGCCGACACCGCCAGCCTGCCGCTGATCGTGTCCAACCTGGTGAACATCGTCTCCGCCGATTTCTTCAAGATCGGCTTCAACGCCTACGCAGCGGTCATGGTGCCGGTGAACCTCGCGGCCGTGCTGGCCAGCCTGCTGGTGCTGATGTTCCACTTCCGGCACAGCATCCCGGCGCGTTACGACGTGCGGTCGTTGAAGGCACCGCATGAGGTGATCCGCGACCACCGGACCTTTCGCGCGGGCTGGATCGTGCTGGCGCTGCTGCTGCTGGGCTTCTTCGGTCTGGAGCCGATCGGCGTGCCGGTGAGCGCCGTGGCCGCGGCCGGTGCGGCCGTGCTGCTGGCGGTGGCGGGCCGCGGCGCGGTGATCAGCACGAAGAAGGTCCTGCACGGCGCCCCCTGGCAGATCGTGGTGTTCTCGCTCGGCATGTACCTCGTGGTGTACGGGCTGCGCAATGCCGGGCTCACCGATCACATCGCCGGGCTGCTGAACCTGTTCGCCCAAGGCGGTGTGTGGGGTGCCGCGTTGGGCACCGGCTTCCTGACGGCCCTGTTGTCCTCGGTGATGAACAACATGCCGACGGTGCTGATCGGCGCGCTGTCCATCGATGCGACCGGCGCCACCGGTGTGGTCAAGGAGGCCATGGTCTACGCCAACGTGATCGGCTGCGACCTGGGGCCGAAGATCACGCCGATCGGCAGCCTGGCGACCTTGTTGTGGCTGCATGTGCTGGCTCAGAAAGGCACGACGATCGGCTGGGGCTACTATTTCAGGGTCGGCATCGTGCTGACCGTGCCGGTGCTGTTCGTGACACTCGCCGCGCTCGCCCTGCGGCTGGGTTGACGATTGTTTTTCCGCCAATGACACCTCGATACCCGACTTCCATGAACGACATCACGATCTACCACAACCCCGGCTGCGGCACGTCTCGCAATGTGCTCGCGCTGATCCGCAACACCGGCGAGGAGCCGACGGTCATCGAATACCTGCGGCACCCGCCGGACCGCGAGACGCTGGAGCAACTCGTTGCCGCGATGGGCATGCCCGTGCGCGATCTGCTGCGCCGCAAGGGCACACCCTATGACGAACTCGGCCTGGACGATGCGAAGTGGACCGACGAGCAGCTCATCGGCTTCATGCTGCAACATCCCATCCTCATCAACCGGCCTATTGTCGTGACGCCGCTCGGCACGCGCCTGTGCCGGCCCTCGGAAACCGTGCTCGACATCCTGCCGCGTCCTCAACAAGCGGCGTTCACCAAGGAAGATGGCGAAGCCGTGGTCGACGCGAAGGGCCAGCGTGTCGGCAAACCCTGATCTTCCGAACCTCGATGCGCAGTACTTCCGCAAGCCCGATCTGCGGCAGCTGCTGCCCGCGGCGCATGCCGCCCATGCGCCGCGCATCCTGCTGCTCTATGGTTCGGTGCGCGAGCGCTCTTACAGCCGGCTGCTGACCGAGGAGGCCGCACGCCTGCTGCAGGCCATGGGCGCCGATACGCGCATCTACGATCCGCGTGGACTGCCACTGCCCGATGGCGCGCCGGAAGACCACCCCAAGGTCCAGGAACTGCGCGATCTGGCGCAGTGGTCCGAAGGCATGGTCTGGTGCTCGCCCGAACGCCATGGCGCCATGACCGGCATCATGAAGGCGCAGATCGACTGGATTCCGCTGTCCGTGGGCTCGGTGCGGCCCACACAGGGCAAGACGCTGGCGGTGATGGAGGTGTCCGGTGGTTCGCAGTCGTTCAACGCCGTGAACCAACTGCGCGTGCTCGGCCGCTGGATGCGCATGATCACCATCCCCAACCAGTCGTCGGTGGCCAAGGCCTTCCTCGAGTTCGAGGAAAACGGACGCATGAAGCCCTCGCCGTATTACGAACGCGTGGTCGATGTGATGGAAGAATTGGTGAAGTTCACGCTGCTCACGCGCGATTGCGCGGAGTACCTGGTCGACCGCTACAGCGAGCGGCGCGAGAGCGCGGAGGCCCTGTCGCAGCGTGTCCAGCTGCGCAGCATTTGACGCGAGCCTGTGCATCCGAATCACAGGCTCGGTTGACGAAAAAAAGGCGGCCCGCAGGCCGCCTTCACAACAACACCGTGGTGTTCAGGCGTTGACCGACATTGCCGTCAGGTCGCCGGTGAGGTAACCCACCGAGGCGCCGAAGCGGTCCTTGTAGTTGGCGCGGATCAGCGGGTCGAGCGTCGGCTGCACCTTGCTGTGCAGCGAGCTGCTCCAGTCGCCGGCGTGCTGGAAGTTGCTCATGATGTAGGTCCAGCCATTGATCTCGTCCACGGCATGCAGGCCGGTGGATTCGCCGCCCGCCGGGATCGACATGATGCGCGACAGCTTCTTGGTGTCGACGTTGTAGGCCCACAGGAAGTTGTTGACGTGGTAGCCGCTGTCCTCGCCGATGAACAGCGTGCGCAGCTTCTCGCTGAACTTCAGGTTGTCGGGATTGGCCACCTTGTCCGGGTTGGCCAGGTTGCCCAGGGCGTCTGCGGCGATGTCCTCGCCGATGATGAAGGCACGGGTCTGCACCGGCATCCATTCGCTGGCGATGGCAGCGCCGGCCGTGTCCTTCTGGCCGCCGGCCAGGTTGTGGGCGAACACGCCGCCGGCGTTGATGGTCTTCTCCACCGTGATGTTGTTGTTGGCGTTCCAGGCGGCGTTGCCGCGCACCATCGAACTCTGGATGTTCTGCAGCGCCGAATAGGCGATCTTGTCCTTGATGTTGACCGTCGTGCCTTCGAGCTTGGTGAAGCCCATGCTGGCGCCCAGCAGGTTGGCGTAGCGGTGCGTTTCCAGGAAGGCCGCGGCCTTTTCCATGCCGGGCTTGAGCTTGACCCAGTTGGCCGCGCCGTCCACATACATCTTGGTGTAGGTGGCATCCAGCGGGTCGGTCTTGGACACCGTCATGATGTCGGCCGGCTTCAGGGTGTTGGCCAGGTTCTCGACCTCCGCGCTGGTGGCGTGGCCGAGGTTGATCCAGGTGATCGGTGCGCCGGCGGCGGCCGGGTCCACGGAGAAGCCTGCGCCGAGCTTGGCCACATAGAGCGTGCCGGCGGACAGATCCTTTTCCTTGTCGGCGACGAAGACGAACAAGCCGCCGTTGGTGTAGTCGTCCCCCATCAGCACGGTGCGGTTGTCGGGCATGACCTGCACCAGTTCGTGCGAGATGCGGCCCAGGCAGTAGTGCTTCTTCACCGAGCCGGTGCCGTCGGCCTTGACGGTGATCTCCGGCAGGTGGCCGTAGTGGTAGGGGTTGGCTGCGGTTTCGCTGCCGAACACGTTCTTGCTGTAGGCCTTGAACTGGGCGTTGGTGCTGGCGAAAGGCGCGTCAGGTTCGTATTCTTCGCTGGACAAATGGGTGCCCCAGGGCGACAGGCTGGCACCGCAGGTGATCCAAAGGCCGTGGGCGCTGGACATGTCCACGTTGTGGTACTTCACCAGGGAGAGCTTGCCGGTGTTCTTGTCCTGGTCGAGCGTGAGCACGGCAATCGGCGAAGGCAACACGCCGTAGGTGCTGTTGCCGGCCTGGTCGCGGGTGGTGTATTCGAACTGCACCACGGCGAACACCGTGTTGCCCTTCACGCCGGCCACCGTGGGGTTGGCCACCGTCAGCAGCGAGGTGCCGTCGGGCGAATCCGAGAAGAACTGGCGTTCCTTGCCGGCCACCGACTTGTCGATGATGGGCTGGTTGTTGATGTCCACATAACCGCCGGCGAGGATGGTGCCGCCATTGCCGTTGGGCACCATGTCGCCGGTCATGAAGAAGGGCTGGTAGGCCAGCTTGTAGCTGCGCACGGTGTTGTTGTCGAAGGCCACGTCCAGCGACGAGGCCACATAGGTCTTGGCCATGTCCGCCGGGTTCGCCAGCGTGGGTGCGGCCATGCCGTTGAACGTGGCCGAGGTGAACTTGGCGCCGTCGTTTCCGCCGCCGCAGGCCGACAGCGAGAGGGCCGAGGTCAGCGTGCCCAGGGGCAACACGGGAGCCGCGCCGAGGAACTTCAGGATCTGGCGGCGGGAAGCGACAGCGGGGCCGGAGGATGGGGTGAGGTCGGTCATCGTGGTTTTGAAGAAGGGGTGGAACGGCCGGTCATCGCGGCCTGGGAGCCGGCGATGGACCGTGGTTCTTGCCACCTGTTTCATCGCCTTGCTCGACGATGGTAGGAAGCTTGTATGACAGTTTCTTGAATTGTGCGGATGCGGCATAGCAGCCGTGCGCTGTCGGCGGCCAAGACGCGGACCCACCCTATCGCTTTCCCAGGAAAGGTATTCTTCACATTAATCAACGTAAATTTGCATGCAGTTAATCATTTATGATTTGTTGTTTAACAAACTTTGCTAACAAAATGATTGATGGAACTGGGTCTTTTTCTTCGCGCGGCCTGAGGACGGTGGCTGGTGCCGTGGTGGTGTGTTCCCTGGCCGCATGCGGTGGTGGAGGGGGCGGCGGGGGCGATAGCGCCGGCGGCGGGGGGACTGTGGCGCAGCCCGATGCGAACTTGCTCAAACTGAGCGCTTCCAATTACGTGAACAGCGCCCGTGAGGTGTTGGCGGCCGATGCCCAGTTGCAGGGCAACACCAACGTTTCGTCCCTCGTCACCGGCGTCGACGCTGCGCAAGCCACGGGCACCAGCCGCTTCGTGCAGCAGCAATTGCCCAGGCTCGCCGACTGGGTGCGCGCCGCGAAATCCTATGCGGTGGGTGCCACCGCGTCAGAGTCCTATCCGTGCAGCGTGTCGGGCAGCCTGCTCGTCACCGCCACCGATGCCAACAACAACCGACGTCTCGACGGTGGCGACGCCGTGACCGTGGTGGCCAACGACTGCCGGGAGCCGAATGCGGACCCGATGACCGGTACTTTCACCATCACCGTCAACGCCATTTCGGGCGACATCGACTCCGACAAGTACGCCGTCGATCTCAGTGTTGCGTTCGGCAATCTGAAGTTCACCAGCGTCACCGGCGCTGCCACGATGGCGGGCACGGTGCGCCTCATCAATGAATCGTTCGGGGCTGATGGCTACAAAAACAGCTTCTCCACCGACAACTACAACATCACCGGTGATCTGGCCGGCATGGCCTACAGCCGGGTCTTCACCAATTACGCCAGCAGTTATGCCCATACGGGCACGGCACCCGACTATCGCGATACCTTGGTGATCAATGGCAGCTTGCTCAGCAGCCACTTCAACAACCAGTCGGTACGGATCAGCACCCCGACGCCGTTGGTCAGCGTTCCGGGCGGGCTGCAATCAGGTCAGTTGCTGCTGACCGGCGCCGCCGGAGGCCAGGTGCGCGTGAGCGCGGACGGCGCCCTGGCCGCGCTGGTTGAGTTCGACGAGAACGGCGACGGCAACTACGACACGAAGACCACCCAGCCGTGGTGAGCGTCGCCACAAGCCTGGCCGTGCCGCGCCGGGATTCCGGGGGGCCATGGCGGGTGTGCATGCTGCTGCTGGCCTGCGCATTGGCCCCGCCTGCGTTGGCGGGGTCTTGTGGCTCGCCGGTGCTGGACGCCAACGTCGGCACCGAGCGCAGCCGCTGGTCCGAGTTCGATGGCGCCGGGGGGCGCCTGGTCAAGGAAGGCGGCTGGCTGAAAACCGTCACTGTGGGTGCCGGCCTGGAATGCGCCGGCTGGACTTGGCAGGGGCACGTCCAGCACGCGCAGGGCAACCGCGACTACGATGGCCGCAGCAACAACGGCGCGCCGCTGCAGACCTCGAGCGACATACGCCGCCAACGGTTGGACCTGCAGGCCTGGCGACCCGGGAGCGAGGCGCTGGCGTTCGGCGCACAGTTGAACTGGACCATGCTGGACCGCGATATCGCCGGGGTGGGATGGGTGAAGGGTTATCCGGAGCAGTTCCGGTACCTGCAGGCCGCGGTCGGCGCGCGTTATGCCGTGTCCGACATCGCCGGCATGAGGTTCGGCGTCGAAGCCTGGCTGGGCGCTGGTCCGGCGGGTCACGTCACGGTGCAGTTGCCGGGTTTCGACGAGGCCCGCCTGCGGCTGGGCCGCAGCCAGTGGGCCCGGTTGGGTCTGTCGCTGTCGTCGACCGAGGCCGCACCGCAAGTCGCCGGGTGGGGCTGGCAACTTCGGCTCGACCTGCGCCAGGAAAACACCCGCGCCGGTCAGCCACAGCCCTTGTACCGGCACGGCGTGCTGGCCGGCGGCGCGGTGCAGCCCAAGTTCCGGCAGACCAGTGTCGGGCTGGATGCCGGATTGCGCTACCGGTTCTGAGCTTGGACGATGCCGGTTAGGGCAGGCTCACCTGCGCCCCGTCGCCGGCTTCCGGCGCATCCGCGACGAAGCTGTCGCGGAAGGTGAAGAAGATCGAGGTGAAGAACATCGTGGCCATGATCAGCGCCACCGGCACCATGGCCGCGGCGGCGAGTTGGGGCGAGTCGAGCAGCGCGGCGACGGTGGTCATGATGATGCCGGCCACGATGAACACGCCGACCCAGGCCAGGCCGAACACGGTGTAGGCGCCGAAGTTGCGCATGCAGGCGACAAAGCTGAAGAACAGGCTCTTGACCGGCGGCACGCCGTACCAGTGCACCAGCGCCGGCGCATGCCAGAACAGCAGCGACAGCGGCAGGTACAGTGCCATCCCGACCCACATCGCCGTCTGGAAGCTTGGCTCGGCCAGGGTTTCACGCGAAATCTGCGCGCCCAGCAAATACATCCGGGCGAAGCTGCCGCCGTCGAACAGGGCCGAGATGCCCATGATCAGCAGGAAGCCGAACGCATACAGCGCGCCGAGGGTGAGCATGGCACGCACGCGCTGGCGGCCGGCGCGAAAGGCGCTGACCAGGATCAGCGGCGTGGGGAACTTGCCCTTGGTCGCCTCCTGCGTGGCGGCCATCAGCCCGAGCGTGGCTGCCGGCAGCAGGCCGAGCGCGAGCGCACTGCCGAGCAATGGCAGCATGGTGGCGATGGTCATCACGGCCATGAACATGAAGAACAGGCCAGCCAGGGCCAATGGCTGTTTGAAGAAGGTCAGGATGCCCGACTTGACCCAGGCGGCGCCGGTGCGTGCCGGCACGATGTTGAGCTTCATGCGCAGACCGCCAGTTGGCCGATATCGGCCAGCGGATGAGCCACGCGCTCCCGCAACACCCGCTCGAAATGCGAGGGATCGTGCGCCTTGAGCATGTCCGCCGCGCGCGGCAGATGGAAATCCCAGAGCCGCGAGATCCAGAAGCGCAGTGCACCGGCGCGCAGCATGGCCGGTAGCAACTGGCGCTCGGGGCCGGTCAGCGGCCGCACGGATTCGTAGGCCTGCAGGAATGCCGCCGTGCGTGCCGCATCGGTCGCGCCGGTGGCCAGGTCGATGCACCAGTCGTTGAGGCACACCGCCAGGTCGAACAGCCAGGTGTCGTCGCCCGCGAAATAGAAGTCGAAGAAGCCGCTCAGTACCGGGCCTGCCTGGCCGTCGGCGCCGCTGTCGAACATCACGTTGTCGCGGAACAGGTCGGCATGCACCGGTCCGCGCGGCAGCGCCGCGTAGGCGGACGAGGCCGCGACGTGGTTCTGGAAAGCGAGTTCGCTCTGCAGCAGCGCGGCCTGTGGTGGATCGAGATAGGGCTTGACCACCGGCACGGTTTCATTCCACCAGGCCAGGCCACGCAGGTTGGGCTGGCTGCGGTTGAAGTCTCGGCCCGCCAGGTGCATGCGCGCCAGCATCGCGCCCACCGCGCGGCCGTGCGCGACGCCGGGCGCGAGTTCGCTCCTGCCAGCGAGCCTGGTCACCACCGAGGCCGGCTTGCCCTGCACGGTGTGCAGGACGTCGCCGTCGCGGTTGGCCACCGGGTCCGGCACGGGGATGCCGCGCTGCGCCAGGTGCTTCATCAGGTACAGGTAGTAGGGCAGTTGCTCGAAACTCAGCCGTTCGAACAGCGTGAGCACGTATTCGCCTTCGACCGTGCTCATGAAATAGTTGGTGTTCTCGATGCCGCCTTCGATGCCGCGCAGCGCGCTGGCCTCACCCAGACCGAGCTCGCGCGACAGCGCCTGCGCCTCTTCCAAAGAGACTTTCGTGTAGACAGCCATGACGGGGAAATCGAATCAGAAATTGAACAGTTTCCAGACCCGCTGGCCGGAATTGCCGGACGCGGCATCGCGCTCGCCCAGCGGCCGGTTGCGCGCGCCATTGGCCGGCACCACCTCATAGGCGGGCATGCCGTTGGTCGGCTGCACGGTGATGCTCTGGGTTTCGCCGCCGTAGCGGCGCTCTTCGATGTGCACGTCCTTATCTTCGACCTGGATGTGTTCGATGCGCTGGTCCACCCGGGAGCCGGGCCGGGCGGGTGCGGAGGCCGCTTCAGCGGGCGCGGCCGGGGCCGCCGGAGATTGGGCCCAGGCGGCGGCCTGCCCGAGCAGGAGGGCCGAAAGGAGCGGAATGAGGTGGAAGGCGCGCATGCCTGGATTGTAGGACCGATGCCTGACCCGCGTGGCGCCCACCCCACAAAACGCCAGGGCACACGGCCGGAATGGCCGCGCCTCCCAGGCGAGGGCGACGTGGAAGGCCTGGAGGACGTCTTTCTTGCATCCAGCCGAGCCGCCGCCATGGCGTTCGAGCCATGGAGTTCGAATCTGTCAGCCTCGACGTCGATCTGACGACCGCCACGACCGTCCTCAAGAAAGCGGCTCATCCGTCGATCAATATCCCATGAGAATCACATCTTCCGCTTCCGTCTCATCGCAAGACGCTCAGGCTGCCAGCCAAATCGCGGCGCTGGTCAAGCAGATGTTGCAACTCATGCAACAGTTGAAAGACGTGGCCGCGCAGGACATGGATGCGAAGGCCAAGGACTTGCAGGTCAAGCTGCTGCAGGCGCAGATTCAACTGGTGCAGGCCCAGATCGCCGCGATCCAGCGCCAGCAGCAACAGGCGCAATGGGACCAGCAGCGGGTGGCCCAGGCCGACCAGGATGCCCAGGCCGCGCCGCGCGTATCCCGATCACCCGGGCTGGGCGAAAACCTCGATACCTACGCCTGAAACGTCGGCAGCGTTCACCTCACGCCGGGTCGCGGGGGCGCAGGCAAAATGCCGCCATGACAAAGAAAACCCTGCTGCTGGTCGATGGTTCCAGCTACCTGTACCGTGCCTTCCACGCCATGCCCGACCTGCGCGCCGTGCCCGGCGACCCGACCAGCCCGGCCACCGGAGCGATCCGCGGCATGATCAACATGATGACCAGCCTGCGCCGCGAGCAGCCCGCCGATTTCGCGGCCTGCATCTTCGACGCGCCGGGCAAGACCTTCCGCGACGACTGGTATCCCGACTACAAGGCGCACCGCTCGCCCATGCCCGACGATCTGCGCAGCCAGATCGAGCCGATCCATGAGGTGGTGCGCGCGCTCGGCTGGCCGGTGCTGGTGGTGCCGGGGGTGGAGGCCGATGACGTGATCGGCACGCTGGCCGTGGTGGCCGCGGCGCAGGGCATCGAGGTCATCGTCTCCAGCGGCGACAAGGACCTGAGCCAGCTGGTGGACGAACACATCACCATCATCGACACCATGAACGGCAAGCGCCGCGACGTGGCCGGCGTCACCGCCGAGTTCGGCGTGCCGCCGTCGCTGATGGTGGACTACCAGACCCTGGTGGGCGACACCGTGGACAACGTGCCCGGCGTGGCCAAGGTCGGGCCGAAGACGGCGGCCAAGTGGCTCATGGAGTACGGCTCCCTCGATAGGCTGCTCGAGCGCGCCCATGAGATCAAGGGCGTGGCCGGCGAGAACCTGCGCAATGCGCTGGACTGGCTGCCGCAGGGCCGCAGGCTGGTGACGATCCGCACCGATTGCGACCTGGCCGCGCACATCGCCGGCCTGCCGGCGCTGGACGCCATGGCCTTCACCGAACAGCAGGCCGACGCGCTGCGCGCCTTCTACGAGAAATATGGCTTCAAGGGACTGGTGCGCACGCTGGAGGCCGCCGCGGTGGTCGATGCCGCCGTGCTGGCGTCGCCGACGCCGAAGCCGCGCGCCAGGCCGGGCAACGAACCCGGCCTGTTCGACGACCCCGAGGACATCATCGCCGACGAGGAAGCGCGCGTGGCGCAGGCCACGTCCCTGCGCTACGACACCATCCTGACCTGGGAACAGCTCGCGCCCTGGCTGGCGCGCCTCGATGCCGCCGAGCTGGTCGCGGTGGACACCGAGACGACCTCGCTCAACGAGGTGGTGGCCGAGATCGTCGGCGTGAGCTTCAGCGTCGAGCCGGGCGAGGCCGCCTACGTTCCGCTGGCGCACGATTACCCGGATGCGCCAGCGCAATTGCCGCGCGACGAAGTGCTGGCGCGGCTCAAGCCCTGGCTCGAAAATCCGAGCCGGAAAAAACTCGGCCAACACATCAAGTACGACCGCCACGTGTTCGCCAACCACGGCATCGAGGTGCAGGGCTACGCGCACGACACCATGCTGCAGAGCTACGTGCTCGAAGTGCACAAGCCGCACGGCCTGGCCAGCCTGGCCGAGCGCCACCTGGGGCGCAGCGGCGTGAACTACGAGGACCTGTGCGGCAAGGGCGCGAGCCAGATCCCGTTCAGCCAGGTCGACATCGGCAAGGCCTCGCATTACGCGTGCGAAGACTCCGACCAGACGCTGGACGTGCACAACACGCTGTGGCCGCAGTTGCAGGCCGATGCCAAGCTGCGTTTCATCTACGAACTGGAAATCGCATCGAGCGAGGCGTTGTACCGCATCGAACGCAACGGCGTGCTGATCGACGCACCGATCCTGGCCAAGCAGAGCGGCGAGCTTGGCGCGCGTATCCTGCAGCTCGAGGCCGAGGCGCACGAACTCGCGGGCCAGCCGTTCAACCTCGGCAGCCCGAAGCAGATCGGCGAGATCTTCTTCACCAAGCTCGGCCTGCCGGTGGTGAAGAAGACCGCCACCGGCGCGCCCAGCACCGATGAAGAAGTGCTCGAGAAACTCGCCGAGGACTACCCGCTGCCGGCCAAGATCCTGGAGCACCGCGGGCTGTCGAAGCTCAAGGGCACCTACACCGACAAGCTCGCTCAACTCGCCAACCCGCGCACCGGCCGCGTGCACACGCACTACGCACAGGCCGTGGCCGTGACCGGGCGGCTCTCCAGCAACGACCCGAACCTGCAGAACATCCCGATCCGCACCGCCGAGGGCCGGCGCGTGCGCGAAGCCTTCGTGGCGCCCGCCGGCCGCGTGATCGCCAGCGCCGACTATTCCCAGATCGAGCTGCGCATCATGGCCCACATCAGCGGCGATCCTGCGCTGCTCCACGCCTTCAAGGAGGGCCTCGACGTGCACCGCGCCACCGCGGCCGAGGTCTTCGGCGTGGCGGTGGACCAGGTGTCGAGCGAGCAGCGGCGCTATGCCAAGGTCATCAATTTCGGCCTGATCTACGGCATGAGCGCCTTCGGCCTGGCGCGCAACCTCGGCATCGACAACACCGCGGCCAAGAACTACATCGCGCGTTACTTCGAGCGCTACCCGGGCGTGAAGCACTACATGGACGAGACCCGACTCAGTGCCAAGAGCAAGGGTTATGTGGAAACGGTGTTCGGCCGGCGGCTGTATCTGCCCGAGATCAATTCACCCAACGGTCCGCGCCGCGGCGGCGCCGAGCGCGCGGCCATCAACGCGCCGATGCAGGGCACGGCGGCCGATCTCATCAAGCTCAGCATGGTCGAGGTGCAGCGGGTGCTGGACGCCGAGCGGCGCGGCACGCTGATGATCATGCAGGTGCACGACGAACTGGTGTTCGAGGTGCCCGAGGCCGAGATCGAATGGGTGCGCATGGAGATCCCGCGCATCATGGCCGGCGTGGCCGACCTGCAGGTGCCGCTGCTCGCGGAAGTCGGTTTCGGCGCGAACTGGGATCAGGCGCACTGAGCTTCAATCCGCGCTGCGTCCGACTGAAAATAGGTCGGTGATCTCGTAGCGGTTGCGGCCCGAATTCTTGGCGCGGTAGAGCGCCGCATCGGCCGCGTCCACCAGGGCTTCCGGCTTGAAGGCCGGGTCGGGCACGGCGCTGGCCACGCCGATGCTCAGCGTGAGCTGCGGCGCGGTGGCCGAGGCCGCATGCGGGATGTCGGCCAGGGCCAACTGCTCCATGCAACGCTGGGCCATGAAGCGCGCCTCGTCGTTGCTGGTGGCCGGCATCAGCAGGGCGAATTCCTCGCCGCCGTAACGTGCCACGACTTCACCCGAGCGGCGCAGGCAGCTCTGCAGCACCTGGGCCACGCGGCGCAGGCATTCGTCGCCGGCCAGGTGGCCGTAGTGGTCGTTGTAGCCCTTGAAATGGTCGATGTCGATGATCAGCAGGGCCAGCGGCTCCTGATGGCGCGCCTCGCGCAGCCATTCGGCGGCCAGCGTCTCGTCGAAGTGCCGGCGGTTGGCGATGCCCGTGAGCCCGTCGGTCACCGACAGCATGGCCAGCCGCTCGTTGGCGGCTTCGAGCGCCTGGCGCTGGTGCACCATCTCGGTCACCTCCATGCCCGCGGCCACCACATAGCCTTGCGGCGTGCGGATTTCGTAGATGTGCATCCAGCGGCCGTCGCGAACTTCCTGCAGCATCGGCGCCACGTGGGTGCCGCGACGGGCCAGGCGCTCGGCCAGCCATTCCTGCTCCCGGCCGATGGCGGCGGTGATCCACTGGTGCTGCAGGGAGTGCTGCATGATGTGGTCGAAGCTCAGGCCGACCATGGTGCGCAGGTTCATGTGCGGATGAAGTTGCACCGCATGTTCGTTGCAGATCACCAGCTTGTCCTGCGCGTCGTAGATTTCGATGCCCACCGGCATGCCCTCGATCGCCGACTCGAGCAGGGCCCGCGCCTCCTGGGAGGCCAGCCGCGCGAGCTCGAGTGCGCCGCGCTGCTTCTGGGCCAGGCGGCGCGCGCGCTCCAGATCGCGCTCCTTGCGCACGGCGTCGGTCACGTCGGTGTGCAGGCCGACCATCCAGCCATCGCCGCTGCGGCGTTCGTTGATGCGCACCCAGCGGTCGTCGGCCAGGGCCTGCGTCATCTGCGTGGCGGGCGCACGGTGCTGGGCCAGGCGCTGCTGGACCCAGGTTTCCTCGCGGCCCCGGGCTTCGACCACTTCGCCCAGCGCCACTGCGCGGCGCAGGATGTCCTCGTAGCGCGCTCCGGGGACGATGTGTGCCGCCGTCTTCGGAAACATCGCCATGAACCCCGCATTGGCGCGCACCAGCCGGTCCTGTGCGTCGAACACCGAACAGATGCTGTCCGCGGGCAGGATGTCGAACAGCGCGCGCAACTGGACCTCTGCACTGGCCGCGGCCTCGCGGGCCCGCCGGGCCTGGTCCAGCGCGCGGCGCTGGCCGACCAGCGCCGAGGCGGCCGTGCCGAGCGCCACCAGCAGGGCCACCAGCATGCTGAGCAAGGCTGCCGAGAAACCGCCCTGGCCGAGCTGCCAGATCGCGGCCAGCCCGAGCACCAGCGATCCCGTCCCCAAGAGGGGCAGACCGAGGCTGAATTTGGCGGGCTTGTCGGAGGTGTGTTTCATCAAGACGGTCCACCGCCTCTGGCTGAGTGGCTGCACAGTCTAGCAGTGGCGTCGAAAAAGAGTAACAAGGTGTACTTAGGTTCTTTAGGGGGTTGGGATGCCGGCACGGGGCACTTGTTAAGATCGACCACCGCTTGTCGGGCTGCCAGCGGCCCGGCCGGTGGCCGCGGGTGTCGCGGCCGCGTTCCTCCATGCCCACCGAAGTTTTAATATCAAAGTTGCCGCCAATGCAGTCGGGGCGTGCGTAAGTAGCTATGATTCTGGTAGCAATCCTGATCGGCACCCTGTGTGCCGGTATTGGCAGCGTCTGGCTCGCCGCGATGCTGACTTTCGGCGTATTGTCGCGTTACACCCAGCACATGCTGAGCCTGGCCGCGGGCGCGCTGCTCGCCACGGGCTTCATGCATCTGCTGCCCGAGGCCTTCGAAAGCCAAGCCGGCGCGCAGGAGTTGTTTGCCACGCTGCTGGCGGGTCTGGTGTTCTTCTTCCTGCTCGACAAGGCCGAACTCTGGCACCACGGGCACGAACACCACCACCACAGCGCCCAGGGCCAAGTCCAGGGCCACGGCCACGCGGAGGATCACCACACCCATGACCATCACGACCATGGCACCCATACCGTGCAGTCTCCGCGCACCGGCGGCTGGGCCGTGTTGGTCGGCGACAGTGTGCATGCGTTCGGCGACGGCATCCTGATCGCCTCGGCGTTCATCGCCGACCTGCGCCTGGGCTGCGTGGCCGCGCTGGCGGTGCTGGTGCACGAGGTGCCGCACCACATGGGCGACCTGGTGGTGCTGCGCGCCACGTCGGACAACCGCAAGGCGGCGCTGGTCAAGGTGTCGCTGGCGGGCTCGGTGACGGCGATCGGCGGCGTCGTCGGCTTCGGCCTGGTGGACATGCTGCACCAATGGCTGCCGTATTTCCTGGTCATGGCGTCGAGCAGCTTCATCTACGTGGCGCTGGCCGACCTGATCCCCCAATTGCAAAAGCGCCTGTCGGCACGCGAGACGGCCGCCCAGGTGGCCTGGCTGCTGGCCGGCATCGCGCTGGTGAGCGTGGTCAGCGGCCTGGCGCACGGTGGACACTGAGCGCGCCGCGCGCTTTCAACGGCGGTAGGGGTCATTGGGCCGCCGGTCGATGGCGTTGGGCACGCCGTCGCCATCGCGGTCGCCGCGCGCCCAGCCACCCTGGCGCATTTCCCATCGGCCGTCGCGCTGGACCCAGGTCGGCGTGGCGTAGTGGAAGCCCGGCCGCTCGCGCAGCCAGACCCCGCTGACCCAGACCGGATTCGGGCCACGCGCCTCCCAGTGGCCGGGCACCCAGATCTGGCCCGCACGCGGGGCAGGCACGACTTCATAACGCGGCGGTGGCGGGGCGCCACGCAGGCCGATGTTCGACTCGGCCAGGGCCGGCGTCGTGCTGGCGGCACCCAGGCAGGCCAGGGCAACGCAGGTGGCGGCAAAACTCTTGCTCATCATGAGGTTCTCCTTCGGTTCAACCCATGCGCCGAAGGCCGGCGCTTTCAGCCAGCTTCGGCGTCAGAGGTAAAGCCACCATGCGCTGAATGCGAAGAGATGTAAAGCCCTTGATGCGTTCGGGAAACCTTCGGGCCGTGTGGCTCATCTCCGTTGTCTCGCGGCTTGTTTTCCTACAACTGCCGTCGCGCACCGATGACATGGGCGCGCCGGCCGATTCATCAACATGAAGCTTCATCTTCGGCATGGCCTTCGAGACAAAAGGCGCCGGAGCCGGTTTCACCTTTCATCGAAGGAGCATCCAAATGGCTATGGCAGACGAACGCAACGAACGCAACCTGAATCTCGACCCGATCACCGACGAAGCCGGCGCACACCCGGTCGGCACCGGCATCGGCGCGGCCAGCGGAGGCATGGCCGGCGCAGCGGCCGGTGCCTTCGGCGGGCCCGTCGGCGCGGCCGTGGGACTGGTCGCTGGCGCGGTCGTGGGCGGCTTGGCCGGCAAGGCGACCGCCGAGGGCATCAACCCGACGGTGGAGCATGCCTACTGGCGCGAGCGCTACGGCAACGAAGACTATGTGCAGACCGGTTACACCTATGACGACTATGGCCCGGCCTATGAATACGGCTGGAGCAGCCGTGGCGCCTATCCCGGCGAATTCGAATCCGCCGAGCCGACGCTGGCCACGGCCTGGGCGGAGCGCCGCGGCACCTCTAGCCTGACGTGGGACCAGGCACGCCCGGCCACCCGTGCGGCCTGGGACCGCGTCGATCGGCAGTATGCGGGCGGCTATGTCGGTGACACGGCCGATGTCGGCGTTGGGGTTGACGGCGCGATGGACAACGACGACGTGGTCGACGTGCTGAACGACCTGCTGGAGACCTGCCGCGATGGCGAATACGGCTTCCGCGAAGTGGCCGAGCACACCAAGACCGCTACCTTGAAGACCACCTTCCTGCAGCGTTCCAACGAGTGTCTGAAGGCCGGTTCAGAACTGCAGTCGCTGGTCGTGCGCTACGGTGGCGAAGTCGCCGAGGGCGGGACGACCAGCGGTGCGTTGCACCGCGGCTGGGTGTCGGTGCGCGGGGCGCTGGGCGGCCTGAGCGACCTGGCCATGCTCAACGAATGCGAGCGCGGCGAAGACGCCGCACTGGCCCGTTATCGCAAGGCGCTGAAGGAAGAGGGCCTGCCGTCGGACGTGCGCGCGCTCATCGAGCGGCAATTGCAGGGCGTCCAGCGCAACCACGACCAGATCAAGCTGCTGCGGGATCAGGAAAAGGCAAGGGCGTAAAGACAGCCACCCAGGCTGCGCACTTCTGGAATATGGCAGGCTAGTTTTCAGGCGCTGTTGGTTCACCCAGCAGCGCCTGATTGTCTTCATCCAGCCCCGCCATCGGCGTGGCCTTGGCTAGGGCCATCCACAGGCCGAAGGGCAGCCGTGTGATCGCCCTGCGCGGTGCCTTGCGGGCCACGTGGAGCCGGTTCTGCTCCAGCAACAGCACGCCGCATTCGACCGGTACTTCGTCCGGCGCACCGATGCAGCGGCCCTTCTTGTCGCTGCCCAGCACATACCAGCATTCGCCGCCGAGATCGAGGTAGGCCGCGCGTTTCATCGGCTGGCGCAGATCGCCCAGCAGATCGGCGCGGCGTACCTTGATCTCGTGCACCACCGGTTCGGTGTAGGCCTCGACCGTGGTGTTGCGGATCGAGAACACGTCCGGCTGGGCAATGCACCAGCGTCCGGGCGTTGCGGGGTCCGGCCCGGGCAGCTGGGCACGCAGGCTCAGGCCGCGCCAGGCGATGCGGCCCGCGCGCTGCATCTCGCGCGCCACCCGCTCCACCAGCGCCTCGTGGTCCGAGCGCACGGCGCGGTTGCCGGCCAGGGTTTGCGCAAGCACGGCGATGCCGGCATCCGTCACCTGCAGGACGGTGTGGCCGCTCGGTGTGAGACAGCGCTTCACCAGCCCTGCCGCAAGCAGTTCCACTTCCAGCATGTCCTGGCAAGGCCATCCCGCCGAACGGTAGATTTCACGCAGCCTGCGCGTGTGCAACCGCGTCAACGCAGGAACCGCAGCGTCCGTGCCGGCCGCCGATGTCGATGCCTCGGCACCCATCGAAGGTGTTGCCGTGTTCAGCGCGTGAAATAACCCGTCACGCGCCAGCGTCCATCGGGCTCTCGCACCGTGGTCACGACTTCCTCCAGCGCTTTCTTGTTCGTGTATTCGGTGCTGAACACGGCCGTGACGTATTCCCCGTCGGGCCGGCCCTGCAGCGTCGTCTTGTACACCGCCGTGGTCGGGGTGCGCGAGACCAGTGTGCCGAGTGGCAGCCGGTCCTTGGGGATGGCGTTCATCCAGGTGTCGATCGGCACCATGCCACGAAACACCTGGCTGGCCGCGTCCCAGGCGCCACCCCAGTTCTGCCGGTCGAGCAGCAGCAGCCAGCCCTGGGCCGCGAGCTGGCCCGCGGCCTCCTTGTCGGCGGTTTCCTTGTCCGAAGCGCCGGGCGCGCTGGCCGCAGCGGCGGCCGGGGCGGCGGTCTGTGCCATGGCCGAGAAGCCCAGCAGTGAACCGCAAAGAAGCGCAGCCAGTGCGGCGCGCGAAACGGGGCGAATTTTCATGATGACTCCGTGCGTGAAAGACGATTGGAGCCAGTTTAGGCTCCAACGTGCACCGCGCCAAAGTAAAGACCCGTTTACAAGCTTTTGCAACGGCCGGAAAAATTGTTGACTTCTAAACTATTCACTCATAAACTGAATCCACGGAGACGCTTTTCCAACAGGAGCACAAATGAAGATTGTTTGTATCGGTGGCGGGCCGGCCGGCCTGTATTTCGGTCTGCTGATGAAAAAGCAGAATCCGGGCCACGACATCACCGTGGTCGAACGCAACAAGCCCTACGATACCTTCGGCTGGGGCGTGGTGTTTTCCGATGCCACCATGCAGAACATGCGCCAGTGGGACCCGGCCACCGCGGCCACCATCGAGCATGCGTTCAACCACTGGGACGACATCGAACTGCGCTTCAAGGGCGAAAGGATCCGCAGCGGCGGCCACGGCTTCGTCGGCATCGGCCGCAAGAAGCTGCTCAACATCCTGCAGGCGCGCTGCGAGGAACTTGGGGTGAAGCTGGTGTTCGAGACCGAAGCGCTGTCCGACGCCGATTTTCCCGACGCCGACCTGGTCATCGCCTCCGACGGCATCAACTCGCGCATCCGCCAGCAGCATGCCGACATCTTCAAGCCCGACGCGGTGACGCGGCCGAACCGTTTCATCTGGCTCGGCACGCACCAGCAATTCGACGCCTTCAACTTCATCTTCGAGAAGACCGAGCACGGCTGGTTCCAGGCCCACGTCTACAAGTTCGACGAGAACACCACCACCTTCATCGTGGAGACGCCGGAAGACGTGTGGCTGGCCCACGGTCTCGACAAGATGAATGTCGACGAGTCGGTGGCCTTCTGCGAAAAGATGTTCGCCGCCCACCTGGGTGGCCATCCGCTGATGACCAATGCGCGCCATCTGCGCGGTTCGGCCTGGCTCAACTTCCAGCGCATCAAGTGCGAGCAATGGTCGTTCCACAACGGCCACAGCCACGTGGTGCTGATGGGCGACGCGGTCCACACGGCGCACTTCGCCATCGGCTCCGGCACCAAGCTCGCGATCGAGGACGCCATCGAACTCACGCGGCAGTTCCAGCAGCAGGGCGCCACGGCCGAGAAGATTCCCGAGGTGCTCGCCACCTACCAGCAGTTGCGCAACATCGACGTCTTGCGCCTGCAGAACGCCGCGTGGAACGCGATGGAGTGGTTCGAAGTGGTGGGCCAGCGCTACGCCGACACCTTGCCGCCCGAGCAGTTCATGTATTCGATGCTGACCCGTTCGCAGCGCATCTCGCACGAGAACCTGCGCCTGCGCGATGCGGTGTGGCTCGGCGGTTTCGAGCGCTGGTTCGCCGAGCGGGCCGGCGTGGCCGTGCCGGCCGACAAGGCCGCGCCGCCGCCGATGTTCACGCCGTACACGGTGCGCGGCCTCACGCTGAAGAACCGCGTGCTGGTGTCGCCCATGGCGCAGTATTCCGCGGTCGACGGCGTGGCGGGCGACTACCACCTGGTGCACCTCGGCGCGCGCGCCATGGGCGGCGCGGCCATGGTCTTCGCCGAGATGACCTGCGTGAGCGCCGAGGGCCGCATCACGCCCGGTTGCCCGGGCATGTACAACGCCGAGCAGAAGATGGCGTGGAAACGCATCGTGGACTGGATCCACCACAACACCGACGCCAAGTTCGCGATGCAGCTCGGCCATGCCGGCGCCAAGGCATCCACCCGCCTGGCCTGGGAAGGCATCGACCAGCCGCTGAAGGAAGGCAACTGGCCGATCGTCTCCGCATCCGAGCAGCAATACCTGCCGGGCATCAGCCAAGTGGCCAAAGCCGCCACGCTGGCGGACATGGCCCAGATCAAGGCCGACTTCGTGCGCAGCGCGCAGGACGCAGCCGACATCGGCGTCGACTGGCTGGAACTGCATTGCGCCCATGGCTATCTCTTGTCGTCCTTCATCTCGCCACTGACAAACCAGCGGACCGACGACTACGGCGGCAGCCTGGAGAACCGCCTGCGTTATCCGCTCGAGGTTTTCAAGGCCGTGCGCGCGGTCTGGCCTGCCGACCGGCCGATGTCGGTGCGCATCTCGGCGCACGACTGGGTCGAGGGCGGCATCACGCCCGACGACGCGGTGGCCATCGCGCGCCACTTCAAGGCGGCCGGTGCCGACATGGTCGATTGCTCTTCCGGCCAGGTCAGCAAGAAGGAAAAGCCGGTCTACGGCCGGATGTTCCAGACACCGTTCGCCGACCGCGTGCGCAACGAAGCCGGCATCGCCACCATCGCCGTCGGCGCCATCTCGGAGGCCGACCATGTCAACAGCATCATCGCCGCCGGCCGTGCCGACCTCTGCGCCGTCGCCCGGCCGCACCTGGCGAATCCGGCCTGGACCTTGACCGAAGCGGCCAAGATCGGCTACACGCCGATCGCCTGGCCGAAGCAGTACATGTCGGGCAAGGCGCAGATGGAATCGATCTTTGCGCGCGAAAAGGCGATGGCGGCGGCGCCTGCGGTGAAGGAGCCGGCATGACGAGTTTGTCCGGACGCCATGTCATTGTCACGGGCGCCGCGCAGGGCATCGGCGCGGCGATTGCGACAGCATTGGCGGGGCAGGGCGCGAGCCTGACGCTCGTCGGCCGCCGCGTGGCGCTGCTCGAGGACCTGGCGGCGCGGTTGCCGACGGGCGCGAAACACGCCGTGGTGGCGATGGACGTGAGCAGCGAGGAGGCGGTGGCGCAAGGTTTCGAGCGCGCGCGCGCCGCGCTCGGCCCGGTGTCCATCCTGGTCAACAACGCCGGACAGGCCGAAAGCGCACCCTTCGGCAAGACCTCGATGGCGCTGTGGCAGCGCATGCTCGACGTCAACCTTACCGGCACCTTCCTCTGCAGCCAGGCCGCGCTGCCCGACATGCTGGCCGGCGGCTGGGGCCGCATCGTCAACGTCGCCAGCACGGCGGGACAGCGTGGTTATCCCTATGTGGCGGCCTACGTGGCGGCCAAGCACGGCGTGATCGGCCTCACGCGGGCGCTCGCGCTCGAAGTGGCGAAGAAGGGTGTGACGGTCAATGCGGTCTGCCCCGGCTACACCGAAACCGAAATCCTGCAGGCCAGCATCGCCAACGTCGTGGCCAAGACCGGTCGCAGCATCGAGGAGGCGCGCGCCGAATTCGCCAAGTCGAACCCGCAGGGCCGCATCGTGCAGCCGCTGGAAGTGGCCGATGCCGTGTCGTGGCTGTGTGGTACGGGTGCGGGTGCCGTCACGGGGCAGTCGATATCGGTTTCCGGTGGGGAGGTCATGTGACGAAAGCCAAGATGGTCTCGAAGAAGCTCGAACTCGAGCCGCTGCTCGACGATGACAACATGGGCCTGGAGGCCGGCACTTCATCGGACGACCACCAGTCGATCCGGTTGTGGCTGCGGCTGCTGTCGTGCAGCACCGACATCGAGACCGAAATCAGGAAGCGCCTGCGCCTGCAGTTCGGCATGACGCTCGCGCGGTTCGACTACCTGGCGCAGCTTTACCGCCATCCCGAAGGTTTGCGCATGAACATGTTGTCGCGCAACCTGATGGTCACTGGCGGCAACGTCACCGGCCTCACGGACGAGCTGGAGAAAGCCGGCTTCGTCGCGCGGACCAGCCAGCAGGAGGATCGGCGCTCCTTCGTCGTCGGCCTGACGCCCAAGGGCCGGCGGGCTTTCGAGAAGATCGCACGGGTACACGAGGGCTGGGTCATCGAATTGATGAGCGGCATCGGCGACGCCAACAAACTGCAGCTGCATGAGCTGCTGGGCCAACTCCGCGTGGCGATCTCCAGCCAGTTGAGCGCGGGCTACAACGCGGACGTGTCCGCCGACAAGGAAGCAACATGAACCAGAACATCGACGCCAGCCTGGTGGCTGGCAACCACAAACCTTGCGCCGGCTACCAGGCCGAGAACTTCCTGTGGGAAGTGCGCGACCGCGTGGGCATCGTCACGCTGAACCGGCCCGAGCGCAAGAACCCGCTGACCTTCGCGTCCTATGCCGAACTGCGCGACCTGTTCCAGCGGCTGCGCTACGCCGACGACGTCAAGGCCATCGTCGTTCATGGCGCGGGCGACAACTTCTGCTCGGGCGGTGACGTGCACGAAATCATCGGCCCGCTGATCGGCCTGAAGGCGCCCGAACTGCTGATGTTCACGCGCATGACCGGGGACCTGGTGAAGGCCATGCGGCACTGTCCACAGCCCATCGTGGCCAGCATCGACGGCGTCTGCGCCGGTGCGGGCGCGATCATCGCCATGGCTTCCGACCTGCGCCTGGGCACCTCGCGCAGCAAGACGGCCTTCCTGTTCAACCGCGTCGGCCTGGCCGGCTGCGACATGGGGGCCTGCAACATGCTACCGCGCATCATCGGCCAGGGGCGCGCTTCGGAGCTGCTGTACACCGGCCGGTCGCTGGGCGGTGACGAGGCCCTGGCGTGGGGCTTCTTCAATAGGGTGTGCGCACCCGAATCGGTGCTGAGCGAGGCCGTCAAACTGGCCAACGACCTGGCCCATGGCCCGACCTTCGCCAACGGCCTGACCAAGACCATGCTGCACCAGGAGTGGAACATGGGCATCGACGAGGCCATCGAGTCGGAAGCGCAGGTGCAGGCCCTGTGCATGCTGACGGAAGACTTCGGCCGCGCCTACCACGCGTTCGCCGCGAAACAGAAACCGGTGTTCGAGGGGAACTGACCATGAGCGATACGCGTTACCTCGACTGGCCTTTCTTCGGCGACAACCACCGGGTGCTGCAGGCTGAGCTCGAAGCCTGGTCGGCGCAGCACATCACGCAAGACCATCCTGCGGATGTCGATGCCGCCTGCCGCGCGCTGGTGAAGCGCCTGGGGCAGGGCGGCTGGTTGCGCCATGCGGTGGCGGGCAAGGCGCATGGTGGCGCCTCGGACGTGATCGACACCCGCGCGCTGTGCCTGCTGCGCGAGACGCTGGCGCGGCATTCGGGTCTGGCCGACTTCGCTTTCGCCATGCAGGGGCTCGGCTCCGGGGCGATCTCGCTGGCCGGCAGCGATGCGCAGAAGGAACGCTACCTCGGCCGCGTGGCGCGCGGCGAGGCGATTGCCGCGTTTGCCCTGTCCGAGCCCGATGCCGGCTCCGACGTCGCTGCGCTGGCGTGCGCCGCACGCGTCGAAGGCGATGAAGTGTTGCTCGACGGCGAGAAGACCTGGATCTCCAACGGCGGCATCGCCGACTTCTACGTCGTCTTCGCACGCACGGGGGAAGCGGCCGGCTCGCGCGGCATCTCGGCCTTCATCGTCGATGCGGGAACACCCGGCTTCGAGATTGCCGAGCGCATCGACGTGATCGCGCCGCATCCGCTCGCGCGGCTCAGGTTCACCAATTGCCGCGTTCCGCTGGTGCAGCGCGTGGGTGGGGCCGGAGAAGGTTTCAAGGTGGCGATGCGCACGCTCGACGTGTTCCGCACCTCGGTGGCGGCGGCCGCCCTCGGCTTCGCGCGGCGCGCCTTCGACGAGGGCCTGGCGCGGGCCACGAGCCGCAAGATGTTCAACGGCGTGCTGGCCGACTTCCAGCTCACCCAGGCCAAGCTCGCGCAGATGGCCACCACCATCGACAGCGCCGCGCTGCTGACCTATCGGGCCGCCTGGATGCGCGACCAGGGCCGCAACGTGACCCGCGAGGCGGCCATGGCCAAGATGGTGGCCACCGAGGGCGCACAGCAGGTCATCGACGCGGCCGTGCAGCTCTGGGGTGGCCTGGGGGTGGTGAGCGAGCAGCCTGTCGAGCGGCTGTACAGGGAGATCCGCGCGCTGCGCATTTACGAGGGCGCCACCGAGGTGCAGCAGCTCATCATCGCGCGCGACCTCCTGAAGGATGTGCCCGTTCCCTCTCCTGCAACCAACCCGTAATTCCGGAGCCCGCCATGACCAGCGCCCACATCGACACCTTTGCGCGTGACCGCCTGCCGCCGCTGGAGGACCAGCCCGAGTTCCTGTTCGAGCTGCCGTCGCTACAGTTCCCGGCGCAGCTCAACTGCGCGACCGAGCTGCTCGACCGCCATGTCGCCGAAGGCCGAGGCGATCGGCTTTGCCTGCAAGCCGAAGGCATGCGCTGGACCTATGCCGAACTGCAGGCCCACGCCAACCGGATCGCCAACGTGCTGGTCAAGGACATGGGGTTGGTGCCCGGCAACCGGGTGTTGCTGCGTTCGGCCAACAACCCGATGCTGGTGGCCTGCTGGTTCGCGGTGATGAAGGCGGGCGGCATCGCGGTGGCGACCATGCCCCTGCTGCGCGCCAAGGAGTTGACCCAGATGGCGGTCAAGGGCGAGGTCACGCACGCGTTGTGCGACGCACGGCTCGCCGAAGAGTTGAAGCGGGCGCAGCCCAGCTGTCCGCTGCTCACGCAGATCCGGTATTTCAATGGCACGCCAGCGGATGGCCTGGAAGCCGCGATGGCCACGCACCCCGCCACGTTCGACAACGTGGACACGGCCAGCGACGACACCTGCATCCTGGCCTTCACCTCGGGCACCACCGGCGAGCCCAAGGGCACGATGCATTTTCACCGCGACGTGATGGCCATCTGCGCCTGCTGGCCGCCTCACATCCTGCGCCCGACGCCGGACGACATCTTCATCGGTAGCCCGCCGTTGGCTTTCACCTTCGGCCTGGGCGGACTGGTGCTGTTTCCGATGTCGGTCGGCGCATCGGCCGTGCTGCTGGAGAAGGCATCTCCGCCGGACCTGCTGGCCGCCGTGCAGCGCTACGGCGCCACGGTGCTGTTCACCGCGCCGACCTCCTACCGCGTGCTGGCCCAGCAGGCCGACGCCCTGCGCGGCAGCACCCTGCGCAAATGTGTCTCGGCGGGCGAGGCCCTGCCCGCGGCAACGCGCGCCTTGTGGAAGCAAGCCACCGGCATCGAACTCATCGACGGCATCGGCGCCACCGAGATGCTGCACATCTTCATCTCGGCCGACGAGGCCCATGCGCGTCCCGGCGCCACCGGCAAGGCCATTCCCGGCTACGTGGCGCGGGTGGTCGACGAGGCGGGCGAACCCGTGCCAGCCAACACCGTGGGCAAATTGGCCGTGAAGGGGCCGACCGGGTGCCGCTACCTGGCGGACGTGCGCCAGAAACAGTACGTGAAGAACGGCTGGAACCTGACCGGCGACGCCTACCTGGTCGATGACGAAGGCTATTTCCATTACCAGTCGCGCACCGACGACATGATCATTTCCTCCGGCTACAACATCGCTTCACCCGAGGTGGAAGACGCTTTGCTGCTGCATCCCCAAGTGGCCGAATGCGGCGTGATCGGCGTGGCCGACGCGGAGCGCGGGCAGATCGTCAAGGCCTTCGTGGTGCTGCGCCCCGGTGCGGAGCCCACCGAGGCGATGGTCACCGAACTGCAGGAATTCGTGAAGGCCAATGTCGCCCCCTACAAGTATCCTCGCGCGATCGAGTTCCGCAGCACGTTGCCGCGCACCGAGACCGGCAAGCTGCAGCGGTTCCGCCTGCGAGACAAGCCGTGAGGCATCCGCCGAAATTGAGCGCCCACAACAACAGGAGATTCAGATGACACAAATCCTTCAACCCCCAGGCTGGCCCCGCCCGCGCGGCTACTCGAACGGCGTGACGGCCAGAGGCCGCATGGTCTTCGTGGCCGGCATGGTGGGCTGGGACGCCGAGGGCAAGTTCGCGCCCGGCGGCATGGCCGGCCAGGTGCGCCAGGCGCTGGAAAACGTGGTCGCTGTGCTGAAGGCCGGCGACGCCAAGCCCGAACACATCGTGCGCATGACCTGGTATGTCACCAACAAGCACGAATACGTGGCGGCCTATCCCGAAATCGGCGTCGCTTTCCGTGAGCTGATCGGCAGCTTCAACGCGGTGATGACGGCCGTCGAGGTGTCGGCGCTGATCGAGGACGAGGCCAAGGTGGAGATCGAGGTCACGGCCGTCGTTCCCGATTGACCGACGGACCGAAGTCCAATCAGATTCCCCTGATCCGGCTCACCAGTGCCGCGGTGAATGCCGCCGTGTTGGCCGTGCCGCCCAGGTCGCCGGTGCGCACCTTGTCGACATTCAGCGTCTGGTCGATCGCGGTACGCAGCCGCGTGGCGAGGTCGGGCAGCTTGACGTGGTCGAGCATCAGGGCGGCAGCCAGCAGCAGCGCCGTGGGGTTGGCGATGCCTTTGCCGGCGATGTCCGGTGCCGAGCCGTGAACGGCTTCGAAAATGGCCGCGTCGAGGCCGATGTTGGCGCCGGGCGCCATGCCCAGGCCGCCGACCAGGCCGGCCACCAGGTCGGACAGGATGTCACCGAACAGGTTGGTCGTGACCAGCATGTCGAACTGCTCGGGCTTGAGCACGAGCTTCATCGCGCAGGCGTCGATGATCACCGTGTCGATTTCGAACTGGCCCTTGTACTTGCGTTCGTAGAGCTCCAGGCCGGTCTCCAGGAAGATGCCGGTCAGCGCCTTCATGATGTTGGCCTTGTGCACGATGGTGACCTTCTTGCGGCCGGTGGCCACGGCGGTGTCGAAGGCGTACTCGAGCAGCCGACGGCTGCCGGCGCGGGTGTTGATGCCGGTGGCCATGGCCACGGCGTGCGGATCGTCGTCGATCTGCACGTAGTGCTCGTGGCCGATGTACAGGCCTTCGAGGTTCTCGCGCACCACCACCAGGTCGATGTGGTCGTAGCGTCCTCCAGGAATGATGGTTTTCGCTGGCCGCAGGTTGGCGTACAGCTTGAACTCCTCGCGCAGCCGCACGTTGGACGAGCGGTAGCCGCCGCCCGACGGCGTCTCCAGCGGGCCCTTGAGCGCCAGGCGGGTGCGGCGGATGCTGTCGAGCGTGGCCGCGGGCAGCGGGTCGCCGGCGAGCTGCACGCCACCCAGACCGGCGATCTGCCGGTCCCACACGAATGGCGCACCCAGCGCGTCGAATGCGGCCAGGGTGGCGTCGACGATTTCGGGGCCGATGCCGTCTCCGGGGATCAGGGTGGCGGGGATGGGTGTGGTCATCGGCTGGGCTTTCTTCGGTTGGTCAGGGCTCCAGCATACGCCCTGCGGCGTGGGCCTGGCGGCTCAGCCGCGCGCCACCGGGCGGGCGGCGTCGCTGCACCACTCGCTCCAGCTTCCCCCATACAGGCCGGTGGTGCCCAGGCCGGCGATTTGCATGGCGATCACGTTGGGGTTCGCCGACACGCCGCTGCCGCAATGGTGCACCACGGTGGCGGGATCGCGGCCGGCGAGCAGGGCTTCGAATTCTGCCCTGAGCTGGGCGGCTGGCTTGAACTTGCCGTCTTCGCCCAGGTTCTGGCCGAACGGCCGGTTCAGCGCGCCCGGGATGTGGCCGGCCACCGGGTCGAGCGGCTCGACTTCGCCACGGTAACGGGGCGCGGCGCGTGCGTCGATCACGGTCTGGCCGGGCTGGCCCAGGCCTGCCTCGACCGTTTGGGTGGTCACGAGCTTGGCCAGTTCGGTGCCGAGGGTGAAATTGCTTTGGAAGTGCGCTGGCTCCTTGCCCGTGGCCACGGCACCGCCTTCGGCCTGCCAGGCCTGCAGGCCGCCGTCGAGTACCGCCACCGCATCATGGCCGGCCCATTTCAGCATCCACCACAGCCGGCCGCAATAGTTGGCGCCATTGCGGTCGTAGACGACGGCCTGCATGTCGTTGGCGAAGCCGACGCTGCTGAGCCAGGTGGCGAATTTTTCGCGGTTGGGCAGGGGATGGCGGCCGCCGGAGGCCGGCGCGTCGGCATCGTGCGCCGTCAGAACGCCGGCGGGGCCTGGCGCGCCGTGCTTGGCGCTGAGGTCGGTGTCGAGGTTGGCGTAGACGGCGCCGGGAATGTGCCCACCCAGGTAGGCCTGTTCGCCGGCGTCGGGCTTCATCAGGTCGAAGCTGCAGTCGAAGACCATCAGCGGCTGGCCGCCGGCCTGCAGCGCCTTGAGTTGTTCGACGGAGATCAGGGTCGTGTACATGTGCGTTGGCTCCTTGGGAATGGGGTCAATGTTCTTCGGCCGGGGCATCCGGTGCGGCGCGCGCCCGCAGTACCGTGGCGGCGATGCCGCTACCGACGATCAGCGCCATGCCGGTCCAGCCCATGCCGGTGATCTTGTCGCCGAACAGCGCGATGCTGTAGCAGGCCGCGAAAACAATGCCAGAGTACTGCAGATTGGCCACCACCAGCATTGCGCCCTGACTGCCCGCGCGCGAATAGGCGCGTGTCATGCAGAGTTGGCCGGCGGCGGCCAGCACCCCGATGGGCAGCAGCCACAGAGCAGCATGCCAGTGCCAGGGCGATAGGCCGGTGAAGCACATGCCGATGGCGCCGGCCACCGCCGAGCCCAGCGCGAAGTAGAAAACCGTGCGGGTTTCGGGCTCGGCCAGCCGCGACAGGGCCATCACTTGCATGTAGGCGAAGGCGGCGCTCAGGCCGGACAGCAGGCCGACCAGCCCGGCAAAGCCTTCGCCTTCGTTGAGCGAGGGGCGCAACATCAGCACGACGCCGGCGAAGCCAGCGAGCACCGTCGCCACCAGTGGCCCATTGAGCATGGGAGCTGCGTCGTCCCGTCCCGGCCGCCAGCTCAACAAGGCCCCGCCGACGAGGAAGGCGGCGATCCACACGCTGCTCATGTAGTTCAGCGTCATGGCCGTGGCCAAGGGCAGGTGGGCGATGGCGTAGAACCAGGCACCGAGCGAGAACACGCCGATGGTGCTACGCCAGGCATGCATGCCGGGATAACGCGTGGCGAGCTTCACGCCCTGCGATCGCGCCAGCAGGGCCATCACCACGACGCCGATCACGCCGCGGTAGAAGACCAGTTCGGCCGAATTGAAGCTGGCCGATGCGAACTTCACACAGACCCCCATGGTCGCGAAGAAGAACGCGGCCACCACCATCCATAACGCTTGCATGCCGGGAACTACTTTCTTTGGAACAGGTGCTTCGACAGGCTCAGCACGAACGGGGAGGTAGCTCGGAAGAACGGGGCTCACTCCGGCTCGAACGGGTTTACCTGCCTACCATTTGCTGCCTGTACCACTCGTGGAAGTGCTGCATGCCGTCTTCCATTGGGCTCTGGTACGGGCCGACCTCGTTGTCGCCGCGCTGCAGCAGCGCCTTGCGGCCGGCGTCCATGCGCAGTGCGATCTCGTCGTCCTCGACGCAGGTCTCCATGTAGGCCGCCTGTTGCGATTCGACGAACTCGCGCTCGAACGCGGCGATTTCCTCGGGGTAGTAGAACTCCACCATGTTCAGCGTCTTCTGCGGCCCGATCGGGTGCAGCGTCGACACCGTGAGCACGTGCGGGTACCACTCCACCATGATGTGCGGGTAGTAGGTGAGCCAGATCGCACCATGCTTGGGCGGCTGGCCGTCGCGGTACTGCAGCAGGGCGTTCTGCCAGCGCTCATAGGCCGGGCTGCCGGCCTTGCCCAGGCGGTTGGCCACACCTACGGTCTGCACCGAGTAGTGTTCCTTGAGCTCCCAGCGCAGGTCGTCGCAGGTCACGAAGCCGCCCAGGCCCGGGTGAAACGGGCCGACGTGGTAATCCTCGAGGTAGACCTCGATGAAGGTCTTCCAGTTGTAGTCGCACTCGTGCAATTCGACGCGGTCGAGCACGTGGCCCGAGAAATCGAGGTCCGCGCGCGGGCCCATGTTCGCCAGGTCGCGTGCCACGTCGCGCCCGTTGCTTTCGAACAGCAGGCCGTTCCACGACTGCAGCGGGTAGTTGTTCAGGTTCAGGCAAGGATCCTGCGCGAAATGCGGCGCGCCGAGCAGCGTGCCCGCCGGGCCATTGCCGTGGCTGCCGCTGTAGGTCCAGCGGTGCAGCGGGCAGACGATGTTGCCGCCCGCGCTGCCCTGCTGCGTACCATGCAGCGAGCCGCGACCCTTGAGCATCACCGCCTGACGGTGCCGGCAGACGTTGGAGATCAGTTCCACGCCCTGGGGCGTGCGTACCAGCGCGCGGCCTCCGCCCTCCTGGGGCAGCGCGTGGTAGTCGCCCACGCTGGGGACGGCAAGTTCATGCCCGACATAGCGTGGCCCCCGCTGGAAGAGGGTTGTCAACTCGCGCTGAAACAGCGCCTCGTCGAAGTAGCTTGAAACTGGTAGTTGGCTTGCGGCCTGCTGCAGTTGAAGACTTAAATCAGACATGGGATGTCCTGACCTAGAGACTCCCCCTATGAAGGGGCAGGTGTTAGGCGCACGATTGCGCGGGAAGGGTAAGGGCCGGCAAAGCCGGTGAAGACGCCAGCCGGGGCTGGTAGGGGAGGGGCGATTGTAGCCGCGGGGCGCCCGGCGTGCCCGCGACCGAGAAAGGCCCATGCCGCCGGTTGTTACAAGTCCGACCCGCAAACCCCTAAAATCGCTCCCTTCCCATCGATTGCACAGGTTGCACCATTTCCATGCCCAAGGCCCCTGCCTCTCCCGTCCCAACGGCCGCCGTACCGGCGCTTTCGCCCGTACCTGCCAGTTTCGAGGCGGCGCAGGAAGAGCTCGAACAACTGGTGAGCCGGCTCGAATCGGGCCAGATGCCGCTCGAGCAGTTGCTCACGGGCTACCAGCGCGGCGCCGAACTGTTGAAGTTCTGCCGCGGCAAACTCGAAGCCGTGGAAGACCAGATCAAGGTGCTCGACCAGGGCGCCCTCAAGCCTTGGGGGCAGGAATGAGCGCTGTCTTGAAGTCCGAAGGCTTCGACCTGCGGGGATGGAGCGTCAGCCGGCTCGACCGGGTCGAACAGGCGTTGACCCGCTGGGTCGCGGCCGACGTGCCCGACGGGCACCACCATCCCGCCCGGGACGCGCTGGGCCACGACGCCCACGTGCTCGGTCACGAAGCCCCGGCGGCGCTGCGCGAAGCCATGCGTTATGCGGTGCTCGACGGCGGCAAGCGCCTGCGCCCGTTGCTGGTGCTGGCCGCGCGCGAGGCCGTGCGCGGCCACGAGCCCGATGCGGCGCACGCCGGCCTGGACGATGCGGCCCTGCGCGCGGCCTGCGCGGCCGAACTCATCCACGCCTATTCCCTGGTGCACGACGACATGCCGTGCATGGACAACGACATCCTGCGCCGCGGCAAACCCACGGTCCATGTGCGCTTCGGCGAGGCCCAGGCGCTGCTGGCCGGCGACGCCCTCCAGGCCCTCGCCTTCGAATTGCTGACGCCCGATACCGACGATGCCGCCCTGCCGGCGGTACAGGCGCGGCTGTGCCGGCTGCTGGCCAAGGCAGCGGGTTTCGAGGGCATGGCCGGTGGCCAGGCCATCGACCTGGCCAGCATCGGGCTGCAGCTCAGCGAAGACCAGTTGCGCGGCATGCACCGCCTCAAGACCGGCGCGCTGCTGCAGGGCAGCGTGATGCTGGGTGCGGCCTGTGTCCAGGATCGCGGCAGCCTGCCGGTCACGGCCCTGCCCGCCCTGGCCAGCTATGGCGCGGCGCTGGGCCTGGCTTTCCAGGTGGTGGACGACATCCTCGACGTCACCGCCGACTCGGCCACGCTCGGCAAGACCGCGGGCAAGGACGCGGCGCAGGACAAGCCGACCTACGTGTCGGTGCTGGGCCTCGATCGCTCGCTGAGCTATGCGCAGGAGCTGCTGTCCCAGGCGCTGACCGCGCTGGACGAAAGCGGCCTGGACGACACCCGGGCCCTGTGCGCGCTGGCCGACATGGTCGTCAACCGCGCCAGTTGATGCCCTGCCACCGCCCATTGCCAGCCCGCCCCACGCGGTTATAAGCGCTTCAGAACACAGCGCTCCAGAAGAATGGAATCTATGCCTACTGCCCACCCATCGTCCTATCCGCTGCTGCAGTCCATCGGCGAGCCGGCCGATCTGCGCCGTCTGCCCCGTGGCGAGCTCAAGCCGCTGGCCGACGAACTGCGCAACTTCGTGCTGGAGAGCGTGTCCAGGACCGGCGGCCACCTGAGCTCCAACCTGGGCACCGTCGAACTCACGGTGGCGCTGCACTACGTCTTCAACACACCCGAGGACCGGCTGGTGTGGGACGTGGGCCACCAGACCTATCCGCACAAGATCCTCACCGGCCGGCGCGAGCGCATGGCCACGCTGCGCCAGCTCGGCGGGCTGTCGGGTTTCCCGATGCGCGCCGAAAGCCCCTTCGACGCCTTCGGTACCGCCCATTCGAGCACCTCGATCTCGGCCGCGCTGGGCATGGCCCTGGCGGCCAAGCAAAAGGGTGAGGACCGCCGCGCGGTGGCCATCATCGGCGACGGCGCAATGAGCGCGGGCATGGCCTTCGAGGCGCTGAACAACGCGGGCGTTTCCGACTGCAACCTGCTGGTGATCCTCAACGACAACGACATGAGCATCAGTCCGCCGGTGGGCGCGCTGAACCGCTACCTTGCGCAACTCATGAGCGGGCATTTCTACGCGGCCGCCAAGAATGTCGGCAAGCAGGTGCTCAAGGCCGCGCCGCCGCTGTTCGAACTGGCCAAGCGTTTCGAGCAGCATGCCAAGGGCATGGTCGTGCCGGCCACGCTGTTCGAACAGTTCGGCTTCAACTACATCGGCCCGATCGACGGGCACGATCTCGATTCCTTGATCCCTACCCTGGAGAACCTGAGGGACCTCACCGGCCCGCAGTTCCTGCACGTGGTCACGAAAAAAGGCCGCGGCTACGGGCGTGCCGAGGCCGATCCCGTGTCCTACCACGGCCCGGGCAAGTTCGATCCCGCGGTGGGCCTGCAGAAGGCCACGGCCGCCTCGGCGCCGACGTTTACCCAGGTGTTCGGCCAGTGGCTGTGCGACATGGCCGCGCAGGACACGCGTCTGGTGGGCATCACGCCGGCCATGCGCGAAGGCTCTGGCCTGGTCGAATTCGAGAAGCGGTTCCCCAGGCGCTACTACGACGTGGGCATCGCCGAGCAGCATGCGGTGACTTTCGCCGCGGGCCTGGCCTGCGAAGGGCTGAAGCCGGTGGTGGCGATCTATTCCACTTTCCTGCAGCGGGCCTATGACCAGTTGATCCACGACGTGGCGCTGCAGAACCTGCCGGTGGTGTTCGCGCTCGACCGGGCCGGCCTGGTCGGTGCCGATGGTGCGACCCATGCCGGGGCCTACGACATCCCGTTCCTGCGCTGCATCCCGAACATGAGCATCGCCTGCCCATCCGACGAGAACCAATGCCGGGGCCTGCTGAGTGCGGCGTATGCGCAGAACCACCCGGTGGCCGTGCGTTATCCGCGCGGGGCGGGGGCCGGTGTCGCCGTGCAGCCCGGTCTCGAAGCCTTGCCATTCGGCAAGGGCGAAATCCGCCGCGCGGCGGGCCTGGGTGGCAAGCCGCGCGAGCCGGGCAAGGGCATCGCCCTGCTGGCCTTCGGCACCTTGCTGCATCCGGCACTGGCCGTGGCCGAAAAGCTCGGTGCCACCGTCGCCGACATGCGCTGGGCCAAGCCGCTCGATCTCGAGTTGCTGCTGCAGGTGGCCGCCGATCACGAGGCGTTGGTGACGCTGGAGGACGGTGCGGTCATGGGCGGCGCGGGCAGTGCGGTGCTCGAAGCGCTGCAGGCCGCGGCCATCCTGAAACCCGTGCTTCAGCTGGGCCTGCCCGACCGGTTCATCGAACACGGCGATCCCGTGAAACTCATGGCGATGCAGGGACTCGACGCCGCCGGCATCGAGAAGTCCATCCAGGAACGGTTTCCGGCGCTGGTCGAAAAAGCGCAGGCTGCTCTGAAATTGGTAGCATAAAAACGGGGCGATTTCTGGGGTGGCGAGCGGTCTTTTTGCGGGGGAAAACCCCAGCGGTCGAGCACGCTACGGTTCTTACAATTCGTCGGACAACCAGCCGGTCGTCTCTTCAAAAGAGGGACGGCCTTTTTCATTCAGCTCTTGGGAGAAACTCCATGGATCGTCGTTCCCTCATCAAGCACTCCGGCATCGCGGGTGTGATCGCTGCCGGCATCGCCCCGGCCGTGCACGCGCAGGCCGCCATTCGCTGGCGCCTGGCATCCAGTTTTCCTAAGTCGCTCGACACCATCTACGGCGGCGCGGAAGTGTTTGCCAAGGCGGTGAAGGCGATGTCCGGTGGCAAGTTCGAAATCTCGGTGCACGCGGGCGGCGAATTGATGCCTCCGTTCGGTGTCGTCGACGGCGTGCAGAACGGCACGGTCGAGATGTGCCACACCGTGCCCTACTACTTCTATGGCAAGAACCCCGCGTTCGCGCTGGGTTCCGCCGTGCCGTTCGGCCTGAACGCGCGCCAGATGACGGCCTGGATGACGCACGGCAACGGCCGCAAGCTCATGAACGAGTTCTACGCGGGCTACAACATGCTCAGTTTCGCCGGCGGCAACACGGGCACGCAGATGGGCGGCTGGTTCCGCAAGGAAATCAAGTCCATCGCCGACTTCAAGGGCCTGAAGATGCGCCTGGGTGGCGGTCTGGTGGGCGAGGTCATGCAGAAGCTCGGCGCGGTGCCGCAAAGCATTCCCGGCGGCGAAATCTACCAGGCGCTGGAAAAAGGCACGATCGATGCTGCGGAATGGGTCGGCCCTTACGACGACCAGAAGCTCGGCTTCAACAAGGTGGCGCCCTTCTACTACTACCCTGGCTGGTGGGAGGGTGGCCCCGAGGTCGACTTCTACATCAACCAGAAGGCATTCGACGGCCTGTCGGCCGAAAACAAGGCCATCGTCGAGGCCGCGTCGGCCCAGGCCAGCATCGACATGCTGGCCAAGTACGACGCACTCAACCCCACGGCCCTGAAGCAGCTGGTGGCGGCCAAGACCAAGGTCCTGCCGTTCTCGCAAGCCGTGCTCGAGGCCTCGTTCAAGGCGTCGATGGAGGTGTTCGCCGAAAACGACGCCAAGAGCCCGGAATGGAAAAAGATCTACGCCGACCTGCGGACCTTCCAGCGAGACCAGGTGCTGTGGTTCCGTTTTGCCGAAAGCCGTTTCGACGCTTTCATGGCAACGCAGAAGCTGTAAGCCGCGAAAAGGGCGGCTCTGGCGGCCGCCGTGGTGCTTTCTTGGCCAGTCCTCCTTCGGGAGGATTTTTTTTGCGTGTGTGTTTTGGCTGGCGCAAAAAAAGGCCCTGCGGCATCTGCGGCAGGGCCTTCGTTGCTGCGGCGCCTTTGACGTGCGCCTGTTGTCGGGTCTATTTCTTCTCGGTCGCCATCGAGTCCTGCAGGGCCTTCATCGGATCGTCCTCGGACTTGCTCTCCGGTGTGGCCGCACCTTCCGTGCCGGATGCGCCGCCTTCGGGTGTCGGCGCGGGTGCGTCGATGCTCGGTGCCGGCATGTCGGCCTCCATCTCGCGCTGCACTTTGTCGAGGTCGTAGACGACATTCTTGTCGAGGCCGCTGGAGACGATGCCGGGGAAGGCGATGATCAGGCCCACCATCACGATCTGGATCAGCACGAAGGGCACCGCGCCCCAGTAGATCTGCATGGTGGTCACGGGCTGGATCAGCTTCTTGGTCACCCGATCGGTGTAGGCCTTGTCGGGTGCCACGCTGCGCAGGTAGAACAGCGCGAAGCCGAAAGGCGGATGCATGAACGAGGTTTGCATGTTGACGGCCAGCAGCACCCCGAACCAGATCAGGTCGATGCCCAACTTCTGGGCCACGGGTGCCAGCAGCGGCACCACGATGAACGACAGCTCGAAGAAATCGAGGAAGAAGGCAAGGAAGAAGATCAGCACGTTGACCACGATCAGGAAACCGAGCTGGCCGCCCGGCAGGCTGCCCAGCAGGTGTTCCACCCAGCGCGGCCCGTCCACGCCCTGGAACACCAGACTGAAGACGGTGGAGCCGATCAGGATGAACACCACGAAGCAGGACAGCTTGGTGGTGGTATTGAGCGCCTGCTTGAGCAGCGAGAAGCTGAGACGGCCGCGGGCCATGGCCATCAGGAAGGCGCCCAGTGCACCCATGGCACCGCCTTCGGTCGGCGTGGCGATGCCCAGGAAGATCGTGCCCAGCACCAGGAAGATCAGCAGCAGCGGAGGGATCAGCACGAAGGTCACGCGTTCGGCCATGCGCGACAGCAGGCCCAGGCGGGTGACTTTGTTGATGAGCGCCAGCACCAGGGCCAGCATGACGCCGGCGCACATCGAAACCACGATGGTCTCGTCGGTCGCGACGGTCGCGACCGTCTCGCCCTTCCACCAGCTCAATACGTCGGCGTAGTGTTCACCGAAATAAACGGCCACGGCCGTGGAGGCGATGGTCAGCAGCAGCAGCGAGAGCAGGCCACCCTTGCCGTTGTCTTCGCGGATCGTGCGCGCCTCCGGCGGTAGCGCGGGCACCCAGGTGGGCTTGAAGATGGCCAGCAGCACCACGTAGCCCAGGTAGAAGCCCGTGAGGATGAATCCGGGGAGGAAGGCGCCTTTGTACATCTCGCCGACGCTGCGGCCGAGCTGGTCGGCCAGGATGATGAGCACCAGCGATGGCGGGATGATCTGCGCCAGCGTGCCCGAGGCGGCGATCACCCCCGAGGCCAGGCGCCGGTCGTAGCCGTAGCGCAGCATGATCGGCAGCGAGATCAGGCCCATCGAGATCACCGATGCCGCCACCACCCCGGTGGTCGCGGCCAGCAGCGCGCCCACCAGGATCACCGCCAGCGCCAGGCCGCCGCGGATGGGGCCGAACAACTGGCCGATGGTGTCCAGCAGGTCTTCGGCCATGCCGCTGCGCTCCAGGATCAGCCCCATCAAGGTGAAGAACGGGATCGCCAGCAGCGTGTCGTTCTGCATGATGCCGAAGATGCGCAACGGCAACGCCTGCAGCAGGGCCTCGGGCAGCAGCCCGAGCTCGACACCGATGAACCCGAAGAACAGGCCGCAGGCACCCAGGCTGAACGCCACCGGGAAGCCCATCAACAGGAAAACGATCAAGCCCGCGAACATGATCGGGGCCAGGTTGTGTGTCAGAAATTCCATGTCGGCTCCCTGTCAGTCGGCTTTGGCGGCTTTGGCTTCGGCCAGCCGAGCGATCGCTTCGGCCAGTTCTTCCTCTGCCGTCTTCTCCACCTTCTTGAGCGTGGGGTCCTCGATCAGGCCCATCAGGAAGGCAATCCGCTTGATCAGTTCCGACAGGCCCTGCAGCAGCAGCAGTCCGAAGCCCAGCGGGATCATGGCGTAGACAGGCCAGCGCACCAGCCCGCCGGCGTTGGACGACATCTCGCCCGAGGCATAACCCTTGAGGAAGAACGGAATGCCGTAGTACAGGATCACCAGGCACAGCGGGGTGAGAAACAAGGTGAAGCCGACGACGTCGAGCCAGATCTGCCCGCGCTTGGAGAAGCGGCTGGCCACCACGTCGATCCGCACATGTTCGCCTTTGAGCAGCGTGAACCCGGCCGCCAGCAGGAAGGCCGCCGCGAACAGGTACCACTGGATTTCAAGGTAGGCGTTGGAGCTCATGTTGAAGACCTTGCGGACCACGGCGTTGACGCCGCTGATCACGGTGGATGCGAGGATCAACCAGATCACGTATTTGCCGATCTGGGCGTTCAGCCAGTCCACGGCATTGGAGAACTTCAGTAATGCGCGCATTGAGTCGGTCCCGTGTAGTTCGAAAAGTAAGCGCCACGTCAGCAAAGACGGGCTCCAGATACAAAAACACGCAGCACATGCGCTGAAGGCCGTGCTGCGTGTCGTTCTGCCGAGCCGGAATTGTAGGGCGCAGGTTCGGGCCTGACCCGCGTCATCCACAAGGGAAAACCCGTGGCAGGGCGGGTTCCCTGGCCGGCGTGCCGGTGGTGCGGACATGGATGAATAATGCGGGGCATGTCCTCGCTCTTTTCCGCCGCACCGGCTGCCATCGATTCGCCCGACATGCGTCGGGCCGGCCGCGATCTGTTGTCGCTGGCGCTGATGGACGCGCGCAACCACACCCTGCACCTGCTTGACCAGTTCGAGTCGAAGGGACCGAAGGCGGCCGACGACGTGCCCGCCGCGGGCCCCGAGCCACGCTGGCTGGCCGGACATGTCGGCTGGATGGCCGAGGCCTGGCTGGGCCGCAACACGCAGCGCGCGCTGGGTACGGACTGCCCGGCGCAGCCCACGCGGCTGGGCTCGATCGAGCCGCATGCCGACCGCTGGTGGAACCCGGACCAGATGCCGCCATCAGGCGACGACTCCGGCGCTCCCAGCCTGGCCACCACCAAGAGCTTTCTGCTGGAGACGCTCGAGAGCACGCTGGAGTTGCTCGAGCGAACGCCGGACCAGGACCAGGCCCTTTACTTCTACCGCCTCGCGCTGTTCCACGAAGACCTGCGCGGCGAACAGCTCATCACCCTGGCCCAGGCGCGCGGCGTGCCGCTGTCGATCGCACTGCCCACCGGCGCGCATCTGCGCGAGCCCCTGCTGCTGCCGGCCACCCGGTGGCGCCTGGGGTCGGAGCCCGGCGGCTTTGTTTTCGACAACGAGAAGTGGGCACACGCCGAATCCTTGGCCGAATGCGAGATCGACGCCCAGCCGGTGACCTGGGCGCAGTATGTGGAGTTTGTCGACGATGGCGGCTATGACCGTCAGGCCCTGTGGCATCCCGAGGGCTGGGCCTGGCTGCAGGCGCAGGACGAGCGCGAAGGGCGGCGCGGCCCCCGCTATGTGGAGCACATCGGCGTGGCCAGCGGCGCGGTGATGCAGACGCGCTTTGGCGGCTCCGTCCGGCTGGCCGGCAACCAGCCGGCGATGCACATGAGCTGGTGGGAGGCCGACGCCTGGTGCCGCTGGGCCGGGCGCCGTCTGCCCAGCGAAGCCGAATGGGAGATGGCGGCAAGCACCGCCGTGCGCCGGGGTTTCCGCTGGGGCGAGGTCCATGAATGGACGGCCAGCCGCTTCCAGCCCTGGGATGGCTTCAGCGCCGATCCGTGGATCGGCTACTCCGTGCCGTGGTTCGGCCGGGCACGGGTGCTGCGGGGTGCCTCCTTTGCCACGCGGGCGCGCATGAAGCATCCCAAATTCCGCGGCTTCGCGCTGCCCGGCGACGACGTGCGTTTCGTCGGCTTCCGTTCATGCGCGCTGTGAGCGGCTGTCCGGCTCAGGGTTTCTCTGGATGATTTAGGATGGGCTCGGTGCCGCGCTGTCTTCCTTCGCGGCTACCGGCCCGTCGGCATGCCGTCCCGAATGCCTTTTTGTTTTGAGTCCGCCATGTCCGAACCGCAGTTGCACCATGTCTTTTGCCCAGGCGCCAGCGCCAAGAACGGGGCCGCCGGCCGCGAGGGCGGCCCGCTCGGGCATCGGATGGCGTACTGGCAGTGGGGCGACGCGCACAACCCGCATGTGATCGTCTGCGTGCACGGCCTGACGCGCCAGGGCCGCGATTTCGACGTACTGGCCGGCGCCCTGAGCCGGCATGCCCGCGTGATCTGCCCGGACGTGGTGGGACGCGGCCACAGCGACTGGCTGCAGGACGGCGGTGGCTACCAGATCCCCGTCTACGCCGGCGACATGCTCGCCCTGCTGGCCGAGTTGCACCGGCAGTCGCCGATTCGCACGCTCGACTGGGTCGGCACGAGCATGGGGGGGTTGATCGGACTGGCGGTGGCCGGAACGCCCGGTCTGCCTCTGCCTGCGCCGGTGCGCCGTCTGGTGCTCAACGACGTCGGGCCCGCGCTCGAACTCGCCGCGCTGCAGCGCATCGGCGGCTATGTCGGCCAGACCGGCCGATTCGACAATCTGCAGCAGGCCGCCGACGCGATGTGGGCGATCTCGAAGGGCTTCGGTCCGCACACGCCGGCGCAGTGGATTGCGCTTTCGCGCCACATGGTGCGCCCGCTGCACCAGCCCGGCGGCACGCCCTTCGATCCACTGGCCGAGGTCGACGGCCCGTTGACATTGCACTACGACCCGGCCATCGGCGACACCTTCCGCGATGTGACCGAGGAGGCCACCGCGCAGGGCGAGAAGGCGCTTTGGCAACTCTACGACCATGTCGGCGCGCAGACGTTGTTGCTGCGCGGTGCCCAGTCCGACCTGCTGTCGGCGAGCACGGCGTACGCCATGGCGCAGCGCGGGCCGAGAGCCCGGCTCGTTGAGTTCGACGGTGTGGGCCATGCGCCCACGCTGGTGGCCGACGAACAGGTGGCCGCAGTCACCGCCTTCCTGGTGGACGGACCGCCCGCCGATCTTTCCTGAACGCGGCATGAAGCATTCGCTCACGCCCAACCCGGACACGCAGCAGACCGCACTTTCCGTCGAACCCGCGGCCGGGCTGATCGTCGCCGCCGCCGGCCAGCAGGGGCCCGAGCTCGCGCTGGCGCGGGCGCGCGGCTTCGCCGAACCGCTCATCGCCAACGAGACCCTCGACTCCGGCGAGAACACGCTCGCTCATGCCGACGCGGTGGCCGCGATCCTGCGCGACGTCGGCGGTTCCGAGGCCATGCAGGCCGCGAGTTACCTGGTGCATGCCTGCGTGCACCTGAACAAGCCGCGCGAAGTCATCGCCAAGGCCTTCGGGGAAAACTTCGCCGCGCTGGCCGTGGAGACCACGCAACTCATGCGGGTGCAGCGCCTGTCGCGCGGCGCGGCGCATTCGGCGCACCTGGTGGACGACCCGGCGGTGCAGACCGAGACCGTGCGCAAGATGCTGCTGGCGTTTTCGCGCGACCTGCGCGTCGTCATGCTGCGGCTGGCGTCGCGGCTGCAGACGCTGCGTTTCCATGCGGCCAGCAAGACGCCGGTGGCGCCGCACTTGGCGCGCGAGTCGCTGCAGGTGTTCGCGCCGCTGGCCAACCGGCTCGGCATCTGGCAGATCAAATGGGAGATGGAAGACCTGTCCTTCCGCTTCCTCGAGCCCGACACCTACAAGCAGGTGGCCAGGCTGCTGGACTCGAAACGCGTGGAGCGCGAGGCCGGCATCGCACAGTTGCGCAGCACGCTCGAGGCCGAACTGAACGCGCAGGGCATCCGCGCCACGGTGCAGGGCCGGCCAAAACACATCTACAGCATCGTCAAGAAGATGCGTGGCAAGTCACTCGATTTCGACCAGGTGTTCGACATCCGCGCGCTGCGCGTGGTGGTGCCCACGGTACCGGACTGCTATGCCGTGCTGGGTTGGGTGCATACGCAGTTCGCGCCGGTGGACAACGAATTCGACGACTACATCGCCAAGCCCAAGGCCAACGGCTACCAGTCGCTGCACACCGTGGTGCGGCCGCGCGTGGCCGGCTCGAACCTGGGCGAGGGCCTGCCGATCGAGATCCAGATCCGGACCCAGGCCATGCACGACCATGCCGAACACGGCGTGGCGGCGCACTGGGCGTACAAGGAGGCCGGTGCCAAGGGTTATGCGGGGGTGTCGGCCAGTGGCGAATACGACACCAAGATCGCCGTGCTGCGCCAGCTGCTGGCCTGGGAGCGTGACCTGTCGGGCAGCCTGCAGCCGCGCGGCGAACTGCATGACGCGGGGCCCGACAAGGGCCACGACATGCTGAGCGACCGCATCTATGTGCTCACGCCGGATGCGGCCGTGGTCGAGTTGCCCGCAGGTGCCACGCCGGTCGACTTTGCCTACAGCGTGCACACCAGCCTGGGTCATCGGTGCCGCGGTGCCAAGGTCGATGGCGCCATGGTGCCGCTGAACACGCCCCTGCAGAACGGCCAGACCGTGGAGATCACCGCCGCCAAGGAGGGCGGGCCGTCGCGCGACTGGCTCAACACCGAACTCGGTTATCTGGTGAGCCACCGCGCGCGGGCCAAGGCCCGTGCCTGGTTCAACGCCATGGCTTTGCATACCACCGTGGCGCGCGGTCGTGAAGCGGTGGAAAAACTGCTCCAGCGCGAGGGCAAGACGGCCATGAAACTCGACGACCTGGCCGCGCAGCTCGGTTTCAAGACGGCCGACGATCTGTTCGAAGTGGTCGGCAAGGACGAGTTCTCGTTGCGCGCCATCGAGACCGTGCTGCGTCCGCCCGAGCCGGTGTTGCCGCCGGACGAGCAACTGTTGATCAGGAAATCGCGCAACACCGAGAAAACGCCGAAGGGCGGCGTGCTGGTGGTCGGCGTCGAATCGCTGATGACGCAGCTTGCCAAATGCTGCAAGCCGGCGCCGCCGGACCCGATCATCGGCTTCGTGACGCGTGGCAAGGGCGTGAGCATCCACCGTACCGATTGCAGCAACTTCCGCGAGATGTCGGCGCGCAACGGCGAACGCATCATCGATGTCGAGTGGGGCGCGGGCAAGCAGGCCGCCGGTGCGGTGTATCCGGTGGACGTGTCAGTGGAGGCGGCGGACCGCCAGGGCCTGCTGCGCGACATCTCCGAAGTCTTCGCGAAGGAAAAGATGAATGTCATCGGCGTGCAGACACAGAGCGTCAAGTCCACGGCCTGGATGACCTTTACCGTCGAGGTGGCCGACGCGGCGCGCCTGACCAAGGTGCTCGGCGTGGTGGCCGAAGTGCAGGGCGTGCGCTCGGCGCGGCGACGCTGAAAATTCACAATCCTTCGAGAAGCGAAAAAACTCTGCTAGAATTCGAGGCTGATCAGTTGCCTACCCAGGCAACTCTTCTTTAGGCGCGTAGCTCAGTGGTAGAGCATCTCTTTGACGTGGAGAGGGTCGGGGATTCGATCTCCTCCGCGCCTACCAAATTGTCGAACTGAACAAAGCCCCTTTCTGTCATGGAAAGGGGCTTTTTCTTTGTGGAGGTTCCATGCCGCTGCATTTCCAGAATGGCAAAGCCGTCGAAAAACTCGTGCCTGCTTCCACCAAGACCGTGAAGGTCATGGGGCCGCAGGCGGTGCCCGAGGCGACGCTGCACGAAGTATTGGCGCATCTGGCGGCGCTCGGTGTTTTCCAGCGCCTGCCGGCGCCGGCGGGTGCGCTGGCCGCCGATCTCTGGCAGGCTCTGGCGCACCTGGGCGATGCGTCCTGGCTCGCGGGCCATGCAGGCTTCGACAGGGATACGCAGGCCAATGCCCAGCGTTGGGTCGAGCGGTACGGTCGAGGGCTTGCCGTGCCGTCGCGCAACGACGTGCCGTCCTGAGCCGCACAGCCGACTGCCATCTCATCTCCAGGGTATTTCTCTACGCGCCTTGGCCGGGGTTTTTCTAGAATGCTGCAGTGCAGTAAAGTGCTGACACACCATCCAGAAGGAACGCAGTGCCAAGTCAAGCCCCCGCCAGCGAAAAGAAGCCGGCGCACCGTGTCATCAAGAAGTACCCCAACCGGCGCCTCTACGACACCGATACCTCCACCTACATCACCCTGGCCGAGGTCAAGAAGTTGGTGATGGAGCGCGCGCCCGTGCAGGTGCGCGACGCCAAGACGGGCGAGGACCTGACGCGCGCGATCCTGCTGCAGATCATCCTGGAAGAAGAGGCCGGCGGCGCGCCGATGTTCACCGAGCAGGCGCTGGCCAACATCATCCGCTTCTACGGCAATACCATGCAGAGTTTCCTCGGGCCCTATCTCGAGAAGAACGTGCAGACCTTCATGGACCTGCAAAGCAAGATGGGTGAGCAGGCCAAGGGCCTGTCTCCCGAAGCCTGGGCCAACTTGCTCAAGCTACAGTCGCCGGTGATGCAGGGCATGATGGGCAGCTATGTCGAGCAATCGAAGAACATCTTCGTGCAGATGCAGGAACAGATGCAGAAGCAGACCGAGCAGATGCTCGGCACGTTCGGCCTGAAACCTTAGGCTCGCGGGGCGCCGGGCACGCCTCAGCCGCCTCCGCCAGGCGGGTGTTTCCGAATGTGAAACGGTGACTTCGCCGCCGTGAGGATTCTCTTGCCGAGCCCGCCGTGCCACAGTTGCTTCTCCGCAGCCCACACCGGGTTGAGCCACGAAGGAGCCTTCATGTCACACGCTTTCGCCGATATCGCCTTCACCCCATCCGTCAAGGCCGCACAACAGCGGGACGGCAGCCGTGCGGGTTATGCGCGCAACTTCGAGGGAAGCGCAGAGGTCTCCAATGACCGGCTCGGCGAGGACGAGGCGGACTTCATCGAGGCGCAACGCAGCTTCTATATCGCAAGCGTGTCCGAAACCGGCTGGCCCTATGTGCAGCATCGTGGCGGCCCGGTCGGTTTCCTGAAGGTGCTGGACCCGAAAACCCTGGCGTTCGCCGACTATGCAGGCAATCGGCAGATGATCAGCGTCGGGAACCTGGCCGTCAACGACCGTGTCGCGCTCATCCTGGTCGACTACACCCAGCGCACGCGGCTGAAGCTGCTGGGTCGGCTGAGGCAACACGCGTTGAGCCCGGAAGACCCGCTGTCCGAAAGGCTGCTGACACCCGGCTACCGCGCCCGTGCACAGCGCGCCTTCGTGATCACGGTCGAAGCCTTCGACTGGAACTGCCCGCAGCACATCCCGCAGCGCTTCGAGGCCGAGGCCGTGCAGCAGGCGCTGGCCGAACGCGATGCCCGCATCGCCGAGCTGGAAGCGCAATTGCAATCGGCGCGCGCCGGCTGATGGCTCAGCGCAGCGCCGGATGGGCGCGCAAGGTCTCCACGGCCAGGTCGATGAAGCCGCGCACCTTCTGCGTCGCGCGCCGCCCCTCGCGGTGCACCACGTGGATGGGCAAGGCGGCCATCTCGAAGGGCGCCAACACGGCCTGAAGGCGGCCCTGGCGCAGGTGTTCGTCCACCTGGTAGCTGAGCAGCTGCGCGATGCCGAAACCGGCCACGGCTGCGGCGATCGCCGAATCGTTGCTGTTCGTGCGCATGCGTGCCCGGAGGTGCCGAGTGGTGATCTTGCCGTCCTCGACGAACTGCCAGTCGATCGTCGGCGAGTTGCCGCCCCGGGCGACCAGGGTGTGCTGCTCCAAATCCCTGGGATGCGCGGGCGTGCCGCGGGTGCGCAGATAAGCAGGGGAGGCCACGAGCACCCCGCGCACGCGCCCGACCCTGGTCGCCTGCATCGAAGAGTTCGGTAGTTCGGCGATGCGGATGGCCACGTCCACACCCTCTTCGTCGAGATTGACGATGCGGTCGACGAACAGGCACTGGGCGTCCACCTCCGGGCAGCGCTGGAGGTAGTCGACCAGCAACGGCATCACATACAGCTGGCCGAACAACACCGGCGCCGTCAACACCAGGGTACCGCGCGCGGCCGCATGGGTGCCGCTGGCGGCCACCTCGGCTTCGTCGATCTCGCCCAGGATGCGCCGGCAATCCTCGGCAAAGCGGGCCCCCGCCTCGGTCACCCGCACGAAGCGGGTGGTGCGCGTGAGCAGTCGCAACCCCAGGCGCTCTTCCAGTTCGGCGACGGCGCGGGTGACCACCGGGGGCGACATCCCGAGTCTGCGTGCGGCGCTGGCGAACCCGCCGCAATCCACCACGGTCACGAAAGCGTTCATCGCCTGCAGCCGGTCCATGCCATTTCTCCCGTTGATCCCCGGCGGGGTGGTTCGTATTCCATCGGACGCGAGGGTCTCGTTGCGCTGCACCAGCGCTGGATTTTCCGCCTCGCCTACAATACCGGCCCCAGCCCATCCGCCAGGTCGCCCTGCGAAACCCAAATGAAATCAGATACTTACGGCGCAGTCGCGACTCCGGAACCCGCCAAAATCCCCAAAGTCGGCTTCGTCAGCCTCGGTTGTCCCAAGGCCTTGACGGATTCCGAACTGATCCTCACGCAACTCAGCGCCGAAGGCTACCAGACGTCGAAGACCTTCGAAGGCGCCGATCTGGTGATCGTCAACACCTGCGGCTTCATCGACGATGCGGTCAAGGAGAGCCTGGACACCATTGGTGAAGCGCTGGCCGCCAACGGCCGGGTCATCGTCACCGGCTGTCTCGGCGCCAAGTCCGGCGGCGGCGGTGGCAACCTGGTGCGCGAGATGCATCCGAGCGTGCTGGCCGTCACCGGCCCGCATGCCACGCAGGAAGTCATGGACGCGGTGCATCAGAACCTGCCCAAGCCGCACGATCCGTTCCTCGACCTGGTGCCCAACGCCTTCGGCAGCGCCGGCGTCAAGCTCACGCCGAAGCACTATGCCTACCTGAAGATCAGCGAAGGCTGCAACCACCGCTGCACGTTCTGCATCATCCCGTCGATGCGTGGCGACCTGGTGTCGCGGCCGATCGGCGACGTGCTGAACGACGCGCGCGCGCTGTTCGAAGGCGGCGTGAAGGAGTTGCTGGTGATCAGCCAGGACACCTCGGCCTACGGTGTCGACGTCAAGTACCGCACCGGTTTCTGGGACGGCAAGCCGGTGAAGACCCGCATGCTCGAGCTGGTGCAGACGCTCGGCGAAATCGCCAGGCCGTACGGCGCCTGGGTGCGGCTGCACTACGTCTATCCGTATCCGAGCGTGGACGAGATCATCCCGCTGATGGCTACCGGCAGCGTGTTGCCTTACCTGGACGTGCCGCTGCAGCACAGCCACCCGGACGTGCTCCGGCGCATGAAGCGCCCGGCCAGCGGCGAGAAGAACCTTGAGCGCATCCAGCGCTGGCGCGAGGCCTGCCCCGAACTGGTGATCCGCAGCACCTTCATCGCCGGTTTCCCCGGCGAGACGGAGGACGAATTCACCCACCTGCTCGACTTCATGCGCGAGGCGCAGATCGACCGTGCCGGCTGCTTCGCCTACAGCCCGGTGGCGGGCGCCGCGGCCAACGAGATTCCCGGCATGCTGCCATTCGAACTGCGCGAAGAACGCCGCGCGCGTTTCATGGCCGTGGCCGAGGAAGTCTCGGCCGCCAAGCTGCAAAGGCGCGTGGGCGCCACCATGCAGGTGCTGGTGGATTCGGCACCGGGCCTGGGCCGCAAGGGTGGGGTGGGGCGCAGTTACGCGGATGCGCCCGAGATCGACGGCGTAGTCAAGCTGTTGCCGCCGGAGAAGATCAGCAAGACGATGAAGGCGGGGGAATTCACGAAGGCACGCATCGTCGGCACGCAGGGGCATGATCTGGTGGCGCTGCCGATCTGACCAAGACCGTGGGCATGAAGTTTTCTTCGCGCCCACGGCAACGCTGGATTTTGTCTGTCCCTGAAAACGGGCAAAAAAAAGCCGCTGAATCATCAGCGGCTTTTTCTTTTCGAGATAAGGTGTGGTGCCCAGAACTGGACTCGAACCAGCACGCCTTGCGGCGCTGCGACCTGAACACAGTGCGTCTACCAATTTCGCCATCTGGGCCCACGAGTTAGAGTATAACATATCAAAACCGGCCTCTTGGACTCGGCAGCAAAAAGTTGGTGGTCCAATCGCGTTTTCGTTTCATCCCACCCATTTCATCCAACCCCGTGGCCCGGAGGGGCGCACGCAGAAGAAAGAACATCTATCAAAACGATCAGCCAAACCAGTGGTCTGCTGGACGAAATCGAAGGAACCATCCAGGGTCACCGTGACGGGCACGGATTCGTACTCCGCGACGACGGCGAATCCGACATCTATCTCCCCTCGAACGAAATGCGTGCGGTGCTGCACAAGGACCGCGTCAAGGTCCGCATCGTGCGCAGCGACCGCAAGGGCCGGCCCGAAGGCCGCGTCGTCGAGATCGTCGAGCGACCGCCCCAGCCCATCATCGGCCGCCTGCTGCAGGAAAGCGGGATATGGCTCGTCGCCCCCGAGGACAAGCGCTACGGCCAGGACGTGTTGATCCCCAAGGGCGCGACCGGCACGGCCAAGCCCGGCCAGGTGGTCGTGGTCGAGCTCACCGAGCCGCCGGCGTTGTTCGGCCAGCCCGTGGGTCGCGTCAAGGAGGTGCTCGGCGAGGTCGACGACCCCGGCATGGAAATCGAGATCGCGGTGCGCAAATACGACGTGCCGCACATCTTCTCCGACGCCTGCATCGCGCTCTCGCGCACGCTGCCCGACAAGGTGCGGCCGCAGGACAAGAAGAACCGTGTCGACCTCACCGACGTGCCGCTGGTCACCATCGACGGCGAAGACGCGCGCGACTTCGACGATGCCGTGTACTGCGAGCCGGCCAAGGTCGGCCGCGGCAAGGGCTGGCGCCTGCTGGTGGCCATCGCCGACGTGAGCCACTACGTGGAGAACGGTTCGGCCATCGACATCGACGCCTACGACCGCGCCACCAGCGTGTACTTCCCGCGCCGCGTGATCCCGATGCTGCCGGAGAAGCTCTCCAATGGCCTGTGTTCGCTGAACCCCGACGTGGAGCGCCTGTGCATGGTCTGCGACATGCTGGTCAATGCCAAGGGCGAGGTGCATGCCTACCAGTTCTATCCGGCGGTGATGTTCAGCCACGCACGCTTCACCTACAACGAAGTGGCGGCCATCCTCGGCAACACACGTGGCCCCGAAGCCGTGCGCCGCAAGGAGCGGGTACAGGATCTGCTGAACCTCTCCGACGTGTACCGCGCGCTGCTGCTGTCCCGCCAGGCTCGCGGCGCGGTGGATTTCGAGACCACCGAGACGCAGATCGTCTGCGACGAGTCGGGCCGCATCGAGAAGATCATCCCGCGCACGCGCAACGAGGCGCACAAGCTCATCGAGGAGGCCATGCTGGCCGCCAACGTGTGCAGCGCCGACTACATCGCCCAGAGCAAGCAACCCGGCCTGTTCCGTGTGCACGAAGGCCCCACGCCCGAGAAGATCGAGGTGCTGCGCAACTACCTGAAGGCCACCGGTGTGGGCATGACGATCAGCGACGATCCCAAGCCCGGCGAGTTCCAGGCCATCGCCAACGCCACCAAGGATCGGCCCGACGCCCAGCAGATCCACTCGATGCTGTTGCGTTCCATGCAGCAGGCGATCTACACGCCGAGCAACAGCGGCCATTTCGGCCTGGCGTTCGAGGCCTACACGCACTTCACCAGCCCGATCCGGCGTTATCCCGACCTGCTGGTGCACCGCGTGATCAAGGCCATCCTGGCGCACCGCAAGTACCAGTTGCCGGTGCTGCCGATCCCGGGCGAGGCGCATGCCAAGCTGGCCAAGCGACTGCAGAAGAACAGCAGTTCGCGGCTGAACGGCAAGGTGGCCGATCCGGACCAGAAGATCAAGAAGCTCAGCCCCGAGACGCTGGCCTGGCAGGCCGCCGGCCTGCATTGCAGCGCCAACGAACGCCGTGCCGACGAGGCCAGCCGCGATGTCGAGGCCTGGCTCAAGTGCAAGTACATGCGCGAGCACCTGGGCGAGGAATACGGCGGCGTGGTCACCTCGGCCACCAGCTTCGGCATCTTCGTCACGCTCGATGCCATGTACGTCGAAGGCCTGGTGCACATCACCGAACTCGGCGGCGAATACTTCAAGTTCGACGAGGCGCGCCAGGAACTGCGCGGCGAGCGCACCGGCATCCGCTACGCCATCGGCACGCGCGTGCAGGTGCAGGTCAGCCGCGTCGACCTCGACGGCCGCAAGATCGACTTCCGGCTCATCCGCGAAGGCGAGGAACTGATGGCACGGGCCATGAAGGACAAGGGCCTGCCCCGGGAAGGGCGCGAGGGGCGTGAAAGCCGCGACGGCTCCTCGCGCGGCCACGCCGACGGTTTCGCCTCCAAGTCGGCTGGCAAGCGCGGCGGCGGGCGCAATGCCTCTTCTTCGTCGGTGGTGGCGCAGGAGCGCAGCCCGGCGGCCCAGCCCGCCAAATCGGCTGGTCGCAAAGCCACGGCGCAGAAGAAGAGCCGCAACCGGCGGTAGGATGGCAGCGGTTACCAACATGCAGGCGGGTTCCGCGCACCGGTGCGCGGCCAGCCGTTCGTCCACCCAAGAGGAGATACCGAAGAAATGAGTTCAAGCAACAAAGTCGCGATCGTCACCGGTGCGGGCTCCGGCGTAGGCCGAGCGGCGGCACTGGCCCTGCTGAAGGACGGCTACAGCGTGGTGCTGGCCGGGCGCAGGCTCGAGCCGCTCGAGCAGGTCGTCGCCGAGTCCGGCGCTGGCGCGCGCGGCAAGGCGATTTCCACCGACGTGGCCGATCCGGCATCGGTGCAGGCGCTGTTCGAAGGGGCGGTCAAGGCCTTCGGCCGGGTCGACGTGCTGTTCAACAACGCCGGTGTCAACGCGCCTGGCATCCTGCTCGAAGACCTGACGGTCGAGCAGTGGAAGAACGTGGTCGACATCAACCTCAATGGCATGTTCTATTGCATCCAGCAGGCCTTCCGCACGATGAAGGCGCAGAGCCCGCGCGGTGGGCGCATCATCAACAACGGCTCGATCTCGGCCCATGCGCCGCGGCCCAATTCGATCGCGTACACGGCCACGAAACACGCTGTGCAGGGCCTGACGAAGACCGCCGCGCTCGACGGCCGCAAGTACGACATCGCCGTGGGTCAGATCGACATCGGCAACGCCGCGACGGAGATGGCCATGCGCATGGCCAAAGGTGTGCCGCAGGCCAATGGCGAAATCGCCATCGAGCCGCTGATGGACGTGAACATCGTCGGCCAGTCGGTGTTGTACATGGCGAATCTGCCGCTCGAGGCCAACGTGCTGTTCCACACCGTGATGGCCACGAAGATGCCGTTTGTCGGCCGCGGCTGATCTCTCGTTTTCGCACCGTCAGGTGCTGCATCAAAGGCTGGTGAACTTCGGTTCGCCAGCCTTTTTTCATGGTTTGATCCCGGCTAAAAATATATGATTCAGCAAAAATCAAAATTTAATATATAGTTTAGCCATGGCAAATTTGAGCATCGGCGCCGATCCATCCGAGGGCAACAAGACCGAAGCGGCCTACCGGCGGCTGCGCCAGGCCATCCTCGGCGCGCAGTTGCCGCCCGGGGCCGCACTGCGCCCCGCCGCGCTGCAGGCGGCCTACGGCATGGGCTGGACGCCGCTGCGCGAAGCCTTGTCGAGGCTCGAGGCCGAGCGGCTCGTCACCACCGAATACAACCGTGGTTTTGCCGTGGCGCCGGTGTCGCTCGCCGAACTCGAGGACCTGACACGTGCGCGCCGCGCGCTGGAGGCGCCGCTGCTGGCCGAGTCCATCACCCATGGCGACAAGGCCTGGGAGGACGGCCTGATCCTGGCCCATTACCGCCTGCACAGCGGCACACTGCCGGCCACCGGCTGGAGCGACGAGGCGATCAACCAATGGCTCGACCTCCACCAGGCGTTTCATATGGCACTGCTCGGCGGCGGCCGCAGCATCTGGCTCATGCATTTCTACCGCCAGACCATGGAGCAGGAACGCCGGCACCACCGCGTGCTGATGATCGTGCCGCTGCTGCGTGAAGAAGCCAGCGCTCCCGGCGAAACCAGCCCTGCGATGGCCGCACTGCGCGATGCCATCACCACCGACCACCACACGGCGCTGATGCAGGCCGCACTCGCACGCGACCTGCCGCGCGCCAGCGCCCTGATGGCCGAACACGTGAACTACAAAAGCCAGGTGTTCGCGTCCTCGCAGCCGGCCGAGACCGTTTCCAAACCAGCGTCCGCGCCGCCGCGCCGCCGGGGCCGGCCGTCCAAACCAGTCGCTTCCTGAATTTTCACTTCGCCATCACCCCACCATGCACACGCTCCAGACCTGCCAAGAACTCGATGCCGCCGACACACTGGCCCCGCTGCGCCAGCAGTTTTCCCTTCCCGAAGGCGTCATCTACCTCGATGGCAATTCCCTCGGCGTGTTGCCGACTGCGGCGAGCGCCCGTGTTGCTGAAGTCGTGAGCCAGGAATGGGGCCAGGGTCTGATCCGCTCGTGGAACAGCGCCGGCTGGTTCGAACTACCCCGGCGCCTGGGTGACAAGATCGCGCGGCTCATCGGCGCCCGGCCGGGCGAAGTGGTCGCCACCGACAGCACCTCGATCAACCTGTACAAGGTGCTCAGCGCCGCGCTGAACATCGCCGCCGAGGATGCGCCCGCGCGCAAGCGCATCGTCAGCGAGCGCAGCAATTTCCCGACCGACCTGTACATCGCCGAAGGCCTGTGCCGCGAGCGCGGCTACACGCTGCAACTGGTGGAGCCCGAAGACATCGCCGCGGCGCTGACCGCCGACGTCGCGGTGCTGATGCTCACGCACGTGAACTACCGCACCGGCGCCATGCACGACATGGCCGCGGTGACGCGCGCCGCGCACGCGGCCGGCATCCTCACCGTCTGGGACCTGGCGCACAGCGCGGGCGCGGTGCCGGTCGACCTGAACGGCGCCCGGGCCGACTTCTCCATCGGCTGCGGCTACAAGTACCTCAACGGCGGGCCCGGCGCGCCGGCCTTCGTGTGGGTCAACCCGCGGCACGCCGACCGTTTCTGGCAGCCGCTGTCGGGCTGGTGGGGCCATGCGAATCCGTTTGCGTTCACGCCCGACTACCAACCCGCGCCCGGCATCGGCCGCTACCTGTGCGGCACCCAGCCCATCATCAACCTGGCGGTGCTGGAATGTGGGCTGGACACCGTGCTCGCCGCCGAGCCGCTGGGGGGCATGACCGCTCTGCGCACCAAGTCGCTGGCGCTGACCGACCTGTTCATCGCGCTCGTGGAACAGCGCTGTGGCGGCTATGGCCTGGGCCTGGCCACGCCGCGCGAACATGCGGCGCGCGGCTCGCAGGTCTGCCTGACCCGGGACGAGGGCGCCTTTGCCATCGTGCAGGCGCTGATCGCGCGCGGCGTGATCGGCGACTTCCGCGCGGGGGACGGCGGCCTGGGCCGGCACAAGGACATCCTGCGTTTCGGCCTGACGCCGCTGTACATCGGATTCGAAGACGTCTGGCACGCCGTCGAGCACCTGCGCCAAGTGCTCGAATCGGGCGAATGGCAGAAGCCCGAATTCAACCAGAAACACGCAGTGACCTGAGCCATGCTCAGCTGGGAAGCACTCGACGCCATGCCGCTGCCGGCGCCCGCGCCTCGCGCCGCCTACGGTCCGGCGCCGCAACAGTTCGGAGAACTGCGACTGCCTCAAGTCCCCGGCCCGCATCCGGTGATCGTGCTCATCCACGGCGGCTGTTGGCGCAACCGCTACGACCTGGTCTACATCACGCGCCTGGCCGCCTGGCTCACGGCGCAGGGCTGGGCCACCTGGACCATCGAGTACCGCCGGCTCGGCGATGCGGGCGGCGGCTGGCCCGGCACGCTGCGCGACGCGGGTGCGGCGCTCGATCATCTGCGCCGCCTCGCGCCGGCGGCGGGGCTGGACCTCGGCCGTGTCATCGTCGCCGGACATTCCGCTGGCGGCCATCTGGCCTTGTGGCTCGCGAGCCGCGCCCGACTGGCGCCGTCGAGCCCGCTGTACGCCGCCGATCCGCTGCCTGTGGCCGGCGTGCTCGGCCTGGCCGCGATCACAGATCTCGACGGCTTTCGCTTCGGCCCGGCCGACAGCTGCCATGGCGCGGTGGAGCCTCTGATGCAGGGCGGTCCGGCCGAGGTCCCGCAGCATTACGCCGATGCTTCTCCGCTGCGCCGCCTGCCGCTGGGCGTGCCGCAGGCCCTGCTGCAGGGCGAGGAAGACGACACCGTCTCAGCCGATGCGGTGCGGGACTACGCCCAGGCCGCCGCGCGCGCGGGCGATGCGGTGCGGCTCTGGGCTCTCCCGGACGCGGGCCATTTCGATGTCGCGGTAGCGGTCCAGGCCAGCGAGGCGGCGCTGCGCGAGGCCTTGACCTGGCTTCGGGTCGCCTGAGGGCGCGGCCCCCGGGCTCGCCATGCCCAGCGGAGCAGGGTCGGTTTTCTTGACCAAGAGCTGGCTATCATGCGCGGCACACAAAGAACCGTTTTGAAGAGATTGAGATGTTCAACTATTCTTGATCAAAGAAACCGTAAGTGAAGCATTTCAAATCGTCGTCGTCCTTGAGCGAGCCAGACGTCACCGAGCAATTGCGTGACGGCATCGTGAGCGGGCTGTTCGCCCCGCACAGCCCGCTGCGCATTGATGCGCTGGCCACGCAGTTCGGCGTGTCGCACATGCCCGTTCGCGAGGCCCTGCGCCGCCTCGAGGCCGAAGGCCTGGTCACCACCGAGCCGAATCGGGGCGCACGGGCGGCCGAGGTCACACCGGACTTCGTGGCCAACATCCTCGATCTGTTCACCTTCGTCGAGGCCTACGTCACGCGCCGCGCGGCCGAACGCGCCACCTCCGCCCAACTCTCCGAACTGCAGGCCATCCAGGCGCGTTACGAGGCTGCCGCCGAGCGGCAGGATGCGACCGCCTCGCTATGGACTAACCGCGAATTCCACGGTGCGATCCACGCGATGGCCGGCCACAGCGACGGCAGCCTGATCCTGGATCGCCACTGGCGCCTGATCGGTGCCTTGTGGCGCACCGACGGCCACCAGGTGCAAAACTTCACCCACGTGATCGCCGACCACCGGCAGATCTTGGCCGCGTTGATCGAACACGACAGCGACGGCGCGGCGGCACTGGCTGCGGCGCATGCGACTCGCGCCAAGCAGATTCTGCTGGCCCGCATGCGCGAAAACCGGGCCAGCCGCGCAGCCAGCGTGCGGGTCAAGGGTGAAGGCCCGGAGTCGGGTGTGGCGCTGCGGGCTGCGATGTTGAAGGCTCAGCTGGAGAGCTGAACCACGGCCTTGCCGAAGCCTTCGAAGCGGACCTCGACCTTGTCGCCGGGCCGCACCTTCTCGATGATCCAGGCGCCGGTGGTGACGAGGTCGCCCGCGCGCAGGCCACCCGTGTAGCGGGCCGCGTGTTCGGTCAGGCCCGGCATGCCGGACAGCGGGTCGCCGGTGGGATGCGTGCCCTTGGTTTCCTTGACCAGTTGGCCGTTGACCAGCAGCTGGCAGGGCTGGCGCGCCCAGTCTTCCAGCGTGTAGGCCGCGTAGGGCGCAAACGGCTGTTCGGCGCCGATCACCAGGCCGGCGTGCAGGCCCTGGTCGCAGAGCTTCCAGGCCGGCGGCGCGGTCAGGCCGCCGACGAGCCGGGTGCCGACGATCTCGATCGACACACAGACGGTGCCGATGCAGGCCGCCACGTCCTGCGGGCCGGTCGGCGTGCGGGCCAGGCGCAGCGCCAGTTCGGCTTCGATCACCACCTCGTCCGGGCCGGTCGTGGCCCAGGCCGCGGGGCTTTGCAGCACCTCGGGCAGGGCCGCCGCGCTGATCGGCCCCTTGCCGCCGACCTTCCAGGCCTTGGCGCCTTCGGGGAACCAGCCCAGGGCTTCGCCCACCGCGGCCTGGATGGCATAGGCATCCTCGGTGCTGGGCGTTTCGTCGAATGGCGCGGGCCATGGCTGGTTGCTGCGGCGGGCCTCGAGCAGGTGGTCGACGATGGCCTGGTTGCGCGCGGAAAGTGTCATGCGGGAACTCCGTGGTGAAGAGGGGTTGGAGGCTTATTTTCAGGCATGGTCAAGGGACGTGAAGCCGGGCGGCGAGCGCGCCTGCGGTCAGTGTGGTGTCGGCGGGCCAGCTGTCCGCCGCCAGGCCGTGCAGGTAGGCCGCGCTGCAGGCGGCACCGAAGGCTGTGTGCCCCGCCGCCAGCAGCGCGCCGGTGAAGCCGGCCAGCACGTCGCCGGTGCCGGCCGTGGCCAGCAGGGCATTGCCGGTGGAATTGATCACGGGCGGCGCATCGGGTGCGGCGATGACGCTGCCCGAACCCTTGAGCAGCACCACGCAGCCGAAACGTTCGGCCAGCCGTCGCGCCGCGTCGAGCCGATCGGCCTGCAGCGTCCCGGTGTCGATCCCGAGCAGCCGAGCGGCCTCCAGCGGATGCGGGGTCATCACGGTGAATTGGGCGCGATCGCCGCGGGCCCGTAGCTGGGTTTGCAGGGCCGCGTCCGCGGCGATGGCGTTCAGCGCATCGGCGTCGATCACCATGCGCGGCGCCTCGGCCAGCAGGCGCGGCAGTACCGCCGCCACGGCCTGGCCGCCGCCGCAGCCGCAGACCACGGTCTGCCGGGCTACATCGAGTGCCGACACGGCGCGCAGCATGAGTTCGGGATGCGTCGCGCCCAGCGCTGCGGCGATGCCCGCGGCCGCGGGCCGGTCGTCGAGCAGGCCGACCAGCACCCGGCCTGCTCCGCCGTGCAGCGCGGCCGACGCGGCGAGCAGGGCCGCACCGGTCATGCCGGGCGCGCCGCCGACGATGGCCACGTCGCCATAGCTGCCCTTGTGGCTGGCGTGGGCCCTTGGCCGTGGGGCGGGAGGGCCGCCGAGGATGGCGGTGGCGGGCTCGGCGGCCACCACGCCGAGGGTGTCGAGCCAGACCTGGCCCGCGGCATCGCGGCCGCCAGCCGTGAACAGGCCGGGCTTGAGCGTGAGCAGGCTCAGCGTGTGACGGGCCTGCACGGTGGGCGACGCGGCCGCGCCGGTATCGGTGTTCAGGCCGGTTGGCAGATCGACGGCCAGCACCGGTGCCGGGCCGCTGTTCATGCGCGCGATCCACTCGGCCATGCGGCCCTCGGGCGCGCGGCGGCTGCCCAGGCCGAGCAGGGCATCGATGGCCAGGTCCTGTGTATCGAGACGGGGCGGGGCCTCGGCGGCCAGCACCACGCCAGCGCCACGTGCGCGCAGCAGGGACGCGCGGGCATCGGCCGGGGCGTGGGCCTCGTCGCCGAGCCAGGTCACCACCACCGCCTTGCCCCACTGGTGCAGGTGCAGCGCCGCTTCCAGCCCGTCACCGCCGTTGTTGCCGGGCCCGCAGGCGATCCAGATGCGGCCGGCGTTCGGTGCCAGCGCCAGTGCCAGGCGTGCCACGGCGAGGCCGGCGCGCTGCATCAGCGTGTGGGGTGGCAGCATGGACATGGCCGCCTGTTCGATGCGGCGCGTGGCGGCGGTGCCGAACAGGGGCTGGGCCGAAGTGGCGTCGATGCGTTGCATGGCCTATTGTGATCCAGCCGACTTGGATCCCGCCACCTGCAAAGCCCGTTCAGCGCAGGCGGTCGAAGCCCAGGCCGTCCAGGTCCACTTCCGGCGTGCGGCCGGCCACCAGGTCGGCGATGGCGCGGGCGCTGCCGCAGCTCAGCGCCCAGCCGCTCGAGCCGTGGCCGAGGTTGAGCCACAGCCGGCGCTGGCCACTGGCATCCGGCGCCGCGCCGACGATGGGCGGGCCGTCGGGCAGCATGGGCCGCGCGCCCTTCCATTCCTGCACGCCACCGACGCCGTTGGCAAGCTGGGCGGCGCCCGGAAACCAGTCGTGCAGCACCTTGTAGAGGGTCTGCACCGCCGCCTCGCGCTTGGTTTGGAGCTGGCCGCCGATCTCGGCGCTGCCGGCCACGCGCACGCGCTGGCCCAGCCGCGAGATCGCCACCTTGTAGCGTTCGTCCATCACCGCACTGCGCGGCGCGTTCAGCGGCTCGCGGATGTTGGCGGTGATCGAATAGCCGTAGACGGCGGCCAGCGGTACTTTCACGCCCATGGGCCGCAGCAGCGCGGCCGAGGCCACGCCGGCGCACAGCACGATGGCGTCGAAGCTGCGAGGCGCGGGCTCGTTTGCTATCTTTACGGAAGCGCCTCCCGCAGTCTCTATCTGCGCTACGGTGCGATTGAACTCGAAATTCACACCCATGCGCTGGGCCTCGGCCTTGAGCAGCATGGTGAACTGCCGGCAGTTGCCGACCTCGTCGTCGGGCAGGTGCACCGCGCCGAGCAGCGGCGTGTCGGTGCTGAGCGCGGGTTCGATCTGGCGCGCGCCATCGGCGTCGAGCTCCTTGAATTTCACGCCCGCGTCGCGCAGCACCTGCACCCCGGGCTGCACCAGCGCGCGATCCTTCTCGGCGCGCAGCAGCACCATGTAGCCGTCGCTGCGGTCGTATTCGAAGCGCAACTCGGCCGTCAGCAGGTGCAGCCTTTCCCGGCTGTAGAAGGCCAGGCGCTGCATGCGGGCGCGGTTGGCCAGGTAGGTTTCGAGCTTGCACGCCTGGAACCATTTCCACATCCAGCCGATGTCGGCGCCCGACAGGGGCAGCGCCAGCTTCACCGGCGCGTGCCGGCTGAACAGGCTGGCCAGCACCTTCTTCGGCATGCCCGGCGCGGCCCAGGGGGTGACATAACCCGGCGCGATCAGGCCGGCGTTGGCGAAACTGGTTTCCTCGGCGGCGGCGCTGCGCCGCTCGAAAACCGTGACCGCGTGGCCGTCGGCGGCCAGTTCGAACGCGGTGGTGACGCCGATGACCCCGGCGCCGATGACGGCGATCTTCATGCGACCGTCCTGGAACTCAATAACTTCATGCAAACCTTGTACTGCGTTGGCGCATATCACTCATATGAGCCGCGGCGCAGATTCTAATTGCGCGACCAGCTATCGAAATTGCAGCAGCGGCTCGATGTCGAGTGCCAGGTTCAGCAAGACGTCGTCGTGCATTGCCGATTGCCACAGCATCAGGCCGACGGGCAGTTCGCCCGGCGCGTGGCAGGGCAGGGAGATGGCGCAGCCGTCGAGCATGTTGACCACGCTCGGGTTGCGCAGCAGCAGCGCGTTGACGCGGAAGAAGGCGTCGTCGTGCGCCGGGTTCGGCGCGAGGTTGGCGATCGGCGGCGGCACGATCGGCACGGTGGGAGAGACGACCGCGTCGAAGCCCTGCAGCGCGGCTTCCATGCGCGTGATCCAGGCGCGCCGAGCGGCCACCAGTTCGAAGTATTCATAGGCACGCATCTGCGCGCCGCGTTCGATGCGCGCCAGCACACGGGGATCGTATTGCGAACGCACGCTGTCGCCGACGCTGACCAGCCGGCGATGCCAGGCGTAGCTCTCCGCGGCCGAAAAGCCGCCGCTGGCGTTCATGCCGGCGAGTTCGCCGATCTCGGGCATCGGCACTTCCACCACGGTGGCGCCGGCGTCGCGCAGGCGTTGGAGGCTGCGCGAGAAGGCGTCGGCCACGGTGTGGTCCATGGCGTCGAGCATCACCGTGCGCGCCACGGCCAGGCGCATGGCCGAGACCGGCCTGGGCAAGCGCGGCACGCTGCGCGCGCTGAGGATCTCATGCGCCAGCACCGCGTCGCGCACCGTGCGCGTCATGGCGCAGACCGTGTCGAGCGTGGTGGACAGCGGGATCGCGCCCGTGGTCGGCACCAAGCGTGCGGTGTTCTTGAAGCCGACGATGCCGTTGAGCGCGGCCGGGATGCGGATCGAGCCGCCCGTATCCGAGCCCAGGCCGATGAAGGCCGCGCCGGTGGCCACCGAAACGGCCGCACCCGACGAGGAGCCGCCGGGCACGCGCGCCACGGTGTGGTCGGTGCCGGGGATCGGGCCGGGCGCCAGGTCGTAACGGCCGTCCCAGGCCGACGGTGTGCCGAAATGAGGATTGATGCCGACGCCGGAGAACGCGAACTCCACCATGTTGGTGCGCCCGACGAGGCTCCCGCCCGCGGCATGCAGGCGGGCCACGGCGGGGCAGTCGACGTGGGCCGGGGTGTCGTCGGCCAGCACTTTCGAGCCGGCGGTGCTGACCTGGCCGGCCACGTCGAACAGGTCCTTTACCGAAAACGCCAGGCCGGCCAGCGGCCGGGCGGCGATGCCGGGCTCGGCGGCCCGCGCCCGCGCGGTATCGAACATCGGCAGCAGGAACGCGTTCCTGCAGGCGGCGGACTGAGCCGCGGCGATGGATTTCTCGATCTCGGCCGAGGGGTTGGTGTGGTTGGAGCGAATCTGCTCCCGGGTCGCGGTCAGGTCTTGGATCATCTTGGGTACGGCGCCTATGGTAGAATCCCGGGGTTTTGCCGATCAGTCGAAAGGCTGTGTCAAGCCACTTCATCCAAACAGTCCGAAGCTTTCGGTTTCAGCGATGAAGCGACAACGGTAAAACTAATCGCAAAGCAGTCCATTCAAGGTGTTGCATTTTTTGCGCCAGCCCGCATTTCAGCGAATTGGTGTATGCAGTGTGCAAATCGGACTGAATTTTAGACCCAACCTTTGGAGTAAATCCCATGTCAGTCACGATGCGTGAAATGCTGGAAGCCGGCGTTCATTTCGGCCACCAGACCCGTTTCTGGAACCCCAAGATGGCTCCGTTCATCTTTGGTCACCGCAACAAGATCCACATCATCAACCTGGAAAAATCGCTGCCGATGTTCCAGGAAGCGGCCAAGTTCGTGAAGCAACTGTCGGCCAACCGCGGCACCATCCTGATGGTCGGCACCAAGCGCCAGGCCCGCGAAATCGTCGCCGGCGAAGCCCAGCGCGCTGGCGTGCCTTTCGTCGACCAGCGTTGGCTCGGCGGCATGCTCACCAACTTCAAGACCGTCAAGACCTCGATCAAGCGCCTGAAGGACATGAAGACCCAGCAGGAAGCCGGCCTGGACAGCATGAGCAAGAAGGAGCAGCTGATGTTCGCCCGCGAAATGGCCAAGCTGGAAAAGGACATCGGCGGCATCCAGGACATGAACGCGCTGCCTGACGCCATCTTCGTGATCGACGTCGGCTACCACAAGATCGCCATCGCGGAAGCCAGGAAGCTCGGCATCCCGCTGATCGGCGTGGTCGACTCCAACCACTCGCCTGAAGGCATCGACTACGTGATCCCCGGCAACGACGACTCGTCCAAGGCCGTCACGCTGTATGCCCGCGGCATTGCCGACGCGATCATCGAAGGCCGCTCCAACGCGGTCAACGACGTGGTCAAGGCCGTGTCCGAAACCAGCGACGAATTCGTGGAAGTGAACGAGGCCGCGGCCTGAGTTCGCAGCTCCCGGCAGCGCGTTGCGACGCACCGCGCAGGGAGCAAAGAGGAAAGCGGGGCCCTGGCCCCCTTTTTTTTAGTTTCAATTCAATGATGTGAAGACGGAGAACACAAATGGCTGCAATTACCGCAAGCATGGTCGCTGAACTGCGTGGCAAGACCGATGCCCCGATGATGGAATGCAAGAAGGCGCTGACCGAAGCCGGTGGCGACATGGCCAAGGCCGAGGAACTGCTGCGCGTCAAGCTCGGCAGCAAGGCCGGCAAGGCCGCTTCCCGCGTGACCGCCGAAGGCGTGGTCGTGAGCTTCATCGAAGGCCAGACCGGTGCGCTGCTCGAAGTCAACTGCGAAACCGATTTCGTGACCAAGAACGACAGCTTCCTGGCGCTGGCCAAGGGTGCGGTCGAACTGATCGCCAAGAACAATCCGGCCGATGTCGCCGCCCTGAGCGCACTGCCTTACGCCCAGGACGGCTTCGGCCCGACGCTGGAAGACGTGCGCGCCGGCCTGATCGGCAAGATCGGCGAGAACATGAGCTTCCGCCGCTTCAAGTATTTCAGCGGCAGCAAGCTCGCCAGCTACCTGCACGGCACGCGCATCGGGGTGGTCGTCGAGTTCGAGGGTGACGAAGTCGCCGCCAAGGACGTGGCCATGCACATCGCCGCCATGAAGCCTGTCGCGCTGACCAGCGCCGACGTGCCCGCCGAACTGATCGCCAAGGAGCGTTCGGTGGCCGCCGCCAAGGCCGCCGAAGACGCGGCAACCGCCGTGGCCGCCGGCAAGCCCGTGCAGTCCGACGAGATCGTCGCCAAGCGCGTCGAAGGCGGCGTGCAGAAGTACCTCAAGGAAGTCTCGCTGTTCAACCAGGCCTTCGTGAAGAACGACAAGCAAAGCGTCGAGCAGATGCTCAAGGCCGCCGGCACCAACGTCAAGGCGTTCACGCTGTACGTCGTGGGTGAAGGCATCGAGAAGAAGGTCGACGACTTCGCCGCCGAAGTGGCCGCGCAAGTGGCCGCCGCCAAGGCTTCGGCCTGATACGTCGTTTCTTTTAGCGACCAACTGCCTGTCCAGCGCCGATCAAGCGACACATTTTGCCGATACCATCCTTCCCATCTTCAATCCTCTTCCACCGTTTCAAGGAGTCTCCATGACCATCGCCAAGCCAGCCCACAAGCGTATTTTGCTCAAGCTGTCCGGCGAGGCTCTGATGGGCGACGATCAGTTCGGTATCAACCGCGACACCATCGTGCGCATGGTGGAGGAGGTGGCCGAGGTCACTCGGCTGGGGGTTGAAGTGGCGGTGGTGATCGGTGGCGGCAACATCTTTCGCGGTGTGGCCGGCGGCTCGACCGGCATCGACCGGGCCACGGCCGACTACATGGGCATGTTGGCCACGGTGATGAACGCATTGGCGCTGGCCGACACCATGAACAAGGCCGGCCTGGTCGCACGTGTGATGTCGGCCATCGCCATCGAGCAGGTGGTCGAGCCCTATGTGCGGCCGAAGGCGCTGCAGTACCTGGAAGAAGGCAAGGTCGTGGTGTTTGCGGCGGGCACGGGCAATCCGTTCTTCACCACCGACACGGCGGCCGCGCTGCGTGGCGCGGAGATCGGTGCCGAAGTGGTGCTGAAGGCGACCAAGGTCGATGGTGTCTATACTGCCGACCCGAAGCTCGATGCCACCGCGACGCGGTACACCAAGCTGTCGTTCGATGAAGCCATGTCGCGCAACCTGGGCATCATGGATGCCACGGCGTTTGCCCTGTGCCGTGATCAGAAGCTGCCGATCAAGGTGTTCTCGATCTTCAAGCACGGCGCACTCAAACGGGTGGTCATGGGCGAAGACGAAGGTACGCTGGTTTACGCCTGATTCGCACCTGGTTCGGGCCTGACCGTTTTCACCGGCTCGCGTGATCCTTCACCGGGCCAATGAGGAAGAAACATGACGATTGCTGACATCAAAAGCAACACCGAAACGAAGATGGACCAGTCCATCGCCGCTTTCAAGAACAACCTCACCAAGATCCGCACCGGCCGCGCCAATCCCGCGCTGCTCGACAGTGTGCATGTGGACTATTACGGTTCGGCGGTGCCGATCAGCCAGGTGGCCAACGTCTCGCTGCTCGACTCGCGCACCATCAGCGTCCAGCCTTGGGAAAAAGGCATGGGCGCCAAGATCGAGAAGGCCATCCGCGAAAGCGACCTGGGTCTGAACCCCGCGTCCATGGGCGATCTCATCCGTGTGCCGCTGCCGGCCATGAGCGAAGAGCGCCGCAAGGAAATGACCAAACTGGTGCGCAACGAGGGTGAAAGCGCCAAGATCGCCGTGCGCAACCTGCGCCGCGACGCCAACGAATCGGTGAAGAAACTGGTCAAGGACAAGCTCGCGTCCGAAGACGACCAGAAGCGCGCCGAAGCCGACATCCAGAAGACGACCGACCGCCACATCGCCGGCATCGACCAACTGGTGGCGAGCAAGGAACAGGAAATCATGGCGGTCTGAGGCAACGGCCTCATACTTCCCTGTTTTCTTTCATTCTGCCAATGGCTGTCTCTTCACGCGTTCCCCACCACATCGCCATCGTCATGGACGGCAACGGCCGCTGGGCGACGCGCCGTTTCCTGCCGCGTGTCGCCGGCCACCACCAGGGCGTGGAATCGCTGCGCCGATGCGTGCAGGCCTGCCTGGACCGCGACATCGGCGTGTTGACGGTGTTCGCCTTTTCTTCCGAGAACTGGGACCGGCCCGCCGAAGAGGTTTCGGGCCTGATGTCGCTGATGGTGACGGTCCTGTCCAAGGAAGTGCCCAAGCTCAAGGCCAATGGCGCCCAGCTGCACTTCGTCGGTGAGCTCGGGGCCCTGTCCGAGAAAGTGCGCAACGGCCTGCTCGAAGCCGAGAAGGCCACGGCCGGCAACAGCCGCCTGGTGCTCAACATCTGCTTCAACTACGGCGGCCGCTGGGACATCGCCCAGGCTGCGCGCAAGCTCGTCGCGGCCGGCGAGCCGGTCACCGAAAAAAGCCTGGACCGCGCCATGGCGCTGGCGCATTGCGCTGATCCGGATCTGCTGATCCGCACCGGCGGCGAATTCCGCATCAGCAACTTCCTGCTGTGGCAGTCGGCCTATACGGAAATGTATTTCAGCGACAAACTCTGGCCCGAGTTCGACGAGGCCGCGCTGGACGCCGCGATCGCCGAGTTCGGCCGGCGCGAGCGCCGTTTCGGCAAGACCTCGAGCCAGGTGGCCGCACCGGCGGCAACGGCATCCTCCTCCTCTTCATCGGCCTGATTCCTCGGGCCCACACTGCATGCTCAAACAGCGCGTCATCACGGCCATCATCCTGCTGGCCATCCTGCTGCCGGCGCTGTTCTATCCCTCTCCCGAGCCGTTCTGCGGCGTGGCGCTGGTGCTGATCGCCGCCGGCAGCTGGGAATGGGGCCGCCTGAACAAGCTGGGCCAGGGCGCTTCGCTCACGCTCGGCTTGATTGCGGTGCTGGTGTGCGGCTGGCTGTGGCAGGACGGCTGGCTGGCGCGGCCAAGCATTGCGCTGTGGGCGCCGGTCGGAGCGGCCTGGGTGCTCGCCGGCGGCTGGTTGATCCGCCGCGGCGTGCCGGGCTGGGCTCCGATCGCCGCGCCGCTGCGGGTGGCCGCCGGCCTGCTCGCGTTGTGCCTGACCTGGCTGGCCGTGGGCCAGGCGCGGGTGATCGGGGTGAACTTCCTGTTGTCCATCCTGGTGCTGGTGTGGGTGGCCGACATCGGCGCCTATTTCGCGGGCCGGGCTTTCGGGCTGCGCTTCACCAAGGTCAAGCTGGCACCCGCCATCAGCCCCGGCAAGAGCTGGGAGGGCGTGTGGGGCGGCATGGCCGGCGTGTTCGTCCTGGCGCTGGCCTGGATCTGGGCCGACCAGGCTGCGCAGGCGCCGGTGGCCAGCCTCTACACGCGGCTGGCCGCGCAGAATTGGCTCTTGCTCTTGCTGGCCGTGGTTTTTCTGGCGGCGATGAGCGTGGTCGGCGATCTCGTCGAGTCGTTGATCAAGCGCAGCGCCGGCGTGAAGGACAGCAGCGGCCTGCTGCCCGGCCATGGTGGCGTGCTCGACCGTGTCGATGCGCTGCTGCCGACGCTGCCGCTGGCGATGATGCTCTACGCCGCGGTGGCTTGACAACGAAATGCAATCCCCACGCTCATCGCTTCGCGTATCGCTGCTGCCCAAGGGGGCGCTTCAGTGGGCTTCGGGCGGCCGGGCGCCACTGAAATGAAACAACGCCTGACGATTCTGGGCTCCACCGGTTCGGTGGGCAGCAACACGCTCGACGTGGTGGCGCGCCATCCGGAGCGCTTCGAGATCTTTGCGCTCAGCGCCAACACCCAGGTCGAACTGCTGCTGCAGCAATGCGCGCAGTTCCGGCCTCGTTACGCGGTGATGGCCAGCCCGGCGCACGCCCGCGACCTGGCCCAAAAACTTGAGTCAAATGGCCTTCAGACGCAGGTTCTGTTTGCGCAGGATGCTCTGGAAACCATAGCATCGCACGAAAACGTCGACAGCGTGATGGCGTCCATCGTCGGCGCCGCCGGGCTGGCGCCCTGCCTGGCCGCGGCGCGCGCGGGCAAGCGCTTGCTCTTGGCCAACAAGGAAGCCCTGGTCGTCGGCGGCGAGGTGTTCATGGCGGCCGTGCGCGACGGCGGCGCGCTGCTGCTGCCGATCGACAGCGAGCATTCGGCCGTGTTCCAGTCGCTGCCCGAAGACCCGGCGGTGTGGCCGCGGCGCATCGAGAAGATCATGCTGACGTCGTCCGGTGGTCCGTTTCGCACGCGCGATCCGGCAAGCCTGCGCGACGTCACCCCGGAAGAGGCCTGTGCCCATCCGAATTTTGCGATGGGCCGCAAGATCTCCGTCGACTCGGCCACCATGATGAACAAGGCGCTGGAGGTGATCGAGGCCAAGTACCTGTTCGGCGTGGCACCGGCGCAGATCGAGGTGGTCATCCATCCGCAGCAGATCATCCACTCGATGGTGCAGTTCCACGACGCATCGGTCATGGCCCAGCTCGGCACGCCGGACATGCGGGTGCCGATCGCCTACGGTCTTTCCTGGCCGGAACGCATCGAAAGCGGCACGCCGCGGCTGGATTTCGCGCGGATGGCGGCGATGACCTTCGAGGTTCCCGATTTCGTGCGCTTCCCCTGCCTGAAGCTGGCCTGGGACAGCCTGCAGGCGCCTTCGGGCACCTGCGCCGTGCTGAACGCGGCCAACGAGGTCGCCGTGGCGGCGTTTCTCGACCGCCGCATCCGTTTCGACCAGATTCACCACGTCAACCTTGCAACTTTGGAGGCGGTTCGCCCCTCCAAGCCCGGCACGCTGGAAGACCTGCTCGCCATCGACGCCTCGGCCCGCGCGGCGGCAGAGCAGGCGGTCGGCCGTGCGCGGATGTAAGACGATGCACAAAGGACGGACCTGATGTTGACCTTCGTGGCTTTTGTGGTGGCGCTGGCGCTGTTGATCGCCGTGCACGAATACGGCCACTACCGCGTGGCCGTCGCCTGTGGCGTGAAGGTGCTGCGGTTTTCCGTGGGCTTCGGCAAGGTGCTGTACCGCTGGCAGCCCAAGGGTTCGCCGACGGAATTCGTGGTCGGTGCGTTTCCGCTCGGCGGCTATGTGAAGATGCTCGACGAGCGCGAGGGCCCGGTCGCGCCCGAGGAACGTCACCTGGCCTTCAACACCCAGCCACTCAGATCCCGCGCGGCCATCGTCGCCGCCGGCCCGATCGCCAACCTGCTGCTGGCCACGCTGCTCTACGCCATGGTCAACTGGGGCGGGGTGGACGAGCCGCGGGCCATCCTGGCGAGTCCGGTGGCGGGCTCGGTGGCCGAGAAAGCCGGCATCGTGGGTGGGGAAACCGTGCTGCGTGCCGGCTGGGACGGCGAGAGCCTGGACGCCACGCGTTCCTTCGAAGACCTGCGCTGGCTGATCACGCGCGGCGCGCTTGACGGCAGGAACGTGCGCCTGGAAGTGAGCGACTCGCCGCGCGGGCGGGTGCGCGAGGTGATGCTGCCGCTGTCCACGGTGGAAGCCAGCGAGGCCGATGCCCAGCTTTACCGTCGCATCGGCATCCTCGGCCCCTGGAACCAGCCGCGTATCGGCGAAGTCATGGCCGACGGCGCCGCCGCGCGCGAAGGCCTGATGGCCGGTGACGTCGTGCAGCGCATCGGCGCCACGCGCATCGTCGATGGCCAGCAGCTGCGCGAGGCGATCCGCGCTTCGGTGCGTGGCAACCAGCCGCTGGCGCAGACCTGGAGCGTGCGCCGCGACGGCCAGCCCGTCGAACTCGAGGTCAGCCCCGACGTGAAACAAGACGGCGCCGCCGTGTTCGGCCGCATCGGTGCCTACGTGGGTGCGCCGCCGGAGATGGTGACCATCGAATACGGCGTGTTCGATGGCCTCTGGCAGGGCGCGGTGCGGACCTGGGAGGTTTCGGTGCTGACCTTACGCATGATGGGCAAGATGGTGATCGGCGAGGCTTCGCTGAAGAATCTCAGCGGCCCGTTGACCATTGCCGATTTCGCCGGCAAGTCGGCCAGCCTCGGCCTGTCGCAGTACCTGGTTTTCCTGGCGCTGATCAGCGTCAGCCTGGGCGTCCTGAACCTGCTGCCGCTGCCCGTTCTGGATGGCGGGCACCTGATGTATTATCTTTGGGAGGCGGTGACAGGCAAAAGCGTGTCCGACGCATGGATGGAGCGCATGCAGCGCGGTGGCGTTGCGGTGCTGCTGGTGATGATGTCCATTGCGCTTTTTAACGACGTGACCCGTATCTTCGGCTAACCGTGAACCACATGTCATCTGGCATCGGCCGGCGGGTTTGCAAACCACTATTCATGAATAATCATTTCCGTAGTTTTCGCGTGCGTGCATTGAGCGCCGCAGTGGCCCTGCTTTTCGTGGCCAACACCGCCTGGGCCGTGGACCCGTTCTCGGTGCGCGACATCCGCATCGAAGGCCTGCAGCGCGTCGAGCCGGGTACCGTGTTCGCCTCGCTGCCCTTCCGTGTCGGCGACACCTACAACGACGAACAGGGTGCGGCCGCCATCCGGGCGCTGTTCGCGCTGGGCCTGTTCAAGGACGTGCGGCTGGAGGTGAGCGGCGACGTGCTGGTGGTGGTGGTCGAAGAACGTCCGACCGTGGCCGATGTCGAATTCATCGGCGCCAAGGAGTTCGACAAGGACGCGCTCAAGAAGTCGATGCGCGACGTCGGCCTGACCGAAGGCCGGCCCTACGACAAGGCCCTGACCGACCGCGCGGAGCAGGAACTCAAGCGCCAGTACATCAACAAGAGCCTGTACAGCGCCGAGGTGGTGACCACGGTGACGCCGATCGAGCGCAACCGGGTCAACCTGAGCTTCAACATCACCGAAGGCGAACCGGCCAAGATCAAGGAGATTCGCGTCGTCGGCAACAAGGCCTTCAGCGAGTCCACGCTGCGCGGGCTGTTCGAGCTCGATACCGGCGGCTGGCTCAGCTGGTACACCAAGTCCGATCGCTATTCGCGCGCCAAGCTCAATGCCGACATCGAGACCCTGCGCTCCTACTATCTGGCGCGCGGCTATCTCGAATTCCGCATCGATTCCACCCAGGTGGCGATCTCGCCCGACAAGCAGGACATCACCATCACGCTGAACGTGACCGAAGGCGAGCGTTTCGTGGTCTCCAGCGTGAAGCTCGAAGGCAACTATCTCGGCAAGGAAGACGAATTCAAGTCGCTGGTCACCATCAAGCCGGGTGAGCCCTACAACGCCGACCGGGTGACGGAAACCACCAAGGCCTTCAAGGACAACTTCGGCAACTTCGGCTTCGCCTTTGCCACGGTGGAGGCCCGGCCCGACATCGACCGCGCCACCAACCAGGTCGCACTGACGTTGCAGGCCGAGCCCTCGCGCCGCGCCTACGTGCGCCGCGTCAACGTGGCCGGCAACAGCCGTACGCGCGACGAAGTCATCCGCCGCGAATTCCGCCAGTTCGAGTCTTCGTGGTACGACGGCGACAAGATCAAGCTCTCGCGCGACCGGGTCGACCGGCTCGGCTACTTCAAGGAAGTCAACATCGAGACGGCGGAGGTGCCCGGCGCGCCCGACCAGGTCGACGTGCAGATGAACGTCGAGGAAAAACCCACCGGCAGCCTGCAGCTCGGCGCGGGCTTCTCCAGTGCCGAGAAGCTGTCGCTCTCGTTCAGCATCAAGCAGGAGAACGCATTCGGTTCTGGCAACTACCTCGGCCTCGAGGTCAACACCAGCAAGTACAACCGCGCCATCGTGTTGAGCACGGTCGATCCGTATTTCACGGCCGACGGCATCTCGCGTTCGATCGACCTGTTCCACCGCTCGTCGCGGCCCTACAACGACCAGGGCGGCAACTACCAGTTGGTGACCGAAGGCGCGGGCATGCGCTTCGGCATCCCGTTCAGCGAGATCGACACCGTGTATTTCGGCGGCACGCTGGAACGCACCACGATCAAGCCCGGCACCAACATCCCGGCGTCCTACCTGGCCTATGCCGAGGAGTTCGGCTACACCAGCACGTCGTTCCCGTTCACCGTGGGCTGGTCGCGCGACAACCGCGACAGCACACTCGCGCCGTCCAGCGGCCGCTACCAGAACTTCAACAGTGCCATCGCGCTGATCGGCGATGCCCGGTACGTGCGCACCAATTACCAGTTCCAGCAATACGTGCCGCTGAGCAAGCAATACACGCTGGCCTTCAATACCGAGGTGGGCTGGGGCAAGGGTTTGAACGGGCAGCCGTTCCCCATCTTCAAGAACTTCTACGGCGGTGGCCTCGGCTCGGTGCGGGGTTTCGAGCAGGGCACGCTCGGTCCGCGCGACGTGACCGGCGCTTCCATTGGCGGCTCGAAGAAGGTCAACGTGAACGTCGAGATGATGACGCCGTTCCCCGGTGCCGGTAACGACCGCACGCTGCGGCTGTTCGGCTTCCTCGATGCCGGCAACGTCTATGGCGACGGCGCCAAGATCCAGTTCAATGAACTTCGCGCGTCCACCGGTATCGGACTGAGCTGGATCTCGCCGGTCGGCCCGCTGCGCCTCGCTTATGCGTTCCCGATCAAGAAATTCGCTGGCGATAGAATCCAGAAACTGCAATTCCAAATAGGTACGTCTTTCTAATGAAGAATTTTTTACGTCAGAGCTGGTCAGCGGTCCTCGTGGGTGCAATGGCGCTGTCGGTGCATGCCCAGGCTCAGACGGAAGACTTCCGTGTCGGCTTTGTCAGTACCGATCGCATCTTCCGTGAATCGAATGCGGCCAAGGCCGCGCAGGCCAAGCTCGAGCAGGAATTTTCCAAGCGCGAGAAAGAGCTGACGGACATCGGCACCGCGCTCAAGACCGCCTCCGACAAGTTCGAACGCGAAGCGCCCACGCTGGCCGAAAGCCAGCGCGCCACGCGCCAGAAGCAGCTCGTCGACCAGGACCGCGATTTCCAGCGCAAGCGCCGTGAATTCCAGGAAGACCTGAATTCGCGCAAGAACGAGGAACTGCAGCAGGTGCTGGAGAAGGCCAATCGCGTGATCCGCCAGGTGGCCGAGACCGAGAAGTACGACGCGGTGCTGCAGGAAGCGGTCTACATCAACCCCAAACACGACATCACCGACAAGGTCATCAAGGCCTTGAACGCGGCCGCACCCGGCGCCAAGTGATCCAGCCCCGGCTGGAGGAAACAGCATGGCTTTGACCTTGAGTGAAATCGTGGCCGCGCTGGGCGGCCAGTTGCACGGCGACCCGGCCGTGACGATCGCGGGGCTGGCCCCGCTCGAATCCGCCGGTGCCGGCGAGCTGGCCTTCCTCAGCAACCCCAAGTACCGACAACAACTGGCCGCCTCCCAGGCGGCCTGTGTCATTGTGGGCCCGGCCATGCAGGCGGCGGCGCTGGCCCGTCCTGCGCATGGGGGCGCCTGCATCGTCACGCCCGACCCTTATCTCTATTTCGCGCGGCTCACGCAGCTGTGGCGGCGTGCGAGCGGCCGCGGGCCGAAGCCCGGCATCCATCCGAGCGCAGTGGTCGATGCGGAGGCCATCGTCGATCCCACGGCCTCGATCGGGCCGCTGTGCGTGGTCGAACGGGGCGCGCGCATCGGTGCCCACACCGTGCTGAAGTCGCGTGTGACCGTGAGCGAAGACTGCCGCATCGGCGCGCGCTGCCTGCTGCATCCGGGCGTGGTGATCGGTGCCGACGGTTTCGGCTTCGCACCGAACGCCGGGGCCTGGGAAAAGATCGAGCAGCTCGGCGCCGTGTCCATCGGCGACGACGTGGAGATCGGCGCCAATACCTGCATCGACCGCGGCGCGCTCCAGGACACGGTGATCGAAGACGGCGTCAAGCTCGACAACCTGATCCAGATCGGCCACAACGTGCGCATCGGCAAGCACAGCGCGCTGGCCGGCTGCTCGGCCGTGGCCGGCAGTGCCACCATCGGCGCGCACTGCACGGTGGGCGGCGCGGGCATGGTGCTGGGCCACCTGACCCTGGCCGACAATGTGCACATCTCGGCGGCGTCGCTGGCGACGCGTTCGCTGCTCAAGCCCGGCCAGTACAGCGGCGTGTTTCCCATCGACGACAATGCGAACTGGGAAAAGAACGCGGCCACCCTCCGGCAGTTGCACAAGCTGCGCGACCGCCTGCGCGCCCTCGAAAAATCGAACGAACAACGCCTTTCAGAACCATGATGGACATCCACACAATCCTCAAGCAATTGCCCCACCGCTACCCGTTCCTGCTGGTGGACCGGGTGCTCGATCTCGAGAAGGGCAAGAGCATCCGGGCGCTGAAGAACGTCACCATGAACGAACCCTTCTTCCAGGGCCATTTCCCGAACCGGCCAGTGATGCCCGGCGTGCTCATGCTCGAGGCGCTGGCCCAGACCGCGGCGCTGCTGGCCTTCCACGCGCTCGACGCCTCGCCCTGCGGCAATACGGTGTATTACTTCGCGGGCATCGACGGCGTGCGCTTCAAGCGCCCGGTCGAGCCTGGCGATCAGTTGATCCTGGAGGCTGAACTGCTGCGCATGAAGGCCGGCATCTTCCGCTTCAAGACGCGTGCCCTGGTGGGTGAGGAAGTGGCGGTCGAGGTCGAACAGCTGACCTGCGCCATGCGCACCATCGCCTGAGGTCGAGCGTGAGCGCCATCCACCCGACCGCCATCGTCGAGCCGGGCGCCGAGCTGGACTCCTCCGTCGCCGTCGGCCCCTACACCGTGATCGGCCCGCACGTGCGCATCGGCGCGGGCACGGCGATCGGTGCACATTGCGTGATCGATGGCCACACCACGATCGGCCGCGACAACCATATCTTCCAGTTCAATTCGCTCGGCGCCGTGCCGCAGGACAAGAAATACGCCGGCGAACCCACAGAGCTGGTGATCGGCGACCGCAACACCATCCGCGAGTTCTGCACCTTCAACCTCGGCACCGTGCAGGACGCCGGCGCCACGCGGCTGGGCGACGACAACTGGATCATGGCCTACGTGCACATCGCGCACGATTGCCAGCTCGGCAGCCAGATCACCATGGCCAACAACACCACGCTGGCCGGCCATGTGCAGGTGGGCGACTGGGCGACGATCGGCGGCCTTGTGGGCGTGCTGCAGCGCATGCGCGTCGGTGCCCACGCGATGGTCGGCTTTGCCGGGCACGTCAACAAGGACGTGCCGCCGTTCATGGTCGTCGACGGCAACCCGCTGGTGGTGCGCGCGGTGAACCTGGTCGGCCTGAAGCGGCGCGACTTCTCCGAGGCGCGGCTCAAGGCCATCCGCGAGATGCACAAGCTGATCTACCGCCAGGGCAAGACCCTGGACGAAGCCCGCACCGCCATCGCCGCGCTGGGCGAACAGGTGCCCGAGGCGGCGGCCGACGTGGCGCTGATGAACGACTTCCTCGGCAGCTCCGTCAGCGGCATCGCCCGCTGATGGCCCCGGCGATGTCGTCTCCCCGGCTCGGCATGGTGGCCGGCGAGGCCTCCGGCGACCTGCTCGCCGGCCTGGTGCTCGACGGCATGCGTGCACGTTGGCCCGCGCTGCAGGCCAGCGGCATCGGCGGCCCGCAGATGGGCCAACGCGGTTTCCAGGCGCTGTGGCCCAGCGACAAGCTCGCGGTGCATGGCTACAGCATGGAGGTGGTGCGCCGCCTGCGCGAACTCTTCGCCATCCGCCGCCAGTTGCGCGAACGCTTCCTGCGCGAACGGCCCGATGTGTTCATCGGCGTGGACGCGCCCGACTTCAACCTCGGCCTGGAAACAGCGCTGAAGGCGGCGAAGGTCCCGACCGTGCATTTCGTCTGCCCGTCGATCTGGGCCTGGCGCGCGAACCGCGTCGAGAAGATCCGCGCCGCCGCCGACCATGTGCTGTGCATCTTCCCGTTCGAGCCGGCGCTGCTGGCGCAGCACGGCATCAACGCGACCTATGTCGGCCATCCGCTGGCGAACGTGATCCCGCTCGTGCCCGACAAGGCCGCGGCGCGGCGCCAGCTCGGCCTGGCCGATGGCGACCAGGTGGTGGCGATCCTGCCGGGCAGCCGCAAGTCGGAGGTGCGTTACCTGGCCTCGAGGTTTTTTGCGGCCGCGGCGCTGATGCAGAAAGCGCATCCTGCTATCAAATTCGTCGTCCCGGCGGTGCCCAACCTGCGCAGCGAGATCGATGCCATGGCCGCCGCCTGCGGCATGGCCGGCCGGCTGCAGATCGTCGCCGGCCAATCGCACACCGTGCTGGCGGCCTGCGACGTGACGCTCATCGCCAGCGGCACCGCCACGCTGGAGGCCGCGCTGTTCAAGCGGCCGATGGTCATCGCCTACAACATGCACTGGCTGTCGTGGCAGCTCATGCGGCGCAAGCAGTTGCAGCCCTGGGTCGGCCTGCCCAACATCCTGTGCCGCGACTTCGTCGTGCCCGAACTGCTGCAGGACGCCGCCACACCCGAGGCGCTGGCCGCCGCGGTGCTGTTTTGGCTGGACGACCAGGCTTCGGGCTCTGCGAAAATCGCCGCGATCGAGAAAACCTTCACCGCGCTGCACCACGAACTGAAGCGCGACACCGCCTTGCTGGCCACCGATGCGATCGAAAAAGTCATCCACCGTTCCTGAGCAGACCGCCCTGTCCTGGTTCACGCCCGGGCTGATGGCCGGCGTGGACGAGGCCGGCCGCGGCCCGCTGGCGGGGCCGGTGATGGCGGCGGCAGTGATCCTCGACGACCTGCGGCCGATCCGCGGCCTCGCCGATTCCAAGAAGCTCACCGCGGCACGCCGCGACGCGCTGTACGACGAGATCCGCGCTAAGGCGCTGTGCTGCTCGGTGGCGCATGCCACGGTGGAAGAGATCGACACGCTCAACATCCTGCAGGCCACCATGCTGGCCATGCGCCGCGCGGTCGAAGGCCTGCGGCTCACGCCGGCGCGCGTGCTGGTCGATGGCAACCGCCTGCCCACGCTCAAGGTGATGGCCGAGGCCATCGTGCGCGGCGACGATCTCGTGCCGGCGATCTCGGCCGCGTCGATCCTGGCCAAGGTCACGCGCGACCGCTGGTGTGCCGAGATCGATGCGCAATATCCGCACTATGGCTTCGCCACGCACAAGGGTTATGGCACCTCCGCCCACCTCGATGCACTGCGCGCGCACGGCGCCTGCCCCTTGCACCGGCGCAGTTTCAGCCCGGTGAGCGAGGCGCTGGCACTGGCCGGGCGGGCGACGGAGGTGTTGCGATGACGGCGCCGCTGGTCACGCACCTGAGTTCGCGTGACAACCCGTTGCTCAAGGAACTGCGCAAGCTGTCGCAGGACAGCACGGCCTACCGCAAGCAGGGCCGCGTCTGGCTCGAGGGCGACCATCTGTGCCGGGCTGCGCTCGCGCGGGGCAGGCGCCCCGCCATGGCCTTGTTTGCTGAATCATTTTGGGCTGAGGCGCAGGCGGAATATGCGCAGGCTGCTATCAAAACCATGGTGTTGCCGGACGTGCTGTTCGCCGAACTCAGCGGCCTGGAGTCGCCGGCGCGCATGGGTTTCGTGCTCGATCTGCCGCCGCAGGCCGAGGCCGGCCTGACCCCGGGCGCTGCGGCCGTCGTGCTCGACCGCGTACAGGACGCCGGCAATGTCGGCTCCATCCTGCGCAGCGCCTCGGCGTTCGGTTTCACGCAGGTGATCGCCCTCAAGGGCACGGCTGCGCTGTGGAGTGCCAAGGTCTTGCGCGCGGGCATGGGCGCGCATTTTGGCCTGCGCCTGGTCGAGGGGCTTGGGTTGCCGGACCTGGCGCCGCTCGGCCTGCCGCTGCTGGTCACGAGTTCCCACGGCGGAAGCTTCCTGCACCGGGCCGAATTGCCCTGGCCCTGCGCCTGGGTGATGGGCCACGAAGGGCAGGGGGTTTCGCCTGCGCTGGAAGCCATGGCCGCGCAGCGCATCCGCATCGCGCAGCCTGGGGGCGAGGAGTCGCTGAACGTCGGCGCGGCGGCGGCAATCTGCCTGCACGCCAGCGCGTCGCGGCAATCTTGAGCAAGACCAGTGGCCAGAACCCACCAGGAATCTTCTCAAGAATATGGCGAAGATCGATGTAAATGATTGATTCATATAAGATAGAAGCCTTAGAATCTTCTCATTGATCGTTTCATACAGGGTGCATGGCGCGTAGCGAGCCGCTTGCGGCAACAACGATGGGTCTCGAAACTGCACTCGCCTTGCAGGCGCCTGCCAGCGCCGCTGGCCTGGCCGAGGCGGTTCGCGTGAGCGTGCCGACCCTGCACCGCATGTTGCAGCGGCTGCCGGCGGGCCGGCTCATCAGCGCCGGCCAGGCCCGGCGGGCGCGCTACGCCTTGCGACGCCCCCTGCGTGGTGTCTTCGCCGATGTTCCCGTCTACGCCATCGACACCGAGGGCAGGGCGGAGTTGCTGGGCCCGCTGGCCCTGCTGCAGCCGCAGGGCGCGTGGCTCGCTCTGGCCGGCTCCGATTGGCCCGTACCCGAAGACGCGCGCGATGGCTGGTGGCCTGGGCTGCCCTATCCGCTCTACGACATGCGGCCGCAGGGCTACATGGGGCGGCTGTTCGCGCGTGCCGAACACCGTGCGCTCGGCGTGTCGCCCGATCCGCAGGCGTGGACCGACGACGATGTCGTCCACGTGTTGTCTCAGCGCGGTTTCGACGCGAGCGGCCATCTCCTGCTCGGCGATGCAGCCTATGCCGACTGGCAGGCCCTGCGGCTCAATCAGCCGCCACCGTTGTCCCCGGACGAGACGCCCGCGGCCTACGCCGCGCTGGCGGCGCGGGCCGTGGCGACCGGCGTGCCAGGTTCGAGCGCGGCCGGTGAATTTCCCAAGTTCGCCGCCCGGCGCGAGGTGTCCGGCGATCTGCCGAGCGACACCCCGCACGTGCTGGTCAAGTTCTCCGGTGCCGACGATTCGCCCACCGTGCGGCGCTGGGCCGATCTGCTGGTCTGCGAGCACCTGGCGCTGCAGCAGGCGGCCACGCTGCCGGGCGTGGCGGCCGCGCGCAGCCGTGTCCTGCTGCACGAAGGCCGCACCTTCCTCGAAGTCGAGCGTTTCGACCGCCACGGCACACACGGCCGCAGTCCGCTGTGCAGCCTGGAAACCGTGAACGCGGCGCTGCTCGGCGACGCATCGCGCGACTGGACCCACCTGGCGCGCCGGCTGGCCGCGGCGGGCCGATTGGCCGAGGAGGGCGTGGCCAGCGTGGCCCATCTGTGGTGGTTCGGCCGGCTCATCGCCAACACCGACATGCATGCGGGCAATCTGAGTTTTCGGCCGGCATCCGGCCGCCTGCTGGTCGCGCCGGCCTACGACATGCTGCCGATGCTGCACGCCCCGCTGGCCGGCGGCGAGGTGGCGGCGCGCGAATTCGAACCGCCACTGCCCTTGCCGCCGCAGCGTGCCGTCTGGCAGGCCGCCTGCATGGCCGCGCTCGCTTTCTGGCAAGCCGCGGCCCAGGATCAGCGGATCAGCAGCGGTTTCCGTGCACTTTGCGAACGGCATCACGCGCGGCTGCAACAGGTCGCGCCCTACGCCTGACCCAGGGTTTTACCGGGTACCCACGGGTTGGGCGGTGGCCTGACGGTTATAATGATGGGCTTTCCCGCAAACACGTACGCCTAGCGCCGTTCACACCGAACCCCCTTCCAGAGCACTGCAAGAGTTTTCTCTTGAACAGCTTGGGCGTACCCGTCACCATTTCGGAGAACCCAGTGCTTTTGTCTCTACAGGGAACCTTCCCGCCCGCCATCCTGGCGCTCGCAGACGGCACGGTCTTTATTGGCAATTCGATTGGAGCTGCCGGCTCCACCGTCGGCGAGGTGGTGTTCAACACCGCCATGACCGGCTACCAGGAAATCCTCACCGACCCGAGTTATTGCCAGCAGATCGTCACCCTGACGTACCCGCACATCGGCAACTACGGCGTCAACGAGGAAGACGTCGAATCCAGCAAAGTCCACGCCGCCGGTCTGATCGTCAAGGACCTGCCTTTGCTGGCGTCCAACTTCCGCCAGTCGAGCTCACTCCACGACTACCTCGTGCGCGAGAAGACGGTGGCCATCGCCAACATCGACACGCGCAAGCTCACGCGCCACTTGCGCACCAAGGGCGCGCAGAACGGCTGCATCGTTGGCCTGAAGGCCGGGCAAGCGGTGAACCAGGCCGCCATCGACGCTGCCATCGCCGCCGCCAAGGGCGCGCCCAGCATGGCCGGGCTGGACCTGGCCAAGGTGGTGTCGGTGACCAAGTCGTACGCATGGACGCAGACCGAATGGCAGCTGGCGCGCGCCGACGGCACGCCCGGCTACGGTCAGCAGGACGCGGGCCGTTTCCACGTGGTCGCCTTCGACTACGGCGTCAAGTTCAACATCCTGCGCATGCTGGCCGAACGCGGCTGCCGCGTCACCGTGGTGCCGGCGCAGACCAGCGCCGCCGAAGTGCTGAAGCTGAACCCCGACGGTATCTTCCTGTCCAACGGCCCCGGTGATCCGGAGCCCTGCGATTACGCGATCGCTGCCACGCGCGAACTCATCGAAACCGGCATCCCGACCTTCGGCATCTGCCTGGGCCACCAGATCATGGCCCTGGCCAGCGGCGCCAAGACCTTCAAGATGAAGTTCGGCCACCACGGCGCGAACCATCCGGTGAAGGACCTGGACAACGGCCGCGTCAGCATCACCAGCCAGAACCACGGCTTCGCGGTGGACGAGAAAACCCTGCCCGCCAACCTGCGCGCCACCCACATCAGCCTGTTCGACGGCACGCTGCAGGGCCTGGCCCGCACCGACAAACCCGCGTTCTGCTTCCAGGGTCACCCGGAAGCCTCGCCCGGGCCACACGACATCGGCTACCTGTTTGATCGCTTCACCGCGCTCATGCAGCAAGCCGGGGAGAAAAAGTAATGCCTAAGCGTTCAGACATCAAAAGCGTCCTCATCATCGGCGCGGGCCCGATCATCATCGGCCAGGCCTGCGAGTTCGACTACTCCGGCGTGCAGGCCTGCAAGGCGCTGCGCGAAGAGGGCTACAAGGTCATCCTGATCAACAGCAACCCCGCGACGATCATGACCGACCCGGCCACGGCCGACGTGACCTACATCGAGCCGATCACCTGGCAGACGGTGGAGAAGATCATCGCCAAGGAGCGTGCGCTCAACCCCGGCGGCTTCGCGATCCTGCCGACCATGGGCGGCCAGACGGCGCTGAATTGCGCGCTCGACCTGTGGCACCACGGCGTGCTCGAGAAGTATGACGTCGAGCTCATCGGCGCCAAGCCCGAGGCCATCGACAAGGCCGAAGACCGGCTGAAGTTCAAGGACGCGATGACCAAGATCGGTCTGGGCTCGGCGCGCTCCGGCATCGCCCATTCGATGGAAGAGGCCTGGGTCGTGCAGAAGACGCTGGGCTTCCCGACCGTGATCCGGCCGAGCTTCACGCTCGGCGGCACCGGTGGCGGCATCGCCTACAACTCGGAAGAATTCGAGACCATCTGCAAGCGCGGCCTGGAGGCTTCGCCGACCAATGAGCTGCTGATCGAAGAGTCGCTGCTCGGCTGGAAAGAGTACGAGATGGAAGTGGTGCGCGACACCGCCGACAACTGCATCATCGTCTGCTCGATCGAGAACCTGGACCCGATGGGCGTGCACACCGGCGACTCGATCACCGTGGCGCCCGCGCAGACCTTGACCGACAAGGAATACCAGATCCTGCGCAACGCCTCGCTGGCCGTGCTGCGCGAGATCGGCGTGGACACCGGCGGGTCGAACGTGCAGTTCTCGATCAACCCGAAGGACGGCCGCATGGTCGTCATCGAGATGAATCCGCGTGTCTCGCGTTCGTCGGCGCTTGCTTCCAAGGCCACGGGTTTCCCGATCGCCAAGGTCGCGGCCAAGCTGGCCGTCGGCTACACGCTGGACGAGTTGCGCAACGAAATCACCGGCGGTGCGACACCGGCCTCGTTCGAGCCGTCGATCGACTACGTGGTCACCAAGATCCCGCGTTTTGCGTTCGAAAAATTCCCCACGGCCGACAGCCGCCTGACGACGCAGATGAAGTCGGTCGGCGAAGTCATGGCGATGGGCCGCACCTTCCAGGAATCGTTCCAGAAGGCGCTGCGCGGCCTCGAGGTCGGCGTGGACGGCATGAACGAGAAGACGCAGGACCGCGAGGTGCTCGAGAAGGAACTCGGCGAGCCCGGCCCCGAACGCATCTGGTACGTGGGCGACGCCTTCGCTCAGGGCATGAGCGTGGACGAGGTCTTCGCGCTGACCAAGATCGACCCTTGGTTCCTGGTGCAGATCGAGCAGATCGTGAAGATCGAGCTCGAGTTGGAAACCAAGAGCCTGGACGACATCGACGCCGCCACGCTGCGCCAGCTGAAGCAGAAGGGCTTCTCCGACCGCCGCCTGGCCAGGCAACTCAAGACCACCGACACCGCGATCCGCGAGAAGCGCCGTGCGCTCGGCGTGCGACCGGTGTTCAAGCGCGTGGACACCTGCGCGGCCGAATTCGCCACCGACACCGCCTACCTGTATTCGACCTACGAGGCCGAGGGCGGCGAATGCGAAGCCGATCCGTCGAGCCGGAAGAAGATCATGGTCCTCGGCGGCGGGCCGAACCGCATCGGCCAGGGCATCGAGTTCGACTACTGCTGCGTGCATGCCGCCCTCGCCATGCGCGAAGATGGCTTCGAGACCATCATGGTCAACTGCAACCCCGAGACCGTGTCCACCGACTACGACACCTCGGACCGCCTGTACTTCGAGCCGCTGACGCTCGAAGACGTGCTGGAAATCGTCGACAAGGAAAAGCCGTTCGGCGTGATCGTGCAGTACGGCGGCCAGACGCCTCTGAAGCTCGCACTCGACCTGGAAGCCAACGGCGTGCCGATCATCGGCACCAGCCCGGACATGATCGACGCGGCCGAAGACCGCGAGCGCTTCCAGAAGCTGCTGCACGAACTCAAGCTGCTGCAGCCGCCGAACGCCACCGCGCGTACCGAGCCCGAAGCGCTGGAAAAAGCCGCGGCCCTGGGTTATCCGCTGGTGGTGCGTCCGAGCTACGTGCTCGGCGGCCGCGCGATGGAAATCGTGCACGAGCAACGCGACCTGGAGCGCTACATGCGCGAAGCCGTGAAGGTGAGCCATGACTCGCCGGTGCTGCTCGACCGTTTCCTCAACGACGCCATCGAATGCGACGTGGACGCGATCTGCGACGGCAAGGACGTGTTCATCGGCGGCGTGATGGAGCACATCGAGCAGGCCGGCGTGCACAGCGGCGACTCGGCGTGTTCGCTGCCGCCGTATTACCTGGCTGCGGCCACGGTCGACGAGATCAAGCGCCAGACCACGGCCATGGCGCATGCGCTCAACGTGGTGGGCCTGATGAACGTGCAGTTCGCCATCCAGCATGTCGACGGCAAGGACGTGATCTACGTGCTCGAAGTGAACCCGCGTGCCTCGCGCACCGTGCCCTTCGTGAGCAAGGCCACCGGCATCCAGCTGGCCAAGGTGGCGGCGCGCTGCATGGTCGGCCAGTCGCTGGCGGCGCAGGGCATCACCAAGGAAGTCACGCCGCCGTATTTCAGCGTGAAGGAGGCGGTGTTCCCGTTCGTCAAGTTCCCGGGTGTGGACACCATCCTCGGCCCCGAGATGAAGTCCACCGGCGAAGTCATGGGCGTGGGCAAGACCTTCGGCGAAGCCTTCGTCAAGTCGCAGATCGGCGCGGGCACCAAGCTGCCGCGTTCGGGCAAGGCCTTCGTCTCGGTGAAGAACAACGACAAGGCGCGCGCGGTGGAAGTCGCGCGCGGCCTGGCGGCGCTCGGCTTCGAACTGGTGGCCACCAAGGGCACGACGCAGGCCATACAGGCCGCGGGCGTGGCCTGCACGGTGGTCAACAAGGTCACGGAAGGCCGGCCGCACATCGTGGACATGATCAAGAACAACGAGATTGCCTTGGTCATCAACACGGTCGAGGAGCGTCGCAACGCCATCGCCGATTCGCGCCAGATCCGCACCTCGGCGCTGCTGGCCCGCGTCACCACCTTTACCACCATCTTCGGCGCCGAAGCCGCGGTGGAAGGCATGCAGCACATGGACAAGCTCGATGTGATTTCGGTGCAGGAGATGCACGCGCAGCTGCAAGCCCAACCCACGGCCCAGGCCGCCTGATCCGCGATCCAAACGCGGCATAATCGGCCGCAATTGACGCACACCACACACCGCCGGACGGCAACGACCGGCGGTTTGCTTTTGGAGAACCAGATATGTCCACTTTCCCCGTCACCAAACGCGGCGCCGAGTCGCTCAAGGCCGAGTTGCACAAGCTCAAGACCGTCGACCGCCCGTGGGTCATCAGCGCCATCTCCGATGCACGCGCGCAGGGCGACCTGAGCGAGAACGCCGAGTACGAGTCGGCGAAGGACCGCCAGGGCTTCATCGAAGGCCGCATCCAGGAGATCGAAGGCAAGCTGTCGGCCGCGCAGATCATCGATCCCGCCGCACTCGACGCCGGCGGCCGGGTGGTGTTCGGCGCCACCGTGGAACTCGAAGACGAGGATTCGGGTGCCCAGGTGGTCTACCAGATCGTCGGCGAGGACGAGGCCGACCTGAAGCTGGGCCGCGTCAACATCTCGAGCCCGATCGCGCGCGCGCTGATCGGCAAGGAAGAGGGCGACACCGCCGAGGTGCAGGCGCCCGGCGGCATCAAGCGTTACGAGATCGTCGCCGTCAAGTACATCTGAACCGGCGCACCAGCATGCTGCAACGCCGCCTGCCGACCTTCGCCGCCGCGCTGTGGTGGGGCAGCCTGACAGCCGTCGGGTTCGTGGTCGTGCCGCTGCTCTTCGCCAACCTGCCCAGCCCGGCGATGGCCGGTCAGATGGCGGCCAGGCTGTTCACCGCGCAGACCTGGGTGTCCACCGCGTGTGCCTTGTTGCTGTTGTTGCTTTCGAGATCGAAAAGCACGGGAACGCTGATGCAATGGGCGCCGACAGCTCTTGTTTTCATAGCGGGCGGCTTGCTGCTGGCGCTGCTGGGTGAATTCGCCATCGCCCCGCGCATCGTGGCGCGGGAAAACCTCAAGCTCTGGCACAGCGTGGGCAGCGGCATGTACCTGCTGCAATGGCTGTGCGCGGGCGTCACGCTGTGGAAACTCACGCCGCGCGAAGCGGCGTGATTGCCAGGACGGCCGCGCGAAGCGGCGTGATTGCCAAGACGGCCGCGCGAAGCGGCGTGATTGCCAAGACGGCCGCGCGAAGCGGCCTGAACCCCCACCGCAGCCTCAGGTCTGGCTGCGTTTCTTCAAACTGGTTTTTGGCTTCGGCTTGGCGCGCTTGACGTTGCCGCCGGCCGTGAGCCGCTGGTTGCCGAGCACACGCAGCGTCTTCACTTCGGGGCGCTGGCCGCCGCGGGTGCTGTGCTTGAGCACCTTGAAGTCGCGCGGGCCGGGCATGCGGTCTTCGTCGTCGACGCGGGTCTTGGTGATTTCGGGTTTCGGCCGCCACAGCACCAGCAGCTTGCCGATGTGCTGGATCGGCGCTGCGCCGAGATCGTTGGCCAGGGTCTGGAACATGGTCTCGCGGGCCACGCGGTCGTCGGAGAACACACGCACCTTGATCAGGCCGTGGGCGTTCAACGCGAGGTTGGCTTCCTTGAGAACGGCCGGGGTCAGGCCGTCTCCGCCGATCATGACCACCGGGTTGAGATGGTGCGCTTCGGCGCGGTGCACCTTGCGCTGGGCGGGGGTAAGTTGAATTTGGGACATGGCCGTATTATCAAGGGCAACATGAAAGTCAAAACACAAAGCAAGAAAGTCAACAAGGCGTGGTTGAACGACCACGTGAATGACCCCTATGTCATTTTGGCCAAAAGAGAAGGCTACCGGGCCCGCGCCGCGTACAAACTGAAGGAAATCGACGAGAGCCTGCACCTGATCAAACCCGGCCAGGTGGTGGTCGACCTGGGCTCGGCCCCCGGCGCCTGGAGCCAGTACGTGCGGCGCAAGCTGTCGCCGAAGACGGCCACCGGCGGCGGGGCGGCCGCGGGCGAGCTCAACGGGACCATCATCGCCATCGATCTCTTGCCGATGGAGCCGGTGGAAGGCGTGCAGTTCTTCCAGGGCGACTTCCGCGAGGCCGAGGTGCTGGGGCTGCTCACCCAGGCGCTCGGCGGTCGGCTGGCCGACGTGGTGGTGTCGGACATGGCGCCGAATCTCTCGGGCCTGGCCTCGGTGGACACGGCGCGCGTGGCCGAACTCATCGAGTTGGCCGTCGAGTTCTGCCAAATCCACATGAAGCGCGAAGGCGCGCTGGTGGTGAAGGTGTTCCACGGCAGCGGCTACAACGAGCTGGTGCAACTGTTCAAGCGGTCGTTCAACACCGTGAAGCCGGTCAAACCCAAGGCTTCGCGCGACAAATCCTCCGAAACCTTCCTGGTCGGCCTAGGCCTCAAGGCGGTGGCTTGACCTGCCGCAACTTGTTCGAATTTCGCGCAGAAATCGCCCCGAAAACGGCGTAAACCCTTGTTGCGCCTATGGCCGGAGGGGGTAAAAAGCTGGGAGGCCCAGCTTGAAAGGCCTAAAATCGGACGCAAGTACCTGCAACCTGCCTCTGCCCTGCGATAGGCATGTGTCCCTAGCCCCCCATTACCGGAGTCTTGCTTGAAAAATCCGTGGTTTTCCAAAATTGCCGTTTGGCTCGTGATCGCCATGGTGCTGTTCACGGTGTTCAAACAGTTCGACACCCGCACGAGTGTCAGTTCGGGCTACATGGGCTACTCCGACTTCCTGGAAGAAGTGCGCGGTAAACGCATCAAGGCGGCCACCATCTCCGAAGGCCAGGGCGGCACCGACATCATCGCCACCACCAATGACGACCGCAAGGTGCGCACCACCGCCACCTACCTCGACCGTGGCCTGGTGGGCGACCTGATCGCCAACAACGTCAAGTTCGACGTCAAGCCGCGCGAGGAAAGTTCGCTGCTGATGACGCTGCTCGTGAGCTGGGGCCCGATGCTGCTGCTGATCGGCGTCTGGGTCTACTTCATGCGCCAGATGCAGGGCGGCGGCAAGGGTGGCGCCTTCAGCTTCGGCAAGAGCAAGGCGCGCATGCTCGACGAGAACAACAACCAGGTCACCTTCGCCGACGTCGCGGGCTGCGACGAGGCCAAGGAAGAAGTGAAGGAAGTCGTCGACTTCCTGAAGGATCCGCAGAAGTTCCAGAAGCTCGGCGGTCGCATCCCACGCGGCCTGCTGCTGGTCGGCCCTCCGGGCACCGGCAAGACGCTGCTGGCGAAGTCCATCGCCGGCGAAGCCAAGGTGCCGTTCTTCTCGATTTCCGGCTCCGACTTCGTCGAGATGTTCGTCGGCGTGGGCGCGGCCCGTGTACGCGACATGTTCGAGAACGCCAAGAAAAACGCGCCCTGCATCATCTTCATCGATGAAATCGACGCCGTGGGCCGCCAGCGTGGCGCCGGCCTGGGCGGCGGCAACGACGAGCGTGAACAGACCTTGAACCAGATGCTGGTCGAGATGGACGGTTTCGAGACCAACCTCGGGGTGATCGTCGTGGCGGCCACCAACCGTCCGGACATCCTGGACGCGGCCCTGCTGCGCCCTGGCCGCTTCGACCGCCAGGTCTACGTGACGCTGCCCGACATCCGTGGCCGCGAACAGATCCTCGGCGTGCACATGCGCAAGGTGCCGATCGGCCAGGACGTGAACCCCGGCATCATTGCCCGCGGCACGCCCGGCATGTCGGGTGCCGACCTGGCCAACCTCTGCAACGAAGCCGCGCTCATGGCCGCACGCCGCAGCGCCCGCGTCGTCGAGATGCAGGACTTCGAGCGCGCCAAGGACAAGATCATCATGGGCCCCGAGCGCAAGAGCATGGTCATGCCCGAGGAAGAGCGCCGCAACACGGCCTACCACGAGTCCGGCCACGCGCTGATCGGCAAGCTGCTGCCCAAGTGCGACCCGGTGCACAAGGTCACCGTGATCCCACGCGGCCGCGCACTCGGCGTGACCATGAGCCTGCCGGCGCAGGACCGCTACAGCTACGACAAGGAATTCATGCTGAACCAGATCAGCATGTTGTTCGGTGGCCGGATCGCCGAGGAAGTGTTCATGCACCAGATGACCACCGGCGCCAGCAACGACTTCGAACGCGCCACGCAGATCGCCCGCGACATGGTGATGCGTTACGGCATGACCGAGGCCCTGGGCCCGATGGTCTATGCCGAGAACGAAGGCGAAGTGTTCCTCGGCCGCTCGGTGACCAAGACCACCAACATGAGCGAATCCACCATGCAGAAGGTGGATGCCGAAGTACGCAAGATCATCGACGACCAGTACAACCTGGCGCGCCGCCTGATCGAGGAAAACAGCGACAAGATGCATGCCATGGCGAAGGCCTTGCTCGAATGGGAAACCATCGACACCGAGCAGCTCGACGACATCATGGCCGGCAAGGAGCCGCGTCCGCCGAAGGACTGGACGCCGCGCGTGCCCAACAGCGGTGGCAGCAACAATGGCGGCAGCGGTGGCGCTCCCGCAGTCAGCACGGACCCCGCACCAACGGCGGTCTGATCCGGTCATCGACCAGCATCACGGGGCCTCGCGCCCCGTTTTTGCGTTCCGGCCCGTCCCGACTTCTTTCGTTCTCTTTCGTCACGCTCCATGCATTGGCAGACCTCCCGCTTCCAGATCGACCTGACGCGCCCGCAGGTGATGGGCATCGTCAACGTGACGCCCGACTCCTTTTCCGACGGAGGCCTGCACGCGACCACCGCCGACGCCTTGCGCCATTGCGAAGCGCTGATCCGGCAAGGCGCGGACCTGCTGGACATCGGCGGCGAATCGACGCGGCCCGGTGCGACACCCTTGTCCGCGGCCGACGAACTCGCCCGCGTGCTGCCGGTGCTGCGCGAGGCCGTGCGGCTGGGCGTGCCGATTTCCGTGGACACCTACAAACCCGAGGTGATGCAGGCCGCGCTCGATCTCGGCGCCGACATCATCAACGACATCTGGGCCTTGCGCTGGCGTGATCCGGCGAATGGGCTGGCGGGTGCTGACGTCGTGGGCCGGCACCCGCGCTGTGGTATCTGCCTGATGCACATGCATGGTGAGCCGACAACCATGCAGCGCTCGCCGATGGACGGGGACGTGCTGCCCGAAGTGCTCCTGTTTCTGCAGCGCCAGGCGCAGGCCCTGCTTGCGCTAGGGGTCGAAAAGGCCCGAATACTGCTCGATCCTGGCCCGGGTTTCGGCAAGACCGTGGCGCAGAATTTTTCGCTGCTCTCGCGGCAGCGCGAACTGCTGGCCCTCGGGTATCCGCTGCTCGCCGCGTGGTCGCGCAAGTCATCGCTTGCCGCCATGGCCACCCCGGCCGCCGAGCGCGTGGCGGGCACCCACGAGCGGCTGTTGCCCAGCGTGGCCGCGGCGCTGATCGCCGTCGAGCGCGGCGCGCGCGTGGTGCGGGTCCATGACGTCTCCGCCACGGTGCAGGCCCTTAAGGTCTGGACGGCGGCCAGCCAGGGCTGAGCGGTGGCAAGTCGCCCGTCGAATTGCGCTCTAATCGCCACCCAAGCAAAAACAAAAAAGGAAAGAACATGACGCGTCTCTATTTCGGAACCGACGGCATCCGCGGTACTGTCGGCCAGGCCCCGATCACCCCTGATTTCGTGCTGCGCCTGGCGCATGCCGTGGGCCGCGTGCTGAAGGAAACCGAATCGCGCCCGACGGTGCTGATCGGCAAGGACACCCGCATTTCGGGCTACATGCTGGAAAGCGCGCTCGAGTCGGGTTTCAATTCGGCCGGCGTCGACGTGGTCCTGCTCGGACCGCTGCCCACGCCCGGCGTGGCCTACCTCACGCGCGCGCAGCGGGCGAGCCTGGGCGTCGTCATCAGCGCCAGCCACAACCCGTTTGCCGACAACGGCATCAAGTTCTTCAGCGCCGAGGGCACGAAGCTGCCCGACGCCTGGGAACAGGCCGTGGAAGCTGCGCTCGAAACGCCGCCCGTGTGGGCCGACTCGGCGTCGCTGGGCAAGACACGGCGGCTCGACGACGCGGCCGGGCGCTACATCGAGTTCTGCAAGAGCACGTTTCCGGGCGCGTTGACGCTCAAGGGGCTGAAGCTGGTGGTCGATGGCGCCCATGGTGCCGCCTACCACATCGCCCCGCTGGTCTTTCACGAACTCGGCGCCGAAGTGATCGCCATCGGCTGCAGCCCGGACGGGCTGAACATCAACCACCAGGTCGGCGCGACCCATCCGCAGGCCTTGATCGACGCCGTCAAGGCCCACAAGGCCGACTACGGCATTGCGCTCGACGGCGATGCCGACCGGCTGCAGGTCGTTGATGCCGATGGGCGCCTGTTCAACGGCGACGAGATCCTGTACCTGATGGTGATCGAGCGGCTTTCCCGCGGCGGCAGCCAGCGCAGTTCGCGCGCCGGTGATGCCGTGCCCGGCGTGGTCGGCACGCTGATGACCAACATGGCCGTCGAGGTGGCGCTCAAGGCCAAGGGTGTGGAACTCGTGCGCGCCAAGGTCGGCGACCGGTATGTGCTGGAGGAACTCGAAAAGCGCGGCTGGTTGCTGGGCGGCGAAGGCTCGGGCCATCTGCTCGCGCTCGACAAACACACGACGGGCGATGGCCTGGTCAGCGCGCTGCAGGTGCTGCAGGCCTGCATCCGGCGCGGCCAGACGCTGTCGCAGCTACTGTCCGAAGTCACGCTGTTTCCGCAGACGCTGATCAACGTGCGCCTGCGCCCCGGCCAGGAATGGAAGGCCAATGGCGACCTGGCCCGCGTGACCCAGGCCGTCGAAGCCGAACTCGGCCAGAACGGCCGAGTGCTGATCCGCCCGAGCGGCACCGAGCCGCTGGTGCGCGTGATGGTCGAGGCCCGCGATGCCCGCCAGGCCCAGGCCTGCGCCGAACGCATTGCCGCCGTGGTGCGGGCTTCCTGATCGTTTGAACCGAAAACTAAAACCGAATGACCGAGCCCACAGAAAAAACGTCGACCCTGCCGCCAGGCTGGCTTGACATCGAATCCCTCGACATCGAGGCCAAGGGCATCGCCCACCGCGAGGACGGCAAGGTCGTCTTTGTCGAGGGCGCGCTGCCTTTCGAACAGGTCAGCGCGAGCATCCACCGCCGGAAGAACAACTGGGAGGCGGGCACCGTCACCGCCATCCACCGTGAATCTTCGCAACGCGTGCGGCCCCAGTGCCCGCACTTCGGCCTGCACCCGGGGGCCTGCGGCGGCTGCAAGATGCAGCACCTGCACCCGGCCGCGCAGGTCGCGGTGAAGCAGCGCGTGCTCGAGGACAACCTCTGGCACCTGGGCAAGGTCAAATCCGAAACCGTCGCGCGGCCCATCGAAGGGCCGGCCTGGGGCTACCGCTACCGCGCGCGGCTGTCGGTGCGGCATGTGCTCAAGAAGGGCACCGTGCTCGTCGGCTTCCACGAACGCAGCAGCCGTTACGTGGCCGACATCCGCGAATGCCATGTGTTGCCGCCGCATGTGAACGCCATGCTGCTGCCGCTGCGCGCGCTGGTCGGCGCGATGGACGCGATCAACACCGTGCCCCAGATCGAACTGGCCTGCGGCGACGACGTAACCGCCCTGGTGTTGCGCCACCTCGAGCCGCTGAGCGAAGACGATCTGGCGCGCCTGCGCGCCTTCGCGCTGGAACATGGCGTTCAGTGGTGGCTGCAGTCCAAGGGGCCCGACACGGTCAAGCTGCTGGATGCCGATGGGGCGCAACTGGGCTATGCGCTGCCGGACTTCGACATCCAGATGCCGTTCAAGCCGACCGACTTCACCCAGGTCAACCCTCACATCAACCGCGTGCTGGTGTCCAAGGCGCTGCGCCTGCTCGACGCGCAGAAGACCGAACGGGTGATCGACTGGTTCTGTGGCCTGGGCAACTTCACGTTGCCGTTGGCCACGCAGGCGCGTGAGGTGCTGGGCATCGAGGGCAGCGAAACCCTGGTCGCGCGCTCGCGCGAAAATTATGAGAAGAACAATGCTCGACTGGGCACGGAAAGGGCGCTGGCAGCTACCAAATTCGTAGCACGCAACCTTTTCGAGATGACGCCGGAGATGTTGATCGCCGACGGCTCGGCCGACAAGTGGCTGGTCGATCCTCCGCGCGAAGGCGCATTCGCGCTGGCCAAGGCCCTGGCCGACCTGAACCAGCAGCGCGAGTTGCGTCAGGGCTGGACGCCGCCACGGCGCATCGTCTATGTGAGCTGCAACCCGGCCACGCTGGCGCGCGATGCGGGGCTGCTGGTGGCGCTGGGTGGCTACCGTTGCGTGTCGGCCGGGGTGGTGAACATGTTCCCGCACACGGCGCACGTGGAGAGCATGGCGGTGTTCGAGTTGGCCGAGTAAGCGGCCGCGCGCCATGAGCAAGGGGCCGGACCGGCCCCTTTTTCATTTGTGTTCGGTGGACTTTTCGCCCTTGCTGGCGACCGAGGTTTCTTCGACGACTTCCGCGGCCTTGACCGGCGACGGCGTCACGCCCTCGATCTTGTTCTCGCGCATGTAGGCGTCCATTTCCTTCCAGCCTGCGAAGACCGAGGCGCGGGGTGCTTTCGGATTCATCGCGTAGCAATCCTCCAGGGCGCGCATCGCATGCCGGCAGCCGCCGCCCGTGGCCTTGGCGTCGGCTTCTTTCGCCACCGTCTTGGGATCGGGGTAGATGCCGGGGATCTCGCAGCCGGCCAGCAGCAAGGCCGCCAGCGTTGCCAGCAGCCATCGCGAAGACCGGGAGTCGAGTGTGGTAACCATTGTTTTCATTATCGACCGATGGGAGCGCGTATTGAGCGTTATCCATGAACCGGAAAAGGAAAAGGCCCCGCAGGGCCTTTTCAATAGTTCGGCTCGATGCCGGGTCAGTCGCGGTCGCCGCCCATGATGCCCAGCAGGGACAGCAGGCTCTGGAAGATGTTGAACAGATCCAGGTACAGGGCGAGCGTGGCGCTGATGTAGTTGGTTTCGCCGCCGTCCAGGATGCGCTTGAGGTCATACAGCATGAAGGCGCTGAAGATGCCGATGGCGGCCACCGACAGGGCCATCATGCCGGCCGTGGAGCCGACGAACACATTGATCACGCTGCCCACCAGCAGCACCAGCACGCCGACGAACAGGAACTTGCCCATGCCCGACAGGTCGCGCTTGATCACGCTGGCCACGCTGGCCATCACGAAGAACACGCCGGCCGTGCCGCCGAAGGCGGTCATGATCAGCTCGGGGCCGTTCTTGAAGCCGAGCACCATCGCGATCAGGCGCGACAGCATCAGGCCCATGAAGAACGTGAAGCCCAGCAGCACCGGCACGCCGGCCGCGGAATTCTTGGTCTTCTCGATGGCGAACATGAAGCCGAAGGCGCCACCCATGAAGACGATCAGCCCCAGTCCGCCGCCGAGCGAACGGGTGATGCCGGTGGCCACGCCGAGCCAGGCGCCGAGCACGGTCGGAACCAGGCTCAGGGCCAGCAACCAGTAGGTGTTGCGCATGACTTTGTTGCGCTGCTCTTGGGACACGCCCCAGCCGTAGCCGGTGGGCGAGTCAATCGTGCGTACTTGGTCGTTCATGGATCAATCTCCTTCGATGCCTGCTTATGCAGATGGGGAAATTGTAGGTGGCTTCAAGTCAAAGGCCGAAATTTGTCACGGGCGGCTCCTAATTTTTGTAAGGGTACCGTGCGATCCCTGCCGCCACCTGGGGTGGCGCAGTTTTGCGGAGAACGGTGCCATCGGCGCGGCTTCCGCCGGGATTCCGCCGTTATGCTCGTGGCGTTCTTAACTCCAAGGGAAAACACCATGAAAACCAAAGCCGTGCTCGAACTCGCCGACGTCAAGGCCATTGCCGCCGCTGCCGAGGCCGAAGCCGTCAAGAACAACTGGGCGGTGTCCATCGCCATCGTCGACGATGGTGGCCACCTGCTGTGGCTGCAGCGCCTGGACGGTGCCGCGGCGCTCACGTCCCACATCGCCCCGGCCAAGGCGCACACCTCGGCGCTGGGCCGGCGCGAGAGCAAGGCTTACGAAGACATCGTCAATGGCGGCCGTACGGCTTACCTGAGCGTGCCCGAAATCCAGGGCCTGCTCGAAGGCGGCGTGCCCATTGTCAAGGACGGCCATTGCATCGGCGCGGTGGGCGTGAGCGGCGTGAAGTCGACGGAAGACGCGCAGATCGCCAAGGCAGGCATCGCGGCGATCGGCTTGTAAGCCGGCCGCGACGGCGCGACGTGCTTAATGCGGAACGGCGTGTCGCGCAAGGGATTCTTTGTCACTGAACATCAGAAGTGAACCCAAAAGTTTGAAATCGTGATTTTGTATGCAAATAAATATAATTGCATGTAAAGAATCAGGGGGTTTCAATGGGTTCATTTTGGTTCGGCCTGTCTCGGCGAGTGCAGGTTCCGCGCGTGGGTCGCTTGCTCGCATCGGCCTGTCTCCTGCTGTTGTCGTCCTGTGGAGGGGGTGACGGCGCCGCGGACGGCGCGGACGTCCAGGCCAGGGCGGCGGCAGCCGGCATGGCCAGCATCGATCAGGCGCAGTGGTCACCGCTGACGGCCACCAGTCTGGTGCCGGTGTCGGCCGCGAACCTTCCCAACGGCGAAGTCCTGCTGTGGGCGGCTGACGACCCCTTCAACTACGGCACGGTCGGCCAGGCTTATTCGACCACCTTCGATCCCGTCTCCGGCAAGTTCACCGACCGGCTCGTGAATAACACCGGCCACAACCTGTTCTGTCCTGGTACCACCAACCTCGCGGATGGACGCCTGCTCGTCAACGGCGGCTCGCAGGCCGGTGCGACCTCGCTCTACGACCCCTCGACCAACACCTGGACAGCCGGTGGGAAGATGCAGATCACCCGCGGCTACAACGCCAACACCCTGCTGCAGGATGGCTCGGTGTTCACCCTCGGCGGCTCGTTCAGTGGCGGTCAAGGCAACAAACATGGCGAGGTGTGGACCGCTTCCGCAGGATGGAAGCGCCTGACCGGCGTGCCGGTCGACAACATGGTCGGCCCGGATTCGGCAGGCGTCTACCGCGGCGACAATCACATGTGGCTGCTGCCCACCGGCAATGGGATGGTGCTGCACGCCGGGCCGAGCGCCAACATGAACTGGATCGACACCCGCGGCAACGGCAGCGTGACGCCAGCCGGCAGGCGGGGCGACGATGCCTACAGCATGAGCGGCACCGCGGTGATGTACGACGTGGGCAAGATCCTCAAGGCGGGGGGCTCGCCGTCCTACCAGAACGTCAATGCCACGGCCGGCAGTTACATCATCGATGTCAACGACGGCCTGCAGGTGCGCAAGATCGCCCCTATGGCTTATGCCCGGGCTTACCACAACAGCGTGGTGCTGCCCAATGGCCAGGTGATCGTGATCGGTGGCCAGAGCCGGCCGGTGATGTTCACCGACGGCAACGCGGTGCTGGTGCCGGAACTGTTCGATCCCGCGACCGAAAAATTCACCGCGCTGCCGCCGATTGCGGTGCCGCGCAACTACCACAGCGTGGCGCTGCTGCTGCCCGATGCACGCGTGTTGTCCGCCGGCGGCGGGCTGTGCGGCGAAGGCTGCGCGGCCAACCATGCCAACCTGCAGATCCTGAGCCCGCATTACCTGTTCAAGAGCGACGGCACGCCGGCGACGCGGCCGGTGATCACGAACGCTCCCGCGCGCACCGGCTACGGCCAGACCATGCAGGTCACGACCGACAGCCCGGTGACCGCATTCGCGCTGGTGCGCGCTTCCTCCACCACGCACACCGTCAACAACGACCAGCGGCGCATCCCGCTGACCTTCATCGGCACCGGCGTGAACAGCTACACCGTCAACGTGCCGACGAATCCCGGCTGGGCGCTGCCCGGCTATTACATGTTGTTCGCCTTGAATGCGGACGGCGTGCCGGCGGTGGCCAGGACGGTATTGCTGAGCAACAGCAATACGCCGGTGATCGCCACGGTGGGCGACCAGTCCACGGCGGTCGGCGCCACGGTGAACCTGGCGGTGGCGGCGACCAGCCCGACCGGCGCCGCATTGACCCATGCGGCGACCGGGCTGCCGCCGGGCCTGGCATTGAACCCGGCCACCGGCACGATCACCGGCACGCCCACCATGCCCGGGCGCTACGCGGTGAACCTGACGGTCGGCGATGGCGTGCAGAAGGTCAGCCACGAATTCGTCTGGACGGTGGCCGATGCCAGCCGGCCGCGTTACGTCAAGTTCGAAGCCCTCAGCGCGATCAACGGGCAGGCCCTGGCTTCGATGGCCGAATTCAACATCCTCGACACCAAGGGTGCGGTGTTGCCGCGCACTGGTTGGAAGGTCTCGGTCGACAGCGCCGAGACCGCGGCCGAATCGGGCATCGACGGCAATGCCATCGACGGCAATGCCGCCACCTACTGGCTGACCGCCGCCACGCCGACGCCGGCGCCCATGCCGCACTGGCTGGTGGTCGACATGGGGCTGGCGCAGAAGATCAGCGCCGTGCGTTACCTGCCGCGAGCGGGCGGCGGCGAGGGCACGGTAGCGGAATTCCGGGTGTATGTCAGCGCCGACGGCGTCAACTGGAACGCTCCCGTGGCGGCCGGTAACCTGGCCGATCTCGGTGCGGCAACGGCGGAGAAAACCATTCCCGTGGCGTTGGTCGGCGGCATCAACCAGGCGCCGATGATCGCAACGCCCGCGCCGCCTTCCGTGACCCAGGGGCAGTCGGTCTCCCTCAAGCTGAGCGCCACCGATCCCGATGGCGATGTGCTGACCTATTCCGCCAGCGGACTCCCCTCGGGCCTGACGCTGCATGCCTCCACGGGAGTCATCGATGGCGCTCCCGATGTCGGCGGCAACTATGCGGTCACCGTCACGGCCACCGACCCCGGGGGCATGAGCGCCAGCGCCAGCTTCAGCTGGAGCGTATCGAGCCTTCCGCCCGTCATCGCACCGGTGGCCACCGCGCCCGCGGTGAGCCACGGCGCGGTCCAATACACAGCCAGTGCCAACGGCGCCGGCCCGTTCCTGTACCAATGGGATTTCGGCGATGGCAGTCCGGCCACCGGTTTCAACAGCAGTGCCGGCGTGTCCCACGTCTACACGACACCCGGCATCTACACCGTGACGCTGACGGTGCGCAACGGTGCGGCGTCGTCCAGCCGCACGTTCCTGCAGGCGGTGGGCGCCCAGGCCGTGGCCGGCGCCGCAGCAGCGTCGTCGGGCCTGGCGCTCGAGAGGGGCGTGGGCAATACCCGGCTGTGGGCCGTCAACCCGGACAACGACACGGTGTCGGTGTTCGACACCGCCACCAGCCGCAAGCTGGCCGACATTGCCGTCGGTGCCCAGCCGCAGACGGTGGCCCAGGCGCCCGATGGGCGCCTGTGGGTCGTCAACAAGGACTCGGCGACAGTGAGCATCATCAGCCCGGGCAGCCTGTCGGTGGTGCAGACCATCAGCCTGGCCCGCGGGTCGCAACCCCATGGGCTGGTGTTCGCCAAGGATGGCAACGCCCTCGTGACGCTGGAGGCCTTGGGGCAGTTGGTCAAACTCTCTTCCGGCGGCGCGCGGCTGGCCAGCCTGGATGTCGGCCCGAATCCGCGCCACATCAGCCGCACGCCCGACGGAAGCCGTTTGCTGGTCTCGCGTTTCATCACCCGGCCCCAGCCCGGCGAGGGCACGGCCGCCGTGCAAACCACGGTGAACGGTGTGAAGCAGGGCGGCGAGGTGCTGGTGGTGGACGCGTCCGACCTCAGGCTCAGGCGCACCGTGGTACTGCAGCACAGCGACAAGGCCGACAGCACCACCCAGGGCCGGGGCGTGCCCAACTACCTCGGGGCGGCCGCGGTGTCGCCCGATGGCGCCAGCGCGTGGGTGCCGTCCAAGCAGGACAACATCCAGCGGGGTGCGTTGCGCGACAGGCTCGATCTCGATTTCCAGAATACCGTGCGCGCCGTTTCCTCGCGGATCGCACTGGGCAGCTTGAGCGAAGACTATGCGGCCCGGGTGGACCACGACAACGCCGGGGTGGCCAGCGCGGCGGTCTACCATCCCTCCGGCGCCTACCTTTTCGTCACGTTGGAGAGCAGTCGGCAACTGGCGGTGCTCGACGCGGCCGCAGGCCGGGAAGTCCTGCGGGTGGACACCGGGCGTGCACCGCAGAGCGTGGTCGTTTCGGATGACGGCCGCAAACTGTTCGTGTCCAACTTCATGGACCGCACCGTTGGCGTGTACGACCTGACCCGGCTGATCAACTTCGGCGAGGCCGACGTGCCGCTGCAGGCCGTGCTCGACAGCGGTGGCCCGGAAAAACTCGCACCCGAGGTGCTCAAGGGCAAACAGTTCTTCTACGACGCGCGTGACCCGCGCCTGGCCCGCGACGGCTACCTGAGTTGCGCCAGTTGCCACAACGATGCCGGCCATGATGGCCGCACCTGGGACTTCACCAGCTTGGGCGAAGGCCTGCGGCGCACGATCGCCCTGAAGGGCCGGGCGGGCATGGGCAACGGCTTTTTGCACTGGAGCGCCAATTTCGACGAGGTCCAGGACTTCGAAGGCCAGATCCGTAAACTGGCCGGCGGCACAGGCCTGATGAGCGACGACAAGTTCAACGCCGGCACGCGTGCCCAGCCACTGGGGGACCCGAAGGCCGGCCAGAGTGCCGATCTGGACGCCCTGGCGGCCTACCTACGTTCGCTCGCCAAGTTCGCCCCCAGTCCGTACCGCGATGCCGGAGGAGCGCTCACCGAAAGCGCGCAGGCCGGCAGTGCGATTTTCGCCGACCGCAATTGCGCCGCGTGCCACGGCGGCAGCGCCTTCACGGCCAGCAGCGATGGCAGCGGATTGAGGAACATCGGCACGCTCAAGGCATCCAGCGGCAAGCGCCTGGGGGCGGTCTTGACCGGGATCGACATTCCCACCCTGCGCGACGTGTGGAACGACTCGTCCTACCTGCACGACGGCTCGGCGCTCACGCTGGGCGACGCGGTGCAGGCCCACGGCACCGCCATTCCCGGCGCACTTCTCACCGCCACGGAGCTCACCAGGCTCTCGGACTACCTGCGCCAGATCGGCAGTGACGAAACGACGGCCCCGGCGATCTATCCGGTGGTGCAGGGGCCGGGCACCGTCAGCATGGCGGTGGGCAGCGGGCTGTCGCTGCCGATCAAGGCCAGCACGAGCGCAGGCGTGCTGAGCTACAGTGCCACCGGCCTGCCGGCAGGCATGCGGATCGATCCGGTGTCCGGCGAGATCAGTGGCACGGCGACCACGCCGGGCCGCTACGTGGTCACGGTGCTGGTGGGCAACGGTAGCCAGTCCGTGAACGTCGCCTTCCTGATCGACATCTCACCCGAGTTGGCCGGCACCGGACTGCTGGCGCAATATTTCGATAACCCCAACCTGCTCGGCACACCCGTCATGCAGAGCGTGAATGTGCCATTCGTCAGTTGGGGCGCGGCAGCACCGGTGCTTGGTGTGCCCGCCGACAATTTCTCCATCCGGTGGAGTGGCATGGTGGAGGCACCGGTCACGGGCAATGTGCAGTTCCGCGCCTACGCCGACGACGGCATGCGCCTGTGGATCGACAACAAGCTTCTCGTCGACGCCTGGAACACCCCGAACTCGGATTCGGCCACCATCTCGGTGCCGATGGTGGCCGGGCGCCGCTATGCGGTGACCCTCGAGTACAACGAGCGCCGCGGCAACGCCGCCATGCGGCTCGAATGGAAGCCGCCCGGCTCCTCCTTATGGACCGCAGTGCCCGCCGCACGCCTGTATGCGACGGCCGACATGGGCACCGGACTCTCCGCGCAATACTTCGGCAATGCCAGCCTGAGTGGCGCACCGGTGATGCAGCGCGTGGAAGCGCCGTCCTTCGACTGGGGTGGCGCAGCGCCGGCCAAGGGTCTGCCGGCCGACGGGTTTTCCGTCCGCTGGACGGGGACGATGGAGGCATCCGCCACCGGGCCGATGCAACTGCGGACCTTCAGCGACGACGGCGTGCGTGTCTGGATCGACGGCCAGATGATCATCGACGACTGGATGCCGCACGGCGGAAAATACGACACCGCTTCGATCGCGATGGTGGCGGGCCAGCGCCATGCGGTGACGATCGAGTATTTCGAGCGAAGCGGCAGCGCAGCCATGCGGTTCGAGTGGAAACCGCCTGGCGTGAGCGAGTGGCGCAGCGTGCCGGCGGCCTTCCTTTACCCCGCGGGGGCATCGGAACGCTCACCGATTTTCGGCTACCTGCAAGGCGGCACCGAGTTTTCCGACGGCCCCGTGAGTGGCCAGACGCTGGTGGGCATTGAACTCCGCGCGGGCCCTGGCGTGAATGCCGTCCAGGGGTTCGGCGCGCCGGTCTATTGGCCTTTGCACGGCGTGGCCAGCGGTGTGGCCAACCGTTTTGCGTTGTTCAATGGCGAATACCTGGTGCGGCTCTATGGCCAGATCGGGCAGTCCAGCGGCAGCATTGCCCAACTCAGCTTCGTCACGAACACGGGTCGCGTCTTGGGGCCGGTCGGTCTGCCGGACGGTCAGGAAGCCGTGTCCGGCTTCGACTACACGGTACCGGCCGGGCAGCGCGTCGTGGGGCTTGCAGGGCGCAGCAGCTCGAGCGTGAACGCCATCGGGGTGGTGCTCGGTCCGCGCTGAAGTAGGGAGGGGAGAGCGAAAGGGGCGCGCACCGGGTGCGGGAAAAAATGCATGGCTAGTCGGGCGTGAGCCCGTTGGCTAGCAAAAAACGACCCTTGGAGATTCAGATGAATCCCGGAGTCGCCCCACGATGAAACTAGGTTGCGGCGGTCACTTGGTCAGGATCAGCTTGCCGAGCTTGGTGCTCTGCAGGCGGTACACCGCGCCGTTGTGCCTGATCTCCACGGCCTTGTGGCCTTTGAGAAGGTCGCGGCTTTCGACCGACAGCGCCTGCACACCGGCGACGGCCGCGTCGCGCATGCCTTGCAGCACGCTGTTGGCATTCTCGCCGGAGGCGGCATTGAACGAGGGGCGGGCGGCAAGATTGGCGTACATGTTGGGCTCCTGGTCTGGATTCTCGATAAGTTAATGATAACTATTCTCAACAAAAAAGCAATAACAAACTGAAAAATTTCGACCTCGCCCTCTGACATGGCGGACCATGCCAGAGGAATGGGGACCTCAGTTGGCCTTCGGCTCCGTGATAAAGCCGATCTTGCGCACACCGGCCTGCTGCGCCGCCGACATGGCCTGCGCCACGCGTTCGTAGCGCACGTCCTTGTCGCCGCGGATGTGCAATTCGGGCTGCGGATCCTTGGCGGCCTCGGCCTTCAGCATCGGCACCAGGTTGGCTTCCTCGATGCGGTTTTCGTTCCAGTAGTAGTCGCCCTGGGCATCCACGCTCAGGCGGATGGTTTCGGGCTTCGCGTCCTGCGGCTGGCTGGTGGCGCGCGGCAGGTCGATGTTGACGGAGTGTTTCATCACCGGAATGGTGATGATGAAGATGATCAGCAGGACCAGCATCACGTCGACGAGCGGCGTCATGTTGATCTCGTTCATCACCTCGTCGGGTTCATCCTGGGTACCGAAAGCCATGCTCAGCTCCCTTTCTTCATCGGCACGACGTTGGCCGTGTTGCCGCTGACGACGCGGGCGCCGGTCACGAAGAACGCGTGCAGGTCATGGGCGAAGCTGTTGAGCTGCATCAGGACCGACTTGTTGCCCCGCACCAGCGCGTTGTAGCCCAGCACTGCAGGGATGGCCACGGCCAAGCCGAGCGCAGTCATGATCAGCGCTTCGCCGATCGGGCCGGCGACCTTGTCGATCGTCGACTGGCCCGACAGGCCGATCGCCAGCAGTGCATGGTAGATGCCCCACACCGTACCGAACAGCCCGATGAAGGGGGCCGTCGAGCCGACCGAGGCGAGGATGGCGAGGCCAGCCTGCATGCGTGCCGTGGACGCGTCGATGCTGTTGCGCAGCGACCGTGTGATCCAGTCGCTGATGTCCAGGCTGTCGTGCAGATGGGCCTTGGTGTTGCGGTGGTGCGCGGTGGCTTCGCGGCCTTCGGTGGCCAGTTGCAGGAAGGGATTGGCGGGGTCCTTGCCGAGCTTGTTGAGCCCCGTGGCGAAGTCTTCGCTGTGCCAGAAATCGGCCGCGGCACGCGCGTTTTTCTTGTAGCGGATGACGTCGAGCGCCTTGATGATGATGACCATCCACGAGGCCAGCGACATGACGAGCAGGATGATGGCCACGCCCTTGGTGACGATATCGCCCTGGGTCCAGACGTTGGCGATGCCGAATTGCGATTCCATTGAAAACTCCAGATAAGAAAAAAAACTATTCGAGGACCCAGTTGATGGGCGCGTTGTAGGTCATGGGCGTGGGCACGCCATTGCGCTTGCCCGGCACGTAGCGCCAGGACATCACGGCGGTGTAGGCAGCTCTATCCAGTCGGTCGAAGCCGCTGGACTGCACGAGGGTTGCACTCTGTGGTCGGCCGTCGACGCCGATCAACACGCTGTAGACGACCTTGCCCTGTTCACCCAGGCGCTTGCTGATGGCTGGATAGACGGGCTTGGGGTTCTGCAGATAGTCGGCATCGGTGGAGGGCAGTTCCACCTTGGGCGGCGCGGGCGGGGCCGGCGGGGCCGGCGGTGCGACGGCAACCGGGGCCGCAACCGGCGGCGCCGGCGGCTGGGGCTCGATGGCGCCGGTGGGCGCATTCGGCGACGGTGTCGGATCGGCGATGGCCAGGGGTTTGGGCGCGGGCGGCAGCGTGGGCGCCTTGGTCTTGACGACCGGCTGCTTGAGCACGGGTTGCGGCGGCACGGGTGGCGGCGGTGTCACCTTCGGCGCGGGCGGCTCGATGAATTCCGTGAGCATTTCCACCGGCACGATGACTTCGACGGCGCGGCGCAGCAACCCGCTCTGCAGGCCCCACAGCGCCAGCACGTGGAAACCCAGCACGCCAGCGACGATCACCGTGTTGCGGCTGAAGCGAGGCAGGGATGGAGGCGAGGCGCTGGGCAAGGTCGTTGACATGTTGAGAGCAGGGGAAATCCAGACCGCAAGCCTATTGGAGTACGGCGCACGGGAAAAGGGAAGATTGGCGGGCGGTCACTGGCCTTGTGCAGCTGGGTCCGGCGGACCTATCGGTGGAAGATCCACCATGCCGAGCCGATGACCAGGATCAGGCTGCCGCCGATCGATGAGATGAGTTCCATGCCTTGCTTTCCTTGATGGCGCTGGCGAGATGGACCACCGAGACATGTGCGTGCTGCGCAGGGGCCGCGGCATCGAAGCCCCGGCTGCCCTGTGTCGGCTCGAAGTCGCAGTTCAGCGCGGCCATGGGAGACGACGCACTGCACTGGGCGACCACGTCGCGCGCACAACTCTCGCATTGGCCGCACTGGGTCGCCACGCCGAGTTCGAACTGGATGTCATCGAAGTTCAGGCCCGCCCGCACATGGCGCGCGATTTCACGGTCGGAAACTCGGTGGCATACGCAGACGATCATGGCGGCAAGCAGGTAGCTGGCTGTTGAAGATGCACGATTATAAATACGAATCCGTCGCATTTGCAATGTCCATGGCCAATTCATTGACGCGCAAAGGTTATTCCCCTATCCGAATCGCGCCAGTCGGCTGCCTAAGGCGACAGGCGGCAGCTTCAGCCGGCCTTGAAAATCACCGCTGGCGTGATGTCGGCCAGCGTGGCACAGCCGCACAGCGCCATGGCGATCTCGAGTTCGTCGCGCAGCAGCCGCAGCACATGGGCCACGCCCACCGCGCCGGCATTGGCCAGCGCGTAGACCACCGGGCGGCCGACCAGCACGGCCGAGGCGCCGAGCGCCAGCGCTTTCAGCACGTCGGTGCCGCGCCGGATGCCGCCATCCACCAGCACCGGCGCGGCGCCGGCGACGGCAGCGACGATGCGCGGCAGCACCCGGGCCGTCGCCACCGCCGTGTCCAGCGTGCGGCCGCCATGATTCGACACGATCACGCCGGCCGCCCCCAGGCCCACGGCCTGCCGCGCGTCATCTTCGTGCAGGATGCCCTTGAGCAGGATCGGCAGCCGGGTCTGGGCCTGCAGCCAGGCGATGTCGTCCCAGGTCGGAGCGGTCTGCAGCAACCGGTCGAACAATTCGCTTTGTCCCGGCTTCAAGGCCGTGCTGGCGGGCGCCACCAGGCCGGCGAGGTTCACGGCCGAAACATTGGGTGGAAGGCGAAAGCCCGCGCGGCGTTCGCGGTCGCGTGCGCCATGGGTGGGCGCGTCGACGGTCAATACCAGCGCCTCGAAGCCCGCGCGTTCGACGCGTTGCACGAGTTCGCGGGTGAAGCCACGGTCGTGCTGCAGATAGAGCTGGAACCACAAGGGCCCGCGGTCGTGATCACCCAGGATGGCCTGGGCCACGGCTTCCATCGGCAGGCTCGCCTGCGTGCTCAGCACCAGGCCGGCGCCGAGCGCCGAGGCGGCCAGTGCGGTGGCCAGTTCGCCGTCGGTATGCGCCATGCGCTGGAAGGCGACAGGCGCGACCAGGATCGGATGCGCCAGGCTACGCCCGAGCAATGCGGTGCGTGTATGGCCGCCGGCGAGCGCGCGCAGCACGCGCGGTTGCAATTCGATCGCGTCCCAGGCACTTCGGTTGGCGCGCCGCGTGATTTCGTCGCCCGCGCCGCCGCTGAAATAGGCCCAGGCGTTGTCATCGAGCCTCTGGCGCGCATGGGCTTCGTGGTCGGCCAGGGTGACCACGCCTGGCGGAACTTGGCCGAGCGAGGGCTGGCTCATGTATCGGCCCACATGCGCAACAGGTTGTGGTAAGTGCCGGTGAGGGCGGTGGCGACTTCGGTTTCGCCGTGTTCCTGGCGCAGGCGCAGCAGGTTCATGTCGAGCTCGTACAGCAGGCGGCGCTGGTCGTCGCTGCGCACCATGCTCTCGATCCAGAAGAAACACGCAAGCCGCTGCCCGCGCGTGACCGGCCTCACCTGGTGCACGCTGGTGCCGGGATACAACACGAGGTCGCCGGCCGCGAACTTCACGCGCTGGCTGCCGTAGGTGTCCTGTATCTCCAGTTCGCCGCCGTCGTAGTCGGCGGGATCGTTGAGGAAGACCGTGCAGGAGATGTCGGTGCGCACGCGCTGGCCGTTCTCGGGCAGGATGCGCACCGCGTTGTCCACGTGGTTGCCGTAGAAGTTGCTGCTGCCGCCATAGCGGTTGATGCGCGGCGTGAACAGCTTCTTGGGCAGCGTGGCCGAGAAGAACAGCGAGCTGCGGTCCAGCCCGCGCGTCACCAGCGCGCGGATCTGTTGCGCCGCCTCGCAGTCATGCGGAAGCTGCTCGTTGTTCTTCACTTCACGGGCTTGGGGCCCGGCGCTGGCGCGGCCGTCGGTCCAAGGCGCGTCGGCCAGCAACGCCTGCGCGGTCCGGATGTCGTCCGCTGCGAGCACTTGAGGGACGTGCAATAACATGGCTTGGGTCTTCCTTCTCATCCAGTGTAGCGAGGGCCGATGCCGCGATCGAACCGGCACCACCGCGGCTGCGCTCCCCAAAAAAAACCGCCCGGGAAGGGGCGGTTCAAACCTTTGGAGAGAGTGGAGCGATGCGAAAGCATCGCTCGTGTTGATCAACGCTCAGAACTTGATCTTCGCTGTGATTTGCAGCTCGCGACCTGCACCCGGCACGTAGAACGAGGTGTAGAGCGCATCGCCGTACAGCTTGTTCGCCACGTTGGTCACGTTGGCCTTGATGATGAACTTGTCTTCGATCACGGTGTATTCGGCCAGCAGGTCGGCGGTGACGTAGCTTGGCGAGAAGAACCCAGGGTTGCGGTTGGGCTGTTGCTTGCCCTTGAAGTTCAGGCCGCCGCCGATGCGGATCTGTGGCGTGATCTGGTACGTGGTCCACACCGTGCCGCTGTATTTTGGCGTGAGGGACGGACGTTGACCCAGACCTTCGGCGCCTTCGGCCGCCACGTCGATGCGCGCCACCGGAATCCATGCATAGGAGCCGAACACCTCCCACTGCGGCGTGATGCGGCCGGAGAAGTCGAGGTCGATACCTTGGGCATGCCGCTTGCCGGACAGCACCTGGATGGGGATCAGCGGGTCGGTGTTGCGCTCATGCAGCTTGGTGGTCCGGAACAGCGCCAGCCGCGTCGAGAAGCGTTTGTCGGCCGACTCGATGCGGGTGCCCAATTCGAGGTTCTGGCTTTCTTCCGGTGGCACAGACGCATTCGTCGCGCCCAGGGAGTAGGCGTCGCCGGATGTATTGAACGAAGTGCCATAGGCGAAGTGGAACGAGGCCAGATCGGTCGGCTGGTACAGGACGCCGGCGCGTTTGCTCCACTTGGCAATGTTCATGCTGTAGGCGCTTGTGCCCGCACCGGTGTTCGCGTTGAACTGGTAGTAGTCGGCCTGCATGCGATCGAAGCGCAGGCCGCCCAGCAGTTTCCATTTCGGCGCGATCTGCACCAGATCCTGGGCGTAGATGCCCACCCCGTTGGACCGGTAATTCTGCGTCATGCCGAAGGGGCGGGTGCCTTCGGGGATGGAGGCGCCGTCGTCGGGTGTGCCGATGGTGGTGTTGGGGCGGGTCAATGCGGCCGTTTGCGCGGTCGTCAGCGTCTGGGCCCCATAGACCTTGCGCTCTTCATGAGCATAGTCCAGACCGGCCAGCAATTCATGTTTGTAGCCCAGCGCCTCGAACTTGCTGCTCAGGTCGGATTGACCGTACAGGTTGTCCATGTCCTGCACCTTGTTTTGCGCGCTGCGCGTGAGCACCGTGCCGGGGCCGAAATTGTTGAGCCCGATCGCTTGCCCGCCTGGTTGGGATGCGGCACCAGCGAAATTCCACAAGGTTGCGCGCTGGTCGCGTGAATAACGGCCCTTGCGGATCGTGGATTTCAGTTCGGTGTCGCTGGAGAATCGGTGCACATGGCTTAGCGTGCCATAGGTGGCCCGGCCATGGTTGTAGTCGCTGGCCATGCCGTAGTAAGCATCTGGATCAAGGTTGCCGTTGAGTTGCGAAGTGCTCGTTGGCGATGCTGATGTCGGCTTGATCCAGCGAATGCCGTAGTTGATGCCGTTGCGGTTTTCCAACTGATAGAAACCCACCGAAAATTCATCGACTTCCCCGATGCCGAAGCGGTAAGCGCCGGCAATGCCGCGCTTGTTGATACGGCTGCCTGCGCCGTTGTTGTCGGCGGTGTTGGTCATGGCGTTCAAACGCAATGCCGAGCTTTCGCCGGTCTTGAGATTGAAGTCGCCGGTCAGGCGGCGGTAGTCGTGGCTGCCGAGCGTGAAGTCGACTTCGTTCTGATCGACCAGCAGCGGCTGTTTGTTGACCTGGTTGACCGCGCCGCCGGTGGAGCCGCGGCCGAACAGCAGGGCGGCGGAGCCGCGCAGGATTTCCACGCGGTCGTTGTTGAAGGTGTCGCGCTCGTAGAAGGCCGGATCACGGATGCCGTCGACGAACACGTCGCCCGAGCCCTGCAGGCTGAAGCCGCGCAGCTTGATGTCTTCCTCGCCGCCTTCGGCCGCCTGGAACGAGATGCCGCCGGAGTTGCGCAGCACGTCCTTCACGGTATCGAAGTTGCGGTCGTCGATGAGCTTTTCGGTGATGACGGTGATCGACTGTGGGATGTCGCGCAGCAACTGGTTGCCCTTGCCGATGGTCGTGCGCTCGACCTTGAGCGTGTCCTTGCCTTCGGGGGCTTCCGCCTTTTCCTTGACCGTCACCGGCGCCAGCGTCTTGTTGGCTTCCGGCGCTGCTTGGGCGATCGCGCTCATCGAGCCCGCGAGCATCATGGCGCCGAGCGGCAGCATGGCGTAAGGTGCTATGGATTTGCTAGCTTCCTGCGCAATGGATGTCTGTGTAAAAGCCGGATTTTGTTTGCGATTTTTGTGTCGGGACATGGTGTCAGCCTGAAGGTTGAGATGGTGGCTGGCTGGCTCCTGACGACATTCCGGGGAACGATCGGGCGTGGCTGGCTGGTGTGAACAGATCGGCAATCATTGTAAAGTAATGCGAATCGTTCTTGTTGCGATGCGACGCATTTTGTGAGTCTCCCGGCATCCGAACTCAGCCGTTGTTGTCTGCTTGCAACGTTGGCCGTCGCCCGCGATCAAGCGGGCAACAGTTCGGCGTGGTTGTCCCAGCGCAGGCCGGGCAGCCGGTCGTTCAGTGCGTTGGCTGCGAGCCGGCCGCGCACGCTGCCGGCGTCGCCGCTGGCCAGCCACTGCGAACCGGCCACGGCGATGGCGCTGGCCTTGGGCAAATCCTGCTGGCCGCCCCATGCGCCGTCTTCCGTCCACCAGGCCAGCCGACCGGCGCGCGTGGCGCTGACCATGAAGCCACGGCCGGGCAGGTGTGCGATGTCGCCGGCATAACCTTCGAGCATCAGACCAGCCGGCAGTTCGAGGGTGCGCAGGCCTTGCGCGTCCAGCAGGGCCATCAGCGGCGCCGCGCGCCGGGCCGCATCGTCGGCATGTTCGGCCTGCGAGGCGACGGCAATGGCGCCGTGCGGCGCGCGGGCGATGTGGCGCAGGCTGAGAAAGGGATCGTCCACGCGCCAGGTGTCGAGCACCCGCGCGGTGCTGGCGTCCAGCCGCGCGAGGTTCGACGCCATGTGATCGCGGTTGAGCTTGCGCCGGCCGGTTTCGGGCAGGATCAGCAGGCCGCCGTTGGCCACCAGCAGCGTGCCTTCGGGTTCGACCAGCATCGCATGCGGGCCGATCCCGCCGCTCGCATATTCGTGGCGCTTGCGTAGGCTCATCGGATCGCGTTCGGCGATCAGGCCGGCGCCGCTTTCGGCGTCGAACTCGGTGGTGTAGAGCGTCTGGCCATCGGCGGAGAACGCGGCATGGCCGCAGAGGAAACGATCGAGTTCCATCTCGTGCCACTGCAGCGGCTGGGCGCGACGCGTATCGAAGCGCAGCAGGAATTCACCGGGCCGGCGCGCCACAGCCAGCGCCTGGCCGGCGTGGCCAGGGATTTTCAATACTTCGTGGGCGCGATTCGGCAAGGTCACGCCGTGTGGTCCCCGGCCCGGATGCCACAGCCCGGCCATGGCCTGGTCGCCAGCCACCCAGGCGGTGAGCAGGGCGGCATCTGCGTGGCTGGCCGCCTGGGCCGGCAACTGGCTCGCCAACAGCGCGGCGGCGGTTCCGAGCAGCCAATGCCGGCGTTGCAGCGAGGAAGGATCAATCGCCATCGGCGTCCGAGAATCCGACCATGATCTGCATCGCGGCGGCGGCCTTGTCTTCGAGCACGGACTTGGTCTGCGCCACGGCTTTTTGCGCCGAGGAGATGCTGGCTGGCTTGGCCGGATCCGCCGCAAAAACGCTGGCATGGGTTCGTTCGGCCGAAGCCTCCAGTTCATCGCCGATGTCGATGTCGCCTCGACCGCGCAGCAGGCCGGTCACGCCGGTGAAGGCCTCGTTGTTCTCCGGGCCGCGCACAAAGTCTTCCAGGCCGTTCCAGGTCGCCTGCCAGCTCGCGCGCGTGGTGCCGCTGGCAAAGCGAGGCCAGTCGGTCTTGCGCCCACCGCGCGCCGGTTTGCCGATCCTCTTCCAGCGCAATTGCTCGAGTCCACCCACGGCCTGGCCGATCCAGTCCTGCAGCACAGGCAGCGCCGTGTCGGTGGTCCATTCGCGCCGGGCCATGTCATGGAAAGCGGCCAGGATGGCCTTCGCCTCGGCCGCACACTCCTGCGCCAGCAGGGCGGCGTAGCTGCACTGCGCGGCGTCGGGTTGTGTCTGCCAAAGCAGGTATTCGATCGCAGGCAACCCCTTGGCCGGCGCGCCAATGCGCTCCAGCGCGGTGAGGTCGGCGGGGGCGGCGGCCACGGCGGCGTCCACCATGGCCGCCCGCGTGGGCCAGAAGTCCACAGTGCGGGCGGAGCGTCGCTCGATCAACGGCCCCACGGCCACGGCGGCCAGGCGTTCCCAGGCCAGAAGTGCCGCGCGCCAGCGCTCGCGAGCAGCCGGGAGTGGCGCGCAGCCTGGCGCCAACTGGTCGCTCAGCGCCGCGCTGGATGCGGCGAAGGCCTCGGCCGCCGGTAAGAAGTGCGCCTGCAGCGCGTTGCGCACGAAGTCGGCCGGGTAGACGAAAGGCCAGGCCACGCGCTGGTTCCGTTGGCGGCGGCTTTGCGCCCGGAGGGGCGAGCCGGCCATGGCAGAGACGCCAACGGCCAGTGCAAGCCATTGCCGACGTGACAGCGTGGTGGCGTTCATCGAAGAGACCGATTCACAACGAATTGACGAACTTGACCAGCGCATCGCGTTCCTCGCGTTTCATTTTCAACACCTGCTGACGCGAAGCCTCGGCCTCGCCGCCATGCCACAGGATGGCTTCGAGTGTGTTGCGCGCGCGGCCATCGTGCAGCAGGAAGCTGTGGTCGTTCACATCGGGCACCAGGCCGATGCCCCACAGTGGCGGCGTGCGCCATTGCCGGCCGTTGGCCAACTCGTCGGGTCGGCCATCGGCGAGGCCCGAGCCCATGTCGTGCAACAGCAGGTCGGTGTAAGGATAGATCTTCTGTCTGCTCAGCGAGGGAAACGGCGACTCGCCCGTGGTGTAGGACGGCCGGTGGCAGACCGCGCACTGCGCCTGGTTGAACAAGGCCTGGCCCCGGCGCACGTCCACGCCGTCGAAGTTACGCCGCGCGGGCACGGCCAGCGTCGCGGTGTAGGCGATGACTTTTTCGAGCGTGGCGTCGTCGATCTCGACCGATGTGCCTTTCGGCGCCGTGCCGGCGCGTTCCGCGGTGGCGGCCGAGGCCACTGCGGCCGGTGCGGCAAGCACGGCGCTGGTGCCGCGTGGCGCTACCGCGCAGTCGGTCTGCCTGGGCATGCATTCCTCGAGCGGGAAATGCGCCGACGTGATGCCGATGTCGCCGTTGAAGGCCGAGGCTGTCTGGTGCGCCACGCTGCCGGCGTTGGCCTTCCAGCCGAAGCGGCCGATGACCTCGCGGTTGGCGTAGACGTCGAACACCCGGTTCGGCATGCCGCGGATGGCATCGCTGCGCGCGGCCTGGTCCCGGGCGTTCTGCACGATGTCCTGTTCGGTGATGGCCTCGAGCAGGCCCATGCCGATCATCTGCGGCGCGATGCGCGGGCTGACCAGGGTCTTCGGGGCCATCGGTCCGTAGCCCAGGCTGGTGAAGCTGTAGGCCGGCCTGCGCAGGCTGTAGCGCGTACCGTCGGCGAACTTGCCGGGCACTTCGGTGTATTGGATGCGGACCTTGCCTTCGGCTTTCACACCCTGCGCCGCGGCCACGGTGAACTGGTGGCCGTAGGTCGGCTCGGGTTGCGGCTTGCCGTCCGCGCCCATGACCGAAAGGCGGAACAGCAGCGCGATCGGCTGCTCCGTGGCCAGGCCGTTCCTGAACGTGTTGGGTGGTGCGCCGCGGCCGTCCTGCACATGGCAGCCGCCGCACGAACGCGCGAGGAAATGCGGACCCAGCCCGTCACGCGCGGTGGTGGAGGAGGGCGCCTCCACCCAGTTGCGCCGGAAGAAGGAATTGCCGATGGCGAACGTGGTGCGGCCGGCCTCGTCGAGGTTGGCCACGGGGAACGAGAAGGCATTGCGGCCGACTTCGAAGACCGTGGTGTCGCCGCCGGCTTTTTCTTCGGCGGCGTCGATGGTCGACGCGGCGGCCCAGGCCAGCCAGGCGCCGCTGCAGGCCACGGCGGCTGCGGCGACCTTCCAGCGGCTACCGTGCGGCTTCATTCCTTGGCCGGATCGACCAGCGTGAGCTTGGTGATGCCCACCGCCTTGGCCGCGGCCACGAAGTCGTTGCTTTGCAGCTTCAGCGCATCGGCTACCGCCTGCACGCGTTTGCGGCCGGGTGCGTCCGGGCCGCCGACGATCTCGCGGTCGAACGGCGGCTGGATGGCTTCGGCCGCCTTCACGCTGGCGGCGACGTGGGCGGTGGCGCGCTCGGCCGTGGCCGCATCCTTCGCGGCCACCAGGTCGCGCAGCGAAGGGCCAGCGAGCACCGTGCCGTCGGCACGCTTGTAAGTACCGAGCCAGACGTTTTCGATGCCTCGGGCGTTGTTCACGATGTCGCGGTGCGTGTTGTCGGAGAAGCAGGAGTGTTCGTCCTCCTGGTTCTGCGATGCGAGGGCGACCTCGATGCGTTCGCCGGCCAGTTCACCACGCGACAGCGAGCCCACGCCCACCAGCATGCGCCGCACGGCGTCGGTGCCCGATTTCTCGAAGCGAGCCCGGTAGTTCTTCGCGCCGGGCGCCCAGGCCTTGACCAGGGTGCCGAGGTCGTCGACGAGCAGTTCGGTGACGACCTTCAGGTATTCGCGGCGGCGGTTGGCGTTGGGGGCCTTGCCATCGACGAAATCCTCGAAGGATCGGTCACCAGGGCCGGTTTCGCTCAGGTCCTGGCCCCACAGCAGGAACTCGATGGCGTGCCAGCCGGTGGCGATGTTTTCCTCGCCGTTGCGCTCGTTCAGCGCGGCCAGGCCTTTCTTGGTGATCTTGACCTTTGGGTTGTTGACGATGCCGGCATTGGGCTTGCCCTTCACGCCGTCCACATAGGCTTCGTCCATCGGCCAGGCGTTGATGCGGCCTTCGGGGCCGTTCTTGTCGTCGATCGGGCCGGCGTAGAAGCGGAAGGCCTCGGTCTGGCCGTAGAACTCGCGCGCGTCGATCCAGGCCTTGCGGGCCTTGGCCAGGCCTTCGGCACTCGGGCTGGCGATGAAGGCGTCGATGCTGGTCTGCATGGCCTTGGCGCTGTTCAGGGTGTCCTCGTAATTGGCATGGACCAGGTTCGCGTAGTGCGCGGCAACCAGCGGGGCGGTCGTGGCCGCTTGCGTGGCCGAGGGTGGCGCGGCGGTGGTGGCGGGTTGGGCGATGGCGCCGAAGGCGGCCAGGATCGCGGCGCTGAGCAGCAGAGACTTCATGGAATACCCCCTCGAGATCGACGAATTGGATGCGCGGCACGGCCGCGGATGAAAGCGATTCGCATTCTAAGACCAAATGAGATTCATTCTTGATTGCCATCATCTCGCAACCTGCCGAGTCGGTCATGCAAAGCAAAAGGCGCCCGCAGGCGCCTTCGCAATCGATTCGAAACGGCTCAGCCGTCCATGTTGATCTTGGCGATCAACTCGCGCAGCACGGTGTTGGCCTGGTCGTTCTCCACCTGGCAGGTGCCGGCCGCATGGTGGCCACCGCCGCCGTATTGCAGCATCAGCTCGCCCACGTTGGTCTTGCTGCTGCGGTCGAGGATGGACTTGCCGGTGGCGAACACGGTGTTCTTCTTCTGCATGCCCCACATCACGTGGATGGAGATCTTCACCTGCGGGAACAGCGCATAGACCATGAAGCGGTTCGTCGCCCAGATGGTTTCCTCGTTGCGCAGGTCCAGCACCAGCAGGCGGTTGTGCACGGTGGCGCAGCGCTGGATCTGGGCCTTGGCCTTTTCGGCATGCGCCATGTAGATCTCGACGCGCTCCCGCACGTCGGGCAGGGCCAGGATGTCGTCGATGCCGTGGTTGCGGCAGTATTTGATGAGGTCCATCATCAGCGCATAGTTGCTGATGCGGAACTCGCGGAAACGGCCCAGCCCGGTGCGCGCGTCCATCAGGTAGTTCAGCAGCGTCCAGCCGGTGGGGTCCAGGATTTCCTCGCGCACGTACTGTGCGGAATCGGCCTTGTCCACCGCTTCCATCATCTCGGTCGTGATGTTGGGAAAGGCCTTGGCGCCGCCGTAGTAGTCGTAGACCACGCGCGCCGCCGAAGGGGCGTTCGCGTCGATCACATGGTTGGTCAGGCCGCTGCGGTTGCGCAGGGTTTCCGAGAGGTGGTGGTCGAACGCCAGGTGCGCCCCGGCCACGTAGGGCAGGTTGGTGGTGATGTCGCGCTCGGTGATCTCGATCTTGCCATCCTGCATGTCCTTGGGATGGACGAACTTGATGTCGTCGATGATGTCCAGCTCGTTGAGCAGCACCGCGCAAACCAGACCATCGAAGTCACTGCGCGTGACCAACCTGAACTTCTCTGCACCCATGACGGCAACCTTTTTGTGTAACAACGAAACGGGCTTTACGCCCCGTAACGATTATGCCGCCAGACGCGACATGGACGTTGGTTTGTGACGTGCGGGAATGCGTCGAATCGATTCAGTAGCTCCCTGGCAACAGAATGCGGCGGTCGACCTGTCCGATCTGGGTGTGGCCGCAGAAGGCCATCGTCACGTCGAGCTCCTTGTGCAGGATCTGCAGGGCCCTGGTGACCCCGGCTTCGCCCATGGCGCCCAGGCCGTAGGCCATCGCGCGGCCGATCATCGTGCCCCGGGCGCCCAGAGCCCAGGCCTTGAGCACGTCCTGACCGCTGCGAATGCCGCCGTCCATCCAGACCTCGATCCGGTCGCCCACCGCGGCCACGATGGCGGGCAGGGCGCTGATGCTGGACGGCGCACCATCGAGCTGGCGTCCGCCGTGGTTGCTGACCACGATGGCATCCGCGCCGCTGCGGGCCGCGAGCTCGGCGTCTTCCACGTCCATGATGCCCTTGAGGATGAGCTTGCCGCCCCATTGTTCCTTCACCCAGGCCACATCGTTCCAGTTCAGGCGCGGGTCGAATTGCTCGTTGGTCCAGGCGGACAGCGAGGCCATGTCGCTGACGCCCTTGACGTGGCCGACCAGGTTGCGAAAGGTATGGCGCTTGGTGCCCATCATGCCCAGGCACCAGCGGGGCTTGCTCAGCATGTTCAACGCGTTGCCCAGCGTCGGAACGACCGAGGCGCGCATCTTGTTCTTCAGGTCCTTGTGGCGTTGGCCGATGACCTGCAGGTCCAGCGTGAGCACCAGGGCGCTGCATTTCGCGGCCTTGCAGCGGTCGATCATGCGCACCATGGCTTCGCGGTCGCGCATCATGTAGAGCTGGAACCAGAAAGGCGCGCTGGTGTTTTCGGCGACGTCCTCGATCGAGCAGATGCTCATGGTCGACAGCGTGAACGGAATGCCGAACTTCTCGGCCGCGCGCGCGGCGTGGATCTCGCCGTCGGCGTGCTGCATGCCGGTCAAGCCCACCGGGGCGATGCACACCGGCATCTTCACGTCCACCCCCACCATCCTGGTGGCCGTGCTGCGGTTCTCCATGTTCACCGCCACGCGCTGGCGCAGCTTGATCCTCTGGAAGTCCGAGGTGTTGGCGCGGTAGGTGCTCTCCGTCCACGAGCCGGAATCGGCGTAGTCGTAGAACATGCGCGGCACGCGTTTCTTGGCGAGGATGCGCAGGTCTTCGATGTTGGTGATCACGGGCACGGGCGGTCTCCTGGAACTTCTGGGCTGGGGAACTGCGGGGATGCTAACCAATTGCACACCGCGCCGGTTTGAATAAATTTGAGGCCGCGCGGAATTACTTTCAGCCGAAACGCGCGAGCATGAAGTCGATGAAGCGGCTCAGCTTGGGCACCGGCACGCGGTCGCGCGGATAGACGAGATGCATGGGCATCGGTGCGGGCAGGTGCTCGGCCAGCAGCGGCACCAGGCGGCCGGCGGCCACGTCCTCGGCCAGCAGCACCGAAGGCTGCATCACGATGCCGAAACCATGCAGGGCCGCCACGCGCAGCGCCTGGCCGTTGTTCGACAGCAGGCGGCTCGCCGGCAACGACTTGACCAGCTGGTCGTCGCGGTCGAGCAGCCAGCCGCCGCTTTTCGGCCAGTGCGCAAAGCCCAGGCATTCGTGATCCAGCAATTCGGTCGGGGCCTTTGGCGTGCCGCGGCGGGCCAGGTATTCGGGCGAGGCGCAGATTTGCATGCGGTAAGGCCGAAGGACCCGCGCCACCAGCCCCGAATCGGCCAGCGTGCCGACGCGCACCGCCACGTCGTAGCCTTCGTCGACCAGGTCGATCACGCGGTCGTTCAGCGTGAGCTCGGCCTGCACCTCGGGATAAAGCGTGAGGAATTCGGTGAGCGCCGGGGTCAGCATCACGCTGCCGAAAGACACGGGTGCGTTGATGCGCAGCTTGCCGCGCGGCGCCAGGCGCAGCGCGTCGGTGCCGGCTTCGGCCTGCCGCACCTGTTCCAAAATCTGGCGGCACTGCGCGTAATAGAGCTGGCCGATTTCCGTGAGGCTTTGCCGCCGCGTCGTCCGCACCAGGAGCCGCGCACCCACGCGCTGCTCCAGATGGCGGATGTGTTTACCGACCATCGGCTGCGAAAGCGCAAAGGCTTCGGCCGCCGCTGTGAGGCTGCCCTTGTCGACGACTGCGACGAACACTTCCATGCTCAGCAAACTGTCCATCGATTGAAAACCATTGGTTATGAATGATGGAAATGATACGGGCTTTATCCATGCATCGGTTATTCCGACAATATCTTCACCCAAGCCAACGGCTTGCCTTCAACCTCAAGGACACACCATGAAGATTCTCATCATCGGCGCCACCGGCACCATCGGCCAGGCCGTCATCGGCGCCCTTTCCCCGCGCCACGACATCGTTGCCGCCAGCCGCAGCAGCGCCGGCTTTCCCGTGGACATCACTCGCCACGACAGCGTGCAGGCGCTCTTCGAACGGGTCGGCCGTGTGGACGCGATCGTCTCCACGGCGGGCGGCCTGCATTTCGGCCCGCTGTCCACCATGACGGCGGCGCAGTTCAACGTCGGGTTGCAGGACAAGCTGCTCGGCCAGGTGGACCTGGCGCTCACTGGCCAGCATTTCCTCAACGACGGCGGCTCGATCACCTTGACCAGCGGCATCGTGGCCGAGGAGCCGATCGCCAGCGGCGCCAACGCGAGCGCGGTGAACGCGGCGCTCGACGGCTTCGTGCGCGGCGCGGCTGTGGAGCTGGCGCGTGGCATCCGCATCAACGTGGTCAGCCCCAACGTGCTGCAGGAATCGATGGGCGTGTACGGCCCGTTTTTCCCGGGCTTCGAGGCCGTGCCCGCCAGCCGGGTGGCGCTGGCCTACGTGCGCAGCGTGGAAGGCGTCCAGACCGGGCGGGTCTACAAGGTCTGGTGAGTGGTCCTGAGCAGCATCAACGGGCTGCGCGCACGTCCGCCGGCCGCGCGCCGGTAGCCAAGCCCGCGCCGCGCACCTCGAACCGGATTTCGTCGAGCAGCGCGCCGCGGGCGTCCATCAGTTGCAACGTGTGCCGGCCGGGCCAGGGCAGCCAGCGCAGCTCCGCGCCACGTGCCAGCGGCTTACCATCCAGGCGCCAGCGCTGGTCCGGCCCGGCGGCGGTGAAACGCAGGCGCTGGTGCTGCGGCGGGATGTCGGGATCGAGCGCGATGATGGTGCCGGCCACGGGCGAGGTGATGCGCGGCGTCGCCAGGGTGGCCTGTCCAGGCTGGGGCGCCGTCTCGCCGTCCGCATCGGTGGCGACCACCGCCTGCTGCGTGCCCTCGAGGAACCACTCGTCGCGACTCGCCTCGCGCTGGTCGCCGAACTGCACGGCCTGCCGCACCAGGCCTGCCGGTGGCGCCGGTGCGCGGCTGGGCAGCTTCTGGTGCAACTGCTGCATGAGGGCCGCCCAGACCGGTGCCGCGCCGCTGGTGCCGCTCACGTCCCACATCGGCGCGCCGGCGGCGTTGCCGACCCACACGCCGACCGTGTAGCGCTGCGACCAGCCGATGGCCCAGTTGTCGCGCATGTCCTTGCTGGTGCCGGTCTTCACCGCACTCCAGAAGCGCGTGCCGAGCACGCTGTCGGCGCCGAAGGTCAGGGCGCGTGCGTTGGCGTCGGACAGGATGTCGCCGACGATGAAGGCCGCGCGGCTGTCGATGGCCTGCGTGCTTTCGGGCTTGGCCTTGTTACCGGCGGCGGTGGCCGGCACCACCCGCGTGGGCCCGAAGCGCCCGCCGTTGGCCAGTGTGCGGTAGGCGTTGGTCAGGTTCAGCAGCGAGACCTCGGCGCTGCCGAGCGCCAGGCTGTAGCCGTAGTAGTCGCCGCTTTCCTTGAGCGGCAGGCCCGCGGCCTGGAGCTGGCGCTGGAATGCGTCGGGCGACACCATCACCAGCGTGCGCACCGCGGGCACGTTGAGGGATGAGGCCAGCGCCGTCCGTACCGACACCCAGCCTTTGAAGTGCCGGTCGTAGTTCTGCGGGATGTACAGGCCGCTGGCGGTGGCGATCTGCGCCTCGGAGTCCTCCAGCAGCGAGGCCGCGGTGAGGCGCTGCTCCGCAATCGCCTGCGCATACAGGAAGGGCTTGAGTGTCGAACCCGGCTGGCGCAGTGCCTGCACGCCATCGACCTCGGCCGCCGCGCTGAGTTCGCCGGACGATCCCACCCAGGCCATCACCTCGCCGCTGGCGTTGTCGAGCACCACCACCGCGCCGTCCTCGACGTGGCGGCCCTGCAGTTCGCGCAGCTGCTGGCGCAGTGTTTCCACCGCCAGCCGCTGCAGCGGCGCGTGCAGCGTGGTGCGCACGGCCAGCGGCGGCCGACTGCCGGGGTTTGTCGGATCGGCGCGCAGCAGCTGGCGCGCGAGATGCGGCGCGATGCCGTCGCCGGCGTTGAGGGTGCGCTGCTGCACGACGGTGCTGGCGAACAGGTCCAGCCCGGCGCAGCTCACCGGCGCAGACGCGTGGGGCGTGCCCGGGTCGGCCTGCATCACACGCAGCACCTCGCAGGCGCGCCGCGCGATCAGCGCCGGCTTGGCGTTGGGCCCGCGCACCATGGCGGCGGCGATGGCCGCCTCGCGTTCGTCCAGGCCGTGCGCGGCCTTGCCGAACAGGCTGCGGCTCAGCGCGTCGATGCCGACGATCTCGCCGCGCAGCGGCACCAGGTTGAGATAGGCCTCGAGCATCTGGTCCTTGCGCCAGCGGGCTTCGAGCTCGCGTGCGGCCAGGGTCTGGCCGATCTTCTGCGCCATGCTGCGCCCGCCGGGGCCCATGTGCAGCTCGCTGTCGAGCAGGCCGGCGAGCTGCATGGTAATGGTGGAAGCACCCCGCGTCTTGCGGTTCCACAGGTTGCCCCAGGCCGCGGACGACACGGCGCGCCAGTCGACGCCGCTGTGTTCGTAGAAGCGCTTGTCCTCGCTGAGCAGGATCGCGTGCCGCAGCGCCGGCGACACATCGCCCAGCGCCAGCCACTGGCCGCGGCGCACGCTGCTGTCGGTGCGCAGCCGCTGCAACACCTCGCCGTTGCGGTCGAGCAGCAGGCTGTCGCTGGGGCGGAAGTCGCGGCGTACCTCCTCGAAGCTCGGCAGGGCTTGGGCGCCGGTCGCCAGCATGGCTGCGACCATGAACGCGACGACCCTGGGCCGCACAACCGCCCTGTGCCTCATTCCGTCATTCCTTCTCTTGCCCCGGCACCACGCTCACGTCCTGGCCCCAGGCCAGCGCCGAACGGCACCAGATGCGGGTCTGCGGCGGCAGCTGGGCGCGCTCGGCCAGGGTGCCCACGCGCAAGGTGTAGGTCGGCGGGTCTTCCGCCACGGCGGAGGCGAAGACGGCCGCGCCGCAATTCGGGCAGAACGCGTGGGCACGCTGGTTGCCGCTGTCGCCGGTCTTGATGTAGATGCTGGGCAGTCCGGCCAGCAACCTGAAACCGGCTTTCGGCGCGGGCACGGAAACGCGGAAAGCCGAGCCGCTGAGCACCTGGCAATCGGTGCAATTGCACAGCTTGACCTTCGCCGGATCGACTTCCGCCTCGAAACGGATCTGGCCGCAATGGCAGGCGCCGTGGACATGCATGAAGGTCTCCTTGGTCGGTCGGTGTGGTGGTGATGCGCAGGAGCGCGGATGTTACTGCGTGCCCGCGGCCCCGCTGGCGTCGGTTGTCGGTTCGATCTTCGCGCCCTTTTCGAGCAGCAGTTCGCGCAGCACCGAGCGGTGGCAATGCGCCTCGTCTTCGCAGTAGCAGCCGACCGAGAAATGGCTGCGCGCCGACAGCGCCGCCAGCAGCTCGATCGTGCGGCTGTTCTCGGGCTTCGCCATCTCCGCACGGTACTTCTTCGTGAACGCCGCCCAGGCGGCGGGCGTGTCGGCCTGCTGGCCGAGCTTCATGGTTTCCGCGCTCGGGGCGAGATTCGGGTACCAGACGTCATACCAGTTCTGCGTGGCGAATTCCGTTTTCGGAACGCCGCGCGGCGGGCGCCGCACGGTGCCGATGCGGGTGCCCTCGAGGGCGCTGCGGGCGGTGCCCAGTCTCACGATGCGAATGCCCATGGCTTGTCTCCTCCTTCCGAAAACTACTTGCCGGCCACCACCTTGACCCGCGCATTCGGCGTCTCGCCGAACATCTCGGGCGCGTACATGGCCTCGACCCGGCTCGGTGGCAAGGCAAAGCTGCCGACGTTGTTCAGGCGCACGGTGTATTCCATCTTCAGCACGCCCTTGGGCACGTATTCGTAATAGCTGCGGAAGGCCTCGAAGCTGCGCTCCTCGAAGGCGGGCCAGCCGCCGCCGCTCTTTTTCTCGCCGCTGGTGGCGATCTGCGAATCGCGTCCCAGGCCGGAGCCGAGGATGGTTGCACCGCCCGGGATCGGGTCGGTGATCACGACCCAGGTCATGTCGGCGGAGGCGTTGACTTCGATGGCCACACGCAGCACGTCGCCACGCGTGTAAACGCCGGGCACGGCCTGCTCCACCGGCGTGATGGTTTTCTTGAGCTGGTAGCCCGCGGCGAACGGCGCCTTGAGTTCGATCGCGGCCACCGACTGCAGCGTGAGCCAGGGCTTGCCCGTGCCCTGCTGCGTGACGGTGAGGGTTTCCTTCGCATCGGTCCACGGCAGGAACATGCCGTTGTTGCGCAGGTTGCCGGGCGAAGCCGGTGCGCCGAACCAGGTCGTGACGTTGGGCGCACCCGCGGCATCCGTTGTCTTCACGCGGTCCACCTTGCTCCAGTCGACGCTCGCCGTGGCGGCGGCCAGCGAGGCCCGGGTGATGCCGGCCACCGGCGTGGCTTCGAACTTCGCCGAGAACTTCTCCAGTGCCAGCCCGCCCCAGAGGTTGGCCGTGGTGGTGTGCCAGGCGCCGCCCTGCTGCCGGCCGATGAAGCCGCTGGCCAGCCGGCCCATGTCGTCCTTCCAGGCCGGGTCATCCATCACGGCCAGCATCAGGCGTGCGGTGTTGACGTCACCGTTGGCCATGAGCCACCACCAGTAGTCGTCGCGTTCGGTGCTGAAGATGAGTTTCGTGCCCTGGAACGACAGCCGCGCGCGCAGCACCTGGCGCGCTTCGGCCAGGCGCGTCTCACGCTGCGGCACGTCGGTGACGCGCTGCAGGATGTCGATCCAGTCGATCACGGCACTGGTGGGCCACTGGTTCGGCGCGATGGTGATGCTGCCGAGCATGCGGCCCTGGGCGGCACCGTAGCGCGACAAGGCCTCCAGCGCTGCGAGCTTGCGCACGTCCAGGTCCTTGCGCGGGCTCCAGAAGTCGCGCTGGATGCGCCCCTCGACAAACGCCACCAGGCCGCGCTGCATGGCCGCACGCGCCTCGTCGGGCAGGGCGAATTCCGGGTGCAGGCCGGCCGCCTCGTGGCTGGCGGCGAGGAGGTAGGCGGTGAGCGTGTCGCTGCCGCGGTTGGCCTCGCCGTCGCGCGGCGGGAAGTAGTTGGCCAAGCCATCACCGTCGAGGTAGGTGGGCAGCTGCGCCACCACGCCCTGCCACATCTTCGCGTCGCGCAGGCCGATGGCCTTGCTGGTCTTCTGCTCCAGGCAGGCGAACGGGTAGTTGGCGAACCAGTCGCGCACGCCGGGCAGGCCTTCGGCGAGCTTGGGCACGAGCGACATCTTCAAGCCACCCCTTTTCACACCGTTCTCGGGCAGGGCGTCTGCCGGGCGCGCCACGTCCAGCGTGTAGCTGCCGTCGACCTGCACAAGCGTCGCCTGCTGCACGGTCAGCGGTACGGCGGGGATGATGCGCTGACGCGCCTTCAGGCCGTCGCGCGCACCACTCTCGCCACCGAGCGTGTCCCGGGCTTCGATCTCCCACAGGATGGCCTCGGCGCGGGTCTGCGCGAGCTGGGCGGGGGCGGTCACGTTCCAGGCCACTTCGCGCGCCTCGCCGGCAGGGATGTCGATGGTCTGCGGCTCCAGGGTCAGCAGGGTCGCGCGTGGCGAGGCCAGCACCTTCATGGCTTTCTGCGTGGTGTTGCGCAGCGTGATCTGCGCGCGAAACTCGTCGCCCTCGCGCACCAGCGGCGGCAGGCCGCTGATGATCTGCAGGTCCTGCGTGGTCTGCACGCTGGTCTGGCCGGTGCCGAACAGGCCGGTGGCGGCGTCGGCCACGGCGACGATCTTGAAAGTGGTGAGCGCATCGTTCATCGGCACCGTCACCACGGCCTGGCCCTGCGCGTCGAGCACGAGTTTCGGGTTCCACAGCAGCAGCGTGTCGAGCAGCTCGCGCGTACTGCCGCGACCACCGCCGCCGCCGGCGGGCACGGCCTTGCGGCCGAAATGCCGGCGGCCGATGATCTCCATCTGCGCGGTCGAGGTCTGCACGCCCCAGGCGCGGCGCTGCAGCATGGCTTCGAGCAGGTTCCAGCTGGTGTTGGGCATCAGCTCGAGCAAGGCCTGGTCCACGGCGGCCAGCGCGACTTCTGCGCCCGCGGCAGGTTGGCCATTGGGCAGCTTGGCGCTGATGGTGACACGCGCCTGCCCGCGCACCGGGTAACTCGCCTTGTCGGCGGTGACCTTCAAGTCGAGCTGGTGCGCCTTGGTGCCCACGCGGATCTCGGCCAGGCCGAGGCGGAACGCGGGCTTGCTCAAGTCGACCAGGGCCGTCGGCGCCACGTATTCGCGGCCCTCGTACCAGAAGGCCGTCCACCATTCGCGCGGCGCCTTGAAGCCCCAGGTGAAGAAGCTGTACCACGGCACCTCGCGCAGCCGGCCGCGCAGCGCCAGCACGCTCACATACACGTTCGGGCCCCATGAGTCCTGCACCTTGAGGCTGATGGTCGGGTCCTGGCCATTGAGTTGCACCACCTGGGTCTCGATGATGCCCTCGCGCTCCACCGCCACGAGGGCCGTGGCGAAGCGGAACGGCATGCGCACCTGGAACCGGGCCGTCTCGCCGGGCTGGTAACTCTTCTTCTCGGCCAGCAGGTCCATGCGGTCGTGGTTCTCGCCGCCGAACCACAGCTCGCCCTGGCGCGTCACGTAGACCGAACTCGCGGCCTGGCTGCTGTTGCCCGCGCCATCCTTGGCGGTGGCGACCAGTTCCACCTCGCCGGCCACGCTCACCGGCGTCTCGCACAGCAGCAGGCCGCGCGCGTCGCTCTTGCCGCTGCAGACCTGGCCGAGCGACTTCACTGTCGTCTGGTTGTCGTAGGTGTAGAAGCCGCCGACCATGCGTTTGCGCGTGGTGGTGACGGTGCGCGCCACGGCCTGGACCTCGATCGGCACGCCGGCCTGCGGCTTGCCGTTCAGGTCGAGCGCCAGGGCCTGGAAGCGCACCTGCTGGCTCGATCCGCCCGAGAGGCTGACCCAGCCTTCGGTCTTGATGCCGGCCACCACGCCAGCCGGCCACAGGGTGGATGTGCTGCGGATGGTCTGCACCTCGCCGTTCGGGTCGGCGTAGGTGGCTTCGAGCAGCAGCTCCTTGGGGCGCTTGGCCAGCAGGTCGGCCGGCAACTGGTCGATCGTCACCTTGCCCGCGCCGCTGCGGTCCAGGTTCAGCGGCAGCTTGTCGGCCACCACGCGTGGGCTGTCGGCGGCGCTGCTGTCTTCCTCGCCTTCGCTGCTCGTCGATTGCGCGCCGCGCGGCGGCGAGAAGCTGAAGGCGTCGTAGTCGGCGAAGCTCGGGTACTTGTTGCGCACCAGCGCCGACACGCGCACCGGCAGGTTGGCCGCGCCGCCGCCGGCCACGTAGTTGATCTGCACACTGGTGGGCACGGCCTTGACGTTGACGAGCGCCTCTTTCTGCGTCGGCGCGATGCGGCCTTCGAGCACGGGCAGGCGGAATTCCTCGACGCGGAACTGGCCGGTCGAGAAGCTGCGGCCGTCGGCTTCGGCCAGGGTGACGTCGTAGGCGCCGAGCTTGGCCGCGGGCGGCACCTGGAAAGTGCTCTCCGCGCTGAGCCCGCCGGTGCCGGTGCGGCGCCAGGTCAGGGCTTGCGTGAATTGCTGGCCGCTGCCCACGTGCGTGATCTGCAGCGTGGCGGGCTGCTGTGTCGGCAGCGCGAACCCGTTCTTCACTTCGGTGCGGATCAGGTGCTTCATCGACACCGTTTCGCCTGCGCGCAACAGCATGCGGTCGAAAATGGTGTGGGCGCGTTCATCGGGCACGGGCTCGCGGCTGGTCGGCACGTTGAAGCGCCAGGGTTCGATGCCCTGGCTCCAGTCGCTCCAGGTGAAGGCCAGATCTTCGATGCCCTTGCTGTCCTTGGCGCGGGCGCTCACGAAGTAGGCACCACCGTAGCCTCCTTCTTCATCGTCGTTGTCCGCGCCGTTGCAGTTCTGCGGCTCGGACGACAGGCCGGGCAGCTCGGCGATGCCTTGCGCATTGGTGCGCGCGTTCACCAGCGGCTTGCCGCGGCAATCCGACACCTGCACCACGGCGTTTGCCACCGGCTGGCCCTTGTCCAGCGTGGTGACCCAGGCCAGCGCGTTCTCGCGGCCGAGCTTGAAGTGCACGCCGAGGTTGGTGACCAGGGTGGAGGTGCGCACGACCATGGTCCGGTCCGGGCCGTGGTTCTCGTCGAGCAAGGACTGGCCGAGCCGCTTGGAGCTGATCTCCAGCACGTGGAAACCCGGCGTGAGCGGAATGCCGACCACCTCGAACGGCCGTGGGTCACTGCTGGCCGGCTGCGGCAGGTTCAGCGTCTTCACGTTCGCCCGGCCGGCCAGCAGCGATACCATGCGCGACTGCACCCAATCCTTCTGGTCCGCATCGATCACCTTGGGCAACGGGCCCTTGACGTCCTTCGCGGCCTGGCTGCGCGCGATCTGGAAGCGGTCGTAACGCTGCACCATGCGGTACCAGCCGATGATGTCGGCGTCGCTGCGCGGCTGCAGATCGGCCACCTGGCCGGCCGGCGACTCTGATGCATTCAACCCGCGGATCGGCAAGGCGGCTTCAACGTTGCGCAGCGTCACCGGCATCATCGGTGGCCCATCGGGCTCGGCGAAACGCTCCACGACGCCGAACGGCGCGGCGGCGAACTTGGCCAGCGGCGGCATCGCGCCGGTGCTGAACTTCATCGGGAAATTGGCCGCGTTGTTCAGTGGCCGGTCCGAAGCGTCCTTGAAGGCCGCGGGCAGTTCCAGCGTGTACGGCGTGGACTCGGCCAGCGGCGGGTTGAAGGTCACGTCGTTGACCGTGCCCTCGGCGTCCGCATCCTCGGCGAACGTCGGTTTGACTTCACCCTTGCCCGACTTGAGGCGGATGCCCTCGGCCAGCTTGCGCGGCACCGGCGCGTTGAAGTTCAGCGTGACCGGCCGGATCGGCAGGCAGCCGGACTGCGCGTTTTCGCGCTCGCAGGTGAAGCTGGCGGTGAATTGTTCGCGCACCTGGAAGTTGAAGCGCTTTTCCACCGTGTTGGCGATGCCCGACGGCGTGGCCACGCCCCGGCCATAGACCAGTTGCACCTTGGCCGCAGGCGTGAGCCGGCGGTTGCAGGCCAGCGTGGCGTAGCGCAGCGGCTCGCGTGCGGCGGCCTTTTCCAGGCCCTGCGCCTTGAGCAGCGCCGCGCGGTCCGCCCCTTCGATGGACCGCACGGGCACGCGTTCGCCCAGGCCGTCCACCGCGCACCAGGTGTTGGCCAGCAGGCTAGCCGTGGTGGCCGCGCCGTTGAGCTGCAGCGTGAAGAACTGCTGCTCGTCGATGGTGCTGCCGCTGTAGGGCCGGGTGTTCTGCACGAACGGGCCGCCGGTATTGAATTGATAGCTGGCCTTGCCCGCCAGCTCTGCGCCGGAGGGCGATTTGATGCCCGTCTTGCGCGACACGGTGCAGCGCACGCCGGGCGGCAGGTCGCTGTCGAAATCGAACACCCATTCGCGCTCGCTGGTCCAGCGGCCGGTGCCGCGGCTGGCTTCGGCGTCGCTGCAGCTCAAGGCCAGCGGTGCGGCGGCCTTCGGGTCGCCGAAGTTGACGGCGGCTTCATCGAACTTGGCGACCAGTTGGCGCACACGCGCCACTTCGCCCTGGGGCGACAGGCTGGTGATCTGCAGCGCCGAGGCGCCGGTGGCGGCGAACAGGACGCTGGCTGCCGATGCCAGGAAGAGAAAAGGGCGGAAATGACGACGCAAGCGGGGCTCCCAGTTGGCCGTCGAGCGTAGCCGATTTTGGATGTGTTCCGACCGGGCAGCGGTCGCCCCGAAATGGTTGGAACTTTGGCCGCCGCGGGGAGCCAAATGCGGGGGGAGGCCCGGCCGCGGACGACGTTCGTCTGGCGTAGGACGCACCGCAAGAGTCCGCAGGATGTTGTCCTGCACCGATGAGTCCTGGGGCTGTCTAGCATCCGGTTTGGCGTTGCGGGGCTGCCGCCAGCCGCGTCGTACTGCCGATCCTCAAACCATGGAGACCCTGCACGTGCCCCGTTCTTCCGGTTCGACCCGCCGCTGGGAAATCGACGCGCTGCGTGGCCTCATGCTGGTGCTGATGACCTTCACGCACCTGCCGACGCGGCTGTCGTCGCCCATGGGCCAGCCCTTCGGCTATGTTTCCGCCGCCGAAGGCTTCGTGCTGCTGTCGGCGTATGTCACCGGCATGGTCTACAGCCGGCTGGCGCAAAAGCAGGGCATCGCGGCGATGCGCAAGGCCTTTCTGCGCCGGGCCGCCAAGGTGTATTTCTGCCAGGCCGCGAGCCTGCTGGTGCTGTTCACCGTGATCGCGGCGGTCGGCATGAAGGTCGACCACGCGCCGGTGCGTGAAATCATTTCCTTCTACCTGCGCGAGCCGATCACGGCGCTGCTGAGTGGCCTGGCCCTGGTGTACGAGCCGCCGCTGCTCGACATCCTGCCGATGTACGTGGTGTTCATGCTGGTGAGTCCGCTGGTGCTGGGTTTTGCGCTGCGCAGCGGCTGGGGCCGGGTGATCGGGGCGAGCCTGCTGCTGTGGGTGCTCGCGCAGTTCGACTTCGGCCGCTGGCTGCATGGGCAGATGGTGGTGTTCACCGGCCTGCCCGTGAGTTATGTACAGACCGGACCTTTCGTCACCTTCGCCTGGCAGTTCCTGTGGGTGCTCGGGCTGTGGATGGGGTCCCACACCAGCGACAAGGCCGCGGGCACATGGCTCTTTCCGGGCTGGGCCGTGGTGGTGGCGGCTGTCTACGCGGCGGCGTGTCTGGTATGGCGGCACTGGTTCGGCCAGATTCCGTTTGCGCCCGGCTTCTGGGCCAACGACGCCTTCGACAAATGGCATCTGGCGCCTTTCCGCCTCATCAACCTGTTCGCGCTGATGGTGCTGGCCATGCATTTTGCCGACTGGCTGCGGCGTCATGCGCCCCGTTCACGCATCCTGGAGACCATGGGCTCGGCCTCACTCACGGTGTTCTGCACCCACTTGCTGATGGTGTTCCTGGTGCTGGCCTGGTGGGGCGATTCGGCCCAGGCCCGGCCGGTCTGGGGCGACATCGCGCTACTCGCCGCGGTGTTCGCCGGCCTGTACGGCGTGGCCGCCATCGTCGCGTGGCTGGAGAATTCGCCGGCTCGATGGGTGCCGGCGCATGAGCGGCATCCGGATTCCGGCGACACTGCGCCCGAACTCCCGCCGCCGCTCGAAGGTGCGCTGCTTACCGAGCGGCTGCAACTTGCGCCGGGGGTGGCGCAGCCGACGCGTCAGCGGCGGTGGCTGCGTTCGTGACCAGATAGGGCGTGATCAGCGATTTCCACAGCGCGTAGCCGGTCTCGTTGAGATGCAACAGGTCGGCCTGGAACAGTTCCGGCCGCGTCTCGCCGCTGGCGGTGAGCATCGGCGTGTGGATGTCGATGTACTTCGCGTTCGACAGCGTCTTCACATAGCCACCGATCAGCGCATTGGTCTCGTTGATGCGCTCCTTCAGCGCCACGCGGGCCGGGCTCGGCTTGATCGAGATGTAGGTGATCTGCGCCGAAGGCAATTCGCTGCGCACGGCGCTCACGAAGTGCTGGAAGCTCTCGAGCACCTGCTGCGGCGTGCGGCCCTCGGCGAGGTCGTTGTCGCCCGCATAGACCATCACCTGGCGCGGCTGGTACTGGATGACGAGTTCGCGCACGTAATGGTCGCAGTCGGCCAGCGTCGAGCCGCCAAAGCCGCGGTTGATCACCACCGGCACCTGGCGGAAGTCTTCGGACATGCTGCGCCACATGCGGATGGTCGAGCTGCCGACAAACAACACGCCGTCGCGGCCGGGGGGATGCGCGCGGTCGGCCGAGGCGAAATCGCTGAGGCTGGTCTGCCAGCGCAGCGCGTTGTGGGCCGTGGTCTGTGCCTTGGCCGTTGGCAGGCTCATCCAGCCGGCGGCCACCATGGCGCAGCCGACGAGCCAGGGGCGCGCGAAAGCCAGCGTGCGGCGGCGGGCGAACGGCGGCACGGTGGCGATCTCGCCAGCTTCGGTATGAACGGTGACGGGTCTGGAAATGAGGCGGCGACGGTGCATGTGGGCGCTTTCTTTCGGATGGGACAGCCGCATTGGAACGCGGTTCGTCGAAAAGTTCCCCCATTGGGCGCCCATGCGGGCCGAAGTTGGGGCTCCATTTCGGCCTATTCTGTGTCGGAATTTCCCCCGTACGGCCTATTTCCGATCAACGGGCGGGGCCATGCACGCACCGGCACGACCGAACACCAGCAACGACGCGGCCTCCGCACGGATGAGCGGAGGCCGCGTGTCAAGGGGATCGGAGCGGGATATCAGCCCAACCGCACCGGCACGAAGATCTTGTCCCCGCCGCGCTGGATCAGCAGCGCCACCGATTTGTCGGACTTCGCCACCGCCGCGCGCACCTGCTCGACACTCTTCACCGGCGTGCCGTTCACGGCCAGCAGCACGTCGCCCTGGGCCACGCCCGCGTTTGCGGCAGCGCCGGCTGCTTCCTCGATCAGCAGGCCCGAAGGCAGGCCGGCCGAACGCAGTTCGTCGGGTTCGAGCTGGCGCAGCGCCAAGCCGAGCTTGCCCTTCTGCGCGCCTTCGTCCGAGTTGGCCACCTTGGTCGCCTTGTCGTTCAGGCTGCCGAGCTTGGCCTCGATCTGCACCGGGCCGCCCTTGCGCCAGACGTCGAGCTTCACGGTCTCACCCGGCGTGGACAGGCTGATCGCCGAAGGCAGGTCGCCCGAGGACACGATGGCCTGGCCGTTCACCTTGCGGATCACGTCGCCCGGCTCCAGGCCAGCCTTGGCGGCCGGGCCGTTCTTGTCCACTGCGGAGACCAGCGCACCTTCTGGCTTGTCGAGCTTGAAGGAATCGGCCAGCGTCTGGTTCACCTCCTGCACCGCCACGCCCAGGCGCGCATGCTCGACCTTGCCGTGGGCCACGATCTGGTCCTTGATCTTGCTGGCCAGGTCGATCGGGATGGCGAACGACACACCCTGGTAGCCGCCGGTGCGGCTGTAGATCTGCGAGTTGATGCCCACCACCTCGCCACGCGTGTTGAACAGCGGCCCGCCCGAGTTGCCCGGATTCACCGCCACGTCGGTCTGGATGAAGGACACCGAGCTGTCGTCGGGCAGCGAACGGTTCTTGGCGCTGACCACGCCGGCCGTGACCGTGTTCTCGAAGCCGAACGGCGAGCCGATGGCCAGCACCCATTCGCCCACGCGCAGGTCGCTGACCTTGCCGATGTTGACCACCGGCAGGTTCTTCGCGTCGATCTTCAGCACGGCGATGTCGGTCTTCGGGTCGGAACCGAGCACCTTGGCCTGGTATTCGCGGCGGTCGGTGAGCTTGACCGTGACCTCCTTCGCGCCACGCACCACATGGGCGTTGGTGAGGATGGTGCCGTCGGCGCCTACGATGAAGCCGGAGCCCTGGCCGCGCACCATCTGGGGTGGCGCGTTGCGTTGGGCGCGGCCCGGCTGCTGGCCTTGCTGACCCTGGAAGCGCTTGAAGAATTCGAAGAACGGATCGTTGCCGAACGGGTCTTCCTGGCCGCCTTGCTGCTGCGCGATTTCGGCCTTGTCCTCGTCGCTGGCCACGCTGGTCACGCTGATGTTGACCACGGCCGGCCCGTATTGCGCGGTGATCTGCGAAAAATCGGGCAATGCCATCGGCACGCCGGCGACGGCCGGCGCCGTGGCCACCACTGGCGCGGCGGCATGGGCCATGCCGGTCTGGACCAGGCCGACGCCGGCGCCGCCAATGGCGCCCGCGGCCACGAGAGCCAGAACGAGTTTGGTGCTTTTGAGTGAAACGTTGCTCATGGACGGGTCCTCGGAAAGGGTTTGGAATGCATGAATGATGCGGACCCAGACTTAGACGAGACTTAAACCACGCTCCTATACTGGCCGCCACAAATCCCGAGCCATTCGGGAGCCCCGCCCATGAACCTTCGCCAACTGCAGTACTTCGCGCGCATCGTCGAAACCGGCAACATCACGCGTGCGGCCGAGCAATTGTTCGTGGCCCAGCCAGCGCTCGGGCTGCAGATCCGCCAGCTCGAGCAGGCGCTGGGCGTGAGCCTGTTGAGCCGGCATTCGCGCGGCGTGTCGCCCACGCGCGCGGGCCAGGTGTTGTACGAACGGGCCTGCGAGATCCTGCGCCTCGTGGACGAAACCGAGCGCCAGGTCACGGCCGCGGGCCGGCTCGAGCGCGAAGGCATCGTGCTCGGCCTGACCAACGGCTTCAGCAACCTCGTCGGCCGCCGCCTGGTGCTGCAGGCACGCCGTGACCTGCCGGCGGTGAACCTCAGCCTGGTGGAGGAACGCAGCCTGCTGCTGGTGGACGCACTGGAGCGGCACGAGATCGACATCGCGCTGGCCTACGAGGTCCACGAGCGGCCCGGCCTCTTGCGCGTGCCACTGGTGGAGGAGGAACTGCTGTTCGTGTCGCAGGGCGACGGAAAAGCCTCTGGCGTACTGGATGCGCCGATCGAGTTCTCCGATCTCGCGGCCCGTGCCTTGGTGCTGCCGGGCCAGCGCGACGGCGTGCGTCAACAGGTGCTGACCACGGCCAAGCGCCTGGCGCTGAACCTGAACGTGACCATCGACGTGTCTTCGATCTCGATGATGAAGAACCTCGTGGCCCACGGCGACGCCGCGGCGGTGATGCCGTATGGCAACGCGATCGAGGACATCGAGCGCGGCCGTCTGGCCGGGCGGCGCATCGTGAACCCGGCGCTCAAGCGCACGCTGTACCTGGTGCGCTCGCTGCGGCGCGCCCATTTCAAGTACGAGGAAGAATTGCTCGAACTGCTGGCCGCCGTGTGCGAGGCTTTCGCCGCCCAGCTCGGTCCGCTGGCGCGCCGGCTCGAGGCGTTGGACCAACCGATCTCCAGGACGCTGGAAACGCTGAAGCACGGCGCGGCTGCGCCCTGACGGCCACGCGCCGAACGCGGGATAACCCTGGGTTTTCGGCCCCAGCCACAACAAAAAACTTGGGACAGGCAGACACCGACGGTTTTGGACTTGGCGGGTTCGATTCGTTTTAATTCAGACGTGCCCAAGCCGCACGAACCTGAATGAAACGGAGACAAAAAATGACGATGCCAAGCTGGAGCCGCCGCGACCTGTTGCGCGGTGCCGCCGCCACCACGGCGGGCCTGGCGCTGCCCTGGATGGGCCATGCGCAGGACTATCCGAGCCGTCCGGTGAAGCTCAACGTGGGCTTCTCCGCGGGTGGCCTGACCGACGTGCTGGCGCGGCTCACCGCCACCAGCCTCGGCGAGAAGCTGGGCCAGCCGGTCGTCATCGAAAACAAGACAGGGGCCGCCGGCAACCTGGCCACCGAATTCGTGGCCAAGGCGCCGGCCGACGGCTACAACCTGCTGTTCTCGTCGGTGGGGCAGATTGTCGTCTCGCCGCACACCTACAGCGACATGCGCGTGAACCCGCAGACCGACCTCACGCACATCTCGATGATCGGCGAGGGCGACCTGATCCTCACCGTGAACAGCCAGGTGCCGGCCAACACCATCCAGGAGTTCATCGCGCTGCTGAAGAAGAGCCCGAACACCATGTTCTTCGGCGACTCCGGGGCGGGCGGCAACCTGCACCTGTACATGGAGTATTTCAACCTGCTGGCCGGCGTGAAGATGACCGGCGTGCACTACCGCGGCACGGCGCAGCTCATGCCCGACTTCATTGCCAACCATGTGCAGATGAGTCTGAATGCCTATCCCGCGATCGAGGCCTACATCCAGCAGGGCAAGCTCAAGCCGCTGATGGTGATCGGCAAACAGCGTGAACCCAAGCTGCCGGATGTACCGACCTGTACCGAAGCGGGGCTGCAGCCGCTGGAGGTCTGCACCAACTGGTTCGGCCTGCACGGCCCGAAGAACCTGCCCGAGCCGATCCGCCAGAAGCTGCGCGGCGCCCTGGTCGAGGCGCTGAAGCTCGATGCCTTCAAGGCGGGGCTCGCCACGCAGTCGATCCGTCCGGTGGGCGATACCGGGGCGGCGTTCACGGCGCGCATCGCTGCCGACTACGAGGCTTTCGCCAAGGTGGCCCGCACCGCAAAGATCCAGGTTGGCTGAGCCGGCGACACACCGAACAAAGGACATCCAGTGAACCCAGACAACACAGAAGGCCGCGGCCGGCTGGCCGTGGTGATTGGCGGCGGCAACGGCATCGGCGCGGCGACCTGTACGCTGCTGCATGCGCGCGGCTGGCGCGTGGCGGTGGCCGACCTCGATCTCGGCGCGGCCGAAGCGATGGCGGTCCGGTGTGCGGGCCACGCGGTCCGGATGGACGTGCTCGATGCGCAGTCCATCGCCGGTGGCGCGGCGGCCATCGAAGCCGCGCACGGACCGATCTACGCCATGGTGAATTCAGCGGCCATCTTCCAGCCGCAGATGGCGCCCGAGCTGCTGCCGCTCGACACCTGGGATCGCATCGTGCAGTCGGGCTACCGCGGCACCTACGTGAGCAATGTGGAATTCGGCCGGCGCATGGCGGCGCAGGGCGGCGGCGCCATCGTCAACATCTCGTCGATGGTGGGCCAGCGCCCGAACCACGGACACGCCTACTACTCGGCCAAGGCCGCGGTGAACATGCTCACCGAGGGCATGGCCGGCGAATGGGGGCGCAGCGGCGTGCGCGTGAATGCGGTGAGCCCCGGTTTCGTGGCCGTGCCGCGCATGGTGGCCAACATCGCCGAGGGTAAGCGGTACGCGGTGTCGCCGGTGGAAGTGAGCGCGCTGGGCCGGCTGGTCGAGCCCGCCGAGGTGGCCGAGTCGATCGCCTTCCTGCTGTCGGACAAGGCCTCCGCCATCACCGGTGCGAACCTCGTCATCGATGCCGGCGTTCTCGCCACGAACGGCTGGGTGGTGCATGGCGGCGTGCCACCGGCCCGGCCGCGCACGGATACCGCAACGGCGAGGACCGCGCCATGAAGCAGCCCACCATCTCCCGCCGCGGCCTCATCAAGGCGGGCACGGTTGCAGCTGCCAGCGTGGCGCTGCCGCTCGCCGGCTGGGCGCAGGCCTATCCGGGCAAGACCATCCGGCTCATCGTCGGCTTCGCGCCCGGCGGGCTCACCGATGCGTTGCCGCGCCTGTTGACCAACCCGCTGGCCGAACGCCTGGGCCAGCCCGTCATCATCGAGAACAAAGCCGGTGCGGCCGGCAACATCGCCACCGCCTATGTCGCGGGCGCGCCGCCGGACGGCCACACCTTGCTGGCCTCGGGCGTGGGCCAGATCGTGGTGCTGCCACACACCTCCAACCTCGCGGTGAATCCGCTGACCGACCTGGTGCACATCTCGATGATGGGCGAGGGTGACCAGATCCTCAACATCAGCTCGGAGGTGCCGGCGAAGAACCTGGCCGAATTCATCGCGCTGGCGAAGCAGAAGCCGGCCGCGATGTTCTACGGCGACGCCGGTGCTGGCGGCAACCAGCACCTGTACCTCGAATACTTCCGCATCCTGGCCGGCATCGAGCTGCAGGGTGTGCACTACCGCGGCGGCGGCCCGCTGATGCCCGACCTGCTGGCCAACCGCGTGCAGATCAGCCTCAACGCGCCGCCGGTGGTCGAGCCCTACATCGCGCAGGGCAAGCTGCGGCCCTTGCTGATCGTCGGCAAGAAACGCAACCCGAAGATGCCCGACATACCCACGGCAGCGGAAGCCGGCTTCGCGCCCCTGGAGGCGTGCAGCAACTGGTTCGGCCTGCATGCGCCCAGGGGCACGCCTGACGCCATCGTCCAGAAGGTGAACGCGGCGCTGGTCGACAGCCTCAAGACCGACGTCGTCAAGGCCGGCCTGGCCAACCTCGCGGTGCAGGGCATCGGCGACACGCCGCAGGCCTTCGGCGCCCGCATCGCGCGCGACCATGCACTGTTCGGCAAGGTGGCGAAAGACGCCAACATCAAGGCGGAGGCATGATGGGCCGGCCCCAAAGCGGTGTGTCGCGCCGCAGCATGATCCGTGTGCTCGGCAGCGCCGGCGTGGCTGGCCTGGTCTGGCCGGTGGCTCTGCGGGCCCAGCCGAGCTACCCGAACCGTCCGATCAAGTTCGTCGTCGGGTTTGCGGCCGGGGGCCTGGCCGACGCCATGCCACGCCTGGTCGCGCCGCGCATGAGCGAAACGCTGGGTCAACAGGTGGTGATCGAGAACCGTACCGGTGCGGCCGGCAACCTGGCTACCACCTTCGTGGCCAAGGCGCCGCCGGACGGCTACACCATCCTGGCCACTTCGGTGGGCCAGATCGTGGTGTCGCCGCACACCTCGAACCTGCCGGTGAATCCACTCACCGACCTGCGCCACATCGGCATGATCGGCGAGGGCGACCAGATCCTCAACATCAATGCCGCCGTGCCGGCACAGAACATCGCCGAGTTCGTGGCGCTGGCCAAGAAAAGCCCCGGCAGCATGTTCTACGGCGACGCCGGGGCGGGCGGCAGCCTGCACCTGTACATGGAATATTTCAAGCTGCTGGCCGGCATCGACCTGCAGCCGGTGCACTACCGCGGCACGAGCCAGCTGATGCCCGACTACCTGTCGAACCGCGTGCAGATGGGGCTGAACGGCTACCCCGCCATCGAGGCGTACATCGCCCAGGGCAAGCTCCGGCCGTTGATGCTGGTGGGCCGGCAACGCGACCCGCGCCTGCCCAATGTGTCGACCGCGGCCGAGGCCGGCTACCAGCCGATGGAGGCTTGCAGCAACTGGTTCGGCCTGCATGCGCCCAGGGGCACGCCCGACGCCATCGTGCAGCGCCTGAACGAGGCGCTTGTCGATGCGCTCAGGACCGAGGCCGTGAAGGCCGGCATGGCCGCCAATGCAATCCGTCCGGTGGGCGACACGCCCGAGGCGTTCACCGCGCGCATCGCCGCCGACCACGAGGCCTTCGGCAAGGTCGCCCGCACCGCGAAGATCCAGGCCGAATGAAAAATCCAACCACATGTTTCGTTCCGGTGGCGGCGCTGCAGTCCTACGTGGTCGCGGTGTTCGTGGCCGCCGGCCTGGTGGAGGCCGATGCGGTGACGATGGCCGACAGCCTGGTTGCGGCCGATCTGCGCGGCACGCATTCGCATGGCGTGATCCGTCTGCCGTTTCTCGTCGAACGCCTGCGCCAGGGCGGCGCGAATCTGCGGCCCCAGATCCGCGTCGTGCAGGACGCGCCGGCCACCGCGCTGCTCGACGGCGACCGTGCCTTGGGGGCCGTCACCGCCACCGCTGCCATGCGCCTGGCGGTGGAAAAGGCCCGCACGCAAGGCGTGGGCTTCGTGACCGCGCGCAACAGCGACTTCATCGGCACCTGTGCGCACTACGCGATGATGGCGCTGCCGCACGACATGGTCGGCCTGGCCTGGACCAATGGCTTTCCCGGCATGGCGCCGGCGGGCGGCCGCAGCAACACGATTGGCAACAACCCGATCGCCTTCGCCGCGCCGAGCCTGAGCCACGGCCCGGTCGTGCTCGACATGGCGCTGAGCGTGGCGGCCGGCGGGCGGATCCGGCTGGCCGCGAAGAACGGCGAGAAGATTCCGCACGATTGGCTCGTCGACAGCGAAGGCCTGCCCACCGACGACCCGGCGGCGCTGACGTCCGGCGGCGCCTTGTTGCCGCTCGGCTACAAGGGTTACGGCTTGGCGGTGTTCGGCGAGATCCTGTGCGGCGCGCTCACCGGCTCGCGCATCCTGGGCGAGATCCCCGCGTGGTTCCGCGCCACCGACCAGGCCATCGGCAACGGCCACATCCACATGGCCGTCGATATCCGCCGCTTCGTGGAACCCGAGGCCTTCAAGCAGCGTGTCGACACGATGGTGTCGATGCTCAAGGCCACGCCGCTGATGCCCGGGGCGCGCGAAATCCTCATGCCCGGCGAACGCGCCTGGCGCACCGAACAGGCCCAGCGGGCCAGCGGCATCGCCGTGCCCGAGCCCGTCGCCGCGGACCTGCGGCAACTGGCGGCGCTGCTGCGCGTCGACGTGCCGTCCAGCCTGTCCATCCATCCCTCCTGAACCGACCCTCCCCATGAAAAACCTCACCCTGGCCCATCTGAGCATCAGCGCCATGCCCACGCCCACCATCGACGCCGCCGCTGCCGCGGGCTTCGGCGCCGTTGGCCTGCGCATCTGCGGGCGCCGTCCGGGCGATCCGTTCGCCGAGCCCGTCGTCGGCGATGCGGCGGCTGCGAAGGGGCTGCGCAAGCGCGCGGCCGACCTCGGCATCCGCCTGTCCAACGTGTCGGCCTACCAGTTCTATCCCGAAGTGCAATGGCGCGACATTGCGCCGGTGGTCGACACCACGCAGGCGCTCGGCATCCCCATCATCGTGGCCAACAGCTTCAACCCGGACGAAGCGCAGTTCACAGACTTGTTCGCGAAGTATTGCGAGGCCGCCGCCAAGGCCGGCATCCGGGTCGCGCTGGAGTTCCTGCCCTACAGCGCGGTGCGCGATCTGCAGGCTGCGCTGCGCGTGGTCGAACGCAGCGGCGCATCCAACGCCGGCGTACTGCTCGATGCGCTGCATCTGGACCGCTCGGGTGGCAGCGCTGCCGACATCGCGAAGATCGATCCCGCCCGAATCGTCTTCGCGCAGTTGTGCGACGCCAGGAAGCTGAGCGGCCCGCGCAGCGATGAAGAACTGCTGCAGGAAGCCCGCTTCGCACGGCTTCCGGCGGGCGCGGGCGACTTGCCGCTGTTCGACTTTCTCGACGCGCTGCCGGCCGGGCTGGAGGTCGAATACGAGGTGGCGCGTGTCGACATGGCCGAGCGTTCCCCGCTGGCCAAAGCGCAGGCCGCGCACGATGACGCCGTGCGCTTCATGGCGGCTTATGACGCGCATCGCGCCTCGATGCGGCAGGCCGAGGCGGTGAGCCGATGAAGACCTCAGGCAACAAGCTGCTGCGCGTCGGCGTGCTGGGTTGCGGCATGATCAGCGCCGATCATTTCACGGCCTGGGCACGTTGCCAGGGTGCCCAGGTGGTGGCCGTGTGCGATCCGATGATCGACCGCGCGCGTGCGCGTGCCGGGCAGTTCGACATCCGCGCGGCCTATGACTCGCCCGGGGCCATGATCGCGGCCGAATCGCTTGACCTGATCGACATCATCACGCCACGCGAGACGCATGCCGCCATGGTGCGGCTGGCCGCGCGCGACGGCATCCATGCGCTCTGCGAGAAGCCGCTGTGCCCGACCTACGCCGAGGCGCAGGCGCTGGTGGAGGAGGTGGGCGGCCGCATCCGTGTGATGGTCAACGAGAACTGGCGCTACCGCGCGTATTTCCGCCAGATCGCCGAATGGCTGCAGGCCGGCAAACTGGGCACGGTGACGCTCGCGCGCCTCGCCCTGTGGCGCTCGAGCATGCTGCCGCGCGCCGAGGACGGCCGGGTGCATGCACTCACGCGGCAGGCTTTCCTGGCGCGAGAGGCGCGCGTGCTGATCGCCGAATCGCTGATCCACGAGATCGACGTGGTGCGGGCCTTGTTCGGTGAAGTCGAGGTCCTGGCCTGCAGCACCGGCCGGGCCTGCGGCGAAATCATCGGCGAGGACAGCGCCAGCCTGTTGCTGCGCACGGCGGATGGCCTTACGGTGAGCCTGGACGGCGTGATGACCGCTGCCGGCCATGAAACGCGTGCGCCCGATCGTTTAGAGATCGCAGGCACGCGCTGCAGCGTGGTGCTCGAAGGCGCGGTGCTGAAGCTCATCGGCGCGGAGCAGCAGACCATCGTCTACGACGAAGCCGAAGTGCGGCAGAACTGCTTCAACGCGTCGATTCAGCACTTCGTCGATCAGGTGAAAGGTGGCGGGCCCTTCTGGACCTCGGCGCAGGACCAGCTCGGCAGCCTGCGCGTGATGGAGGAGGCCTATCGCCTGGCCGGCGCACCGACGTTGCTAGGGCCGACGCGGCTGCCGCCGATCGCACCGCCGCAGATCACCGGTTTTTGAATTTTCTACAGGAGCACAACATGGCATTGGCAGGCACAGGACTGGTCGCGATCTGGAACGACATCAAACCCGAGCTGCGCGAGGATTTCTTCGAATGGCATCCGCGCGAACACATGGTCGAACGGCTGGGGATTCCCGGCTTCCTGCGTGGCCGGCGCTATGCAGCCGTGGATGGCGGCGTGGAATTCCTGACGCTGTACGAGGTGACGAGCACCGACGTGCTGGTCAGCGACGTCTACAAGCAAAGGCTCACCCAGCCCACGCCGTGGTCGACCAAGACCTTGCCGGGCTTCTTCAACAACGAACGCGGCGCTTGCCAGATCGAGTTCAGCGAAAGCTACGCCATGGGCGGCTTCATGCTGACGCTGCGTTTCGAGGCGGAGGAAGGACGCGAGCCCGCGCTGGTCAACGCGCTGAAGAAAAACGTGCTGGCCCGCATGATCGACACGCCGCGCGTCACCGGCGTGCATCTGGTGAAGAACGATGTGGCGCTGACCGCGGGCAACGCCGGCAACCAGCGCGGCCGCGTCATCACGCTGCCGCACCTGGTGGTGCTGGTTGAGGGATCGACGGCGGACGGGGTGAGGGCCGCGGGAGAAAAGTTCCTGTCGAGTGCGAAACTGGTGGAACTCGGTGCCCGCAGCGAGGTGGTGCGCGGGCTGTACCAGCTGGAATACAGCATCCAGAATCTCGCCGTCTGAAACGGCGCGGTGTGGGCCGCGTTCAGTGGCGGAATTCCTTGAGGTCGAGGCGGATGTCGTAGTGGATGCGGCCGCCGCTGACGGTCTCGACCAGCAGCGCTTCACAGGCGGTGGTCTGGCCGGCGCGGCCTTCGTAGGCCAGGCGGCGTTGGAAGCGACTGGCGTCGCCGCTCGACAGGAATGCCACGCGCTGGCCTTGCACGCGCACTTCCACCGGCTTGTAGACATGGGGCTGGCTGCCACCCATGTGCAGCGTGGCCAGGCATTGCTTGCCCTTGGCGCCGGTTGGGGCGGTGGCCGCGGCGCGTTTGAGCGCGCCCTGGTGGCTCTCGGCATCGATGACCGCGAAGTCGAACTTGCCCAGGGCCGGCCATTTGAACGTGGCTTCGTCGTCGATGGGGAACTGCTGGGTCGGTTCTTCGGAATGCACCAGACCCAGGTGGCTGTGGTGCGGGCGGATGGCGCGCCACAGCATGAAGGCGGCGGCGAAGACGAAGAGGGTGGTGAACAGTTCGCGCATGATGGGCTCCGGTGAGGCCTTGGTTGTAACTTCCCAAGCGCTTCGGGCCTTGTGAAAAATTCACGGATCGCCGGTCTGCCTGGACAGGGATGCGGCTTTGCGATACTCGCGGCCATGCAGTTGCAAGACATTCTTTATTCCCAGGGTTTCGGCACGCGCCGCGTCTGTGCCGGCCTGGTGCAGCAGGGCCTGGTCGAGGTCTATGCATCGAAAGACGCCACGGCGCCGGTGCTGATTACGGAGTCCGCTATGGATTTCGAAGAGGAAGGCCTGCGTTTTCGCGTACAGGGCGTGGACTGGGCCTACCATCGGCTGGCCTATGTGCTGCTCAACAAGCCTGCGGGCACCGAGTGTTCGCAAAAGCCTTCGACCTATCCGAGCATCTACACGCTGCTGCCGTCGCCGCTGCGCCTGCGCCCGCAGAAAAGCGCGGTGCAGGGCGTGCAGGCGGTCGGTCGGCTCGACCAGGACACGACCGGCCTGCTGCTGCTCAGCGACGACGGCCAGTTCATCCACCGCATGAGCTCGCCGAAGAAGCACGTGCCCAAGGTCTACGAGGTCACGACCAAACACGCGGTCGACGACAAACAGGTGCAGCGGCTGCTGGCCGGGGTGGTGCTGGACGACGATCCGAAGCCGGTGCGCGCCGCGGCTTGCACGGTCAACGGTGAAAACCAGCTCAGCCTGACGTTGACGGAAGGCAAGTACCACCAGGTCAAGCGCATGCTGGCGGCGGTGGGCAATCGCGTCGAAGGCCTGCACCGGTCGCGCATCGGCGAACTGGCGCTGCCGGCCGACCTGTTGCCGGGGCAGTGGCGCTGGCTCGATGCCGACGACCTGGCCAAATTGCGCGGCTGAAACAGCCCGATACACCCGGGGCAAAAACGCTGTCCGACCGCGGCGCAAGGGCATGGCCCGCGGCTACACTGACGGATTGTTCAAACCTTGGTGTACTGTGAAGTTGTCCCTTCGTTCCACAGCCCTTGCGGCTGCCATGGCCTGGATGCTGGCCGGTTCTTTTGCCGCCGGGGCGGCGGAAACCAAGCTGACCCATCCCATCTTCGTCCTGAACTCGCTCGACGCCGACGTCAGCATCGTCGACCCCGCCACCTGGACCGTCACCGAGCGCATTCCCACCGGCAAGGAGCCGCACCACCTCTACCTCACGCCCGACGAGAAGTCGCTCATCGTCGCCAATTCGGTGGCCGATTCGCTGACCTTCCTCGATCCGCGCACGGCCCAGGTGCAGCGCACGGTGCGCGGCATTTCCGACCCCTACCAGCTGCGGTTCTCACCCGACATGAAGTGGTTCGTCACCGCGGCGAACCGGCTCAACCACGTGGACATCTACCGCTGGGACGGCCAGAACCTGACCCTGGCCAAGCGTGTGTCGACCGGCAAGACGCCGAGCCACCTGTGGATCGACAGCAAGAGCACGACCATCTATTCGTCGATGCAGGACAGCGACGAACTCATCGCCATCGACCTGGCCACGCAGACCGTCAAGTGGCGCACGCCCACCGGTGCGATGCCGGCCGACGTGTTCGTCACTGCCGACGACAAGACGCTGCTGCTCGGCCTGACCGGCAGCGATGGCGTGGAGGTCTACGACGTCTCCGGCAAGCTGCCGGTGCGCACGCGCGTGCTGCCCACGGGCAAGGGCGCGCATGCGTTCCGCGCGGTCGGCGATGGGCGGCATGTCTTCATCAGCAACCGCGTGGCCAACACCATCAGCAAGATCGACCTGCAGACCCTGTCGGTCGTGGCCAATTACCCCGCGCCGGGCGGGCCGGACTGCATGGACGTGAGCGCCGACGGCAAGCTGCTGATGGTGACCTCGCGCTGGGCCAAGAAACTCACGGTCATCGATACCGAGGCGAAGAAGGTGGTGCGCCAGGTCAATGTCGGCCGGTCGCCGCATGGCGTGTGGACGCTGGACCACGCGCCGCGCTGAGCGCCACATGCGTTTCGCAGTTGCTATCGTTCTGGGAGCGGCCAGCGCCGGTGCGATCGGGGCTGGTGCACCAAACAGTTGTGAAAAACCGGTCTACCTGACCTTCGACACCGGCCACATGGCCGTGGCGCCGCTGATCGCCGAGGTGCTGAACCGTCAGCACGTCAAGGTGACCTTCTTCGCGGCCAACGAACGCACGCAGACCGGCGACGGCAGCCTGGGCGATGCCTGGGCGCCCTGGTGGAAGGCGCGTGCCGCCGAAGGCCATGAATTCGCCTCGCACACGTTCGACCACGTGTACTGGCGCGGCGACGTGGCCGGCAAGTCCGCCAAGTCCGCCAAACCCGGCGATCCGGTGCAATTCCGCATGCGGCCCTCGGCCGGCCCCGACGAAGGCCGCGAGCAGGTCTGGACGGCTGCGCAATACTGCGAAGAGATCGACCGTTCCGAAAAGCGCCTGCAGGCCATCACCGGCAAGGCGCCGCTGCCGCTGTTCCGTGCGCCCGGCGGCAAGACTTCACCCAGGTTGCTGGCGGCGGCCAAGTCCTGCGGCTACGCCCACGTGGGCTGGGCGCCGGCCGGTTTCCTCGGCGACGAACTGCCGAGCGAGGCCTATCCGAACCAGGCGCTGCTGGACAAGGCCCTGAAGGGTATCCGGCCCGGCGACATTTTGCTGGCCCACCTCGGCATCTGGTCGCGCAAGGACCCGTGGGCGCCAGCGGTGCTCGAGCCGCTGATCGTCGGCCTCAAGGCCAAGGGCTTCTGTTTCGAAACCCTTCGCGCGCATCCGGATTACGCCGCCTGGATCGCCGCCCGGCGAAAATAAGCCATGGACATGTTGACGGATTGGTTCTCGATGGCGCAGCAATGGCTGTTCGAGAGCGTGGTGCAGCCTTTTGTTTTTGCGATTGGCCTCGGCGGCTGGACGGAGGACGCTTTCGACGCCACCGGCTGGCTGCTGGTGGGCCTGATCCAGGTGCTGGTGCTGCTGGCCGTGATCGGGCCGCTGCAGCGCTGGCGGCCGGTGGAGCCGGTGACCGACCGCGCCGCCATCCGGGAGGACATCCTCTACACGCTGATCCACCGGCTCGGCGCTTTCCGGCTGCTGCTGTTCTTCACGCTCGAGCCGGTGATGGACGACATCTTCGGCTGGTTGCGGGTGGCCGGCTTGCCGACGTTCCAGCTCGACGAACTCTGGCCCGGCGTCACCGACCGGCCGCTGCTCAGCTTCGCCCTCTACCTCGTGCTGTTCGACCTGGTCGACTACTGGATCCACCGCGGCCAGCATGGCATCGAATGGTGGTGGCGGCTGCATGCGCTGCACCATTCGCAGCGTCAGATGACGATGTGGAGCGACAACCGCAACCACCTGCTCGACGACATGCTGCGCGACGTGATCATCGTCGTCGTGGCCCAACTGGTGGGTGTGGCGCCGGGCCAGTTCATCGCGCTGGTGGCCATCACCCAGCTCAGCGAGAACCTGCACCACGCCAACCTGCGCATCTGGTTCGGCCGCATCGGCGAACGCCTGTGGGTCAGCCCGCGTTTCCACCGCCTGCACCACAGCATCGGCATCGGCCACGAGTCGGAAGGGCGGGGCACCATCGGCGGCAAGAATTTCGCGGTGCTGCTGCCGGTGTGGGACATCCTGTTTCGCACCGGCAATTTCGAAAAGCGTTTCGATCCGACCGGCATCCGCGACCAGGTCGAGCCCGGGCCGCACGGCCTGCGCGACTACGGCCGCGGTTTCTGGGCGCAGCAATGGCTGGGCCTCAAGCGCCTGGCCGGCCGCGCTTGAACCACGTTACGCCACGGTAAATCCGGCCCGCCACGCGGCTGGCGCGCAGTCGGCCGGGTTATGCTCAGCGCATGCGTTTGTTGCTTGATTCCTTCTGGCGCGCGGCCGCTTATTGCGTTCACCCGCGCGTCATCGCGCTGTCGTTCCTACCGCTGGTGCTGATGGTGGCGCTGTCGCTGGGCCTGGGCTATTTCTTCTGGGAGCCGGCGCTGGACATGGTGCGCGGCATGCTCGATGCGTCGGAGTGGATCACCCGCCTGTGGTCCTGGCTCGAGGGCATGGGCGCGGGCAACCTCAAGATCGCCCTCGCGCCGCTGATCGTAATCTTCGTGGTCACGCCCTTCATCGTGGTCGTGGCCCTGCTGGTGGTCGCGATGATGATGGCGCCGGCCATGGTGTCGCTGGTGTCCGAGCGGCGTTTTCCCCAACTCGAAAAGAAGCAGGGCGGCTCGTTCCTCCTGAGCCTGGCCTGGTCGCTCGGCTCCACCTTGCTGGCGCTGCTGGCCCTCGTGGTGTCGATCCCGCTGTGGTTCGTGCCGCCGTTGATCCTGGTGCTGCCGCCGCTGATCTGGGGCTGGCTCACCTACCGCGTGATGGCTTTCGACGTGCTGGCCCTGCATGCGAGCAAGGAAGAGCGTCGCGAAATCTTCCGCCGCCACCGCACGTCGCTGTTGCTCATCGGCGTGCTCAGCGGCTACCTCGGTGCGGCGCCCAGCCTGGTCTGGGTGTCGGGTGCGCTGTTCGCCGCGGCCTTCGTCGTGCTGGTGCCGCTGGCCATCTGGATCTACACGCTGGTGTTCGCGTTCTCGGCGTTGTGGTTCGCCCACTATGCCTTGTCTGCTTTGCAGGCGCTGCGTGCGCAAGCCCAGCCCCAAGTCACCGACATCGTTGAAATCACCGACGCCGTCGCGCCGGTTTCCCGCTTACCGCAGGCACCTTCCCATGACCCAGGCCAACCCATCCTCCCCGGCCCCTGAGGCCGCAGTGCCGTCGTTCGGCCTGATCGTCGTCGGCGACGAAATCCTCTCGGGCAAACGCGCCGACAAACACCTGCCCAAGTTCATCGAATTGCTGGGCGCACGCGGCCTGCCGCTGGCCTGGGCCGAATACGTGGGCGACGATCCGGCGCGCATCACGGCCACGCTGAAACGCGCCTTCGCCTCGGGCGACATCGTGTTCTCCACCGGCGGCATCGGCGCCACGCCGGACGACCACACCCGTCAATGCGCGGCGCGCGCGCTCGGTGTGCCGCTGGCCTTGCACCCGGAGGCGGAAGCCTTGATCCGCGAGCGCATGCAGGACACGGCGCGCGAGCAGGGCACGGTCTACGAGCCAGACCGGCCCGACAACGTGCACCGCCTGAACATGGGCGTGTTTCCCGAAGGCGCGAGCATCATCCGCAACCCCTACAACAAGATCCCGGGCTTCAGCGTCGGGCAGGTGCATTTCGTGCCGGGCTTCCCGGTGATGGCCTGGCCGATGATGGAATCGGTGCTCGACACCCGGTATGCGCACCTGTTCCGCCACGAGGCCTGGATCGAGAAATCGGTGATCGTCTTTGGCGGCATGGAGGCCACGCTCACGCCGCTGATGGAGCAGATCGAATCCCGGTTCGCAGGCACCAAGGTCTTCAGCCTGCCCAGCGTGGACCATCCCCAGCATGGCCGGCACATCGAGCTCGGCGTCAAGGGCACACCGGAGCAGGTGGCCGAAGCCTATCCGGCCTTGCTGGCCGGCCTGGCCACGTTCCCTGTCCAGCTCGGCCCCGAATTGGTGCGATGATCAATTGCACCAATGAAGTGCGTTTTAATGTTGGAACCAATATGGTGCAATATGCCGGTTTTCCCGGGGATGCGAACGGATGATCCGTGCCTCGCGGCCCTTGTCTGAGGGGTCTTCCGACCTTCCGCGCGGATGGCCGATCGCTGAATTTGGTGCACGCGGCTTTGGCATAAAAACTGCATTCCCACCCAGTCGTTCTTTTTTTTGCAACACCCTAACAGGAGAATTTGATGGCAAAGACCGTCGCAGACGTGATGAAGATGGTGACCGAGAGCGAGGTCAAGTTTGTCGACTTCCGCTTCACCGATACCCGGGGCAAGGAACAGCACGTGACGGTGCCGGTCTCGCATTTCGACGAAGACAAGTTTGAAGCCGGCCACGCTTTCGATGGCTCCTCCATCGCCGGCTGGAAGGGCATCGAAGCCTCGGACATGCAGCTCATGCCCGACCCGAACACCGCGAACATCGATCCGTTCTTCGAAGAAACGACGATGATCCTGACCTGCGACGTCATCGACCCCGCCGACGGCAAGCCCTACGAACGTGACCCGCGTTCGCTGGCCAAGCGCGCAGAAGCCTACATGAAGGCCTCCGGCCTGGGCGACACCGCCTACTTCGGACCGGAACCCGAATTCTTCGTCTTCGACAGCGTGCGCTGGAAGAACGACATGTCCGGCTGCTTCGTCAAGATCGACTCCGAAGAAGCTTCCTGGAACACCGACAAGGAATACGAACACGGCAACACCGGCCACCGGCCTGCCGTTAAGGGTGGCTACTTCCCCGTGCCACCGGTCGACAGCTTCCAGGACATGCGTTCCGAAATGTGCCTGATCCTCGAAGGTCTGGGCATTCCGGTCGAAGTGCATCACCATGAAGTGGCCAATGCCGGCCAGATGGAACTCGGTACCAAGTTCAGCACGCTGATCCAGCGCGCCGACTGGGTCCAGCTGCAGAAGTACGTGATCCAGAACGTGGCCCATGCCTACGGCAAGACCGCCACCTTCATGCCCAAGCCCATCGTTGGCGACAACGGCTCCGGGATGCACGTGCACCAGTCCGTGTGGAAGGACGGCAAGAACCTGTTCGCCGGCGACGGCTACGCAGGCCTGTCGGAATACGCGCTGTTCTACATCGGCGGCATCATCAAGCACGCCCGCGCGCTGAACGCCATCACCAACCCCGGCACCAACAGCTACAAGCGCCTGGTGCCTGGTTTCGAAGCCCCGGTGAAGCTGGCCTACTCGGCCAAGAACCGCTCGGCCTCGATCCGCATCCCGTTCGTGGCCAACCCCAAGGGCCGCCGCGTCGAAGCGCGTTTCCCCGATCCGCTGATGAACCCGTACCTGGGTTTCGCCGCGCTGCTGATGGCCGGCCTCGATGGCGTGGAAAACAAGATCCATCCGGGCGAAGCCGCCACCAAGGACCTCTACCACCTGCCGCCGGAAGAAGACAAGCTGATTCCGACCGTCTGCCACAGCCTCGACCAGGCGCTGGAGAACCTGGACAAGGACCGTGCTTTCCTGACCAAGGGCGGCGTGTTCACCGACGCCTACATCGATGCCTACATCGATCTGAAGATGCAGGAAGTCACGCGCATGCGCATGGCCACCCATCCTGCCGAATTCGACATGTATTATTCGCTGTAATGGCCCACTGCCTCCGGCTGCAACTTTATGCAGCCGGTGTCATCGAAGGACGGCGCAGGCCGTCCTTTTGCGTTATGGACAGACTGCGCTGGAGGCCTTGCCGCGTTGACCCTTACGACCCTGTACCATCCGCCGCGCCCCGGGCAGCGGTTCCAAACCATGAAACATGTTTTCGCCTTGCCTCTGATGCTTCCCCTGGTCCTGATGGCGTCCGGCGCCCAGGCGCAAGGCAACGTCTACCGCTGTGGCAACGAATACACCAACAGTGTCAAGGACGCGAAGGAAGCCCAGGCACGTGGCTGCAAGCTCGTCGAGGGTGGCAACGTCACGGTGATCCAGACACCGCGTCAAGGCGGCAACAGCGGTGCCGGCCAGGCCCCGGTGCGCGCGCCCGTGGCGCCGCCGCCCGACAACGCCGAGCAGCGCGCGCGCGATAGCGACACGCGCATGATCCTCGAGTCCGAACTGCGCAAGGCCGAGGCGCGCCAGACCGACCTGCTGCGCGAGTACAACAACGGCGAACCCGAAAAAATGGGCAGCGAAGCGCGCAACTACCAGAAATACCTGGACCGCGTGGCCGAACTCAAGGCCGCCATCGCGCGCAACGACAGCGACATCGCCGGCATCAAGCGCGAACTGGCACGCCTGCCCGCGCGCTGAACGCCCCCACAACCGGCAGCACCATGAAAAAGACCAACCCCTACATGGCCCGGTTCCAGTCGTTCGACCTGCTCGCCACCCTGGTGGCGGTGCTCGACAGCGGTGGCACGGTGCTGTTCGCCAATGCCGCGCTCGAAGACGCCATCGGCACCTCGCGCCGCACCATCGAAGGCTCGCATTTCCCCGATTGCTTCACCGAGCCGCACATCCTGCAGAACGCGCTCGAAGGCGCGGGCAGCAACGAATTCGCGGCGCTGCGCTACGACGCGTTCCTCAAGCGGCTCAACCACGAGCCGATGCCGGTGCACGTGATCGTGGCCCAGACCGAACGTCCCGGCGAGATCATCATCGAACTGCTGCCGCTGGAGCAGCAGGCCAAGCAGGACCGGGAGGAGCGGCTCATCGACCAGGCCCAGGCCAACAAGGAACTGATCCGCAACCTCGCGCACGAGATCAAGAATCCGCTCGGCGGCATCCGCGGCGCGGCGCAGTTGCTCGAGATGGAGATCGACTCGCGCGAACTCGTCGAATACACCCAGGTCATCATCCACGAGGCCGACCGGCTGCAGAGCCTGGTGGACCGGCTGCTCGCGCCGCACCGCCGGCCGCACGTGGTGGGCGACGTGAACATGCACGAGGTCTGCGAACGCGTGCGTTCGCTGATCCTGGCGGAGTTCCCGCGCGGCCTGCGCGTGGTGCGCGACTACGACATCTCCATCCCCGAGTTCCGCGGCGACCGCGAGCAGCTCATCCAGGCTCTGCTCAACATCACGCACAACGCCGCGCAGGCGTTGCACGAGCGCATTGCCGACGGCGACGCGGAGATCATTTTCCGCTCGCGCATCGCGCGCCAGGTGACCTTCGGCAAGCAGCGCTTCCGACTGGCACTGGAATTGCATGTCATCGACAACGGCCCCGGCGTACCGGCGTCGATCAAGGACCGCATTTTCTATCCGCTGGTGTCGGGCAGGGAGGGCGGCTCGGGACTGGGGCTCACGCTGGCGCAAACCTTTGTGCAGCAACACCAGGGCTTGATCGAATGTGAAAGTATTCCGGGCCGCACGGACTTCAAACTATTGATACCACTGCCGTAGCCCCGGGTCTGCCTGGGCACGCGCAGTCTGACCCGAGGTGACGACACACATGAAACCGATCTGGATAGTAGATGATGACCAGTCGATCCGTTTCGTGCTGGAAAAGGCGCTGCTGCGCGAAGACCTGCCCACGCGCAGTTTCACCAACCCACGCGAAGTGCTGCAGGCACTCGAGACTGCCACCGACGAGGACGGCCCGCAGATCCTGGTGAGTGACATCCGCATGCCCGGCGGCTCCGGCCTCGACCTGCTGGGCAAGGTCAAGGAGATGCATCCCGGCCTGCCGGTGATCATCATGACGGCCTTCTCCGACCTGGACAGCGCCGTCTCGGCCTTCCAGGGCGGCGCTTTCGAATACCTGCCCAAGCCTTTCGACCTGCCCAAGGCGGTCGAACTCATCCGCCGTGCTGTCGAGGAAAGCCAGCGCGAGGAAGTGGCCGAGGAGCGCATGGCCGCTGCGCCCGAGATGCTGGGCCAGGCCCCGGCGATGCAGGACGTGTTCCGCGCGATCGGCCGTTTGAGCCAGAGCAACGTCACGGTGATGATCACCGGTGAATCCGGCTCGGGCAAGGAGCTGGTGGCCCGCGCGCTGCACAAGCATTCGCCGCGCGCCAACGGTCCGTTCGTGGCCATCAACACCGCGGCCATCCCCAAGGATCTGCTCGAGAGCGAGCTCTTCGGCCATGAGCGCGGCGCCTTCACCGGCGCGCAGACCATGCGCCGCGGCCGCTTCGAACAGGCCGACGGCGGCACGCTGTTCCTCGACGAGATCGGCGACATGCCGTTCGACCTGCAGACGCGGCTGCTGCGCGTGCTCAGCGACGGCCATTTCTACCGCGTCGGCGGCCACAACGCCGTGAAGGCCCAGGTCCGCGTGATCGCCGCCACCCACCAGGACCTGGAACAGCGCGTGCGCGACGGCGTGTTCCGCGAGGACTTGTTCCACCGCCTGAACGTGATCCGCCTGCGCCTGCCGGCGTTGCGCGAACGCGTGGAAGACGTGCCCATGCTCACCCGCCACTTCCTGCAGCAGAGCGCCAAGCAGCTCGGTGTCGAGCCCAAGCGCATTTCCGATGCGGCGCTGGCGCAGCTCGGCATGTTCAGTTTCCCGGGCAACGTGCGGCAGCTGGAGAACGTGTGCCATTGGCTCACGGTGATGGCGCCAGCCCAGGTGATCGAGCCCAAGGATCTGCCGCCGGAGGTCGTGGGCACGGCCGCGTTCAACGGCTCCAGCCTGGGCCATGTGATGGCGCCGGCCCGCGTGCAAGGCACGGCGCTCGGCACCGAGGCTGGCGCCGAAGCGCTGGCCGATCCGGTGTCGGGCGCGGGTGCCGGTGCAGGTGCGGGTGCGGGTGCGGCGGATGCCGATCGCCCGATCGCCCTGCCGGCCGACGCGCTCGGCGCGGGCCGCGGCTGGGAACTCGGCCTGGAGGCCGAGGCGCTCGAACTGCTGGCCAACGACCGGCACGACGTGTGGGACGTGCTCTCGCGCCGCTTCGAGTCCAAGCTCATCCTGACCGCCTTGCACAACACGCGCGGGCGCCGCATCGAAGCCGCGCAGAAGCTCGGCATCGGCCGCAACACCATCACGCGCAAGATCCAGGAACTCGGCCTGGAATGAAAAAATCCCGCAGGGCCTCGGCGGCCACTGCGGGATTTCAGTCGCGCTGCGGGCTCACTTCATCGCGGCGAGCTGCTTGGCCATCTCCAGGTGGTGTTCCACGGTCGGCAGCATCTTGTCGGCCAGGGCCTTCAGGTCGGCGTCCTTGGCCTCGGCCTGGATCTTCTTCAGCAGCTTGACCGTGCTTTCGTGGTCACCCACGCCGGCGCGCTTGGCGTACTGGCTGTCGAAGGTCTTGCCGCTCAGCGCCTTGAGCGCGACTTCCTTGGTCTTGTGCACGGCGCCCACGCCGTCGGGCAGCTTGGTGTCCTTGCTTTGCGCCAGGGCTTCGACTTCGGTCAGCGCTTTGCCGTGGTCGTCGATCATCATCTGGGCGAACTTCTTGACGTCGGCGTTCTGTGATTTTTCCAGTGCCAACTGGCCGGCCGCGACTTCGGCGCGGTTGCCCTCGGCCAAGTCCACCAGCATGCTTCGGTCGGCGCGCACCAGCTTGCTGGCGTCGGCGGCGGCGGCGCTGCTGGCCGGCTTGGCGGGGGAGGTCTGCGCGAAGGCCGGTGCAATGCTCAGGGCCATGGCGGTGGTGGCGATGACGGAGGCCGCCACCAGCATGAGGCTGCGCTTATTGGAATGGTTGGGTTGGGACATGGTGAGCTCCTTGGTTTGTTGTGTGCCGGAACTATCGCGCAGCGAGGGCGCGCACGTCGAAGGCCGGGCGGCCGATCCGTTGTAAGACATTCCTTGCCGGTGGCGGCCGATGGCGGCTGACGTCGGCGTCACGGCCCCAGCGCCTCGGCGAGGTAGGGCGCGGTGCGGCTTCCCGGGGCGGTGGCCACCTCGGCCGGTGTGCCGCTGGCCACGATCCGGCCGCCCTCGTCGCCGGCGCCGGGCCCGACATCGATGACCCAGTCGCTCGCCGCCACCACGCGCATCTCGTGCTCGACCACCACCACCGTGTTCCCGGCGCGCACCAGCGCATCGAGCTGGGCCACCAGCCGGTCCACGTCGGCCGGGTGCAGGCCGGTGGTGGGCTCGTCCAGCACATAGAGCGTGTGGCCGCGCTGCGGGCGCTGCAGTTCGGTGGCGAGCTTGATGCGCTGCGCCTCGCCACCCGAGAGTTCCGTGGCCGGCTGGCCCAGCCGCAGATAGCCCAGGCCGATGTCGCGCAGCACGGTCAGCGCGCGCAGCACCGCGGGCTCTTCGGCGAAGATGTCGCAGGCCGCGTCCACCGTGAGGTCCAGCACCTCGGCGATGTGGATGCCCCGCCACCGGACCTGCAGCGTGGCGGCGTTGTAGCGCGCGCCGTGGCAGGTGGGGCAGGGCGCATAGACGCTCGGCAGGAACAGCAGCTCCACGCTCACGAAGCCTTCTCCCTCGCAGGTCGCGCAGCGCCCCTTGGCCACGTTGAAGGAAAACCGGCCCGCATCGAAGTGACGCTTGCGCGCCTCCGGCGTGGCGGCGAACAGCTTGCGCACCACGTCGAACAGGCCGGTGTAGGTGGCGAGGTTGGAGCGCGGCGTGCGGCCGATGGGTTTCTGGTCGACCTGCACCAGCCGGCGGATCTTCGCCATGCCGCCGGCGATGCGGCCCGTGGTGGCAGCGGCCAGCGGCGCCTCGGCGGCGCCCGGATCGTCGTCGCCCAGGGCGGCGAGCGCCGGCACCGGTGCGGCTTCGTCGTCGCCATCTTCCGCGCCGGCTGCCGCCGTGCCGAGTTGCGCGGCCACCAGCTGCAGCAGCGCCTGGCTCACCAGGCTCGATTTGCCCGAGCCGGAAACCCCGGTCACCGCCGTCAGGCAACCGATGGGAAAAGCCGCGTCCACCCCGCGCAGGTTGTTGCGCGTCACACCCTCCAGTGTCAACCATGAAATCGGCTTCTGCCGCACACGCAGAGCGCGTGGAGAGCTATCGAAAAGATAGTTACGGGTCTGTGAAGCCTCGATCTGTGCCAGGCCCGCGGGTGGCCCGCTGTACAGCACCTGGCCGCCGTGCACCCCGGCGCCGGGGCCGACATCCACGAGCCAGTCGGCGCGACGCATGGTGGCGATGTCGTGCTCGACCACGAACACGGAGTTGCCCGCGGCCTTGAGCCGCTGCAGCGCGGCCAGCAAGGCTTCGCCATCCGCGGGGTGCAGGCCGGCCGACGGTTCGTCCAGCACGTAGACCACGCCGAACAGCTGCGAATTGAGTTGGGTCGCCAGGCGCAGCCGCTGCAGTTCACCGGGCGACAGCGTGGGCGTGGCGCGGTCGAGCGCCAGGTAGCCGAGGCCGAGGTCGGTGAGCGTGGCCACGCGGCCGAGCAGGTCGGCGCACAGGCGTTGCGCGGCGATGACCTTCTCGGGCGAGTGCTGCGGCGTGCGCCGCACGTCGGGCGCGGCGGCGTGGGCCGAGCCGCCGGCCTGGACCCGGCGCGCCGTCTCGCGGCGGTGCGCGGCGCGGTCCCTGGTGTTGTGTGCGTCCTCTTGTGCATCCGAGGCCGGCATTTCGCCGCGGGCAAAAGGCGCAAGCAAGGCCGCCAGGGCCGACAGCGGCAGGCGCGCCATCTCGCCGATGTCCAGGTCGGCAAACGTCACGGACAGCGCCGCGCGGGTGAGGCGTTTGCCGTCGCACGTGGGGCAGAGGCTGCCGACCATGAACTGCGACACGCGTTTCTTCATCATCGCGCTCTGGCTCTTGGCGAAGGTCTGCAGCACGTACCGCCTGGCGCCGGTGAAAGTGCCCATGTAGCTGGGCGTCATCTTCTTGCGGATGGCTTCGCGCACCTCTTCGCGCGTAAAGCCGGCGTAGACCGGCACCGTGGGCTGTTCCTCGGTGAACAGGATCCAGTCGCGGGTCTTCTTCGGCAGCCGCTGCCAGGGCAGGTCCACGTCGTGGCCGAGCGTGGTCAGGATGTCGCGCAGGTTCTGGCCCTGCCAGGCCGTGGGCCAGGCGGCCACGGCACGTTCGCGGATGCTGAGGGTCGGGTCGGGCACCATCGAGGCTTCGGTCACTTCATAGACGCGACCCAGGCCGTGGCAGGTGGGGCAGGCGCCCTGCGGCGTGTTCGGCGAGAAATCCTCGGCGTAGAGCATCGGCTGCTGTGCCGGATACAGACCGGCGCGCGAGTACAACATCCGCAGCAGGCTGGAAAGCGTGGTGACGCTGCCGACCGAAGACCGCGCCGTCGGCGTTCCGCGTTGCTGCTGCAGGGCCACGGCCGGCGGCAGGCCTTCGATGGCGTCCACGTCGGGCACGCCGGCCTGGTCGATCAGCCGGCGCGCATAGGGCGCCACCGATTCGAGGTAGCGCCGCTGCGCTTCCGCGAACAGGGTTCCGAAAGCGAGCGAAGACTTGCCCGAACCCGAGATGCCGGTGAAGACGACCAGCGCGTCGCGCGGGATGTCGACGTCGACATGCTTGAGGTTGTGTTCGCGGGCGCCCCGGACGCGGACGAAGCCGTCCCGCGCCGCCCCGTCGCTAGCGCTGGCGCTCGAAGACACGCAGCAGCAGGGCGAGTGCGCCCACGACGATGTCGAACACCGCGACGGGCAGGTTCACCTTGAGCAGCGTGGACAACACGCCCGCAGCCATTGGGACGAAGTGCAGCAGGCCCACGCCCAGCAGCATGGCACCCAGGAGCAGCAGGTAGCCGGCCGGCTCGCGGCCCAGCCCGACCGCGATGCCGTACAGGCCCATCACGATGTGGACCAGGGACTGGGGCAGGTTGATGGTGAAGATGCCGAACACGCTGGGATTGGCCAGACCCCACAGGCCGGTGGCCAGCAGCAGCACACCGACGCCCAGCGCAAATGCGCTGGCCGGCGAATGGCGGTTCGGCGGATGTTCCTGATCGACATAGGACGTGGTCGCATTCATGTTTGTCTCCGGCAGCGGCGGGTTTATCCAGAGTATCGGGGCGCGCGCGCGGTGCCGGCGTCGGACCCTGGGTGCAAGCCCTGTAGGCGGCCTTCGCGCCGCTCAACGCTCCAGGAAGCTGCGGTCCTGGTCGTTGTCGTACAGAAGTGCGCCCACCAGCCCCTGCGTCAGCGCCTCGGCGGCGGTCAGGTACCAGTCCTTGGTGAACACCTTCTTCTCGAGGTCCTCGAGGCTGACCTGGCTGCCGCGCACCAGTTGGGCAAAACCGTCGCGTTCCAGCCATTGGCCGGATTCCACTTCGGCGATGGCGTCGTTGAGCTGGCCCAGGCAGGAGCGCAGCGCGCCGCTGAGCTCGATCGTCTTCTTGATCTTGCGCTCGTGGATCAGCAGCAGCGTGTCGCTGGTCAGGAAGCGGCGCTCGCGTGGAAAGGCCGACATGATGGTGATGCCGGCGGAATAGACAAAGGTCTTGCCGAGGAAATACACCTCGCGCTGGCCCTGGCTCTGCCAGAGCTTGATCTCCTGGGCGATGCGCCGGCCGATGTCGGCGTCGCCGCCCGAGGTGCTGAGCTCGACCACCATTGGTTTGTTGGCATGCGCTTCCGACTGCTGGCGGAAGAACTCGCCGAGCATGTGGTCGTTGACCTTGCCGAAGAGGCGGATGTCGGGCGCGAGGGAAGGGAGTTGGGGTGTTTTTTGCGGTTGCATGAAGGAGTGGCCGGGGAGTGGGAGGCGGAAAAGGAAACCCCGCCGGGTGGCGGGGGGAAATGGCGAGGGTGGCGGAAGTGGCGGAAGTGGGAATCCGTCGAACCGGTCAGACCGGCGGCGGGTCCATCTCGCGCTGCGGGTGCCGGTGCAGCGCCACTGCCGAGATGAAGGCCCGCGCGGCGGTCTCGGCATCTTCGGCCAGGGCGATGATCACGCCCGCATCGGCGCTGCCGTCGGGCAGCTTGTCCGAGACCTCCGCCTTCTGCAGCAGGGCCGACGAGGCGCCGAGCGCGAGGATGGTCTTGCCATGGCGGTACTGGTCCTTGATGAACTCCATGGTGTGGCCGTCCTTGGCCAGCGCGGCCACGGCCTGCTCACCGTCTGGCAGCACCAGCGCATCGAACAGGAAGCCGGGCTCGTTTTCCATCGAGGCGTCGGCCTGCAGCGGTTCGCCGTCGGCCGTGGCCACCGAGCCGATGCGCGGGCCGACCAGGCGCGGCACGGCGCCTTGTTCCAGCAATGCGGCCTGCAGCAATGCGACAGAGCCGGCGACGACACCCGGCGCGACCAGGATCGCGATCTTGCGCGCCTGGATCGAACCGTCGCCCGGCCGTGCCATCAGCGAGAGCGCCGGCGACCTGTCGACCTCGGGCTTGGCCGGCTGGGCCAAGGCGCGCGGCAGCGGCTCGGGCAGCGGGGCGATGCCCAGGCCTTCGGCCACCTGGCTCGCGAGCTGCTCCGAGGCGTTGCGCAGCGACGCCACCATGCGCTCGCGGATCGCGGGCACGGTCACCTTGCTGAGCTCGAAGCGGAAGGCTGCGGCGATGTGGGCCTGCTCGACCGGCGTCTGGCTCTCGAAGAACAGCGTGGCCTGGGTGTAGTGGTCGGCGAATTTCTCCGGTTTGCCACGCACCTTGCCCTGCTCTTCCTGCGCCTGGATGCGCGCGGGCACACTCACGAAACCTTGCGCCGCGCCGGCCTGGAACGGGCAGCCGCCGCCGAGCGAGTTCGGCTCGTAGGACACGCGGCCGCGCGGAATGGCCTGGCGGTGCAGGCCGTCGCGCTGGTTGTTGTGCACCGGCGCCACCGGCGCGTTGATCGGGATCTCGTGGAAGTTCGGTCCGCCCAGGCGCGTGATCTGCGTGTCCACATAGGAGTGGATGCGGCCGGCCAGCAACGGATCGTTCGAGAAGTCGATGCCTGGCACGACGTGGGCCGTGCAGAAGGCCACCTGTTCGGTCTCGGCGAAGAAGTTGTCGGGGTTGCGGTTGAGCACCATGCGGCCCACCGGGATCAGCGGCACCAGTTCCTCGGGGATCAGCTTGGTCGCGTCGAGGATGTCGAAGCTGAACTGCTCGGCCTGTTCCTCGGTGAAGATCTGCAGGCACAGCTCCCATTCGGGATAGGCGCCGGCCTCGATGCGCTCCCACAGGTCGCGGCGGTGGTAGTCGGGATCGGCGCCGGAGATCTTCACGGCCTCGTCCCACACCAGGGAATGCGTGCCGTATTTCGGCTGCCAATGGAACTTGACGAACACCGAGACCCCGGCCTCGTTGACCAGCCGATAGCTGTGCACCCCGAAGCCCTGCATGGTGGCGTAGCTGCGCGGGATGGCGCGGTCGCTCATGGCCCACATCAGCATGTGGGTGGATTCGGGCATCAGCGAAACGAAGTCCCAGAAGGTGTCGTGGGCGCTGCCCGCCTGCGGCATGCCGTGGTGCGGCTCGGGCTTGACGGCGTGGACCAGGTCGGGGAACTTCATCGCGTCCTGGATGAAGAACACCGGGATGTTGTTGCCGACCAGGTCCCAGTTGCCTTCGTCGGTGTAGAACTTCACGGCGAAGCCGCGCACGTCGCGCGCCGTGTCCTTGGAGCCGCGTTCGCCGGCCACGGTGGAGAAGCGCACGAACACCGGTGTCACCTTGCCGGCTTCCTGGAACGGTGCGGCCTTGGTGTATTCGGTCTGCGGTGCGTAGCACTCGAAGAAGCCGTGCGCCGCGGAGCCGCGCGCATGCACGATGCGTTCTGGAATCCGTTCGTGGTCGAAATGCGTGAGCTTCTCGCGCAGCACAAAGTCTTCGAGCAGCACCGGCCCGCGCAGGCCGTATTTCAGCGAATTCTGGTTGTCGGCGATCGGCACCCCCTGGTTGGTGGTGAGGCGCTGGCCGGCGGAGTCCACACGCACGCGGTCCAGCGGCTCGATGGTGGAGTTCACGCCGGCGGGCGCCATGCTGCCGGTTTTTTCCGTGCCGTTTTCTTCCGACAGCGTGCTGCCGCCGGGCAGGCGCGACAGAGGCTCGACCGTGCCGCCGGGCTGCGGCGCGACACCGTTGGCGAAGCCGTGTTCGGCGGCCTTGGTCGGGTTGTGGGGCATGCCGGCGGCGAGGGCCTGGGTCTGTGCCATTTTTTCGGCAGCGACATCGGGCACGGCGCCCGGGCCTGGCCCGGTGGCGGGCCCGCTGTCGGTATTGCGCGCGGCGGCTTTGGCGGTCGCCGCAGCCTTGTCGTTCTTGCCGGGAGTGGCCTGGTTGGTCTTGGGCATGGTGGGCAGTGGTGGGGATTCGTGGAGGGGGCAGGATTGCCTTGCCCTAGGCTAGGTTTGCCGCTTTCCCCGATCTGTAGGACGGCACCGGGAGGCCGTGCGGAGGAAATTCGGCCGCAAGGGGTCGGTTCTATAATTCAAATGAAACTTATTCTTGTTTGGACGAACCAAGCTGCTCGTTCCTTTTACATTCCGTTCCCTTGCCCCTGGAGGATCTCCCGCTCATGTTTTCCCGCCCCGACCCGACTCGCCGTTCCCTGCTGCTGGCCCTTGGCCTGGGTGTTTCCACGGGAGCCGCCGTGTTCGCGCCGCTGGCGGCGCAGGCCCAGGGCAGCGATGGCCTGGTGATCTACAACGCGCAGCACGTCTCGCTCACGCGCAGCTGGGTCGAACAGTTCACGCGCGACACGGGCATCAAGGTCACCGTGCGCGACGGCGGCGACTACGAACTCGCCAACCAGATCCTGCAGGAAGGCGCGGCTTCGCCGGCCGACATCTTCCTCACGGAAAACTCGCCGGCCATGACCATGGTCGACAACCGGAAGCTCTTCGCGCCGCTCGATGAAGCCACGCTCGCCCAGGTGCCGCCTGCCTTCCGCCCGGCCGACGGCCACTGGACCGGCATCGCCGCGCGCAGCACGGTGTTTGCCTACCGCAAGATCAAGTTCACGCGCGACACCCTGCCCAAGTCCATCATGGACCTGGCCGACCCAGCCTGGAAGGGCCGCATCGGTGCGGCCCCCGCGGGCGCCGATTTCCAGGCCATCGTCAGCGCCGTGCTGCAGCTCAAGGGCGAAGCCGCCACCGCGGCCTGGCTCAAGGGGCTGAAGGAGAACCTGGTCACCTTCCGCGGCAACAGCGTGGCCATGAAGGCCGTCAACGACGGCGAGATCGACGGCGCGGTGATCTACCACTACTACTATTTCGGCGACATGGCCAAACGCGGCGAGAACACCGAAAAGCTCGGCCTGCACTATTTCCGCAACCAGGATCCGGGGGCGTTCGTGAGCGTGTCCGGCGGCGGCATTCTGGCCTCGAGCAAGCGGCAGCCGCAGGCCCAGGCGTTCATGAAGTGGCTCACCGGCAAGGGCGGGCAGGACATCCTGCGCACCGGCAGTTCCTACGAATACGCCGTGGGTGTCGGCGCGGCATCGAACCGCAACCTGGTGCCGCTGGCCGAGCTGCAGGCGCCGGCGGTCGACATGTCCACCTTGAAGACGGGTGAAACCCAGGAGCTGATGCGCAACACCGGCCTGCTGTAGGCCCGGTCAGCCGCGGGCGAGGACGCCCGCCTTTGCATCAGCCGACGAGCCAGTCGCAACGCAGCCGCTGGCGCTGGTGCGCCCGGGCGCGCAGGCGCACGTAGCCGGTAGGCAGGAGCATGGCCAGCGCGCACAGCGGCAGCGTCCACAGCACGTGCAGCATCAACGCAGGAATCCAGCCGACCCAGCCCATGAGCCACAAGGTCAGCACCAGGTCAAGCAGCTCGTATTCCAGCGGATGTTCCGCCTTGTGGGCGACATGCCATTTCTTGATGCGATGCAGTTCTTTGAGGGAAACGGCATGGAACATGGAAATCTCCAATATCTTCCGGAGGTCATCCCAATTTAAGGGTTTACCCTAGATACGGTCAAGCGGGCGATCGGCACCGCCGCTCCTGAAAAAATAGCTGATGTCGCGGAGGCCCGCAAAGCGGGAAGCTGTTTTTATGCACAAGACGGAGGACGCATCGGATGGCTACGATGTGGCCATGCATCCACAAGCCATCTTCATCACCCACCCCAACGTGGTCATCAGCCGCGAGGTGCCGGTGCCGCGCTGGCCGCTTTCGGCGCTGGGCCGCGAGCGCATGACCAGCGGCCTGCGCCAACCCTGGCTGGCCGAGGTGCGCGCGCTGGCCTGCAGCAGCGAGCAGAAAGCCATCGACGGCGCGCAGATCCTGGCGCAGCACCTCGGGCTTTCCATCATCCAGGACGCCGGCCTCGACGAAAACGACCGCAGCGCCACCGGCTTCCTGCCGCCGCCGGCGTTCGAGGCCATGGCCGACGCGTTCTTTGCCGAGCCCGAGCGCTCGGTGCGGGGCTGGGAGCGCGCCGTGGATGCCCAGGCGCGCGTCGTGGCCGCCGTCACGCGGCTGCTCGCGGCGCACCGTTCGCAGGGCGAGACGGGGGCGCTGGCCATCGTCTCGCACGGCGCGGTCGGCACCTTGCTGTACTGCCACCTGGCCGGCGTGCCGATCGACCGGCGCTGGGACCAGCCGCCCAACGGGGGCGGCAACTATTTCCGCTTCAGCCTTTCGCCGAGGGCCGTCGATGGCTGGTGGCGGGCGTTCGACGCCGTGGACTGACCCGGGTGTGTGTCCCCGGTCAGCGCGGTGCCTGCGGTTGCAGCCGCAGCCGGCGCGCGGCTTCCTCGTCGCGTGCTGCGGCGATCTCGCGCAGCACGGCGCCCATGTCCACGCTGCCCGGTGTGCGCTCGTGGCGCCCGGTCAGCGCGCTGTCTGGGCGCAGCAGCCCGCCCTGGTACAGGTCCCACATCTCGGGGCCGTAGGCGGTGGCCAGCAGCTCGGGCGCGAACTGGCCGAAGAAACTGCTCAGGTTGCCCACGTCGCGCAGCAGCATGCGTTGCGCGTGGTTGTTGCCGGCGGCGTCCACGGCCTGGGGCAGGTCGATGATCACCGGGCCGTCCTCGGCCAGCAGGATGTTGAATTCCGACAGGTCGCCGTGCACGACCCCGGCGCACAACATGCGCACCACCTCGGTGACGAGGGCGGCGTGGTGGCGCAGCGCTTCCTCCGGTGTGAAGGCCACGTCGTTCAGGCGCGGCGCCGCATCGCCGGCCGCATCGGTGACGAGTTCCATCAGCAGCACGCCCTCGAAGAAGTTGTAGGGCTTGGGAACCCGGACGCCGGCGTCGGCCAGGCGGTACAGCGCATCGACTTCCGCGCTTTGCCAGGCCGCCTCCTGCGCCTGCCGGCCGAACTTCGTGCCCTTGGCCATGGCCCGGCCCTGGCGCGAGTTCTTCACCTTGCGGTTCTCGGTGTAGTCCACCGCCTGGCGGAAGCTGCGCTGCGTGGCCTCCTTGTAGACCTTGGCGCAGCGGGTCTCGTCGCCGCTGCGCACGACGAAGACCATCGCCTCCTTGCCGCTCATGAGCTGGCGCACCACGGTGTCGATCAGCCCCTCTTCGATCAGGGACTGCAGTCTGGCGGGTGGTTTCATGGGTGAGGGGCGGGTCGCTGAACGGGGAAAGGGCCTCGACTCTAACCGCCCGCCGCCCCGCCGCTAGATCAGCTGCAGATCGCGCGGCGCCACGCCGTCGAATACCTGCTGCAACTGGCCCGGATTCAGTCCGAACTGGCGCTGGAACAGCCCGGCCAGCACGGCGCGGCATTCGTTGAGCACGGGGTAGTCGCGCTGCTGGAACAGCGTGGCCGCTTCCACGCGCACCTGTTCGCCGGCGATGCGGCCAGCCCCATCGCCGTTGCTGCGCAGGCCGCCGCCGAGCACCCAGTACACCGAGCCGTGGCCATGGTCGGTGCCGCGGTTGCCGTTCTGGCGGAAGGTGCGGCCGAACTCGCTGACCACCACCACCGTGGTGTCGCGCCATGCCGGCCCCATCGCCTCGGCGAAGGCCGCGAGGCCACGGCCCAGCTGGTCGAGCCGCGACGCCAGGTAGCCGCTGGCGCCGCCCTGGTTCACATGGGTGTCCCAGCCGCCGACATCGACGAAGCCAAGGTTGAAACGCTCGCGCATCAGCCGTGCGATGCGTTGCGCTTCGAGCTCGAAGCCCCTGGCGCTGATCGCGCCCCGGCTCGCGGCGAGCATCTCGGCCCCGATCTCCCGGTTGACCTCGTCGCGCAGTGCGAAGCCGCTGGCCACCGGCGCGGCCAGCGGCGTGCCCTGGTACATCGCGCTGATGATGGCGGCCTGGCGCGCATCCACCGCCGGCTTGGCGAGCGAGGCCAGCGAGGTGTTCGGCACTTCGACCTGTCCTTGCAGCACCAGCGGCAGCCGGTCGGTGAAGGCCATCGGCTGGGCTCCTTGGACCACGGTGGCCAGCCGGTTCAGGAAACCCGAGCGGAAGTTGCGCCGCGCCTGCAGCGGCTGGCCGAGTTCGAGGCTGTCCTGGCTCTCGAAATGGCTGCGCGACAGGTCCTCGGTGCCGGCGAACGGGATGAAGCTGGCTTCGCCTTTTTGGAACATCGGGTACACCGAGGCACGCAGCGCGGGATGCAGGCCCCAATCGGCATCGAGCGGCAACGCCGTATCCGACTCGGGACCCGGCCGGCGGATTGCGATGTCGGGCCGGGCCTCCAGGTAGAACGGGCTGGACGTCGGCACCAGCAGGCTGGCCGCGTCGTAGGCGCCGCGCAGGAACACCAGCAGCAGGCGGGAGCGGGCGGCCGGCGCGGCCATGAGTTCGCCCGCGTAGGTGCCGAACGGCAGGACGGCGAGAGAGCCAAGAAGGTGGCGTCGTTTCATTTCAGCCCTTATCGGTTCATGAATTCAGGCGCGGACAGCAGGAAGCCATTCCATTCCTGTGCCGAAGCCGCCTGGGCCAGTGCGGTCTTCGTCGCGGCGCCGAGCGTGGCGTCGATGGATTGGTAATAAAGCGCGTTGGTCAGCTGCGGGAAAGCCGGGCGCTCCACCGGCTGGGGCCCTTCGGTTCTGAACAGCCCGGCACTGCCCGCGCCGATGGCCCGCGCGATCTCGAAACGCGTGGCCATCTGGCCGGGGCTGGCCCAGGCCGCGGCGTCCAGCGGATAACCGTCGGGGGTGGCGCGGCCGTACAGGGGTTCGCCCATGCGGCCGAGCCAGCCGAGCATGGGGCCGACGTTGAGCACGGTCCGGTCGTCGTACGCCAGCCGCACGGCAGAGACCACGTAGCGCAGCGGGTCCTTGAACTTGCGGCCCGCGCCCTCGGCGAATTCGCGGGATGTCATCAGCGTTTGCAAGGTGGCCGCGATGTCGCCGTCGCTCTGCAGGAAAGTGCGCGCCATGCGGTCGATCAGCGCGGGCTCCGGCTGGTCGCTGAGCCAGTAGCGCACGAGCTTCTCGCTGATGAAGCGCGCCGTGGCCGGATGGCGCGCGAGCCGGTCCAGCGCCTCGTCGAACTCGGCCGCGCCGCGGCGCGTGATCGGCTGGCCGAGCAGGCGCTTGGGCCCGTAGTCGTGCCGGTTGGGGTTGAATTCATACAGGCCGCGGCGCACGAGGTCGGCCTGCAGTTCCGGCCGCAGCTTCGGGCTGGCGGGCTGGTCGGCGATGCCGTTGCCCGTCAACACGCGGGCCATCTCCTGCACGTCCTGCTGGGTGTAGCCCGCGTTCACGCCCAGGGTGTGCAGTTCCAGCAATTCACGCGCGTAGTTTTCGTTGATGCGGCCGGCCGCGTTCTGCGCGTTGTCCAGGTAGCGCAGCATCGCCGGATGGTGCGCCACCGCGCCGAGCAGCGTGCGGAACTTGCCCAGCGCATGCGGCCGGATGGCCTGCTCCTCGTAGTCGCCGACCATGGCGCGCAGATTGCCCTTGGCCTGGCTCACGCTGAAATGGTTGAGCCAGAACCAGGTCATCTGCTCCTGCAACTGGTTCGGCGAATACAGCGCACGCAGCAGGTGCCGCGTGGCGGCTTCCCGGGCCAGGCGGTTCATGTCCTGCTGGTAGGCCTGGCGCGCGGCCGCCTTTTCTCCCGCGCTGGCCGTGCCGCTGTTGCTGTCTCGGTTGCGCTGGTCCATCTCGCGCACCAGTTCCTCGAACGGCCGCTGGCTGATGGTCATGGCATCGATCTGCTGCTGCACCGCCGGCGGCAGGACGGCCGGGCCGGGGTGCAGTTGACGGGCCAGGTAGGCGCTGGCGCCTTCGGCCCGGGTCTCGGCGACTTCGCGCCGGTTCGCCCCCCAGCTCAGCCGGTTCGCGGCCTCGAAGGCGGCTCTGGGCGTGGTCGCCGATGGCGGCGCGGCGGCGCAGCCCCACAGCAGCACCGCGGCCGCCCCCAGGCACAGGCGCCACGGCATGGCGGGAAACAGCAACATCGGCAAGACCTCCGGGTTGGATCCGGTGCAACGGACAGGCAGGCAATTGCGATGACGGTCTTTACATTCTGCTCGCTCAGCCCACGCGAGCCGGACGCGACGGTACCTGGGGATCGGCACAATCGCCCTGATCCGCTCCGTCGCACCGACTCGCCTTTTTCCATACCGCATGACAGTCACCGCAACCACTCCCACCGCACGCCCATCCACCACCGGCCTCGGCAGCGCCGCGCGCGACCTGTACCGCGCACTGTGGCGCCACGCATCCGGCGTGCGCAACCAACTGCTCGGGGCCGCCGGCCTGCTGTCGGCCGCGCAGCTCATGCGGCTGACCATGCCCTGGCTGGCGGCGCAGGCCATCAACGCGCTGCAGGGCGACAACCTGGCAGCCGCCGGCCGCTGGATCGTGTATCTCATCGGCATCTACCTGGCGGCCTGGCTGCTGCACGGCCCGGGGCGGGTGCTGGAGCGCAACGTGGGCGTGCGGGTGCGAGAGCGGCTGGCCGACCAGCTGTATGCGCGCATCGCCGCGGCGCCGCTGGCCTGGCGCGACGGCCGGCATTCGGGCGAGCTGCAGCACCGCGTGACGCAGGCCAGCCGTGCGCTGTCGGACTTTGCCCAGAACCAGTTCGCCTACCTGCAGAGCGCGTTCAACTTCGTCGGTCCGATCGTCGCGCTGGCCCTGCTGTCGCGCACCAGTGGTGCCATCGCGGTGACGGGCTACGTGGTCATCGCCGCCATCATCCTGCGCTTCGACCGCGTTCTGATGCAGCTCGCCCGCGCCGAGAACGACGCCGAGCGCCGCTACGCCGCCGCGCTGCTCGACTTCGTGGCCAATGCCGGCACGGTGATCGGGCTGCGGCTGCAGGCCGCCTCGCGCAGGCTGCTCGGTCGCCGCATGGATGCGGTGATCGCGCCGCTGCGCCGCGCGGTGATGGTCAACGAGGGCAAGTGGTTCGCCGTGGACCTGCTGGGCATGGCGCTCACCTGGATTTTGGTGGTGGTCTACGTGCTGCAGGCACGCCAGCCCGGGCAGGCCGTGCTGCTGGGCACCGTGTTCATGATCTACCAGTACGCGCAGCAGGCGGCTTCGGTGGTGGGCGCGATGGCGTCGAACTTCCAGGGCTTCGCGCGCATGCACACCGATTACGGCAGCGCCGAGCCGATCTGGCAGGCGCCCGGTGATCCCGATGCCGCCGTGCCGGCCGTGCGGCCCGATGCAGCCTGGCAGACGCTGGCGCTGCGCGGTGCCACCTGGCGTTATGCCGACGATGCGCGCGGCGGGCTGCAGGGCATCGACCTGCTGCTGCGCCGCGGCGCGCGCGTGGCGCTGATCGGTCCGAGCGGCGGCGGCAAGAGCACGCTGCTGCGCCTGCTGGCTGGGCTCTACCCCCCGCAGCAGGGCGAACTGTGCCGCGACGGCGCCGTGGCGGACTGGGCCGAACTGCGAACGCTGGCCACGCTGATCCCGCAGGAGGCCGAAGTGTTCGAAGCCAGCGTGCAGGAGAACCTGACTTTCGGCGAGCCGGCCGACGCGGCGGCGCTGGCGGCCGCGGTGCATGCGGGCGTATTCGACGAGGTGCTGCAGCGCCTGCCCGAGGGTCTGGCCAGTGCGCTGAACGAGCGCGGCAGCAACCTCTCCGGCGGCCAGCGTCAGCGGCTGGCGCTGGCCCGTGGCGCGCTGGCGGCGCGCGGCAGCTCGCTCCTGCTGCTCGACGAGCCGACCAGCGCACTCGACCCGCAGGCCGAGGGCCGGGTTTTCGACCGCATGCTCGCCGCGTTCCCTTCGGCCTGCGTCGTCGCCTCGGTGCACCGGCCGAGTTTGCTCGCCAGGTTCGACACCGTCGTGGTGGTGGAGGCCGGCCGCGTGGTCGACGCCGGCCCGCGCGACGAGGTGCTGGCGCGGCGTCCCCACTGATCTCTGCGGTCAACCCGGCGCGGGGATGCGCTGCGTCGCGGCGGAACCAGCCAGGCTTTGCGAGGGCCGGCGCAGGCTGGGGTCGAAGGGGTGGATCTTCGGGCCGACGGCGGCGGCCTCGCGCTTGAGCAGTTCCACCACGGTGGGCAGGCGGTCCGGGTTCAGCCGGTCGGCGATGGTGCCCACGCTCAGCGCGGCCACGGCGCGGCCTTCGCGGTCGCAGATCGGCACGGCCACGCCGGCCATGCCTTCGAGCAGGCCGGTGTTGCGCGCGGCGTAGCCGGCCTGGCGCACGCGTTCGATCTCGGTGCGCAGGTAGACCTCGTCGTAGACGCCGTATTCGCGCACCCGCGACAGGTTGAAGCGGATCACCTCCTCGCGCTCGGCTTCCGGCAGGAAGGCCAGGATTGCCAGCGAGCCCTGGCCGACGCCGAGCGCGATGCGTCCGCCGACGTCGCCGGTGAAGCTGCGGATCGGGAACGGGCCTTCGCTGCGGTCCAGGCAGACCGCGTCGAAGCCGCTGCGCACCAACAGGAAGATGCTGTCGCCCAGGCTGGCGCACAGGCGCAGCAGCACCGGCCGGCACAGGCTGCGCAGATCGCCGGCATTGCCTGCCTTGGCCGCGAGCGCGAAGAAATCGATGCTCAGCCGGTAGAGCTTGCTGCGTTCGTCCTGTTCGACCATGCCCTCGGCCATCAGCGACTGCAGCAGCCGGTGCGTGGTGGCCTGCGTGAGGCCCACGGTGCGCGCCAGTTGCGTGACACGTCCGCCTTCGGCCTGCACCTCGGTGAGCGCGCGGATCACCGCAAAGAGGCGCGGCACGCCGCCTGTGCCGGTGCCAATGGCCGCTTCCGGCGTGTCTTTCGGTGCAGGGGATGTAGGCATGGCATCTTCCTTCGGAATTCAGTTGCGATCGTTGTGCCTAATTATTCCATTCATTGGAATAAATTACAGAAAAATTCTGATTAATGGAATACCCCATGCAAGCTGGTTTGTTTATTGCAATAGATTCGTCTGAGAGCAGAGGAAGGTTCGAGGTCCGCCTCGCCTGCACCACCGCTGTGCGCCGTTCCCCACTGAAAGAGGTTTTCGATGTCATTCCTGAAGTTGACCGACGTGACCAAGTTCTACGGCACGACCCGTGCGGTGTCGGAGGTGAACCTCTCGGTGGAAAAGGGCGAATTCGTCTCGCTGCTCGGCCCCTCGGGCTGCGGCAAGACGACGACGCTGCAGATGGTGGCCGGTTTCGAGGCCGTGAGCAGTGGCCGCATCGAACTCGACGGCCGCGACATCACCCATGCCAAGGCCAACACACGTGGCCTGGGCATCGTGTTCCAGACCTATGCCCTGTTCCCGCACATGACGGTGGCCGACAACGTGAGCTTCGGCCTGGAGATGCGCAGGTGCCCCAAGGTCGAGCGCGGCGAACGCGTGAAACAGGCCCTGGCGCTGGTGCACCTCGAAGCCCATGCCGCGCGCTACCCGCGCGAGCTCTCCGGCGGCCAGCGCCAGCGCGTGGCCCTGGCGCGCGCGCTGGTGATCGAGCCGCCGGTGCTGCTGCTCGACGAGCCCCTGTCCAATCTCGATGCCAAGCTGCGCGAGGAGATGCAGTTCGAGTTGCGCCAGATCCAGCGCAAGGTCGGCACGACCACGGTCATGGTCACGCACGACCAGAGCGAGGCCATGTCGATCAGCGACCGCGTGGTGGTGATGGAGGCCGGCCGCGCCACGCAGATCGACCATCCGCACCGCGTCTACGAACACCCGGGCAGCCGGTTCATCTCGACCTTCGTGGGCAAGGCGAACCTGCTGCCGGGGCGGATCGCCGCAGGTAACCGCGTCGAACTGGGGACACTGACGGTGGCTGCCGAAGACGCTGGATTCCGGCCCGGTGCGGCTGTCTTGTTCAGCGTGCGGCCCGAGAAGCTGCAACTCGTCGAGGCCGGCCGCGGCCGCATCGACGGCACGGTGCGTGAACGCTTCTTCCTCGGCAGCCAGTGGATGTACGCCGTGACCACGCCGCTGGGGGAACTCACCGTGCTGAGTCCGAACGACGGCCGGCCCGCGCTCGACGAGGGCCATGCGGCGGGCATCGACTGGCCCGACCATTGCGCGCGGTTGCTGCCCGCCGACGAGCAGGTGGCGGCATGAGCATGGGTGTCAAGGGCCGCGCCACCCCGTGGTGCCTGTCCGGCCCGGCAATCGTGATGTTCACGGCGCTGCTGCTGGTGCCGCTGCTGCTCACGGCGATCCTGTCGTTCAACGTCTACGACCCGGCGACCGGGCCGAAGGCCGGCGAGTTCACGCTCGAACACTATGCCCACGTGTTCACGGATTCCTACTACGGCACCATCTTCTGGCGCACCTTCTGGATCTCCGGCGTGGTCACGCTGATCTGCGTGGCCATCGGCGCGCCCGAGGCCTACATCCTGAGCCGCATGGGCAACCCCTGGCGCTCGATGCTGCTGCTGGTGGTGCTGGCGCCGCTCCTGGTCTCGGTGGTGGTGCGGGCCTTCGGCTGGAGCATGCTGCTCGGGCCCGAGGGGCTGGTCAACAAGGCGTTCGCCGCGGTCGGCATCGGCCCGGTGAAGCTGCTCTACACCGAGGCCGCGGTGATCATCGCGCTGGTGCACGTGATGCTGCCTTTCATGGTCATCCCGGTGTGGACTTCGCTGCAGAAGCTCGACCCGGGCGTGGAGAACGCCGCGCTGTCGCTCAGGGCCACGCCGTTCACCACGCTGCGCCGCATCGTGCTGCCGCAGGTGATGCCGGGCATCCTGTCGGGCAGCCTGATCGTGTTCGGCCTGTCGGCGAGTTCGTTCGCCATTCCCGGCCTGCTCGGCGGGCGCCGGCTGAAGATGGTGGCGACCGTGGTCTACGACGAATACCTGCACGAACTGAATTGGCCGCTCGGTGCGGCGATCGCACTGGTGCTGCTGGTGGCCAACCTGGTCGTGATGCTGAGCTACAACCGCTTGGTCGAAGGTCGCTATAAGAAGTCCCTCGGATAAACCGCTATGCGTAAAAACGGACCCATTGCCCTGGCGTTCAACGCGCTTGTCATCGCCTTCATGCTGGCGCCGCTGCTGGTGGTCTGCGTGGTGGCCTTCACGCCCGAGAACACGCTCACACTGCCGACCACGCATCTCTCGCTGCGCTGGTTCCGCGCGGCCTTCGAACATCCGGACTTCATGCAGTCGTTCTGGAACAGCCTGTGGCTGGCGCTGGCCTCGGCCACGCTGGCGACGCTGCTCGCGGTGCCGGCCGGCATGGCCATCACGCGGTACGAATTTCCCGGCCGCGGTTTTCTGAACGGGCTTTTTCTCTCGCCGCTGATCATTCCGCACCTGGTGCTGGGCGTGGCGCTGCTGCGCCTGTTCGCGCTGATCGGCGGCACGGGCAGCTTCGGCTGGCTGGTGCTCGCGCACGCGCTGATCGTCACGCCCTACACGCTGCGCCTGGTCGTGGCGGCGCTGGTCGGCTTCGACCGCAGCGCGGAGCAGGCGGCCCTGTCGCTGGGCGCGAGCCAGGCCACGGTGTTCAAGCGCATCACACTGCCGATGATCCTGCCCGGCGTCACCGGCGGCTGGATGCTGGCCTTCATCAACAGCTTCGACGAGGTCACGATGTCGATCTTCGTGACCGCGCCGAGCACCGTGACGCTGCCCGTGCGCATGTACATGTACGCCACCGAATCCATCGACCCGCTGATGGCCGCCGTGTCGGCACTGATGGTGGCGGTGACGGCGGTGGCGATGGTCGTGCTCGACCGCATCTACGGCCTGGACCGCGTGCTGGTCGGAAAAAGCTGACGACATGAGCAACAAAGCCCTGCTGCACCGCGTGGCCGAGACCGGCCGAACCCCGGTGCCTTTCACCATCGACGGCCAGGCCGCCACCGCATTGGCCGGCGACACCGTGCTCACCGCCATGTTGACCCACGGCGCCCGGCTGCGGCGCAACGAATTCAGCAGCGAGCCGCGCGCCGGCTTCTGCATGATGGGCGCCTGCCAGGACTGCTGGATCACCACCGCAGACGGTGCCAGGCTGCGCGCCTGTTCCACCTTCATCGCGCCCGGCATGGCGGTATTGACGGGCGGAGGCGCCGCATGACGTTGCAGCCCGTGATCGTGGGCGCCGGCCCGGCCGGCATCCGCGCGGCCCAGACGCTGGCCGCGCATGGCCAGCGGCCGGTGTTGATCGACGAGGCTGCGCGTGCGGGCGGCCAGATCTACCGGCGCCAGCCGGCCAACTTCGGGCGGGCGCCGGCGCAGCTGTACGGCACCGAGGCCGGCCGGGCCACGGCCTTGCATCAGGCCATAGACGGCCTGGAGGGCGCCATCGACTACCGACCCGACAGCCTGGTGTGGAACGTGCAGGATGGCCTGCTCGACGTACTGCACGGCCCCACGCAGACGAGCCGCTCGGTGCCGTACCGCCAGCTCGTGGTGGCCACCGGCGCCACCGACCGTGTCTTGCCCGTGCCGGGCTGGACGCTGCCCGGCGTCTACACCCTGGGCGGTGCGCAGGTGGCGCTGAAGTTCCAGGCCTGCGCGATCGGCAAAAGGGTTGTGTTCATGGGCACCGGGCCGCTGCTGTACCTCGTGGCCTACCAGTACGCGAAGGCCGGAGTCGATGTGGCGGCTGTGCTCGACACGGCGCGGCTCAAGGATCAACTCGCCGCGGTACCCGCCATGCTCACGCAGCCGGCGGTGTTCACCAAAGGGGTCTATTACGTGGCCTGGCTGCGCGCGCATGGCGTGGCCTTGCACAACGGTGTGCGACCCTTACGGGTGCTCGGTGATGAACGTGTCCAGGGCGTGGCCTGGCATGACGGCACGCGTGAACACACGCTGGCCTGCGACGGCGTTGGCTTCGGCTACGCGCTGCGCTCCGAGACCCAGCTCGCCGACCTGCTCGGCTGCCGGTTCGCGTTCAGCGCGATGCACCATGCCCATCTGCCCGAACGCGACCCTGCGGGCCGGTCCAGCGTGGAAGGCGTGTACCTCGCGGGCGACGGTGCCGGCATCCTGGGCGCGGATGCGGCCGAATGGGCCGGCGAACGTGCGGCGCTGGCGTTGCTGGCCGACCACGGCGTGGCGGTGGACACGGCGCGCGCCGTACACCTCGAGCGTCAGCATCAACGCCTGCTGACTTTTCGCCGGGGGCTGGAGCGCGCCTTTCCGTTTCCTGACGATTGGGCCGCGCACGCGCCGGACGACCTCGTGGTCTGCCGCTGCGAGAACGTCACCGCCGGCACCTTGCGCGACACGGTGCGCACGCAGGGCGCGGACGAGATGAACCGGCTCAAGGCTCTGTCGCGCGTGGGCATGGGGCGCTGCCAGGGCCGCATGTGCGGCGTGGCTGCCGCGGAGATCCTGGCACAGGCCACGGGCCAGCCGGTGCCATTCGTCGGCCGGCTGCGCGGTCAGGCGCCGATCAAGCCGATCCCGATTCACCTGCAGATGGCGGCTGGCGAAGAGGCGGCGACATGAAGCGCATCGACACGGACGTGGCCATCGTCGGCGGCGGCATCGTCGGCGCCTCCGCGGCGTTGGCCTTGCGCCGCAAGGGCGTGCAGGTGGCGTTGCTGGAACGCGACCTCTGCGGCTCGCGCTCCAGCGGCGTGAACTTCGGCGGCGTGCGGCGCCAGGGCCGACCGCTGAGCCAGCTGCCGCTGGCGCAGCGCGCCCACCGCATCTGGGCCGAGCTGCCCGCGTTGATCGGCACCGACGGCGAATACCTGCGCACCGGTCATTTCAAGATCGCACGCAGCGAAGCCGACCTGGCCGCGCTGGAGCGCTATCGCGCTTTGAGCCGCGATTTCGACCTCGGGCTGGAGATGGTGTCGGGCACGGCGCTGCGCGCCCGCTGCGCATGGCTCGGCGACCGTGCGGTGGGCGGCTCGCTGTGCGCCGAAGACGGCCAGGCCAATCCGCGCCTGGTGTCGCCGGCGTTCGCGCTGGCCGCCGCGCGCGCAGGCGCGCAGATCTTCGAGCGCAGCCCGCTCACCGAGGTGCGGCACGACGGCCGCCTGTTCACGCTGCGCTCGGGCGATACGCTGGAATTGCGCGCCCCGGTGCTGCTGAACTGTGCCGGCGCCTGGGCCGGCGGCATCGCCGCGCAATTCGGCGAGGCGGTACCGATGCAGAGCGGCCATCCGGCCATGGCCGTGACCGAGCCGCTGCCGTTCTTCCTGCCCTGGAGCCTCGGGGTTGAAGGCGGCGGCATCTACTGCCGCCAGGTGGCGCGGGGCAACCTGGTGCTCGGGGGCGGCGCCGGCATCATGCTCGACGCCGACCGCGCGCGCTCGGACCGCGCTGCCATCGCCGCGCTGTCCACCCAGGCGATCGAACTGCTGCCGGCGCTGCGCCACGCCCATTTCATCCGCACCTGGAGCGGCACCGAAGGGTACCTGCCCGACCGCCAGCCGGTGCTGGGCGCAAGCGGCACCACGCCCGGCCTGGTGCACGGCTTCGGCTTTGCGGGCGCGGGTTTCCAGATCGGGCCGGCCGCGGGCGAAGTGCTCGCCGAAATCGCGCGCGATGGCCGCAGCGGCACACCGACCGAGGCCTTCTCGATCGGACGTTTTCACCCCGCCGCGCAGCCCCTGGCATCGGTCGCCCATTGAGTTCGTCGATTTCCTCCGCCATCATCCCACCCACCATCGAAAGGAAGCCACCATGTCCCATTCCCACAAGTCACGCTTCTTGCGCCGCGCGCTGTTCGGCGTGGCCGCCGCGGCCGCCCTGGCCGCCGGGGGCGCGGCCTTCGCGCAGACCAAGACGCTGTACATCGGCATGAACGGCGGCACGATGGAGAAGGCGTACACGCAGTATGTGTTCCCGGCCTTCGAGAAGCTCAACAACGTGAAGGTGGTGGTGGTGCCCGGCACGTCATCCGACATCCTGGCCAAGGCGCAGGCCAACAAGGACAAGCCGCAGATGCACGTGATGTTCCTCGACGACGGCATCATGGTGCGGGCCATCGGCATGGGCCTGTGCCAGAAGCAGCGGCCCAGCCCGGCGCTGGCCGAGATCTACCCGGCCGCGCGCTTCAAGGACGACATGGCCAGCGGCGTGAGCCTGGGCATGACCGGCCTGGCCTACAACACCAAGATGTTCAAGGAAAAGGGCTGGGCGGCACCGACCTCGTGGATGGACCTGGCCGACCCGAAGTTCAAGGGCAAGGTGGTGTTCCAGTCGATGTCGTCGTCCTCGTTCGGCCTGCACGGCTTCCTGATGTTCAACCGCATCCAGGGCGGCAACGACAAGAACGTGGAACCCGGCTTCAAGGCTTGGCCGACCACCATCGGCCCGAACGTGCTGGAGTACATCCCGAGCTCGGCCAAGATCTCCGAGATGGTGCAGACCGGCGAGGCCGCGCTGTTCCCGCTCACGCCCACCGCAGTGGCCGCACTCAAGACCAAGGGCATCCCGGTCGATTACGCGCAACCCAAGGAAGGCTCGGTGGTGCTGATGGTGGGTCAGTGCGTGATCGCCAACAACAGCGAGCCGGAGCTGTCGCAGAAGCTCGCCGAGTTCCTGCTCAGCCCGCTGGCCCAGGCCAATGTGCTGCAGTTCGGCAGCCAGATCCCGACCAACCCGAAGGCGCCGGCCGTGGGGGAGGGCGCGCAGCAGGTCGCGGAGATCAACAAGTGGATGAAGAACGCCGTCACCATCGACTGGGACAGCGTCAACGCCAACCGCCCGGCGTGGAATGCACGCTGGAACAAGACGATCGAGCGCTGAGGCCGGTCAGGCCGTCTCGGCGGCCTTGGTGGCCTTGGCGGTCTTCACGCTGGGCTTGACCGCCGGTTTGGCCGAAGCCTTCACGCGTTTGCCCTCGGCCGTGGCGGCGCGCTGTTTCACCGGGGGGCGTGACAGCCGCGACCCACGGCGATTCAACCGAAGAAAGGCCTGCAGCCGGCCTTCGGCGGCGCTGAGTCTGCGCTGAGACTGTATGCCGGCCAGGCGCCGCCAGATGGCGCTGCCCGATGTCGGATCGGCCGCGAGTTCGGTACCGAGCTCGAGCACCGCCGGATGGATGTAGGCCTTGCGGCAGACCGCCGGCGTGTTGCCTAGCAGTTGCGAGACTTCTTCCACCACCGTCTTCACATCGAACCGTTCATCCGCCTGGCGCGTCCGCGCCTCGTAGGTCAGTTCCAGCGCCTTCACCGTGCCATGCCAGGTACGGAAATCCTTGGCGGTGAAACGCGCACCGGCCGCTTCGGCAATGTAGTCGTTCACATCGCTGGAGCCCAGCGTGTGCGTCTGGCCTTCCTCGTCGAGGTACTGGAACAACTCCTGCCCCGGCAACTGCTGGCAGCGGCGTACCACCTTGGCGACCCGCGGGTCGTCCAGGTTCACGTCGTGCATCACGCCGCTCTTGCCGCGAAAGCGCAGTTGCACCACGCTGCCGCGCGCGACCGCATGTGGCGTGCGCAGGGTGGTGAGGCCGTAGGAGCCGTTGCTGCGCAGGTACGCGTCGTTGCCCACGCGCACCAGCGTCGTGTCGAGCAGGCGCACCAGCGTGGCCAGCACGACGGTGCGGCTCAGCGGTTCGCCCCGCATCGGCACGAGGTCGCGCGCCACGTGGGCGCGGATGCGCGGCAACACCAGGCTGAAAGCCTCGAGCCGTTCGAATTTGTTCTCGTCGCGTTCGGCGTTCCACTGCGGGTGGTAGCGGTACTGCTTGCGCCCGCGCGAATCGATGCCAGTGGCCTGCAGGTGGCCGTCGGGCCAGGGGCAGATCCACACGGACGTGTAGGCCGGCGGGATCGCCAGCTTGTTGATGCGGTCGATGTCGTCGTCGTCGGTCAGCCACCGTCCTTCGCTGTCGCGGTAGCGGAACGCATCGCCCTTTCGCAGGCGGGTCAGGCCCGGTATCTCATCGCTGACATAGCGCAGCGACGACACGCTTGCATTCTTGGACGAAGGGGATTTTTCGGTAGCCATGGCAATAGTCACACTTTGAAACTTGAGGTGTAGCCGTTACGAGTCTGATAAAGCGTAGGACGTTGCGCCGATTTTGTGCGAGAAAGTAACAAAAGCCACAGCGGCTGTCAAAACAAAGAAGCCGTCTTTGCTTCAAAATTGATAGCTGATACCGCTGTTTTCACATGGTATTCGTTGGATTTTATTCCAGAGTTACCGAGCAGTTCAAGTTTCGTGAGAGATCCCATTCGCACGCCCAATAGTCGCAATTTTCGATCAAATGTTGCACGTTTCAGACATTGCCCCGCCGCCTGGCGAATGGTTCTGGCGTCCGCGGTGAACGTCTCGAGCGTGTGGTCGCGTGTCGCGATTCGGAAATCGTCGTAACGCAGCTTGATGCCGACGGTCTTTCCGACGTAGCCCTTGCGTTGCAGGTCTTCCGCGAGCTTTTCGCAGAGGTGGGTAAAGATGGCGCCGAGTTCGGCTTTGTCGCGCACCACGTGCAGGTCGCGGTCGAAAGTGGTCTCGCGGCTCATCGACACAGGCTCGCTTTCCGTCACCACCGGCCGGTCGTCGCGCCCATGGGCGGCGTTGTGCATCCACGCGCCGTAGGCCTTGCCGAAATGCGCCAGCAGCCACTGCGGATCGCAGGCGGCGAGTTCGCCGATGGTGTGGATGCCCAAAGCAGCCAGCTTCTCGCCGGCCTTGGGCCCGATGCCGTTGATCTTGCGCACGTTCAGCGGCCAGACCAGGGTCTGCAGGTCCGCCTCGTGCACGATCGAGATGCCGTTGGGCTTGTTGAACTCGCTGGCCATCTTGGCGATCAGCTTGTTGGGTGCCACGCCGACGGAACAGGTGAGGCCGGTCTCCTCGAACACGGTCTTCTGCAGCAGGCGGGCTAAGGCCCGGCCGCCATCACGCTGGCCGCCGGGCACATTGGTGAAGTCGGCGTAGACCTCATCGACCCCGCGGTCCTCCATCTGTGGCGCGAGGCTGGTGACGATGGCCTTGAACTTGCGCGAATACCGCCGCACCTCGTCGAAGTCCACCGGCAGCAGGACCGCCTGCGGGCACAGCTTCGCCGCCTTCATCAGGCCCATGGCCGAGCCCACGCCGAACTGCCGCGCGGCATAGGTGGCGGTGGTGATCACGCCGCGGCCCACATAGTCCTTGAGCAGCGGAAACGCCTCGACCGGGATCTGCGCCAGGCTGCGCCCGCCCTGGGTCTGCAACAAGGTTTCGTCGACCTTGCGCCGGCCGCCGCCGATCACCACCGGCAGGCCCTTGAGCTGCGGATAACGCAGCAACTCGACGGACGCGTAGAACGCGTCCATGTCGATGTGGGCGATGCGGCGCGGAAGCGGCACCTTGGCCGTTGCGGGCGGAGTCGTCATGCGGGTGCGGAACGGATGGGGCGGGTCATTCGGCCGCGGGGCGTGCGGATGTTGACCGGATTTCTGGTGATTTGTACAGTATATCGGCGCATACTGCGACGAAAACCCCTGCGGGATTGACCATGCCTGTTGTACACCTTGGCGCGCTCGCGCTTACCTTCGTTTTCCTGGCCTGCGCCGTGCAAGCCGAGACCACGCCGGAGCAACCGGCCAACCATTTCAACGACCCTTTCCTGCAGGTCACCAGCGCCATCGCGGATTGCCCGCCCGAGCCAGGCCCGTTGATCACGCTGGCGCAGCAGCAGGCCGAGGCGCATTGGCGCGCGGAACGCGGCACGAGCTGCTTCCGTTCCGGCCGCTGCCGGCTGCCGAACGCCTACCTGTACGACGCCGAAATCATTCCGCGCGTGCAGAAGGCGATCCTGGCCGATGGGCGTTTCGGCGACACCAGCATCTGGGTCGAGGGCCAGCGCCGCTGGGTCTGGCTCAAGGGCTGCGTGCGCCGGCCGGAGCAGGCTGCGGCGCTGGAGCAACTGGTGCGTGGCATCGACGACGTCGAGGCGGTCATCAACGAGTTGAAGCCACGCGGGCCGTGAATCCTGCCAGGGCAGGCAAGGGAAACTGCGGGGGCGGGCGGCTGGACGTGTCGGCAGAATCGTTGCGCAGCGCAACAAGAAATACACCCGGAGGAATCCTGCCCATGCGAGCCGTCGATGAGCCGCCTTTCGATGGCGGCTGCACCTGCCGTTTCGTGCGTTACCGCATGGCGACGCGCCCCGTCTTCGTGCATTGCTGCCATTGCCGCTGGTGCCAGCGCGAGACGGGTGCGGCTTTCGCGCTCAACGCCATGATCGAAGCCGACCGGGTGAAGCTGTTGCAGGGTGCGGTGGAGCTGGTGCATACGCCGTCCTTCAGCGGCAACGGGCAGATGATCGCGCGCTGCCCGCAGTGCCGTGTCGCGGTGTGGAGCCATTACGCGGGCGCGGGCGACGCCGTGTGTTTCGTGCGCGTGGGCACGCTCGACGAGCCCGGCCAGATGCCGCCCGACATCCACATCTTCACCGCCTCGCGCCAGCCATGGGTGCAGTTGCCGACGGACGTGCCGGCGTTCGAGGCGTATTACCAGGCCTCCAAGGTCTGGCCGGCCGAGAGCCTGGCGCGCCGCGCCGCCTGGATGGCTGCGAAGGCCGGTGCACGCTGAGCGGATTGACTTGGAAATGAAATGCGCACACGCTATGCTTTTGCGCACCGTTCTGCGGCACCTCATCCGGCATCAAAGTTGCTCCGCGTTCTCAACCCGTTCATCCGAAAGCCCTCCATGAAACTGTCCCGTCTCGTCCTCGCCACCGGCCTCCTGGCCGCCGTCATGAGCAGCCCGCTGCTGGCCCAGGAACAGAAGTTGCGCCTGATTACCTGGGCCGACTATGTGCCGGCCGAAGTCGTGGCGCAGTTCAAGAAGGAGACCGGCATCGACGTGGAGATCACGCTGTCCAACAACGAGGAGATGATCTCCAAGCTGCGCGCCACGGGCGGCGCCGGCTTCGACCTCGCCCAGCCTTCGCAGGACCGCATCACCGGGCCGCAGCAGGAATTCGCCATCTACAAGCCGATGGACCTGAGCAAGGTCAAGACCGAGCTGTTCATTCCGTCGATGCTCGACGCCACCAAGGCCAACACCACGCTGGACGGCAAGGTCTACGGCCTGCCGCACATCTGGGGCACCGACGGCCTCGTCGTCAATACCAAGCTCGCGCAGATGAGCGACTACCCCGACCTGTGCAAGCCCGACGTCAAGGGCAAGGTCGCCGTGCGCCTGAAGCGGCCCACGCTCTTGGCCTTTGCCTTTGCCTCGGGCAAGGACCCGTTCGCGCTGTACAAGGACCCCAAGGCCTATGCCGCGCTGATGGACGACGTGGGCAAGACGCTCACCGCCTGCAAGGCCAACGTGAAGTTCTACTGGGACAACAAGGACCAGCTGCTCAACGGCATGCGCGCGGGTGAGGTCGTGGGCGCGATGATGTGGGACACCGGCGGCTGGAAATTGAACAGCGAGAAGCCCGAGATCCAGTACATCGCCCCCAAGTCAGGCGCGCTCGGCTGGATCGACACCTTCGCGATTCCCGCCAAGGGCCGCAACGACGCCGCAGCTTACGCCTGGATCAACTTCAACATGCGCCCGGAGATCGCCGCCAAGGTGGCGGGCACGGCCGGTAACTTCACCGCTTCCAAGGGCGCGGACCAACTCGCCGATGCCAAGCTCAAGGCGCAGTTCGCCGCGAGTTTCCCCGAGGCCGCGCTGAAGAACGTGAAGTGGTACCCCGCCGTGCCGGCCGGCATCGAGGACATCGAAGGCCGCGTGCTCGATCGCATCAAAGCTGCGCAATAAGCCGCGGTGCCAGCGGACTTACAGGCCGACCACGTCGGCAAGATCTATGGTGGCCAGGTTGCCGTGCGCGACCTGTCGTTCACGGTCGAACGCGGCAGCTTCTTCTCCATCCTCGGCCCTTCGGGCTGCGGCAAGACCACGCTGCTGCGCATGATCGCGGGTTTCCTCGCGCCGGATTCGGGCCAGATCCACATCGGCGGCCAGCCCATGAACGGCGTGCCGCCGAACCGCCGGCCGGTGAACATGGTGTTCCAGCACCTGGCGCTGTTCCCGATGATGTCGGTGGGCGAGAACGTGGGCTACGGCCTGGCGCGCCGCGGCGTGGCCAAGGCCGAGATCGCGAAGAAGGTCGGCGACATGCTGGCGCGCGTGAGCCTGCCCGGCATGGAAAAGAAGCGCGTGGACCAGCTCTCCGGCGGCCAGCGCCAGCGCGTGGCCATTGCGCGCAGCCTGGTGCTGGAGCCGACGCTGCTGCTGCTCGACGAGCCGCTCGGCGCGCTCGACCTGAAGCTGCGCGAACACATGAAGGTCGAGCTCAAGCAGCTGCAGGCGGCCTTCGGCACGACCTTCGTCTACATCACGCACGACCAGTCGGAAGCGCTGGTGTTGTCCGACCATGTGGCGGTGATGAACGCCGGCAGTTTCGAGCAGGTGGGCACGCCGCAGGCGCTGTATTACCAGCCGCAGACGCCGTTCGTGGCCGGCTTCGTGGGATCGAACAACCGCATTGCGGCCAAGGCCAGTGCCGCATCGGCTTCGGATGGCCTGGCCAGCTTCGTGACAGACCAAGGCTTGACGATGCGCGCGCGGGCGGTGGGTGCGATTGCCGCCGGCCAGAAGATCGAGGCCTTCGTGCGGCCCGAAGCCGTGAGCCTGGCGCGTGTGGCGAGCGAGTTGCCGGCGGACCATCCGGCGCACACCGGTCAGGTCGAAAGCATCCTGTTCGACGGTGCGAATTCGGCTGCGCTGCTGCGCGAGACCGCGAGCCGCACCGAGTTCCGCATCGCCCTGCCGCAGACCGGGCGCTTTGCGGATTTGAAGATTGGCGAGACGGTGTCGTTCAGCTTCGATCCGCAACAAGCCGTCTGCTTTGCAGCGAAGGCCTGAAGTGGCTGCCTCGAATGGTTCTTCCACCTCCGCGCAGGCCAGGCTGATCCTGCTGCTGTTGCTCGCGCCGGCCATCGTCTGGCTGGTGGGGCTGATCGTGCTGCCGCATGTGGACCTGGCCGTGCTGTCGCTGCGCGAACGCGTGGCGCCGCGGCAGTACGCGCCGAGCTTTGCGCAGTACCGCACCTTCTTCGAGGAGCCACTGTACTGGCACACCTTCGTGCGCACGGCGACGATGTCGATCGTGGCCACCGCCATCACGCTGCTGCTGGCCTTTCCGATCGCCTGGACCATCGCCAAGCTGGTCAAGGGCCGCACCAAGTCGCTGCTGCTGGTGTTGTGCCTGATTCCATTCTGGGTGAGCGAAACCGTGCGCACACTCGGCTGGATGATCCTGCTGCGCGAGTCGGGCGTGCTGCCCGCGCTGTTGGTGAAGCTCGGCATCACCGATACGCCGGTGGAACTGCTGTACCGCGACGCGACCATCCTCGTGGCCCTGGTCTACACCTCGATGTTGTTCATGGTGGTGCCGCTGATCAGCGCCCTGGAGAGCCTGGACGACAGCCTGATCGAGGCCGCCTACGACCTCGGCGGCAACGGCCCGTCCATCCTGTGGCAGATCGTCATTCCACACGCGGCGCCGGGCATCCTCGCCGGCTGCATCGTGGTGTTCATGCTCACGCTGGGCAACTACCTTACGCCGACGCTGCTTGGCGGCAAGAACTCGCTGTGGTTCACCGAGCAGATCTACACGCAGTTCATCACGCGGTTCAACTGGGAGCAGGGCGCGGCCTTCGGTTTCCTGCTGCTGGGCCTGTCCACGGCCATCGTCTGGGCGGGCCTGAAAATCACCGGGCAGAAGTTCGGTGAAGTGATGAGCAAAACCTGAGCGCAGCACCATGATCGCCTCCCTGCCTCGTCCCACCTGGCTGCGCGCCAGCACCGTCGTGTACTGCGTCGCGTTCTTCGCGTTCCTGTTCCTGCCGCTGGTGGTGGTGGCGGTGTTCGCCTTCAACGATGCGCCTTATCCCGCACCGCCGTGGCGCGGCTTCACGCTCGACTGGTTCTTCGGCAGCGGTGCGGCGGGCGGCGGCCGTGTCGGCCTGTTCGCCGACAAGCCCCTGCTCGGCAGCCTGTGGACCAGCGTGGTGGTGGCGGCCTGGGTGACGCTGCTGTCGGTGGTGGTCGGCACCACCAACGCCTTCCTCATCGAGCGCAGCCGCTTTCCCGGCAAACAGGCGCTGTCGCTGCTGATGCTGGCGCCGCTGGTGATTCCGGGCGTGATCCTGGGCATCTCGATCCTGGCCTTCGCCAGCCGGCTCGCGCAGTTCGCCGACGACACCTGGGGGTTGGAACTCGACTTCCTGCGGCCCGGCCTGCCGCTGGTGGTGCTGGGCCAGTTCGCCTACATCGTGTCCATCGCCTCGCTCATCATCACCGCTCGCCTGAAGCGCTTCGATCTCACGCTCGAAGACGCGGCCTACAACCTCGGTGCCACGCGTGCGGCGGTGTTCATGACGATCACGCTGCCGTACCTGGCACCCGCGCTGATCGGCGCGGCGGCGATCGCTTTCCTGATGTCGTTCGAGAACTTCAACACCACGCTGATGCTGGTCGGCTCCGATGCACCGCTCACGGTGATGATGTATGGCCGCATGCGCGAGGGCGCCACGCCGGTGCTCAATGCGGTGAGCCTGTTCCTGATGGTGGCCTCGGCCGCGCTCGCGTTGACGCTGATGCGCAAACCGGCGGACAGGCCGGTTTAGCGTTTTCTCCGTTCGCCCTGAGCTTGTCGAAGGGCCTGGTGCAGATGCTTCGACAGGCTCAGCACGAACGGGGGTATTTGTTCCCCGTTCGCCCTGAGCTTGTCGAAGGGCCCGGCTCAGCCCATCACCGCTTCAACCCCGAAACCACGATCCCCCCCACGATCAGCGCGAACGCCGCCGCGTGGTACCAGTGCGGCGCTTCGCCCAGGAACGCGGTTGACATCAGCGCGGCGAACAGCGGCGTGAGGTTCAGGAAAAACGCGGCCACGTTGGGCCCTGCACGTTGCACACCCGTGCCCCAGGCGCGGTAGGCCAGGATGGCCGGGCCCACGGCGATGAAGACCAGGGCCGCGGCCAGCGGCAGGCCCCATTGCACCGGTGTGCTGCCCAGCACCTGCTCACCCGCGGCGAAGACGCCCGACCAGCCCAGGCCGAACACCAATTGCGCCATCAGGAACGCGGCCCAGTCGCCGCGGATCGTGGCCGGCTCGCGCGTGCCCATCAGCAGCCAGCTGTAGAAGGCCCAGGCGATGGTGGCCAGCAGCATGTAGAGGTCGCCGGGCACGAGGCGCAAGGCGAGCAACTGGCCCCATTCGCCGCGGCTCAGCACCAGCAGCACACCGAGCATGGACAACACCGCGCTGGCGATCTGCCGCGGCGAGACCGTGGCGCGGAAGAACAGCCATCCCGTGGCCAGCATCCACACCGGCATGCTGGAGGTGACCAGGGTGACGTTGATCGGCGTGGAAGTCTGCAGCGCCAGGTACTGCAGTGCGTTGTACATGCCCACGCCCAGCAGGCCGAGCACGGCGTAGCGGCGCCAGTGGGTCCAGAGCGGGCTGTCCTTGCGCAGGACCTGGCTGGCCAGCGGAAGCAGCAGCACGAAGGCCAGCGCCCAACGCAGGAAATTCAGCGTCATCGGCGGCACCAATTCGTGCACGAGGCGGCCGACGACGGCATTGCCGGCCCACAGCAACGGGGCGAGCGTGAGGTAGAAGATGGCGGAGGCGGGGATGCGCTGGGTCATTGATGGGGAGCGGGGCTGGGCGAGTGCGGCGAACCCCAGACTGTAACCACCTCGGCTTCCCCGAGGCCGGAGCCTCGGTCGCCCCGGACCGGCGGCCGTTGCCCACGCGTGCCACGCGGCGGCGCAAAACATGGCAGGATGCGCGTCGACCTCGTTCCCAACATCAAGGAAGACATCCATGACACTCACCACCAAAGCCATCCGCATCGACCAGCACGGCGGCGCCGACCAGCTCAAGCTTGTCGAACTTCCGGTGGGCGAGCCCGGCCCGGGCGAGATCCGCATCCGCCACAAGGCCATCGGGCTGAACTTCATCGACATCTACCAGCGCTCCGGCCTGTACCCACAGAAGATGCCGCTCTCGCTCGGCATGGAAGGTGCGGGCGTGGTGGAGGCGGTGGGCGAGGGCGTGACCCACCTGCGCGCCGGCGACCGCGCGGCCTATGCCAGCGCGCCGCCCGGCAGCTACTGCGAACTGCGCGTGATGCCGGCCAAGACGGTCTGCAAGCTGCCCGACGCCATCTCCTTCGAGACCGGCGCAGCCATGATGCTCAAGGGCCTGACGGTGCAGTACCTGCTCAAGAAAACCCTGCCGCAGGGCGGGCTGCAGGCCGGCGACTTCGTGCTGTTCCATGCCGCCGCCGGCGGTGTCGGCCTGATTGCCTGCCAGTGGGCGCGGGCGCTGGGCCTGCAGCTGATCGGCACGGCCGGTTCGGACGCGAAGTGCGCACTCGCCAAGGCCAATGGCGCCGCCCACGTGATCAACTACGGCACCGAGGATTTCGCCGCGCGCGTGAAGGAGATCACCGGCGGCGAAGGCGTGAAGGTGGTGTACGACTCGATCGGCAAGGACACCTTCGACAAGTCGCTTGAATGCCTTCGCACCTTCGGGCTGCTCGCGAGCTTCGGCAACGCCTCGGGCGCCGTGCCGCCGTTCGCCCCAGCGATCCTGGCGCCCAAGTCGCTGTACCTTACCCGCGCCACGCTGTTCGCCCACATGACCACGCGCGAGAACACCCAGGCCATGGCCGACGACCTGTTCGCGGTGGTGGAAAGCGGTGCGGTGCAGATCCACATCGACCAGCGTTATCCGCTGGCCGAAGTGCAGCAGGCGCACCAGGACATGGAAGCGCGCAAGACGACCGGCTGCAGCATCCTCACGCTGTGAGCCAGGACACCGAACGCGCGGCCTGGCTGGCCGCGCTGCGCGCTGGCGCGGAGGTGCCGCCGCGCCGGCCGCGTGTGCCCTTGTATGCGGGACCGCACGAGATCGGCTCGGTCGAGCCTGATTTTCTAAGCCGAATCGACCTGCAGCCCTTGGTGGATCAGCGCGAGGTGCTTCAAAAAACAGAGCGCGGTTGGCGCTTGCATGGCGAGCCGACCAGCAGCCTGGCGTTGCTCGCCGACGCCTTGCGCGAAGCCGGCCTAGCCCATGCCTGGCGCGACGAGCAACTCGCCGTGCCGAATCGGGGCGGCGAACGGGTGGCCACCGTCGAACGCGCCGTGGTGCGCGGCCTGGGCATCACCACGCAGGCCGTGCACCTGGTGGGGCTGGCGCCCGACGGCCGGCACTGGGTGCAGCAGCGCGCCTTCGACAAGCCCAACGACCCGGGCCTGTGGGACACCTTGATGGGCGGCATGGTCTCGGCCCGGGACACAGTGCAGACGGCGCTGCTGCGCGAGACCTGGGAGGAGGCCGGCCTGCGGCTGCACACCTTGCAGGGCCTGCGCCACGGCGGCTTCGTCACCACACGCCGGCCGAGCGACGATGGCGGCGGCGCGGGCTACGTGATCGAGCGCATCGACTGGTTCGTGGCGACGCTGCCCGAGGGCCTGCTGCCGGTCAATCAGGACGGTGAGGTGGAACGATTCGAGCTGATCAACGACGAGGAACTCTGGCGACGCATGCTGGCCGATGAATTCACCACCGAGGCGGCCTTGATACAGGCGGCTTTTCTGGGGTATTGACGATTTGAGCCGTTCGCGCTGAGGCGGTTGGAGGGCAAGGTGCGGGTGCTTCGACAGGCTCAGCACGAACGGTATCCGTCGTCCGTTCGGAGGCGGCACCCATGGTATTCGTCATCCGTTGCCCTCAGTACGAAAGGCATCTCGCGTCCGTTCGCCCTGAGCCTGTCGAAGGGCCTGGTGCGGGTGCTTCGACGGGCGCAGCACGAACGGGTCAATACCTCGAGGTCGCTAAATCCCCGCCGGCACCTGCGCCGCCACCGCCGCCACCAGTTGCCACACCAGCGCCACCATCGGCGCCAGCGCGCGGTGTTTGCGGTGGACCAGCATGATGCGCCGGTCGATGTGCGGCGTGAGCCGGCACACGCTGAGCGCGCGGCCTTGCAGTTCGGCGTCGGTCAGCGCGAGCGCGGGCAGCACGGTGATGCCGATGCCGGCCTCGACCATGCGGAACACCGTCGTCGGATGGCCGAGTTCCTGCACCACGTCCACCTCGGCCTGCTGGTCGGCCAGCGCCTGGTCGATGAGCCGGCGGCTGCCCGAGGCATGGTCGAGCAGCACCAGCTTCTGGCCGGACAGCGCGCGCCAGGGCAGGCTTTTGCGCCGGGCCAGTGGATGGTCGCTTCGGCAGACCAGGCAGAACGGTTCGCGCAGGATGGTTTCGCAATGCAGGTCATCGGGCGCCGAGGGGTCGATGACCACGCCGAAATCCACCTCGCCCGCGCGAACGCTGCCGAGCACGTCCAGCTGCACCCGGTCGAGCAGCACGAGCTGGATGTCGGGATGCAGCTCGGCGCAACGTGCGATGCAGGCCGGCATCAGGTTGGCCGACAGCGTGGGGCTGCTGGCCACCCGCACCTTGCCGCGGCGCACGCTGGCCATGCCTTGCACGTCGAGCAGGGCCAACTCCATTTCGTCGAGCAGGCGGTCGAGCTGGGCAGCCAGGCTGCGGCCGGCTTCGGTGGGTGCCACCTCGCGCGTGGTGCGGTTCAGCAGCTGCAGGCCGAGCTGGCCTTCCAGTTCGCGGATGCAACGGCTGACGGCGGGCTGTGTCAGCCCGACCGCATCTCCCGCGCGGCTGAAGTTGCGTGCCGCCACCACGGCCTGGAACACACGCAGCTGTCGAAGGGTGACATTCATCATGATTAATCATAAGTCCATTTGAATAATCCATTTCTCTTTTGAATACCGCACAGGTCCAATTGGTGCATTGATGATTCCGAGGTGTCTTCATGACCCGTCCCAAGTACCTTCCCGACAACTTCACGTTGATGCTTGTCGTCACCGTCACGCTGGCGAGCCTGCTGCCCGCCAGCGGCCCTACGGCGCACGGCTTTGAGACGCTGACCACGGTGGCCATCGGCCTGCTGTTCTTTCTGCACGGCGCCAAGCTCTCGCGCGAGGCGGTGATCGCGGGCGCCACGCACTGGCGGCTGCACCTGCTGGTGCTGGCTTCGACCTTCGTGGTGTTCCCGCTGCTCGGCCTGGCGCTCAAGCCGCTGCTGGCGCCGCTGGTCACGCCCGAGCTGTACCTCGGCATCCTGTTCCTGTGCTGCCTGCCGGCCACCGTGCAATCGGCCATCGCCTTCACCTCGATGGCGCGCGGCAACATCCCGGCGGCGGTGTGCAGCGCCTCGGCCTCGACACTGCTCGGCATCTTCATCACGCCGGTGCTGGTGAGCCTGGTGGTGGTGCCGCACGGCAGCGCCGGCATCTCCTACGATTCGATCGGCAAGATCATGCTGCAGCTCATGGCGCCGTTCATCGCCGGCCAGCTGCTGCGGCCCTGGATCGGCGGCTGGGTGAAGAAGCGCGCGGCGGTGCTGAAGTTCGTGGACCAGGGCTCGATCCTGCTGGTGGTCTACACCGCCTTCAGCGCGGCCGTGGTCGAAGGCCTGTGGAAGCAGATTCCGGCCACCGCCGTGATCGGCGTGCTGGTGGCGTGTGCGGTGGTGCTGGCGATTGCGCTGGTGTTGACGACCTGGACCAGCCGCAAGCTCGGCTTCTCGAAGGAGGACGAGATCACCATCGTCTTCTGCGGTTCGAAGAAGAGCCTGGCCAGCGGCATCCCGATGGCCAAGGTGCTGTTCGCTTCCAGTGCGGTCGGCGCCATCGTGCTGCCGCTGATGCTGTTCCACCAGATGCAGCTCATGGTGTGCGCGGTGCTGGCCCAGCGTTATGCGCGGCGGGCGGTGGGCGTAGAGAAGAACGAGGGTCTGGCGCAGACCCGCGCCTGAGATGAGAAATCGTTTGAGCTGAGGCTGGGTCGTCCGCCAGGCCCTTCGACAAGCTCAGGACGATCGGATGCCCTTCGACAGGCTCAGGGCCAACGGGCGGGGGAGAGTGCCCAAGGTCAGCAAACAGCCGTGCGTGCTGAGCCTGGCGAAGCACTGGTTCTCCACTAGGTCCTTCGACTGTGCTCAGGACGATCGGGTGCTCTTCGACAGGCTCAGGGCGAACGGGGTGAGAGGTCGCCCGAGCTCAGAAAAAAGCCGTTCGTGCTGAGCTTGTCGAAGCATTCCTGTTCTCAGGCTGAACGGGACGGGGCTGGTGTCAGACCGGCGTCGGCGTTTCCGGTTCGCGGAAGCGGTTCGGTGCCAGGGCACCCGCCGAATCCAGGATCGGGTAGGCGATCGAGCAGATGTGCGAGTTGATGCGTTTCAAGTCGCTGATCAGGTCGATGTGCAGCGAACTCGTCTCGATGCTCGACATGGTCTTGTCGGACAGCCGGCTCAGGTGGGTGGCCGCGTAGTTGCGCTCCAGGTCGCGGAAGCGCGCCTTTTCCTCGAGCAGCTTGCGCGCATCGTGCACGTTGCCGTTGAGGAACACGCTCATGCTCAGGCGCAGGTTGGCGATGAGGCGGGTGTGCAGCTCGGTGATTTCGGCCATGCCGGCTTCGGAAAAATTGCGGCCGGGCCTGATCTTCTTGTCTTCGATGTCGATCACCACCCGCTCGATGATGTCGCCGATCTGCTCCATGTTGATGGTGAAGCTGATGATGTCCGTCCAGCGGCGGCTTTCGTCGTCGGCCAGCGCCTCGCGCGAGATCTTGGTCAGGTAGTACTTGATGGCGGAGTAGAGCTGGTCCACCGTGTCGTCCATCTTGCGCACTTCGTCGGCAAGCTTGACGTCGTTGTTCTTGATCACCGTGAGGATGGCCAGCATCATGGTCTCGACGATGTCGGCCTGGTGCAATGCCTCGCGCGCGGCGCACGAGATGGCCAGCGACGGCGTGGACAGGGCGGAGGGGTCCAGGTGCTGCGGCCGCATCTGGCTCGCGGCTGGCGCGGGCTTGGGCAGCAGCTTGGCCACCACGTTGGCGATCAGCTGCGTGAGGCCGATGAAGGCCACGCTCATCGCCACGTTGAACGCCAGGTGGAACAGCACCACGCCTTCGGTGATGCCGGGCAGCATGGGCTGCACATGCTGCAGCCACAGGCCGACGCAGGGGGCCACCAGCGCCACGCCCATGAGCTTGAACACCAGGTTGCCGACGGTGACCTGGCGCACCTCGGTGATCGACTTGGCCGTAGTCAACACGGCGAGCACGCCGCTGCCGAGGTTGGCGCCGAGCACCAGGCCCAGGGCCACGTCGAGCTGGATCACGGTGGAGGCGGCCAGCGCGGCGATCAGCAGCACCACGGCCAGGCTCGAATAGGCGATCACGGCCAGCAGCATGCCGAGGAAGATCTCCAGGAAGATGTCGCTGCTGACCGCACCGAGCAGCGCGCGCACGGCCGGCGATGCCAGCAGCGGCTCGGTGGCTTCGACCACCAGGCGCAGCGCCAGCAGCATCAGGCCCAGGCCGATCAGCACGCGGCCGATGCGCCCGGGCTTGCGGTCCTGCCCCGAGAGGAACATCACCACGCCGACAAAGATGAACAGCGGCGACAGCCAGGACAGGTCGAACGAGAACAGCACCGACATCAGGCTGGTGCCGATGTCCGCGCCGCGCATCACGGCGAGCGCGGCCGGCAGCGTGATCAGGCCCTGGCCGACGAAGGACGAGGTCATCAGCGAGGTGGCGGTGCTCGATTGCACCAGGGCGGTGACGCCGATGCCCGAGAGCGCCGCGGTGAATCGGTTGCCCATGCTGCGCGCGAGGATCTGGCGCAGGTTGGCGCCGAACACGCGCAACACGCCGGTGCGTACGAGATGGGTTCCCCAGACCAGCAGCGCGATGGCTGCCAACAGATTCAGTAGATGCTTCATGGCTCAATCGAACCGGACACTATACGCCCGCGTCCGGCCGCTTTGCCGCCATGCGGGCAAATACCAATGCCGATTGGCCCGATGCGCCGCAACAAGCGTCAGGACTTGCCGCGCCGCACGCGCAGCAGCTCGTCGAGGATGAGGCAGGCCGCGCCGATGCTGATGGCGCTGTCGGCCAGGTTGAAGGCCGGGAAGTGCCAGTTGCGCACATGGAAGTCGAGGAAGTCCACCACGTAGCCGTGCATCATGCGGTCCACCACATTGCCCACCGCACCGCCCAGGATGCAGGCCAGCGCGAACGAAAAAAGCTTCTGTCCCGCATGCGACTTCAGCAGCCAGACGATGAACAGTGCCGCCGCCACGCCGATGCCGGTGAACAGCCAGCGTTGCCAGCCGGAGGCGCCGGCCAGGAACGAGAAGGCCGCGCCGGTGTTGTGCGCGCGCACGACGTTGAAGAAGCCGGTGACGAAGGTGCTGTCACCCAGGCGGTAGTAGTTGAGGATCAGCACCTTGGTGAACTGGTCCGCCAGGAAGATGATCAACGCCAGGCCCAGCCACGGCACCAGGCTCGCGCCCGAGGATTTGACGAAAGTCGGTTTCTTGGCCATCACGCGAACGCCCGAGCTTCGCCAGCGCCAAACAGGTTGCTGGTGCAACGGCCGCACAGCGTGGGATGGGCCGCATCCACGCCCACGTCGTCGCGGTAGTGCCAGCAGCGGTCGCATTTCACGGCGGTGCTGGGCTTGACGGCGATGGCCGGCACGTCGCTCGCCGTTTCCGCGTTCGACAGTTCGACCGCCGAGGTGATGAACACGAACTTCAGGTCGTCGCCCAGGCTGGCGAGCAGCGCGTGGTCGGCGGCGCCGGCCTGCAAGGCCACGGTGGCCTGCAGCGATGAGCCGACCTGGCCGTTGGCGCGCAGCACCTCGATGTCCTTGTTGACCGCGTCGCGGATCTCGCGGATGCGCGCCCACTTGGCCAGCAGCGCTGCGTCCGGCGCGGCCAGCTGGCTGTAGGTTTCCTGGAAGATCGTCTCGCTGGAGCCGAAGATCTTCCACGCTTCCTCGGCGGTAAAGCTCAGGAACGGCGCCATCCAGCGCAGCATGGCGTGGGTGATCTGCCACAGCGCGGTCTGCGCGCTGCGCCGCGCCAGCGACTTCGGCGCCGTGGTGTAGAGCCGGTCCTTCAGCACGTCGAGGTAGAACGCGCCCAGGTCTTCCGAGCAATACACCTGCAGCTTGGCCACCACCGGGTGGAATTCATAGACCTCGAAATGCGCCAGGACTTCGGCCTGGAACTGCGCCGCGCGGCTCAAGGCATAGCGGTCGATCTCGAGCAGTTGATCGGCCGGCACGGCGTCCGTGGCCGGGTCGAAGTCGCTCACGTTGGCGAGCAGGAACTTCAGCGTGTTGCGGATGCGGCGGTAGGTGTCGACCACACGCGCCAGGATCTTGTCGTCGCCGGCGATGTCGCCCGAATAGTCGCTCGCGGCCACCCACAGGCGGATGATCTCGGCGCCGAGCTTCTCGCTGGTCTTCTGCGGATCGACGCCGTTGCCGAGCGACTTGCTCATCTTGCGACCCTGGCTGTCGACGGTGAAGCCGTGCGTCAGCAGGCCCTTGTACGGTGCGTGGTCGTACATGGCGCAGGCGGTCAGCAGCGAGCTGTGGAACCAGCCGCGGTGCTGGTCGTGGCCTTCGAGGTACAGGTCGGCCGGCCAGGTGGATTGGGCCGCATGGCTCTTCTGCAGCACGGTGTAGTGCGTGGTGCCGGAGTCGAACCAGACGTCGAGGATGTCGTTGCTCTTGGTGTAGACCTCGGCATCGGCACCGATCAGCGATTCGGGCGTGGCCTTGCTCCAGGCCTCGATGCCGCCGGCAGCCACCATGTCGGCAGCCGTGTCCATCAGTTCCATGGTGCGCGGGTGCAGTTCACCCGTGGCGTTGTGGATGAAGAAGGGCAGCGGCACGCCCCAGTTGCGCTGGCGCGAGATGCACCAGTCCGGCCGGCCGGCGATCATGTCGCGCAGGCGCACCTTGCCGTTCTCGGGGTAGAAGCTGGTCTCCTCGATGGCGTTGAGCGCGAGCTGGCGCAGCGTCTGCAAAGCCTTGTCCTTGGTGAACACGCCCTCGCCCTCGTCCATGCGGATGAACCATTGGGCGGCGGCCCGGTAGATCACCGGTGTCTTGTGGCGCCAGCAATGCGGGTAGCTGTGCGTGATCGTCTCGGTGGCCAGCAGGCGGCCCGCGTCGCGCAGCGCGTCGACGATGACGGGTGCGGCCTTCCAGATGAACTGGTTGCCGAACATGGGCAATTCGTCCACGTACACGCCGTTGCCCTGCACCGGGTTCAGGATGTCGTCGTGCGAGATGCCATGGGCCACGCAGGAGTTGAAGTCGTCCACGCCGTAGGCCGGCGAGGAGTGCACGATACCGGTGCCGTCGTCGGCCGTGGCGTAGTCGGCCAGGAAGATCGGCGACAGGCGGCGGTAGCTGTACTGGCCGGTGCCGGGGTCGGCCACGTCGTGCAGCGGGTGCTTGAAGTTCAGCCCGGCGAGTTTTTCGCCGAGCACGGTGGCCAGCACCGTGCCTTCGAGCTGGTAACGCGCGAGCGCCTTCTCGACCAGCGCCGAGGCCAGGATCAGCAGGCCGCGGGGTGTGTCGACGAGCGCGTATTCGAGCTCGGGATTCAGGTTCAGCGCCTGGTTGGCCGGGATGGTCCAGGCGGTGGTGGTCCAGATCACGGCGAAGATGGATGGCCCCACCCCGTTCGTCCTGAGCTTGTCGAAGGACCGGGTTGAGCCTGACGAAGCCTCCGACCCAGGCACTTCGACAGGCTCAGTGCGAACGGAGGTGGGTGAGAGCCCGAAAGCGGCAAGCAGCTTCTCCGGCTCGGCACTCTCAAAGGCCACGTCGATTGTTTGCGACTTCTTGTCCGCGTATTCGATCTCGAACTCGGCCAGCGACGAGCGGCAGTCGAAGCACCAGTACACCGGCTTCAGGCCGCGGTAGACGAAGCCGCGTTCCATGATGCGCTTGAGCGCACGGATCTCGTCGGCCTCGTTGCCGGGGTTCATCGTCAGGTAAGGGTTGTCCCATTCGCCGAGCACGCCCAGGCGCTTGAAATCCTGTTTCTGCTGCGCGATCTGCTCGGTGGCGTAGGCGCGGCTCTTGGCCTGCACCTCGTCGCGGCTCAGGTTGCGCCCGTAGGTCTTTTCGATCTGGTTCTCGATCGGCAGGCCATGGCAGTCCCAGCCCGGCACGTAGATGGCGTCCAGGCCCTTCAACTGCCGCGCCTTGACGATCATGTCCTTCAGGATCTTGTTGACCGCGTGGCCCATGTGGATCTGGCCGTTGGCATAAGGCGGGCCGTCGTGAAGCACGAACTTGGGTGCGCCGGCGCGCACGTCGCGCAGCTTCTTGTAGATGCCTTTTTCGTCCCATTCCTTGACCCAGCCGGGCTCGCGCTTGGGCAGGTCGCCGCGCATGGGGAAGGGGGTGTCGGGCAGGTTGAGGGTGCTGCGGTAGTCGGTCTTTGCGGATTCGGTCATGGCAATGCTTGAAACAGGTTGGGTCCGGGCAGGCCGGAGGCGCAAGGCAAACGGAGATGGCCGTCGCGGGCCAGCACGGGGCTGGCACTGGACGCGGCAGAGATCGTCTAAATTCGGTCGCGCGTCGTCTGACGGCTGGTCTCTGCATGCATGCCACCGAAGAAATCACGCGCGTCGGCGCAGTCCTTGGCGATGCCCGTCTTCAGGGCTTCCAGGCTGTCGTATTTCAGCTCGTCATGCAGTTTGTGCAGCAGTTCCACGCGGATGATTTTACCGTACGCCCCCTCGGCGCCGAGCGCGGCGGGCCAGTCGAGGCAATGGGTTTCGAGCAGCACACGGCCGCCGTTGACGTCGCCCGGGTCGAGCGACGGCCGGATGCCGAGATTGGCCACGCCCACGAGCGCGGTTTCCGCCAGGCCGTGGACGCGCACGGCGAAGATGCCGCTGGCGGCGGGCTTCCAGTGCGCAAAACGCAGGTTGACGGTGCGAAAGCCGAGCTCACGCCCGAGCTTGCGCCCGTGCACCACGTGCCCGCTGATGCTGTAGGGCCGCCCGAGCAGCCGCGCGGTGGCCGCCATGTCGCCGCGGCCCAGCGCCTGCCGCACCTCGGAGCTGGAGACGCGCAATCCATGCACCTCATAGCTGTTCATGCGCGCGACATCGAAATCGTGGTGCGCGCCGGCGGCGTCGAGCATGGCGTAGTCGCCCGCGCGTTTGGCGCCGAAGCGAAAGTCGTCGCCCACCAGCACGTAACGCGCACCCAGGCCGCGCACCAGCACGTCGTCGATGAAGGCCTCCGGCGTCTGCGCAGCGAGCCGCGCGTCAAAGGGCAGCACGATCACCTGGTCCACGCCGCAGCGCGCCAGTTCGGTGAGCTTGTCGCGCAGCGTGCCGATGCGCGCCGGCGCGAGTTCCGGCCGGCCGGTGGCGGCGGCGAAGTAGTCGCGCGGATGCGGCTCGAAGGTCAGCACGCAACTCGGCACGCCGCGGTGTTCGGCTTCGCTGTTGAGCAGGGCCAGCATGGCTTGGTGGCCGCGGTGCACACCGTCGAAATTGCCGATGGTCAAGGCACACGCCCCCTGGATGGCAGGGTAGTTGAAGCCGCGGAAAACCAACATGGGTTGTTATCTTTTTGATAGCTGATTGCGCCCGTCGATCAAGCGCCGTCAGCCGAATTGACATGAAAACAGGGTATATTGTGACGCAGCAGCCGTGTTGCAAGCGGCTGTTGACATCTGCGTTCCGGTTCTGTGGTCTCTAGACTATTTCAGGAGGCGTGTTGTGAAGGTCTTGAAGCTGTCGGCCCAAGGGCTGCCCCAGTCATGGATTTCGCTCGAGGAAGCGGTCATCCACTATGCGGCGGAAGACGTGCGCTGGGAGCTCGGCGCGCAGATCGCCGTGTTCCATGGCGGGCACAACGCCATCACCGGCGAGCAGTCGGTGATCGCGGTCAGCAGCATCATCGGGACGCGCGGCGTGCCCAACATCAACCCCTTCGACCTGCGGCCCAGCCTCACCAATTCCAAGCTGTTCACGCGCGACCGCAATGTCTGCGCCTATTGCGGCCAGCATTTCCATGAAGATGTGCTGACGCGCGAGCACATCAAGCCCCTGGGCCAGAAGGGCGCAGACACCTGGATGAACGTGGTCACCGCCTGCCGCGCCTGCAACCACCGCAAGAGCAATCGCACGCCCGAGCAGGCCCACATGCCGCTGCTGTACGCGCCCTATGTGCCCAGCCTGTGGGAAGACTTCATCCTGCGCAATCGCCGCATCCTGGCCGACCAGATGGATTTCCTGATGGCCCACGTGCCTAAGTCCTCCCGATTGCTGATCTGAATGGCCTGTATTTTGGCTGGCAGGGCATTCTCGTCTGGCCGGAAAATGAGCGATTTAAATTGATTATTTAATCGTTAATTGAAACTTAAAAATATTCAGTTACTTCTAATCTGTCGGCGCATTTAACAAGTCATTTTCATTTGGATCTGAATAAAAATGAAGATGAATGATTTATAAGGAAATATTAATCCTGGCGCATTATTTGCTCGAAAACTACTGCCGAGTTTCGGTTTGTTTTGACGATCAAGGAGTGTCCAGATGAAGAAGGTTATTCTCAGCGCCATGCTGGCCATCGCCGGCCTGGCTTCGTTCTCCGCCCAGGCGGTCACCGTCAGTTTCAATTCGACCAACACCAACGTCGCCGGAGGAGACCAGTCCGGCAAGACCAGTCCGTACCTGGACGCGGCCAATGTGGCCAAGGGCACGGTGTTCGTCGAGACATTCGACCATCCCGCAGCGGGCAGCGCCGTCACCTCTCAAGGTTGCGGCATCGACACGCCTTCGAACCTGGTGTCGATCACCGGCGGCAGCTACGGCACGCGCAAGGGGACCGTCGCCGGTGCCGCCGCGGCACCTTCCGGCGATTCGACCTGTTTCGCCTACGGCCCTGCGATCGGCGGCGCGCTGCCCGATACCGTGACCTTGGACTACACCGGTCTGATCAATTCCTTGGGTGGGAAGACCTTGAACTACCTCGGGCTGTATTACGGCTCCATCGACACGTACAACGACCTGATGTTCTACGACGCCAACGGCGACCTGATCCAGACCATCACCGGCCAGTCGCTCATCGACCTGTTCAACGGAACCTCCGGCGACCAGACTTCCAGCGCTTCCAATATCTATGTGAACCTGCTGTTCACGGATGCGGAGGCGTTCACCAGCTTCAAGTTCACGACCCGCGCCATTGCCTTTGAAATGGACAACGTGGCCGTCGGCTACAACGTCAGCGCAATTCCGGAGCCCGGCTCCATCGGCCTGCTGGGCCTGGGCCTGGCCGCGCTGGGTGTGAACCGCCGCCGTAGCAAGGCGAAGAAGGCCTGAAAGAAGGCCTGAAGTCGAGGTTCAGCGGCTTCGAAGCTGGGGCCGCTCAGGAAAAATGCCCGTCCGGCGCTGGCCTGACGGGCATTTTTTGCTGCTGGCCAGCCAGGGGTTGCCTGGCCGGCCGACGGGTCCTCTCCAACCGTCTCAGGCGAATACGCCGGCGGTTTCCTGCATCCGCTCCGACACCTCGCCCAGATGGTGCAGGGTGTCGCCGAACGTCATTTCCAGCTGCGTGAGCTTCTTGAAATAGTGGCTCACGATGTATTCGTCGGTGACGCCGATGCCGCCGTGCAGCTGCACCGCCTGCTGCCCGACGAACCGCATCGATTGTCCCAGCTGGTACTTGGCGCGGGCCATGGCGCGGCGTCGTTCTCCGGCCGGGGCATTGAGTTGGAGCGAGGCGTAGTAACTCATCGAGCGCGCGAGTTCGAGCTGCATCTTCATGTCGGCCACGCGGTGGCGCAGGGCCTGGAAGCTGGCGATGGCCACGCCGAACTGCTTGCGTGTGTTCATGTATTCGACGGTGACGGCCAGGGTCATGTCCATCACGCCAACGGCTTCCGCACAAAGCGCCGCAATGCCGATGTCCACCGCGTGTTCCAGCGCCGCGAGGCCTTCGCGGGTCAGCAGCGTGGCCGGTGTGTCGGCCAGGGTCAGTTCGGCCCCGCGGGCGCCATCCTGCGTCGCATAACCACGGGTGGTGATTCCGGCTGCGCCGCGCGCCACCAGAAACAGCGCGATCCGGCCATCGAGTTGCGCGGGCACGAGGAAGGCGTCCGCATGGTCGCCCGCGGGCACGATGCTTTTGTGCGCCGACAGGCTGAAGCCGCCCGCAGTGGCGCTGGCCTGCGCCTGGCACATGTCGAGGTGGTAACGCGCCGCACGCTCTTGGTGGGCCAGCACCACGAGCGCCTCGCCCGAGGCGATCTTCGGCAGCCATTCGGCCCTGACTTCTTCCGGCGCATAGGCCGACAGGATGCCGCTGCCGACCAGCGTCTGGCCGAAAGGTTCGAGCACGATGCCGCGACCGAGTTCTTCCATCACCACCATGCCTTCGACCGGCCCCATGCCCAGCCCGCCATCGGCCTCGGGGATGTACAGGCCGCCCAGGCCCAGGTCGGTGATTTCCGAATACGCCTCGCGCGAGAAGCCGCCCGTGGCGGCGATCTCCCGGCGGCGCGCGAAGCCGTAGCCCTTTTCGACCCATTTGCGCACAGCGTCGCGCAGCTGTTCCTGGTCATCGCTGAAGTTGAAATCCATGAATTGATCCTTTTCAGCCCAGAACGACCTGGGCGACGATGTTGCGCTGCACCTCGTTCGAGCCACCGTAGATCGTGGTCTTGCGCTGGTTGAAATAGGTGGAGGCCAGCGGCGCGCAGTGGGCCGCGCCCACGTGGTCGCCCTGCCAGCCGGCTTCCATCGCCTCGAAGATGAAGGGCAGGCTGTAGGGGCCGGCGGCGAGCATCATCAGTTCGCTGTAGCGCTGCTGGATCTCGCTGCCGCGGATCTTCAGGAGGGCGGCGACGTCGAGCGAGTTCTTGCCCGATTTCTCGGCTGACAGCACCCTGAGCACCATCATCTCGAGCGCGACCACGTCGACTTCGAGCTTGGCGATCTCGTCGCGGAAGCGCTGGTCTTCGTACACGCCTTCGGCCTTGGCGATGCGTTTGAGGCGTTCGAGTTCGCGCTTGGCGCGGTTCACGTCGGCGATGTTGGTGCGCTCGTGGCTCAGCAGGTGCTTGGCATAGGTCCAGCCCTTGTTCTCCTCGCCGATCAGGTTTTCGGCGGGCACTTCGACGTTGTCGAACCAGACCTCGTTGACCTCGGCCTCGCCGTCCAGCAGCACGATGGGCCGCACCGTCACGCCGGGCGACTTCATGTCGATCAGCAGGAAGCTGATGCCGGTCTGCGGCTTGCCCTCGGTGCTGGTGCGCACCAGGCAGAAGATCCATTCGCCGTACTGGCCCAGCGTCGTCCAGGTCTTCTGGCCGTTGACGATGTATTTGTCCCCTTGACGCTCGGCCCGGGTCTTCACCGAAGCCAGGTCGGAGCCCGAGCCCGGCTCGCTGTAGCCCTGGCTCCACCAGACTTCGCCGCTGGCGATGCCGGGCAGGAAGCGCTGCTGCTGCTCCGCATTGCCGAAGGCCATGATCACCGGCGCCACCATCACCGGCCCGAAGGGCACGATGCGGGGTCCGCCGGCGCGCGCGCATTCTTCTTCGAACAGGTGTTTCTGCACCGCGTTCCAGCCCGGCCCGCCGAACTGCTTGGGCCAGCCGTAACCGAGCCAGCCCTTCTTGCCCAGGATCTTGGCCCAGCGCTGCAAGTCGTCGCGGCTCAGGCGCAGGGCGTTGTGCACTTTATGAGCGATATCGGCGGGAAGATGGGCTGCGACCCAGGCACGGACCTCCTCGCGAAACGATTGTTCTTCGGGCGTGAAAGCAAGGTCCATTCTTTTGTCTCCAGAGAAGCCTGCTTTCTAGCATGGCGAGGGGGTCAATCCTGTCCGCGGGGGGACACGGGCGGCGGCAAGGGCAGACCGAGTTCCTCACACAGTTTGTGCACCGTGGCGCGCAATTGCGCCACCTCGTTTTCCAGCACATCGATGCGCGCCTGCAGAAGCATCGACGCGCCTGCGCCGGGCTGGGCCGCATCGGCGTCGGCGGCGGCCAGCGCGGCCAGGTCGACCGGCCCGCACAGCAGATGGGCCCAGCGCTGTTCGCGGGCGCCGGGTGCGCGCGGCAGCTTGACGACCAGCGGGCCGCCTTTTTCGGCGGCCCGGTCCTGCAGTTCCTCCAGAAAGCCCTCGACCGAGGAGATGTCGGCGAACCTGTACCAGCGTTCGGTGTTCAGCCGCAGTTCGCCGGCCGTCTGCGGCCCGCGCAGCATCAACAGGCCCAGCACCACGGCCGACTGCTCGGGCACGCCGATGCCGCGCTGGAAGTTGTGTTCGAAACGCGCCACCCGGCTGCCGCTGGCCTCGCGCACCAGCCCGGCGGACTTGAGCTCGTCCAGTGCGGTCAGCGCCTGGGCATCGCTGATGTTCATGATCGGGTCGCGGCTGGTTTTCTGGTTGCAGCCCAGCACCAGGGTGTTGAGCGACATCGGATAGCTGTCGGGGACGGTGCGCGCCTTCTCCATCAGGGTGGCGAGCACGCGCGCTTCGATGGGGGTCAGGATGGGTGTGGGTGTGGTCACGGGGATAATTCCGGCAGGTATGAAAAACATTGTCATTTTGATCTCAGGCGGCGGCTCCAACATGGCGGCCATCGTGCAGGCCTCGCAACGCGAGGATTGGGCCGGACGTTTTGGCGCCCGCGTCAGCCTGGTGATCGCCAACAAGCCGGCCGCGCCGGGCCTGGCAACGGCCCGTGCGGCAGGGATCGCCACCGCGGTGGTCGAGCACAAGGCCTTCGCCGCCGCTGCCGATCCACGCGCGGCCTTCGACGCCGAACTCGCCGCGGTGATTGATCGCGAGGCGCCCGCGCTGGTGCTGCTGGCCGGCTTCATGCGCATCCTCACGCCGGGTTTCGTCGAACGTTATGCAGGAAGATTGATCAACATCCACCCGTCATTGCTGCCGGCCTTTGCCGGGCTGCAGACGCACCAGCGCGCGCTGGACGCGGGTTGCCAGTTTGTGGGCGCCACCGTGCACCGCGTGACGCCCGAGCTGGACCACGGCCCGATCCTGGGCCAGGTGGTGGTGCCGGTGCTGCCCGGCGACACGGCGGAGGGCCTGGCGCAGCGCGTGCTGAGCCAGGAACATCGGCTGTACCCGCGTGTCGTGGCGGGACTGCTGGCGGAAATGGCCTGACGGCTTCAGGCCGTGGCGTTCAGCGTCGATGCCGAGGTTGAGGCCGACGACCCTTGGCTCGCGATGGCCTCGTATTGCTTCAGCACGAGTTGGGCCAGGGTGCGCAGATCGAAAGGCTTGTCTTCCGCGGTGCCGCCGTTGCCGTCGCTGTTGCCGGTCATGCTGGAAGCCTTTTGCAATGTCTCCAGTGCCGTGGCCGCCTGCTTGGCCAGGGCATCGGTTTCGCTGACGCTGAGTTTTTCGTCACCGTCGGTGTCGACGGCTTCGAACAGCGCCGCCAACGGATCGGTTGGGGCGGCACCTGAAGCGGTGCCCGCGGCCAGTTCCAGTGCGGAGACCACGCCGTCCTTGTTGGTGTCGAACCGATCGTCGTTGGCGCTGTTCGCACCGGGTGAACTGGTGGTGCTGCGAGTGGCCGGCTCGTCCTGCGCCATCGCTTGCATCAGGGCATTGAGTTCGGTTTTGTCGATACTGCCGTTCCCGTCGGCATCCACCTTGGCGAACAGGTCGTCAGCGGCCTGGCTTTTCGCAGCCATGGCGGCGGTGTTGTCGGCCGAGCGCGACTGGGCGAAATCCATGGTCGACGGCGGCGGCAGCGCGCTCTGCAGCGCCTTCTCGAGTTCGGCCGCGCCGAGGCTGCCATCGCCATTCTGGTCCGCCTTGGCGAGCAGGTCGGTGGCCTTGGTGTCGACCGCCACGCCGGTTTTCTTGGCGATGGTGTCCAGCGCCGTCTGCAATTCGCTGCTGTCGACGCCACCGCTACCATCCGCATCGACCTTGGCCAGCAGTTGATTCTGGATGCGGCTCTGGGTGGCCGCCCGCGCGGCCCGAAGCTGGGCCCAGGCGTCGCCGCTGGCGCCGCCACCGCTGATGCCATTGATGCTGGACATGGTGCTTTCCTCGGACAGAAGGGTTGGCGACCATTGTTCTGCCCCTGTGTAAACGGCGTTTGTCGGGGATGTACCAAGCCTGGTACGAACGGCGGTTCTAAAGCCGAAAGTAAAGAACTTTCACGGTGCTGTTCGGGGCATCGAATCGCGTGGCTTCGTCGCTACACTTTCGTGAGAAATCATGAAAAAGGCTCCCATTCCATGAAACCTCAATCGCAAATCCTGGTGGTTGACGACGACGAAGGCATCACCAGCCTTCTGCGCGACTATCTGGCGCGATTCGATTTCGGCACCCATGCGGCGGCCGACGGCCATGCCATGCGGGCCCAATTGGCCAGCCAGCCGATCGACCTGGTGGTGCTCGACCTGATGCTGCCGGGCACCGACGGCCTGACGCTGGCGCGCGAACTGCGCCAGCGCTCGACGATCCCGATCATCATGCTCACGGCCCGTGCCGGTGCGGTCGAGCGCGTGGTGGGGCTGGAGGTCGGCGCCGACGACTACATGGCCAAGCCTTTCGAGCCGCGCGAACTCGTGGCCCGTATCCAGACTGTGCTGCGCCGCTCGGTGGCGCGCAACGACCCGACGCCGGACGGCGTCGGCGGCGACGTCGTGCGTTTCGATGGCTGGTCGATGCTGCGGCACGAGCGGCAACTGAAGTCGCCGACGGGCATGGTCGTGCCTCTGTCCAACGCCGAGTTCCGGCTGCTGTCGATCTTCCTCGGTGCGCCGCGCCGTGTGTTCGCGCGTGAGCAACTGATGGCGCAGGCGCGTGGGCGCAGCATGGATGGCTACGAGCGCAGCATCGACCTGCTCGTTTCGCGGCTGCGCCAGAAGCTCTCGGAAGATCCGCAGAACCCGTCGATGATCAAGACCGTGCGCGGCGTCGGCTACATGTTCGACAGCCAGACGGTGCAGAGCACCGCGGCCTGGCATTCTTCCGGACTGTGACGATGCCGGCGTCGGCGCGCGGTGCTGCGACGACGCCGTTGCGTTCTGTCGGCGCATGTTGCGCACGCTGGTTGCGGCGGTCGCTGCCGCGCAGCCTGTTTGGCCGCCTGGCGCTGCTGCTGGTGGCGGCCGTGCTGGTCGGGCAGGTGCTGGCCATGGCCCTGATGTTCGAACTTCGGCCGTTTCCCGCGCGGCCGCCCGAGGCAGGCGTTTTCGCGGGTGACCGTCTGCCGGTGATGCCAGCGCAGATCGGGCCTGCCAGCCCGCGTGCCGGCATCCCGCCGCGGTCCGCGGCAGGCGCATTCCCGCCGTCGCTTTCACCACCGCCGCCACCCCGGCCTCCGCCACCCGAATTCCCGCTCATGCACGGCGGCCTGCTGCTGGACATTGCGGTGCGGGTGGCCGCGCTGTTGCTGGCCGCCTGGGTCGGTGCCCGTTGGCTTTCCGAGCCGATCCGCCGGTTGGCCAGGGCCGCGCGCGCCCTCGGCGACGACATCGAAGGCCCGCCGCTGGCCGAAAACGGCAGCACCGAGGCGCGCGAGGCCAGCCGCCTGTTCAACCAGATGCAGGCGCGCATCCGCGAACAGCTCAACGAGCGCGACCGGCTGGTGGCCGCGGTGTCGCATGACCTGCGCACGCCGCTCACCCGGTTGCGCCTGCGGGCCGAGAATCTGGCCGATCCCGAGCGCAAGCGCCAGTTCGCCCAGGACATCAGCGAGATGGACAACATGATCCGCACCACGCTCGACGTACTCAGCGGCGCGGCCGATGCCGAACCGCGCGTGCTGCTCGACGTGGTGGCGCTGCTCGACAGCATGGCCGACGACCTGCGCGACGCGGGCCACGCCGTGGCCGTGCACGGCACGGCCGCGCCAATACGCGCGCAGCCGCAGTCCTTGCAGCGCTGCATCAGCAACCTGCTGGAGAACGCGATCCGCTACGGCGGCTGTGCCGAGGTCCGGCTGGACGATGCGCACGACACGCTGCGCATCGCCATCTGCGACCGCGGCCCGGGCCTGCCGCCGGAAGAACTCGACCGGGTGATGGCGCCGTTCTACCGGCTGCAGGCTTCGCGCCAGTTGAACCAGGGCGGCGTCGGCTTGGGCCTGTCGATCGCGCTGGACATCGCGCGCCGGCACGGCGGCACACTCACGCTGGCCAATCGCGAGGCAGGCGGCCTGGTGGCGACGCTGGATTTGCCAAGAGTGCTATCGAAAGTGTAGCTCGCTACGCAGGTGGGGCGGGCGCTATCGCCATTTTTTATTCAAGACTCCGGTGCGAAGCGGCGCCGCGTGACGCCTTCGATGACCACCGTCTCCTCGAACATCGCCGCCGGCCGCACCCACAGGCCCATCTCGCCGTACAGCGCGCGGTACAGCGTCATCGGCTCCAGCGTCTCGCTGTGGCGCACCGTGCCCATGACTTCGTACAGGCCGCCCTTGTAGTGGCGGTAGCGGCCGGGTGGGGTTTCGATCAGGGCGGGCAGGTCGTTGTCGGTCATGGCGTTTGGCGAAAGAGGCGGGCCTACGCGCGAAATGGGGCGCGTGGGACAATCGGGGACTATGCATCCTAAAGCCGTTCTGGACGAGTGCTCCGAGCTCGTCCGCCAAGTCCTCCGTTTCGAACACCCCGCCGACGCCACCGTTTCGCGTTATTTCCGCGAGAACCGCGCCTTGGGCCCGCGCGAGCGCGCCACCATGGCCGAGACCGTCTACACCGTGTTGCGCAACAAGCTGCTGTTCGACCATCTGGCACCGTCCGGCAGCGGCCCGAAGGAGCGTCGGCTGGCCATTCTCGGCTTTGCGCACAGCGAAGACGAGCCCGGCGCGCGTCCCGGTGCCAATGCCAAGCAGGGCGCCCGCGACTTCCTCGCCGGCGCGCTGAACGACCAGGAAAAACACTGGCTCGCCCAATGCGACCAGGTGCAGCCGCACGACCTGATGGAGCGGCATCGCCACAACCTGCCCGAATGGCTGGTGCAGCCGCTGCGTGAGCAGTTGAAGGACGAGTTCTGGCCGCTGGTCGACAGCCTGAGCCGCCCCGCGGGGCTGGACCTGCGCGTCAACACCATGACCAGCAAACGCGCCGAAGTGCAGGCCGAACTGGCCAAGGCCGGCGTGGCGGCCACGCCCACGAAATATTCGCCGAACGGTCTGCGCATCGAAGGCAAGCCGAACCTGGCCAAGCTCGACGCCTTCAACCGCGGCGCCATCGAGGTGCAGGACGAGGGCTCGCAGCTGCTGGCCCTGCTGCTCGATGCCAAGCGCGGCGAGATGGTGGTCGATTTCTGCGCCGGCGCGGGCGGCAAGACGCTGGCGATCGGCGCCGGCATGCGCAGCACCGGCCGGCTGTATGCCTTCGACACCTCGGCGCATCGCCTGGAAAGCCTGAAGCCGCGGCTGGCGCGCAGCGGCCTGTCGAACGTGCATCCGGTGGCCATCGCCCATGAGCGCGACGACCGCATCAAGCGCCTGGCCGGCAAGATGGACCGGGTGCTGGTCGATGCGCCCTGCAGCGGTCTGGGCACGCTGCGGCGCAATCCGGACCTGAAATGGCGCCAGTCGCCCACCACCGTGGCCGAATTCGCCACGCTGCAGGCCGCCATCCTGCAAAGCGCGTCGCGCCTGCTGAAGCCCGGCGGCCGGCTCGTCTATGCCACCTGCAGCATCTTGCCGCAGGAGAACGAAGCCATCGCCCAGGCTTTCTCGGCCGCGAATACTGGCTTCACGCCACTTGAAACCGTGGACATATTGACGCATCTGAAGGTGGAACACGCGGCTAGCCTGTGTACCGGGCCCATCAGCGGCGGCGAATTCCTGCGCCTGTGGCCGCATCGGCACGGAACCGACGGCTTCTTCGCCGCCGTGTGGCAAAAACAGTAGAACAACTAGGTTGCTCAGCCTAGTAGGTGTTTTGTGGTATCCGAATTAAAATAGTGGACTGGCCAGCTTTTCGCACATAGGAAGCCGGTCTATTTATAAACCGAGGCTATTGAATCTATGTTGTTACCCGACTGGGCCGTGCTGAATGCGGCTGTTGACTGGCTGGCCAATGGGCTGTTGAATTTGTCCTGGTGGCAGATCGTGTTGTACACGCTCGTCACCACGCACATCACGATTGCCAGCGTCACCATCTACCTGCACCGCCACCAGGCGCATCGCGCCATGGACCTGCACGCGCTGCCGGCCCACTTCTTCCGTTTCTGGCTGTGGCTGGGCACGGGCCAGGTGACCAAGGAATGGGTGTCCGTGCACCGCAAGCACCACGCCAAGTGCGAAACCAAGGACGATCCGCACAGCCCGCACGCCCACGGCATCGAAACCGTCTTCTGGAAGGGCGCCGAGCTCTACCGTGCCGAAACCAAGAACCAGGAAACGCTGGCCAAGTTCAGCCACGGCTGCCCGAACGACTGGATCGAGCGCAACCTGTACAGCCGCTACAGCTGGCAGGGTGTGGGCCTGATGCTGATTCTGAATCTGGCGCTGTTCGGTATCGCCGGCCTGGCCGTGTGGGCCGTGCAGATGATCTGGATTCCCGTCACCGCCGCCGGCATCATCAACGGCATCGGCCACTACTGGGGCTACCGCAACTTCGAGGCGCCTGACGCCAGCACGAACATCTCGCCTTGGGGCATCATGATCGGTGGCGAAGAGTTGCACAACAACCACCACACCTACCCGACGTCGGCCAAGTTCTCGGTCAAGCCGTACGAGTTCGACATCGGCTGGGTCTACATCAGCATGATGGAAAAGGTCGGCTTGGCCAAGGTCAAGAAGACCCCGCCGAAGCTGCAACTCGGCGATGTCAAGGCAGTGGCGGACGAGAACACGCTCGAAGCTTTGATTGCGCACCGCTACGAAGTGATGGCCGGCTACGCACGCGAAATGCGCCGTGCCTGCAAGTCCGAGATCGAAGCATTGAAGGCCCGCCAGGCCGACGTGTCCGTGCTCGAATCCGCCAAGCGTTGGCTGCACCGCGACGCGGAAAAGATCCCCGCCGCCGCCCATCCGCAACTCGCTGAAGCGCGCGCCGCCCATCCCGTGCTCGACAAGATGGTCACGATGCGCGAAGAACTGCGCCAGATGTGGCTCAACACCTCGCAGTCGCGCGAACAGCTCACGGCCGATCTGCAGGCCTGGTGCCACCGTGCGGAGAGCAGCGGCATCGCCGCGCTGCAGGAGTTCTCGCTGAAGCTGCGCGCCGCTCGCGCCTGACCGATAAACCGCCTCGGCGGTCGACCAGCAAAAAGCCCGCATTGCGGGCTTTTTGCTTTCTGCGAAGGAACTTGAAGCTATTCCTGGCGACAGGGCCCCAGGCCATGTTTCAAACGCCCCTTCCATTGACACCGCGGAACTGGCTTTGCCAGGCCGCCAGTGTCGCCCCCGGCGAGGGGGTAGGCGCTACACGAAGTGAGCAACTTGGCGGTGTGCCAGTGACTAGACGCGTTCCAGGATCAAGGCAATGCCCTGGCCGACACCGATACACATCGTGCAAAGCGCATAACGTCCGCCCGTCTTGTGCAGCTGATTCACTGCCGTCGTGGCCAGGCGGGCGCCGCTGGCGCCGAGTGGATGGCCGAGCGCGATCGCGCCGCCGTTGGCGTTCACACGGGGGTCGTCGTCCTGCAGTCCGAGCTGGCGCAACACCGCCAGGCCTTGCGCGGCGAAGGCTTCATTGAGTTCGATCACGTCGAGTTGCGCGAGCGTCAGGCCGGTGAGGGCGAGCACCTTCTGCGTGGCCGGCGCCGGGCCGATGCCCATGATGCGCGGCGCCACACCGGCCGTGGCCATGCCGACCACCCGTGCGCGCGGCGTGAGGCCGTTGCGCGCGGCCGTGGCCTCATCGGCCAGCAGCAGGGCGCAGGCGCCGTCGTTCACGCCGCTGGCGTTGCCGGCCGTGACCGTGCCGTCGGGTCGTACCACGCCCTTGAGTTTCGCCAGCGACTCCATCGAGGTCTCGCGCGGATGTTCATCGCGGCCCACCACGATGGGGTCGCCCTTTTTCTGCGGGATCGTGACCGGCGTGATCTCGGCATCGAAGAAGCCGGCCTTCTGCGCCGCAACGGCGCGCAGCTGCGACGCCAGGGCCATCTTGTCCTGGTCCTCGCGGTTGATGTGGAAGTCGGTGGCCACGTTCTCGGCCGTCTCGGGCATGGAGTCGACGCCGTACTGCGCCTTCATGAGCTTGTTGACGAAGCGCCAGCCGATGGTGGTGTCGTAGACCGCGTTGGCGCGCGAAAACGCCGATTCGGCCTTCGGCATCACGAAGGGCGCGCGGCTCATGCTCTCCACGCCGCCGGCGACCATCAGCGTGGCTTCTCCGGACTTGATGGCGCGTGCGGCGATGCCCACCGCGTCCAGGCCCGAGCCGCACAGCCGGTTCACCGTGGCGCCCGGCACCTCGAGCGGCAGACCGGCCAGCAGCGCCGACATGCGGGCCACGTTGCGGTTGTCCTCGCCGGCCTGGTTGGCACAGCCGTAGATCACGTCGGTGACGGCCTGCCAGTCGACGTTCGGGTTGCGCGACATCAGCGCACGCAGCGGGATGGCGCCGAGATCGTCGGTGCGCACGCTGCTCAGCGCGCCGCCGTAGCGGCCGAAAGGGGTGCGGATCGCGTCGCAGATGAAGGCCTGCTGGTTCATGGTGTGTCCTTGTTGTTGAAGTTGTGGTCTTGTCAGATCGAAACCGGCAGCCCGATCAGGCGTTCGAGTTCCGCGTGTTCCAGGCCGTCCACCTTGTCGACGAGGCGCAGGCCCTGCGGCGTGCAGTCCAGCGTGGCCACGTCGGCGTAGATGCGCTTGACGCAGGCGATGCCGGTCAGCGGATAGGTGCAGCGCTCCACCACCTTGCTCACGCCCTGCTTGGTCAACAGGTCCATCATGACCCAGGTCTGCTTGGCGCCGATGGCCAGGTCCATCGCGCCGCCGACGGCGGGGATCGCGTCCTTTTCGCCGGTGTGCCAGTTGGCCAGGTCGCCGGTGGCGCTGACCTGGAAGGCCCCCAGCACGCAGATGTCCAGGTGGCCGCCGCGCATCATGGCGAAGCTGTCGGCGTGGTGGAAATAGGCGCCGCCCTGGAGGAGGGTCACCGGTTGCTTGCCGGCGTTGATGAGGTCGTAGTCTTCCTGCCCCGCAGCTGGCGCCGGGCCCATGCCGAGGATGCCGTTCTCGCTGTGCAGCAGCACTTCGTGGGTGGCGGGAATGTGGTTGGCGACCACGGTAGGCATGCCGATGCCGAGGTTGACGGTGGCGCCGTCAGGGATGTCCTGCGCCACACGCGCTGCGAGCTGGTCTTTGGTGCGTCTTTGGTAGGTCATTTCAGGCTGCCTTCTTGAAGCCGCCGGCCTGGGTGGCCACGCGGTCGATCTTGACGATCTGGTGCACGAAGATGCCGGGTGTGACGATGGCCTCGGGGTCGAGCTGGCCGAGTTCCACGATCTCGTGCACGGTGGCGACGGTCTTCTTCGCGGCGGTGGCCATCACCGGGCCGAAGTTGCGCGCCGCCATGCGGTAGGTGAGGTTGCCCCAGCGATCGCCGCATTCGGCCTTGATCAGCGCCAGGTCGGCGTGGATCGGGTACTCGAGCACGTAATGTTTGCCGTTGATCTCGCGGGTTTCCTTCGGCGTGCCGTCGGCGTGCCGTGCCAGTTCGGTGCCGAAGCCCGTCGGCGAGAAGAACGCGCCGATGCCCGCGCCGGCCGCACGGATGCGTTCCGCCAGGTTGCCCTGCGGCACGAGTTCGAGTTCCAGCTTGCCGCTGCGGTAAAGCGCGTCGAACACCTGGCTGTCCGCCTGGCGCGGAAAGCTGCAGACGATCTTGCGCACCCGGCCGGCGCTCAGCAGCGCGGCCAGGCCGGTCTCGCCGTTGCCGGCGTTGTTGTTGACCACGGTCAGGTCCTTGGCGCCCTGGGCAATCAGGCCGTCGATGAGTTCGGACGGGATGCCGGCCGTGCCGAAGCCCCCGATCAGCACCGTTGCGCCATCCTTCACATCGGCCAGTGCGTCCGCGACCGAGCGCGCGATCTTGTTGATCATTGTCTTGTATCTCCGGATAAAATGTTCGCTATAAGAACAATAGTTCTTATAATGAATTTTAGGAGATTGTGAAACCCATGGCAACTCGCCCGACCGAAGCTCTCGCCGAAAGCCCGTCCACGCCCGCTCCGGGCGACAGTTATGTGCAGTCGTTTGCGCGCGGGCTGGAGGTGATCCGTTCCTTCAGCGCCCAGGCGCCTTCGCAGACCCTGAGCGAGGTGGCCGATCGGGCGGGTCTCACGCGTGCCGGCGCCCGGCGCATCCTGCTGACCCTGCAGACGCTCGGTTATGTGGTCACCGACGGCCGGCAGTTCCGCCTCACGCCGCGCATCCTCGACCTGGGCTTCGCCTACCTGTCGTCCATGCCGATCTGGAACCTGGCCGAGCCGGTGATGGAGTCGCTGGTCGAGCAGGTCAAGGAGTCGTGTTCCGCCGCGGCGCTCGACGGCACCGACATCGTCTACGTGATGCGCGTGCCCACCCACAAGATCATGCGCATCAGCCTGGGCGTCGGCTCGCGGCTGCCGGCCTATTGCACGGCGATGGGACGCATGCTGCTGGCCGACCTGCCGGTGGACGAGGTCGTCGAGCGGCTGCGGCGCAGTGAGATCAGGGCGTTGACCAAGCACACCATCACCGACACCGAGACGCTGCTGGCCCGCATCGCGCAGGCACGCAAGCAGGGCTGGTGCCTGGTGAACCAGGAGCTGGAGGAGGGGCTGATCGCGTTGGCCGCGCCGCTGGTGAACCGCGCAGGCCGCACCGTGGCTGCGCTCAACATCAGCGGCCAGGTGAACCGCACCACGGCCAAGGTCATGCAGGAGACGATGCTACCGGCGTTGCTGGCGGCGACGCGGGAGATGTCGAGGTTGCTGGAAATGCAGAAGGGGTGATGGCCTGCGCCTTCCGCAGCATGGCGCGGCGAGATGGTGCCGCTGTGAAAAGCAGCGTGGCGCGTTGTGCATCTGGTCGGGGTGAGAGGATTCGAACCTCCGGTCTCTACGTCCCAAACGGGCCGATAGCCCCAAAACAGCACCTACATGTCGTTCTTTCTTCAGTTTCACCCTATAAGAATCAACAACATAGAAAATCGGTGAAAACGGCGGGGGCTAGTTTCGTCTACTTTCGTGCGCCTTCGCGCACCTACCGTAGCCACAGAATAGACACAGAACGTGCCACCTCAGACCCACTGCTTCGTCCGCTTGCCACCACGAAAGGGAATGGTCAGAGCACTGACATCAATTCCGTGAACGCATTTCGGTCGGCCAGACTTGATGCAATCCCCGATCGCCAGCTGCTCAAGAAGTTGATAGCAGCTCGAAGTTTTGTAGTATGTCAAGCCGTGTGGACGATGTTTTCGATAATGCCTTGTGCTTTCGAATAAAATTGCCGCATGAAAGCACGATCTCGGGCCATGCGCCTCGCTACAGTCGACGGTCAGCCTCCCGATGACAGTCATCAAGACATTTCGCTGGCCGAGCAAGCGCGCCGATCTCTGCGTCGGGATATCACTCTTGGTTTACTGCAGGCTGGTCAGACCTTGCGGCTGGAATTCCTAAAAGAGCGTTATGGCATCAGCTTCTCGCCGATCCGCGAGGCGCTGACCAGCCTTGAGGGAGAGCGCCTCGTCGTGTCCACACCGTCGAAAGGCTTCCGGGTTGCGCCGCTGTCCGAGGAGGAGATGTGGGATGCAATCGAAACGCGCATCCTCATCGACTGTGAAGCCCTGCGGCGCTCTCTGAAAGCCGGTGACGACGACTGGGAGGTGCAACTCGTCAGTGCTTTCCACGCCTTAAAGCTCGCGGCGAAGGCGGCCGACCAAGGGGGCGCTGATCCCGATGCGCAAGAGGCGCTGGAATTACGCCATATGGAATTCCACAACAGCCTTGTGGCGGCTTGCGGCTCGACGTGGCTCAGGCAGCTTTCGGGCCAACTCTATGCGCACACCGAGCGTTACCGCCGGCCCAACCTTCGGCCCCGCTACGGGCCGCTCCAGTCGGCCACCGCCGGCGAGCGCGACGTCAACAAGGAGCATGCCCAACTACTGGCGGCAGCTGTCGACCGTGACGTCGAGCGCGCCTGCGAGTTGGTGGCCAGCCACTACCGGGCGACGGGCCACATGATCGTGGATGCGTTGCGCAGGAAGTCCGAGCAAGCATCGCAGACAGAGGCCGGTATGGAGGACACCTGAGGTTGTGAAAGCCTGTACCGGTCCCTAGCGCCGGAGTCCGGCCGTCCAGCGATGAAAGAGGCCGCGCGTTCAGACAAACGCACGGCTTTTGCATTCAGCCGTCAGGTAGACAGGGAAGTTGCCCAAGTCGAATTCACCCAGGCTCAGCCGCCACAGTTCGAAAGGCCGCTCCATGCTTGCATCCATGGTCGCCGGGGTAGCTCGACCGCACCAGCAGGTCGGTCTTCCCGCTATCCGCGATGTCGAAGTGCCCCACCCCCAGGCCGAGAAAGCCGGCCATGTGAAACACAAGCCGGAGCGGCGTTTAGGTGGCGCCGGAAGGAATGACGGACGCTGAGTGGCTGTGCACCATCGCCTGCACGTCGAGGCGCTGCCGATAAATCTCCGCGTGGACGAAGCGCTCCAGGTAGGGCTTGAGGCCAAGGCTGGTAATGTCCTCCCCGTCCAGGTCGTACAGCATTACATCCTGCCGCTGCACCAGTCCGGGAGCGCGGCTGCAGGCCAGAAAAAATTGACCCGGCTCCGTCGGATGTCGTGCGCTGATGTGTCCCATTCCGTCGACGGTACCTTCGGCGTAGAGTATGCGCTTGGCGCAGACCAGCAGGTCAACTAGGCTGTGCAGCCCCTGGCGGTCGGATAGTCGTTGCGCCGCCAGGGTGGAATCGGCGAAGGTCATGGCGTTTCCCGCATGCTTGAGGCGCGCACGGTCATTCCGCCTTGATGTTGTTCTGGCGCGCCAATTCGAGGTAGCGGTCGGAGTCTTCAACAATTCGGGTTTTGAGTTCCTGCGCCGTGCCCTTGCTGATGTCGATGCCGAATTCAGCCAGAGCACTGCGGACAGAAGGCTCGTCCAGCACCTTGAGCACATCGGCCGTGATCTTGTCCGCTAGCAGCGTCGGCAGCTTCCCGGGAGCCATGAGTGCATACCAGCTGTCGTAGTCAAAGTTGCCGCCGCCTTGTTCGGCGACGCTGGGTGTCGTGGGCAACTGCGGGTAACGTTTGGCGGTGGTCACCGCCAGCGCCTTGAGCCTGCCGGTTTGTGCATAGGTGGGCACGAGGTTGGCGCTGAGGATAGCCACCGGCACCTGGCCGCCCAGCACGTCGACCAGTGCGGGGGCACAGCCTTTGTAGCCAACGTGCAGCATGTCGATATGCATGTTTTGCCGCAACACCTTCATGGCAAAGTGCTGGGGTGTGCCGATACCACAGGAGGCGTAGGTCAGCTGACTTGGCGCAGCCTTGGCTGCGTCCACGAGTTCGGCAATGCTGGAGATGTGGGCTCCAGGGTGGGCGACGATGGCGTGCGGCGTAGAGCTCAGCAGCATTAGCGGCGTGAGGTCGGTCGTGAGCGCGTAGGGCAGCTTGCCCTGCGCCGCGTCATTGGTCGCCATTGACACGTTCTGCAGCAGCAGCGTGTAGCCATCGGGTCGGGCGCGCACAACTTCCATCGTGACGATGTTGCCGGACGCGCCGGTGCGGTTGTCCATGGCCACGCCTGGGCCCCCTGTTTCTCCTGGCCGCGGCCAATCTGCCGCGCGAAGACGTCGGCGCCGCCGCCGGTTCCATAGGGCACCACGATACGGACTGCGCGGGTGGGAAAGTCCTCGGCTCTGACAACCACAACCGCCATCAACATCGAGAGCGAGGCCCTCACCGACAAGGCGCATCGAAGACAGGCGGCAGGGGACGACCGGGTTTTTACAGGGTTCGACATCACACGCCTTTTCAAAAATTCGAAAAACTTTCGAAAATATCAATGAAAATATAAAAAATCACAAGAAATCTACGATTTTCGACGTTGAGGCTAAAAGATGGCGGTCTAGGGTGTCGCCCCTCCAGAGGTGAGGCCGCCTAAAAGCTTGTCTGAGCAGAATTTTCGAAAGCTCATTGACAACGTTCTTTAAATTTATAAAAATCTAAAAACTTTCGAAAATATGGAGATGCAATCATGATCACCAAGCCCCATGACCACTACCGAGAAGATATTCCCGGCCGTGCCGACGTGGCGGACACGCCGGAATTGCTTGACTACTACGCACAGCTGGATGCGCTGAAGACGGGCGCGCTCTGGACGGTCGCCAACAAGATCGAGCCCTGGCACCCGAAGTCAGCATCGGTGCCCACGTTGTGGCGCTACCGCGACTTGCGCGACCATGTGCTGCGTTCCGTCGACCTGGTCACCCCGGAGAAGGCCGGCCGTCGGGTTATCTATCTGAACAACCCAGGCCGGCAGGATGTTTCAGCAGCTGTCGGTTGGCTGTATTCCGGGCTGCAGGTGATGCGCCCTGGTGAAGCCGCTTCGGCCCACGCCCATTCGGCCTCGGCGCTGCGTTTCATCATGGAAGGCTCCGGTGCATACACCGTGGTCGACGGCCACAAGATGACTCTGGGCGTCAACGATTTCGTGTTGACGCCCAACGGCACGTGGCATGAACACGGCGTAAGCGCCAAAGGCTCGACCTGCATATGGCAAGACGGGCTCGACATCCCGCTCGTCAATTCGATGGAGGCCGGTTTCTATGTGGTGCACCCCGAACTGCGGCAGGCGGTAACGCACCCGGTCGATGACTCGACGGCTACCTGGGGCGGCGTCGCGCTGCGACCGCAGATCCATGGCGCCGCTGGCACCTGGACCAAGAACTACTCCCCACTGTTCAAGTACGAATGGGCGCCGACTTACGATGCGCTGCAGCGCATGGCTTCACTGGGCGACAGCAACCCCTTCGACGGTACCCTGATGCACTACGTGAACCCGCTCACGGGCGGGCCTGTCATGCCGACGATTGGCGCCAGCATGCAGCTGCTGCGCCCGGGTGAGCACACTCTGGCGCACCGTCATACCGGCAGCTTCGTCTATCAAGTTGCCAAGGGTCGGGGTTTTTCCATCATCAATGGCCAGCGCTTCGACTGGCAGGAGCGCGACATTTTTTGCCTGCCCTCGTGGATGTTCCATGAACATGCGAACGCCTCGACCACCGAAGACGCCTGCCTCTTTTGCTTCCACGACCTTCCTGTGATGCAGTCCCTTGGGCTGTACCGCGAGGAGGCCCTCGCAGAAAACGGAGGCAGGCAGCCCGTCGCCTAGCCCTCCACTACCGCAGCAATCCCACTCCTAAAAAACGCGCGCAAGGACGCGTGAGGGGAGCGCTTTGCTCCTTTTAGCTTACCGCACCGAGGCTCGAGCCGCCCGATGCCCGAATTCACCGTTTTGATTCCCACAAGGAGACTTTATGCGCCTCGTTACTTACCGGACTCACCCCGCCGCTGCCGCCCGACTAGGCGCGATTGTCGATACCCAGGTGGTGGACATCGCCGCGCTCGGCCTCGCCGCTGGCGTGCCTTTGCCCGCCGATATGCTCGAATTCATCGACCTTGGTCCGGATGCCGTCCGCGCGGCCTCCGAACTGCTGGCCGAGTATGCCGGCCGCTGGCCTGTGGGCACGGCTCGGTCGCTGTCCAACGTGGATTTGCTGGCGCCGATCCCTCGTCCACGCAAGAACATCTTTGGCATTGGCCTGAACTATGTGGAGCATGTCGCCGAATCCAGCCGCACGCTCGACACCTCCAAGGAGCTGCCGAGCCAGCCGGTCATCTTCAGCAAGCCGCCGACCACCATCATCGGCACAGGCGAAGGCATCGCCCACAACGCCCGGCTAACGCAGCAGATGGACTGGGAAGTCGAGCTCGCGGTCATCATCGGCCGACGTGCGCAACGTATCGACGAGGCCGCCGCGCTGGAACATGTCTTCGGCTACAGCGTGATGGTCGATATCAGCGCCCGCGACTGCCGCCGTGCCGGCCAGTGGATCTATTCCAAGGGTCAGGACACCTATGGCCCCTTCGGCCCCTGCATCGTCACCGCGGACGAAATCAGCGATCCGCACGACCTGGACCTGTGGCTCACCGTCAACGGCGTGGAGAAGCAACGCTCCAACACGCGCCACATGCTTTTCCGGATTCCCCACCTCATCGCCGACATCAGCGCCGGCATCACCCTGGAGCCGGGTGACGTCATTGCCACGGGTACGCCGGAAGGTGTGGGCGCCGGCCGGACGCCCCAGGAATGGCTTTGGCCGGGCGACGTGGTCGTGGCCTGTGTCGAAGGCATAGGCCAGCTGCGCAACCCGGTCGTGACCGTGTGAACCCGCACCTTTCCATCCCCTTCATATCCACTCACCACCCAACCTCGTCAGGACCACCAGCATGCTCAACAAGCGCCGCCTTTCCAGCCTGGTCATCGCAGGCCTCATTGCTGCTCCGCTCTTCACCACCGTGTTTGCGCCGTCGGCCCATGCCGCCGAAGCGGTGAAGATCGGTTTCATCACCACGCTATCCACGCCCGCCGGATACATCGGCGAGGATGAACGCGACGGCTTCAATCTAGCCGTCACCCAGGGCGGCGGCAAGCTAGGTGGCGTGCCGGTCGAGCTGGTCGTGGAAGACGACGGACTCAAGCCTGCCAATGCCAAGCAGGCGGCCGACCGCATGGTGGCCTCGGGCATCAAGCTGTTCACCGGCGTCAATTTCTCCAATGTCCTGGCCGCGGTGGTGCCCGGCGTGCTCGAAGCCGACCGCTTCTATGTGAGCCTGAACCCTGGCCCGTCCAACTTCGCCGGGGAGAACTGCAACCGCAACTACTTCGTTGCCTCGTACCAGAACGACGCCTTCCACACGGCCGGCGGCGTGGCGGCCAATGAGTTGGGCTACAAACGGGTCGTCCTGCTGGCGCCCAACTACCAGGCGGGCAGGGACGCTCTGAGTGGCTTCAAGCGGACATTCAAGGGCGAGGTTCTGGCCGAAATCTACACCAAGCTCGACCAGTCAGACTTCTCGGTCGAGCTGGCCCGCGTGCGTTCGCTCGCACCGGACGCGATCTACCAGTTCCACCCCGGGGGGGTCGGCATCAACTTCGCCAAGCAGTACGCCAATGCCGGCCTGGGCAAGACCGTGCCGATGCTGATGCCCGGCTTCTCGATGGACGCACGCATGGTCGCGGCCACCGGCGCCTCGTCCGAAGGCTTCTACACGACCGGTATCTGGTCCACCGCAATGGACAACCCTGCTTCCCGGCAATTCGTCGAGGCTTTCCGCAAGGCCTACGGTCGCTTGCCCACCGACTACGCCATGCAGGCCTACGACACCGCACAGTGGATAGGCGCGGCGCTAAAGGCGGTCGGTGGCGACCTGTCGAAAGGCGATGCCTTCCGGACCGCGCTGCGCAAAGCCGACTTCACCTCGCTGCGCGGCAAGTTCAGCCTGAACACCAACCAGCACCCCATCCAGGACGTCTACCTCATGCGCATCGAGAGGTCCGCCAGCGGCGATCTCGCGCCCAGGGTCGTACGCAAAGTCGTGAGCGACGACAAGGACGCCTACGCCGCCCAGTGCAGGATGCCGTTGTGACCCTCCTGCTCGAGCAACTGCTCAACGGCCTGCAGTTCGGCGCGATGCTGTTCATGCTGGCCTCGGGCCTGACCCTGATCTTCGGCATCATGGGCGTGGTCAACCTGACCCACGGCTCCTTCTACATGGTGGGCGCGTACTGCGCCGCGATTGCCATCACCAAGACCGGCTCCTTCGGCGCCGGCGTGGCCGCAGCCGTCATCGGCGCGACGCTCTACGGCGTGGTGGTCGAGCTGCTGGTGATCCGCAGGCTCTACCTGCGCGACCATCTTTACCAGGTGCTGGCCACCTTTGGCCTGATCCTGTTCACCAACGAGGCGGTCAGCCTGCTGTTCGGCCGTCGGCCGCCCACTGTGACGACGCCGGCTATCCTCGACGGCTCGGTCACGCTGGCGCCTGGTTTGCAGTACCCGGTGCTGCGCCTGGCATTCATTGCCGTCGGCGCCGTAGTGGCCGTCAGCCTTTGGCTGCTGGTCAATCGCACACGCGTCGGCATGTTGGTGCGGGCTGGTGCGGACGACCGTGAGATGGTCGATGCCCTGGGCGTCGACATTCGCAAGCTCTACACGCTGGTCTTCGGGCTGGGCGCGCTGCTGTGCGGCCTCGCTGGCGTGATGGCGGCACCGCTGCTGGCCGTCGAGATCGGCATGGGTGAGAGGGTACTGATCACCACCTTCGTCGTCATTGTCATCGGGGGCGTCGGTTCGGTGCGCGGGGCGCTGGCCGGCGCGCTGCTGGTCGGCATGGTCGATAGCCTGGGGCGGGCCTTCCTGCCGCAGTTGCTGGGCAGTGCGCTGTCGCCGGCCGTGGCCGATCCGCTGGCAGCTGGCCTTGCGTCCGCCAGCATCTACGTGCTGATGGCCGCCGTGCTCATCGTTCGCCCGCTCGGGCTGCTTCCCATGAAGGCCTGAGCGATGACTACACCTCGCACACTGTTCACTCGCTACGCTGCCTTCGGCGCCTTCGGGCTTGCGCTGCTGCTCGTCATGCCGCTGGTGGCGTCGCTGACGGGCACGCCGTACCTGACCAACCTCGTCACGCGCTTCGTCATCTACGGACTGGCTGCCGTGTCGCTTGACCTGGTCATCGGCTATGGCGCGATGGTCAGCTTCGGCCATGCCATGTTCTTCGGACTGGGCGGTTACGCGGTCGCCATCATGAGTTTTCATGCGACGTCGGGCGGACCGCTCTTCGGCTGGTCAGGCAGCCAGCAGGCGCTGGTGGCCTGGCCGCTGGCACTGATTGCCTGCGGGCTGCTGGGTGCGGCCGTGGGCTATCTGGCGCTGCGCACCCGGGGAGTTCAGTTCATCATGATCACGCTCGCCTTCGGGCAGATGGTGTACTTCGTACTGGTTTCGCTGCAGGTCTACGGCGGCGACGACGGGTTGATGATGGGCAAGAAAAGCCTGTTGCCAGGGATGAACCTGGCGCAGCCTGTGGTCTTCTACTACCTCTGCGTGGCTTTGCTGGTTGGCTGGACCTGGCTGTGCATGCGCATAGTGAACTCGAGTTTCGGCATGGTGCTGCAGTCGTTGAGGCAGAGCGAGCGCCGGGCCGTCAACCTGGGTGTTGCACCCACGCCGTATCGTCTGACCGCCTTCGTGGTTTCGGCCGTCGGAACGGGACTGGCCGGCATCCTGTGGGCCAACTTCGCCGGCCTCGTCACGCCCGACATGGCGGCCTGGACCAAGTCCGGCGAATTAATGGCCATCGTCATCCTGGGCGGCGTCGGGACCTTGCTCGGGCCCATTGCCGGCGCCGCGGTTTTCCTGGGCCTGGAATTGGCGCTGTCGGCCTGGACGGAGCACTGGATGCTCGTCATGGGGCCCTTGCTCGTGGTGGTCGTGCTGGCCGGTCGCAACGGGCTGTTCGGCGGCTGGCTGGGAGCGCGACATGGCTGAACAGCTTCACGGTCAACCGCTGCTGCGCGTCACTGGCCTGCGCAAGGCCTTCGGTGCGGTGCAGGCCACCAACAACGTCAACATTGACGTGCGCGCTGGAGAGATCCACGCGCTCATCGGACCCAATGGCGCCGGCAAGTCCACGCTCATTTCCCAGATCTGCGGCGAGCAGATGCCGGACAGCGGCTCCATCTTCCTCGACGGGCGGGACGTGACCTCCTCGGCTGCCTTCGCCCGCGCGCGGCTGGGGCTGGGGCGCTCCTTCCAGATCACCGAACTCTGCGCCGACTTCACGGCGCTGGAGAACGTGGTCCTTTCGGTGATGCTGCGCAAGGGCCGCCCCTTCGGATGCTGGGGCAATCCGCGGCACGACGAAGCACTGGTCGCCGAGGCGCGGACCCAACTGGCGCATGTCGGCCTGTCGAGCCGTGAGCAGGTCGCCGTGGCCGATCTCGCCCACGGCGAGAAGCGGCAGCTCGAACTGGCCGTGGCACTCGCGCGCCGGCCGCGCCTGCTGCTGCTGGACGAGCCCATGGCTGGCATGGGGGCAGAGGAGTCGGCCAGCATGACGCGGCTGCTGCGCAGCATGAAGGGCTACTACGGCATCCTGCTTGTCGAACACGACATGGACGCCGTCTTCGCACTGGCCGACCGCATCAGCGTCTTGGTGTACGGCAGGACCATCTTCACCGGCACGCCCGACGAGGTGCGACGCCACCCCGAGGTGCGGGCGGCCTACCTGGGCGAAGACCACGCCTTGCAGCCCGCCCTCGCTGCCACCACGCCAGGAGAAGTCCATGCTCACACTTGAACACGTCACCGCCGGTTACGGCAACAGCCAGGTGCTCTTCGGCATGCAGCTGCAGGCCCGGGACGGCGAGGTCGTTTCCATGGTCGGCCGTAACGGCATGGGCAAGACCACGACGGTGCGCACGCTCATGGGCATGCTGCCCTGTCGCGCGGGTCAAATCGCGGTGGGGGGCACGCCGCTGAACCGGTTGCCGCCGCACGTTATCTCCCGCTTGGGCGTAGGGCTGGTGCCGGAAGGCCGGCGCGTGTTCGGCTCGCTCAACGTGCAGGAAAACCTGGTCGCCACGGCGCGGGCGGTGCAGGGGGAGGGCCAAGCCCGGGGCCATTGGTCGCTGGGCCGTGTGTTCGCCCTGTTCCCCCGGCTCGAAGAGCGCAGGCGCCAGTCGGCACGCACGCTGTCGGGTGGCGAGCAGCAAATGCTGGCCATCGGACGTGCACTCATGACCAACCCGCGCCTGCTGGTACTGGACGAGGCGACCGAGGGCCTGGCCCCGCTGATCCGGCGCGAAATCTGGCAGTGCCTGCAGACGCTCAAGGGCGAGGGACTGACCATCCTGGTGGTCGACAAGAACTTGGCCGAGATGGCGGCGTTGGTCGATCGCCATCACATCGTCGAGAAAGGCCGCGTCGTCTGGACCGGCTCGCCAGCCGAGTTGGCCGTGCAGCCCGAACTGGCGCAGCGTTACCTGGGGCTTTGAGGCCCATGTAACGCCGTCCCGCAGGTCGTCCGTATTGCCTTTCCACCGCCCTTCATTTCCACCTTTGCCAACCCGTGATCCGCTTCCGGTATCTCACGTCAGGAGTTCTCTTTCATGCTTACATTGTCCCGTTTCAAGGCCGCCGCCGTGCAGGCCTCCCCGGTGTTCCTCGACACCGATGCCACCGTCGACAAGGTCATCGACCTCATCGGTGAGGCCGCGGGCAACGGCGCGCGGCTCGTTGCCTTCCCTGAAGTCTTCGTCGCCGGTTATCCCTACTGGAGCTGGATCGGCAACCCGATCGAGGGCAGCCCCTGGTTTGAGAGGCTTGCGCGCTCGGCCATCGAGGTGCCAGGCCCCGAGATCGCCAAAATCGCGGCCGCCGCCGCGCGCCACCGCGTCAACGTCGTCATCGGCGTGAACGAGCGCAGCCGGGGCGGCATCGGCACGATCTACAACACCGTCCTCACCCTCAGCGACGAGGGCCGCATCCTGGGTCGCCACCGCAAACTGGTGCCGACCTGGGCCGAGAAGATGACCTGGGCACCGGGCGACGCCTCGGGGCTGCGGGTGCACGACACCAGCATCGGCAAGCTGGGCGCGCTGGCTTGCGGCGAAAACACCAACACCCTGGCCCGATTCGCACTGCTGGCCCAGGGGGAGCTGGTGCACCTCGCCAATTACATCTCGCTGCCGGTGGCCCCGCCCGACTACGACATGTGCGAAGCCATCAAGGTGCGGTCGGCCGCACACAGCTTCGAGGGCAAGGTCTTCACCGTGGTCGCCTGCTCCACCGTATCCGAGGAGATCATCTCCGCACTGGAGGTCGATTTCCCCCGGGCGCGCGAGCTGCTGTCGCGTAGGAACAGCGCGTTCTCCGGTGTGATCGGCCCCGATGGCCGCGTCATTGGCCAGCCGCTGATCGATGAGGAGGGCATCGTCTATGCCGATATCGATCTGGGCCGATGCATCCAGCCGCGCCAGATGCACGACATCGTCGGCCACTACAACCGCTTCGATGTCTTCGACCTGCGCGTGAACCGCAAGCCTCTGCAGGCCGCGCGGTTCGACGATGACGCCGAGAAGGACCTCAACGCCGGACTGGCACCGTTTCTCGCCCCACTGATCGACACCCAGGAAGTCCAACCATGAGCATCAACACGCCCGATACGCTGCAAAATTCCGCGTCACGCAGCACCACTTCTTACCGCATCGGTCAGATCGTGCCCTCGTCCAATACGACGATGGAAACCGAGATTCCCGCCATCCTTCGGGCGCGGGAGTTGGTGCATTTCGAGCGTTTCACTTTTCATTCCAGCCGCATGCGCATGAAGAAGGTGACCCAGGAAGAACTCGCGGCCATGGATGGTGACAGCGACCGCTGCGCGCTTGAGCTGTCCGATGCACGGGTGGACGTGCTCGGCTACGCCTGCTTGGTCGCCATCATGAGCATGGGGCGCGGTTACCACCGCGTCTCGGAGCAGCGCTTGCACCAGCGCACCGTCGACAACGACGGGCCGGCCCCAGTGGTGACCAGCGCCGGCGCGTTGGTCGACGGCCTGCACGCGATCGGCGCGAAGAAAGTGTCCATCCTCACGCCCTACATGAAGCCTCTAACCCAACTGGTCATCGACTACATCGAGAACGAAGGCATCGAGGTGGTTGACAGTATCTCGCTGGAGATTCCGGACAATCTGGACGTCGGCCGCCAGGATCCGCGCGCGCCAGCGGAGATCACCAAGCGCCTGAAGACCGCCGGTGTCGATGCAATCGTCGCCTCGGCCTGCGTGCAGATGCCGTCGCTGCCTTCGGTGCAGCCCATCGAGGACCGCACCGGGCTTCCGGTACTGTCGTCCTCGGTGGCGACCACCTACATGATGCTCAGGAAGCTGGGTCTCGACACCCGCGTGCCGGGCTTCGGCGCGCTTCTGTCGGGCCGTTACTCACGCGGCGGGTAAACCCATGATCGACCTGATGTTCGCCACGCGCGCGGAGCGCGATCGGCAGTACAACGCCCGGGCCTCCGTGCCGGATTTCGAAGCCAGCATCGGAGAATATGCAGCGCTCTCGGATGCTGCGCGTCGGCACTGTGTCGGCCTCTTCGATCTGCCCTATGGTCTGGGTGCGGCCGAGCGGCTGGACCTGTTTCCCGTGCTTCATCACCTCATGCCTGCGCCCGTGCTCGTTTTCATTCACGGCGGCTACTGGCGCGCGCAGACCAAGGAGAACTCGGCGCTGATGGCCCAGGCCTTCACGGATGCCGGTGTGGCCGTTGCCACCCTCGAATATCCCTTGCTGCCCGGCGCGACGCTGGCCGAGACCGTGCGTGCCGTGCGTAGCGCCGTCGCGTGGTTGCATCGTCATTCGGCGGCTCATGGCATCGATCCAGGACGCATCTATGCCTGCGGCAGCTCGGCTGGCGGCCATCTTACGGGCATGCTGCTGGCGCCGGGCTGGCAGGCCGAGTACGGCCTGCCAGAAGACGTGGTACGCGGCGGGGTTGGCCTGAGCGGCCTCTATGACATCCGCCCATTGTGCGATACCCACATCAACGACTGGCTGCGCCTGCATCCCGAGCAGGCCTGGCGCCTGAGCCCATTGAGCCAGTTGCCCGACAGGCCGGTTCCTTTGGTGCTGGCCGTTGGAGGCGAGGAGACTGACGGATTCAAGCGACAGACCGATGCCTATGAGCTGGCATGGCGCGAGCGCGGCCATCCGGTGACCAGGGTGGCCGTGCCGCAGTGCAACCACTTCAACCTGCTGTGCGAAATGGCTGAGGCGGGGAGCGATTTGACGCGCGCCGTGCTGGACATGATCGAGCACGACAGGGTGACTTTAGGCGGCTGATTCGCGCGTCAGGACAGCTAATTGTCTCGGGCTTCGACCTTCAAGGTTGCCAATCTCAATCCCAATCCAGACCCGGATCTAATCGCGATCTAACTGTGAAGTTCCAATAGGTTGTTGCGGGTGTTCACCCGGAGAGGTTCTGAGAGACTGGAAATCGCCAAACCCCCAGTCAACTCAAATTACCAAACCGAATGAACACTCATAAGAATGCCCGATTGACCTACCTGCGTCGCTTGGAGATGGTCCAAGACCTCACAAAACGTGGCATGAGCGCATCAGATGCGGGCGCCAAGCATGGCGTCAGTGCCGTGACTGCACGCAAATGGCTGGCTCGCTACCTGGCAGACAGTGCCAATGGTCTGCTGGACAAGTCCTCGCGTCCCGAGAAGTCACCGCGCGCCATCGAGCCGCATGTCGCGCTGGCCATCGTGAAGCTGCGCCGCAAGCTGTGCCTGCAAGCCTATATCGCCTCGTACATGGGCGTGTCCAAGGCGACGGTCAGCCGTGTCCTGCGCCGAGCCGGGCTGTCGCGGCTAAGCGATCTGCGGCTCAACGAGCCTGTGCAACGGTACGAGCGCGAGAACCCCGGTGAGCTGCTGCACATCGACATCAAGAAGCTGGGGCGCTTCGAGCAGGTCGGCCACCGCATCACCGGGGACCGGACCCAGCGCGCCCGCAATGTCGGCTGGGAATACATCTTCGTGGCCGTGGACGACCACGGCCGGCTGGCCTTCACGCAGGTCTACCCCGACGAGACGAAGATCAGTGCCGGGGCGTTCCTGCGGGCCGCAGTCGCCTACTTCGCCGGCTTGCGCGTACCCATCCAACGCGTGCTCACTGACAACGGCATGTCGTTCCGATCGGCGCCGTTCGCTGAGGCGTGCCTGGAACTGGGCATCACCCAGAAGTTCACACGGGCCTACCGCCCTCAGACCAACGGCAAGGCCGAGAGGTTCATCCAATCTGCCCTGCGCGAGTGGGCCTATGGCCACACGTACGAGAGTACGGCGGAAGGGGGCAGGTCATGCGACTTCAGAAAGTCGTTGATCTACAAGGAGAATTCTGGTCGGGGTGAGAGGATTCGAACCTCCGGTCTCTACGTCCCGAACGTAGCGCTTTACCAGACTAAGCTACACCCCGAGTGGCGTCACAAACGCCTGAAGAAATCAGGATCTGCGCTCCAACAATTGAGCCGCCAATTGTAGCAAACCGCTGGTATAGGTATTGGCCGGCAACAGGCTCGTCGCCTCGATGGCGCGGCGGGCTTCGGCCGCGGCGGCGTCACGTGTGGCTTCCAGCGCGCCGGTGGCTCTGACGATCTGGATGATCTCTTCGATCTTCTCGACTTCGCCGTTCTCGATGGCATGGCGGATCGTCGCGCATTGCGCTTGCGAGCCGCGCTGCATCGCGATGATCAGCGGCAGCGTGGCCTTGCCTTCACGCAGGTCGTCACCCAGGTTCTTGCCCATCTCGGCCACGTCGCCGTCGTAGTCGAGCACGTCGTCGATGACCTGGAAAGCGGTGCCCAGCGCCTGGCCGTATTCGGCGCAGGCCTGTTCGATCTCAAACGTGGCGCCGTTCAGCACGGCCGCCAGCCGGGTGCTGGCTTCGAAAAGCTTGGCGGTCTTGGAGCGGATCACGCGCAGGTACGCCGCCTCTGTGAGCGTGGCATCGTGCATGTTCACCAGCTGCAGCACTTCGCCTTCGGCAATCACGTTGACCGCATCGGCCAGGATCTGCATCACGCGCATGTCCTGGATCTCGACCATCATCTGGAAGGCCCGCGAGTAGAGGAAATCGCCGACCAGCACGCTCGCCGGGTTGCCGAACACCTCGTTGGCGGTGGCGCGGCCGCGCCTCAGGCTGGAGTCGTCGACCACGTCATCGTGCAGCAAGGTCGATGTATGGATGAACTCCAGCACGGCCGCCATGTTGAAGCGCTGCGTCTGCCGGTAGCCGAGCGCGCCGCACATCAGCAGATGGATGGCGGGCCGCAGGCGTTTGCCGCCGGCGGAGATGATGTACTGTGCGACTTCGCCGACCAACGGAACGCCGGACGACAGGCGCAGCGCGATGACTTTGTCCACCTCGCGCATGTCGTCGGAGATCAGGGCGAGGGCGGCGGCGGTGCTTGTGGGATGGACGGACAAAATGCGAGCGGAAGTAGTTGGCGAATTATAGGAAATTTGGCACTTCATCCCGGGCGCGTGAAGGCGCGCCGCACCCGCCCGGGCGCGGGCTGTGGCTGGAATCCCGGCGCTATGCTAAACTATAAGGCTCTGCGGAAATCCGTCCCGGAGCTAAATTGAAGAGGTCATTCATGTACGCGGTCATAAAAACCGGCGGCAAACAGTATCGTGTTGCTTCCGGCGAAAAAATTAAAGTAGAACAGATTGCTGCGGACGTAGGCCAAGAGATTGTGTTCGATCAGGTTCTGGCAGTCGGCAACGGCAGCGAGATCAAGGTTGGCACGCCCTTGGTGTCCGGCGCATCGGTTACGGTCACGGTTGTGGCTCACGGCAAACACGACAAAGTGAGCATTTTCAAAATGCGTCGCCGTAAGCACTATCAGAAACGTCAAGGGCATCGCCAGCAGTTCACCGAACTGCAAATCGGCGCCATTGCAGGTTAAAGCTTAAGGAGCAGGAACCATGGCACAGAAAAAAGGCGGCGGCTCAACGCGCAACGGACGTGACTCCAAGCCAAAGATGCTGGGTGTGAAGGCCTTCGGTGGCCAGCTCATCAGCGCAGGCTCCATCATCGTGCGTCAACGTGGCACCCAATTCCACCCCGGCACCAATGTCGGCGTGGGCAAGGACCACACCTTGTTCGCTCTGGTTGACGGCCACGTGTCGTTCGCCGTCAAGGGCGCGATGAACAAGCATCATGTGATCGTGACGCCGGCGGCTTGATACCCCGGCTCAGGTGATCATCCTGATCCTCAGAAGCCCCGCCTCGCCGGGGCTTCTTTGTTTCAGGCCCTAAACTAAATAAACTGGAACGACCATGAAGTTCGTTGACGAAGCCTTTATCGACATCTCTGCCGGAGATGGCGGGGCAGGGTGCGTGTCGTTCCGGCATGAGAAATACAAGGAATTCGGCGGGCCGAACGGCGGCGACGGCGGCCGTGGCGGCCACGTTTTCGCGGTGGCCGATCCGAACCTCAATACGCTCGTGGATTTCCGCTTCTCGCGCCGTCACGACGCCAAGCGCGGCGAACACGGCATGGGCTCCGACATGTTCGGCGCCGCTGGCGACGACATCACGCTGAAGATGCCGGTCGGCACCATCATCACCGACGCCGAGACGGGCGAGGTTCTGTACGAGCTGCTCGTGCCCGGCGAGGTGATCACCATCGCCAAGGGCGGCGACGGCGGCTTCGGCAACATGCGTTTCAAGAGCGCGATCAACCGCGCGCCGCGCCAAAAGACGCCAGGCTGGCCCGGCGAGAAGAAAAGCCTGAAGCTCGAGCTCAAGGTGTTGGCCGACGTGGGCCTGCTCGGCATGCCGAACGCGGGCAAATCGACGCTGATCACGGCGATCTCGAACGCGCGTCCACGCATCGCCGACTATCCTTTCACCACCCTGCACCCCAACCTGGGCGTGGTGCGCGTCGGGCCGGAGCAGAGCTTCGTGGTCGCCGATCTGCCCGGCCTGATCGAGGGCGCGTCCGAAGGCGCGGGCCTCGGCCATCTGTTCCTGCGCCATCTGCAGCGCACCCGGCTGCTGCTGCACGTGGTCGACATGGTGCCGTTCGACGACAGCGTCGACCCAGTGGTCCAGGCCAAGGCCATCGTCGGCGAACTCAAGAAATACGACGAAAACCTGTACAAGAAGCCGCGTTGGCTGGTATTGAACAAGCTGGACATGGTGCCCACCGAAGACCGCGCCGCGCTGGTCAAGGATTTCGTCAAGCGCTTCAAGCACAAGGGCCCGGTGTTCGAGATCTCGGCGTTGAACCGCGAAGGCTGCGAAGCCCTGGTCAAGGCCGTGTACCAGCACATCAAGGCACAGCAGGTGGCCGAGCAGGCGCCGGTGGAAATCGACCCGCGCTTCACCAACAGCGACACTTCGGCCTCCTCCTGAAATTGTTTCAAAAATAATAGCTGGCGTCGCAAGGTGGACGGGCGCTACAGGCAGAAATGACTCTTAAAGCAACATCCACCGTCCTGCGTGATGCGCGGCGCATCGTCGTCAAGGTCGGCTCCAGCCTGGTGACCAACGAGGGGCGCGGGCTCGACGAAGCCGCCATCGGCGAATGGTGCCGGCAACTGGCGGCGCTGGTCGGCAGCGGCGCCAACCGCATCGGGCACAAGCGCGAGGTGATCATGGTCTCCAGCGGCGCGGTGGCCGAGGGCATGAAGCGGCTCGGCTGGGCCACGCGGCCACGCGAAATCCAGGAACTGCAGGCGGCCGCGGCCGTGGGCCAGATGGGCTTGGCGCAGATGTACGAAACCAAGCTGCGCGAGAACGGCCTGGGCAGCGCCCAGGTGCTGCTGACCCATGCCGACCTGGCCGACCGCGAGCGTTACCTCAATGCGCGCGCCACCCTGCTGACGCTGCTGCAGCACGGCGTGGTGCCCGTCATCAACGAAAACGACACCGTGGTCAACGACGAAATCAAGTTCGGCGACAACGACACGCTGGGCGCGCTGGTGGCGAATCTGGTGGAGGCCGACGCGTTGGTGATCCTCACCGACCAGAAGGGCCTGTACACCGCCGACCCGCGCAAGCATCCATCGGCCGAGTTCGTCTCCGAAGCCAAGGCCGGCGATGTGGCGCTGGAAGTCATGGCGGGGGGCGCTGGCTCGAGCATCGGCCGAGGCGGCATGTTGACCAAGATCCTCGCGGCCAAACGCGCCGCGGGTTCGGGTGCGTCCACGGTGATCGCCTGGGGACGCGAGCCCGACGCGTTGCTGCGCCTGGCGCGCGGCGAAGCCATCGGCACGCTGCTGGTGGCCCAGACGCAGAAGACGCAGGCGCGCAAGCAGTGGATGGCCGACCACCTGCAACTGCGCGGCGCGGTGACGATCGACGCCGGCGCCGCCAGCAAGGTGCGCGACGAAGGCAAGAGCCTGCTGCCCATCGGCATGGTGGCGGTGGAGGGCGACTTCTCGCGTGGCGACGTGATCGCCATCCGCGACGCCGACGGCTTGCACATCGCGAGAGGTCTCGCCAATTATTCGAGCTCTGAAGCGCGGCTCTTGTGCCGCAAGCCCTCGGGTGAGTTCGAAAGCCTGTTGGGCTACGTGGCCGAGCCGGAGATGGTGCACCGCGACAACCTGGTGCTGACGCGCTGATATCGCGCCGACATGGCACGCCTGGGGCTTCCGGCCTCAGTGCGTGCTCTCGGCCCGCGGGTATTTGATGTTGCGCACCATGTCTTGCGCACTGCGCGGCGGGCTGGTCTGTTCACACGCGCCCATCCGGGCCAGCGCCAGCGAGTGCCGGTAGGCGCCGTTGCCGAACAGCCGGCTCCACTCGGGTGATTTCGCCAGGTTCCATTGACCGTCGTTGTAGCGGCCGTAGGTCTTGACTTCGCCGGTGGCACAGCGGATGCCTTCATACAGCCCCGTGGTTGCCCCGGGGCTCGTGGCCACCACCACGTACCGGACCACGTCGTCCTTGCCGATGCTGACGGACTTCGGGTCGAGCCCGAACTTCAGCGCCACATTCGGCCCCAAATCGATATTGATGAGCTGGCTGGTGCTGAAGGCCGGCGGTGGCGGCACCTCGGTCTCGGCCCAGACCGCCGGATCGTCGGAGGCCCTGAGTTCGGGAGTGGACTGCGCGGCGCCGGCCGTCAGCGCCAGGGCCGCGAGCGCGGCAGCGAGGAACGGCGTCGTGTAGTTACGGAGGCAGCGTGGGAACGAACGGAGCATGGTTCTTTTCTTGCGGGTCGCGTTGCTGCGCCAACTGGGGATCGGGTTCGAAGGTGGCACCAGGCGGCAGTTCGAAGTGAGCGCCTGGCACGGCTTCGAAATGCGCGTCGGCATGGCCGCTTTCGCGGGTGCGCATGCTGCTGCGCAGATAACGGTTGCGCGAATCGTGTCGCGGCAGGAAACGCGCGAGTTCGGTCAGCGCCATTTCGTACACGCCGCGCTTGAACTCGACCACCACGTCCAGCGGCACCCAATAGTCGTTCCAGCGCCAGGCGTCGAACTCCGGATGGTTGGTGGCGCGCAGATTCAAATCCCAGTCGTGGCCGACCAGTTGCAACAGATACCAGATCTGTTTCTGTCCCTTGTAGTGACCACGTGCATCACGCCGGATAAACCGGTCTGGCACCTCGTAGCGCAACCAGTCACGGGTGCGGGCAACAACGCGTACATGCTCCGGATGCAGCCCCACTTCTTCGTGCAGTTCACGGAACATGGCCTGCTCGGGGGTTTCGCCCCGGTCAATGCCACCCTGCGGAAACTGCCAGGAGTGGGTGCGAATGCGCTTGCCCCAAAATACCTGATTCTTCTGGTTGAGCAGGATGATGCCGACGTTAGGCCTAAAGCCTTCTCGGTCAAGCATAATCAAACCCCAATTTTTAAACTGTTTCCATTATGCACAGCACTGGCTGTGTATCAAGCGATGCGGTCCGTCTTTCTCTGCCCCGATCACCCCCTAATTTCGCCCCCCAATCGCCGATGAAAGCCTCCCAGTTCCTTATTTCCACGCTCAAAGAAGCCCCTGCCGACGCCGAGGTCGCAAGCCACCGGCTCATGACCCGGGCGGGCATGATCAAGAAGCTGGGCGCCGGCATCTACAGCTACATGCCGATGGGGCTGCGCGTGATCCGCAAGGTCGAGGCCATCGTGCGCGAGGAGATGAATCGGGCCGGCGCCATCGAAGTCACCATGCCGGTGATCCAGCCGGCCGAGTTGTGGCAGGAGACCGGTCGCTTCGAGAAGATGGGCCCCGAGCTGCTGCGCATCAAGGACCGCCATGCGCGCGACTTCGTGGTGCAGCCGACGAGCGAGGAAGTCATCACCGACATCGCGCGCCAGGAATTCCGCAGCTACAAGCAGCTGCCCAAGAACTTCTACCAGATCCAGACCAAGTTCCGCGACGAGCGCCGGCCGCGTTTCGGTCTGATGCGCGGTCGCGAATTCACCATGAAGGACGCCTACAGCTTCGACCGTGACATGGACGCGGCCAAGCAGAGCTACCAGGTGATGGCCCAGGCCTACCGCAGGATCTTCGACCGTTTCGGCCTGAGCTACCGCGCCGTGGCGGCCGACAGCGGCGCCATCGGCGGCGACCTGAGCGAAGAGTTCCAGGTGATCGCCGCCACTGGCGAGGACGCGATCGTCTACTGCCCGACCAGCGACTACGCGGCCAACATGGAAAAAGCCGAGGCGCTGGCGCCGCAGCAGGCCCGTGGCGCCGCCACGCAGCCCCTGACCAAGACGGCGACCCCCGGCAAGGCCACCTGCGCCGACGTGGCCGAACTGTTGAACCTGCCGTTGAAGAACACGGTGAAGTCGCTGGTGCTGGCCACCGACGAGCTGGACGAGCAGGGCGCGGTCGCGAAGACCCAGGTGTGGCTGCTGCTGCTGCGCGGCGACCACGACATGAACGAAGTCAAGGTTGGCAAGGTGCCCGGCCTGAACAACACCTTTCGCTTCGCCACGCTGCCCGAGATCGAGGCTCACTTCGGCTGCAAGCCCGGCTACCTCGGCCCGCTGAACCTGGTGCAGCCGGTGAAGCTGGTGGTAGACCGCGAAGTGGCGGTGATGAGCGACTGGGTCTGCGGCGCCAACGAGGCCGACTTTCACATGACCGGCGTGAACTGGGGCCGCGACCTGCCCGAGCCCGAACTCGTGGCCGACCTGCGCAACATCGTCGCCGGCGACCCGTCGCCCGACGGCCAGGGCGTGCTGGCCATCGAGCGCGGCATCGAGGTCGGCCATGTGTTCTACCTCGGCACCAAGTACAGCCGCGCGATGAACGCGACCTTCCTCGACGTCAACGGCAAGCCGCAGTTCCTCGAGATGGGCTGCTACGGCATCGGCATCACCCGGCTGCCGGCGGCCGCCATCGAGCAGAACCACGACGAGCGCGGCATCATCTGGCCCGACGCGATCGCACCGTTCACCGTCGCCATCTGCCCGATCGGGCCGGACCGCAGCCCCGAGGTGAAGGCCGCGGCGGAAGCGCTCTACGCCGAACTGATGGCCGCGGGTGTGGATGTGATCCTGGACGACCGGGGCGAGCGCCCCGGCGCGATGTTCGCCGACTGGGAACTCATCGGCGTGCCGCACCGCGTCACGATCGGCGACAAGGGCCTGAAGGAAGGCCTGGTCGAATACCAGCACCGCCGCGACGCCGCCGCCACCAAGGTCGCGGTGGGCGAGGTGTTCGCGCACCTCCAGTCCAGGCTCGCGCCTGTGGCTTGATCCAGGGCTGATCGACAACGTGAACGACACGCTGCCCCGCGCTTTGGCCCCCCCCGGCTTTTCAAGAAGAAAAGCCCTGTGGTGGACGGCCGGCGGGCTGGGGCTGCTATCAAAAACGGAGTTCGCGCACGCCGGCGGGCAACTGGAGGAGCCGTTGGCCGATTCGGTGCGCTCGGCCCTGAGTTCGGCGGTGGGCAACGCCGCGCCGCCGGTGCCCGAATTCGCCAGCACGGAGGCGCGGCTGGCCTACCTGCGCTGGCTCGGCGCCATGAGCGATCGATTGCGCCCGAAAAAGCCCGACTGGAACGTGCGCCGCGAGTTCCTGGAAACCGTGTGGTACGAGAGCAAGCGCGCCGGCCTCGACACCGCGCTGGTGCTGGGCCTGATCCAGGTCGAGAGCAATTTCCGCAAGTTCGCGGTGAGCCCGGTCGGTGCGCGCGGCTACACCCAGGTGATGCCGTTCTGGACGCGCGTGCTCGGCGACGGCGACGCGGGCAAGCTGTTCCACATGCAGACCAATCTGCGCTTCGGCTGTGTGATCCTGCGCCACTACCTGGACCGCGAGGGCGGCAACCTGTTCATGGGCCTGGGCCGCTACAACGGCTCGCGTGGCAAGGCGCTGTACCCGGATGCGGTTCTCGGGGCTAGAAAGCGCTGGGAATTCTCGGCCTGAGGTCGGACCGGCCCGAACGGGCGGCTGAAAAGCGCCTCAGGGCCCGGCCGTGCGCAGGATGCGGTCGGCCAGGCCGGCGTAGTCGCCGTCGAAGTGGTGGGCGCCCTTGAGCATGACCACCTGCGCGTTATTGGGTCCCAGTTGCGGGCACAGCGAGCGCTTCTCCTCGCTGCCATGCACGCACAGCGTGCGCGCGGCCTCCATCTTCCGGGCCTCCGGCAGCACCGGCTTGTCCCCGCTGGGGCCGAGCCAGTTGCTGACATGGAACTCGAACGAGGCCTTCTCGGCCGGCGCCAGCAGCACCGACAGCCGCACCATGGCGCGCGTGCGTTCGGGCAGCCGGTTCAGCGCGAAAGGCAACACGTCGGCCCCCTGCGAGAAGCCGATCAGGATCACCTCGCTGCGCTGCCAGCGCGCGGCGTAGTGGTGCACCAGCCGGTCCAGATCGGCCGCCAGGCCTTCGGGCGTGCGCTTGCTCCAGAAATAGCGCAGCGAGTCGAAGCCGGCCACCGGCACGCCCTGGCGCGCCAGGGCGGCGGCGATGTCCTTGTCGATGCCGGCCCAACCGCCATCGCCGGACAGCAGCACGGCGAAGCGCTTGCCGGGCTGCTGCGTCGGCACTTCCACGACGGGCAGGTCGGCCAACTGCGCGGGCGCGGCCTCCAGCACGGGTCGCTGCGCGGTGATTTCGGCCGCGGCGGCGTCGAAGCTCGCAAGCAGGCGGGCCTGCGGCACCTGGGCGACGAAGGCCTGGCCTGCCGCGGGTTCGCAGGCGGCCGTGCCGTTGGTCGATGACGCGGTCGCAGCCATCCACGGAATGCCGAGCGGCACCGGCGCCATGTCCACGGACTGGCCCTGGCCGGCTTGGCTGACCAAACGCCAGCTGAGCTTGTTGACCGCGCACAGCGGTGGTTGCACGACCAGCCGTGGGCAGAAGCCTGCGGTCAGCAGCGCGCCGAAGGCGCCGGCCGGTGTCTGCGCGACCATGCCGTAGGCGTAGGCGGCGTAGTCACCCGCGCCAACCACGGTGCTCTCGAAATACGCCGGCAGCTTGAGCATGGCCTGGATGTGGCGCGCGAGGTTCTCGAAGTCGCCGCCCGCGTAGCTGCACGGCGCCTTCTGCGCGCGCACCTTGGCCTGGTAGGCGGCCATCGAGACCTCGGCGACCATGGCGCCACCGGCCAGCAGCCGGCTGCGCATGGCCTGTTCCTGCGCCGAGGCCGTGCTGCCTTCGACCAGCAGCAGCGCGAACTGGCGCACCGGCCCGGCGGGTGAATGCACCTGCACACGCTCGAACTGGCCGTGCGTGATGCTTTGCACGGGGCTCTGTATCGCCGGCTGGGCCTGGGCCAATGCAGCGCCGGCGGCCAGCAGCAGCCCGAGGGTCAGTGCGGATTTCATTTGGACACCACCCCTTTCACGCCGCCGCCGATCAGCGTTGCGACATCGGCCAGCACCAACACCGGCTCCAGGCCGCCCGGTGCGGCCAGGTAACGCGCATCCCACACGGGTTCGAACTTGTCCTTGAAGCTGTGCAGGCCGCGGAAGTTGTAGAAGCGCTCGCCGTGCTCGAACAGCAGCCGGCCGATGCGCTGCCAGCGCGGCGCGCGGCGGCGTTCGGCCATGCCGGCCATGGGCGCCATGCCCAGTCCGAAGCGCTGGTAGCCCTCGGCCTGCAGGTGCAGCATGGTCTTGGCGAACAGGAAATCCATGGTGCCGGGCGGGGCGTCGGGCACATAACGCATGAGGTCGATGCTGGCTTCTTCCTTCTGGCCCGTGACCAGCAGGTTGGCGAAGGCGATGATCCGGCCCGCGTGCCGCACCACCGCCACCGGCAAGCGCTGCAGGTAGGCGTCGTCGAAGCGGCCGACCGAGAAGTTTTTCTCGCGCGCACTCTGCTTCTGCATCCAGGCGTCGGAGACGCTGCGCAGCGCGGGCAGCAACTGTGCCACGCTTGCTGCCGGCACGACCTCGAACACCAGGCCCTCGCGCTCGCCGCGGTTCACGCCGGAGCGCAGGTTCGCGCGCTTGGCGCCCTTCAGGTTGAACTCGGGCAGCGGCACATGGGCGTATTCGCCGAGCTTGAAGGCCTGCAACCCGCAGTCGAGGAACAGCGGCAGCATGGACGGGCGTACCTGGTAGAAGGCCGCGCGCCCACCATGCGCGTTGGCGTGCTCGATGAAGCGCCAGACCAGGTCGGCCCACTCGCGGCGCTCGCCAATCGGGCCGAACAGCGCGACCCACGAGCGGCCCTGCTTGCCGTACATGATGAAGCTCTTGCCCGAGGGCGAGAACATCAGGTTCTTGTCGCCGACCAGCGCGAAGCAGCCGCCGGCGCTGGGGCTGGTGCGCACAATGGCGGCGGCCAGGTCGATTTCCTCCTGCGTGGGCGGCGCCACCCGGCCCGCGGGCGGGCGCATGAGCTGCCAAAGGCCGATGGCCAGGGCGCAAAGCGCCACGCCCAGCAGTGCGCGCAGCGAGCGGGGCGCCTGGGCATCGAGCTCGAACTGCCACCACAGGCGGTTGCTGTAGTGCACCTCCTGGTAGACGAAGAACAGGATCCAGATACATGCGGCCAGCACCCCGCACATGGCCAGCAGCCAGCCCGGCTCCAGCCGTTGTGCGAACAGCGAGGACGGCCGGTCGAACTGGCGGCGCGACAGCACCAGCAGCACCGCCAACGTGGTCAGCAGCGCGGCCTCGCCCCAGGCGATGCCCTTGGGCAGGGCCAGCAGCCCGGCCACGATGGACAGCGCCAGCGCAGCCCACCAAGCCGCGTCGAGCCGATGCAGCAGGCCGCGCGCGACCAGCAGCAGCCCCAGGCCGGCAATGCTCCCCAGAAAATGGGCGGCTTCCACCACCGGCAGAGGCACGCTGAGCGACTCGAGCAGCAGTTGCCCATCCTCGGTGAACGGCGTCACCCCCGAGACCAGCAGCCACAGGCCGGCCACCAACGTCAGCGCGGTCAGCAGCCGTGGGCTCAGGCGTGCGGCCGCGTGCATGGCCGGCACTGCCGCGCGGCCGACCTGTGCGCCCAGGCCCGCGCGCATCTCGAAGCCGGCCAGCAGCGCGGTGGCCAGCACCAGCGGCAGCACGTAGTACAGCGCGCGGTAAAGCAGCAGCGCGCCCAGCACCGTCTCGGTCGGCAAGTAGGGGCCGCTGGCCAGCAGCATCACGGCCTCGAACACGCCAATGCCACCCGGCACATGGCTCAGCAAGCTGGCGCTGATGGCGATGGCGTAGAAGGCCAGAAAGGTCGCCAGCGGCAGCGCCGAGCCGGGCAGCAGCACCCACAGCGCCAGCGCCGAGGCGCCCAGTTCCACGGCCGAGATCGCCAGCTGGCGCAGCGCCAGAGTTGGCGGCGGCAAGCGCAGTGTCCAGCGGCCCGCGATCTGCACCACGCGCTGGCGCGCGCAGAGCCACAGCAACACGCCCACGCCGGCCAGCAGCACCAGGGCGGCCGTGCGCAGCAGGAAGGCGGGCAGGTGCAGCAGCCGGGCCACGTCGGGCGCGCCCCACAGCAATGCCAACGCACCAAACACCGACATGCCGAGCAGGAAAGCGCTGGCATTGAAGGCCACCACCTGGGCGATCTTGGATGGCTCCACGCCGGCGGCGGCGAACAGGCGCATGCGCACGGCGCCACCGGTCAGGGTGCCAAGGCCGATGGTGTTGCCCAGCGCATAGGCGACAAACGAGGTCAGCAGCAGCATGCCGCGCGAGACTTTGGCATGTGCATAGGCGAGTGCCGACGCGTCGTAGCCCGAAAGGGCGAGATAACTCACGGCTGTGAAGGCCAGGCCCAACAACACCTGCAACGGCGGCGTGCCGTGTACGGCGTTCATGATCTCGACATAACGCACCTCGCGCAGCAGGCTGTGCAGCGCGACGCCCACGAGCAGGATCAGCGCGGCCGCAACGCCGCCGATGACCCAGGGCTGCCAGCGCTGCAGAGCGTCGCGGATCCAGGGGGCCGGGGGGCGCAGCCCGGCCTGCTGGGCCAGGTCGGGCAATGTCGCGGTGTTTTTCGCGGTATTCGGCATGGGAGTGTCGAGTGCACTATAGCCATGCACGGGTACGGGCGCCCTGAGCCGAAAGCCTTATGTTCTGTGAGACTTTGCGCTGTGTCTGGATCAGGTCGTCCCGGTCAGGTCGGTCTGTGAACGATGCATGCCATGGAAAACACCGGCGAATCAAAAAGATCAGACGATGTCGCCGTGGTGAATGCCGAAGCGCCCCGCTCGGCGGTCGGCGAAGTAATGCTCCAGCGTTTCCTTGACGGTGCGAAACGCGATCTCGTCCCAGGGAATTTCGGCCTCGGTGAACAGCCGGGCCTCGATGGTCTCGGTGCCCGGCTCGAAGGCGTCGCTCAGCAGCTGGGCCAGATAGAACAGGTGCACCTGGCCGACCCGGATCACGCTCATCACGCTGAACAGATCGCCCATCTCGAACTGTGCGCCGGCTTCCTCGATCGTCTCGCGCGCCGCGCCCTGGCTGGTGCTTTCGCCGAGTTCCATGAAGCCTGCGGGCAGCGTCCACTTGCCGTAGCGCGGCTCGATGTTGCGCTTGCACAGCAGCACCCGGTCGCCCAGGTAGGGCACGGTGCCGACCACGTTCAGCGGGTTCTCGTAATGGATGGTGGCACACGCCGGGCACACCGCGCGCTGCTTGGTGTCGCCATCGTCGGGCACGCGGTAGACGACGGCCGCGCCGCAGTTCCTGCAGTGTTTGATCGGGCTGCGAAAAATCATGCGGCGAGTGTAGGGGAAGTGCGTGGGGCGCAAAAAAGGGGCCGCGATGGCCCCTGGGTTGAAGGCGGCCGGCAGCTTAAAGGATCTTGATGGACAGTTCGCCGATGCCCGCCACACCGCCCACCAGCGTGTCGCCGGCCACGACCGCGCCCACGCCTTCGGGGGTGCCGGAGTAGATCAGGTCGCCGGGCTGCAACTCCCATGCCGCCGACAGGTGCTCGATGGTCTCGGCGATGTTCCAGATCAGCTTGGCCACCGTGCTGCGCTGGCGCTCCTGGCCGTTCACCGACAGCCAGATCGCGGCGTTTTCCACGTCGCCGGCCTGGGCCACGGGCGTGATCGGGCCGATCGGCGCGGACTCGTCGAATGCCTTGCCGATGCACCATGGCCGGCCGACTTTCTTGGCCTCGTTCTGCAGGTCGCGGCGCGTCATGTCCAGGCCGACGGCGTAGCCGAAGATGTGCTTGTGCGCATCGGCGGCCACGATGTTCTTGCCGCCCGTACCGATGGCCACCACCAGTTCGATCTCGTGGTGCAAGTTCTTGGTCAGGCTCGGGTAGTGCATCTGGCCGGTCTCGCCCGCCGGCACGACCACGATGGCATCGGCCGGCTTCATGAAGAAAAACGGCGGCTCGCGGCCGGTGAAGCCCATCTCCTTGGCGTGGTCCTCGTAGTTGCGGCCGACGCAGTAGATGTGGCGCACCGGGAAGCGGGCGGACTGGCCGACCACGGGAACCGAGGGCACGGAAGGCGGGGCGAAAACGTAGCTCATGACAGGCTTTCTGGTGGGTTGAGCGGAGGGAGGGTCAATTCTTGGGGCTGAAGCCGATGATCAGCGGCGAGGGCACGCGGCCATCGGTGTCGCGCGGCATGGTCTCGGTCTTGTCGATGGCCTTGAGCACGGCATCGTCCCAGGACTTCACGCCGCTGGACTTGACGAGCCGGCGGCTGATGATGGTGCCGTCGGGCGAAGAGCGCACCTCGACGTCGGCCGTGGGGTTGCCGGCGATGTCGTCGGGGAACACGATGTTGGGCTTGACGCGGGCGCTGACGCGGCCGGCGTAGCTGCTCGACGGCCCGCTGGACTTCAACGCGCTGCCCGTGGCGTCGGCCGCGCCGGAGGCGCCGGCCATGCCCTGCAGGCGTTTGAGGTTCTCGGCGCGCATGGCGGCCTCAGCGGCTTTCTGCTGCTGCGCCTTCTGGGCTTGGGCCTGCGCCTGGGCCTGGGCGGCTTCGGCCTTCTTCTTGGCCTCCGCGGCGTCGGCCTGCTTACGCTTGGCATCGGCCTCGGCTTGCGCTTCGCGCTGGGCTTCGAGTTCGCGCGCCTTCTGTTCCAGCTTCTTCTTGTCGGCCGCGGCCTTCTGCGCCTGTTCGCGTTTTTCCTGCAGCTGCTTTTCCCGCAGCTTCTCCTGCTGTTGTTCCAGCAGTTCCTGCTGCCGCTGTTTTTCCTGTTCGCGCTTCTTCTTCTCGCGCTCGAGTGCGATGTCGGCGTCGCGCACCACAGGGGCGGGCGGAGGCGGTGCCACCTGTTGCACGGGCGGCGGCGGGGGAGGAGGGGGTTCGACCTTGGGTTGCGGCACCGGTGGCGGTGGCACCGGTGTGGGCGGCGTGACCACGGCTTCGCGCGGCGCGGCCTGTTGCGTCACCGAGGACCAGATCTCGGCCTCCACTGCCGGGCTCTCGGTCTGCTTCCAGTGCACACCCCAGGTCAGTGCGGCCAGCAGCAGCGCATGGGCCACCAGCGCCAGCAGCAGCGCACGCAGCATGCCCGGCGGCTTCGGCGGCGTAAGGACCAGGGTGTCGTGGGTCGCCTGCATGTCCGTGTCTATTTGCCGCCGAGCTGCACCGACAGGCCGACGCGCTGCACGCCGCTGCGCTGCAGCGTGTCCATGACCTTCACCACCGATTCGTACTTGACGTTGCGGTCGGCGCTGATCACCACCGGCGTGTTGGTGTTGTCGCCCTGGGCCTTCTTCACCGCGCTGGCCACGTCCCTGGTGGTGAGCCGGGTGGTCGTGCCCTGGTCCTTGAGCTCGAGCGTCTCGTCCTTGGCGATGACGATCTGGATCACCTTGTCCGGCGTCTTGCCGGCCTTGCCCACGCTGGGCAGGTCGATCAGGCTCGGCGTGACGAGCGGCGCCGTGACCATGAAGATGATCAGCAACACCAGCATCACGTCGATGAAGGGCACCATATTGATCTCGTTGATGGTGCGCCGGCCGCGGCCTCTGGAAACCATACTTGGCATGGGTATTCCTCAGTGGCCCGAGGCCGATTGCGCCGAGACGTTGCGCTGCAGGATGTTGGAGAACTCTTCGATGAAGGTCTCGAGCCGGATGGCGGTGCGGTCGATGTCGCGCGCGAAGCGGTTGTAGGCCACCACGGCCGGAATCGCCGAGAACAGGCCGATGGCCGTGGCCACCAGCGCTTCGGCGATGCCGGGCGCCACGGTGGACAGCGTGACCTGCGCCATGCTGGCCAGGCCGGTGAAGGCATGCATGATGCCCCACACCGTGCCGAACAGGCCGACATAGGGCGACACCGAGCCGACCGAGGCCAGGAAGGACAGGCTGGATTCGATCACGTCCATCTCGCGCTGGAAACTCGCGCGCATGGCGCGGCGCGCGCCGTCGAGCAGCGTGCCGGAATCGGTGATGCGGCGCTCGCGCAGCTTCTGGTATTCGCGCATGCCGCTGGCGAAGATGCGTTCCATCGGGCCGGCGTTCTTGGCGTTCTGTGCGGCGCTGGCAAACAGGTCGTTGAGGCTGGTGCCCGACCAGAACTCGCGCTCGAATGCTTCATTCAGGGTCTTCACCTTGCCCAGCGCAAACAGTTTTCTGAAGATGGCCGCCCAACTCGCGACCGACACCCCCACCAACAGCAGCATCACCAGCTGCACCACAAAGCTGGCGTTCAGCACCAGTTGGACAATCGAAAGATCTTGGCTCATTTCAGGGCTTCTAGAAGTGTTGGCGGAATGCGGGCAGGTTTCAGGGTTTCGGCGTTCACCCAGCTGATGCGGATGCGCCCTTCGCACAACACGGTGCTGCTGGCGATGTCGGCGCGGTCGGTGCCGGCCAGCACTTGCTGCCCTATTGTGAGAGACGCACGCCCGCTTTGTTCCAGACGGGCTGTAACAAGAAGTTCATCATCGAGCCGGGCGGGTTGCAGGTAGCGCAGCGAGGTGTCGGTGACGACGAACATGCAGCCCGTGTCGGCCTTCAACGTCCGCTGGCCGATCCCGAGGGCGCGCAGCCATTCGGTGCGTGCGCGCTCCATGAACTTCAGGTAGTTGGCATAGAACACGATGCCGCCGGCGTCGGTGTCTTCCCAGTACACGCGGATGGGGAAAGCAAAGCCAATGTCTGAGGAGGCGAGGGCTGCGGTCATGTACCTGCTCAGCCCAGCATCTCGCGCAGCCGCGCTACCGCGGTCTGCAACTGGGCCATTGAGTTGGCGGTGGAAAAACGGACGAAGTGGCCGGTGTCGGCCGTGCCGAAGTCGCGGCCCGGCGTGACGGCCACATGCGCGCGGCGCATGACTTCGAAGGCGAAGTCCCAACTGCCGGTAATGCCTAGCCTGCTACAGATTTCGGAGCAGTCGGCCCAGGCGTAGAAAGCGCCATCGGGCTCGACGGGCACTGAAAATCCGAGTGAACGCAGTGCCGGGATGAAGTAGTCGCGCCGGGCCTTGAATTCGGCGCGGCGGCGTTCGTATTCGGCCAGCGACTCGGGCTCGAAACAGGCCAGCGCCGCGTGCTGCGCCACCGTGCTGGCGCAGATGAACAGGTTCTGCGCGATGCGTTCGACCACCGGCACCAGTGCCTCGGGCACGACCAGCCAGCCCAGGCGCCAGCCCGTCATGTTGAAGTATTTGCTGAAGCTGTTGATGCTGATGATCTGATCATCGATCGCCAGCGCGCTCTGGCCGAAGGCTGGGTCATGGCTCAGGCCGAGGTAGATTTCGTCGATGACGGTGATCCCGCCCTTGCGCGTCACCACCTCGTGGATGCGGCGCAGTTCTTCGGGGTGGATCGAGGTCCCGGTCGGATTGGAGGGCGAGGCCAGCAACACGCCGCGCGTCTTGGCAGACCAGGCGGCTTCGACCTTGGCGGCACTGAGCTGGAAACGCTCTTCGGCCGTCGTCGGGATCAGCACCGCCTTGCCATCCGCCGCACTCACGAAATGGCGGTTGCACGGGTAGCTCGGGTCGGGCATCAGGATTTCGTCGCCGGCATCGATCAGCGCCAGGCAGGCGAGCTGCAGCGCGGCCGATGCACCGGCGGTGATGACGATGCGACCCGCCGGCACATCGACGCCGAAGCGGCTTGCGTACCAGGCGCTGATGCGTTCCCGCAGCGGCATCAGGCCCAAGGCCTGCGTGTATTGCGTGGCGCCTTCGGTGATGGCCCGGGCGGCCGCCTGCTGCACCAGCGGCGGCGCGGTGAAATCGGGCTCGCCGATGTTGAGGAAGATCATCGGCCGCTCGCTGTCGGCGACTTCCGCCGCGAGCGCCGAAGCGGCCTTGGCCACTTCCATCACGTAGAACGGCTCGATCGCCTGCGCGCGCTGCGAGATGCGCATCACGCTGGTCACGCGGCGGCCGGGCGGCTCTTGCCCGATGCCTGGTCGGCCTGCACTTCAGCGCTGCGCAGGCTGGGCGCCAGGCCGTTGAGGATGCCATTGACGTATTTGTGGCCGTCGGTGCCGCCGAATTCCTTGGCGAGTTCGATGCATTCGTTGAGCACCACGCGCCATGGCACGTCGAGGCAATGCTGCATCTCGTAGACGCCGATCCACATCACCGCATGCTCGATCGGCGAGATTTCTTCCATCTTGCGGTCGAGCAGCGGCACGATCAGCGCGTCGAGTTCGGCGGCGTGTTCGATGCAGCCGTGCAGCAGCGCGTCGTAGTGCGCCGAATCGGCCTTGTGGAAGCCGGCCAGGTCGCGTGTGAACGCGTCGATGGACGCGGCGTCGTTGCCGCCCACCAGGTGCTGGTACAGGCCCTGCAATGCGAATTCGCGCGCGCGGCTGCGCACCGATTTGGCGGCGGCCTTGCGCGCGCCGGTGCTGGTGAGGCCGGTGCGCGACTGGCGCGCAGGTTTGCCCGCCGGGCTGAGGTGGCTGGATTCGTCGGTCATTTGAGTTGTTCCAGCAGGTTGGCCATTTCCACCGCCACGCGGGCTGCGTCGCGGCCCTTGTCGGTCTGGCGGGCCACGGCCTGTTCCATGTTTTCGGTGGTGATGATGGCGTTGGCGATCGGGATCTGGTAGTCGAGCGCGATGCGGCTCACGCTCGCGCCCGATTCGTTGGCCACGAGTTCGAAGTGGTAGGTTTCGCCGCGGATGATGCAGCCGAGCGCCACCAGCGCATCGAAGGCTTCCTGCTCTGCGAGCGCCTGCAGCGCCACCGGGACTTCCAGTGCGCCGGGCACTTGCACATGGACGATGCGGTCCGCCGCCACGCCGAGCGCGGCCAGCTCATCCTTGCAGGCCTTGGCCAGCGCGTCGGTGATGCCGGCGTTGAAACGGGCCTGCACGATGCCGATGCGCAGCTTGCGGCCATCCATGTGTGGCTGTTGCGGGTCGTAGCCCTGGTCTGCAGCTTGCATCTTTATTCCTTGGAATCGATTGGAGTCGGGGTCTGTTTGGCGAGGTAGCCGACGGTTTCCAGGCCGTAGCCGGTCATGCTCGGCATGCGGCGCGGCTGGCCCAGCAGGCGCATCCGGTGCACGCCGCATTCGCGCAGGATCTGCGCGCCCACGCCGTAGGTGCGCAGGTCCATGCGGCCGCGCTCGGGCGCCTGCGCGGGCCGTGCCGTGCCTTCGAATTGTTCGAGCAGTTCGGCCGCGCTTTCACCGCAGTTGAGCAGCACCGCCACGCCCTTGCCCTGCTGCGCGATGTGGCGCAGGCTCGCGTCCAGGCTCCACGAATGCAGGGAACGGTCGACCTCGAGCAGGTCGAGGATGGACAGCGGCTCGTGCACGCGCGCATCGACCACGTCCTCGGGCGCCCAACTGCCCTTGACCAGGGCCAGGTGCAGTTCGCGGCTGGGCTTGTCGCGGAAGGCGTGGGCCGTGAATTCGCCGAACGCGGTCTTGATCGGCCGGCTGCCGATCTTCTCGATCAGCGATTCGTTGCGGCTGCGGTATTCGATGAGATCGGCAATCGTGCCGATCTTCAGGCCATGCTGCGCGGCGAAGACCTGCAGGTCGGGCAGGCGGGCCATGGTGCCGTCGTCGTTCATCACCTCGCAGATCACGGCGCTGGGGCTGCAGCCGGCCATGGTGGCCAGGTCGCAGCCCGCCTCGGTGTGGCCGGCGCGCATCAGCACGCCGCCGTCCACCGCCTGCAGCGGGAAGATGTGGCCGGGCTGCACCAGGTCCTGCGCCGTCGCGTTCTTGGCGACGGCGGCCTGCACGGTGCGCGAACGGTCGGCGGCCGAGATGCCGGTGGTCACGCCCTCGGCGGCTTCGATCGACACGGTGAAGGCGGTCGCATGCTTGGCGCCGTTGCGCGCCACCATCGGCGGCAGGTGCAGGCGTTCGCACATCTCGCGCGACAGCGTGAGGCAGATCAGGCCGCGCGCATGGCGGGCCATGAAGTTGATGGCTTCGGGCGTGACGTGGTCGGAGGCCAGCACCAGGTCGCCTTCGTTCTCGCGGTCTTCCTCGTCGACCAGGATCACGATGCGGCCGGCACGCATGTCGGCCACGATGTCTTCCACCGGTGAGATGCCCGCCGGGGCGAGGGTGGTGGGAGCGGTCATGGCTGGGCTTTCGCGACGGTCGAAACGATGGAATGCGGTGTGGGGTGCTGCGGATCGGCCTGCAACATGCGCTCCACGTAGCGCGCGATGAGGTCGATCTCGAGGTTCACGCGCGAGCCGGCCGCCAGGCTGCCGAGCGCGGTGTTTTCCACCGTGTGCGGGATCAGGTTGATCGACATCTCGCAGCCCTCGGCCACGTCCGCCACCTGGTTCACGGTGAGGCTCACGCCGTTGACGGTGATCGAGCCCTTGTAGGCGAGGTACTTGGCCAGGCTTTTCGGTGCCAGGATCTGCAGCAGCCAGCTTTCGCCGACCTGCTCGAAACGGACCACGCTGCCGATGCCGTCCACATGGCCGGCGACGATGTGGCCGCCGAGCCGGTCGTGCGCGCGCAGCGCCTTCTCGAGGTTGACCGGGCCGGGCGCGTCCAGCCCTGTGGTCTTGTCGAGCGACTCGGCCGAGATGTCGATGGTGAAGCGGTGCTGGGCGGTGTCGAGCGTCGTGGCCGTCATGCACGCGCCGTTGAGCGCGATGCTGTCGCCCAGCCCGACGTCGGCCAGATACCCGGCGGGCGCCTCGAGGGTGAGGCGTTTGCCGAATGAAGAAGAGCTACCCAGGTCGTGGACGGCGACGATGCGCCCCACGCCGGTGATGATTCCGGTGAACATGGCGCTATTTTCGCAGGGTTTGCGGCCATGTTCCTTGACGCGGGAAATACGGCGGATGGCAGGTCGTCAGAACCGATCGCGACCGGGGACGCGCGCCAGGATGCGCAGGTCGGGCGGCAGCAGGTCCACGCTCTTGAATTCGAGCGCCACGGCCTGCGACAGGGCGGACAGCGGGCCGAGATTCGCCATGTCCAGGCCCTGGCCGATGAACTTGGGCGCAAGGTAGACCAGGAACTCGTCGACCAGGCCTTCGCGGATCAGCGAGCCGTTGAGCTTGTGGCCGGCCTCGACGTGCAGCTCGTTGATTTCGCGCCGGCCGAGGTCCTGCAACATGGCCGCCAGGTCGACCTTGTTCTCGGTGCCCGGCGCGCGGCCTGGCAGATGGATCACCGTGGCGCCGTGGGCTTCCAGTTCTGATTTTTTGGCATCATTTGGGGCTGCGGCGTAGATGAATACGGCGCGGCCAGCTATGAAAAGGCGAGCATCGAGCGGCGTCTGCAATTGGCTGTCGACAATCACGAGATGCGGCTGGCGCGGCGTGTCGACCAGACGCACATCGAGCCGCGGATCGTCTTCCAGCACCGTGCCGATGCCGGTCAGCACCGCCGAGGCGCGCGCGCGCCAGGCGTGGCCGTCGGTGCGTGCCGCCTCCGACGTGATCCACTGGCTGGTGCCGTCGGCCAGCGCAGTCTTGCCGTCCAGGGATGCCGCGATCTTCATGCGGACCCACGGCGTCTTGCGCACCATGCGGCTGAAGAAGCCGATGTTGAGTTCGCGCGCTTCCTCCGCGCCCGGTCCCACTTCGACCACGACGCCCGCCGCGCGCAGCCGCGCGAAGCCATTGCCGGCGACCAGGGGGTTCGGGTCGGCCAGCGAGGCCACGACTTTGCCGATGCCGGCCGCAATCAGCGCGTCGCAGCAAGGGCCGGTGCGGCCGTGGTGGGAACACGGTTCGAGCGTGACATAGGCGGTGGCGCCTTCGACCGAATGCCCGTGCGCCGCCGCATCGCGCAGGGCCATGACCTCCGCGTGCGGGCCGCCGACCTTCTGGGTGTGGCCCTGGCCGAGGATCTGGCCGGTGGGGGAGGTGATGATGCAGCCGACGGCGGGGTTGGGCGACGCGCCGCGGCTGGCGTGCTGGGCCTGCAGGTGGGCCTGGTGCACGAAATCAGAAGGGACCGAAAAATTCATTCGCAACGAACCGAAGCGGAAAGGCGAATGGTACCGCGGTGGGTCATCGTGTCAGAACGATCTCCAACTGGCGAACACTCGGTACGGGCAGGTGGTTGAGGAAGGCCGGCTGGATCAGCGTCTCGGGTAGGCGGGCCAGGGCACGCCGGGCCAATGTTTCGTCATCGTCTTGCACGCCGGAGAGCGCCCAGTGGTCGATCACCCCGGTTGCCGAAATCCATAACTTCAGCACCACGCGCAAGGACTTGCCTCGCGGCAGGACCTCGGTGTCGATCATCCAGTCACCGAGCGGTTCGGCCGGCTGGTCGACCGCATCGAATGGCAGGTAACCGATGGGCTCCGGCACGGCGCTCGGCTTGTCCGGCTTGATGTACGCCGATTGCGGCTTGGGTGTGGGTGGCGTGTCGGTAGCCGTGGGAATGCTTGGTTGCGCCTGCTGCACGATCGGCGCCTCCCCTGAAATCACATCGGATGCTGAACGAGACTCTGGCAGCACCACCGCCTCGATGTAGACCACGGCGTTGCTTGCCAGCCGTGGAGACGGTTCCGACCAGGCCCAGACCAGGGCGACTGCGTGCAGTCCAAGCGCCAAGCCAACGCCCCACCAGCGCTCGCGTCGGTACACGGGCCTCGCGCCTACTTCCAACAGTAGGTGATGGCGTTGGCGGTGGAGCTTCCAAACTTGGCCGAGCTGTAGTTCACCACGCTGCGCCGGCCCAGATGATCGACAGTCATGTCGCCGCAGCGATCTGTTGCCATCGCGGTGCCCGACTTGCGGGTGGCCGTGATGGTGTAGGTGTCGCGCGTCGGCGCGCTCACGGCGATGGTGTAGAGCGGCGCACCTTGGCCGGGGGCAGGGGAGGTGCTGAAGCGGGATGGAAACAGTGCGCTGTCGTCCACAGCCGTTCCCGCGCTGTTCTTGTCATAACGGTAGTTCTCCGTGTAGAACCGCTCCATCCACTGTTGGCCGGCCAACAGAATGGTCTGCGCTTCCGTTCGCCGGCTTCGCGCGATCTGTTCGGTGAAAGACGGGTAGGCGATGGCCGCCAGAATGCCCACCACCGCCACGGTGATCATCAGCTCCATCAGGGTGAAACCCCGCTGGGCTTGCTGCTTTTTCATTTGTCGGTCCTCAGTCCTGGAATCTCACGCCACTGCACGCGGCCGAGGGGGTTGTAGCACAGGTTGCGCGAGCCGCCCGAGCCGCCGATGGTTTTGCAGATGCTATCGGGAGAAGGGGGTACCGTCTTGCCATTGACGCAGTTTGATCCCGTTGTGCAGTTCTTGACCGCGTAGGGATCGGATGTCTTGTTCGTCACGACAAACCATTTCTGGTCAGAAGCCGAAATGCCCACATTGAAAGTACCGTTGCTGGCCACATCAAGGGCCTTGCGCGTGGCGATGCCGGCGATTGGGTCGATGATGTAGAGCGTCGAGTTGGGCGTGTCGTAGCAGTTCTCGGTCGTGGTCTTCGGCCGGATGGTCTGGAACAGCAGGAAATTGGCGACCAGTTCCGGACTGGTGTTCAGGGCTTCCGAGGTGCCGGGCAGATTGATGTACCAGCCGTCCTTGCTGGTCCAGTCGATGCCGTTGTAGGTCGATACCCCCCCGGTGGTGGTGTCTGCCGTTGCCGTGACCGTGCCCGTGGCGGTGTTGAGAACATAGTTGCGCTGCACCAGCCGGCTCATGTCGGCGGGAATCATCGGGCCGGTGCCGGTGGTGGTCGTTGCGAAAGAGGGCCGGTCCCAGACGCCGTAGAAGCGCTGCTGCACGCCTGGCTTGGGAAAGTCGCCGGCCTCGAAGGAGTTGCCGGTGCCGAAGTTGATGATCAGACCATCGAAGGCCGGGTAGACATATTCCGGCGCGTTCGTGATCGGCAGCGGCGTGACCGTGGTGGTGTTGCCTGAGGTGACGCTTTGCTGCGCGGTGAACAGCGGGCGGTTGACGGCATTGTTGCCGGAGCCCGAGGTATAGGCCACCTTCCAGTTGGTGGCGGTGGTGCTGCTGATGTCGAACTTCCACAGGTTGCCCTTCAGGTCGCCGGCGTAGACCACGTCGGCCGTGCCGTCGTTGTTGCGGTCGACCCAGGACGGCGTCATCAGCCCGTTGTCGGAGCCGGCGTCGGCAACGATCTTGGTGTACTGGCCCGTCCAACTGGTCGTGATGCTGTTCGACGTGGGGCCGTCCACATACAGGAGGAAGAGCACGGCCTTGCCGCTCAGCGACTTGTAGCCGTTGCCCAGGATGATGGCGAACTTGCCGTTGTTGAGCCTCACCACGGGGCTCGCCTGGGCGGTGTTCGCGTTCTTGCGCACCTCACTCACGATGTAGCCGAGGTCGTTGTCGTCGTCCGACGTGAACTGCCACTTGAAGATCGAACCGGGGTTGCTCTCGCCGCTGGCCAGGGTAGCGACACTGGTCACGTCGAGCGCGAAGACGCCGCGGCCGCCGCGCCCGAGCGAGCCGAACAGATAGGTCTTCCAGGTGCCGCTCTCCACATTGTTGCTGTCGGTGCTGATGTTGACCTTGACGTCCGCGGTGTAGGCGCTGCCATCGACATACGGCCACACCGTGCTGTCTGGCTGGGTCTCGGCCGAATCCAGCGTGAAGTTCGCGTTGTTCAGCCGGGTACGGCTCACCGTACCGCGCTGCAGGGGAATCTCGGCCAGCCGGTTGGCGAGCGCGCCAGGAATGTAGGCAAACAATTCCTTGCCGGCCGAGGGACAGGTGGCCGAACCCGATTTGTCTTCAGCGCAGAACGCATGCAGCATGCCATCGTTGGCGCCGACCCACAGTAATTTTTCGCGAGACGCCTGTGCAGTGACAAAGGCGCCATAACCCTTGAATTGGGATTCAAGGTAGGTAGCCGAGGGTGGACCTTGTACCCACGGGCCGGAGTTGACGATCGGGCCCAGCATCGTGGTGTCGCCGCGCTCCCGCAGGCCGGTCGACGCGTTTTCCAGGGACTGGTCGCCACGGATGTAGTTGAGCGCAATCTCGGCGTTGGCGGCGCTCAATTTGTTGGTGCTGGCCGTGGTCATCATTGCCTTGTAGTCCGTCGACAGGCTGGCCCAGCGAAAAGCCATCGCCGTGGCGGGCACGGTGCTGGACTGGTAATTGGTAATGATCTGGCGCGAGGCACCCTTGTCGCCCGGCGTATTGCCCACGCCGCTCGTTCTGGCGCGCAATAGCACACCCGCAGACCATGTAGGACTCGCAAGGTAGGTGCCATCGTCCTGCGCCTTGAATGCATCGAGGTCTCCGGTCACGGTGGTGGAGTCGAACCTCGCCACATATTTGAAACTGCCAACTGTCAATTCGCCCGACGAGGTGATGGGTGCGGCGTTGGATGTCTTTGCAAGGCTGTCCAGCGCCTTGCGAAGCTGCTGCTCGAGCAATTCCGGCCGGCGGGCGAGGAAATAACCATCGGGGACGCCATCGGCGCCGACGGTGCCGTCGGTCTTGTATTTGTCCCACGAGGCGACATTGGGTGGCAGCGTCAGGTCGGTGAAGGTGCCGTCGGCATTCTTGGTGCTCGAATCGAAATCGCCGTACTTGGCGGCGTAGTACATGGGATCCTTGATCAGTGCATCGCTTTCACCCACCATGTGGAACGTGGTCGACACGGGGAAGTCCACGTTCTTGACCGTGCAGTAGTTGACCAGGGTAGGAATTCCGGGGTCGCCGGTGGTTCCGTCTCCCGTGACGTTGCAGACCGTGTTGGCATAGGTGCCGGTGAACAACGTGCTGGTTTGGGCACGGTAAGTGGCATCGCCGCATAGGTATTCCGAAGTCGGCGGCATGCCTGACAAAACCCCGCTGCTGTAGTGCTGGTGCGTCAGGTAGCGCCCGTTGCCGGAGCTTCCGGTCATCGTCTGAACGCCGATCACGCTGAACCCATGGGTGCCGGCACCGCCACCGCAGACGCCGGGGATGTCGGTGGTGATCTTGACGTCCCAACCCGAAGGGCTGGAGCTGTTGGCGATCAGGTCATAGCGCAGGAACCCGGTGATGTCCATGTCGTAGTCGCCACCCATCAGGATGTCGTTCCAGGTCACGATGAACGCACCGTAGGTGCTGCTGGAACTGATGGATGCAAAGGTCAGCGGCGCGCTCACCTTGCCGCCCGCCTGGACGCTTTCCGGCGTGATGTAGACGTATTTGGTGGGTGAGGTGCCTGGTACAGGGATGTCGATCCGAGGCGAGCCTCCGGTCAGCGAAGCCGCGAGCGTCTTGACCTTGAGCGCGTTCTGAACGTATTTGAGGTCGGCCGGTGGCGTGGCAATCGTTCGAATCTTCGATGTGTTGCCGTACAGCGCCGCGCCCGCGATCTGGTAGGTGCCGCCCATGGCAGGCGCTTCAGGGCAGATGCCGGACACATTGGAAAGATTGCCTACGGTCTTGGCCGAGCAGGAGTCGCCATATCCGCCCGTCACCGAGCCAATCGAACGCAGCGAGTTGTTGATCCCCTCCGCCGTGCCGACGGCATTGGTGTAGCTGGCCAGGTCGCCGGTTCGGTTCGGCAGCGTCGTGAAGGGTGTGTCGGCCTGTCCATCGAAACTGGTTGCACTGCTGGAGAGCAGCAAGGTATTCAACGGGCGGCAAACCGAGTTGCCGTAGAGCGCGGCGCGTGTTGCATTGCTGGTCGACAGAGGGTCCGTCCATGCCCGTACCGGCGCGCCTCTTGCGGTGTCCTTCGACGTCGAAGAGGGATTGGACGGCGTTGGCGCCGTCCCGTTATAGGCGTAATACTGGAGGGCCTGCACCAGCATCTCGCCGATGGGATTTCCCCACGACGACAGGGATCCCTCCGAAACCGTGCTGGGAACGCCCGAGGTCGCATACGAGTTGTTGTTGCGGTCGTTCAGGATGATGGCATCAAAGGCCTTGATCGCGCCTTGGCCGGTGGTCCGTCCGTCTGGAGATGCCAGCGTCGTGGCGCATCCCGACGAGGCGCTGTGGCAGAAAACACCTGTCGTCGCATTGATTTCATCCGCGAAATCGCCCATGTTCTTGCGCAATGCGCCGGCGGTGTAGTTCAAGTCGTAGCTGCCGGTGATTACGCCGAATTCGGCGCGTGCTGCGCCATTGGCGTTGGGATAGCCGAATTCCTGGAACAGGCCATAAGGCTTGTAGTTCGTGAGCGAGTTGGCGGGAAAAGCCTGGCAGCGCTCTTCGCCCAGAAAGTTCGGGTCGCACACCTTGACGCGCACGGTCAACTCCGGGCCGATGTTGCTGTCGTACGTGGCGCCGTCCGTGGATTGGCTGGGAATCGTCAACTCGTGCGCGATGCCGCCGCCGCCTTTGTCCGCATCCTTGTAGTACCTGGCCAGCTTGGGGCCGAAGGTACCGGAGCTGTAGTTTTCACGCCAGCGGCACACCTGCACTTCCACCGTGGCCCAGAAACGGACGTTGCCCTTGACCATGCGCATCACGGGCGCGTTGGGCGAGGCTGTCGTGCTGTCGGCCGAACCGGTGTTGCAGATGCTCAGGCCGGCGTAGACGTTGGCATTGCTGCCGGTGGTCTTGGTCAGGGCCGCGGTCGTGAATGGCGTGTAGTCGCGGATGTCCGTGCCGCGGTAGTACTTGACGAAGGAGTGCGCGTCGTAGTTGAGCTTGGCGCGTTCCAGCACGGTGCTGCCATTGGCATCGGTGCTGCGCGTGCCGCCATAGAGCATCTTGCGCACGACATCCAGCCGCGTCATGGACGACCAGTTCAGAAAGTTGCCGCTCCAGTAGCTTTGCGTCGAAGGGCAGGTGTAGCGGGTCGTGGTGGTGGTACCCACCGTGGCCGTGACAACGGTGGCCAAGGCCGCCGGTTCGAACTGGCCGTTGGCCGTGCTGTAGGCGTAGCACTTGGTGGCATCGAAATAGCCGTAGTACTTGAATGTGGGGATGAAAGTGGTGTCGATGACGCCGTCGCCGTCCACGTCTTCGAAGTCCGTGTAGATGGGGCCGAACAAGGTATGGTCCTTGGAGGCCGCGAGCACCAGCATCGGCTTGTTGGATGTCGTGGTGATGTTGGGCGGAATGGCCTGGCGGGGGGTCGACACCTCGGTCGGCGTGGCCTTGGCGGACAGCCCGCTCAGAAGCGCCAGTGCCAGAAGCAGCGGCCTTGCGAAGGATGTGATGGTCATGTTGGAGCTCCGAAGGGATCTGGCGTGCCGCGGACTTCTGGCGATCACTCAGGCAAAAAGATGGATTGCAGCACCACTTGCGTGCGCAGGCTGTAGCCGAAGCCGCGGGCGGTGATCCGGTAGACCGGCATTTCCTTGCGCCCCGGAATCGAGCGGCGGAAATACTCGATGAGGTATTCGGGCTGCGCGGCAACGCCCCTGATGGCGGGCGCACCGGTGAAAGTGCCTAGGGGCACGCCGCCAGTAAAACCGCAATTGCTGCTCCCTGTGGGGGGGACGCGAATCGGTTTTGTATTGGTGGAGGCCGATGGATCATTGACATCGTTCCACAACCCGCCTTTGCCGATCGGCCACCACGGTTCCGAGTTGACCGTGGAGCCAGCGGTCGCATTGGCCCACTGCGAAGTGCCATAGTCGCTGTCCGGCCGGTAACACAGGCCCCCCTGGCAGGAGGGGTTGAATTTGACGGGCAATATTGCCCCACCCCGGCTGCAAGAGAAATTGGCCAGCGGTGTCACGTTCTTCAGATCGCGCTCGGCGTCGCGAAGCGCCGATTCGGCCGCCTGCCGGGCTACTTCCAGATCCTGTTGATTGCGCGCCATGCCTTCGCCCAGCATGGCCTGCCGGGCCGCCCAGACGGTGAGCCCGGTGATCGCCACCAGGAACAGCAACACCATGATCAACGCCACCCCACTTTGCTTCACAGCCTGGTTGTTTGACGGCGCGACGAAGTTGTCCAATGAAGAAGGGGCGCGCATCAGTACACCACGCTCATGCGGTTACGCAGCACGAAGGTCTGCTCGAATTTCCTGCGCAAACTACTGTCCGAAGCCCCTTGAGTTTGCGTCGCGCCCTTGCAATCCACATAACTGCGTTCTGCGCCAGCCTTGTCTGCAATCTTTGGATTCGCACCCTGGCTTTTCACCATGATGCAGACGCGGACCGCCGATACGCGTGACCAGGCAGGCGTCGATACGACAAACATGCCGTTGTCGACATTCACGGCGGCAAGAGCGCTCACTTCCGTGGCGGTGTAGAACTTCTCCGGGGTTCTTGAACCCGAGTCTGCCGAGACCGCAAAGACACCGTAGGTGAACTGCATGTCTTCGATGCCGGGCAGCAGCGGCTGGTAGATGTTCGTGGGTGTTGTTGCACCATTTCCGTTGCACGACAAGCTGAACGTCGACACCGCCTGTTTTTCGATCTCGGTTTGGGTAGCGGTGATGGCAAAACGGTTGGAAACAAACAAAGGTTGTAGCGGAGGCGCCTCGATGTTGGTCGTATTCAGTCGATTGGTGTTGCTCGGATCATTGGCGACGTCGGCGCCAGTGCAATCAGTGCGGTCTCCCACTCCTGCACCCAGTTTGTCATTGGTGAAATAGTTGATGACGATGGAATCTGGCGCCGTATCGCTTGACGCGGGGCATGTTCCCGTAGCGGGCAGATACGTCCCGCCATTGCATCCGAATAGACCCGACAGGTAAATGCCTGGGGTTGCGGTGGTCGGGGGTGTCCAATCGGTAGCTTGGGCGGCATTTTCAGCCAGTTTGGTGGGCGGGTAATAGCTGAGCTTGGGATAGCCCTCTGCGGCCGTCAGCACCCGCGAAGTGTTGGCCGGGTAATAGCCGGCCTTCATGATCTCCTGCCCGATCAGTTGCATCGCGAACGTGCCCGTGTCGACGTTGCTGCTGTTGCGTTCGACGGCGCGCTGCGTCTCGCGCGTGCCGAGATACACGTAGGCCGCTGCGGCGACCAGGAACATGGTGATGGCCATGGTGACCATCAACTCGATCAGGCTCACGCCGCGCTGGCGATGAAAAAGTTTGCGCTGGTTCATGGCATGAAGGAAAAGCGGGCGCAGCGCACCCCGGCTGGCACACTGGCGGCTGGCGGGCAGCAGGTTTGCTGCGCCAGACCGGTTTCGGTGTTGTTGGTACTGCAATTGGCCGAGGTAACCAGGGACACCTGGGTGGCACTCGTGCGGTCGTCGGTCCTGGCGGTCTTGTCGGTGTTTTCCTTGTCCATCCACATCATCGTGACGTCGATGCCGGTACTGCGATTGCCCGCGATGAACACCGCGCCTTGCGGAAGGTTTTCGCGCACGCGTTTGCGCCAGGTCAGCATGTCGTAGTCAGCACGCTGGCTTGGCGAGCAGGTCGACGAGGCATCGCATGCCGTCGAGACCAATTGGTTGTCCTGGACCCCCTGTTGCACCGCCCAGGTCGCCTGGTAGGTGTACTTGGAACTGTCGATGTCGGACGAACCGATATCGGGCGACGTCTGGCCGGTGAGCCAGTTCGGCCCGGCCATCGTCGGATTGAGCCGCACGCGATCGGTGAAGTCCGAATACAGGACGGCGATGGCGGAGCGCACACCGCTGCCCATTTTGTACTTCGTCGTGACCACCTGAAGGCCGGCAATGCCCAGAAGTCCGACGGACAGCACGATGACTGCAATCAGCACTTCAACCAGGGTCACGCCACGAGAATTCCATGCGGCGGGGTGTCGGACGCGCTGATGTGCTGGAATGTTATTCATCACGGAATTCAGTAGGTGCAGGTTGATGTCACGGGAATCGACCTGCTTCGGCCCATGGTGTCCAAGCAGATGTTGAATCCATATTTCAACTCGAGTTGGGTGTCGGTATAAGTAAGATCAAATCTGTCTGCCGTGCTCAAACCCACATTGCCGCGGGCGTTGAACATCATTTTTCTCGTTGAACTCTGGGCCATGAGAGCGTAGTCCGGATTGCCCGCGCGACGGACAAGAATCATGTCGGCCGCGGCCACGGCTTTCGTGCTGGCATTTTTTCCGTAATCGACATCGCACGACGGATTCATAAAAACAATCCATCCGACCTGCCAGTCCTGGCCAGACTGCTTGCAGAACGGAACGGCCGCGTCGACCGTGTTGCTCATGCACATCGTGGCGCAGATGTTCTTGCTCACCGCCTCGTTGCGAGCGCGCAGGAGGCTGCCCTGAAACTCGTTGCCGATACTTGAAAAGGCGTTCCGGACAAAAAACCCCCGCAAGGACGGAACAGCCAGTGCGCCAAGAATCGCCACGACGGAAACAGTAACCATCAGCTCAATCAGCGTGAAGCCGAGGCGGTGCTTCCGAAGATAAGGGGAGAGGGCAACGGGGCGCATGCTGCGATTGTGTCCAACGCCGGGACAACAATCGATTCCGCTGGTCGCGCCGCACAGACCGCTGGTCTGGTCTATTCTCGCTCTCAAATATCCTGAATCAACCGGCTGAATTCATCCACATCTTCAAAGCTGCGATACACCGAAGCAAAGCGCACATACGCCACCTTGTCCAGCTTCTTGAGCTCGCGCATCACCAGTTCGCCCAATTTGGCGGTGGTGATCTCCTTGGTGCCGCTGGTCAGCAGCTTGCGCTCGATGCGTTCGAGCGCGGCGTCGACCTGTTCCACGGCGACGGGGCGTTTGCGCAGCGCCAGGCGCATCGAGGCCTGAACCTTGCCCAGGTCGAAGTCGGCGCGGCTGCCGTCCTTCTTGACCACGCTGGGCATGGCCACCTCGGCACGTTCGTAGGTCGTGAAGCGTTGCTCGCAGCCGCCGCAGCGGCGGCGGCGGCGGATCAAATCGCCGTCCTCAGACTCGCGCGTCTCCACGACCTGGGTTTCGCCGTGACCGCAAAAAGGGCATTTCATGGCTGCAGGTTGCGGAGGCTGCGCAAGGCGGACGGATCAGCGATAGACCGGGAAACGCGCGGTCAGCGCGTTGACCTTGGCGCGCACGGCGGCGATGTTGGCTTCGTCGCGCGGGTTGTCGAGCACGTCGGCGATCAGGTTGGCCGTGATGCGGGCTTCCTCATCCTTGAAACCGCGGGTGGTCATGGCTGGCGTGCCGATGCGCACGCCGCTGGTGACCATCGGCTTTTCCGGGTCGTTCGGGATGGCGTTCTTGTTGATCGTCATGTGCGCGCTGCCCAGTACGGCTTCGGCTTCCTTGCCGGTGATGCCCTTGGCGCGCAGGTCGACCAGCATCACGTGTGACTCGGTGCCGCCGCTGACGATGCGCAGGCCGCGCGCCGTCAGGGTTTCGGCGACGATCTTGGCGTTCTTCACCACCTGTTGCTGGTAAGCCTTGAACTCGGGCGCCATGGCTTCCTTGAACGCCACCGCTTTGGCGGCGATCACATGCATCAGCGGGCCGCCTTGCAGGCCGGGGAAAATCGCGCTGTTGATGGCCTTTTCATGCTCCGCCTTCATCAGGATGATGCCGCCACGCGGGCCGCGCAGGCTCTTGTGCGTGGTGGAGGTGACGACGTCGGCATGCGGCACTGGGTTGGGGTACACGCCCGCGGCCACCAGGCCGGCGTAGTGGGCGATGTCGACCATGAAGATCGCGCCGACGGCCTTGGCCACCTTGGCGAAGCGTTCGAAGTCGATGCGCAGGCTGTAGGCCGAGGCACCGGCGATGATCAGCTTGGGCTTGGTTTCGTGCGCCTTGCGCTCCATCGCGTCGTAGTCGATCTCTTCCTTGTCGTTCAGGCCGTAGCTCACCACGTTGAACCACTTGCCGCTCATGTTCAGCGCCATGCCGTGGGTCAGGTGGCCGCCTTCGGCCAGGCTCATGCCCATGATGGTGTCGCCGGGCTTCAGGAAGGCCAGGAACACGGCTTCATTGGCCGACGCGCCGCAATGCGGCTGCACGTTGGCGGCTTCGGCGCCAAAAATCTGCTTGATGCGGTCGATGGCCAGCTGTTCGGCCACGTCCACGTATTCGCAGCCGCCGTAGTAGCGGCGGCCGGGGTAGCCTTCAGCGTATTTGTTGGTGAGCTGCGAACCCTGTGCAGCCATCACGGCCGGCGAGGCGTAGTTTTCGCTCGCGATCAGCTCGATGTGGTGTTCCTGGCGCGCGTTTTCCTTCTGGATGGCCTGGAAGATTTCCGGGTCGGCTTGCTCGATCAGAATGTTGCGGTCGTACATGGCAGTCCTTGCAGTTGGTGCATATGGCGGACCCTCGCCGCGATGCCGCGAAACGAGGGGTGCTGCCCAGGCGAACGGCTGATCACTCGTCTGCTGGCTGTGCCATGCGGTGCGGGTGGTACGCTTCCCAGTGGTTGCCCGGAGGGCGTCTTGCCGGTGTTGTGCCGGAAGGCGGCTGCGGTGGTCCACGTCAGCCCGAGCGCCCGGTTGCGTCAACCAGGGTCAGGCCTATCGCCAGTCGCGTACCCCGCTAGTGTAGCCGAGGCCGGCCCTGCTCGGCTCGAAGGCTTAGTACAGCCCGGCGACCTTCTCGTCCTGCGTCGGTGCCGGCTTGGCCGGGGCCACCACGGGGATCGGGCCGACAGCCTGGGCCGGTGCGGGTCGCGGCGTGGCAATCGATGCGCTGCGGCCGTTGGCCACCTGCTGCAGGCGGACGTGTTCGGCAATCACCTTGCCGGCATAACCGCCATCGTCCTCGATGTTGGCCGCGCCGACGTAATAGCGCAGGCCGCCTTCGATCGAGCCGGCGCGGGAGATGCATTCCTGCAGCACCTTGACGCCCACGCGCAGATTCGTCATCGGGTCGAACGCCGCCAGGTGGCCGCCCACGTTTTCGTACTTGTCGGTGTGGACCTTGGTCATCACCTGCATCAGGCCCTGGGCGCCCACCGAGCTCTGGGCGAACGGGTTGAAGCCGGATTCGATGGCCATCACGGCCAGGATCAGCGTCGGGTCGAGCTTGGCGCGGCGGCCAATGTCGTAGGCCTCGGCCACCAGCGCGCTCAGCGGCTCTGGTGCCACGCGGTATTTCTTGCTGAGCCAGTAGGCCACGGCCGCCTGCTGCTTGGGCAGATCCTTCGGATCGCTGGCCATCGGACGGTCGACGACTTCGACTTCCGCCTCGGGTTGCGGGCCGAGCATCTCGACGCGGCGTTCCTGCAGCCAGGCCATGAGCTTGACTTCTCCTGCTTCGCGCAGGTCCGGGCGGGCGGTCATGGTGATCACGGCAAAGGCCACGATCAGGCCCAAGAGCGCGAATCCGTTGTGGGTGATTTCAAAAAAGCCCTGGGCAATGTCCGATGCAACGGTACGCATGCCCTGGCCCATCTTCTTTAACGCTGTCATAGCACTTCCTCATCTCGCGCGGTTCCCGACCACGGCTCACAGGGGAGCTGCGGCATCGGTGGAAACTTCGAATGGTTGGTACGCCATCAGGATCCTGCGGTGTCTTCAAGACTTTCACAGCGATCTGACTTAGCCGGGGTCGGCAGCGGTCGGGGTCTCCAAGGGGGGTGGGGGGAAACGGGCGGATTCTATGGGGACTTCAAATATCGAGTCAAGAATATCAAATTAAATTTATATCTCTATAAATTGTTAAAAAAGCTGTATTTAAACACAGATTTACAATTTACCGGCCCCGCCAAGCGTGGGTGTCAGACGCCTTCGACAAGGCGTCTGGAGCGCCGCCGTGCTACTGAAATGAAAGCAGCGGGCGAGCGGAATCGCGTGTTTTCCGCTGTATACATAAAAATGAACAGAAATTGTCTGTCGTGAAGAAGCGGGCTTCCAACATCCGTGCGCCGCGAGGCGTATGAACAGGATTTGTAACTGGCCCGTTTCGCCATGACTTTTGGACATCGGCCGACCAACGGTCGTTGTGTAGGAATGGTCCGACAGTTGCAGGCAGCGGGCAGTTGATCGGCCGTTTTCCGGAGATTTGTCAATACAAACGGACCAATGATGGCCTCTCCAACGATTGAAAAGTCTGTTTTGAATTCGTCCGCGCAGTGGACTAGAGTGAAGACGTCTGCAACGGCAGACACCCAACCGGTAGGAGCCAGCAGCCATCTGACACCAAGCGATGATGGCGCGAAGCAGCCCCGGTCCACCATGGGGGCAATCTCTTGCCTCCGCCGCAACCAGGGACATCACTCTCCCTGTTGCGAACCCAGGCGACACGGACCTTAGTTCAGTCGCCCAGCCCGGCGGCAAGGGTCATTCCTGCCGTCCGGGCTTTTCATTTGGGCGCCCGGATTTTTGAACCCGCGCTTACATCCGATGCTTCTGGACAGTCCGATCTGCGATCAAAATCGGGCGCATGAAATTCGATCTGATCTCGCGGCACAAATGGCTGCGGCGCGTGTTGTGGTGTGTCGTGGGCCTGCTGGTGCTGTGGGCCCTGGGCTGGCTGGCCTTGCCGCCCTTGTTGCGCAGCCAGGCCGAACGCATCGGCAGCGAGCAACTGGGGCGCAAGCTCAGCATCGGCCGCATCGGTTTCGAGCCCTGGAGTCTTGAGCTCGTGGTCGACGAGCTGGCCATCGCCGGCGACCCGGCCACCCCCGCAGCGCCGCCCCAGTTGCAGATCAAGCGTATCTATATAGATGCAGCGCTCATTTCCCTGGCGCGGCTGGCGCCGGTGGTGGATGCGATCTCGATCGAGGAGCCCAAACTGCGCCTGACGCGGCTTGGCGCAGGACGCTACGACATCGACGACATCCTCGCGCGCCTTGGGGCGCCAAGCGGCAAGCCACCCGGCGAGCCGATGCACTTCGCGCTGTACAACGTGGAACTCAAGGGCGGCACCATCGAATTCAACGACGAGGCCTTGGCCCACAGGACGCACAAGCTCGACAACATGCACCTGGCCGTACCTTTCCTGAGCAACCTCGACTCCCAGCGCGAGATCAAGGTGGAGCCGCACCTGGCCTTCGAATTCAACGGCAGCCGCTTCGATTCCGCCGCGCAGACCACGCCGTTCTCGGCTTCGCGCAAGACAGACGCCAGCTTCAAGCTCGCCAATTTCGACCTCGCGCCCTACCTGGGCTATCTGCCCGACAACCTGCCGTTGAAGCTGCAGGGCGGCGCGCTGCAGGCCGATCTGCGGCTGCAGTTCGAGCAGCAGCCCAAGCTGTCGGTGCGGCTCAGCGGGGTGGTGCAGGCCGAACACGTGAAGGCGGCCGACGCGCGCGGCGGCGACGCCGTGGCATTCGATGCGCTCAAGGTGGTGCTCGACGACGTGCGCCCGCTCGAGCAGATCGTGAAACTGTCGGCGGTGGAGCTCAGCGCGCCGCAGATCGCAGTGCACCGGGATGCGGCTGGCCGGCTGAACCTGATCGGCCCGGCCAGCCTGCCATCGGCGTCCGCCGCGCCCGAGAAAGCAGCGCCTTCCACCAGTTCTGCCAGTGCCGCCAGCGCCGCCAGCGCCGCCAGCGCCCCGGCCGCGAAGGATGCGCCGGCCTGGCACCTGGAACTGGCCCGACTCAGTCTCAAGGGCGGCGCGGTGCGCTGGACCGACGAGATGGCGCTGCTGCAGGCCAAGTCGGCCACGGTGGCGCTGCGCGATGTCGGCCTCGAGGCGACCGAGATCAACTGGCCGTTCGCCAGCGACACGCCGCCGCTGCAATTCGAGGGCTCGGCCGCGCTCGATCCGGCCACGGCGGTGGTCGCGCCTGTGGCCCGGGCGGATGCCGGCGCGGGCAAGAAGGCCACCGGCAAAGCGTCCGCGTCTCCGGTGCCGATACCGCTCGGTCCGATCACCTTCAAAGGCTCGGCCACCGACAAGGCCGCCAGCCTGCATGCCACGGCGGGCGGCGTGCCGCTGTCGCTGGCCGCGCCGTACCTCGCTTCCTTCCTCGAGCCGCGGCTCGATGGCCAACTCAGTGCCGAGGTCGACGTCGACTGGCAGGCGCCCGACCTGTTGAAGATCGACGCGCGGCAGCTGTCGCTCGACGGATTGGCGTTGACGGGCGCGGCGGCTGCGACTGGCAAGCGCAGCGCGGCGGCGTCGGCAGCCACCACGGCCAGCAGTCTCGCCAGCATCCAGAAGCTGCAGATCACCGGCGCGGACGTCGACCTGGCACAGCGCAGCGTGAAGCTGGGGCGTATTGCGGTCACCCGGCCCGTGGCCCGGTTGGAGCGCGGCAGCGACCAGCGGTGGATGTATGAAGCCTGGCTCAAGACACCGCCCGCCGCAGAAGCGTCACCGGGCAAGTCCGCCCCAGCCACCGCCGCGGGCGGCAGTTCACCTTGGCGCGTGGCGATCGCGGACCTCGCGGTCGAAGGGGGGAGCATCGCCATGCTCGACCAGGCGCCCGCGAGGCCGGTGTCATTCGAGTTGACCGGCCTGGAGGTGCAGATGAAGAACATCGCGCCCGGCAGCGCCACGCCGTCGCCGCTCACCGTGGCCGCACGCATCGCCGCGGGCCGCACGGAGCCGGGCCGCCTGTCCTACCGCGGCACGTTGACCCTGCAGCCGCTGGCGACGCAGGGTCAGGTCGACATCGCGCAGTTTCCGCTGCATGCCTTCGAGCCGTACTTCGGCGGCGCCCTGAACATCGACTTGGTGCGTGCCGACACCAGCTTCAAGGGCCAGTTGCACTTTGCCCAGGCGGCGGCCGGCCCGACGCTCAAGCTCACCGGCGACACCACACTGGAGGAATTCCGTGCCAACAGTGCCGCCAGCGTGCCGACCGCGGCTGCACCGGCCTCGTCGGCGGCATCGGGCAAGGGGGCCTCGGCCCGTGGCCCGGCCCCCGCCCCAACGCCTGAGGAGCCGGCGGCGGCTGCCGTGGCCGCACGCGGTCGCGAACTGCTGAGCTGGAAGGTGCTGAACCTGCGCGGCCTCGACGTGGCCATGGCGCCGGGCAAACCCACGGCGGTCGAAGTCAAGGAAACCGCGCTCACCGATTTCTACGCACGGGTGATCGTCAACGAGAACGGCCGCATCAACCTGCAGGACCTGGTGAAGTCTTCCGATCCGGCGAGCACGCCGGCGGCCGCGGCGGGGACGCCCGCGGCAAGCGCCCCGGCCCGGGCCGTCACGTCACCGGCCGCTTCGGCATCCGCCCCGTCGGTGGCACGTGCCGAGTCCGGCCCGGCGGCCGTGGTGCGCTTCGGCCCGATCAGCCTGGTCAATGGCCGCGTGTTGTTCTCCGACCGGTTCGTCAAGCCCAACTACACGGCCAACCTCAGCGAACTCACCGGCAAGCTCAGCGCCTTTTCCAGCGTGCAGCCCGAAGGCGCGCCGCAACTGGCCGACCTGGAACTGCGCGGCCGCGCCGAGGGCACGGCGTCGCTCGACATCCAGGGCAAGCTCAACCCGCTGGCCAAGCCGCTGGCGCTGGACATCGTCGGCAAGGTGCGCGACCTGGAGTTGCCGCCGCTGTCGCCGTACACCGTCAAATATGTGGGCCACGGCATCGAACGCGGCAAGATGAGCGTGGATGTGCACTACGTGGTCCAGCCCGACGGCCAGCTCACCGCCACCAACAGCATCGTGCTGAACCAGCTCACCTTCGGCGAGCCCGTGGCCGGCGCGCCCACCAGCCTGCCGGTGAAACTCGCCGTGGCCCTGCTGGCCGACCGCAACGGCGTGATCGACCTGAACCTGCCGCTGAGCGGCTCGCTCAACGATCCGCAGTTCCGCATCGGGCCGGTGATCTGGAAGATCCTCGGCAACCTGATCGTCAAGGCCGTCACCGCACCGTTCAGCCTGCTGGCCAATGCGTTCGGCGGCGGAGGCCAGGAATTGAGCGAGGTCGCCTTTGCCCCGGGCAGCGCGCAACTTTCGGCCGAGGCGCAGCAAGGGCTCGACAAGGTGGCCAAGGCCTTGACCGACCGGCCGGCGCTCAAGATGACGGTGGTCGGCACCTCGAGCCTGGAGATCGAGCGCGAAGCCTACAAGCGGCAGCGCCTGCAGCGCATGGTCAGCGCCGAGAAGCGCCGCAACAGCGTGGTGGCGGGCAATGCCGGCAGCGCATCGACCGCGTCCACGTCTGCCGCGTCGGACGGCACGGCCGATATCACCGTCAGCGATGCCGAATATCCCGAGCTGCTCAAGGCCGTGTACAAGCGCGCGGATTTCCCCAAGCCACGCAACCTGATCGGCCTGGCCAAGGACCTGCCGGTGAAGGAAATGGAAGACCTGCTGCTGGCCAACCTGCAGGTGTCCGAGCAGCAGATGCACCAGCTCGCGGTACAGCGCGGCGTGGTGGTGCGCGACTACCTGGCGGCGCAGAAGCTGCCGCTGGAGCGCCTCTTTCTCGGTGCGCCGAAGGACGTCGGCGGCGACACCAAATGGACGCCGCGCGCCGACTTGAGCCTGGCCACACCCTAGTGTGAACACCCGTACTGCGGGGCCATTTTGAAGCTCCGGCAAAAAGCGGCGAAAATAGCCGTTTAGCCCCCAACTGGACGCATGCGCCTTGCGGGGCCGGCGGCCATGGAGGCCGCTTGTTTTTGTCGATGTATTTTCCCCTGGCGGCGCCTGCCGCCTCGCCTCCCGGCTTACCCAGAGACTGATTGCATGTTCGGCTTTTCCGTACCCAAATCCACGCCCGCAACCCCAGCAGAAAAAACCGTGACCACGCCCACCAAATCCCAGGAACCGCATCCGCTCGACGCATTGACCGGCGGCGCCTTCTCCGCGCAGACCGCCGGCGAACGTGCGCAGCGCATCCGCGACTGGCTCGCGGGCAACCCGTCGGCCGAGCAGATCCAGCAGGTGTTCACCGAGATCAGCGTGCGCGATCGCGGCGCGGCCAAGCCGCTGCGTGAAAAGCTGGACGAGCTCAAGCGCGCCAAGGGCCAGGAAGTGCTGGCCGCCGAATGGGCGCGCAAGGCCTCGGCCCTGCTGGAACTGCCCAAGCTCAACATGGCTGACGCGATGGCCTGGCAGCGCGATGCGGCCAAGGCCGGTGCGCCGCTGAGCAAGGAACCTTTGGCTTCGTTGAAGGTGCAACTCGCCGACCGCGTCAAGGGCATCGAAGACCTGCAGCACCGCGTGCAGGTGCAGCGCGAGGCCGCGGTGTTGCTGGCCCAGCGCATCGAGGTCCTGTCGACCAAGCCCTGGCGCGACGCCCAGGCCGCGCTCGAAGTGCTGCGCAGCGACGTGAGCCACTGGCAGGAGCAGGCCGGCGCGCTGGCCGTGGACGCCAACTGGGCCAGCGTGGATCCGAAGTTCCCGACGATGCTCGATGCCTCGCGTGGCCAGTTGCTGGTCGTCTGGGAAGCCTTCCAGGGCGCGCTCGCGCTGACCGTCACGGCCGCGGAAGACAACAACGCGCCGCTGCCGCCTGTGACCGTCTGGGCCGATGAGTTGCGCGTGGTGCGCGGCGTGCCCGCCGAAGCGGAAGCCAAGCCCGCACAGAACCAGCGCGCGCCGCGTGCGCCTGTCGACCCGGCCCAGCGCGAAGCCGCCAACAAGGCCGTGCAGGACGCGCTCACCAAGGTTGAGCAGGAAGTCGCCGAAGGCCACGGCAAGGCCAGCGCCGGCGCCGCCGCCGCGCTGCGCAATGCGCTCAAGGAACACAACAAGCTCGTCGACGAAAAGCTGAGCAATGCCGCGCAGGCCGCGCTCGCCGCCGCCGGTGAGCTCGAAGGCTGGCAGCGCTGGCGCGCGGACCAGTTGCGCGAAGAACTGCTGATCAAGGCCGAAGGCCTGCTCAAGCGCCCCGAAGGCCATGCGCTCGGTGGCCGCAAGATGCAGGAAACCCTGCGCACCATGCGCGAGCAGTGGAAGCAGACCGACCAGGGTGGCGTGCCCAACCATGCGCTGTGGAAGCGTTTCGACGACGCCTGCAACGAAGCCCACAAGGTGGTCGAGGCCTGGCTCGAGAAGGTCAAGGCCGAATCCGCCGAGCACAAGGCCCAGCGCCTGGCACTGATCGAGGAGGTGAAAGCCTGGGCGGCCGAGAACACCACCGCCAAGGATGGCGACTGGAAGGGCTTCAACCGCGTGCTGCACCAGTTCGGCGACCGCTGGCGCGAAGCCGGCCACCTCGGCGAAAAAGCCTTCGCCGAGATGCAGCCGCTGTGGAAAGAGGCCATCGGCCTGGCCGCCGCGCCGCTGGAAAACCTGCAGAAGCAAAGCGTCGAGCGCCGCCAGGCCATGATCGAGGAGGCCAAGGTGCTCGGCGCTGCGCCGGTCCTGCGCATCGACGCCGTGAAGGCATTGCAGCAACGCTGGCAGGCCGAGGCGCAAGGTGTGCCGATGGACCGCAAGTTCGAGCAGAAGCTGTGGGACGCGTTCCGCAAACCGATCGACGACGCCTTCAACCGCAAGACCGAAGAGCGCGAGAAGGCCGCAAGCGCCCTGAGTGACCGCGACCGCATCGTGCTCGAAGCCGCCAAGGCCCTCGAAGCCGCCAATGCCACCGGTGACGCCGGCAAGATCCGCGCCGCGATGAACGGCCTCGACGCCGCGCTGCGCGGCCAGGCCCAGGCCCAGGCCGTGGTGAACGCCGACAAGGCCGATGCCGCAGCCCAATCCGCGGCCCAGGCCGAATCGCAGGCCGCCGCGCCAGCCGCTGAAATTTCTGAGGAAAATCAGCCCGCAGCGCCCGCCGAATCTGCGCAGTCTGCTTCTGAAAACGTAGCACAGGCCGTTGTGGCGGCGGAAGCCCCGGCGCCTGTGGAGCCACCGAAACCCGCGCGCAAGCCGGTGGTGGCGATGCGCGGCGACGACCGCCCGGGCATGAAGAAGACCGAGCCCGCAGCCGCGGGCCGCGGCGGCAAGTTCGGCGACCGCAAGGACGGCCCGCGCGGCGCGCCGCGTCCCGGCGACAACAAGTTCGAGCCGATCCGCAGCGACCGTCCTTCGCGCGACGGCCGCGACGGTGGTGGCCGCTTCGGCGACCGCCCGGCCTTCGAAGACCGCGGCCCGCGCCTGGGCGACGTGGCCTTCCGCGCCCAGCGCGAAGCCCTGGAGCACGCGCAGCTGGCGTTGAAGAAGCTGGCCGCACAGGCCCATGGCGAAGTCCTGACCGAACTGCTGGCCGCCTGGGAGAAGCGCGACGTGGAACAGTTGCCGACCGTGCAGGCCCTGGGCCACGGCGTCACGCCCGCCACGCGCAGCGCCTGGTCGCAAAGCCTGGCCGCAGCACCGAAGGCCGACGACAAGGCCACGGCCGAAGCCCTGTTGCGCCTGGAAATTGCCGCCGAAGCGCCGACGCCGGCCGAACACGTGAGCGCGCGCCGGATGCTGCAGTTGCAACTGCTCACCCGCCGCAACGATCCTTCCCCCGCGCAGACCTGGGCGCAGGACGCGGCCAAGGTCTGGGCCAGCAGCTTCGACGCCGGCAACGCGCGGCGCATGCAGAACGTGCTGAAGGTGTTGTTGAAGAAGTGAAGGTATGAATAAACCTACTGCGCGCCCCGATCCTGCACCTGCGGTCCTCGCAGTACATTTGTACAGCTCCGGTCCTCGGCACAGCCTCGGGGCGCTCGCTACGGTTTCTTCACACCTTCACGTTTCAATGCTGGGATTTCAACGGACTTACGCCCGACGGCCGTGCTGAAGGGTCGTCCGTCTTTCGCTTGATAAAGGCTCCTCAGGGGGCCTTTTTGCCGGGCGCCTTCTTCTCGATCCGCCCCATGAATTCGCTCGGCCGCTCGGCACTGGCGTGGAGCGTCAGGAAGCGCCGCGCACGCGTGATGCCGACGTAGAGCGTGTTCAGCTCTTCCTGGGCGTCCGCATGCGGCGCGGGGAATTCGCCCTGGGCGAGATAGGGCAGCGACACGCAGTCGAACTCCAGGCCCTTCACGCTGGCGATGCTCGCGAGCACGAGGCTGGCGGCCTTCGCGTTCTTGCTCTCGCGTTGCTTCTGTTCGGCGGCGTTCAGGTGCTGGAAGAACTGTGTGGGGCTGGCGAAACGCTCCGCCGCGCGGGCCAGCCAGGCCAGGTTGGCCGCGGCCTCAATCCGGCGCTGGTGCGACACCAGCACGTTGTTGACCAGCGCCTGGATCTGCAGTGCGGCCAGCAGCGCCTGCAGCAGGCCCGGGCCGCTGTGGCTGCGCGCAACCTGCACCGCCGCGGCGAGGCGTTGGCGCGTGGCGGGCTCGGCGTTGCGCAGGATCTGGTTCTCGAAGAACGAGGTGAGGAACAGCGGGTTGTCGGTCACGCTGCGGATCGCGTCGTCCAGCAGATCCTGCTGCGATTCGCGTTCGCGGCCCTCGACCTGGATGCGCGAAGCCGAGAAGAACATCAGCGCGCGCATGACCTCGCGGCGCGTGGCTTCCACGGCCACGCTGCTCAGGTCGTCGGCGGCCACGGCCAGCAGGCCGCGCACGAACAGCACCTCGGGCCGCATCACGTAGCTGTCGAAGCCTTGCGTGGTGTAGGGAATGCCGGCCTCGATCAGCGCGTTCTCGATCTCGACCGACTGGTGCGCGTGCCGCAGCAGCACGGCGAATTCGGCCATCTTCGCCTTGGGCCGGGCCTTCCAGGCCTGAGCGGCCTGCACCACCTGCTGTGCGCAGTCGGCGGTGTGTTGGTATCGAACCACCGCGACCTCGGTGTCGTGTGATGCCATCGATGCATACGGCTTGCCGGCAATACGACCGGCAAGGCCGGCCAGCGTGGCGCTGAAGCGGAAACTGTGCGTCAGCGGATAGAACACCGTGTTGTGGGTGTTCTGCGCGGCGAGTTCGGTGCGCATGAAGCGGGCGTCGGCGCCGGCCGCCTTGTGGATCACCTGGTCGATGTCGCCCACGCCGCAGAAGAAGGCGCGGTTGCTGGCCAGCAAGGCCTGGAGCACGGTGAACATGGCCTGGTTCATGTCGTGCATCTCGTCGACGACGATGACGCGGGCGGTCCTGGGCCAGCGCGCATGGTGCCTGAGCGCCTCGCCGGCATGGATCATGCAGGCCAGGTCGTAGGTTGCGTCCTGGCGGCTGCGGAAAGCCGGCTTCTCGGGATTGGCGCGTCGGATCTTCTCGAAGGCCAGGAAGATCCTGAGCTGGGTGTATTCGACGCCGATGGAGGCCGCGTAGTCGGGCGAAACCGTCTGTTCCTCGCGCTGCAGCAGATCGGCCATCGTGCCCTTGAGCACCTCGGCCTGCTGCAGGAAGGCGTCCGTCATGCCGTGGTCGCCCAGCGTGGGCATCAGCAGCTCGGAGCGCCAGCGCGCGCCGGGGTGTTCGGCCACCCAGTCCACCGCCTGCCAGATGAAGGGGCTAAGCTGCTCGGCCTCGGTGTACACCGGCACCGCACCGCCTTCGATCTCGGCCAGCACTTCGGTGCAGAAGTCCTCGAAGGTGGCGATGCGGAACTGCGCCACCACGGCCGCGGCCACGCCGAGCTTGCGCAGCGCCGCCTTCAGCGCCGTGGACGCCGCCTCGGTGTAGGTGAGCGCCAGGATGTTGTCGGGATGCGTATGCCGCGTCCAGGCCTCGGCCATGCGCAGCGCCAGCACCGTGGTCTTGGACGCGCCCGCATTGGCCTCGACGATGGCCATGCGCGCCGGGCTGATCTGGATGGCCAGTTGCTCGGCCGTCGGCACGATGGCCTTGGGCACGAAATGGGCGATGGTCTTGGCGCTGGCGTGGCCGGCTGGGAGGTTCATGAATGCTGTGCGGGCGGTGAGGGCGTGAAGCCGGAGGCGGCAAGGTGAAGGCTTGCATTGTCGGCGCTCGGCGAGGGTCGCAGCCTCGGGATTGCATTCGCCGTGCGAGGCAGCTGCAGAGGTGCCATTGCGTCCGACGGCAGGGCGTCCGGCGCGCACTGGCCAAACGGCGCGTCCAAGGTACTCGCGCCACCCCGGTATATGATGAGTAAATCTATTAGGTTGTGTTGGATCATGCCCGCATCGTAGAAAAGAACGGCCGTGGCGAATATCGACTTATTCTTCGTGAAGCATGAATTAAACTCATGAATATGCGCTCCAGACCCGCGAGCAGTGCGCCGCTCCAGCAGGCGCGCCGCCTACCCTCGCTGAACAACCTGCGCGCCTTCGAGGCCGCGGCACGGCTGCAGAGCGTGACGCGTGCCGCACAGGAACTCAGCGTGACGCAGGGTGCGGTGAGCCACCAGATCAAGGCGCTGGAGGAATGGCTGGGCGTGGCCCTGATGCGGCGCGAAGGCCGACATCTCGCGCTCACGGCGCAGGGCGCGGCCTATCTGCCCGAGCTGAGCAACGCGTTCGACTTGCTGGCGCATGCCACGGGTCGCATCGAACGGCTCACACGGCGCAATGGCACGCTGTCGGTAAATGCCATGCCCACGTTGTCGGCGCAGTGGCTCATCCCGCAGCTCGCGGGCTTCTGCGCAGAGCGGCCGCACACTGATGTGCGCCTGGCCACCACCGTCAGCGTGCTCGATTTCGAGCCCGCGGCTTTCGATGTGTCGGTGCGCTGCCTGTCGGCGAACGAGCTGGCCATGCTGCGCGCACGGCCGAACTGGCGAGGCGTGGTGTTTGGCGGCTTCCTGCCCGATGCGCTCACGCCCGTCTGCAGCCCCCTGCTGCTCGCGCGAACCGGGCCACTGACCGAGCCCGCCGATCTGCGCCGCCACACCTTGCTGGTGAGCCGCTCGGCGCCGCTGGTCTGGCGGGACTGGCTGCGTGGCGCCGGCGTGGCGCCGATGCGCCCCGTGGGCGAGCTGGTGTTCGACCATGCGCACCTCGGTGTGCAGGCCGCGATGCAGGGGCTGGGCGTCGCGCTGGCCAATCCCTACCTGGTGGCGGAATCCTTGGCCAGCGGCCTGCTGGTCACGCCGTTTCCGCAAGTGCGGCTGCACGAGAAAGAGTTTTACTGGATTCTTTCGTCGCAGGCCGCCGATGACGAAGAGGCGCAGGCATTCTGCGACTGGCTGCGGCAGTGCGGTCGCGCAGCCATTGCCAGCAGCGGGAATCCAGAAATTCAAAAGGCTCCCGAAGGAGCCTTTTGAGCTGACGCAGCGCGCTGCCGAAGCAGCGGCAACATCAGACGCGCTTGCGGTATTCGCCGGTGCGGGTGTCGATTTCGACCTTGTCGCCTTGCGCGACGAAGATCGGCACGCCGAATTCGAAGCCGGTAGCGATCTTGGCGGGCTTGAGCACCTTGCCGGACGTGTCGCCCTTGACGGCGGGTTCGGTCCAGGTGATTTCGCGCTGCACGCTGGTGGGCAGTTCGACCGAGATGGCCTTGCCTTCGTAGAACACGACTTCGAGTTCCATGCCGTCTTCGAGGTAGTTCAGCGCGTCGCCCATGTTTTCGGCTTCGACTTCGTACTGGTTGTATTCCGAGTCCATGCAGATGTACATCGGGTCGGCGAAGTAGGAATAGGTGCATTCCTTCTTGTCGAGGATGACCTGGTCGACCTTGTCGTCGGCCTTGAACACCTGTTCGGTGTTGAAGTTGGCGATCAGGCTCTTGAGCTTCATGCGCACGGTGGCCGAGTTGCGGCCGCCGCGGCTGTATTCGGTCTTGAGCACGACCATCGGGTCCTTGCCGTGCATGATCACGTTGCCAGCGCGGATTTCTTGAGCGATTTTCATAGCAGTTTCTAGTGGTTGGGCCGTGCAAGGCTTCGACGCTTCAGGGTCGAGGCATGCGCGCGGCGGTAGGGGAAGGGGTTCGGAGCGGCGCGGGCCGTGTCGGCGTGAAGACACGCAGGCATGGCCAGCGGGGCGGCGAGTTTTCGCAAAGCCTTGAATTTTATCGTTTTTCCAGCACGAATTGAAGCAGGGCGGTGACGAGGTCGGCTTGCGCGCCGAATCCGGCGCCAGCCTCGTGCACGGTCTGCCGCCAACCGGCGAGGTTTTGCGCGATGTCGGGCAGCGCCGCGCCGGCGGCTGGTCCGTTCCACGCATGGTGCGCGGCGCGCAGGCTCGCAGGCGCCTGCAGCCGGTCGAGGAAGGCGTCGAGCTTGGCATGGTGCACGCCATCTTCCTGCGGGTAGATCTGCCAGACGAAGGGCTGGCCGGCCCAGATGGCGCGCACCACCGAGTCTTCCCCGCGCACGAAGTTGAGCGCACAGGCCCACAGCAGGTGGTCGTAGTCGCGCTGCGTCAGCATCGGCAGGTATGAAATCGATAGCTGGCTGCGCCCGTTAATACTGCGGTTGAAGCTGTTTTGATCATCAAGAATCGCCTGGACCGCCGCCGTGGCCCGGCCGCTGGTCACGAGCAAGTGCGTGGGCGTCTCGGCCTCGTCCAGCTGGCGCAGCAGCGCCGCCAGCGCGGCCGGCTCGTAACAGAACAGGGACACCAGCCTGGCGGCGGCTGCGGGGCGGGCGGAGCGGGGCTCCCAGCGCAGCCGTGGCCTCAGTTGCGCCAACCAGCCCGGTGCATCGAAAGCCGCCTGGCGCTGCCGCAGGTCGGGTTCGCGCAGCAGCCCGCCGGTGCGTGGCGTGAAGCCGGGGTAGAAAAACCATTTCATGCCACCGGCGACCGGGGCGCCGCGCGCGGGCGAGGGCAGGGCGTGGCTGCGCTCCACATAGGGCTCGGCCGACAGGTACTCGAGGTTGAGCCAGACCGGGCGGCCGATGCCGGCAGCGATGCGGGATGCGCCGGCCGCGACGAATTCGGCGGGCAGGTCGCAGCCGAAGGTTTCCACCCAGACATCGCTCCCGGGCAGGCCCGACACCAGCGCCACATCGAGCGCCTGTGCCCAGGCCAGCACCTGCACGCCCGCGCAGCCTTCGGGCGCCATCCAGGCGAGCGCGCGGGCGTCGTCGACCCACAGGCGGACCTGCTCGCCGCGGCCCGCGAGATCCGCCGCCAGCCGCCACGCCACGCCGATGTCGCCGAAGTTGTCGATGACCTGGCAGAAGATGTCCCAGCGCATCGCTCAGGCCTCGCCGTGCTGGTGGGCGACGGATGCGCTGAGGTAGTCGACCAGCAGCCGCGCCACGCTGGAGAGCGATTCCAGCGAACGCACGCACAGCGCCAGTTCGCGTTTCGCCCAGGGCTCGGCCAGCGTCACCGCGCGGATCTTCAGCGTGGCGGCGTAGAGCGCGGCGCTGGCACGCGGCATCACGCCGATGCCCAGGCCGGCGGCGACCATCAGGCACAGCGCGTCATAGCCCGTGACCTGCATCCGCAGCTTCAGCGGCAGGCCGGCCTCGGCCGCCGCGCGGATCAACTGGTTGTTGATCGCGCTGCCCGGGTGCATGCCGACGAAATCGTTCGCCAGTGCCTCGGCCAGACGTACGGACTTGCGTCGCGCGAGCGCGTGCGCGGCGGGCACGATCAGCACCAGCTCGTCACCGTGGTAGGGCAGCAGCACCACGTTCTCGCCGTAGCTGCCGCGGTTCAAGATGCCGATGTCGGCCGCGTTCTCGGCCACCGAATGGGCGACCGTGGTGCTGATCTGCTCCTGCAGCCGCACGTCCACCTGCGGGTGCGCGGCCATGAAGCGCTGCAGCTCGGCGGGCAGGAACTGCGTGATCGCCGAGATATTGGCCACCACGCGCACGTGGCCGCGCATGCCCGCGCCGTAGTCGCGCATCTGGCTGGCGATGCCGTCCATGTCGTTGAGCACGCCGCGCGCCAGGTGCAGCAGCGCGAACGCCGCCGCCGTGGGCGTGACCCCCTTGTTGCTGCGCGCGAACAGGTCCACGCGCAGCCCGGCTTCGAGCTCGGACAGCCGCCGGCTCGCGGCCGAGGGCGCGATATGTTCGCGTGCACTTGCGCCGGCGATGGTGCCGTCCTCCATCACCGCCACGAACAGGCGCAGGGACACGGGATCGAGTTTCATGCGGCCATGGTAGCGGTGTTCGTAGCGGTGTTCGTAGCGGTGTTGCCGCTGCCATGCCGGTTTGCGATGGCAGCTTCGCACTTCAGCGTTTTACGCGCGGCCCGCTTGCTGGAATCATCGGCGCCTTCGAACAACTTGGCGGAGACAAATTCATGCCAGACCCCTCCAGTCCACTCACGCCCGCCGCGCTGCAGGGCGTGAAGGTGGTGGAAATGGGCCAGCTCATCGCCGGCCCGTTCTGCGGCAAGACGCTCGGCGAATTCGGCGCCGACGTGATCAAGATCGAGGCGCCCGGCGGCGGCGACCCGCTGCGCAACTGGCGGCTTATCAAGGAGGGCACCTCCGTGTGGTGGCAGGTGCAGTCGCGCAACAAGCGCTCGATCGCGCTCGACCTGCGCCAGAAGGAGGGCCAGGACATCGCGCGCCGGCTGATTGCCGAGGCCGACGTGCTGGTGGAGAACTTCCGCCCCGGCACGCTCGAAGCCTGGGGCATGTCGCCGGAGGAACTGCACCGCCTCAACCCCGGCCTGGTGATGTTGCGTATCTCGGGCTACGGCCAGACCGGCCCCTACCGCGACCTGCCGGGCTTCGGTGCCATCGGCGAGGCCATGGGCGGGCTGCGCCACCTCACCGGCGAGCCGGGCCGGGTGCCGGTGCGCGTGGGCGTGTCCATCGGCGACACGTTGGCCGCGCTGCACGGCACCATCGGCGTGCTGACGGCGCTCTACCACCGCAAGGTCAACGGCGGCCAGGGCCAGGTGATCGACGTGGCGCTGCACGAGGCCGTGTTCAACGTGATGGAAAGCCTGGTGCCCGAATACAGCGCCTTCGGCGCGGTGCGCGAGCCCGCGGGCAGCGCGCTGCCGGGCATCGCGCCGTCGAACGCTTATGCCTGCACCGATGGCTGGGTGTTGGTCGCCGGCAATGGCGACAGCATCTTCAAGCGCCTGATGGAAGCCATCGGCCGGCCCGACCTGGCCGCCGCGCCCGACCTGGCCGACAACGCCGGCCGCGTGGCGCGCGTGGCCGAGATCGACGCGGCCATCGGCGCCTGGAGTGCGCCGCGCACGGTGCAGCAGGTGCTGGATGCGCTGAACGCCGCGCGCGTGCCGGCCGGCAAGGTCTACACCGCGAAGGACATCCACGAGGACCCGCATTTCCGGGCGCGCGACATGCTGCTGCAGCAGCAGACGCGCGACGGCTACACGGTCGAGGTGCCGGGCATCGTGCCCAAGCTCTCGGCCACGCCGGGCACGATCCGGTCGAGCGCGCCGCACGTCGGCGACGACACCGATGCGGTGCTCAAGGAAGCCGGTCTCACCGCCGAACAGATCGCCTTGCTGCGTGAAAAAGGAGTTGTTGCATGAATACTGGAAACAAGCTTTGGCGAGGTTCCCAGCGCCCCATCCACATCCAGGAAGTGGGCACACGCGACGGCCTGCAGGTCGAGCCGGTCTTCGTGCCGACCGAGGACAAGATCGCACTGGTCAATGCGCTGTCGGATGCGGGCCTGGCCAAGATCGAGGTCACGGCCTTCGTTTCGCCGCAGGCCATTCCCGCGCTGCGCGATGCGGAAACCGTGCTGCGCGAGATCCAGCGCCGGCCGGGCGTGGTCTACAGCGCCCTGGTGCCCAATGTGCGCGGCGCCGAGCGCGCCATCGATGCCCGCGCCGACGAGTTCAACCTGGTGATGTCGTGCAGCGAGACGCACAACCTGGCGAACCTGCGCATGACGCGTGCCCAGTCGTTCGCCGCACTGGCCGACGTGATCGCGTTGGCCAAAGCGACGGCCAACGGCCCGGCTTTGAACGTGTCGCTGTCCTGCAGCTTCGGTTGCCCGATGGAGGGTGACGTGCCGGCCGAGGTCGTGCTCGACTGGGCCGCGCGCTTCGTCGACCTTGGCGTGCGCGGCGTCACGCTGTGCGACACCACGGGCATGGCCTATCCTTCGCAGGTGGCGGCGCTGACCGAAGCCTTCCGTGCACGCTGGCCGGCCACCGAACTCACGCTGCACTTTCACAACACGCGTGGCATGGGGCTGGCCAATGTGCTGGCCGCGATCGACGCCGGCGCCGACCGTTTCGATGCGTCCCTCGGCGGCCTCGGCGGCTGCCCGTATGCACCGGGCGCCACGGGCAATGTCTGCACCGAGGAGATCGTGCATGCGCTCGAACTCATGGGTTATGCCACGGGCGTGGATCAGGACAAGCTGCTGGGGGCCGCACGTTGGCTGCCGGCACTCGTGGGCCATGACGTGCCGAGCCAGATCGTCAAGGCCGGCCGTCGGCTCGACCTGCATCCCGTGCCGGCCGATTTCGAGGCCATCCGCGAACGCGCGCTGGCGCGCGGCTGAACCGTTCACCACAACGAAGGAGACAAAAAGATGCGTATTTCCCACTTGCTTTCGCGCCGTGCCACGCTGCTCGTGCTGGGTGGTTGGCTGAGCCTGGCCGCCAATGCCCAGGACAAGTTCCCGTCGAAGCCCATCACCCTCGTGGTGCCGCAGGCCGCGGGCGGCGCCAACGACGCCATCGCCCGCGTCGTCGCGCACCGGCTCACCGAGCAGCTCGGCCAGACCGTGCTGGTGGACAACCGGCCCGGCGCCGGCGGCAACGTCGGCACGGCGGCCACGGCCAGGGCCAAGCCCGACGGCTACACCCTGCTGGTCACGGCCGACAGCGCGCAGGTCATCAACCCCTGGCTGTACAAGAACACCGGCTTCGACCCGGTGAAGGACTTCGAGCCCGTGGCGCCGCTGGCCACGGCCGGCTATGCCCTGGTGGCCAACCCCGCCTTTGCGGCGAACAACGTGGCCGAACTGATTGCGCTGGCCAAGGCCAGCCCGGGCAAATACGCCATCGCCTCGGCCGGCAACGGCACGCTGAACCACCTGATCGGCGAAATGCTGCAGCGCGCGGCCGGCATCAGCCTGCAGCACATTCCGTACAAGGGTTCGGCCGCGGCCGCCACCGACGTGGTGGGCGGCCAGGTGCCGCTGTCGGTGCAGAGCCTGCCTTCGTCCATCGCCTTCATCAAGGGCGGCAAGCTCAAGGTGCTGGGCGTGGTGAACGAGAAACGCGTGGCGGCCCTGCCGGATACGCCGACCATCGGCGAGACCCTGAAAGGCTTCGGGCAGACGCCGTGGTACGGCATGTTCGCGCCCACCGGCACGCCGCCGGCCATCGTGGCCCGGCTGCAGGCCGAGGTGGCGCGCGCGCTCGACCAGAAGGAGGTGCTCGATCAACTGGGCGTCGTCGGCTGCGAACCGCTGAAGGGCAGCTCGGCGCAACTGGCGGCGCTGGTGCAGAAAGACCTGGCGCGCTGGGGCGTGCTCGTCAAGGAAACCGGCGCCAAGATCGATTGAGTCCCCACACCATTACCAAAGAGACAACATGACCACCACACGCAAACAATTCAACACGCTGCTGATCGCTGCACTCGTCGGCGCCGGCTTCGGCACGGCCCACGCACAGGGGAGCCAGGGCGTCTACCCGGCCAGGACCATCACCATGGTCGTGCCGACCGCGGCTGGCGGCACCACCGACCTTTCGGCGCGCATGCTGGCGCTGCCGCTCGGCCCGGCGCTGGGCCAGTCGGTCATCGTGGACAACCGCGGCGGCGGCAACGGCAACATTGCGGCCTCTTATGTGAAGCGCGCCGAGGCCGACGGCTACACCATCCTCATGCAGTACTCGGGCTACCACGTGATCACGCCGCTGGTCAGCAAGACGGCGCAGCAGTGGGAACAGAAAGACCTGCAGCCCGTGGCCAACGTGATTTCCGCGCCGCAGATCATCGTGGTGCGCGCCGAGCTGCCGGTGAAGACGCTGCCCGAACTCGTGGCCTATGCCAAGGCGCATCCGGGCAAGCTGAACTACGCCTCGTCGGGCAACGGCTCGCTGCAGCACGTGACCGGCGCCATGCTGGAGCAGCAGGGCGGCATCCACATGGTGCACGTGCCGTACAAGGGCACGGGCCCGGCGCTGCAGGACCTGCTCGGCGGCCAGGTCGACCTGACCTTCGGCACCGCGCCGCCGTTCATGCCGCACATCCAGGCCGGCAAGCTGCGGGTGCTGGCCGTCACCGGTAAGACGCGGCTGGCGAGCCTGCCCGACGTGCCGACCACGGCCGAGGCGGGTTATCCGAACGTGGATGCCACCTCCTGGTTCGGCGTGTTCGTGCCGGCGGCCACGCCCAAGCCCGTGGTCGACAAGCTCACGGCCGAGATCGGCAAGGTCGTCAACACGCCGGCCTTCAAGCAGAAGGCCGAGGAGCAGGGCGCCACGGCCGACTACCAGAACCCGCAGCAACTCGGGGACCGCGTGAAAGCCGACCTGGCGCGTTGGGCGGTCGTGGTGAAGTCCTCCAAGATTGAAGCCGATTAATAACCAAAAAGTCCTGCGGCGCGCTTTCATCAAGCGGGTGTAGCTATCGATTGAATAGCACTGCGGTGATCGATGCCGATGCCTGAAAGCGCCCGGCGAAGCGGTGACAATACGCGCCATGTCCAGCTTGCATTCCGAAGAACTGCTGGCGCAGGTGTCTGCGCTGCCCGCCTTGCCCGGCGTCTACCGCTACTTCGACAAGGACGGCGCGGTGCTGTATGTCGGCAAGGCCAAGAACCTCAAGAAGCGCGTGAGCACCTATTTCCAGCGCGAACAGGGCGGCACCCGCATCGGCCACATGATCGGCCAGATCGCCTCGATGCAGACGACCGTGGTGCGTTCCGAGGCCGAGGCGCTGCTGCTCGAGAACAACCTCATCAAGGCCCTGAGTCCGCGCTACAACATCCTGTTCCGCGACGACAAGAGTTATCCCTACCTGAAGATCACGGCGCTGCCGGCCAGGCTGCCTTCGGTGCCGTCCCCCCAGCCCCAGGCCGCGACTTACCCGCGCGTGGCCTACTACCGCGGCGCGGTCGAGAAGAAGCACCGCTACTTCGGCCCGTTCCCGAGCGCCTGGGCGGTGAAGGAATCGATCCTGCTGCTGCAGAAGGTGTTCCGCCTGCGCACCTGCGAAGACACGGTGTTCAGCAACCGCACGCGGCCCTGCCTGCTGTACCAGATCAAGCGCTGCTCCGGCCCGTGCGTGAACTACATCGAGCCGGCCGCGTATGCCGAGGACGTGCTCAACGCGGAGCGGTTCCTCGACGGCGAGACAGCCGAGGTGCTCAAGGGCCTGCAGGACCGCATGATGGAACATGCCGAACGGCTCGAATTCGAGCAGGCGGCCGAGCTGCGCAACCAGATGTCGGCCTTGTCCACCGTGCTGCACCAGCAGACGGTGGACAACGTGTCCGACAAGGACGTGGACGTTCTCGCTGTGAAGGTGCAGGGCGGGCGTGCCTGCGTCAACCTGGCCATGGTGCGCGGCGGGCGGCACCTGGGCGACCGGGCTTACTTCCCGACCCATGTGGAGGATGCCGTGGCGCTGCAGGCCGCCGACGTGGAAGGCGAGGGCGGTGCTGTGCAGCAGCCGGTGGAGGTGCAGGTGCTCGAGGCTTTCATCGCCCAGCACTACATCGACATCCCGGTGCCGCCCACGCTGATCACCAGCGAGCCGGTGGGCAAGCCGCTGCTCGATGCCCTGTCCTCGCAGAGCGGCAGCCGGCTCACCGCCGTGCACAACCCGCGCGAGCAGCGCCGCCAGTGGCTGGAGATGGCGCAGAAGAACGCCGGCCTGCAACTGGCGCGGCTGCTGGCCGAGGAAGGCTCGCAACAGGCGCGCACGCGGGCGCTGGTGGATGCACTCGATCTCGCACCCGACGAGCTGGAAAACTTTCGCATCGAATGTTTCGATATCTCGCACACGGCCGGGGAGTCGACGCAGGCCTCGTGCGTGGTGTTCCACCACCACAAGATGCAGAACTCGGAATACCGGCGCTACAAGATCGAAGGCATCACGCCGGGCGACGACTATGCGGCGATGCGGCAGGTGCTCACGCGGCGCTACATCAAGTTCGCCCAGGCCGAGCCCGAGGTGCTGCAGTCCCCGGACGATGGGCAGGCCGTGACGGCCGACGCCAAGGCGGCGGAGCCCGATGCGCAGGCGGTGGCCGATGCGCTGGTGGCGCCGGCCACGCCGGCCACGGCCCGCATGCCGGACCTGGTGCTCGTGGATGGCGGCAAGGGCCAGGTGTCGATGGCCAAGTCCGTGTTCGAAACCCTGGGCCTGGACATCGGCCTGATCGTCGGCGTGGAGAAGGGCGAGGGCCGCAAGGTCGGCCTGGAGGAACTGGTGTTCGCCGACGGCCGCCACAAGGCCACGTTGGCGCGCGACTCCGCGGCCCTGATGCTGGTCGCCCAGATCCGCGACGAGGCGCACCGCTTCGCCATCACCGGCATGCGCGCCGCGCGCGCCAAGGTGCGCGTGGGCGGCAGCAAGCTGGAGGAGATCCCCGGCGTGGGCCCGAAGAAGCGCGCCAGCCTGCTGCAGCGCTTCGGCGGCATCCGCGGCGTGGCCGCGGCCAGCGTGGACGACATCGCCAAGGCCGACGGGATTTCGCGCGAACTGGCCGAGGAAATCTACCGCGCCCTGCGTTAATGCCACAATCGCCCCCCATGTTCTGGACCATCCCCACCATCATGACCTGGACGCGCATCGTCGCGATCCCTTTGATCGTCGGGGTGTTCTACCTGCCCCTCGACGAAGCCCACCGCAACCTGATCGCGACCGTGATGTTCGTGGTCTTCGCCGCGACCGACTGGCTCGATGGCTTTCTCGCGCGCCGGCTCAACCAGACCTCGTCCTTCGGCGCCTTCCTGGACCCGGTGGCCGACAAGTTCCTGGTCTGCGCGAGTGTGCTGGTGCTGGTGCACCTGCAGCGCGCCGACGTGTTCGTGGCCCTGATCATCATCGGCCGCGAGATCGCCATCTCGGCGTTGCGCGAATGGATGGCGCAGATCGGCGCCTCGCGCAGCGTGGCCGTGCACATGGTCGGCAAGCTCAAGACGGTGGCGCAGATGGTGGCGATCCCGTTCCTGCTGTTCCATGGCGTGCTGTTCGGCCGCATCAATACCCAGCTGTGGGGCACCTGGCTGATCTGGGTGTCGGCCGTGCTCACGGTGTGGTCCATGGTCTATTACCTGCGCAAGGCCCTGCCCGAGATCAGGGCGCGCACCAAATGAATCCGGCCGCCGGGTCGGCGCAGGCGGCCACGGCCAACGCCTGGCTGCGCGTCATGCCGGCGGTGTTCGTGGTGATTTGGAGCACGGGGTTCATCGTCGCGCGCTACGGCATGCCGCATGCGCCGCCGCTCAAGTTCCTGGCGCTGCGGTTCGGGCTTTCGGTGTTGTGTTTCGGCGTGTGGGCGCGCATGTCCAGGGCGGCCTGGCCGAGCGACCGTGGCCAGTGGAAGCACCTGGCCGTCACCGGCATGCTCATGCATGCGATGTACCTGGGCGGCGTGTGGAGCGCCGTCAAGCTGGGCATGGGCGCGGGCCTGATCGCGCTGCTGGTGGGGCTGCAGCCGGTGCTCACCGCCGTGTGGGTGTCGGCGCGCGGCGGACGGGTCGGCAAGGTGCAATGGCTGGGGCTGGCCTTCGGCCTTGCCGGGCTGGCGCTGGTGGTCTGGCAGAAGCTCGGGCTGGGTGAAATCCATCCGTTCAATTTCCTGCTGGCGCTGGGCGCGCTGCTCAGCATCACCGTCGGCACGCTCTACCAGAAGCGCTTTCTCAAGCCCTGTGCCGTGCCGACGGCCAACCTCGTGCAGAACCTCGCCGCCTGTGTGGTGACCTGGCCGCTGGCCGTCTGGCTCGAGCAGGAGTCGATCCATTTCAATGCGCCGCTGATCGCCTCGATGGCCTGGTCGGTGCTGGTGCTGACGCTGGGTGGCAGCTCGCTGCTGTACCTGCTGATCCAGCGCGGTGCGGCCACCGCGGTGACCAGCCTGCTGTACCTCGTGCCGCCCACCACGGCCTTGATGGCCTGGGTGTTGTTCGGCGAGCCGATCACCGTCCTGACGCTGGCCGGAACCGCCTTGACCGCGCTCGGCGTGAGCTTGGTGGTGCGCAGCCGCCACTGAATTCTGTTCGTCCAACGTTAAGGAGAGAGACCATGAATCAGAAGACCAGCCAGAAGACCGGGCAGAAAAGGATCGCCGTGATCGCCGGCGACGGCATCGGCAAGGAAGTCATGCCCGAGGGCCTGCGCGTGATGGAGGCCGCGGCCAGCAAGTTCGACATCGACCTGAAATTCGACCACTTCGATTTCTCGAGCTGGGACTACTGCGAGCGCCACGGCAAGATGCTGCCCGACGACTGGAAGGACCAGATCGGCGGGCACGACGCGATCTACTTCGGCGCCGTGGGCTGGCCCGAGAAGATCGCCGACCACGTGTCGCTGTGGGGTTCGCTGCTGTTGTTCCGCCGCGAGTTCGACCAGTACATCAACCTCAGGCCAGCACGGCTGATGCCCGGCATCATCGCGCCGGTGGTGCGGCGCGACGGCAGCCCGCGCCAGCCCGGCGAGATCGACATGTACATCGTGCGCGAGAACACCGAGGGCGAATATTCGAGCATCGGCGGGCGCATGTTCGAAGGCACGGAGCGCGAGATCGTGATGCAGGAGACGGTGATGAGCCGCGTCGGCGTCGACCGCGTACTGAAATTCGCCTTCGAGCTGGCGCAGTCGCGGCCCAAGAAGCACCTGACCAGCGCCACCAAATCGAACGGCATCGCCATCACCATGCCTTATTGGGACGAACGCGTGGCGGCGATGGGCCAGGCCTATCCGGACATCCGGCTCGACAAGTTCCACATCGACATCCTGACCGCGCATTTCGTGCAGCGGCCCGACTTCTTCGACGTGGTGGTGGCCAGCAACCTGTTCGGCGACATCCTGAGCGACCTGGGGCCGGCCTGCACCGGCACCATCGGCATCGCGCCCAGCGCCAACCTCAATCCGTCCCGCAAGTTCCCGTCCCTGTTCGAGCCGGTGCACGGCTCGGCGCCCGACATCGCGGGCAAGCAGATCGCCAACCCGATCGGGCAGATCTGGTGCGGCGCGATGATGCTCGAGTTCCTCGGCCACAAGGACGCGCACGACGCCGTGCTGGCCGCGATCGAGAAAGTGCTGGAGCCGGCCAGCGGTGCGCCGCGCACGCCTGATATTGGCGGCAGCGCGAGCACGGCCGATGTCGGGCGGGCCATCGCCGCGGCCCTGTGAGCGGCCCGGTCAGCAGCCATGGAATGGGGGCTTCGTCGGGCCGCGCGGATTTGCACTTTGACGTGAGAGACGGGCCGTAAAACCGTCTAGAATCCGCCTCCGCGCCGCCGATAAGCTGTTTGGCCGATTGACACCTGCGAGGTCCGTGGTTTTAATTGCATGGGCAGCGGCGCTGCAAAGTTACGTGGTCTCCTGTACTGGTTGCTCTACGCACCGTAGAGCCCCAGGCAGGGGGCCATTTTAAATCTGGCGTATTGAAACAAATTAGATTGAGGGGCTCCTTGTGAATAAAACCGAATTGATCGAACACATCGCGAAGCATGCTGACATTTCCAAGGCCGCCGCGACGCGGGCCTTGGAGTCCACCATCGGCGCGGTGAAGACCACGCTGAAAAAGGGTGGTACGGTTTCGCTGGTAGGATTCGGCACCTTTGCAGTCGGCAAGCGCGCAGCCCGTGCCGGCCGCAATCCGCGCACCGGCGCCGCGATTAAAATCAAGGCGGCCAAAGTGCCAAAGTTTCGTCCAGGCAAGGCATTGAAGGATGCGTTGAACTGAGTTCCTGTTTCAGGTGGGGTGCTTAGCTCAGTTGGTAGAGCAGCGCCCTTACACGGCGTAGGTCGGCGGTTCGAGCCCGTCAGCACCCACCACCTCCAGGCAAAGGCGAACATCACGTTCGCCTTTTTGTTTTACAGAGAGTTTTCCCATGTTCGATTTCGTTCGCAAGCACACCAGGATCATGATGGGCTTGATGTTCTTGCTGATCATCCCGTCCTTCGTGCTGTTCGGCATCCAGGGCTACAACCGCATGAACGAAGGCGGCGAAGTCGTGGCCAAGGTGGCCGGCCATGACATCAAGCAAGCGGAATGGGACATGGCGCACCGCAACGAAGTTCAACGGGTGTTGACCAGTTCGCCGAGCGTCGATCCGAAGATGCTCGACTCGGCCGAAGCCCGCTATGCCACGCTCGAGAAAATGGTGCGTGACCGCGTGTTGGCCGCCGCGGCGGACAAGTCCCATCTCGTCACCAGCGACGCCCGCCTGGCGCGCAGCCTCGAATCCGATCCGTCGATCGCCGCTCTGCGCAAGCCCGACGGCACGCTCGATGTGGAGCGGTACCGCCAGATGGTCGGCAGCCAGGGCCTGACGCCCGAGATGTTCGAGGCGCGTGTGCGCTCCGACCTGTCGGCACGCCAGGTGCTCGCCGGTGTGATCGGCACCTCGTTCGTGCCCACGGCCGAAGCCGACGTGGCGCTCAATGCCTTCCTCGAAAAACGCGAGGTGCAGGTGGCGATGTTCAAGTCCGGCGATTTCGCCTCCAAGGTCACGCTCACCGACGCCGAACTCGAAGCCTGGTACAAGGAGCACACCGCGCAATTCCAGTCGCCCGAGCAGGCCACCATCGAATACATCGTGCTCGATCAGGACAGCGTGAAGAAGAGCATCGTTCCCAACGAACAGGACCTGAAGACCTATTACGAACAGAACGCGAGCAAGCTGGCCGGCCAGGAAGAGCGGCGCGCGAGCCACATCCTGATCGCTTCGCCGAAGACGGCTTCCGCCGACGAACGCAAGAAGGCGCGTGCCAAGGCCGAGGAACTGCTGGCCGAGGTGCGCAAGGCGCCGGCCTCGTTCGCCGACGTGGCCAAGAAAAATTCGCAGGATCCTGGCTCGGCCGCCAACGGTGGCGACCTGGACTTCTTCACGCGCGGCGCCATGGTCAAGCCGTTCGAGGATGCGGCTTTCGGCATGAAGGTCGGGGACATCAGCGACGTGGTGGAGTCCGACTTCGGCTACCACATCATCAAGCTCACCAGCATCCGCGCGCCCAAGCAACGCAGCTTCGAAGAGATGCGGCCCGACCTCGAAGCCGAACTCAGGAACCAGCAGGCCGCGCGCAAGTTCGCCGAGGTCGCCGACACCTTCACCAACGGCGTGTACGAGCAGGCCGACAGCCTCAAACCCGTGGCCGACCGCCTGAAGCTCACGGTGCAGACCGCCACCGTGCAGCGCCAGCCCGCCGCCGGCGCCAAGGGGGTACTGGCCAGCGGCAAGTTCCTCGATGCCCTGTTCTCCAACGACGCCATCGAAAAGAAGCGCAACACCGAGGCCGTCGAGACCGGCCCGAGCCAGCTCGTGTCCGGCCGCGTCGTCCAGCACACGCCGGCGCACACGCTGCCATTTGCGGAGGTGAAGGATCGCGTGCGCCAGCAACTGCTGGCGACCCGCAGCGCAGCGCTGGCGAAGACCGAGGGCGAAGCGCGCCTGGCCGCCTGGAAGGCGAACCCTGCCAGCGCCACCACGCTGCCCGCGGCCGTGGTGCTGTCGCGCGAAACCACCCAGCAGCAACCCGCCACCGTGGTCGATGCCGCGCTGCGCGCCGACCCTGCGGCCCTGCCGGCCTGGGCGGGCATCGACCTGGGCGATCAGGGCTATGCCGTGGTCAAGGTCAATAAGATCATGCCGCGCGAAGCCGGCAAGGAAGAGCTGATGAAACAAGGCCGCGATCAGGTCGCCCAGGCCTGGGCCACGGCCGAGAACGCGGCCTACTACAACCTGCTCAAGGAACGCTTCAAGGTCAAGATCAACGTGCCGCAGCCGAGCTTTAAAACCAGCGCCGATGCGGCCGCCGTCGTGAAGCAGTGAGGATTCGCGCTATAATCTGAATCTACGGTGGCTGTAGCTCAGTTGGTAGAGTCCAGGATTGTGATTCCTGTTGTCGTGGGTTCGAGCCCCATCAGCCACCCCAAGTACAGTAAAGAAAGCCTGCTATTTAATCGATAGCAGGCTTTTTTGTTGAGCGACCGATGTAAGGGCGGATGTATGCCGATTTATCTCCGCTGATTCTTAACCAATCCCACACCGGGTTCAAAAAAATGTCTGAGCTGACTGCAAACTGTCCTCGATGCGGCACGAAGCACGTGACCTTTGAACTATCTGCGGCATCCGTTGTTTCAGCGAATGGCTGGCAGAACAGTTATGAAGCGTTTTGCGTCTGCAGGAAGTGCGCCAAGAGCACAACATTTGTGTTGCGGGAGGTCAGTCCGGGCGCTCATCATGTCCTCGAGAACACTCCGCTTCCAAAATTGAAAGGGATTGTGGACGACCTCGTTGAGAACGTCGCTCATGTCTCTCTCAAGGATGTTTCGAGTCACAAACCACCCCAGCACCTTCCGGAATCCATCCAGGCCGTTTTCGAGGAGGGTGCAACGTGCCTCGCCGTTGGTTGCTACAACGCTGCTGGCACGATGTTTCGTTTGTGCATTGATCTGACAACTAAAACGCTGTTGCCACAAGGTGAGGTGGAGGGGCTCAACTCAAAAACTCGCCGGGACTTAGGCTTGCGCCTTCCTTGGCTGTTCGCCTCCGGGCGCCTTCCACGGAGTCTGGAGGATCTGTCGACGTGCATTAAAGAGGATGGCAATGACGGCGCCCATGCCGGCAACCTAACTGAGCATGATGCCAACGATCTGCTGGACTTCTGCTTTGTGCTGCTGGAACGGATTTTTACTGAGCCCGCTCAGTTAGCTATCGCCAAAAAGAGACGTGAGGCGCGCCGGGCGATCTAAACGGTAAACGTTTTGGCCTAGATTCACCTGGTCGGCGGCCCCCGCGAGACAGAGGTTGCTAAATCCCTGATCGCTACAGCTTTGTTCAAAGCCGAAACATTGATGCCTGCCGACTATTCCTGAACCTCAGAGTAGCTGCGATCTTAGCGCCTCAAATTCCGCGCCAAGGAAGCGGCCGAGGCCAACAATGTCTGGAAACAGCGTTCGCGCGCTTACGCCCTTCTGCGTATCGAGGAAGCGAAGGATGTCACCTTTACGCTCGGGCCGGAAAATGTACCGACCGAATGAGCTGCCTGGATGGTCGCCCCCAGTTCTTTTGGTAGCCAGCTTCCAAAGAATTTGTGCATGGTCGTAAGTCGCGTAGTCGCTGGCGGTCAGCTTTCCACGCTGGGCCTGGAGTCTCGAATTTACGATCGGTTCGATGACAACCAAAAAAGGCATTCCCCAACTTGGATGGTAGTCGCCGGGCCGAGAACTTACTGACTTAGACACCGCATCGCGTATTTTTTCGACTGGCATGCCGGTCGGATCAACTTCCAGCAATGTCTCGTCCATGACCCATAGCTCGCCAGGCTTGCCAGAGTTTGAGGCACAGGCGAAATACGCCGCTACCCAAATACTCTGCGTCCAATCCAGAAGGCGACTAGGCACCTCGTAATGCTGCATCAAGCTCATGACCTCAACGTCCGACGCTGCATGGACGTGGCCTGCAGGGGGCATATCGCCTGGAAGCGCCGGCAGATTGGCGTAATGGGTACGAAAGCTTTTCAGCAGTTGGCTTTCGAGGATGCTGACCGCACCGTGTGGAGCGCCGTCCACTTTACGAGCCAAGGTTGGCTGCAAGTTCCCATAATCGCTTGGTTGACCCCGAAACAAGAGCGACGACCCGGAAACCGCCATTTCCTCGAACATATCTGACAGGGTGATCAAGTCGGATGGTGAACCGATTTCGCGCTGGGTTAGTGTGGTCAGATTCATTGAGAAATTGTGGTTTGCCGCGCATGTCACTGCGCGGAAGCGGTCGCCGGATCGTAACCCGTGCGCAAGCCTTCAGTCAGGCCGAATCAACATCCGACACGGACGAGCTTCCGCCGTATCAGAGCGAAAAGCCGCTTGCTATGGGTGGCCAGCGCCGGTCTCTTGCGCGGCAGCGCTGTGCCGAACCCCGGGCTGCTTCCTCGGCGCTGTTTCCTGATAAGCAACCCCCTCTTTCTGCGGGTTGAGCCAGGTTGCCGGATCCAGACAATCCTGCGTCAGGACCAGGAGTTTGCACGGCTTCGCTTTTCGTATGGGACCAGCTGACGCTGCTGAGCATCGTGCGCGCGGCGCAGTCCACGCCACGGGCGTGCGCCACCTTCGACCTGGTCGCGAACCCACGCCAATGGATCCAGTTCGGTGGCGGCCAGCTCAATGCGTGTTATCCGCGGCAGCGGCATCCGTCCGCGCTGTTGTACTACCTCGGCGGTGAGTTGGACAGCTGGCAGGCGGGGCGGTATCTCACCGTGCAGATGGGTGAGAAGGATCCGGTCTGCATCGCGAACTGGATCCTCGGTTACGCGCGATCGGTGCTGGAGGGCGGGCCGGCGCCGATCTTCAGCGCCAGCCTCGGGCGGCTGAGGGCGCCGAATCCCATGGCCTAGGCAGACGCCCCAGCAGCCAGAAAACGGGAAGGCGGGTCGGCGCTTCAAAAGCGCGGGCAAAATGCGGGCTCGATTGTCGTCCACACGACAAAGAGTCCGTATTTCTTTTTCATCAGAACCATGACAGACCTATTCACCGATTCGCAGGCCGGCATTGCCGCGTTGGCAGCGCGGGATGCCGCCCTGGCATTGCAGGAGGACGTCGGCACCGGCGACCTGACCGCAGGGCTGGTTCCGCCCAGCCGGGCCGTGGCCCGCATCATCGCGCGCGAAGCCGCCGTGATCTGCGGTGCGCCCTGGCTGGAGGCGGTGGTCCGCGCGCTCGATCCCGTCGCGCACGTGCAATGGCACTGCGCCGAAGGCGAGCGCTGCGCGCCGGATCAGGCCATTGTGGAAATCGCCGGCGATGCGCGCAGCCTGCTGAGCGCCGAGCGCACGGCGTTGAACTTCCTGCAACTGCTCAGCGCCGTGGCCACCAAAACGGCGAGCTACGTGGACGCCGTGCGCGGCACGCGTGCGCAGATCGTCGACACGCGCAAGACACTGCCCGGGCTGCGGCTGGCCCAGAAATACGCGGTGCGCACCGGCGGCGGCACGAACCACCGCATCGGCCTGTTCGACGCGATCCTGATCAAGGAAAACCACATCGCCGCGGCCGGCGGCATCCGGGCGGCCATGGCCGCTGCGGCGCAGGTGACGGCGCCGCTGAAGTTCGTGGAGGTCGAGGTCGAGACCCTCAACGAACTCGACGAGGCGCTGGCCGTCGGCGCGCGCATGATCCTGCTCGACAACATGGACCTGCCGACGCTGCGCGAAGCCGTGCGGCGCAACGATGCCATGGGTGAAGGCCGCGCCGTGCTGGAGATCTCGGGCGGCGTCACGCTGGACAGCGTGGCGGCGCTGGCCGCCACCGGCGTGGACCGCATCTCGATCGGTGCGCTCACCAAGGACGTGAAGGCCATCGACTTCTCCATGCGTTTCCAGGAGGCCTGACCATGCAGGCCTCGATCATCGACGTCGACTACGAGCAGCCGACGAAGGAAACCCTGTCCGCACCATCGTCACCGGGCGCCGCCTGCGACACACGCCGGGCCTGGGCGCGCGTGCCGGCCGAGCCCGGGCCGACGGAGCGCGATGCGCTGAAGGCGCGCATCCGCCGCCTGCTGCGCGAGCGCAATGCCGTCATGGTGTCGCACTACTACGTGCACCCTGACCTGCAGGACCTGGCCGAGGAAACCGGCGGCCTGGTCAGCGATTCGCTGGAGATGGCGCGCTTCGGCCGCGACCATGCGGCGCAGACGCTGGTGGTGTCGGGCGTGAAGTTCATGGGCGAGACGTCCAAGATCCTGTCGCCCGAAAAACGTGTGCTCATGCCCGATCTCGACGCCACGTGCTCGCTTGACCTCGGTTGCCCGGCCGAGGCCTTCAGCGCTTTCTGCGACCAGCATCCCGACCGCACCGTGGTGGTCTATGCCAACACCAGCGCAGCGGTGAAGGCGCGTGCCGACTGGCTCGTCACCTCTAGCTGCGCGCTGGACGTGGTGGCCGCGCTGCACGCGCAGGGCCGCAAGATCCTGTGGGCGCCGGACCGCCACCTCGGCGACTACATCCGCCGCCAGACCGGCGCCGACATGCTGAGCTGGCACGGTGCCTGCATCGTGCACGACGAGTTCAAGGCGCTGGAGCTCGAATTGCTGATGAAGTCGCACCCTGGCGCGCGTGTGCTGGTGCATCCCGAGTCGCCGGCCGACGTGATCGCGCTGGCCGATGCCGTGGGCTCCACCTCGGCCATCCTCAATGCCGCGCGCAGCATGGAGGCCGATACCTTCATCGTTGCCACCGACACCGGCATGCTGCACAAGCTGCGCGCGCTGAACCCCGGCAAGACCTTCATCGAGGCGCCCACCTCGGGCAACAGCGCCACCTGCAAGAGCTGCGCGCACTGCCCCTGGATGGCCATGAACGGCCTGGCCGATGTGGCCCGCGTGCTGGAGACCGGCGCCAACGAAGTCCATGTCGATCCGGCGCTGGGCCGGCGCGCGCGCGTGCCGATCGACCGCATGCTGGCCTTTACCGCGGGCCTGAAGAACGGGCTCGCGCCGGGCGGCCTGATCGCGGGCATCGGCGCGGCCTGAGGCGCCGCATCAAGGCCTGAGGACCGTCGGCACGCCTTCCGCGGCCTGCGCAGGATAGTCCCGGCTGAAATGCAGGCCCCGGCTTTCCTTGCGCGCCTGCGCGCTGCGCACGATGAGTTCGGCCACCTGCACCAGGTTGCGCAGTTCCAGCAGGTCGCGCGTGACGTGGTACTGCGCATAGAACTCGTCGATCTCGCCGGCCAGCAGGGCAATGCGGTGCGCCGCGCGCTCCAGCCGCTTGTCGGTGCGCACGATGCCCACGTAGTCCCACATGAAGCGGCGCAGCTCGTCCCAGTTGTGCGACACGACCACGGCCTCGTCGGCGTCGATCACGCGGCTGTCGTCCCAGGCCGGCAGTGCGAGCGGGGCGGGGACAGGCGCCTCGCGGATGGCCTGCGCCGCCGCGCGCGCGTAGACCATGCATTCCACCAGCGAGTTGCTGGCCAGCCGGTTGGCACCATGCAGGCCGGTGCAGGCCGTCTCGCCCACGGCATAGAGACCGGGCAGCGCGGTGCGGCCGGCCAGGTCGGTCTGCACGCCGCCGCAGGTGTAGTGCGCCGCCGGCACCACCGGGATCGGCTCCCGGGTGATGTCGATGCCGAGCGAGGCGCAGCGCGCCAGGATGTTGGGGAAGTGCTCCTGCAGGAAGGCCGGGCTCTGGTGCGAGATGTCGAGGTAGACACAGTCGAGGCCGTGTTTCTTCATCTCGAAATCGATGGCGCGCGCCACCACGTCGCGCGGCGCGAGTTCGGCGCGCGGGTCGTGGGCCGGCATGAAGCGTGTACCGCCGGCCGAAGCCGGCAGCTTGAGCAGGCCGCCTTCGCCGCGCACGGCTTCGCTGATCAGGAAGGACTTGGCATGCGGATGGAACAGGCAGGTCGGGTGGAACTGGATGAACTCCATGTTGGCCACCGGGCAGCCGGCGCGCCAGGCCGCGGCGATGCCGTCGCCGGTCGACGAGTCCGGGTTGGTGGTGTAGAGGTAGACCTTGCCCGCGCCGCCCGTGGCCAAAATGGTGTGCGGCGCGCGGAAGGTGGCCACGCGGTTGCTGCGCGCATCCAGCGCGTAAAGGCCGAGGCAGGCCCTTTCCGCGCCGCCTGGCTCGCCGCGCGTGATCAGGTCCACCAGCACGTGGTCTTCGAGGATGGTGAGGTTCGGCGTGCGCCGCGCGGCCGCCACCAGTTGCTGCTGCACCGCGGCGCCGGTGGCGTCGGTCACGTGCACGATGCGGCGGTGGCTGTGGCCGCCTTCGCGCGTGAGGTGCAGCGCGCCCGCGTCCGTGGAAAACGGCACGCCCATCGCCTGCAGCCAGGCGATGGCCTCGGGCGAATGCTCCACCACGAAACGCGTCGCCGCCAGGTCGCAAAGCCCGGCGCCGGCCACCAGCGTGTCGTCCACATGAGATGCGAAGCTGTCTCCGTCGCCCAGCACCGCCGCGATGCCGCCCTGTGCCCACTGGCTGGCGCCATCGCCGAGCCGGTCCTTGGTCAACACCGCCACGCGGTGCGTGGGCGCGAGGTGCAGCGCGGCACTGAGCCCGGCCAGGCCGCTGCCCACGATGAGTACGTCGAAGTCTTGTGATGCCATGTCTCGTCCGGCGGAAGGGAGTCAATCGCGCGGGGATGTGGCGATGTGGAAATCTGAAGCCGGGCCCATGTGCGGGGCCAAGGCGTTGCGGCCCGCAGGGTGTCGGGGCCGCGGCGCATCTTAAACGATGCGTTTTGGGTCGAGGCGGGTTGCGGCGGCATCGGAGGACATGGCCCCAGGCCGGCGTGGATGGGCGCTTTCGACGAAAATACGCTGCCGCCTCGCACGCCAAGGCCTCCAACGCGAGCTTGGCATCGAACAGCCTTTTCCCCATGAATCCAACGAAATTCCCCGTAACGCCGGTCAGCGTGGCCCCGATGATGGATGGGACGGACAATTAGAAAAAATCCCAATTGGATCAATGTCCTATTGGGATTCTGATTTCTCATGTAGCACTATTGTGGCCCCGGCTACTTTCAACGTTGACCTGCTAAGCTCATCGAATGGGTTTAATTCGCTTGTATCTGGCACTTGTTGTGCTTTTCTCTCACATCGGCTCGGTCCCGTGGTTCCCAATTTTCGACTCGGGCACGGCGGTGATGATCTTCTTCATCTTTTCGGGCTTTTACATCACGATGGGACTGAACGAGCGATACAAGACCCCGGCGAGTAACCGTACCTTCTACTTGGGGCGCTTTCTTCGGCTGTGGCCGACCTATGCCGTCTCGCTGGCGATCCTTGTTCCGATCGGAGTAATGGCGCAGCAGTTGCAGTGGATCGCCGAGCTACCGCTGGTGATGCGAGTGCTCGCTTATGTCGCCAACTTCAGCATGTTCGGCATCGACCTGCTCGTGCACGTCAGCGCGCGCCACGGACAGATGGTCTTTTCTGAGTTTGGAATCGACCCGAAGCACAACGGGGCCAACTACATCCTCAACATGCCAGCCTGGTCCTTGTCGATGGAGATGCTGTTCTACGTGGCAGCACCATTCGTCGCGCGCGATTTCCGCCGCTGCCTCGCCTTCTGCGCCGTCGGTGCAATTACCCAAGCGCTTTTCCACTTTGTGGTGAGTCCCGCGTTCTACAAAACATTCCGCTATGACCTCCTGTACCCGTACGTCATGGCGTATTTCGGGCTCGGCATGCTTGCGTACTGGATAAACGCAAAGCGTGCGGTGATCCACTGGGAATATTTTGCCCTGGGCTTCGCGGTCGCGGCTTTCAGCACTGGATGGCACTACGCAGCGATCGCGGCCTTTGTGCCGTATGTCTTCGCACTAACGAAAAACAGCCGTGTGGACAAACTCCTCGGCGACCTGGCGTTTCCGGTCTACGTCTTGCAACTCCCTGTCGCCGCTGCAGTCCGCGCCAGTGGGGTAGAACCGACGCTGTTGAACTATTTCCTCGCGGTCATGGGCACAAGCCTGCTTGTGCTGTTCGTGCTGGAGCGTCCCATCGAGATGTTCCGCGCTCGCCTTCGTCGTGCAAAGGTTCGGCCGATGCCCGCCGTTGCCAGCGCCGCCCCCGCTATCTAAGCCTCACCGGCAGCGGCTTGGATAAAGCTTGTTTCTAAGACTTGCCATATCCAAGGAAAGCTTTATAAGCCGTTGATTTTGTTGATGTCTCAAGCGCCGTTTGGCGCAAACTTTGGCGAACGATTGGCGCCATTGGCGCACCGAGGATGGGTTGATGGTGCTTGCCGCTCTGCCAGGCTTCGCAGCCGCAGCGGTCCCAGGGCTTTCGCACTGCTGGGGCAAGAACTCCGTCAGGCTTTCGCCTTCACCATCAAGTTAGACCGCTAGAACCCTCGCTACCAGCCGCCCGCTTTCACCGGCTTATGGTCATTGATGGGAGTCGAACCCTGTAGCGATCTAACTTGATGGCCCTGGCACTTGGCCAGGCCTGTCGATTATCCTATCCTCCTGCCTCGGGGTGCCGGCGCAGCCAGTCGGCACGATCAGCCTCAGACATCTCATCCCAAGCCGGGAATCGGTTGCTGTGGATGCCGTGATGGGCAGTCCACTTGCCGTAGCGGGTTTTGATGCGGTCTGCCTCGGCGATGGGCGCGCCGGGTAGCGCGCGCGCACGATCCACCAGAGCCTGGCTGATATGCCCTGCCGCGACCAGCGCGCGCAAAGCAAACGCGTCGGCCCGTTGCGCCTCGATATCGCGGGCCTGGGCCTCTTTCCCTGCGCGCCAGAAGACGGCGCACTGTGCACCGCTGGCACGGCCCCACACGTCATGCTCGCGGGCCAGCGCTTCAAACGCTGGATCGTCGTAAGGATCGCCTTCGCGGATGTTTTCGGGTGTGGTCATGTCGGCGGTTCCAGGTAGGAGGGTGGGTTATGGCGCGCGCCGGGCCACACGGGCGCCTGGCGGATAGTAATCAGACCAGAGGATGGTCTTCACCGGGGTTGGGTATCTCGCCCACTCTGCGGCAAGCTCCGCGGTGTCGGTGGGCATAGACGGACCGCCCCAATGCATGCCGTCCCACCAGCGCCAGAAGTCGAACGTGCTGCTGCGGCGCTTCGTTAGCCACCACCCGATGTGCGGTGGATTGCCGGCTTTGAAAATGATCTTGCCCATTTGCTCAGACAGAGGATGGGGTTGTAGGTGTGTGGTCCGGGCGGTGTAAGCCCCTGACGACACATTGATCGCAGTAGTCTTTGTTTCCGACTTGACGCCACCCGCCGAACTTTTGATGTTGCTTCCGCTGTTCGGCCGCAGAGTCGGAACGGTTCACGTCTGCGGCGTTGTAACCACAGCCATCGCAACTGATGAATTTTTCAATGACGACTGTCATGTGCTTCTCGGGCAGTGGGTGGGAATCAGCGCTTCAAGGCCGACAACAGCGCGTCATTCTTGCGGGCGATGGCCTCCAGGATCAGCGAGTTGCCATTCGCACAAGCGGCCTCTTCCGGGTCGATGCCGAGCGCATCGCTGATCTGCGCAAGGCTGGATACCGCTGCATTAAACATGGCGCGGTAGTCGCTGCCGGCTCCCGCGATCAGGTCTTTCACGGCACTCACCGTGATCTGTGGGTCATTGGTTCCCGCGCCTGGTTGCCCCAGCAACAAGTCGATTTCGCGGAGCGCTTGGTTGTTCGTGTCAGTTTTCATGGTGTACCCGGCAAGGGGGTGGGGTTAGTGGTCGTCTATGCCGCCATCGGCCGTGGAGCCCATGTGGCCACGGGTCCGTTTTTTGGCCGCCAGCGCAGCGTGTGCTATTGAGCGGCATTCCGCCTTGTCGTCAGCGTGCAACTCGTCGTAGGGCGCATTGGTCATCCACAGGTTGCTGGATGCCTCGTAGACAGCCTGGGCAACTGGCTCAATATCGAGGGATGCTTCATCCGTCGCTGAGCCGTCGAAGCCCGGTGTGCTCAGCACAGCCTCGGCCAAAAGCACCGCGCCGTGCGAGTCCTTGAATGCGCCCTGAATCAAGTTGCACACCTCCAAGAATGCGGCGCGGGTTTCATCAATTCGTACCTGCTGCTCTGCGGATGGCGTGGGCCAGTCGGCTGCGTGACAAGCTGCAGCCCAGTCTGCGCCTAGGCTGAACAGCGGCGCGTCTTCGGGCTTGAGCATCATGGTGGATTTTCCTTCGGCGGCTTGCATGAGCTGATCGTCGTCGCGCGGGTCGTCTTCTTCGGGCGGTTGAAAGTTCATGATGTGCGGCGGGCCAGGGACGCGGCCACAAAGAGGTCTTGGCGGTTGACGATCAGTTCTTTGATGCGAAGCGACGCCGGAACGTTGCGGCGCTCGCGCGCGCACTTCTTGGTGTGCACTGCGATGAGGTAAGCGCCGTTGCCCAGGAAGCCGCGAAACGGTTGAATGGCTGGTTTTTTCATGATGTGCGTCGGGCGGGGGTTAGATTGACGCGGCGCGGCAAGCGTCCGCGTATTCGGGGCACAGGCCTATCACCTGTGGCATGCAACGGATGGCTATTTCCAACACTCTGAAGTCTGGTTCGCGAACGTCTTCGCAGGCGCCAATAAACAGGGAAACAGAACGAAGCAGGGTATGAAGATTGCTGACTTCCTCCCAGAGGATGTATCGATGTTCATCACTGGTCGCGCATGCCCAGTCGCTGATCAGCATTTCCATGATTCCGGCCGAGAGACCGACCAGGTTGCCAAGGTCGTACTCTAGATTCGGATCGTCGATGTCGATCGATGCAAACTCGGCATGGATGTCCACGAGTAGCGCCAGGTCGGCCTGACCAGCATCTTCGCGCGTCATTGTTTGACCCCATTCATCTGCTCGAATTCCTTCTGCGCTGCCTGGCGCCGTGCGTCGATGTATTGGGCGAGATCGGTGAGATGCACGCCCTTGGCAGCTTTCTGGCTCCCGGCTTCGATGCGTAGCAGGGGAATCTTGATCTCCCCGATGGCGACCTTGCGGACGAACTTGTCGATTGCCAGGTGGGGGAAGTAGTCGCGCACCACCAGGTCGACAGGGATGACGGCCTGTCCATCGTATTGCGCCATCAGTAGGAATGCCGTATTCATAGGGCCTCCAAAAGTAGTTGTTGCGCCGGCTCGCGGGCGGGCTTGACGATCGCCAGCACCACGCCGCCCCCGCTCGCTACCTCGGCGCGTGCATACGTCTGCACGCGGCGGTACTCGGCATAGGTGCACTCACGCAGCCGAGCCTGGTACAGCTCGATGCCGGTGCGGATGTCCTCGATCTCCTGCGAATGCACCTGGACGGCCAGCCACTCACCCGATTCCATGGCGCGGCGCATGATCTCGTCGAGCGCCAGCTGTGCGGCCTGGATGTGGCCGCGTGCGCCGGATCGATTAATGGCCACCTCAAAGCCATCGGCCATGTTCATGACGCTGACAACGGCGGCCCATTCGACTTCCGTGGCAACGCCCTGGCGCAACGCCTTGAAGCCGACAAGTGCATACGCCACCTCGGCGATGCGCTCTTGTGCAGTGAGCATCGACACCAGGCGCGTCGGTGTCTTCGCCGCCCAGCGCGGCTGGCGCGGTTTGCGACGGCCGTTCACGTCAACGTCTCCGCAGTTGGGGCGGCTGGGTCAACGGCTCGATACTTCTCACAAAGGTGGTTCGGCCCCATGTGCACAAAGGCAGGGCGCAGCTGGCACAGGCAGAAGCCCATCTTTGCCCAGGTGGGGTCGTGTTCGGGCAGCTTATGGCTGCAGTTGCTGCAGGCGGATCTTGTCGTCATGACCACACTCCCGAGGCATTGAAGTAACCGAGCCGGCCCGTCAGCGGGGTGAACGGCAGCGGCCGCGCGTTGGCCAGCACGTGGCCGAATGGGCCGACGAAGAAGGGCGATTCGTGGGCGCGCTGGCAGGCCACCACATCGGCGCGTCCGACGATGCCTCCGCGCGGCAGATATAGCGGCTGGGGCAGCACGTCGACCAGGTGCCGAGTGAGAGGATCGCTGGCCAGAAAGATCTGGCAGGCCTCGAAGTCGGCGGCCGTCATCGTCTTGCTGGCGTGCATCAGCACCGGGCCGCGATACAGCGTCTCCCACGTGCGGTTCTCCACGGGCTTGTAGCCGTTGACGATGAGCCATGCCCAGGGCTGGCGAACAGACAGAGCCTTCATCATGCCGCCACCAGCACCTTCCTGGCGAACGGGAATTCGTCCGCCACCTTGCTGACGGCGCCGGCCTTCTCCAGCGCGGCCATCATCTCCAGCGCGGCCTTGGTGCCGATGCCGAATGCGGCCTTGAGCATGCGCACGTTGACCTTTTGCTCGGCCTTGACCAGGTCGATGGCTTTCTGAAGGGCAGGATCGACGGCGGGTGGCGTGTCCTGCGCGAACGTGCCCGGAAAGGCCCATGCCTCCGCTGGCTGGGCATCGGCAGGTGCCGATGCTTCAATGCCCCGCATCGCGTTAGCGATGCCTGAAGCTGCCTCCTCTGCGCTCATTCTCGGCTTGAGCGTCGGCCGCGCAGCTGCTTTCGATTTTTTCACGCCTCCCGGTCCCTCCTGCGGCCGCGCAGCTGGCGGAAGGGGTACATCAGATTTCGCTGCCTTGACCTTGGGGAAGAACTTGTCGTACGACTGGGCCTTCACGTCGCTCACCACCGTGGCGAAACGCTGGCCGAAGACGATGCCGGCGACCAGGTTCAAGCCTACGTTTTCGACACGTTCGCCATCGACATAGGTGCAGTCATGCGGCCCGGCATCGCGCTGCATGGTGACCAGCAGCATCAGCAGGTCCGGGCTGGTGGTGGTCTTCGCGAAGTCGATCAGCGCGCTGTAAGTGCTGACCTTGCCCAGGCCGAGCAGCGTGCACAGGGCGTCCGCATCGTCGGTGCGCAGGCTGCTGACTTCACGCACCACCAGGTGGCGGTGCACTTCGAGCGTGAAAGCGGCCGTGCTGCCGTCCTTGAGCATGTCCCACGTGCGGGTGAGCAGCTGGACGCGCCAGTCTTTCTCGTGCTGCTCGGTGGCCTTGGCTTTGGCCTTGGCCTTCTTGTCCTCGGTGAACTCGCGCACTTCCTTGCTCACCGTCTTGGTGGCTTCTGCCTGGCCTTCCACCGCCTTGAGCAGGCGCAGCACCACTTCGTTCGGCAGCGCGGCGACCAGGTCACCTTTTTTCAGGTGGCTCTCGATCATTACGGGGTGGATGCCCTCGGCTTTCATCTGCGCGCCGATGATCTTGCGCAGCGGCTGGCCGGTCGGGCTGTCATCCGCCACGTCAAGGCGCCTGTAGCCCTTGAGCTTGGCGTTGTAGCCGCTGGTCACCAGCTCCTGCGCGGCCTTGCCGGCGATGACAGTCTGTCCCTTGGCTTTGGCTTCCTGCACGATCGAGGCGGCGTGCGCTTCCTCCTTCTGGCGGTAACACGTCGGGTCGGTGCAGACGTCTGCACCCTTCACGTCGGCGAACAGATCCGGCGCGTAGCCGGTGCGCTTGGGACATTCGCGGCAGGAGCCGGCCGACGGCACCAGGCTCGCGTCGGTGATCTTGAACTTGGCTTTCGACAGGTTCAGCATGAAGTTGTCGTGAATGTGCTCGCGGGCCTGCTTCTCGCTCATCGACTTGCCGTAATAGTCGGTTCGTGTGACGTCCGCGAGCGCCTTTTCCTGCAGTCCTTCATTCGGGATGCGGGCGATGAGCAGCGCCTTGCTCGGGTCGAGCTTGCCATCGGCCAGCGCCTTGCGTGGCGCCTGGGCGAGGTCGAGCAGCTTGAGCTGGCTGTACACGTGCGACTTGCTCATGCCGATCTTCGCGCCGACCTGCTCGGCATTCAGGCCGGTGTGACGCATCAGGTGGTCGAAGCCTTCGGCCTCCTCCAGCGCACTCAGGTCCTTGCGGTGCATGTTCTCCACGAGCTGCACTTCCATGGCCTCGGCGTCGGACAGGTGGCGCACCCACGCAGGCATGTCGTCGATGCCTGCCATCTGGCTGGCGCGGAAGCGGCGCTCGCCGGTGACGATCTCGTAGGCCGGGCGCGCGCCCTTGGTGTGGCTGGTTTCTTCCAGGCGATCCGCCGGCAGTGGCCGCACCACGATGGGCGTGTTTACGCCGAGCGAGCGGATGCTGTCGGCCAGCTCCTGCAGCTTCGCCTGGTCGAAGTTTTTGCGCGGATTGGTCCGGCTCGAAACGATCAGGCCCAGTTCGATGTGGGCGAAGCGGTCCAATGACTCCGGTGTTTCGTCCAGTGCTGTGCCGCCCTCGGCGGCGTATTCCTTGAGTGACATGATGGGCCTTTCAGGCTGTGCGGCCGAGAGTGAGCGTGGCCGCGCCAGCGGCGCGCGTGATGATGTAGCGCTCCTTCGTCGTCTGGTGGCGCTGGGTGACGGCCTTGCGCAGTGAGGAGTGGGCGCCTGCGGGAAGATCGCATTGGCGATTCGGCTTCAGCCGATCGAGCAGAGGCGTCCAATCGACCTCGCGCCGCCGGTTGGGCCGGGGTAGGCCATCCCTGATCGGCAACGTGGCAAGGTCCGGCACTTCCCACCTGAGCGCCTTGCGTCGAGGCGCGGCGGTGGCAGCAGCGGATGCGGCAACGGGAGGTTCCGCCGGCGCAGGCATCAGATCCTTTGGCTTGAACGCCTTCGATGCTGGCCCTTGATAGACATAGCCGTGCTCCGGATCACTTCTGCGCACGAGCTGGGCCGTGCGAAGTGCGCCTGCCAGATGCGTGTGAATGCTGCTTTGATGAACGCCGAACTTGGCGGCAATGTCGGGTAGCGTCAGAACCTCGTCGGGGTTCTGCTCGAAGAATTGAACGAGACGGCTCGCCAGGGGGGGTGGGGTAGTGCTCATAAGGCTTCCTTGCGGTAGAGGAGGGACCCGGCCAGGTCGGTGACACGGCCGTCGCGGTGGTGCAGTCGATCGCCCACGCGGCTCGGCGCCTGGTGCGCTACGTGCGCGCCGGGGCGGTGGCAGGTGTTGCCGAGTTCGGGGCATTGGTACGGATCGCCCTTGGTGCGGTCGATGCCGATGGCGCGCGCGTAGGGCACGCGGGCGGTGGTATAGGTGTTGGCGCGGTTCATCGTGGTGCCTTTTCAGCGTCGGCGGTCGCCTTGGCGTTGAGCACTGAGCGAATCCACAGGAATTCCTCGCGGAAGATGCGGCCGGCTTCCGAATCGAATGGGAAGCGGCAGGCGTCGTTGACGTTGTCGTGTGAAACGACGGCGGTCTGCGCCTCCCGCTTGATTTCGTCGGGCGTGAGTACCTCAATGAACATCGGACACTTTCGGGGGAGAGGGAACGGGGACGATGGAAACCGCGTTGGGCAGGGTCCAGCGGGCACCCGTCAGCGGGGCCTCCACGCTGACCCACATGCCACGTTTGAGCTTGAGCGCGGCCGCATCGGCCACGATGCGGTGGGAGGCCTCGAAGGGCTGCTCGACATGCACCTGGTGCAGCCCGGGGCCAACGTGGTCGAGGTCGAGGCAGAGCACCGGACGGGCATGCCCGTGGTCGGCGCCCTGCACGCGCACCACGGCGTCCTGCGTCAACCGGCCGTGCAGCGCCATGTGCACGGCCGGCGGGCGGATCGGATCGCCGAAAAGGTCGGCCTCGGGAACGTGTGCAGACGTCTGCACGGCGTGGACGCTGTGCATGGCTACTTCCCGTCCCGGCGATCAGGATCGGGCTGCGGGATCGAGTTGCCATGCTCCAGGTCGGCGAGAAGCCGCTGCTGGAGTGGCGTCGGCTCGAACGGATCGAGCGGCGCGCAATACGCTGCCGCCATCATGGCCGCGACGACCGCGCCGAATGCCACCAGGGCGCAGCACACCCATACCAGCCAGTCGGGGTCGCTTTCCGTCGCGGTCGCCGACACGGCTGCGTGTACGGTCGGCACGATGGCGTTCGCGATGACCAGGCCGATGAACGCCGCCAGGCCCCAGGCCCATCCAGGCGGGCGCCACGCGCGTTTGGGCATGCGGCAGGCGCAGAGGTTGACGAGGCGATCTGGCTGGCTGGCGGGCACCCAGCCACGGCCGTTGCAGTGGGGGCAGTTCATGCGTAAGCTCCCCAGATCGCGTCATTGTCGAATCCACGGAGCACGGGCACCAGGGTGCCGAAGTCGTCAACGGTGCAATACCGTTCGCGGCGCCATATGCAGCCTTCGGCGTCTATGCGCTCTTCGTCGATCTGCCAGGCCGGCCACATGCGCGTCTGGAAGTTCCGCTGGTAACGGATCACAGTGGCGTAGGTAGCCGAGTCATACCCGCGAGACGTTATGTCGCTGTGGGTCCAACACAAGGGGGCGTGCGGCGGCAGCAGGATGCTGCCCGGCTCTGGCGCATGGCCTGCCGCCTTGATCAGCTCGGCCTGCATGTGATGCAGGAAATCCGCCATGAACGGCGGTACGGGTGCCAACACCACGGCGGCTGCGTCAGCCCATGCGATGGGGGGCAGTGCCGCGTGCTGCGTTAAGGCTCGGCGGCGGGCTGTCTTGGGGGGATGGGTAGCGGTTTGCATTTCGCCCTCGTTTGTTGAACTCGGGCGAATTATTAGCGGTAGCTAATCGATTGTCTAGTAGCTGTAGCTAATTATTTTTGCGTGATGATTTGTAAAGCTTTTGGGAGGGCTGCTGGTGGACACGATTTTTCGCAGGTTGGCTGGTGGGCTCGCCTTCGCTCTTGCCTCGGCGGGTGGGTATGCCGCAAGCCTCACGCCGCCTGAGTTGGCCGCCGAGGTGATCCGATCGACACCGATCAAAAGCGCGGCGAGAGTGGAGGCGACCGTCGCCACAGATGCTCGATACACCTATTTCGTTTGGTACAAGCAAGGAGAGGGGAGCGTCGCCAAGGCACGGGCCGACACGCAGAAGCTAGTGCGTGCCACGCTTTCCGCCCTGGTTAAGCAGGGCGTCAAACCTGCGGAAGACTGGAAGTTCATTCACGCGCACGGCGTTGAAGAAGTTCGAGGTGAGACGCGCAAGATGGCAGCGGAACTGGGCGATGCCGCTTACAACTTCACCACTGATCAGATCGAATTCAAGCCGCCTTCACTCAAGTGATCGGCAAGCTCCCTTTTCTTCCTGTCCCTCATGATCTGAGAAGTTCAAATGTTGTTGCGCTGGATTGACAGGTTTCGCCCTGCCACGTGGGCTCCGTTTATCTAACGGCCATTTGTAGAGCTTGGCCGTCACTGGGAGGTCCGAGATTCTGAGCGTAAGACCTGAGCACAGCGAGTGCCCCTCGTCGATCAGCCTCCCGCATACGCTCAAAAATCCCTATTGCCTCTAGAGTCCACGCGTCGAATTCGCGCTGTGGGCGGTATTCCCGTTCGGCTTCGCGCACTGAATTGTTCGCGCCCTCGCTGGCGGGGAATTTGGTCCCCTTGCCACTGGCCAACCATTCGGGGGTAACCCCAAGGGCTTTGGCGGCACGCAGCAGCGGTTCACCCTTGATGTTCTTTGTGCGCCCATTCGCCCAGTTGAAGGATGTAGGCGGTTTGACTCCGGCAGCCTTCGCCAACTGCGCATTGGTGAGTTTCATCACTCCCATGCGTTCGTTGATGCGGTCCTGTAGCGTAGTCATTAGCCTAGCCTAACAAAATTAAAGTTAGCTGCAGCTTGCCAAAGAGATTAGCGATAGCTAATAATGGCGCCCTATGGCAACAATGACCGACCCCGAAATCATCCAACTGCTCGGCGGCGTGACTTCGGTCGCGCGTATGTTGGTGATCAAGCCTCCCAGCGTCCACAAATGGCTCAAGAAGGGCATCCCCGAGGAGCGCCTGATCGCACTGGCTGGGCAAGTCGAGCTTCGCAGCAATGGACGTTTCAGCCGGCGTGAGCGCTGGCCGAAGAAGTACGACTTCTATTGGCCCGAACTTGCCCGGCCCGCGGAGTGCGCGTCCGCGCAGCCACAGGGAGGTCCTACTTCCTCGAGTTAGCCAGAAATTGCACCGGACGAATGAATCTCTTAGGTGGAGGTTTTGCGTCTTCATGCCCCAATCATGGGCGTTTCTAGCTCTTATTTCTATAGCAAAAAACGGAGAAAATTGCTATGTCGATGAACGTTTTGGATGCCGCTTTCAACACGGTGAATGACTACCCCGGCGGTGCGGCATCGCTCGCCCCGCGCATCGGCAAAAGCGGTTCGACGCTGGCGCACGAGATCAAGAAGCAGGGCTCGGCCAAGCTGGGCCTGGAGGATGCGGTGAAGATCATGGACATGGCGGACAACAACGCCATCCTGGAGGCGATGGCCGAGCATCGAGGCTGCGACGTGATTCCCCGCTTGCCTGACCTGGACCCCGCCAGCTGCACCGGCAAGGGCCTGCGCCTGATGTTCAAGGAAGCCGGCGCGTTCGCGGAGCAGGTGGTCGAGGCCGAAGAAGATGGCCGCTTCACGCTGAATGAAATCAAGGCGGCTGAGCGGCACTGGCAGCGCGTGACGGCCCAGGGAGGGGCGGTGCTGCGGGCCATGCGCGCCAAGCATCTGCTGGACTTCCCCGACAGCAGCGATCCTTTGATCAGTTCAGGTGATGCATCTTGAGGCCGGTGGGTGAAGTGCGTCAGGCCTTGTTCGATTCCGCGCTGCGCCTGACCACGCCGACCAGCTCGCCCACGCTGCTGGAGCTGGCGCACGACGCGAAGGTGGGCTTCAAGGATGCGCGCGTCACGGTGGACAACATGCGCCGCGCTGGCGTGCTGGTGGTAGTGCGCACCCGCGTGGTGTCGTACCGCAATCGGCCCGTGGCCGAATACTGCACGCCGGCCAGGCTGGAGGTGTTGGGGGTGAAGCGTTGCGCGCTGCGTGATGCCTTCGCCAGCTGGGCGACCCCGATCGTCTGAACCCGCCCATGACAGACCCGATGATTCCAGCGGTGCCAGCGCCGTTGTGGGACAGTATTCCCGCATCCCTGGCTGCCCGGCAGCAGTGGCTGCTGTGGCGCTTCGAGCAGAAGGAAGGCAAAGACAAGCCTCAGAAGATTCCGTATTACGTTGGCGGTGGTCGGCGCACGGGCGGGCAGGGCGATGATCGCGACCGCCAGCGCCTGGCGACATTGGCCGTGGCCCGGCGTGCCTTCGAGCGGCCTGGGTCGAACTGGGCCGGTGTGGGTTTCGCGCTCCTGCCTGACGATGGCCTCATCGGCATCGACCTGGATGGCCAGATCGACCCGGGCACGGGCGAGATCTCGGAGCGGTGCCAGAACATCGTCAAGGCGTTCGCCAGCTACACGGAGTTTTCGCCGAGCGGCAAGGGCGTGCACATCCTGGTCGAAGGCCAGACCAACATCAATAAGTCCGACGACATTGGCGTCGAGATCTTCTGCGGCAGCCAGTACTTCACATTCACCGGGAACCATTGGCCCGACACGCCGGCCGAGGTGGCGCCGGTGGACGAATTGGCCTTGCGCCGCCTGCACAAGACGGTGGACGAGGCCAAAGCCGCACGCAAGGCCGCGAAGTCGGCAAAGCCGGTGAAGGCCGCGCCCGCGCCAGCCAGTAGGCCGGCGGCGGAATCCGGTGCCGAGCTGTTCGCCCAGGTCAACCGTGAGGCGTTACGCGCCATGGCCTCGTGGGTGCCGGAGTTGTTTCCGAAGGCGACGACGGCGCCCGGTGGCTACCGCGTGACTTCGAAAGACCTCAACCGCAAGTTGCAGGAAGACCTGTCGATCCATGCCGATGGCATCCAGGATTGGGGCGAGGAGCAAGGCTACACGCCGATAGATCTGGTGATGAAATGGCTGCCCGCGTCGAAGAGCGGCGATGCGATGCGCTGGCTTGCCCAGCGCGTGGGCGTCGATGTGCCGAAGCCAGACCGCACGCCAAAGAAAAAAAATCGCGACCAGGGTGCTCCCGCTGGGGGAGATCAGGGGGCAGGGCCTGACGGCGGCGGCGATGACGACGGCAAGGGCGATGGCCGATGGCGCGAAGGCGAGGTGGTCAACGTGCTCGATATGTTGGTCATGGCGCGTGGCAACCCGTTGGACTGCCGGGAGAACGTCCTCTATTGCATGACCCACGATCCCGAGTTGCGCGGCCTGGTGCGGCGCAATGACTTTACGCTGCTGTTGGAGCGTAGCCGCACCACGCCCTGGGGCCGCGAGGATGGCGAGTGGGACGAAGAAGACGACCTGATGCTGGGTGAGTACCTGATGCGAACCTACCGCCTCGGCGTCAAGTCCAAGGGCACCCTGCGCGACGGCGTGATGATGGCCGCGCGCTTGTTTCGCTACAACCCGGTGGTGGACTGGATCAAGGCTGAGACCTGGGATGGTGTCGATCGGCTGGAGCACTGGCTGACCGATGTATTCGAGGTGGAGGAGCGGCCCTACACGCGGCTCATCGGCAAGTGCTTCATGCTTGGCCTGGTGCAGCGGGCCATCCAGCCAGGCTGCAAGTTCGACTACATGTTGATCTTGAAGGGAGCGCAGGGGCTGTCGAAGTCGGGCGCCTTCCGCGCGCTGGCCTATCCGTACTTCACCGACAACGCGATCCGGATCGGCGACAAGGATTCGCAGATGGCGCAGCAGCTGGCTTGGATCGTCGAGTCGGCCGAGCTGGAGTCCCTGAACAAGTCCGAGAGCACGCTGGTGAAGCAGCACTTGTCGGCCCAGGAAGACTGGTATCGCCCGCCCTATGGGTCGGCCATGAAGAAGGCACCGCGCCATTCCGTGAGCGTAGGGACGACCAACGCCGAGACCTTTCTGAAAGACGCTACTGGCGACCGACGCATGTGGCCGCTGGAGGTGCATGTGGTGCACCTCGATGTGCTGACGGCCATGCGCGCGCAGCTGTTGGCTGAGGCGCTGCATCGGCTGAATGCGGGTGAGCAAACTTTCCCGTCGCGCCAGGAGGAGAAGGATCTCGTCTTCCCCGAGCATGAGCAGTTCCGACGGGGCGACCCGTGGGAGTACTACCTTGATGAATACGTGAACGCGGACGTGCAGATCGGCCCAACCGATGTATTGCGCAGCTCGCGTGACTTTTTCGCGACCACAGAGCTGTACGACAAGGCCTTGAGCGTCAAGGCGGATCGCATCGATGGCAATGGGCAGATGGACACCCGCCTGGGCAATGCGATGAAGACGCTGGGCTTCGAGCGCCATCGCCAGAAGACGGGCAAGCGCCTGCGCGGATGGCTCCGGCTGTCCATGAAATCGACTGCCGTCGAATCCTCGCCCGCGCCAGCGGATGGATGGATCGACCCCGCTGGGGAGGCTGATGACCTCCCGTTTTGATCACCACGATGGTTTGCTGATGGCTGGATGCCACGCGGATCGGTCTCGACCCCTGGACGCCCGTCGCCCAGGCCCTGACACCACCGCCGTCCACCCGTCCACCCTCCGTCCACCCCGGGGTGGACGGCGCAAGCTGTTGATTTTGTTGGGTAAGTACCCAATCCGTCCACCCGTCCACCCCTTCGGGCGGTTTCCCATCACAGGTGTGCAGGCGCGCAGACAGGCGGGCGCGTGTCTGCGCGCGCGCACGTGCGCGGATCACCCACGCCTCTACCTATGGTTCTATGGACAGATGGACAGATCGAGCATTGGCGCGGGTTTGCGCCGTCCACCCCACGTCCACCCCCTTCGATTTCAGGCCCGCCAGGAGTACGCCATGTCCGACGTTTCAGCCCGTCCCTCCCTTCCCGTCAAGCCCATGCCTCGAATGGGCGATGCAATGCCGCTCACGGCAGCTTGGATCAACGAGCGCCGCGAGGAATGGGGCCGAAAGCATGTCGATGCGATGGTGCGCGCCGGCATGCAGGGCGAGCGCAACTGCTTCTATGCGATCGAGGGCGGTTACATCATCGGGATGCCGTTCGACTGGAGCGTGGAGGTGGTGAGCGCCATCAGCATGGGTGTCATGAGCGGCGCGCGCTACCTGGTCGCGCTGCGTGACCCGAAGACCGGCGAGGCTGTGATCGATGCGGCCTATCCAGCGGAGGTGTTCCATGGCGCGCATTGAATGGGTGAAGCACCGCCTGAACAACTGGGCGCTCTGGAAGGTGCAGGAAGCCAGCGGCGGCATGGGCTTCGCGAAACAGTCGGCCTTTCTGAACGACGCGCCGCAGGAGACCACGCCCGAGGCGCGCATTCCAGTGGATGAGATCGATGCATCCGTTACCAATGAGGGAGTTGAGTCGATGAAGTTGTCCCGCCCGCAGCTGTACGAGACCTTACAGTGCATCTACCCGAAGGGCATGGGCATCAAGGCGACCGCGCGCGAGCGCTGCTGTGGCGAGTCCACCATCAAGGCGCACCTGGACATCGCGGACGGCGTGCTGGCCGTGTGGTTCCGCGAGCGGGCAGACAAGAGCGCGAAGTTGCGCGAAGCCATCAAAAGGAGTTTTACGGCATAGACTTTTCTGGCACATTTCAGGCACTCTGTGTGACAGGCAACCCGATGCACATATTCACCCGCTCCCGAGCAATCGGCAGCGGGTTTTCTACTTCTTGGAGCGACCATCGCACGCGCTGCACCACGCCCCTGTACGAAGCCTGGCTGTACCCAGCTGGTGCATGACGGATCAGGGCGATGCGCAAAGCATCCTCGCGAGGCCTGGCGTCAGGCGCGTACGCCGACGAAGCGGATCACCGGTCGGCGGCTGCAGGCCATGCGTGCCGCGCTGTTCATGCGTCAACCGCTGTGCGAGGTGTGTGATGGTCTCGGCATCGTGACGCTTGCCACCATCCGCGATCACCGCATCCCGTTGGCGGAAGGCGGCGCGGATGATGAATCGAACGAGCAGGCGATCTGCGCGCCGTGCCATGAAGAGAAGTCGCTCGCCGAGGCCCTGCGCGGTCGCCGTCGTCCTCGATAGGCGCACCACCTCGGTGCATTGCCGAACCCGGGGGGAGGTCGAAAGTCTGGGCGCCTCGACCGGAAACTGATCGCCCCCCCATTTTTTTACGCGCGCAGGTTAGGGGGGAGGGGGGGAGTGCAGACGTCTGCACAGCAACATTCAAAAGGAACGAATTCATCATGGCGAAGCCCGGCCCGTCTGCGAAGCCGTCCGCGCTGAAGGCCCTGGAAGGCAATCGCGGCCATCGCGCCCTGAACCTGGGCGAGACATTCCGGCCCGAGGTCGGCATGCCCTCGGTACCGAAGGGGCTCGGGCCCGGCGCCCGCAAGGTGTGGAAACGCCTCGGCCCTGAACTGCTTCGCTACAACCTGATGTCGGTCGTCTACAGCGACCTGTTCGAAGACCTTTGCGAGTCGGTCGCCGATGTGAAGGAACTTCGCCATTCGCTGCGCGCCCGCCAGGCCCTGCTGCGCTCGCAGGGCAAAGACCCGGCGGAAGCATTCGAAACCATCACGCCGGGCGGCATGCCCGTGCAACACCCTCGTTACCAGATTCTGAAAAGCGAGCGGCAAATGATGTACCAGCTGCTCGCCAAGTTTGGACTGAGCCCGGCCGAGCAGGCCAACGTCACCACGGCCATCCGCGCGCAGCTCAAACTGTTTGAAAACAATGAGCCTGGTGAGCCCGCGCCGGCCGATCCGAACCGGAAGCCGAAAGGCTTCGCTGAATTCCGGTGAGCCTGGGCTACGCAGAGCGCGCGCATGCGTACGCGCGCCGCGTCGTCGATGGCGTTGAAGGTGCGGGCCTGTATGAGGTCCTGATGTGCAAGCGCTTTTTCCGGGATCTCGCCAGGCAGGGGACGCCGGAGTTTCCCTACGTCCTGAATGACGCGAAGGGCGAGCGGATCTGCCAGTTCATCGAACTGCTCAGCCACATCAAGGGCGAGTGGGCCAAGCCGATCTACACCGACGGCGTGTTGAGCTACGCGAAGATCCGGCTCGAAGACTGGCAGATCTTCATCGAGTACAACCTGTTCGGATGGGTGCACGTGGTCACCGGCCTGCGCAGGTTTCGGCGGTCGTACGAAGAGATCGCCCGGAAAAACGCGAAAAGCACCCGCGTCGCGGGTCGTAAGCTCTACCTGTGCTTTGCCGATGAAGAGCCTGGAGCGCACGTGTACAGCGCGGCCACCACCGCCAAACAGGCGCGCGAAGTGTTCGACCCGGCGCGGGAGATGGTGCTCCGCGACGAAGAATTCCGCCAGCGTTTCGGCTGCACCGTGGGGCGCTACGACATCACGGCGCCCGAAAGCGCCAGCAGCTTTCAAATCCTGGCGTCGGAAGCCTCGACTCAGGACGGCCTGAATGTTCACGGCGCCGTGGTCGATGAGGTGCATGCGCACAAGAAGCGCGACCTGTGGGACGTGATCGAGTCCGCCGACGGCTCGCGGTCGCAGCCGCTGATCAGCGCCATCACGACCGCCGGTAAGGACATGAACGGTATCTGCTACGAGTTGCGGGGCATCACCATCAAGGTGCTCCAGCAGATCACTACCGACGAAACATGGTTCGGCGTCATCTTCACGATCGACAAGGGCGACGACTGGACCGATCCGAAGGTCTGGCGCAAGGCCAATCCGAACATCGGCATCAGTGCCAAGCTGGACAAGCTGGAGTCGGCGTGCAACCGGGCGAAGTCCACGCCGAGCGCGCGCGGCAACTTCATGACGAAGCACTTGAACGTGTGGACCAATGCCGGCAGCGCGTGGATGGACATGGAGAAGTGGAATGCGTGTGAAAACCCCGACCTGAAGGAAGAAGAGTTCGCGGGACAGAAGGGCTACGGCGGGCTTGACCTGGCGCAAAAGAGCGACTTCGCTGCCAAGGCAAAGGCTTTTCAACGCGGGCCGAAGTGGTGCGTTTTCGTCGAGCTGTATTACAACGCCCACGCGGTCGAAGAGAGCTCGAATGCCCACCTGCCAGGCTGGGTCGAAGAGGGATGGGTCAAGGTCTGCGAAGGTAACCTGACCGACTTCGATGTCATCGCCGAGGACATGCGGGCCGACTGCAGGATGCACGAGATGGCGGAGATCGGCTTCGACCCAGCGTTGGCGATGTACTTCGCCGGCAAGTTGGTCGAGGAAGGTCTGCCCATGGTCGAAATTCAGCAGCGCTCGCTCTTCTTCACGCAGGCGCTGTTGCAGGTTGAAAACCTGGTGCTCGGCGGCCTTCTAGAACACGACGGCAACCCGCTGCTTTCGTGGATGGTCAGCAACCTGGTCGTGCGCGTCAGCAAGTTCAATGAGCTGCGCAGCCCGACCAAGGACCGCGACGAAGACAAGATCGACGGCGCCATCGCCATCTTGATCGCCCTAGGCCGTGCACTGTTGCTCGCGCAGGACGATAGTATTAACCAAGGATTCGTGCAACTATGAACGCCATCGCAAACCAGGGCGCGGGCCCAGGTCGCAACCAGGCGGCCGGCTCCCGCATCCTCACCGCCTGGCGGGCCGAGCAGGAGGCGGCGCGCGCCGGCTTGACCGTGCGCAACGACAGCACCGACGGGCAGGGCACCGTCATGAGCAGCGATCGCGTTGGCATGATGGAGTTCTTCCATGTGACCCCAGCGGCATCCGGCCTGCACGTGACGCCGGATTCGGCCATGCGCGTGTCGGCCGTCTTCGCGTGCGTGCAGCGGATTGCTGGCGCGGTGGCATCGCTTCCCCTGCAGCAGTACGAGCGGCGTGAGGGCGAACGCGAGCTGGTGGACAACCCACCGCTGTGGTGGCTGCTCAATGAGCAGCCCTGCGCTCGTTTCACCGCAGCCAGCAGCTGGGAGCAGTCGCTGTGTGGCATGCTGCTGCGCGGTGACGGGTTCGTCTACCTCCGGCGCAACCGCATCGGCGACGTCAAGGAAATGGTCCCACTGCCTTGGGATGGTGTCTCCCCGAGGCGAGTCACCACCGACGACAGCGATCGCCTGAACTACTCCATCAGCGACGTGCGCACCTGGGGCTGCGACCAGGACGACATGCTGCACTTCCCCGGCTTCGGCTTCAATGGGTTGCGCGGCATGAGCGTCATCCAGTGGGCTGCGCGCAATGCGGCGGGCGGTGCCATGGCCATGGACGAATACAGCGGGAAGTTCTTCGCTGGCGGTGCGCACCCGTCCATCGTGCTTGAGACTTCCGGCAAGATGAGTGACACGCTGCAGGAGCAGACACGAAATGCTTTCGCCGCACGTTACAGCGGCATCGCCAATGCGCATCGGCTGCCACTCATCCTGACCGAAGGTATCAAGGCCACGAACCTGAGCGTGTCGGCCGAAGACTCCCAGCTGCTGGAAGCACGCAAGTTCGGTGTCATCGACATCGCCCGCGCGTTCGGCGTGCCGCCGCACATGATCGGCGAGACCAGCGCCAGCACCAGCTGGGGCAGCGGCATCGAATCGATGAACCGCGGCTTCGTGCAGTACACGCTGGAAACACACCTGCAGCGCATCGAGCAGGAGTTGAATCGGAAGCTGTTTCGCACGGCGAAATACTTCCTCCGGTTCGACCGTGACGCCATGCTGGAAAGCGACAGCGACGGCCAGGCCAAGTACTACCGCGCGGCAGCCGGCGGGCCGGGTTCAGGTCCTGGCTGGATGGCCATCGACGAGATCCGCAAGAAGAAGAACCTGAAGCCCATGGGCGGCGACTCCGCAAAGATCTATTTCCCACCGAACAAGCCCGTCAGCGCAAAACCCGAGGACCCCAAGAATGAACCGTAAATACCTGCAGCTCATGCGCGACAACGCGGGCAACGAGCGGCAACCGCTCAATCTGGTGCGCGCCGAGGACTCCACCGACGCCACGCTCTACATCTACGATGTGATCGATGCGTGGTGGGGCGTCTCGGCCGCGCAGGTGGCGCCCGCGATCGCGGCCCTCGATCCCTCCACCACGCTGCACCTGCGCATCAACAGCCCGGGCGGCGACGTGTTCGAGGGCCGCGCCATCCGCACGGCCATCCAGCAATTCAGGGGGAAAACCATCGCGCACATCGACGGCCTGGCCGCCAGTGCCGCGACCACCATTGCCGATGCGGCCGACGAGATCGAGATTGCCGAGGGCGGTTTCTACATGATCCACAACGGCTGGACGTTTGCCATGGGCAACAAGCACGAGATGCGCAAAAACGCCGAGTTGCTGGACAAGGTCGACGCGGCGATCGTTGCCGACTATGCGCGCCGTACCGGTCTCGACGTGAAGCAGCTCGCCGACTGGATGGATGCAGAGACCTGGTTCAGTGCCGACGAGAGCATCGAACACGGCTTCGCTAACCGGCTTGCCACGCTGCCCGACAAGGCGGGCGACGGCGCCAACAACGCCAGCTCGCGCAAGTGGAACCTGACAGCCTTCGACAGGACGCCCAAGGCCCTGCTGGAGGCGCCGCCGCCGAAGCCAGATCCCGAACCGGAACCCGACTACGCAGCCTTCCGCGCCCACGCCGAGCGCCGGCTAAGGCTCCTCCAGATCGCCTGACGCTTCCGCATCAGCGAACAGCCACCCACCCGGGTGGCTTTTTTTTAGCTCAACTTTTTTATAGGAAACCGCCATGAGCATCCAAGCACTCCGGGAGCGTCTCTCCGCTCTGAACAAAGACGCCAAGAACCAGATCGCCGAGGCCGGCAGCAAGACCTGGACGAAGGAAGAAAAAGAGAAGTTCGACAGCGTGATGGACGAGGCCGAACGCGTCCAGTCGCAGATCGAGGCCTCGCAGCGCGTCCTCGACATGGAAGCGGAGAAGGAATTTCGCCACCTGCCGACGAAGAAGGACGGCCCGCAAGATGCGCAGATGGAAGGCTACGAAATCTTCCTGCGCAAGAGCGACCGCCAGATGAGCCAGGAAGACGCGGCCAAGGTGCGCAACACCATGAGCACCACGACCGGTTCCGAAGGCGGCTACACCGTGCAGACCACGGTGGCAAAAACCTTGATCGAAGCGCTCAAGAGCTACGGCGCCATGCGCCGGGTCGCCACCCAGATCACCACGGCCGCCGGTGAGGATCTGTCCTACCCCACCACGGACGGCACCGCCGAGGAAGGTGAAATCGTGGCGCAGAATGCCGGCGCCTCCGACCAGGACGTGAGCTTCGGCACCCGTTCGCTGAACGTGTTCAAGTTCAGCTCCAAGGTCGTCACGATTCCGATCGAACTGCTGCAAGACAGCGGCATCGACGTCATCAGCCTGGTGAACGGTCGGCTGCGCAGCCGCATTGGCCGCCACCAGAACAAGAAGTACACCACTGGCACGGGCACGGGTGAGCCCTGGGGCATGGTCACCGCCGCGTCGGTCGGCCGCGTCGGCGCTGCGGGCCAGGTGTCCACGGTGATCTACGACGATCTCGTGGACCTCATGGACTCGCTCGATGTCGCCTACCTCGATGAAGAATCCGGGGACGACGATCTGCCAGGCGCAGCGCCGTGGTTCATGTTCTCCCAAACCATGCGCCGCGCGGTGCGGAAGATCAAGGACACGGCCGGCCGCCCGATCTGGACGCCGAGCTACGACGAAGGTATGACGGCCAAGCGCCCCGACCTGCTGCTGGGCTATCCGGTGAAGATCAACAACGACATGCCGACCCCGGCGGCCAATGCCAAGTCGATCGCATTCGGCAACCTCAGCCAGTACACGGTGCGCGATGCGATGAACGTGACGATGTACCGGTTCGACGACAGCGCATACGCCAAGAAGGGGCAGGTCGGCTTCCTGGCGTTCAGCCGTGCTGGCGGCAACCTGATGGACACCGGCGCCGTCAAGCTGTACCAGCACCCGGCTTCCTGATCCCTGCGATCAGCTTTCAGGCCGTGCAGACGTCTGCACGGCTTTTCTCATCCCCTTCTCCGGAGATCCCCATGTCCAAGAAACTGATCGCCCTTGCCGCCATTGCCGCCGCAGCCTACTTTCCCAACCAGCCCGCCTATGCCGAAGCAGAAAAGTTCGAAATGGACGATGACATCGCCGACCGCATGGTGAGCGACCAGGTCGCCAAGCTCGACGACGCCGCCGACGCGAAGGCCGCAACCAAGCTGACCAAGGCGCGTCTGCTGGTCGATAGCGCACTCGGCAACGCCAACGACGTCGTCGAGCTGGACGCCGCCACGCTGAAGCAGGCCAAGGCCGACAGCCTGGCCGACAACAGCAAAGAGGCCGTCGCCTACGCGCTCACCTTGCCGCAAAACAAACCGCCTGCCTAACGGCCCCTGCAAGGCTCGCCCCGCGAGTCCTTGTGAAAGCGCACCGCCCGTGTGCTTTCACAAGCCGCAACCACCATGTACACCAAGATCATCACCCCGCCCGAGCAAGTCATCGACCTGGCCCGCGCCAAGCTCCAGTGCAAGATCACTGGCAGCGACCGCGATCCTGACGTCGCAGATGCGATCGCGGCCGCGCGCGACTACGCGCAGCGCGAGATCGGCCTGCCGATCGGGGAGCAGACCGTGGAGTTCACCTACCCCACCTGGTGCGGCAGCGTCGAACTTCCCTGCGACGTCACCTCGCTGCTCTCGGTCAGCGCGGCGGGCGCCGACGTCTCGCCCTTGCCGTCGCTGGTCGGCCGTCGGCTCACGCTGGCGGCTGCGGCCCCGGTGGTGGTCACCATCACCTGCGGCTGGACGGCGGCCACACTACCAGCCACGGTCAAGGCCGCCATGCTCCTGCTCATCGCCGACCTGGTGCGCAACCCGCAGGCGCAGAGCGAAACGCAGCTCTACAAAAACGAGACCTTCAACGGCCTCATGTGGATGTACCGCGAAAGGCTGCCGCTGTGAAGGCCCCCGACATCGGCGAGCTCGACCGCCTGGTCAAGCTCAGGCTGTGGCATGACGCGCCGTCCACCGGCTTCGCCGTGGATCAGGTCTTTGACGTCGGCCAGGATGCTTGGGCCCGCATCGAGCCGGCCGGCACCGCCTTGTTCTACGGCACGCAGCAGATTGAGGCAGGGACGACGCACCGCCTCGCCTGCTGGCGCACCAGCACCATCAACGAACGGGCGATCACCGGCAAACATGTCGTCGAGCACGACGGCCTGCGCTACCGCGTGCGCCGCGTCACCGACATCAACGGCCGCAAGCATTTCGTGCTGATGGACCTCGAAGAACTGGGCGCGATCGCACCATGAGCAATGCCGGCGTTCACGTTTCCGTCAGCTTCGCAGGCCACACGCGGATCGACTTCGACAAGAAGCCGATCAAGCGCACGCTGCGCCAGGAAGGCGCGCAGATTCGTAAGCAGGCTCGGCGGCTGCTGTCGCGTCGCGCGGTGTCGGTTCCCGGCGAGATGCCAGGCCGGCAGACCGGCGCGCTGATGCGCTCCATCAAGGTCAAGGTCGCCAGCGGCGGCTTCTGGGCCAAGGTGGCGCCGTACAAGACCAATGAAATGAAGAAGTTCTATCCGGCCTTTCTCTTCTACGGATCGACCAAGCGCAACTTCGAGAAGCGGGGCAACTACATGGAGTCCGCCCTCGACACGCGCCGCGCGGCCGCGCAGAGCGCGATCCGTTCCGCGCTGCAGGGCGCATTGAAACCACGGTGAGCACCTTATGGACATCGAACTTGTCATCGCCCAGATGCGCACCTATGCACCAGTCTTCGCGCAGCGCGTGGCGGGAGCGGCCGAATTCAAGGCGCTCTCCGAAAAGACCGCCTTCCCGATGCCGGCCGCCTGGGTCATCCCGTTGGAAGACAGCCCGGAGCGGCCGAAGTCTCTCAACGCCGTGCGGCAGGATCTGGCGGAGAGCTTCGCCGTCATCGTGTGTATCGACAACGCCGTCGATGAGCGCGGACAGGCGGCGGTCATCACCCTGCACACCGTGCGTGCAGCGGTCTGGCGGGCGCTGCTCGGCTGGCGCCCCACCCTGGGGCACAACGGCGTGTACTACGACGGCGGCACGCTGTTGCAGATGGATCGTGCGCAGCTCTGGTACCAGTTCGACTTCGCGGCCGACATGCAGATCGGCCCCTCAGACGGCTGGGAAGAAACGATGCTGGAGGGCCTCCCCGCCTTGAACACCGTTCACGTCAAGACAGACGTCATCGACCCCATCGTCGACAAGAGCCTGGCGCCGGCTGGCCCTGACGGCCGCATCGAGTTTGAGTCCGACATCAGCAATTTGAACCTGTAGGAGTTACCCATGTTTGTCACCCCTAAGAACGGCGTGAACGTGCCGGACGTCGATCGCGGCGGCTTCCTGTCGCCCGCTGGGCGCGAGGTCGATGCCACGCCCTACTGGAACCGCCTGGTGCAGGTTGGTGACGTCGTCCTTGCGACGCCGCCTGTCGTTGTGCCTCCCGTCGGGGAGACCATCAGCGCGGGCGATCTGTTGTTCGGTCGCCGTAACAACACCACGCTGCTTTTCGCGCCGCCAGCGGTCGGCACCGGCGGCGTGGTTGGCACCTATTCCACGCTGGCGGCGCTGCAGGCCGCGTTTCCGCCCGCTGTCAATGCAGGCAAAACGGGGTTGGTCGGCGCGGCCGCGCCATATACGGTTTACACGAGCAATGGCTCATCCTGGGTGGAAGGGGGCGGGAGCGTTGGTGTTTTCGCGACTGCCTCTGCGTTGCAGGCCGCATTCCCAGCCGCTGCAAATGCTGGGAAGGCTGCTCTGGTTGGCACGGTTGCTCCATATGCCATTTATGACTCGAATGGTGTGTCGTGGGCAGTCCGGGGGTCGGGGTAGCTCGGGTAGCTCTGGTAGCGCTGGTGGCGTCGTCTCTCCGCTGACGCTGCGCGATGGGTCACCGGTGGTCATGCGTGATGGTGTGACCCCAGTGACGACCACCAGCCGTGTGGTCGCCGCTAAGTCGACCGTGCCGCCTGCCGTAACTCCCTGGTTCACGAAGCGACAGGCATCGTCTCGGGTCAGCACGCGCGCTTTCACAAGCGTCATCGCTGGCACGCGGCATGACGCGGGCATTGTCCACACGGCTGCCGAAAACTCGGGGGGACTGAGCGGCTTGGTGCTGGCGTACGCCGGCTTCACCTTCTCAGCTGCCGCCATCGGCGACGTGGCCTGTGCGTACGACAAGACCATCACCGGCTGCTCCATCGAATATCCGCTGGGTCAGATCAACCGCGTCACCTTCGGTGGTGCCAACGGCATCCTGGTGCCGGGTGGTGTCAATAGTCTGGTCTACTCGGATCAGGTGCTGGACAGCGTCACCGGCAAAGTGCTGAAGATTCCGGCCGGTGCCAAATTCATCGAGCACGTCTCGTACACCCGCAGCGACGGCGGCACCACCTGGGACATGCCGCAGGAGGTCTGGAACAGTTTCGACGGCAACAGCGACCCCAACCTGGGTGAGTACTCGAACTATCACACCGGGGCCGATGCCAGTCAGACGGCGTTTGCGGCCAATCCCTACAAGGCCATCAACCTGCGTCAGGCATGGGGTGCGTGTGGCATCTTCGCTGACGGCGTTGCGCCGTTCGTATCCGTGCTGATCGATGGCGACAGCATTGCCACCGGGAGCGGCGGCGACAACACGACCGTGAAGATCGAGAACACTGGCTACGTCGCTCGTGGGCTTGGTTCAAACGTCGCAGGCGGGTCGGGTTGCGTGATTCCCTATATGCGGATGACCTGCCCGCAGGCCTCCCTCGACAGCTCGATCAACTCGCAGGGCAGCTATTCGTTGATGGCGAATGGTCGCGTGACGCACGTCATCCAGGAGATGTTGATCAACAACGTCTTCGGTAGCAACAGCTTTGAAATGATTCAAAGCAAGCTGCTCACGCAATGGCTTTTGTGGCGAGCTCGCGGCGTGAAGGTCATTCAATGTACCGCGCTCCCGGCCACGGACTCGACGGACGGCTGGGCCACGGTTGCCAATCAGACGGTGCGTGCCACGGAAGCGGTGCGCGTCAAGATCAACGACTGGATTCGCACCGTCCCGTGGCCGCTCGAAGCCGTGTTCGATGCCGCAGATCGTGTTGAGGTCGATGCCAGTGGCGCCCTTGCGCGCAATGGTGGCCGTTGGATCGTCTCTCTCGGGCAACCCACGCCAGATGGCACGCACCCGTCGCCAGTCGTTGCTGCGGCAGCGGCGGCGGCCATCGACAAAACCAAGCTCTTTCTTTAAAGGAAAAATCATGGCAAATCAGATCATTGACGACCTCCGGCTGAACACCAGTCCGGGCATCAACACGGGCTTGTGGAAATTTCCGCCGGCCCAGTATCCAGCATCGACCGCAGCGGCGATCGGCACATTCCGGTATTACGCCGCCTTCATCCCGGCGTGCTCGGGCCTCATCGGGACGGTGGGGTTCGAGGCCACCGTGGTCCCCGACGCGACCAACAAGGCGCGTTGCGCCTTCTACACCAACGCCAACGGCTTCCCGGGGTCGCTCATCCAGGAGGCCGATGCCGAGATCACCCCTGCCGTCGGGACCAACTTGTTTGCGTTCACCGGCGGCGTGCGAAGTGGGCCGAGCGGTGTCTGGGTCGTGATCATCATTTCGGCGACGTCTGCACCGACGCTGCGCGCAGGGCAGACCGGCGATCCGTGGGCCGGCCCTGGCGCGCTGGATTTTCAGACGGTCAACAAGGGGTGGTATTCGCCGGTGCGTTCGTACCCATCGGTCATGCCGACGGTCTTCGACATGACCGGCGTGCTGGGCCATGCCGCGACCTTCCCGCTGATTGGAGTGCGACCATAATGCCTAACATTGAAGACCTCCCAATCGGCACCTGCCCCGGACTGCAGGGTGGCGGCTGGTACTTCAGCCCGGAAGGCGGTCCATCCGGCGCCGCTCAGGTCATGGTGGCCGACCTGATGTTCATCGGCTACTTCCCGCACTTCGGCGACACGATGAAGCGGGCCGGCATCTCGGTGACGGCGATCCCCGGGACGGCGAGAGCGCGCTGCGCCATCTACACGAACGAGGACGGCGTGCCAGGCGATCTCATCGCCGAAGCCGATGCCGAATTGGTGCTGAGCGTGGGCATCAACACGTTCACCTTTGCCGCCGGCGTGAAGAGCGATCCGAAGGGCTTTTGGGTCGGTGTCACCTTCGCGTTCTCTGGTGGCGCACCGTCGTGCCACGGATCGGCGCAAAGCCGCTCGACTGGATGGGCTTCGGGTGCGTATGACTTCACGCTGGCTCGATGGGGGCTTACCAGTGGGCAGTACTACTACCCGCCGATCCAAGGTGCGATGGCTCCGCGCTTCCCGCAGGGTGGTTCGTGGAACAGGAGCAACATGCCGCTGATTGGCATTGCGGCCTGATTTAATCAACATCTGTCGAAGCGGCGAACCGGCATCCCTTGCTTGACCACGGGTCCATTCGCTGTGTTATCCGCAATCGCTGATACTGGAGCCCTTAACTTCAGGAGGCGTCTTTGGCAGACAACACAGAATCAGCGTGGATGAATGATCCTGACCACATTGCGGCGCGAGACAAGTCCAAGGGCGAGCTCCGCGCTAAGATTTTGGCGGGACTTTCCGAGAGAGAGGCGGCGTTAACTTCGGAGTTGCTCGATTTCAAAGAGTCTCTTGCGGGTGAGAGTGATCGGGCTGCAGTGGTAAGGGCGGGGCAGTTCCTGGATGATCGTCTGAAGTTGCTCATAGCGGCTTCGATGGTTGATGAGAAGAAGCCTGTGAATGAGTTCCTTGAATACAAAGGGCCTGCTGGGGAGTTTTCGGCTCGGATCAAACTGGCTTACTTTTTCGGCTTGATACCGGTCAACGCGCGCAATGAGCTGCGCGCCCTCAAAGAAATCCGGAACAGATTCGCTCACACAGCCTCGTCGATGACGTTCGAAGATGACAAGGTGAAAAGCTTCTGTGGCCAATTGAAATTTCACGGCGTTCCGAAGGGCGCTACGCAGCTTGATGGGCAAGAGATTCCATTAATAAGCATTTTTCGGCGCTCGATGTTCGGCCTGGCAGTGCATATCACGCGAGCGATTTGCAAAGCCACGCATGCCTCGTCGCCGACCGACTACGAAATTCCAAACGGGAAAGAGGTGATGTCGATTTACGCCCGATCGCTCATTTCCAACTCGAAATACGCGCACCTCCTTGTTGATCCAACCGGGAGTCAGGAAGGGTAATTTCACCCAAACGACGAAGTGTCCAGTTCAGCCGCCCATTCGAGGCGGCTTTTGTTTTTTTGGAGGTATCCATGTTTCTGAAACCCGCCCCGAACATCACTGTCCCCGATCCCGATCGGGGCGGCACCTTGCCGCCGGAAGGCCGCGAGGTGACCCCGTCAACCTACTGGCACCGCCGGATCGAATCCGGCGACGTCGAGGAGTTGACCGCCGAGGTCGAGCCCGTGCAGACGTCTGCACAGGATGAGGCCAACACCCCAACCTAACGCAACCAAGCCCACCACCAGGCCCGCCATCAAGCGGGCCTTTTCACTTTCTGGAGCACCTTCATGACCGTTCCCTTTGCCAACATTCCGCAGCAGGTCCGTGTGCCGCTGTTCTATGCCGAGATGGACAACAGCCGGGCCAATGGCGCCGTGTCTGGCGTCCGCCGTGCGCTCGCCATTGGCCAGAAGCTGGTGGGCGGCACTGCCGCCGTCAACGTGCCGGTGATCGTGTCCACGGTCGCCCAGGCCATCGCCTTCTTCGGCCGTGGCTCCCAGCTGGCGCGCATGGTCAAGGCTTACCGTGACAACGACAACTTCGGCGAACTGTGGTGCATCCCGGTGGCAGAAGGTACTTCGTCTGTGGCGGCTACCGGCACCGTCACCGCCGTGGGTACGGCCACCAGCACCGGTGTGATCGCCCTATACATCGCCGGTCAGCGCATCCAGGTGCCCGTGTTGTTGGGCGACACCGCTGCGGTGGTGGCCGCGTCGATCGTCACCGCCATCACGGCGAACACCGACCTGCCCGTCACCGCTGCCGCTGCAGCTGGCGTCGTCACGCTCACGGCCAAGTGGAAGGGCCTCACCGGCAACGACATCACGATGGTGGACAGCTTCGCAGGTTCCGCCGGCAGCGAAGCCTTGCCAGGCGGCATCACGCTGTCCTATTCGGGCGCCACGTTGGCCTCCGGCGCGGTCAATCCGGCCTTGGCGCCCGTCATTTCGGCCATGGGGGACGAAGAGTACGACTTCATCTTCCACCCCTTTACCGACAGCACCAGCCTGGACACCATCGGCGCCGAGCTGAACGACACCACCGGCCGCTGGAGCTGGAGCCGTCAGCTGTACGGCCATGTGTACACGGCGCTGCGCGGTTCGCTCGGCGCCCTGGTCACTGCCGGCGGCCTGCGCAACGATCAGCACCACACCATTGCCGCGATCGATGTGGACTGCCCGAACCCGAGCTGGGAATACGCCGCCGCCTACGCCGCGCGCAATGCCGTTTTCCTCAACGCTGATCCAGCCCGCACGGTGCAGACCGGCGTGTTGACCGGCCTGCTCGTGCCACGCGCCGGCAAGCGCTTCCTGTTCGCCGAGCGGCAAAGTCTGCTGAACTACGGTGTTGCCACCAGCTACGTCAGCGGCGGCATCCTGCGCGTCGAGCGGGCCATCACCACCTACCAGAAGAATGCCTTCAACCAGGCCGATGACTCCTACCTGGACAGCGAGACCCTGCAGCTCTCCGCGTACGTGTTGCGCCGCCTGCGCTCGATCATCACGAGCAAGTACCCGCGCCACAAGCTTGCAAATGACGGCACCCGCTTCGCCGCTGGCTCGGCCATCATCACGCCGGCCGTGGCCCGTGGCGAGATCGTGGCCGACTACGCCAAGATGGAATTCCAGGGCTATGTCGAAAACAGCGCGATGTTCGCGGCCAACCTGATCGTCGAGCGCAATGCCACCGATCCGAACCGGCTCGACGTGCTCTTCACGCCGGACTACATCAACAACCTGCGCGTCTTCGCCGTGCTCAACCAGTTCCGCCTGCAGTACTGACCTGCGGCGCGATCCCTACATAACCTCGAAAGGAAGAAATCATGGCTGACCGCATTGCGGGCGTCTGCTACATCAAAGTAGACGGCGTCCAGTTGGAAGTCAAAGGGGGCCTCGAGTGCCCCATCATGGCCGTCAAGCGCGAGCCGATGATGAGTTCGGGTGGCCCTGTGGGCTACAAGGAAACACCGCTGTTTCCATTCGTGAAGCTCACCGCCGTCTTCACGCGCGATTTCCCCATCGCGAAGCTGCAGGCCGGCACCGATATGACGTGCACGGCCGAATTCGCGAACGGTAAGGTCTACGTGCTCTCCGGCGCCTGGCTGGCTAACGAGGCCAGCGGTAAGGGTGAAGAGGGCGAAGTCGAACTCGAGTTCAACGGCACGAACGGGGCATGGCAATGAGCGGCGAGGAAAACAAGGTCGAGCTCAACACCATCCAGCTGAAGAAGCCGATTCGGGCGCACGGCGCCGACGTCAGCGAGGTCACCCTGCGTGAAGTGACTACCGAGGACATCATGGATCTCGGCCAGCCCTTCCTGCTGATCATGGACAACGGCTCCACGGGCGTGCAGATCCAGCACAAGACCGTGGCCGCCTGGATCGTGCGCCTGGCGGGCGTGCCGCTTTCCAGCGTCAAGGCCATGGACCCGGCTGACTTCGGCAAGGCGACCGCCATGGTGATGGGTTTTTTCGGGGCGAGCGACGAACCCGAGAGCAGCTGACCGATAGCGTCTATGAGGTGGCGCGCTTCTGGCGCCTAGATCCGGCCGCAGTGATGCGGCTTTCCCTTTCCCGTTTCCAGCAATACGAAAGTCAGGCCTACCGCATCGCCAAGCTGGAGCGGCCTTCCTGAGAGACCCACATGGACAAATTCACCCTCAAGGCGATCCTGAGCGCCGTGGACAACCTGTCGCCCGTGCTGAAGAGCGTGCAGGGCGTGGCCAAGACCACGCGCAAGTACCTCGGCGATGTGGGCACGAGCATTAACAACCTCACGTCGAAGTTCGGCGTTCCATTGGGTATCATGTCCACCATCGCGGCGGGCTTCGGTGTGGCCGCTGTCAAGCACGCGGTGGTCTCATTCACCGAGCTGGCGGAGTCGCTGCAGAACGGGGCCATCAAGGCCGGGATGACTTCGGATCAGTTCCAGCGCATGAAGTATGTGGCCGACCAGGCCGCACTGCCGATTGACGTTTTGCAGCTCTCGATGGGCAAGCTCAACAAGGGTCTTGGGGCTGCTGCAATGGGTAAGAACGATAGCTTGCTCGGGTTGATGAAGGCTCTCAAGATCCCGCTGAAGGATGCCAGCGGCCAGATGCGCACTGCTGCGGATCTGCTGCCCGAGATCGCGGAATCGTTCAAGCTCAACGAGGACCCCGTGAAGCGGGCCGCCATGGGCACAGCCTTGTTCGGCAAGGCCTACCAGGAAATGCTGCCGTTCCTGAGTGAAGGCCGTGAGGGCATTGATCAAAGCCTGGCCCGCTTCGCCAAGCTCAAGGGCACCATCCCCGAGGCCGATATCCGCGCCGCGAAAGAGTTCGGGGACAAGCTGCAGGACTTGGATTTCGTCACCAAGGGTTTTCAGTCCACCATCGCGCGCGAACTGATCCCGGTACTCAGTCCGTTGGTCGAGGGTTTCGTGCAATGGGCTGCTGCCAGCAAGAAGGTGGTAGGGGCGCAGGTGAAGAAGGTCGTTCAAGAGCTGGTGGCAGGGCTGCAGTCGATCGACTGGGAGAGTTTTCTGAACGGCATCCGTTCCAGCATCGATGCTCTGAAGTCGGCGGTGGACCAGGTAGGCGGACTCAAAAACGCCCTTGTCATTCTGGCGGTGATCATGAACGCGCAGACGATCTTCGCCATTGGCGGCATCATTGGCTCGCTCATTCGCCTGGCGGGGGCTTTCGGCGGCGCGTCGCTGGCCGCGTGGAACGCTGCCGGCGCCTTTCTTGCCAGTGCGGCCGCGTCGGGTTCCGTCACCGCTGTCATGACCGCGTCGCTGGCGGCAGCCGCGAAGTCGGCCGGCCTTATCGGTGCCGCCGGCCTGGTCGGCTACGCGGTCGGCAGCGCCATCTACAAGGCTATAGAGGACTGGGATTTCACCAAGGCGCTCGGCGAAGGCATTGCGCGCGTCCTGGCCTTCTTCGGCAACGAAAACGCCAAGCGCTCGCTGGAGGTCACCGACGCCTATGCGAAGACCTTGACGCGGCCCGTCGCGCAAGCGGCGCCCGCATTTCGGGCCATGGGGCCGCAGGTCCGGGCTCTGGGGCCCGTGGTGCGCAATGCCGCCGCCGCTGCCGCTCCATTAGCGGAAAGCCTGGGCCCGCAGTCCTTCGACGGCTCTACGCGAGCACCGGCACCAGGCCAGATCGGCTCAGGCTCGTTCAACTTGGTTCAGCCCTCCAACCCGACCGCCACGCTCAACGGCAAGGTGGACATCAACTTCGCGAATGCGCCTCCTGGCATGCGCGTGGAGCAGGCCCAGTCCACCGCGCCGCGCGTGGCCGTCAACACCAACGTGGGCTACCGCTCACTCGCCACCGATACCGGTTTTTAGAAGGCACCATGACCTACCTCAGTGAATCGCTGCAGCCGGCGAGCTTTCGCGGCGTGCCCTTTTACGTGGACGCCGCCGGTGTCGAGGTAGGCCGGCGCGTGCAAGTGCACGAGTATCCGCAGCGCGACCAACCATGGGCGGAAGACCTGGGCCGTGCAACGCGCAGCTTCACGGTGGATGCCTTCGTCGTCGGGCCCGGCTACATCGCCGACGCGAACGCACTGATCGCCGCTGCGGAGGAAGAGGGCACCGGTACGCTGGTGCATCCCTGGCTCGGCACCATGGAGGTGTCGCTGCGCGAACTCATGCGCGTGCGCTTTGACACCGCCGCCGGCCGGGCCGAGGTCAGCTTCAGCTTCGTCGAGGGCGGCGAGCTGGAATTCCCTTCCGCGCAGAGCAGCACGCCGATGCTCAGCCGCATGTCGGCCGACAGCCTGTCGTTCGCCGGCGCCAGCAGCTTCGCCAGTGGCTTCGCGGTCGATGGTTTTGCTTCCTTCGTGCGTGATGCCGCCGCGCTGGACCTGAACAGCGCATTCGACTTCATCGGCTCGCTCAGCGGCGTCAGCCCGCTTGCCAGCTGGGCCTCCGGCCTGGGCGCGTCTGTCGGCTCCCTGGTGCAGCAGCTGTCCACGCCGTTGGATTTCGCGCAGTCGCTCATGGATCTGTTCGACCTGTCGCCCCTGGTGGCCTCGCTCTTCGGTGGTGGCGATGATGTTGCGCCCGCCTACTCGGGCAGCAGTGCGGCCAGCACCGCCGGCACCGCCAACGGCGACCCCATGGCCGCCATGGCCCTGGCCATCGTCGGCGTGGCCGGCAACGGCGGCGCGGGTGGCGTGCTCAACGCGCCGGTGCCGGCCGCCACGGCCACGCCCGCGCGCCGGCAGCAAGTGCTCAACACCGCCGCCATCAACGCGCTGGTGCGCCGCGCCCTGCTGGCCCAGGCCGTCGGCATCAGCAGCCATGTGGATGCCACCGTGCAGGCCGACGCGCACACCGTGCGCAGCGCCGTGTGCGCCGCGCTTGACGCCGAAAGCCTGGTCGCCGACGACACGGCCTACAACGCGCTGCAGGCCGCCCGCCAGGCCGTATGGGCCGACCTTACCGCCCGCGCGTCTGGCGGTGCCCGCCTGGTGCCGCTCACGCCGCCGCAGGTGTGCTCGGCCCTGGTGATTGCCTACGACCGGTATGAGGACGCCACGCGCGCGGATGAAATCGTCTTGCGCAACCGACTGGTCCATCCCGGCTTCGTGCCGCAGAAACCCCTGCAGGTGCTCTCCAAATGATCGACGAATCCAACCTGGTGCGCCTGGTGGTGGACGGCACGGAATTCGGCGGCTGGAAAAACGTGCGCATCGAAGCCGGCATCGAGCGCCAGGCGCGCAGCTTCGACCTCGAAGTGACCGACCGCTGGCCCGGCCAGACCGACGTGCCGCGCCGGGTGCAGCCCGGTGACGCCTGCACGCTGTACATCGGCGAAGACCTGGTCGCCACCGGCTACATCGACGGAACGCCCATCCGGTACGACGGCACATCGCTCAGCGTCGGCATTCGTGGCCGCAGCAAAACCGCCGACCTGGTGGACTGCTGCCCCATCCAGGGCAGCAAGGGCGCTCCCGGCGGCACGGGAAGCACCGGTAAGGGCTGGGCCGCGCTCAACCTCACGGCGGTGGACGGCACGAAGGCCGCCGCCGCGAAGACGGTCAAACCCAACGCCAAGGGCGGCAGCGGCGGCCAGTGGCGCGGCGTGAAGCTGGAGCAGATCGCTTCCGACATGGCCGCACCCTACGGCGTCACGGTCCGTGCGGAGGTGGACACCGGAGGCACGCTGGCCTTTCAGGTGCAGCAGGGCGAGACCGTATTCGAAAGCATCGACCGCATGCTGCGTATCCGGCATTGCCTCGCGACCGACAACGCGCAGGGGGATCTGGTCTTCATCGTCGCCGGCAGCGGCGGCAAGGCCGGCGTGGCGCTGGAGCTGGGTGTGAACATCCGTGCAGCCGAAGCGGCGCTCGATTTCAGCAAGGTCTTCAGCGAATACATCTGCAAAGGGCAGAAGTCCGTTACCAGCCAGCAGACCGACGAAGACGAAGCCGGTGAGGACGTGGACACCGCCGTCACATCGTCGATCGGCAGCAGCGCCAGCGTCACCGACAACCGCGTCAGCCGCCACCGCCTGCTGGTGCTGCGGCAAAGCGGCCAGGTGGACGAAGGCACCTGCGCCGATCGCGTGCGCTACGAGCGGGCCCACCGTGCCGCCAAGGCGCTGGAAACCACCTACACCGTGGACGGCTGGCGGCAGAGCGACACGGCCGGTCTGTGGGTGCCGAACCAGATCGTGCGCGTGGTCGACAGCGTGATCGGGTTTGAGACGGAAATGCTTGTGGCCGAGGTGAAGTACCTGCTGGACGAACAAGGCCAGCGCACGGAACTGCGCGTCGGCCCGGTTGACGGCTACGTGTCGGCCGCACAGAAGAAACAGAAGAAAGGCAAGAACGTGAAGATCGTCAAAGACCGCTACGCCTCCGGTGGCCTGGGATTGAGTGGAGAGTCCGAATGAGCGCCGAACTGGATGCGCTCCGTCGCATGGCGACACGCATCGGCAACATGTTCGTGCGCGGCAAGGTTACCGCCGCCAAGGCCACCACGAAGATGCAGACCCTGCAGGTGCAGCTGCTCGACGAAGAAGCGAAGGACCGCATGGAGCACTTCGAGCCCTACGGCTTCACCTCGCACCCGCAGGCCGGTGCCGAGGTGGTGGCCGGCTTCTTCGATGGCGATCGCTCGCACGGTGTGGTGCTGGTGGTTGCCGATCGGCGCTACCGTCTCACCACCCTGCAGCCGGGCGAGGTGGCGCTGCACGACGACGGCGGCTCCACCATTACGCTCAAGCGCGGCGGCGTGATCGAGATCGCCGCCAGCAGCGCCATCCATCTGCTGGCCCCGCAGCTCTCGCATAACGGCGTAAACATCGGGGCCACGCATGTGCACGGCGGCGTGCAGCCAGGTGGTGCCAGCACCGGAGGCCCGGCATGACGCCCGAACAACCGCTCACCATCGTGGTCGATGGCGTCGAGCGCTCGCTCGGCATGGGCCTGCGCGATCCGCTGCCCCGCGCCGTAATCATCAGCCTGTTCACCTGGGGCCGCGCCCGCCCGGCGGATGACCTGCCGGGCACCGAGCGCTGCGGCTGGTGGGGCGACAGCTTCGCATCCGTACCAGGCGACCGCATCGGCTCGCGGCTGTGGCTGCTGGCCCGCGCGAAGATCACCCAGCAGACGGTCACCCAAGCGCGGGAGTATGCCGAGGAGGCCCTCGCCTGGCTGGTGGCCGATGGTGTGGCCAGCCAGGTCATCGTCGAGGCCGAACGTGCCGGTGTGTCGCAGATCTCGCTGCGCTGCCAGATCGTGCGGCCCGATGCGGCCAATCTGGATATCCGTTTCAACGATGCATGGAGCTTTCTGAATGTTTAACCGACCGCCTTTGACGGCGCTGGTCAAGTCCGTCCGCGACGACATGCTTTCGCGTGTCGATGGCGAGCAGCTGCGGCGTGCCGATGCCGAGGTCTATGCCCGCGTTTTCGCCGGGGCGCTGCATGGCGTGTATGGCTACGCGGATTGGATCGCGCGCCAGATCATCTGGGACACCTGCGACGACGACATCCTGGAGCGTTGGGCCAGCATGTGGCTCGAGGTGCCGCGCAAGCCCGCAGCGGCCGCTACGGGCGCAGCTGCCTTCGTGGTGGCCTTGGGCGCCACTGTGCCCACGGGAAGCGTGCTGCAGGCGTTCGATGGCGTGCAGTACACCACCACGGCCGACAGCGTAGCTGGCAGCGCGCCCATCGTGGCGGCGCTGGCCGGCGCCGCCGGCAACCGCGCGGCCGGCCAGGCGCTCTCGCTCGTGTCGCCCGTGGCCGGCGTGCAGACGCAAGCCACGGCCGGCGAAATTTCGGGCGGTGCGGACATCGAGTCGATTGACAGCCTGCGCGCCCGGCTCATTGCCCGCGTGCGGACCCCGCCGGACGGCGGCAGCGTCACCGACTACAAGGCTTGGGCTCTGGAGGTGCCGGGCGTCACGCGCGCCTGGGTGGCCCCGTTGGAGCAGGGCGCCGGCACGGTAGTGGTGCGCTTCGTGCGCGACGACGACGCCTCGCTGATTCCAGACGCGGGCGAGGTGGCCGCCGTGCTGGCCCACATTACGCCACTCGCACCAGTGACGGCAGAGCTTTATGTGATGGCGCCGGTGGCCGACCCGGTGGCGTTTCAGATCTCGCTCACGCCCAACAGCGCTGCGGTACGCACAGCGGTGGAGGCCGAACTGCGCGACCTGCTCAAACGCGAGGCAGAGCCAGGTGTCACGCTGTTGGTCTCGCACATCCGCGAAGCCATCAGCGTGGCCGCTGGAGAGACCGACAGTGTGCTGCTGGCGCCGGCCGCCAACGTCACGCCGGGCATCGGCCACATGCCGACCTTCGGGAGCATCGCATGGGTGTGATCAGGACGACAGCGGCCGACTACGCACAGCAGCAGCTCGGGCTGCTACCCATAGGCCCGGCCTGGCCGGTTGAAGGCGACAACGCCAGCGTGCGCATCTTCGATCCCACCGCCACGGCGCTGCAGGCACTTCACCAGCGCGCCGAGCAGCTCCTCGAAGAGGCGGATGCGCGCACCGCAAGTGAGCTGCTCGACGACTGGGAGCGCGTCGTCGGCTTGCCTGATCCGTGCCTCGATCCACCGGGCAGCACCGCCGAGCGAAGACGCCGGGTGGTGCAGCGCTTGACCTACCAGGGCGGCCAATCGGCCGCCTTTTTTATTGGGTTTCTCGCGGCGCTGGGTTATGCCGGCGCGACGGTGGACGTATTCCGGCCAATGCGTGCGAACAGCAAATGCAATGCCGCTATCAACCAGGGTGGCTGGCGATTCGGCTGGCGCGTCAATGTGCCTGCCGCAGCAAACAAGAAGGTAATGACTGTGCGCGGCCGCTGCAGCGACCCGCTGGCGAGCTGGGGCGACCCTGGCTTGGAGTGCCTTCTTGCCATTCACAAACCCGCGCACACCCGGCTCTTCGTCGGGTATGGCGCCTGACTTTTAACCAAAGGAAAACAACATGAGGCGTATTACGACGATCACGGCGGTGGCCGGCAAATTCGGCGCGGGAAAGCCTGGCTTTACCGATGGTGATGTCATTGGGGGCGTTGCAGCCACTGATCTGAACGCGGACTGGTTTGACCAGGTGCAGGAAGAGATTTCGAACGTGATCGAGCTGGCTGGTATCGCGCTGAGTGGCGGAACGCTCACACAGTTGAAACAGGCCATTGACGCGATGATTGGCGCCAAGGCGATTGGCGTTGGCCAGACCTGGCAGAACTTGCTGGGTAGCCGGGCCATTAACACGACCTACACCAACACCACCGGCCGGCCGATCACCGTGTCGGCCACTGTCACAGGTACTGTCGCCAGCAGCACTGTCTTTGTGAGTTGGACAGTAGCCGGCGTTAACAGCATTGCTGCGAACGGAAGCATCACGGGCGCAACGCCTGGGAATACGTCATTACACGCGACGGCGGTCGTTCCGGCTGGCGCGACCTACCAATTGGTCGTCACCCAGGGCTCTCTGTCGTTTTGGAATGAACTGCGCTGAGCGCTGAAAGGGACTAGACGTGAAATACTTCAAAGACGCATCCAGCGCCGTTTTTGCTTTTGAGTCCGATGGCTCGCAAGACGACTACATCGGAGACGGCCTGACGCCTATCACTCAAGCCGAAGCCGACGCGCTACGACGCCCTGCGGCGCTCACGGTTGCGCGGCGGATCGATCTGCTTCGAGCACGCGTCCAGACCCATCTGGATGAGCGTGCTCAGGCGCTCGGCTACGACGATATCAGCACTGCCGTGACGTATGCCGATGAGCCGGCGGTGGCGAAGTTCCAGGCTGAGGGCCAAGCGTTGCGTGCTTGGCGCTCGCTGATCTGGGCCAAGTGCTACGAGATTCTCGCGCAGTGGGAGGCGGGCACCGTAGTTGAGCCCACTGGCGATCAGCTCGCCGCCATGCTTCCCGAGCTCGCCCTGCCGGATTGAATCCATGCTCAAGAGCTTCATTGAGGTGTGGAAGGAGCTGACGCTCACGAAGCTGTTGCTGGGCGTTCTGGCCGCCTTCAGCGGCATCGTGTTGTATTGGGTATGGGAACAGCGCCAGGCCGTTTTCATCACGCTCACCGGTTCACCGTTTTCCCTGATCACCATCGCAGCTGTCGTCGTGTTGGTGGTCATGGCCTGGGTGGCCGCCATGTTCGTCAGCATGAGTGAACAGCGCACCGCTTTGGTGATTGGGCAGATGGCCGATCGCATCAAGGCCGGTGAGGTCCACAGCGAACGGCAGGACGTCGAGATCACGCGGCTGCACAAAGTGATCGACCAGGCCGTGAGCGACGAGCGCCAGGCCTGCGAGGCCCGCATCGCGCAGCTTATCGAGGTGATGGGCAGCCACGGCATCAAAGACCGCCGACTCAACAGCAAATTTGGAGATCTCCGATGAACTTCGATACCTTCGTCAACAACATCATCGCCGTGGAGAAAGGCTACGTGGACCACCCCGATGACAAGGGCGGCCCGACGAACTATGGCATCACGCTGGCCGTGGCCAGGGCCAACGGCTACCAGGGCGACATGCGCGATCTGCCGGTAGATCTGGCCCGCAAGATCTACGGAGCGCGTTACATCAGCGAACCGAAGTTCGACCAGGTCGCGGGCATCAACATGGAGATCGCCATGGAGCTGATCGACACCGGTGTCAACATGGGCCCCGGGAAGGCGGCCGAGTTCTTGCAGCGCTGGCTCAATGGCTTCAACGACACGGGCTCACGCTACGCGGATCTGTTCGTCGACGGCCGGCTCGGCCCGGTCAGCCTGGCTGCGCTGCAGGCCTTCCTGCGCTGGCGCGGCATGGAGGGGATCAAGGTCATGCTCAAGGCCCTCAACGGCGTGCAGGCGGCCCGGTACCTGGAGATCACCGAGGGCAACCGCTCGCAGCGCGCCTTCTTGTATGGCTGGATTAACCAGCGGGTGGCCTGATGGGTGCCGCCTTCGACTGGAGGACTTTCGTCGGCAGCTTGGCGCCGGTGCTTGGCGCGGCCTTGGGCGGCCCCATGGCGGGTGCAGCCGTCAAGGTCCTGGCCAGTGCCATGTTGGGCACAGAAAACGCGTCTGAGGCCGACGTAGCGAGCGCACTGACCAGCGGCCAGCTCACGGGGGAGCAGATCGTGGCCATCAAGACGGCGGAGCAGCAGTTCGCGCTGCAGATGCGCACGCTCGAGATCGATGTGCTCAAGATCAACCAGGCGGCGGACGATGCGCAGCTGCGCGACGTGCAGGACGCGCGGGCCAGGCAAATCGCCACGAAGGACTTCATGCCCCAGGTGATCTTCTTCGTGCTGCTGGCCCTGTTCGCGGCCGAGGTGGCGATGTTCTATTTCGGCAAGATGCCGTCCGATGAATACACACGCGCTCTCTTGACACGGGCGTTTGGCACGGTCGAGGGTGGCATGGTCGCGGCTTTGACCTATTTCATCGGCTCTAGCCGGGGAAGTAAGGCCAGCGGAGATGCGGTGCGCAAGATTGCCGAGCAGGCGGGGAGGGCGTCGGAATGATCCGCGTCGAGCGTCTGCCCGACGCTGGCTCGAAAGAAGTGTTTCGCTTCTTTCATGACGATGCGGCTCCGGCAATGGCCCCTTACGACGCGCTGTGCGGCGTGCACTGGTTGCCGGGCGAGATGTGGATCAAGGGCCTGCTGGTGCGCAATGGCCGCGTCGGGCGTAAGTGGCTGCTCGAATTGCTGGAGGAGGCGGAGAGGGGCGGCGCCGAGTGGATCAAATCCACGCGAGGCTTCGGTCATATCCTGCCATTCGGCCACGAGCAGCCTAACGGCGAGATCTGGATCAATGTCGCCGAGGTGCGCGCCAGGTTCCCGTTTGACAGTCGGCTCATGCCCCTGATCAAGTAGTTGCAGTTGTCTCCTCCTGTGCTTCGGCGCGGGTTTCAGCTCTCCATCCTTCACGGGGTGGAGGGCTTTTTTGCGTTGGGGTTCCAGTCGCCGGCCATGGCCTGGATATCGGCGTCCTCGCGGAGCATGGCTTCCTTCATGGCTGCCATCTCCAGCGCGAAATGGTCAACGTAGGGCACGCTCGGCGGAATGTCATCACGGTCCAGACCGGTCGCTCTGGCCCAGTACGCGCAGCCGTCTCGCGGGGTGGACTTCACGAGCCGGCTCTGCACGCACCAAATCGACCCGTCCGGGTAGCGCGGATTGGTGGGGCCGCCCCAGTGCTCGCACCACTGGCAGTGGCGCGGGCCTCGCTCTCCCTGCTGGCGGAAGAAATGCTCGCTCATGCTGTGAAAGCATACAGTAGCCCCTCAGGTCGCGCCGAGCAGCTTCTTTTTCCAGGGCCAGTCCTGATACTTGTCCCCTGTCTGTTTGACGTGGGTGTAGCGCTGCAGGCTCTGCCACGAGCGATGCGCCGACACGGTGGCCACGCGTGGAATGTTCCAGCCCATCTCGAATAGCCTAGAAATGCCGTCGTGCCGCAGGTCATGGAAACGTAGATCCTCGATGCCCAGAATGGCGCAGGCACGGGTGAACGAGGCGCTGACCGAACCTTCGTTGTAGGGCCAGATCCGCCCTTTCTTGGCGCCCAGCCGCTGGATGATCTGCAGGGCCTCGGGCGTCAATGCGGTCACCACGTCGTTGCCGATCTTCTCGCCGGGGTTCTTCATGTCGCGCACGGTCAACTCAGCGTGCTCGGCGTTCAGATCTTCGGCGGTGATCCGGCAGGTTTCTTCCTGGCGCCGCGTCGAGAAGATGCTGAACAGGATTAACGCGCGCATGGGGATGGGGTCGGCGTTCTTGAGCTCGTAGGCGCTGTAGTGCGCCATCAGCTTGTCCAGTTCGTCCAGTGTCGGCCGCCTGGTGCGTTGTTTCGAACGGCTGATCAGTCCCAGCTTGACTGCCACGACGCGGGCGTCCTCGGCCGCCTGCTGGTCGAGCGGGTAGCCCCAGGCCGGCCTGGCCACGCTGTAGACCGCCGCCAAGTGGGAGAGGTAGTTGCCTCGCGTCTGCGGCTGCGATGTGAGCGTCTGCAGATACTTGATGATCTCCGGGCTGGTGGCCTCGCTGCAGCGCAGCTTCCCGAAATCCGAGTCCTTGATGGTGCGCAGCACCTGGGTCTTGGTCTTGCCGTGGGCCTTGTGCTTCTCCTGGTTGTACTGGTCGATCACGTCGGCCATCAGCGGGTCGGCGGGCTTTGTCAGCGCGCCAGGCACCGCGAGCTCCGTTTCGCGTTTCTTCATCCAGGCCTTGGCGGCCTGTTCCCGGTCGAAGGTCTCGGTTTCCCGGAAGATGACCTTGCCGCCTTTTTTGATTCGCACCGTGGCCATATACCCAGTCGTGCCGTCTTTTCGGGTGCGTGCGAGAATTGTTCCCATGGGTGGTGCTACATCGGTTTTTTTGTCGCCCCGAATGTAGCACCGACATTGAAAAATGAGCGAAAAACGCAGGAAATCACATTGAATCAGACACCGCTAGAACAGGGCGTTTCCAGAGGGAAAACGGGTCCTCAGAGCTACGCGGCTGTTAGCGTGGCCCCGATGATGGACTGGACGGACCGCCATTGCCGTTACCTGCACCGCCTGCTCTCGCGCCACACGCTGCTCTACACCGAGATGGTGACGACCGGCGCGCTGATCCATGGCGACGTGGGGCGGCATCTGCGCTTCGATGCGACGGAGCATCCGGTGGCGCTGCAGCTCGGCGGCAGCGAGGCCTCGGACCTGGCGCATTGCGCGCGGCTGGGCGAGCAGTGGGGCTACGACGAGATCAACCTGAACTGCGGCTGCCCTTCGGAGCGCGTGCAGCGCGGCGCGTTCGGCGCTTGCCTGATGGCCGAGCCCGACCTCGTGGCCGATGGCGTGAAGGCCATGGTCGACGTGGTCTCCATCCCGGTGACGGTGAAGCACCGCATCGGCATCGACCGCACCGAGAGTTATGCGTTCGTGCGCGATTTCGTGGGCAAGGTCAGCGAGGCCGGCTGCGACACGTTCATCGTGCACGCGCGCAACGCCTGGCTCAAGGGCCTGAGCCCGAAGGAGAACCGCGAGATTCCACCGCTGCGCTACGAACAGGTGTACCGACTCAAGCGCGATTTTCCGCGGCTCACCATCGGCATCAACGGCGGCATCACCACGCCTGCGCAGATCGCCGAGCACCTGCAGCATGTGGACAGCGTGATGGTCGGCCGCGAGGCGTACCACAACCCCTGGCTGCTGGCTGGCTTCGACGAAGCCTTCTTTGGTACGACGCCGCAGTTGGCGAGCCGCGAGGCGGTCGAACTGGAAATGGTGGCCTACATGGAGCGCATGGCCGCCTCGGAGGGCACGCCGTGGTACCCGATCGCACGCCACATGCTGGGCTTGCGCCATGGCCTGCCGGGCGCGCGCCGCTGGCGCCAGGTATGGAGCGACCACCGCCTCAAGACACTGCCGCCGCGCGAGGTGATGGCCATGGCGCATGCAGCGCCGCCGCGCGCCGAAAGAGCCGAAGTCGCCGCTGAAAACGAAGCCGCTGCCTGACCGAAGCCGCTGCCTGACTAACGGGGTGCGGCGATCTCCAGCGTATGGAGTGCTTCCTCGAAGTCGTAGCCGCTGATTGCGGCCTGCACTTCGCCATGGGCCTGGCCAAGGGCCTCGCGCAACATCTGGCTGTGTTCGCTGAAGTAGTCGCCGGCCTCGGGATCGGCATCGTCGAGCAGTGCGCGCAGCCGCGCGAGCACGGGGCCGACGTGTTCCGCCGGCACGGCTTTGGCCTGTGCCGCAGGTATCGCCGATGCCACCGGAGCCGGCCCGGCCAGCGCCACGGCCAGTGGCTGGACGATGGTCGCCAGGGCGCGCTCCAGGGCCATCAGCAACGCATCGACCGTGTCCACGTCCTCGCCCTGGGCCATGGCCCGCTCGGCATCTCCGGCTGCCTGTTGCAGCGCGCTGGCGCCGATGTTGCCGGCCAGTCCGCGCAGCGTGTGGGCCAGGCGCAACGCCAGCTCGCGTTGCCCGCCGTCGAGTGCGCTGCGGATCTGCGCGGTCGCCATGCCCTGGCCGGCCACGAACTTGTGCAGCATGCTCAGGTACAGGGATTCCTTGCCCATCACCCGCCGCAGGCCGAGCTGGGTGTCCAGGTCGGGGATGTGGCGGGGGATGTGGTTTTCGGTGGAGGCCTGCGCGGGCGGTGGGGCTACCGGCGCAGGTACGCCCAGGCCGTCGCGCAGGCGAATCCAGCGGCTCAGCGCCAGCCACAGGGCATCGGGGTCGATCGGCTTGGTCACGAAGTCGTTCATGCCCGCGGCAAGGCAGCGCTCGCGGTCGATCTGCATCGCATTGGCGGTCATGGCCAGGATCGGCATCGCCGCCAGCGCGGGTTCGCGGCGCAGGAGGCCTGCGGCAGTGACGCCGTCCATCACCGGCATCTGCATGTCCATGAGCACCACGTCGTAGAGCTGCCGTCGCGCGCGGGCCGCGGTCACCTTGTCGAGCGCCACCTGGCCGTTGTCGGCCACATCGACCTCGAACCCGGCGTCCTGCAGCAGTTCGCTCGCCACCTGCTGGTTGAGTTCGTTGTCTTCCACCAGCAGGATGCGTGCGCCGCGCAGTGGCGCCAGCGCGGCCAGCGCCTGGGAGGCGGTCGCTGCGGCGAAGTCGTTCAAGGCCTTCGGCGCCTTGTCGTGGCCCAGCACCCGCATCATGGTGTTGAACAGCACCGAGGCGCTCACCGGCTTGAGCAGCCACTCGGCCACGGTGATCGTCTGTTGGCGCGCCAGATCGTCGCGCCCGTAGGCGGTCACCATGACCAGCCGCGGGGCACGGGCCAGACCCAGCGCCTCGATGCGTTCGGCCGTCTCCACGCCCGACAGGCCGGGCATCTGCCAATCGAGCGTGGCCACGTCGAAGCCACCACCTTCGGCCGCGGCCTGGCGCACGAGTTCCACCGCCTGCGCCCCCGAATGCGCCACCGTCACCGCGAAGCCGAGCGCGGCCAGCATCTCGGACAGCACCGTGGCCGCGTTGTCGTTGTCGTCCACCACCAGCACGCGCAGGCCGCGCAGGTCGATGTGCGGCATCAGCCGTGGCTGCTGGCGCCGGCCCAGCCCCAGGCGCGCGGTGAACCAGAAGGTCGAGCCCTGGCCGGGCACGCTGCGCACACCCACGTCACCGCCCATCAGCTGCGCCAGGCGCTTGCTGATGGCCAGTCCCAGGCCGGTGCCGCCGTACTGGCGCGTGGTCGAGGTATCGGCCTGCTGGAAGCTCTGGAACAGCCGCGCGATCTGTTCCGGCGTCAGGCCGATGCCGGTGTCGTGCACCTCGAAGCGCAGCAGCACGTCATGCGCGGTGCGTTCCTCGGCCCGGACCACGATGTCGATCTCGCCCTTCTCGGTGAACTTGATCGCGTTGTTGGTGTAGTTGATCAGGATCTGGCTCAGCCGCAAAGGGTCGCCGAGCAGGCTTTGCGGCACCTCGGCCGGCAGGTCGCAGACCAGTTCCAGTCCCTTGCCTTGGGCCTTGTCGGCCACCACGCCGGCGACGTTCTCCAGCACCCTGTCGAGCTCGAAGGGCACCTGCTCGATCACCAGCTTGCCGGCCTCCACCTTGGAGAAATCGAGGATGTCGTTCAGGATGCCGAGCAGGTGCTGGCCCGACTGCTGGATCTTCTGGATGTAGTCGCGCTGGCGCGGATCGAGCGCGGTCTTGAGCGCGAGATGGCTCATGCCGATGATGGCGTTCATCGGCGTGCGGATCTCATGGCTCATGTTGGCCAGGAAGTCGCTCTTGGCCTGGTTGGCCGCGTCCGCGGCTTCCTTGGCAAGCTGCAGCGCTTCCTGGCTGCGCTTTTGGTCGGTGATGTCGACGAAGGCGCAGATCAGGCCGCCGGGCGTTCCATCCTGCTTGCGGAAGCCGCGCTTCCAGGTCACCGTCTCGTGCATCTCGCCGTCCACGAAGCGCCGGGGCATGACCTGGCGCAGGACCAATCCGCCATGGATGACCTGCTCGTCTTCCTTCATCTGCACCTGCCGTTCCGGCAGCGGCAGCCCCTCCAGGTCGAGCACGGTCTTGCCGATCATCTCCTCGGTGATCAGACCCTGGCTTTCCGTGTAGCCGCGGTTGAAGCCCATGTAACGGCCATCCGCGTCCTTGTAGAACACGGCCACCGGAATCGTGTCCAGCAGCACTTTCTGGAACGCCACCTGGTCCGCCAAGCGCGCCTGCAGCTGCTTGCGTTCGCTGATGTCTTCGATGACCCAGATCGCCGCGCGCTGGAATCCTTCGAGCTGGATGCCACGGCCCGAGACCATGCCGGCGAACATCTCGCCGTCGAGGCGGCGCAGCGTCCATTCCAGCTTGACCGCCTCGCCCAGCGCGAGGATCGGGCCGACCTCCGCGCCGAAGGCGGCGTAGCTTTCGGGGCCGTCGAACATCACCTGCGTACGCTGGCCCAGCAGCGCGGCTTCGCTGCCGCGCAGGATTTCGGCGAAGCCGCGGTTGAGCTGTTTGATCAGGCCATCGGCCGTGAAGATCACGCCCGAGGGGGTGTTCTCGAAGATGGCGCGTTGCTGCTCGACGAGCTGGCGCATGTCGCGGTCGGAGCGCTGGGATTCGGCGAACAATTCGTCGCGCGAACGTTCGGCGAACATCGCCTGCAGGCCCGGCAGCGCGTCGGCGGCGATGCCTTGCGACAGGGGAAAGCCCAGGCGCAACTCATGCCGCCCGGCGGCCTCGAAGCGCTCGGCCGTGGTGCTGAAACGCGAGAGCTGCACCGGCGTGGCGGGCAACGGCGCGGTCGATACGAAACTCACCACGGCGCGGGCGCCGCCAGGCCCGTTCTCGCACGCCATCTCGATGCTCGCCGGCTGCTGGGCCCCGGCCGCGGCGCCAGCCTGCCGCAGCCAGCGGCACATCTCGGACACACAGGAGGCGATCAGTGTGCAGTGCGCGACATGGGAGGCGTGGCCCGACGTGCCTTCCAGCGTGAGCAGCGCCTGGTGGACCTTGCGGCGCGCCTCGAGGTACGCGTCCGGCCCATGCAGCACGACGCGTCCGATCCAGGCTAGCGCCGACATTTCACCACGATGCAACTCGCATCGTCCGTGCTGCGGCCGGCCTGCCGCAGGAGGTTGTCGGCGATCTGCTGCGCCGAGCTCAGGTGCAGCCGCGCCATGGCCTGGCTGCTCAGCGATTGGCGCACGCCGTCGGAGTACATCAGTACCAGGTCCTCGGCATGCAGCTCGAAACGCTGCACATCGGGTGAGGGAAACCGCTCGCCAAGCACGCCGTCTCGGGCGATGCCGGTCCAGGGCGTCTGGCCGAGGCACCGGATACGGATGTTGCCGATGCCGGCGAAGCGCAGTTCGGCGCCGGCCGTGTCGACGAAGGCCAGCGAAACGGCCGCGCCGATGCTGCCCACGGCCAGGGTGTGCAGGGTGCGCAGCAGCCGCGCCAGGTCGGGGCTGGCCGCCGCGCGCACGCCTTCGGTCAATCGCTGCGCCAGCAGATGGGCGGCCTTGCCGTGGCCCGAGGCGTCGATGCAGGCCAGCAGCATGCCGCCGGCGACGGGCAGCACCAGTGTGCTGTCGCCCGACACGTGCTCCGGATAACAGGGGCGGTTGGCGGTGCCGATCTCCAGGCGCAGCTGGTTCGACGTACTCTCGCCGAGGGCTGGCACACCGGCGATGCTCGCGCGGTCGGCCGTGCGCGGGTACGACGGGTCCCACTTGCGCGCGACGATGCGCGTGCCCCGGCCGGGGGTAGAGACCACGTCCAGCTCCGACACCATGCGCTGCACGCCCGACAGGCCCATGCCCAGGCTGCCCGACGAGCTGTAGTGCTCCTGCATGGCTTTCGGGATGTCCGCGATGCCGGGGCCGTGGTCTTCGGCCACCAGTTCCACGCCGCTGCGCAGGCCGTCGTGCACGCCCTGCACGCGCAACTGGCCTGCGCCTGCGTACTTGAGGATGTTGCTGCCGAGTTCGGCCACCACGGTGGCCACCAGCGTCTGGTCGACTTTGTTGAAACGCGCGAGGCAGGGCAGGCGGGGCACTTCCAGCACCGCCACGCGCAGATCCAGGCTCGACTGGAGCCGGAAGCAGACGGGCTTGCCGAGGGCTGCGTGCATGACCAGCCTTAAGTCTGGCGCCTGGCGAGGAGGGCGAAGGCGTCCTCCATCTGCAGGCAGAAGCGCATGCCCTCGGTGTCGACGTCGGCATGGGCCAGGAAGGCCGCAATGCCGGGGGTCAGGCCGACCAGCACCACGCGCGCACCCAGCAGGCCGGCGACCCGAGCCAGCCGGGCGAAGCGGTCGAACTCGTAGGCGTCGAGGATCTGCACACCGGAGAAATCGAAGATCGCCGCGTCGAGCTGGCTTTCCACCAGGCGTTCGGTCACCGCCCGATGCACGCCGCCGAAGGCCTCGTCGGTCAGATCGGCCTGCAGGGTGATCACCAGGCAACCCTGGGCCTGGGTCATGGATACACCGGCCGTGGCTTGGGCGGACATGGCCTGCCTCAGTGGCCGATACCCGCGCGGTGGCCGTGGCCCAGGTCGACCACGCCGACGGCCTTGAGCGCGAGTTCGAACGCGTCGCGCAGCGTGGCGGTGGTCTTGACTTCGCCGATCGACACACCGAGTTCGACCATGGTCCGCGCGATCGATGGCGACACGCCGGAGATGATCGACTCGCAACCCATCAGCCGCGTGGCCTTGGTGATCTTGATCAACTGGTTGGCCACGCCGGTGTCGACCGAGGCCACGCCGCTGATGTCGAGCACGAACACGCGCGAGCGGCTCTCGGCGATCTTGGTCAGCGTCTTGTTCATGATCTCGGCGGTGCGCGTGGAGTCGATGATGCCCACCAGCGGCAGCAGCAGGATGCCTTCCCAGATCGGCGTGACCGGGGTGGACATCTCCATCATGGCGCGGCTGTGGTCGGCGATGCGTTCGCGCGCGATGCGGGCGATGGTGTCGATGACCAGGAAGGTGTCGAGCTTGATGAGCTTGTTGATCGAGACGGACATGTCCAGCAGTTCGTCGGCCGGCACGCCCTGGCTGCGCAGCGTTTCGATGATCAACTGGAACCAGCGGCCCATGCCGGCGAAGTAGATGTCGTTGGGCAGCTCGATGTGGGCATGCACCGCGCCGATGTGGGTGCGGCGCGCCACGTAGAAGTCGTTCACTTCGGCGGCGAAGAATTCCTGCCAGTGCCTGACCTGCAACTGGCTGACGCGGGCCTGGTTGCCGCCGTCGGGAAAGAACTGCGCGTACTCGGGCTGGCCGCGCAGCCAGACGTACCATTGCTCGACGAAGGCCTCGAGTTGCGGTGTGATCATCCGGCCGGCGGCGCGGATGTTCTCGACGTCACGCGGAAACACGGAAAACTTGTCCAGGAGTTCGGCTGAAGTCATGGTCATCCTCGTGATGGCTGCGCTCTCACGCAGAGGCTGGAAAGGGCTCAAGACATCGAGAAGATAACATTTGGTAACCAGCTGCACAACTTGACGGCGTTGCGGTCCGTCTGTGGCAGCGGGTCGCAACGCCGCGAGGCGAGGGGGTTTCGTTCAGATCGCGGCTTCCAGACCGCTTCGGAAATGCGCCTGCATGCGCTGCATCGCCGCCGGCGCGTCGCGTGCCAGCAGTGCGCGCATGACCTCGGCATGCTCCTGCAGGGATTCCTGGATCCGCCCGGACTTGAGCAGCGAGTTGTGCCGGTTGAGCTTCATCACCTTGCGCAGGTCGGCCACCATCTGGTCGCGCCAGCGGTTGTCGGCGATCTCGAGCAGGCGCATGTGAAAGCGTTCGTTGACGGCGAAGAACGCCTCCCGATCCGCCACGGCGGCTTCGAGTTCGGCATGCAGGGCCTGCAATTCCTCGAGCTGCGCATCGGTGGCGCGCGCAGCCACCACGCCCGCGGCGTCGCTCTCCAGCAGGCTCAGGAGATGGTAGACGTCGGCCAGGTCGCGTTCGGACACCTCGGTCACATACGCGCCGCGCCGCACCTTCATGGTCACCAGGCCCTCGGTCGCCAGCACCTTCAGCGCCTCGCGCAGCGGTGTGCGGCTGATGCCGTATTCCTCGGCGAGCTTGAGTTCGTCGATCCAGCTGCCCGGCGCCAGTTCGCGGTTGAAGATGCGCTGGCGCAGCAGTTCCGCCACTTCTTCGTAGAGCGCGCGGGGGGTCAGGGTCAAGGCAGCCATGGCTGGATTTTACTCAAACAAAATTTTGCATCAATAATTATAAATGATGTAGACTTCCGCGGACCGTGGAAAACCCGTGGAACGAGAGAGACGCGCATGCCAAGCCCCCAAGCTGATTCCCCTGCCCAAGCCGAATTCAATCCATCCGACCTGGCCGCATGGGCCAAGGCCGCCGCCAAGTCGGCGCCTGGCGGCGACGTGGCCGCGCTCGGCTGGCTCACGCCGGACGGCATCATGGTCAAGCCGCTCTACACCGCCGAGGACACGGCCGGCCTTGCCTACACCAACACCTTGCCCGGCTTCGAGCCCTACATCCGCGGCCCCCAGGCGACCATGTACGCGGTGCGGCCCTGGACCATTCGGCAATATGCGGGCTTCTCCACGGCCGAGGAATCGAACGCCTTCTACCGCAAGGCGCTGGCCGCCGGCGGGCAGGGCGTCTCCGTGGCGTTCGACCTGGCCACGCACCGCGGCTACGACAGCGACCATCCGCGCGTGACCGGCGATGTCGGCAAGGCCGGCGTGGCCATCGACAGCGTGGAGGACATGAAGATCCTGTTCGACCAGATCCCGCTGGACAAGGTCAGCGTCTCCATGACCATGAACGGCGCGGTGCTGCCGGTGCTGGCCGGCTACGTGGTGGCGGCGGAAGAGCAGGGCGTGGCGCAGGACCAGTTGAGCGGGACCATCCAGAACGACATCCTCAAGGAGTTCATGGTCCGAAACACCTACATCTACCCGCCCGAGCCGAGCATGCGCATCATCGGCGACATCATCGAATACACGGCGCAGAAGATGCCGAAGTTCAACTCGATCAGCATCAGCGGCTACCACATGCAGGAGGCCGGCGCGAACCAGGCGCTGGAGCTGGCCTTCACCCTGGCCGACGGCAAGGAATACGTGAAGACGGCCATCGCCAAGGGCATGGACGTGGACGAATTCGCCGGCCGCCTGAGCTTCTTCTGGGCCATCGGCATGAACTTCTACCTCGAGGTGGCCAAGATGCGCGCGGCGCGGCTCCTGTGGTGCCGCATCATGAAGGGCTTCGACGCCAAGAAGGCCAAGAGCCTGATGCTGCGCACGCACTGCCAGACCAGCGGCTGGAGCCTGACCGAGCAGGACCCCTACAACAACGTGGTGCGCACCACCATCGAGGCCATGGCCGCGGTGTTCGGCGGCACGCAGAGCCTGCACACCAACAGCTTCGACGAGGCCATTGCCCTGCCCACCGAGTTCAGCGCGCGCATCGCGCGCAACACCCAGCTCATCATCCAGGAAGAAACCCACATCACCAATGTGATCGATCCCTGGGCCGGCAGCTACATGATGGAAAAGCTCACCCAGGACATGGCCGATGCCGCCTGGACCATCATCGAGGAAGTCGATGCCATGGGTGGCATGACGAAGGCCGTGGACAGCGGTTGGGCCAAGCTGAAGATCGAAGCGGCGGCGGCCGAGAAACAGGCACGCATCGATTCGGGCAAGGACGTGATCGTCGGCGTCAACAAATACAAGCTCAAGACGGAAGACGCCATCGAGAGCCGCGACATCGACAACGTGGCCGTGCGCGACGGGCAGATCGCGCGCTTGAAAAACATCAAGCAAAAACGCGATCAGGCGCAGGTTGAAAGCGCGCTGGCTGCTCTCACTTTTGCAGCAGAAAGCGGTGAAGGCAACCTGCTCGACCTGAGCATCCAGGCCGTGCGCCTGCGCGCCACCGTCGGCGAAGTCTCCGACGCACTGGAAAAAGTCTACGGGCGCCACCGCGCCGATACCCAGAAGGTGACCGGCGTGTACGCAGCAGCCTATGACTCGGCCGAAGGCTGGGAAAACCTCAAGACCGAGATCAACGCCTTCGCCGAAGCCCAGGGCCGCCGCCCGCGCGTGATGATCTCCAAGCTCGGCCAGGACGGCCACGACCGCGGTGCCAAGGTGGTGGCCACGGCCTTCGCCGACCTCGGCTTCGACGTCGACATGGGCCCGCTGTTCCAGACCCCCGAGGAATGCGCGCGCCAGGCCATCGAGAACGACGTGCATGCGGTCGGCGTGAGCACACTCGCCGCGGGCCACAAGACGCTGGTGCCGGCGATCATTGCCGAACTCAAGAAGCAGGGCGCGGACGACATCATCGTCTTCGTCGGCGGCGTGATTCCGCGGCAGGACTACGAGATGCTTTACGAGGCTGGCGTGAAGGGCATCTACGGGCCGGGCACGCCGATCCCGGCCAGCGCGAAGGACGTGCTGGAGCAGATCCGCAAGGCGGTCTCGTAAGGTGCATCTCCTCCGTTCGTGCTGAGCCTGTCGAAGCATCTCCCTGATCCATGCAGCCTTTTTTTGTCTACCTGCTTCGTTGCGCCGATGGCTCGTATTACTGCGGGCACACGGACGACGTGGATGCGCGCATGGAGCAGCATGCGGTGAGCGACAGCGGCCATCTGGCGACACGTAAGCCTTTGGAGCTGGTCTGGCAGGGCGAATTTGAGACCCGGGCTGGCGCGATCGAGTTCGAGCAGCAGGTGAAAGGGTGGTCGCGGGCGAAGAAGGAAGCGCTGATTGCGGGGGATTGGGAGCGGATGAGGGTGTTGGCGCGGGCGGGGGCTCATCGTGGCCCCTCCACCGTTCGTGCTGAGCTTGTCGAAGCATCTGCCCCGCAACCAAGCCCTTCGACAGGCTCAGGGCGAACGGAGGCGGGCCGTATCCCAACGCCTCAATCAACCCCCGTTCGTGCTGAGCCTGTCGAAGCAAGGGCATCGGAACCAAGCCCTTCGACAAGCTCAGGGCGAACGGGGGAGGGCATCATCCCCACCCCAACTCCCGTTCGTGCTGAGCCTGTCGAAGCAAGGGCATCGGAACCAGGCCCTTCGACAAGCTCAGGGCGAACGGGGGATGGCATCATCCCCACCCCAACTCCCGTTCGTGCTGAGCCTGTCGAAGCACGCCCGATCATCCCGAGCCGAGTCGAAGGGGCTGAGCCTGTCGAAGCTCAGCGCATCCTCCACGCCGACCCGCTCCCCCAGCGCCGCGCGATCGCCAAGGCCATCACCCTGCTCGAATCCACGCGCGCCGACCATCGCGCGCAGGCGGACGAACTGCTCACGGCCCTGCTGCCGCATACCGGCAGATCCTTCCGCCTGGGCATCAGCGGCGTGCCGGGCGTGGGCAAATCCACCTTCATCGAGGCGCTGGGACTGCACCTGATCGCGCTGGGCCACCGGGTGGCGGTGCTCACCATCGATCCGTCCTCCACCGTCTCCGGCGGCTCCATCCTCGGCGACAAGACGCGCATGGAAAAGCTTTCGGTGCACGAGCGCGCCTACATCCGGCCGAGCCCGAGCAGCGGCACACTCGGCGGCGTGGCCGAGAAGACGCGCGAGGCGATGCTGGTCTGCGAGGCGGCGGGCTACGACGTGGTGATCGTCGAAACCGTGGGCGTGGGCCAGAGTGAGACGGCGGTGGCCAGCATGACCGACATGTTCGTGCTCATGCAGTTGCCCAATGCCGGCGACGACCTGCAGGCGATCAAGAAGGGCGTGATGGAAATCGCCGACCTGGTGGTCATCAACAAGGCCGACCTCGATGCCGATGCCGCCATGCGCGCAGGGTCGCAGATCACCTCGGCCCTGCGGCTGTTCGGCCTGGTCAACAACGCCATGGGCCATGCCCAGGCGGAGGATTTCGACAGGCAGTGGCAACCGCGCGTGCTGCAGCTCAGCGCCCTGCACAACCGCGGCGTGGATGCCTTCTGGACGACCGTCACGCAGTTCCAGGCGTTGCAGGCGGCCAATGGCCGGCATGCGGCGCGGCGCGAGCAGCAGGCGCTGGCCTGGATGTGGGAGCGGATCGAAGCCGGGCTGAAGAATGCATTCCGCGCCGATCCGGCCGTGCAGGCCTGCCTGCCGGAACTCTCGCGCGCCGTGGTGGCCGGCCAAGCCGTACCGTCGGCGGCGGCGCGCCAGTTGCTGGGCCTGCTGTTCAAGGGGGCCGCATGAGGGCCGAGCTGCCGCGCGAACTGTTGCCGGACGATCTGCAGCGCATCCGCGCCTCCGAGGGCTGGCGGCGCGACCGCGTCGAAGTGCTCGAAACATCGGCCGGCCCGGTGGTGGTCAAGGGCCAGCGGCCGCCGCGCAGCGTGACGCCGCGGCGCATGTTCAACTGGGCCATGCAGGCCGCCGGACTGGCCACGCTGAAGGTGCCGCTGCGCGACGGCGGGCCCGAGGCGCAGCAGGTCGAGGTGCGGCGGCTGGCCGAACTGCGCGCGGCCGGTGTACGGGTGCCGACGCTGATGCACGTCGAGCCCGGCTTCTTCGTCCAGGAATACCTGACCGGCCCCGATCTTTCGCGCGAGCTCAGCCGGGGTGCCGGCGACAGGCTCGCGGTGTGGCAGCAAGGCGTGGCGGCCGTGCAGGCCGTGCACAGCCGCCAAGAATGCCTGAGCCAGGCCTTCGCGCGCAACTTCATCGTCACGCCCGAGGGCATCGCCGCCATCGACCACGAGGAAGACCCGCTGGAGGTGGTGAGCCTGCCGCAGGCGCAGGCGCGCGACTGGCTGTTCTACCTGCATTCCACGTTGTGGCTGCTGCCCGAACGGCGCGCCGAGATGCTATCGGTGTGGGAGCGCGTCGTGGGCGCGGAGAGCCGGCTCGTGGCCGATTTCATGCACAGGCTGGCACGCCGCCTGGCGCCGCTGCGCCACCTGCCCAGCCAGCGCAAACCCTGGGGCCGCGACATCGTCAGCGCGCAGGCCGCCGCTTCGTTTCTCAACACCTGGTCCAGAAGCTGAACAGAACACTCACGGAGATCCCATGAAAGACATCCTCGAACAACTCGAGAAAAAGCGTGCCGCGGCACGGCTCGGCGGCGGCCAGAAGCGCATCGCCGCGCAACACGGCAAGGGCAAGCTCACGGCGCGCGAGCGGCTCGACATCCTGCTCGACGAGGGTACCTTCGAAGAGTGGGACATGTTTGTCGAACACCGTTCGGTGGACTTCGGCATGGCCGACAACAAGATCCCCGGCGACGGCGTGGTCACCGGCTACGGCATGATCAATGGCCGCCTGGTGTTCGTCTTCAGCCAGGACTTCACCGTGTTCGGCGGCGCCTTGAGCGAGGCCCATGCCGAGAAGATCTGCAAGGTGATGGACCAAGCCATGAAGGTCGGCGCGCCGGTGATCGGCCTGAACGACTCCGGCGGCGCGCGCATCCAGGAAGGCGTGGCCTCGCTCGGCGGTTATGCCGACGTGTTCCAGCGCAACGTGATGGCCTCGGGCGTCGTGCCGCAGATCAGCATGATCATGGGCCCCTGCGCGGGCGGCGCCGTGTACTCGCCGGCCATGACCGACTTCATCTTCATGGTGAAGGACAGCAGCTACATGTTCGTCACCGGCCCCGAGGTGGTGAAGACCGTGACGCACGAAGAGGTGACGGCGGAGGAACTCGGTGGCGGCATCACCCACACCACGCGCAGCGGCGTGGCCGACCTGGCCTTCGAGAACGACGTGGAGGCGCTGCTGATGCTGCGCCGCCTCTACAACTACCTGCCGCTGAACAACCGCGAGAAGGCGCCGGTGCGGCCCAGCAACGACCCGGCCGATCGGCTCGACGCCAGCCTCGACACCCTGGTGCCGAACAACCCGAACCAGCCCTACGACATGAAGGAGCTGATCGCCAAGACGGTGGACGACGGCGAGTTCTTCGAGATCCAGCCCGAATACGCCAAGAACATCGTCATCGGCTTCGCGCGCATGGAGGGCCAGACGGTGGGCATCGTGGCCAACCAGCCGCTGGTGCTGGCTGGCTGCCTGGACATCAAGAGCAGCATCAAGGCCGCGCGCTTCGTGCGCTTCTGCGATGCGTTCAACATCCCCGTGATCACCTTCGTCGACGTGCCCGGCTTCATGCCCGGCACCAGCCAGGAATACGGCGGCATCATCAAGCACGGTGCCAAGCTGCTCTACGCGTACGCCGAGTGCACGGTGCCCAAGATCACCGTGATCACGCGCAAGGCCTACGGCGGCGCCTACGACGTGATGGCCTCCAAGCACCTGCGCGGCGACGTCAACTTCGCCTGGCCGAACGCCGAGATCGCGGTGATGGGCGCCAAGGGCGCGGTGGAGATCATCTTCCGCGAGGACAAGAACGACCCGGCCAAACTCGCCGCGCGCGAGGCCGAATACAAGGCGCGGTTCGCCAACCCTTTCGTGGCCGGCGCGCGCGGCTTCATCGACGACGTGATCCTGCCCAGCGAAACGCGCAAGCGGATCTGCCGTTCGCTGGTGATGTTGAGGGACAAGAAGCTCGAGAACCCGTGGCGCAAGCACGGGAATATTCCGCTGTGAGGTTTGGAGAGACGTCTCACACTCCGTTCGGGCTGAGCTTGTCGAAGCCTCTGTCAACGGTCCTTCGCCAAGCTCAGGACGAACAGGTATGCGGTACGGGATGTGTAGTAACCAGTCCTTCGACAGGCTCAGGACGAACGGGTAGAAAAAGGAAGTTCCATGTTTGAAAAAATCCTCATCGCCAACCGCGGCGAGATCGCCTGCCGTGTCATCAAGACCGCCAGGAAGATGGGCATCAAGACCGTGGCCGTGTACTCCGATGCGGACCGCGATGCGCGCCATGTCGAACTCGCCGACGAGGCCGTGCACATCGGCCCCTCGCCGAGCCGCGAGAGTTACCTGCAGGCCGACAAGATCATCGCCGCCTGCAAAGAAACGGGTGCGCAGGCGGTGCATCCGGGCTACGGCTTCCTGAGCGAGAACGCGGGCTTCGCCAAACGCGTGGAAGAAGAGGGCATCGTTTTCATCGGTCCGAAGCATTATTCGATCGCGGCCATGGGCGACAAGATCGAATCCAAGAAGCTCGCGGGTGCGGCCGGGGTGAACTGCATCCCCGGCGTGAACGACGCCATCGACACGCCCGAGCGCGCGGTGGAGATCGCCCGTGGCATCGGTTATCCGGTGATGATCAAGGCCAGTGCCGGCGGCGGTGGCAAGGGCTTGCGCGTGGCGTTCAACGACAAGGAAGCTTTCGACGGCTTCACCAGTTGCCGCAACGAGGCACGCAACAGCTTCGGCGACGACCGCGTGTTCATCGAGAAGTTCGTCGAGGAGCCGCGCCATATCGAGATCCAGCTGCTGGGCGATTCGCACGGCAATGTGTTGTATCTGAACGAGCGCGAGTGCTCGATCCAGCGGCGCCACCAGAAGGTGATCGAGGAGGCGCCTTCGCCCTTCATCAGCGACGCCACGCGCCGCGCCATGGGTGAGCAGGCCGTGGCGCTGGCCAAGGCGGTGAAGTACCAGAGCGCGGGCACGGTGGAGTTCGTGGTCGGCAAGGACCAGAGCTTCTACTTCCTGGAGATGAACACCCGGCTGCAGGTAGAGCATCCGGTCACCGAATGCATCACGGGTCTGGACCTGGTGGAGCTGATGATCCGCGTGGCCGCGGGCGAGAAGCTGCCGCTCACGCAGGCCGAGGTCAAGCGCGAGGGCTGGGCCATCGAGTGCCGCATCAATGCCGAGGACCCGTTCCGCAACTTCTTGCCCAGCACCGGCCGCTTGGTGAAGTTCCAGCCGCCGAAGGAAACCATGTTTGCCGCCTCCGTTCGTCCTGAGCCTGTCGAAGGCGCTTTTCAGGATGATCCGTTTGCCAGGGCTTCGACAGGCTCAGCCCGAACGGATGTATTCGGCGTGCGGGTGGACACCGGCGTGCAGGACGGCGGCGAGATCCCGATGTACTACGACTCGATGATCGCCAAGCTCATCGTGCATGGTCACGACCGCCTCGAGGCCATCGCCAAGATGCGCGAGGCGCTCAACGGCTTCGTGATCCGCGGCATCAGCAGCAACATCCCGTTCCAGTCAGCCCTGCTCGCCCATCCGAAGTTCGTGGCCGGCGACTTCAACACCGGCTTCATCGCCGAGCACTACGCCCACGGCTTCCGCGCCGAAGACGTGCCGCATGGCGATCCGGACTTCCTGCTGGCGCTGGCGGCCTTCGTGCACCGGCGCTACCGCAACCGCGCCACCGGCATCAGCGGCCAGATGGCCGGGCACGAGGTGGAGGTGGGCAACGCCTTCGTGGTCGTCGCGCTGGGCGCGCAAGGGCAGAAGACGGCGCATCCGGTGCAGGTCACAGAGTTTGAAGGAAAAACCGGCTCCAGCCTTGTACAGATGGGCGGCAGGAGCTATCAGTTTTGTAGCAACGCGCGGCTTGGCAGCGAACGCATCCACGGCACCTGCAACGGCGCGCCGTTTACCGCGCAGGTGGAGCGCGGCGGGCCGGGCCGGCCTTCGCGCAATCCGCTGGCCTTGCGCATCGCCCACAACGGCACGCAGATCGACGCGATGGTGCTGTCGCCGCGCGCCGCCGAACTGCATGCGCTGATGCCGTACAAGGCGCCGCCGGACATGAGCCGCTACGTGCTGTCGCCGATGCCCGGCCTGTTGGTGGAGGTGGCGGTGCAGGTCGGCCAGAAGGTGCAGGCCGGCGAGCGGGTGGCGGTGATCGAGGCGATGAAGATGGAGAATGTCCTGTTCGCCGCGGCCGATGGCGTGGTGGGCAAGGTGCTGGCCGCCAAGGGCGAGTCGCTGAGCGTGGACCAGCCCATCGTCGAATTCGCCTGACCCGGTCCAACCCCGAAGGAGCTTCCATGACGCCCGAAGAGTTCAAGCTTGAACTGGCCGCCCACCGTTTCCCGCCGCCCGTTCTGGTGTCGCGTGACGCGACCTATGCGCTTGGCGACCATGCGCACGATTTTGATGCCTGCGCGCTGATCCTGGAGGGTGAGATCACGCTGACGCTGGCCGGCGTGGCCACCACCTATGCCGCGGGCGACGTGTTCAGGGTGCCGGCGGGGCAGGTGCACGAGGAACAAGCCGGTGCCGCGGGTGTGCAATACCTGGCGGGCCGGCGTGATCCGAAGGATCGGCCATGACGACCTCCCGGCCACGTCCCTTCAAGGTCCTCGGTATCCAGCAGATCGCCATCGGCGGCCCGGACAAGCTGCGGCTGCAGAAGCTCTGGGTCGACATGCTCGGCCTGGAAGTCACCGGCACGTTCAAGAGCGAACGCGAGAACGTCGACGAGGACATCTGTGCCATTGGCAGCGGTCCGTTCAAGGTCGAGGTCGACCTGATGCAGCCACTCGACCCGGATCGCAAGCCCGCCGTGCACGCCACGCCGCTGAACCACGTGGGCCTGTGGATCGACGACCTGCCCAGTGCGGTGGCATGGCTCACGGCACAGGGCGTGCGCTTCGCGCCGGGCGGCATCCGCCGGGGCGCGGCCGGCTTCGACATCTGCTTCCTGCATCCGAAGGCGAGCGACGACTTCCCGATCGCAGGGGAAGGCGTGCTCATCGAGTTGGTGCAGGCGCCGCCGGAGGTGGTGAGCGCGTTCGCCAGGCTGGCCGCCGGCTGAGGCGCTACAGCTTCGAATCCAGCTCGATGTGTTCGGCCGGCATGTCGGCCGCCAGGCGCGCCACCTGGTGTGCGAGCACGGCTTCATCGTCGGCATAACGCTGCGCGATGTGGCGGAATTCCTCGGCGACGCCGACGAAGGCTTCGACCACGTCGGGATCGAAATGGCTGCCGCTGCCGGCCTGGATGATGTCGAACGCCGTCTCGTGCGGGAATGCGGACTTGTAGGCACGTCGGGAGATCAGCGCGTCGTACACGTCGGCCACCGCCATCAGGCGTGCCGAGACCGGGATCAACTCGCCGATCAGGCCTTCGGGATAGCCGCTGCCGTCCCACTTCTCCTGGTGGCTCTTGGTGATCTCCTTGGCGAAGCGCAGGAACGGCATTTCCGTGCCCTGTTCGCTTTCGGCGTTCACGATGGCATCGTGCCCCAGCGTGGTATGGGTCTTCATGATCTCGAACTCCTCGGGCTCGAGCATGCCGGGCTTGAGCAGGATGCGGTCCGGAATACCGACCTTGCCGATGTCGTGCAGCGGTGCCGACTTGAACAGCAGGTCGATGTTGTCCGGCGTGAGTTCCTCGCAGAAGCGCGGGTGCCGCTGCAGCGCCAGGGCCAGCGCGCGCACATAGTGCTGCGTGCGGCGGATGTGGTTGCCGGTCTCGTTGTCGCGGGTTTCGGCCAGCAGCGCCATGGCGCGCACCGTCACGTCCTGGATCGCCACGATCTCGCGCGTGCGCAGCTGCACCTCGTGCGCAAGGAGGCGGCGCTGGTCCTGCAGGAAGTCGCGCGCCAGCTTCAGTTCGATGTGGTTGTGCACGCGGGCCAGCACGATGGCCGGGTTGATCGGCTTGGTGATGTAGTCGACCGCACCCATGTCCAGGCCGGTTTTCTCGTCGTCGCTGGCGCTCATCGCGGTGAGGAAGATCACCGGGATGTCGGCGGTCTCGGGGTCGGCGCGCAGGTGGCGCATCACCTCGTAGCCGTCCATGTCGGGCATCATGATGTCGAGCAGGATCAGGTCGGGGAGCGGCCTTGCGGTGGTGATCTGCAGCGCGCGCGCGCCGCTCGAGGCCAGCTTCACGCGGTAGGTGTCCTTGAGCAGCCCGCTCATCAGCGCCAGGTTGTCGGGCGTGTCGTCGACCACCAGCACGGTGCGCTTCGCGGTGGTTCGCAGCGGTGTGTGTTCGTCCATGGCAACTCTCCGATTCACCCGCACGGGCGTTGGCTGACCGACGGCTGGGTGGCCCCGCCCGCGCGCGGCGTCCACCCTCCAACCCCCTGGTCTTCTCAGGCGAGCGAGGCGACGCGGTGTCGCACCTGGCGCAAGGCCTCCAGTGCCTCGTTGAGCATGAAGCCGCCGATGGCATTGTCGATCAACTGGAATTCCGCGCCTAGTGCCGGACGCAATTCGGCACGCGCGTTCTGAAACAGTTCGACCGCTTCGGCATCGTCTTCGGCCAGCAGGGCTTCGAGCCGATCGAGCAGCCCGCGCACGGCCGGCCAGTCGATGGGGCCGGCGTCGGGCTTGGCGGGCTCGTTCGCCGACGCAGGCAGGGCCTCGCGCAGCGCCTGCACCAGCGCGGCGGTGGCGGCCTCCACGGGTGTGAACAAGGCATCGAAGCCGGCGGGATCGCCCTGTGGGTTCGACAAAGCCATTTCCGCCTGGCCGGCCAGGGCGGCCAGCGCCGCAGCGCCGATGGTGGCCGCTGTGCCCTTGAGCGTGTGCATGGCGCGTTCGGCATCCATCTGCCGGCCTTGCGCCAGCGCCGTGCGGGCGTGGGCCACGGCGTCGGCCTGGCCGTCGACGAACTTGCGCAACAGGCCTTCGTAGGCATCGCGCTTGTGAAGCACGCGCCGCAGCCCGGCGTGCACGTCCAGGCCGGGAATGTGCGCCAACGGATCGTCGGCAGGTGCCAACCACGTTTCCCGCATCGCGGCTGGGGTCGTCGATGGCGCTGGTGTCGCGGCCGGTGGCGCGCGGTGCGGCACCCACTGCAGCAATTGCGCGAACAAGTCCGCGGGGTCGATGGGCTTGGCGATGTGGCCGTTCATGCCCGAGGCCAGGCAGCGTTCGCGGTCGCCGTGCATGGCGTTGGCGGTCATGGCCAGCACGGGCAGATGCGCCCAGCGCGGATCGGCGCGGATGTTGCCGGTGGCGGTGCAGCCGTCCATCACGGGCATCTGCACGTCCATCAGCACGATGTCGAAGTCGGCACCGGTGCGTGCCAGGGTATCGAGCGCCAACTGGCCGTTCTCGGCCACGGTGACCGTGAGTCCGGCGGCTTCGAGCAGTTCCGTGCCGATCTGCCGGTTGAGGTCGTTGTCGTCGACCAGCAGCACCCGGGCCCCGCGGATGGGGCTCGTGTCGGGCCCGACGTCTTCGGGGATGGCGTGAGTCAGGGTCGGGTCGCCGGCGGGAGCGGGGCTGTCGTCCACAGGCCGGGGTGCGGCGAGTGCGGTGGACCCGGTTGCAACGCCCAGCCGTGCCGTGAACCAGAAGCGGCTGCCCTGGCCAAGGCGGCTTTGCACGCCCACCTCGCCGCCCATGAGTTGCGCGAGCTTGCGCGCGATGGCCAGGCCCAGGCCGGTGCCGCCGTACTTGCGCGTGGTGGAGGCGTCAGCCTGCTGGAACGATTGGAACAAGCGCGCCTGCTGCTCGGGCGACAGGCCGATGCCGCTGTCCAGCACCTCGAAGCGCACCAGCAGCGTGTCGGTGGCCGCCGCGTCGGCGGGGCCGGGTTCTCCGGACGCTGCGGGCTCTGCCGGCACCGGACGCACGCGCACCACGATTTCGCCTTGTTCGGTGAACTTCACCGCGTTGTTGGCGTAGTTGATCAGGATCTGCCCCAGGCGCAGCGGATCGCCGCGCAGGGTCGCGGGCAGTGCGGGGTCGATGTCGAACACCAGCGCCAGGCCCTTCTGCGCGCATTTCTCGCCGATCAGGTTGGCCAGGTTGTCCAGCACACCCCGCAACTCGAAGACCGTGCTTTCGACTTCGAGCTTGTCGGCCTCGATCTTGCTGAAGTCGAGGATGTCGTTGAGCAGTCCGAGCAGGTGCTGGCCCGAGCGCCGGATCTTCTGCAGGTAGTCGCGCTGCCGCGGATCGGTCGCGTTCATCAGCGCCAGGTGGCTCAGCCCGATGATGGCGTTCATCGGCGTGCGGATTTCATGGCTCATGTTGGCCAGGAAGCTGGACTTGAGCTGCGAGGCCTCTTCCGCCTTGGCGCGTGCCAGCCGCAGCTCGGCCTCGTTGTCGCGCAGCGCCTGGTTGGCGTCCTGCAGCGCGTGCGTGCGTTCGTCCACCCGCGCCTCCAGCGCTTCCTCGCTGCGCTGCAGCGTCTGCACGAGCGCCTGCTGCGCCGCCAGCGCGCTGGCCTTGGCGCGCTCGCGCTGCCGGAACTGGCGCAACATGGCCCACGCCAGCAGGAAGGTCAACAGCGCCTGGAAGGCCGTGAGCGCGATGGTCTGCAGGATCTGCCGCTGGACCTGTTTGCTGCGCGTGTCGGACACCCTGGCGATGACGCTGGAGGCCAGCAAGGAGACGCCTTGCACGGGCTCCCGAAGGGTGGCGAATTCCGCCCGCAGGCCCGGCAGATCGGCCAACGCGGCGGCGGTGTTGCCGCTGTTGCCCATGTAGTGGTCGCCGAGGGCGACGAACCCCTCCACCAGCGCCATCGTCTGCTGGTATTGCGCCTCTTCCCTGAGGAGCCGGCTCGGCATGCCCTCGCGGATCGCGCTGAATTGGCTCACGAAGATGTCGTAGCGCAGTTGCAGGTTGTCCAGCGCTTCCTCCTTGCGTTCGACCTGAAAGCGGTACATGGCCCCGTCCAGCCGCTGGTATTCGACATTGAGCTGCAGCACGGACCACAACGAATTGCCGTCGCTGAGCTGCATCACTTCCTCCAGCGCCACCAGCTGCCGGTATTGCACCGTGGCGATGGCCAGGTATGCCGCGAGCAGGCTGGCGCCGAGGAGGCGCAGCAGGTTCTTGCTGGAAGGAGGTTGCGTCACGAAGATCTGGTCAGGAACGCGGGATGGTCGGGCTGCAGGCGACTCAAGGGATGACGGTGAGTGCCTTCAATTGCCAGGCGGAACGGTTGTAGTAGATCTCCGAGCGCAGTTCGCTTTTCGAGTCGTAGGGATAGACGATGAACAACGGGCCCTTGCCCCGTACCGGCATGGGTTGGTCGTTCATCAGCCGGGCGACGATGGCGTCCTGGCGCAGCGCGTCGTCGAACGGGATCTCGGTCTTGTAGTCGTTCAGGGCTGAGGCCACGATCTTGCTGCCCCGCGCGCCGGCGGCCGCGAGCACGTCGCGCAGCAGCGGCCCGGTGAAGCTCATCGCCTCCGGATACCACGGCGTGCGGGTGGAGAAGGTCTTCTGCGGCAGCTTGGCGAGCATCTTCATGTCGAAGACGGCGTCCTGTCCCTTGTTGGCTTGGGTCACCGGACCGCTGATGGTCAGCACGACCGGATCGGCCGGCGCCTCCAGGGCCAGCGCCTGGCCCGCGGCCAGGAGGATGCCGCACGCCATCAAGATGAGCAAGCGGTAGAGGGGGTAGAGACGATTCATGGACGGCTCCAAGAAGTAAGTCAAATTGTTACAACACTATCACAGGCCTCGCGTCCGCGCCATCGAAATGCGTTGGGCCAAATGTCGGGCATGCCAGAATGCAAGCGCAATCCGAACCACGATTCGTTCAAAAAGCGGACAAGTGACGTGCATCACCTCGCACACCGAAGACAACGGGAGACAACGACATGGCAACGACAGCCTCTTTCCACCCACTCGGTCCGGGCCTGTGGCTGATGCGGCGCCTGCGGCTCGGTGCCAAGTTCGGTTCGATCGCCTTCGCCGTGGCGGCGGTGCTGGCCGGTGCCGTGTTCGCGCCGCCGGCGGCCGAAGCGCCCGTCTGGATCGCCGTGCTGCTGCTGGCCGGCGCGACGGTGATCGGCTACCTGATGGCGGCCTTCTACCTGAGCTTCAGCGCCGATTTCGATGCCATCGTCCAGGTCATGCAGCAGGCGACGCAGGGCGACCTGCGTGCCCAGGCGCGCATCCATGGCCGCGACGAGCTGGCCGGCATGTCGGCGCTGATGGACCGCATGGTGCTCACGCTGTCGGCCATGGTGGCCGACATCCGCAGCAACGCGGCCCTGGTGGCGCATGCGGGCCAGAGCCTGGCCACCGGCAACCGTGAACTGGCCGACCGCACCGAACAGCAGGCGGCGAATCTGGAGCAGACTGCGGCCAGTGTGGAGCAGCTGTCGAGCACCGTGCAGCAGAACGCGCAGACGGCGCAGGCGGCCAATGGCCGCGCCGGGCAGTTGCGCCAAGCCTCGGCAACCGGGGCCGACGCGATGGACCGGGCCGTGGCCTCGGTCGAAGGTATCCAGCACAGCGCCAGGCGCATGGGTGAAATCATCGGCGTGATCGACGGCATCGCGTTCCAGACCAACATCCTGGCGCTCAACGCCGCCGTGGAGGCGGCCCGCGCGGGCGAGCAGGGGCGCGGCTTCGCGGTGGTGGCCGCCGAGGTGCGCATGCTGGCCCAGCGGTCGTCGGCTTCGGCGCGCGAAATCCGCGAACTGATCGGCACCTCGGCCACCCAGGTCGAGGGCAGCGCGGCGTTGATCCGCACCGCCGGCGGCAGCATCCAGCAGATGGCCTCGGGCATCCGCGGCGTGACGGGCAGCATGGCCGAGATTTCGGCATCGAGCACGGAGCAGAGTGTCGGCCTGGCCGAGATCACGTCCGCCGTGCGGCAGCTCGATCAGATCACGCAGCGCAACGCACAGATGGTGGAACAGGCGGTGGAGCAGGCCGTGCGGCTCGAAGGGCGGGCATCCACGCTGTCGCGCGCAGTGTCGGCGTTCCAGCTGCAGCAGGGCACGGCGGACGAGGCGATGGCGCTGGTGCAGCGCGCGCTGCATGAGCGTCGGGGCCAGCCACTGGCGCAGTTTCTGCGCAGCATCACCGACCCGGCGCGGCGCTTTTTCGACCGCGACATGTATGTCTTCGTGCTCGACGCCGCGGGGACCTACCTCGCTTTCGGTGGCAACCCCGCCAAGGTGGGGACCCGCGTGCAGGACATCGCCGGCATCGATGGCGACCGGTTGCTGGCGGCCATCGTCGACCAGGCCAGCGTGGAGCCGGGCTGGGTCGAGTACGACATCGTCAACCCGATGTCGGGCGCGGTGCAGACGAAGATGTCGTTCGTCGAGGAAGTCGACGGCGTCTATGTCGGCTGCGGCGTCTACAAGAGCCTGGCGGCGCGCGCGGCCTGAAGGTTAAGCCGGCGGCGCGGCCCGTTTGGCGCGAGCCCGTGCCAACGCGGCTTCGATCACCGCGCGCTTGGGGTCGGCCGACGGGAAGTCGGCGGTCGCCTCGGATGACGGCGCTGCCACGGCCTCGCGCTTCGGTCGTTCGGTGCGGGCCTGTGCTTCGAGGCGTGAACGGTGCATCGCATAGCGTTGGCGGGCGTTGGCCGCATCGCCGTCCGACCACGCGGCCCAGCCGGTGCGGGCGCCGCTGGCATTCTCGAGGCTGATGCAGTCCACCGGACAGACCGGGATGCACAGTTCGCAGCCAGTGCAGTGCGCCTCGATCACGGTGTGCATGAGCTTGTTGCTGCCGAAGATCGCGTCGGTCGGGCAGGCGGCGATGCACAGCGTGCAGCCGATGCACCAGGCCTCGTCGATCACGGCCATGAAGCGCGGTTGTTCCAGGCCGTGGTCGGGGTTCAGCGGCAGCACCGGTCGGCCGGTGAGCCGCGCCAGCCGCGCCACGCCGTCGGCTCCGCCTGGCGGGCACTGGTTGATGCCGGCCTCGTCCATCGCCACGGCCCGCGCATAGGCCGCGCAGTCGGGGTAGCCGCAGCGCGTGCATTGCGTCTGCGGCAGCACCGCGTCGATGGCTTCGGCCAGCGAGGCCCGTTGGCTCAATTCAGGCGCGGCGGCCAGGCTTCCTGGCTGTCGCTGGCTTGGCGGCGGAGGATGCGGTGGCCCGGCTGGTTTCGCCGCGCTTTTGGCTCGTCTTGGCTGGGGTGGCTCCGGTCTGCGTTGCGGCCTCGGCCTTCAGTGGCGGCTTGCCGGTCGGGCTCGGCGGCTCTTCCACGGGCGGGCCGGCGGGGGCCGGCGCCGGATCCTTGATCGGCTCCTTGGTCGGAATGCCCGAGGCTTTGGCTGGCGCCGTGCGCGCAGTGGACGCCGGCTCCAGCGGCAGGGTCTTCTGGGCGGATTCGACGTTGCTGGCCGGTGCCGCCGCCACGGGCTTGGCTGCGACCGCCTTGGCGGAGGCCGGTTTGAGCAGCGGCCGGGTTTTCTTCGCCGGTGCCTTGGCAGCGGCTTTCACGGGCGACTTTGCAAGCGCCTTTGCAGACGCTTTGGTGGGCGTCTTCGCAGATGGTTCGGCGATGGCCAAGGTGGCGGGTTGCTGTGCCTTCGGCGTGTGCGCCTGGATGAAGGCCTTGACCTGCGGGTAGACCATTTCGCGCCACCGGCGGCCGCTGAAGATGCCGTAGTGACCCGCGCCCTTGGCCTCGAAATGCGTTTGCTGGCTCCTCGGGATGCCGCTGCACAAGTCGTGTGCGGCCTTGGTCTGGCCGGAGCCGGAGATGTCGTCGAGTTCGCCTTCGACCGTCAGCAGGGCGGAGTTGCGGATGTCCTGCGGCCGCACCAATTCGATCTTGCCGTTGGGACCCTTGACCGTCCAGGTGCCTTGCACCAGCTTGAAGTCCTGAAACACCGTGGCGATGGTTTCGAGGTAGTAGTCGGCGTCCATGTCGAGCACGGCGTTGTACTCGTCGTAGAACTTGCGGTGCACCTCGGCGCTCACGTCGTCGCCCTTGATCAGATCCTTGAAGTAGTCGTAGTGGCTCTTCGCGTGGTGCTCGGGATTCATCGCCACGAAACCCGTGTGCTGCAGGAAGCCCGGGTACACGCGCCGGCCCGCGCCCGGGAAACTGCCCGGCACGCGGTAGATCACGTTGTTCTCGAACCATTCGTAGCTCTTGTTCATGGCGAGGTTGTTCACCGCCGTGGGCGATTTGCGCGCGTCGATCGGGCCGCCCATCATCACCATCGACAGCGGCGTGGTCTCGCCGCGCGAGGCCATCAGCGACACCGCGGCCAGCACCGGCACCGTCGGCTGGCAGACGCTGATGACGTGGCAGTTGCCGTAGATCTTCTGCAGATGGCGGATGAACTCCTGCACGTAGTTCACGTAGTCGTCCAGGTGGAAGCTGCCATCGGCCAGCGGTACCAGGCGCGCGTTCTTCCAGTCGGTGATGTAGACCTTGTGGTCCTTGAGCATGGTTTTCACGGTATCGCGCAGCAGCGTGGCGTAGTGGCCCGACAAGGGCGCCACGATCAGCACGGCCGGCTGGCCCTTGAGCTTGGTCAGCGTGTGCACGTCGTCGGTGAAGCGCTTGAAGCGGCGCAGTTCACAGAACGGCTTGTCCAGCTCGACGCGTTCGTGCACGGCCACTTCCACGCCGTCCACGCTCACCGTCTTCAGGCCGAACTCGGGCTTTTCGTAATCTTTGCCCAGGCGATAGAGCAAGTCGTAGCCCGCCGACACACGCTGCGAGAAGGTGTTTCTGCCCAGCGGGGACAGGGGGTTGCTGTAAAGCTTGGAGGCGGCCTGCGCGAAGTCGGCGAACGGCTCCATCAATGCGCGTTGGTTTTCGTAGATCTGGTAGAGCATGGGGACGACCGGGTGAAGAATGTTGCAGTGCAATATAGCAGTTGTGCTGCGGCGTCGTGTGAAGTGGAAACACCAATACGGCGCACTTTATGCGCGTTTGAGGTGCATTGGCTGGGGAATTTGCAACGGATCTAGGTGTCATTGGCTGCGAATCAGAAGCAAATCCACCGGAGCCTCCGCGCGCTGCATTTCTGGAGTGGGCTACCTATACTTGTGCGAGCTTGGATGAAGCCGCAGCCGCGGCGCTGGAGAGATGCCCATGGCCTGGACGACGCACGAAATCACCAATGTGGTGCCTGAACTCAAGGACTTCGATCTTTTTGCCTGCGACCTGGCACTGAGCGAAGCACTACGTCGAGCCGGGGCGCAGGCGCAACAGGCTTCGGTGGCGGCCTACGGCCAGGCGCTCGGCCGCGAGCAGACCATCCGTTGGGCCGAGGAGGCGAACCGGCACAAGCCCGAGCTGCAGCGTTTCGACCGTGGCGGCCGGCGCGTCGACAGCGTGGCCTACCACCCGTCCTGGCACGCCGTGATGGGCATGCTGCGCGCACAGCATCTGGTGTCGCTGCCGTTTTCCGACCCGCGTCCCGGGGCGTGGAGCGCCTATGCGGCGGGGTTTTACCTGCACGCCCAGGCCGAGAACGGCTCCCTGTGCCCGGCCTCGATGACCTTCGCCAGCATTCCGGTGCTGCAGCAGGAGCCGGCGCTCTTCGCGCAGCTCGCCCCCAAGCTGTTCGCCACGGTCCACGACCCGCGCGACCTCCCGATCGCACAGAAGGATTCGATCCTGATCGGCATGGGTATGACGGAAAAGCAGGGCGGCTCCGACGTGCGCAGCAACACCACCATCGCCACCCGCCTGGCCACGCCCGGCCGCGGCCAGCCCTACAGCCTCGTGGGCCACAAGTGGTTCTTCTCGGCGCCGATGAGCGACGCGCACCTGGTGCTGGCGCGGGCCGAAGAGGGCTTGTCCTGTTTCTTCGTGCCGCGCTTCCGGCCCGACGGCACGCGCAACGCGGTGCGCATCCAGCGCCTGAAGGACAAGCTGGGCAACGCCTCGAACGCCAGCAGCGAGGTCGAGTTCGAGGACGCCTGGGGCCTGATGGTCGGCGAGCCCGGCCGCGGCATCCCGACCATCCTGCAGATGGCCACGGTGACGCGGCTGCACTGCGTGATCGGCAGCGCCGGCACGGTGCGCGCGGCCACGCTGCAGGCCATCCACTACGCGCGCCAGCGCATGGCCTTCGGCAAGTGGCTCGCGGACCAGCCGCTGATGCAGAACGTGCTGGCCGACATGGCGCTCGAGAGCGAGGCCGCAACGCAGCTGATGATGCACCTGGCCCAGGCTTTCGAGCACGCGGACGCGCCGCTGGCGCGCGCCTACCAGCGCATCGTCACGCCGGCGGCGAAGTTCTGGATCTGCAAACGCGGTGTGGAACTGGCGGGCGAGGCGATGGAGGTGTTCGGCGGCAACGGTTATGTCGAAGACGGCCCGATGGCGCGGCTTTTTCGCGACATGCCGGTGAATTCGATCTGGGAGGGTTCTGGCAATGTGATGTGCCTGGACGTGCTGCGCGCCATCGGACGCGAGCCTGAGTCGTGGCAGTTGCTGTTGGACGATCTGGCCACCCATTGCGCAGGCGACGCGCGGCTCGCGCCGACGCTGCAGTGGCTGCGCGAAGCGGTGGTTGGCGATGCGATCGCGTTGGAAGCGGAAGGCCGGCATTTGGCGCAGGCGTTGGTGCTTCTGGTGCAAGCCGGTCTGCTGCGTGCTCACGCGCCGGAATTTGTGGCCGATGGCTTCATCGGCTCGCGTTTCGACGCAGGCTGGGGCAGGGTGTTCGGGAGTTTGCCGCGGGGCGTGGCGCATGAGCGGATCATCGATCGCGCTGCGGTCAATGTGGGCCGCAACGCGCCGGCGGCAGACAGCGCGAAGACTGCGTAGCGAGCGGGCCGAGGTCAGGTCGAGCACCGCAACCGTACTTCCGTACGGTAAGGCGCGCAGACCTCAGATCGGCTCGCGCAGCAGGAAGATTCGCGTTGTCTAGATGACCTTGGCGATCGCGGCGCAGACGTAGTCGATGTTCTTGCTGTTCAACGCAGCAACACACATGCGGCCGGTGTCGGTGCCGTAGACGCCGAATTCCGTGCGCAGGCGCACCATCTGGTCCTTGGTGAGGCCCGAGTAGCTGAACATGCCGACCTGGGTGGTGATGAAGCTCATGTCCTGCGTCACACCCGCGGCCTTGAGTTTTTCGACCAGCGCCAGGCGCATCTGCTTAATGCGCAGGCGCATGTCGCCGAGTTCCTTTTCCCACACGGCGCGCAGGTCGGGGGTGTTCAGCACGGCCGCGACCACGGTGCCGCCGTGGGTGGGCGGGTTGCTGTAGTTGGTGCGGATGGCGATCTTCAACTGGCTCAGCACGCGGCCGGCTTCTTCCTTGGACTCGCACAACACGCTCAGCGCGCCGACGCGTTCGCCATACAGGCTGAAGCTCTTGCTGAACGAGGTGGAGACGAAGAAGCTCAGGCCGGCGGCGACGAACTTGCCGATGACCGCGCCGTCTTCGGCGATGCCCTGGCCGAAGCCCTGGTAGGCCATGTCGAGGAAAGGCACGAGGTTCTTCGCCTTGACGGCGGCGATCACGCCGTCCCACTGCTCGGGCGTGATGTCGTAGCCGGTCGGGTTGTGGCAGCAGGCGTGCAGCACGACGATCGTGCCTTCGTCGGCGGCGTTCAGGTCGGCCAGCATGCCCTCGACATTCACGCCGCGCTTGGCCGCGTCGTAGTAGGCGTAGCTCTCCACCTTGAAACCGGCGTTGGTGAACAGCGCACGGTGGTTCTCCCAGCTCGGGTCGCTGATCAGCACCTTGGACTGGGGCTTGAGTTGCTTGAGGAAGTCGGCGCCGATCTTCAGGCCGCCGGTGCCGCCGATGGCCTGCACCGTGGCCACGCGGCCGGATTGCACGGGTTCGCTGTCGGCGCCGAACACCAGGTTCTTCACCGCGGTGTCGTATGCGGCAATGCCGTCGATCGGCAGGTAGCCACGGGCCTTGGGCGACTCGGCCATGGTGCGTTCGGCGGCCTGCACGCATTCGAGCAGGGGCAGCTTTCCGTTGTCGTCGTAATACACACCCACGCCGAGGTTGACCTTGGACGGGTTGGGGTCGGCGGCGAATTGCTCGTTGAGGCCGAGGATCGGGTCGCGCGGTGCCATTTCGACGGCAGTGAACAATGACATGGAAAGTCCTATGAGTTGGTCTGGAGCGGGTCGCCCGCGGCTGGCGCAGCGCAGCGCTGCAGGCAACTCCGAATTTTAGCCCGGCCCCGCGCCGCGCCGGGCGAAGGGCTTGGGAATGCGCGTTTCGTCACCACATGGTCTGTATTCCTATACAGTATTGTTATTTTGCCGAAGCCGAACGGGCGCCACGGGCCCGACTTTGCGCAACCCACGGAGCGATCGACCCATGTCCGAACCCCTTTCCATCGAAGCCGACCCGGAAGTGCTGGAGGCGCCGCCCAAGGGCGAGTTCGTGAGCTTCGAAGGCTCGCCCTTCCAGCTGTTCATGCCTTACCCGCCGGCTGGCGACCAGCCGGAGGCCATCGCCAAGCTAGTCGAGGGTGTGAACGACGGCGAGGTGTTCCAGACGCTGCTGGGCGTGACCGGCTCCGGCAAGACCTTCACCATGGCCAACGTGATCGCCAGGCTTGGGCGTCCCGCGATTGTTTTTGCGCCCAACAAGACGCTGGCCGCGCAGCTCTACAGCGAGTTCCGCGAGTTCTTCCCGAAGAACGCGGTGGAGTACTTCGTGAGTTACTACGACTACTACCAGCCCGAGGCCTATGTGCCGCAGCGCGACCTGTTCATCGAGAAGGATTCGGCGATCAACGAGCACATCGAGCAGATGCGCCTGTCCTGCACCAAGAGCATCATCGAGCGGCGCGATGTGGTCATCGTGGCCACGGTGTCGGCGATCTACGGCATCGGCGAGCCCGAGAGCTACCACCGCATGGTGATGACACTGCGCCAGGGCGACAAGATCGGCCAGCGCGACGTGATCGCGCAGCTGATCCGCATGCAGTACCAGCGCAACGATCAGGATTTCTCGCGCGGCAAGTTCCGTGTGCGCGGCGACACCATCGACGTGTTTCCGGCCGAACATTCCGAACTCGCCATCCGCATCGAACTCTTCGACGACGAGATCGAGACGCTACAGCTGTTCGACCCGCTGACCGGCCGCATCCGGCAGAAGATCCCGCGTTTCACCGTCTACCCGAGCAGCCACTACGTGACGCCGCGCGACAAGGTGCTGGGCGCGGTGGAGACCATCAAGATCGAGCTGGCCGAGCGGCTGAAGGAGCTGGTCGGCGCCGGCAAGCTGGTGGAGGCACAGCGGCTCGAACAGCGCACGCGCTTCGACCTGGAGATGCTCAGCGAAATCGGCCACTGCAAGGGCATCGAGAACTACACGCGGCATCTGAGCGGCGCGGCGCCGGGCCAGCCGCCATCGACGCTGACGGACTATCTGCCCAAGGACGCGCTGATGTTCCTCGACGAGAGCCACATCCTGATCGGCCAGTTCGGCGGCATGTACAACGGCGACCGCGCGCGCAAGACGACGCTTGTCGAATACGGCTTCCGCCTGCCCAGTGCCCTGGACAACCGGCCGCTGAAGTTCGAGGAATTCGAGACCAAGATGCGCCAGGCGGTCTTCGTCTCGGCCACGCCGGCCGATTGGGAAAAGCAGCACACCGGCCAGGTGGTAGAGCAGTTGGTGCGTCCCACGGGCCTGGTCGATCCGGAAGTCGAGGTGCGGCCGGCCACGCACCAGGTGGACGACGTGCTGCAGGAGATCCGCATTCGCGTGGAGAAGAACGAGCGCGTGTTCATCACCACGCTCACCAAGCGCATGGCGGAGCAGCTCACCGACTATCTCAGCGACAACGGCGTGAAGGTGCGTTACCTGCACAGCGACGTGGACACGGTGGAACGCGTGGAAATCCTGCGCGACCTGCGCCTGGGCACCTTCGACGTGCTGGTCGGCATCAACCTGCTGCGCGAGGGGCTGGACATTCCCGAGGTGTCGCTGGTGGCGATCCTCGATGCGGACAAGGAGGGCTTTTTGCGCTCCGAACGCTCGCTGATCCAGACCATCGGCCGCGCCGCGCGCAACCTCAACGGCCGCGCAATCCTGTACGCCGACAAGATCACCGATTCGATGAAGCGGGCGATCGACGAAACCCAGCGGCGGCGGACCAAGCAGATCGCGCACAACCTGGCGCAAGGCATCACGCCGACCAGCATTGTCAAGCGGGTGAAAGACCTGATTGACGGGGTCTACAGCGAAAAAACGGGCCGTGAGGCGGAAAAACTCGAGCAGGAAGCCATGCGCCGCGCGAAGGTCGAGGACATGAGCGAGAAGGACATCGCACGCGAGATCAAGCGGCTCGAGAAGGCCATGCTGGAGCATGCGCGCAACCTCGAATTCGAGCAGGCTGCCCGGGTGCGCGACCAGCTCACGCAACTCAAGACCCAGGCTTTCGGCGCGCCGGGAACCGACCACCTGGTTCCGCTGTCCAAAGGGTGAGAGGCGATGGTCCGGGCTCGGCCCGGGCATGCCGTCGGGCGGGAATACCAGAAAGATAAAATACGACTGACTGGTATATTAACCCGACAGATTTGATAGGGTTTTATGGTATACTTGGCACCTACCAAGAAAAACCCAGCAGTTGAGGGCTCGAAGCCGCCGCCATCGGTGGCCAGAGCTGGAGGAAAACACCCCGCATCGTTCAAAAGACGCGGCGGGCCATCAACGTCAGGTTTAAGCGAACACAAGGAGCTGCGATGCGTCTCACAACCAAAGGCCGTTTTGCGGTCACCGCCATGATCGATCTGGCCCTGCGCCAGAACAACGGTCCGGTCACCCTCGCGGCGATCAGCCAGCGGCAACAGATTTCCCTGTCCTACCTCGAGCAGTTGTTCGGCAAGTTGCGCCGGCACGACCTCGTGGAGTCTACCCGCGGCCCCGGTGGCGGCTACACGCTGGGCCGCAAGGCGGCGGACATCACCGTGGCCGACATCATCGTGTCGGTGGACGAGCCCATCGATGCCACGCAATGCGGCGGCAAGGAAAATTGCCTGGGCGAAGCCGGTCGCTGCATGACCCACGAATTGTGGGCGGCGCTGAATGCGCGCATGGTCGAATTTTTGGATTCGGTCAGCCTGCAGAAACTCGTCGACGAACAGATCGCCAAGGGCGTGCAGATCGAGAACAAGCCGATGATCAAGCGTGCCATCTCCAGCATGCCGGTCGTCAAGCCGATCCGTATCAATGCGCCGAATTCGGTGTTCGCGCTGGGTAACGTGTTCGCCAAGTCCTGAAGCCGGGCCCCGCGCCAGTACTGGTGTGCGTGGCTCGACAAGTCATGTTTGCGGCAAGGTCTTTGCCAATACCTGACAATTTAGTTCTGGTATTCGTTTTGTAAATTTTGTGTGTTGAAAGAAGCCTGGTTGCAGCGCCGTCCGGCGTCGGCCCGGCGCAGTTTCAAGCCAGCCCTGATTCAGATTCTCGAGAGCTAGCCAAATGGACATGACCCCGCATTTCCCGATCTACATGGACTACAGCGCCACCAACCCGTGCGACGAGCGCGTGGTGGACGCGATGATCCCCTGGTTGCGCGAACACTTCGGCAACCCGGCGTCTCGCAGCCATGCCTGGGGCTGGGAAGCCGAAGCGGCGGTCGAGAAGGCCCGTGAACAGGTGGCGGCCCTCATCGGCGCCGACCCGCGCGAAATCGTCTGGACTTCCGGCGCCACCGAGTCGAACAACCTCGCCCTCAAGGGTGCGGCGCACTTCTACAAGACCAAGGGCAAACACATCATCACGGTGAAGACCGAGCACAAGGCCGTGCTCGACACCTGCCGCGAACTCGAACGCCAGGGTTTCGAAGTCACCTATCTCGACGTCCAGGCCGATGGCCTGATCGACCTGGAGGTGTTCAAGGCGGCGATCCGTCCCGACACCATCCTGGCGAGCGTGATGTTCGTCAACAACGAGATCGGCGTGATCCAGGACATCGCGGCCATCGGCGCGATCTGCCGCGAAAAGGGCGTGATCTTCCACGTCGACGCCGCGCAGGCCACCGGCCGTGTCGAGTTCGACCTGGCCAAGCTGCCGGTCGACCTGATGAGCCTGACCTCGCACAAGACCTATGGCCCGAAAGGCATCGGCGCGCTGTTCGTGCGCCGCAAGCCGCGCATCCGCATCGAAGCGCAGATGCACGGTGGCGGCCACGAGCGCGGCATGCGTTCCGGCACCTTGCCCACGCACCAGATCGTCGGCATGGGCGAGGCCTACCGCATCGCCAAGGAAGAGATGACGGTCGAGAATGCGCGCATCCAGGCGCTGCACGACCGCATGCTGGCGGGACTGAAGGACGTGGAGCAGGTGTTCATCAACGGCCACCTCGAAAAGCGCGTGCCGCACAACCTGAACATCAGCTTCAACTACGTCGAAGGCGAGTCGCTGATCATGGGCATCAAGGGCCTGGCGGTGTCGAGCGGTTCCGCCTGCACCTCGGCCAGCCTCGAGCCCAGCTATGTGCTGCGCGCGCTGGGCCGCAGCGACGAACTGGCGCACAGCAGCCTGCGCATGACCATCGGCCGTTGGACCACCGAGGCCGATATCGACTACGCCGTGGAAACCATCAAGCTCAACGTGGCCAAGCTGCGCGAGCTGAGCCCGCTGTGGGAGATGTACAAAGACGGCATCGACATCAGCACCATCCAGTGGTCTGCCCATTAATCTGAATTGAAGAGGTAAACACCATGGCTTATTCCGAAAAAGTGGTCGACCACTATGAAAACCCCCGCAATGTCGGCTCGTTCGCCAAGGATGACGACAGCGTTGGCACCGGCATGGTCGGCGCGCCGGCCTGCGGCGACGTGATGAAGCTGCAGATCAAGGTCAACCCCGTCACCGGCGTGATCGAGGATGCGCGTTTCAAGACCTACGGCTGCGGCTCGGCGATCGCCTCCAGCTCGCTCGTGACCGAATGGGTCAAGGGCAAGACGCTGGACCAGGCGGCTGCGCTGAAGAACAGCGAAATCGCCGAAGAGCTGGCACTGCCGCCGGTGAAGATCCACTGCTCCATCCTGGCCGAAGATGCCATCAAGGCTGCGGTCAATGACTACAAACAACGTCACGCCGCACCAGCAGCCTCGGCTGCGGTGCCAGAAACGGTCAACTGAGATGGCGGTCACGCTCACCGAAGCCGCGGCGCGGCATGTCACCCGTTACCTGTCCAAGCGCGGCAAGGGTGTGGGCGTGCGCCTGGGCGTGAAGACCACCGGTTGCTCGGGCCTGGCCTACAAGCTGGAATATGTGGATGAACTGGCGCCGGAAGACATCGTCTTCGAAGACCATGGCGTGAAGGTGCTGGTCGATCCGAAGAGCCTGGCCTACATCGACGGCACGCAACTTGATTTCGTGCGCGAGGGCCTGAACGAGGGCTTCAAGTTCGAGAATCCGAACGAGCGCGACAAGTGCGGTTGCGGGGAAAGCTTTCGCGTTTGACCGGCTGAGCTGGTTGATCACCGAACCGCCCGCGCGCTGCGTGCCGGCGGTTTTTTCATGTGGTGTGCAAGCAAGTGAATCTTCAATCCAACGACTTCGAACTGTTCGACATCCCGCCGCGTTTCGTGCAGGACCGTGCCGCCATGGAAGCGCGCTGGAAGGCGCTGCAGCGCGAGGCCCATCCCGACAAGTTCGCGGCGCAGGCCGGCGCGGCGCAACGTGTGGCGATGCAATGGTCGGTGCGCATCAACGAAGCCTGGCAGCGCCTGCGCGATCCGCTCAAACGCGCAGCCTATCTGTGTGAACTGAACGGCGCGCCGATCAACGCCGAGAACAACACGGCGATGCCCTCGGCCTTCCTGATGCAGCAGATGGCATGGCGCGAGGCGCTCGACGACGCATCGTCCGAAGCCGAACTCGAGGCGCTGCAGGCCGAGGTGTTGCACGCGCAGAAGCAGACCCTGGCCGGCATCAAGACACTGCTCGACACCCAACACGATTACCCCGGTGCCGCGCAACAGGTGCGCACGCTGATGTTCATCGAGCGTTTCAAGACCGACATCGCCGACCGCATCGATGCGCAGGCGGACGCGGGACAATAGGCCCCGGCCACATTCAAGCAGAACAATTCCACGCCATGGCGCTCCTTCAAATTTCCGAACCCGGCCAAACGCCGGACCCGCACCAGCGCCGCATCGCCGTCGGCATCGACCTCGGTACCACGCATTCGCTGGTCGCGGCCGTGCGCAGCGGTGTGGCCGAATGCCTGCCAGACGCACAGGGCCGGGTGATCCTGCCCAGCGTCGTGCGTTACATGGCCGACAACAAGCGCCAGATCGGCTGGGATGCACTGGCCGCGCAGGCCACCGACCCCGAGAACACCATCGCCTCGGCCAAACGTTTCATGGGCCGCGGCCTGGCCGACATCGCCCAGCGCGAGAAGCTGCCGTACCGCTTCGTCGACAAGCCCGGCATGGTCGGCATACAAACGGTGCAGGGCGAGAAGTCGCCGGTGGAGATCAGCGCCGAGATCCTGGCCACGCTGCGTTACCGCTCGGAAGACAGCTTCAACGACGACCTTTATGGCGCGGTGATCACCGTGCCCGCGTATTTCGACGACGCCCAGCGCCAGGCCACCAAGGATGCGGCGCAACTCGCCGGCCTGAACGTGCTGCGCCTGATCAACGAACCCACGGCCGCGGCCATCGCCTACGGCCTGGACAACGCCAGCGAAGGCGTCTACGCCGTCTACGACCTGGGCGGCGGCACCTTCGACATCTCCATCCTGCGGCTCACGCAGGGTGTGTTCGAAGTCATCGCGACCGGTGGCGATTCCGCGCTCGGCGGCGACGACTACGACCGCGCGCTGGCCGACTGGGTGGTCGAGCGAACCGGGCAACAGGCCGTCACCCCCGCCGACAAGGTGGTGCTGCAGGCGGCGGCCAGGGCCTGCAAGGAAGCCTTGTCTGCTGCGGAATCCGTAGCATTCCGCGCAGAGTTGGCGGGCGGAAGCGTGCGAATCGACGTCAAGAAATCGGACTTCGAAGCCATCACCGCCAAACTGACCGCACGCACCATGTCCGCCGTGCGCAAGGCGCTGCGCGATGCCGACCTGGCCCCCGCCGACATCCAGGGCGCGGTGATGGTCGGCGGCTCCACTCGCATGCCGCAGGTGATCGAGGCCGTGCGTGCCTTCTTCGGCCAGGAGCCGCTGATCGACCTGAATCCGGACGAAGTCGTGGCGTTGGGCGCGGCCATCCAGGCCAACCAGCTGGCCGGCAACAACGGTACGGGCGATATGCTGCTGCTCGACGTGATCCCGCTCTCTCTCGGCATCGAAACCATGGGTGGCCTGGTCGAGCGCATCGTGCCGCGCAACCAGACCATTCCCACCGCCATGGCGCAGGACTTCACCACCTACCAGGACGGCCAGACCGCGCTGGCCTTGCACGTGGTGCAGGGCGAGCGCGACTTGGTGGCCGACTGCCGCAGCCTGGCGCGTTTCGAGTTGCGCGGCATCCCGCCAATGGCCGCGGGCGCGGCGCGCATCCGCGTGACCTTTACTGTGGATGCCGACGGCCTGCTGAACGTCGCCGCGCGCGAGCAGGTCAGCGGCGTAGAAGCCCGCATCGACGTGAAACCATCCTACGGCCTGAGCGACGACCAGATCGCCGCCATGCTGCAGGACAGCTTCGCCACCGCCGCACAGGACATGCAGAGCCGCGCCCTCGTCGAAGCCCGCGTCGATGCCGACCGCATGCTGCTGGCCACACGCGGTGCGCTGGCGGCCGATGGCGACCTGCTCGACGCGGCCGAACGCGCCGAGATCGACGGCCTGCTGGCCGCACTTGAGGAGGCCAAGGCCGCCACCGACGCCAAGACCGTCGAAGCCGCCACAGACCGTGTCGCGAAAGGCACGGAAGCCTTTGCCGCGCTGCGCATGAACCGTGGCATCCAGCAGGCCCTGTCCGGCCAGAACATCGAAAACATCTAGCACCACTACCATGCCCGTCATCCGCATCCTGCCCCATCCCGAATACTGCCCGCAGGGCGCAGAGATCACAGCGCCCGCCGGCACCTCGATCTGCGAAGCCATGCTGGACAACCACATCAACATCGAACACGCCTGCGACATGAGCTGCGCCTGCACCACTTGCCACGTGGTGGTGCGCGAGGGCTTCAAGTCGCTGGGTGAACTCGACGAGAATGAGGAAGACCTGCTGGACCGCGCCTGGGGCCTGGAGCCGAACTCGCGGCTGAGCTGCCAGGCGTTCCTGGCGCAGCAGGACGTGACGGTCGAGATCCCAAAATACTCGATCAACCACGCCAAAGAGAATCATTGAACACCCCCAGATCGCTCACTGCGTGTAGCTCCCACCCCCTTGCAGGGGGCAACACCAGCAGCCTGGCAAAGCCAGTTCTGCGGTGTTTCTGGAAGGGGCAGTGCGCCATTCCTACGTCGTCATAAAGAGATAGTCCATGCGCCAGATCGTTCTCGACACCGAAACCACCGGCCTGTCCGCTGCGGGCGGCGACCGCATCATCGAAATCGGCTGTGTGGAGTTGCTCAACCGCAAGCTCACCGGCAACAACAAGCACTTTTACCTGAACCCCGAGCGCGACAGCCATGAAGACGCGCTGAAGGTGCACGGCATCAGCAACGAATTCCTGCGCGACAAGCCGAAGTTCGCCGCCGTGGCCGACGAGTTGCTGGAATACCTGAGCGGCGCCGAAGTCATCATCCACAACGCGCAGTTCGACGTGAGTTTCTTGAACAAGGAACTCGAGTTGATCGGGCGCGAGCCTTTGAGCGCCTTCGTCGGCAGCGTGACCGACTCGCTGGCGATGGCCAAGGAGCTGTTCCCCGGCAAGCGCAATTCGCTCGATGCGCTGTGCGATCGACTGGAGGTCGACAACTCGGGCCGCACGCTGCACGGCGCCTTGCTCGATGCCGAGTTGCTGGCCGACGTCTACATCAACCTCACGCGTGGCCAGGACGCGCTCTTGATCGACGCGGGCTCCGAAGACACCGAGGCCGGGACGACCATCCGCGTCGACCTCAGCGGCTTCGAGCTGCCGATCCTGCTGGCCAATGAGCAGGAAGATGCGGCCCACCAGGATCTGCTCAAGCAGCTCGATAAATCGAGCGGCGGCAAGACGATCTGGCGGACACTCGAAATTTTTGTGGCATAATTCGAGGCTCACCTGAACACGAATTCAGGGCGATTAGCTCAGGGGTAGAGCACTGCATTCACACTGCAGGGGTCGCAAGTTCGAAACTTGCATCGCCCACCAAAATTGAAAAAGGACCTGGCAAAAGTGCCCGGTCCTTTTTCTTTTGGCGCGTCATTTGCCGTGAGCGGCCGTCGAGGGCGCCGGCCTGCGGCGCCTCGATCTTCAGAACTTCTGCGTGATCCCCACGCCCAGCCGCGATGCGTCCAGTGAGGTGCTGCCGTCTGCGCGGGTTGTCTTCAGTTGGCGGAAGGCGGTGTAGAGCCGGGTGCGCTTGGACAAGTCGTAAGTGCCCATCAGGCTGAAGCCCTTGGCGTCGATGACGCGCCTGCCGGCACCGTCCTTGGTCTTCGAGCTGGCGTAACCCACGGCAATGGTGGCGGCGCCAAAGGGCGCGTCCAGGCCGAGTTCCCATTCGTTGGATTTGAGCTGACCGGCCACGCGGCCGTCGATCTGGCGCTGCGCGGCGCCCACCATCTTGAAGGCGCCGAAGTCGTAGTTGCCGGCGACGATGTGGTACCGATTCGTGCCGGTCGTGTAACGCTCGGCCTGCTGGCCGTAACCGATGCGAAGGGGACCCGAAGTGTATTTCACGTGGCCGGTGGCCAGGCGCGGATTGCCGGTGGCGGTGGCGGTCTTCTCGTCGTAGCTGTAGCTGAACGAGGCGTTGAAGTCGCCGATGTTCGGTGTTGCGTAATAGGCGGTGTTGTTGCCGCGTGCGAGGTAGTCGCTACCCGTGACCTCCGGCAGGCCGTTGGCCGCCGTGGTGCTGGCGCCCCAGACTTGGCCGGTGGAGGCAAAGCCCGAAGAGTCGTAGAGATGGTTGGTCGAGCCGCGCAGGGCGTCGAAGGCGGTGAGCATGCGGCCCACGCGCACTTCGCCGAAGTCGCCGCTCAGACCGACATAGGCGCCGCGGTTGAAGCCGTTGTCGGAAGCGGAGACCCGCGTCGTGGCGCCACTGTCGAGGCTGATGCCTTGTTCGAGCACGAAAAATGCGCGCAGCCCAGCACCCAGTTCTTCCGTGCCACGCATGCCCCAGCGACTTGCCTGCGCACCGCCGCTGTCCACCACGCCGGAGCTGCCAGGCGGCGTGGCGCCGACCTTGTGCCGGGTCTGGCCGATCCAGGCATCGGCGATGCCCCACAACATCAGGCCGGATTGGGCGGAGGCTGGTGTAGAGATGGCGCAAGCGAGCAGCGCGACGGGCAGCAGGATGGTTTTCATGGATTTCATGGTTCGTTGAAACTTCACATATGACGTCGGTCGTCAGATGTGTTGAGGTATCGTAAATTTTCAAACTCTGCGGCGATACCCGTGAAAACCCTTTGTCGCTGCTTGGCGACTAGTCGCCGATGCTGGCTTTCGGTGCGCTCGCAGCCAGGAGACTGAGTCGCATGCGCTCCCGACTGTTGGTGAGGTGCATGAACATCGCCGCGCGCGCCGAGGCTGGATCGCCGCGATGGATCGCCTCGTAAATGGCTTCGTGTTCGCGTTGCGTGACGGCTTTGCCGCTCTCTAGCACGGGTTGCGCCTCGCCGAAGCGTGCTCCGGTGGAGGCAGGCGACGTGGGCGCGGCCGAGCCCGCGCCAGCGGGGCGGGGGATGGTGGCATTGCCCAGGCTCTGCAATACCTCCTGGAAATACTCGTTGCCCGTGGCCGCGGCGATCTGCACGTGAAACTGAAAGTCGGCCTCGGTGGTGCTGCCGCCGGCCCTGCGCTGCGCATCGAAGGTGTCGAGTGCGGCTCGCATCGCGGCCAGATGCGCGTCGGCGCGGCGCGCGGCCGCCAGGCTCGCTGCCTCGGACTCGAGGCTGATGCGCAGCTCCAGCATGGCCAGCTTCTGTCGCACCTGGATGTCGCGTGGGCCGACCGACAGCAGCGGGCTGGCCATCGGCGTGGCCAGCACGAAAGTGCCAACACCCTGGCGCGTTTCGACCAGGCCGCTGGCCTGCAGTCGCGACATGGCCTCGCGCACCACGGTGCGACTCACGCCGAACTCGCGCATCAACGCTGGCTCGGCCGGCACGCGGTCGCCCGGCTTGAGGGCGCCGCCGTGGATGCGTTCCGAGACGCCGTCCACCACGCGTTGCGGCTGGCTTTTGACCCGGACGGGAATGTCGTTCATGGTTGGTCTCTCGGAGAGCAGGATGGGCAAATATACAGTTTGCGCGAAGGGGCCGCCAGACGACAGATGACGACTTTGATATCTGGTGATTACTAGGGTTTACACCCATCAACACGTCTGACGACATGCATAAAATGGGAGCCAGTCTGACGACTGATGATTTAGAAAGATGGCTATGAAAATTGCAAGCGTGCATGGCACCGAATTCACCTACCCGACCCGCCGTTCCGTAGACAGCGCGGGCCATTCCCATCCGGGGCCCGAGGGTACGGCCAAAATGGCGCTGCTGACCATCACCACCGACGAAGGCCAGTCGGGTTACGCGTTCGCACCGGTGGAAGTGATTCGTCCGCACGTGCTGGAAGCCTTCGTTCGCAAAGTACTGATCGGCCAACATCCGTTCCAGCGTGAATCGCTGTGGCAGGGGCTGGAGCACTGGCAACGCGGCAGTGCTGGGCAGTTGACTGACCGGGCGCTTGCCGCCGTCGACCAGGCCTTGTGGGATCTGGCCGGCCGCATCCTCGGTCAACCCGTGTACCGCCTCATCGGCGGCTACCGCGACAAGGTGCCGGCCTACGGCAGCACCATGTGTGGCGACGAACTCGAAGGCGGCCTGTCCACCCCGGACGAATACGCGGCCTTCGCCGAAAAGCTTGTGGCGCGTGGCTACAAGGCACTGAAGTTGCACACCTGGATGCCCCCGGTGTCTTTCGCCCCGAGCGTCGAGATGGACATCAAGGCCTGCGCCGCGGTGCGCGAAGCGGTCGGCCCGAGCATCCCGCTGATGCTCGACGGTTATCACGACTACAGCCGCATGGAGGCGTTGACCATCGGTCGTGCACTCGAGAAGCTCAATTTCACCTGGTTCGAGGAGATGATGAACGAGCAGAGCATGGCTTCCTATGCCTGGCTCGCAGGCCAGCTCGACATTCCGATCGTCGGACCGGAAAGTTTGTCGGGCAAGCACCATAGCCGCGCCGACTGGGTAGCGGCCGGTGCCTGCGACATCCTGCGTGCAGGTGTGCCGGGCGTGGGCGGCATCTCGCCGACACTCAAGGTGGCGCACCTGGCCGAATCCTTTGGCATGCAATGCGAAGTGCACGGCAACGGTGCGGCCAATCTGGCGGTGTGCGCGGCCATCAAGAACTGCCGTTGGTACGAACGCGGCCTGCTGCATCCATTCCTCGAATACGACGAAGTGCCGGCCTACCTGAACACGCTGGCCGACCCGATGGATGCCGACGGTTATGTGCACCTGTCGCAACGCCCCGGCCTGGGCGAGGACATCAACTTTGACTACATCGAAGCCCATACGCGTCACAAGTACTGACGCATTGCCTCGCTTCGCCACAAGGGCCCGACGAAAACAAGGAGACAAGTTGGTGAATCACAAGAGATGGCTGCGACCGCTCGCCCTGGCATTGCTGCTCGGCGTCGCTGCCGCGGGGCTGCAGGCCAGGACCCCGGTGGATCAGTTGATCGTCGGCTTCAGCATGAACAACCTGCTGTCGCTCGACCCGGCTGCTGCCACCGGCAACGATGTGGTGGAGATCAACACCAACCTGTATGACTACCTGATCGAGCTCGACGCCAAGCAGGTCGGCAAGATCGTGCCCGGCATCGCCGAGCGCTGGACGGTGTCGCCCGACGGCCGCACCATCAGGCTGGCGTTGCGCCAGGGGGTGAAGTTCCAGTCGGGCAATCCGCTCACGGCGGAAGATGCGGCCTGGTCGCTGCAACGCGTGCTCAAGCTCAATCTGGCGATGGCCTCGCCCTGGAAGAGTTACGGCTTCACAGCCAAGAACGTCGACAAGGTGGTGACCGCCCCGGACGCGGCCACGCTGGTGATCAACCTGCCGGCGCCCACCGATCCGAAGATGGTGCTGTACACGCTGGCCACATCGGTGAGTGCCGTGATCCTCGACCGCAAGAAAGTGCTCGAGAACGAAAAGAATGGCGACCTCGGCAACGCCTGGCTCACCACGCACGCGGCCGGCTCCGGCCCGTTCACGCTGCAGGAATGGCGCGCCAAGGACACGCTGATCATGAACCGGTTCGACGGCTACTGGCGCGGCCCGGCGAAGATGAAGCGCGTGGTGATGCGCCACATGACCGAGTCACAGACGCTGCGCCTGATGCTCGAGCGCGGTGACCTGGACCTGGCTTCGGGCATGTCCGTACCGGATCTCGAGGCCATGAAAAAGAACCCTGATGCGGTGGTGGAGGCCATGCGCCGCGGCACCATGTATTACGTGGCGGTGAGCATGAAGGACCCAAAGTTTGCCGACCGGCGCGTGCGTCTGGCCATGCGCAAACTCATCGACTACGATGGCATCAACACCGCGGTGATGCCCGACTACGGCGTGCCGAACCAGCGCCCGGTGCAGCTCGGCCTGGCCGCCACGTTGCCGTCGCCTGGCTACAAGCTCGACGTGGCCGGCGCGAAGCAGTTGCTGGCCGAAGCCGGCTTCCCAAACGGCTTCAAGACCACCATCCGGGTGCTCGCCGATCCGCCGTTCATCAACATCGCCACCAGCCTGCAGTCCACGCTGGCGCAGGCTGGTATCCAGGCCAGCGTTTTGTCGGGTACGGGCAACCAGGTCTATGGCGCGATGCGCGAGCGCAAGTTCGAGATCCTGGTCGGCCGCGGTGGTGGCGGGGTCGAGCCGCATCCGCACGGCAGCCTGCGGGCTTTGGTGCTGAACCCGAACAACGCCGACGCCGCGCGGCTCACCAATTTCCAGGGCTGGCGCACCTCTTTCTTCAGCCCGGAGTTGAATCAATTGATCGGCGAGGCCGAGGTCGAACGCGACGAGGCCAAACAGACGGCCGACTACCAGGAAGTGCAGCGGCTCTACGACACCCAGGTCGGCGCCATCCAGCCGATCTCGCAGATGGTGGACACGGTGGTGCTGCGCCGTGACCTGCGCAACTACCAGGCCCATCCCTCGGCCACGACGCGACTGCGCGACGTGTACAAGCAACGTTGAGTCAGGCCTTCGCCCCATGGAGAAATTCCCTTGTCCTCAATCGTGACCGCCCCGACCTTGCGGGCCGCAGGCAACCGCGCGCTCAGCGTGGTGCTCACGCTGCTCGGCCTGTTGCTGCTGACCTTTGTGATCGGCCGCGTGATGCCGCTCGATCCGGTGTTGTCCATCGTCGGTCCCGACGCCGACAAGTCCACCTACGACCAGGTGTTTAGACAGCTCGGCCTGGACCGGCCGATGCCGGTGCAGTTCGGCTACTACTTGCGCGACCTGCTGCATGGCGACCTGGGCAAGGCCATGCTCACCGGCCATCGCGTCACCGATGACCTGGCGCGGGTGTTGCCCGCCACCATCGAACTCGCGACCATGGCCATCTTGCTCGGTACCTGCGTCGGCATTCCGCTCGGCGTCTACGCCGCCACGCGCAAGGGGCGGCTTGCCGACCATGTTGTGCGGGTGATCAGCCTGTTCGGCTACTCCACGCCGGTATTCTGGTTCGGCATGATGGGCCTCCTGGTGTTCTACGCATGGCTCGACTGGGCCGGCGGGGCAGGTCGGGTCGACTTGGCCTTCGACGGCGTGGTGCCGACGCGCACCGGCCTGCTGCTCGTCGATTCGGCCATGGCCGGCGACTGGGAAGTGTTTCGCAGCGCGCTCAAGTTCCTGATCCTGCCGGCCTGCATCCTGGGGCTGCATTCCATGGCCTACATCAGCCGCATGACACGCAGCTTCATGCTGGCCCAGCTCTCGCAGGAATACATCACCACGGCGCGCGTCAAGGGGCTGTCGGAGCGCGGCGTGGTCTGGGGTCATGCGTTCCGCAACATCCTGGTGCAGTTGCTGACCATCATCGCCCTGGCCTACGGTGGCCTGCTCGAAGGTGCAGTGCTGATCGAAACCGTGTTCGCCTGGCCCGGCTTCGGCCAGTACCTCACCAGCAGCCTGCTGCTGGGCGACATGAACGCCGTGATGGGCTGCGTGCTGGTGGTGGGGGTGATCTTCATCACGCTGAACCTGTTGTCCGACGCCCTGTACCGCGTCTTTGACCCGAGAACCCGCTGATGACCTCCATCGCCTACCAAAAAACACCGGACAGCGCCGCCCAGGCGTTGCTGCTGAGCCTGCGCCAGGGCGTTCGCCGCCTGCTACGCAATCCGATGACCGTGGCCGGTGTGGTGGTCGTTGCCGCACTGTTGCTGGTGGCTCTGTTCGCGCCCTGGCTTGCCACGCACGAGCCGCTCGCGCAGGACCTTCAGCGCGCGCTGCAGGGGCCTTCGGCCGCCCACTGGTTCGGCACCGACGAATACGGCCGCGACGTGTTCAGCCGGCTGGTGCACGGCTCGCGCATCTCGCTCTACATCATCGCGCTGGTGACGGTAATCGTCGGCCCGGTCGGCCTGGCCGTGGGCAGCATGGCCGGCTACTTCGGCGGCTGGGTGGACAACCTGTTCATGCGCATCACCGACATCTTCATCTCGTTCCCGAGCCTGGTGCTGGCACTGGCCTTCGTGGCCGCGCTCGGCCCGGGACTGGACCACGCGGTGATTGCCATCGCGCTCACGGCATGGCCGCCGATCGCACGGCTGGCGCGGGCCGAGACCCTGTCGCTGCGCCATGCCGACTATGTGGTGGCCGCGCAGCTGCAGGGCGCATCGAGCGCGCGCATCCTGCTGCGCTACATCGCGCCGATGCTGATGTCCTCGGTGGTGGTGCGGCTGACCATGAGCATGGCCAGCGTGATCCTCACTGCGGCCGGCCTCGGCTTCCTGGGCCTGGGCGCACAGCCGCCGCTGCCCGAGTGGGGTGCGATGATTTCCAGCGGCCGTCGTTACATGATCGAGTGCTGGTGGCTCGTGGCCGCACCCGGCGCCGCCATCATGATGGTCAGCCTGGCCTTCAACCTGCTCGGCGACGGCTTGCGCGACGTACTGGACCCACGCAGCGAGTAAGGAAGATGAGCATGCAGAATCCCCCCCCATCCATCGCCACGTTGGCGCCCAAGCTACAGGTTCAGGACCTGAACATTCGCTTCGCCACGCCCGAAGGCCCCATGCATGCGGTGCGTGGTGTGTCCTTCGATCTGGCGCGGGAAAAGCTGGCCATCGTCGGCGAGTCCGGCTCGGGCAAGTCCACCGTGGGTCGCGCGCTGCTCAAGCTGCATCCGGCCAGTGCGCGCATCGAAGCGAAAAAACTCAGCTTCGACGGCATCGACCTGTTGAACGCCGGCCCCAGGGCCATGCAGGCCATCCGCGGCAAACGCGTGTCGATGATCATGCAGGACCCGAAGTATTCGCTGAACCCGGTGGTACGCATCGGCCAGCAGATCGCCGAAGCCTATCTTGCGCACAACGACGTGCCCCGTCGCGAAGCCAGCGAGCGTGCCCTGGCCATGCTCGAGTCGGTGCGCATCCGCGATCCGCAGCGTGTGTTCGGTCTGTATCCGCACGAGGTGTCAGGCGGCATGGGGCAGCGCATCATGATCGCCATGATGCTCATCACCGAGCCCGAACTCCTGATCGCCGACGAACCGACTTCCGCGCTCGACGTTTCGGTGAGGCTGCAGGTGCTGGCCGTGCTCGACGATCTGGTGGGCCGGCGCGGCCTGGGCCTGCTGTTCATCAGCCACGACCTTAATCTGGTGCGCCACTTCTGCGACCGCGTGCTGGTGATGTACGCCGGCCGCGTGGTCGAAAGCATCGCCGCGGCCGACCTGGACCGCGCCGAACATCCCTACACCCGCGGCCTGCTCAGCGCCTTGCCCAGCATCGACCAGCGGCGCAAGCGCTTGCCCGTGCTGCAGCGCGACCCGGCCTGGCTCACCACTTGAGAGTTCCTCCATGACGACCATGATCGAAGTCAACGGCCTGCATCTGGCCTTCGGCACGGCCAACGTGCTCAACGACGTGAACCTGCAAGTCCGGGCCGGGCAATCGTTCGGGCTGGTGGGGGAGTCCGGCTCGGGCAAGACCACGGTGTTGCGCTGCCTCGCGGGCCAGTACACGCATTGGCGCGGCGAGGCGCAGATCGGCGGCCGCGCACTCACGCACAAACTGGATCGCGCGCAAAAACTGACCCAGTGTCGCGAAGTGCAGATGGTGTTTCAGGACCCCTATGGTTCGCTGCATCCGCGCCATACCGTGCATACCGTGCTGGCCGAGCCGCTGCGCATCCACGGCATGGACCGGGAGCGTGAACGCATCGAGAACATCCTCGTCAAGGTCGGCCTGAATGCGAGTTTTCGTTTCCGTTACCCGCACCAGCTGTCGGGCGGGCAGCGCCAGCGTGTGGCCATTGCGCGGGCGCTGATCCTGGAGCCGCGCGTGTTGCTGCTCGACGAGCCGACATCGGCGCTCGACGTGTCGGTGCAGGCCGAGATCCTGAACCTGCTGTCCGATCTGCGCGAGCGTGATGGCCTGACCTACCTGATGGTCACGCACGACCTCGGCGTGGTCGCCCATTTGTGCGACGAACTCGCCGTGATGCAGCAGGGCCGTATCGTGGAGACGTTGACCACCGATGCCTTGTGCAATGGCGAGGTGCAGCACGAATACACGCGCATGCTGGTGGATGCGAGCCGTTCCTACAGCCGTGACATGGCCGAGGCAACGGTCGCAGCTTAGGCGACAACGCCTTTGCGGGCCGTCCAGGGGCGTTATGCTCGACGGATCTTCTGTTGCCGAGCCTTGCCATGAGCACCGTTGTTCCAACCACCAGCAGACAGTTCCAGATCGTCCGCGCCGATTACCGAAACACCGACCATGCACGCGCCGTCGTCGCCTTGCTCGACGCTTATGCCGTGGACCCGGCCGGCGGCGGTCATGCGCTGAGCGCGTTCACGCGCGACCACCTGGTCCCGGCGCTGGCCGCGCGGCCGCAGGCCTTCAGCGTGCTGGCCTTCGACGAAGGCCAGGCCGTGGGGTTGGTGAACTGCTTCGAGGGCTTTTCCACCTTCGCGTGCCAGCCGCTGGTCAACGTGCACGACGTGGCCGTGCTGTCGGCCTACCGTGGCCGCGGCGTGGGGGCGCAGATGCTGTCCCTGGTCGAGGAGATGGCGCGAGAGCGCGGTGCCTGCAAACTCACGCTCGAGGTGCTGCAGGGCAACCACGGCGCCGCGCGCCTGTACGAGCGGCTGGGTTTTGCCGACTACCAGCTCGACCCCTTGATGGGCCATGCGCGGTTCATGCAGAAGTGGCTGCCGTAGCCCGGGCGTTTAGAGCGATTCGATCTTCACGATGACCAGCGAGAGGTTATCCCCACCGCCGTGCGCGCGCCGGCGGGCTTTTTCGATGAGGAACTCGGTGGCTTCGCGCGGTGACATGGCGTCCAGCACGGAGCCGAGTTCCATGTCGGTGAAGTAGTGCCATACACCGTCGCTGCAGGCGATCAGGGTGTCGCCCGGGCGCAGCATCGGGATGCGGTAGACGTCGCTTGGCGGATCGGCCTCGGTTCCCAGGCAGCCGAGCAGGATGTTCGAATCGGGGTGGCTGTTGGCTTCCTCGGCGGTGATTTCGCCGCGGTTCACCAGCGTCTGCACATAGGAGTGGTCCATGGTGCGCCTGATCAGCTTGGCCTTGTTGAACTGGTAGATGCGCGAATCGCCGGCATGCACCCAGTGGCAGTCGCCGGCCGGGTTGATGAGGAAGGCGGCCAGCGTGCTGTGCGGCTCTTCTTCCGATGAAATCGCCGTGAGCTTGATCACCAGATGGGCCTCGTCGACCAGGTGCCTGAGCATGGACGCCGCGTCGTCCGTCGCGGGGTCGTAGCGCTCGAACAGCTGGCGCGCCGTCATCATGACCTGGTCCGATGCCTTGCGCCCGCCACTGCGCCCGCCCATGCCATCGGCCACCACCCCGAGCACGCAACCCGTCACGCGCGCATGGCTCAACAACACCACCTGGTCCTGCTGGTATTCGCGGTCTCCCTTGTGGATGCCGGTGGATGCGCTGATCCTGAAACCCATGGTCATAAATGCATTGCTCGATTGTTGGGGCCGAAACACGTATTATCCAGCCAACCAAAGACGACAGCTGATCGTCAGAAGTGCATCTTGGACTCCAACCTTCATTCCCCCGACCGCCAACTGATCGAGCTGCGCATGGAGCATGCCGATCTCGACGCCATGATCGACCGGCTCATGGCGCAGCCTTCCCTCGACCAGTTGATGGAGCGGCGCCTGAAAAAGCGTCGGCTCGCGCTGCGCGACCAGATTTCGCGGCTGTCGCTCAAGCTCGATCCCAAAGAGCCGGCCTGATGTCCGGCGTGACATCCGGCCCGATGCCAGGCGCCACGGCGCTGCGTTCGCGCATCGAAGAAGTGTTCGCCGCCGACGGTGTGCTGTCGCGCGCCGCGCCCTACACGCCGCGCCAGGGCCAGCTCGACATGGCGACGGCCATCGGCGAGACCATCACGACCGGCGGTGTGCTGGTGGTCGAGGCCGGCACGGGCGTCGGCAAGACCTTTGCCTACCTCGTGCCGGCGCTGCTCAGCGGTGAACGCGTTCTGCTGTCCACCGCCACCAAGACCCTGCAGGATCAGCTGTTCGGCCGCGATCTGCCCGGTCTCTTGCAGGCGCTCGGGCTGCCACTGCGCACGGCCTTGCTCAAGGGCCGCGCAAGTTACCTGTGCCTGCACCGCATGGAGCGTGCGCGCTGGGACGTGGACCTGGGCGACCGTGCCGCGCTGCTGGCGCTGGCCAGCGTCGAGCAATGGTCGCGCACCACCCACAGCGGTGACCTGGCGGAGTTGCCCGACCTGGACGAGCGCTCGCCCCTGATCCCGCTGGTTACCTCCACGCGCGACAACTGCCTCGGCGCGCAATGCCCGCAGTTCCGCAATTGCCATGTGAACCTAGCGCGGCGCGAGGCGCTGGCGGCCGACGTGGTGGTGGTGAACCACCATCTGGTGTTCGCCGACCTGGCCGTGCGCGAGTCGGGCGTGGCCGAACTGCTGCCCACGGTGCGCATCGCGATTTTCGACGAGGCGCACCAGCTCAACGAGATCGGCGTGCAGTTCCTTGGCCTGCAGCTCGGTACCGGACAGCTGCTCGACTTCGCGCGCGATACGCTGGCCGCCGGCCTGCAGCAGGCGCGCGGCCTGGTCGATTGGCAGCACGTCGTGGCCAGGCTCGAGCACGCCACGCGCGAGCTGCGCCTGTTGGCGGGGCAGCGCGGCGCCAACACCGCGCGCATCAACTGGACCGGCGCCGCGCCCGACGGCCTGCCGGAGGCCGAATGGCGGGATGCGCTGCAATCGGTGTGCGACAGCTTGCGCCATGCCGCCGAAGCCCTCGCCATGGTGAGCGAACTCTCGCCCGATTTCGTGCGGCTGCACGAACGCGCCCTGGTCTGGATGGAACGCAGCCAGGGCTTCCTGGCGGCCGGCGACGCGGGCGCGGTGCGCTGGCTCGACGTGGGCGGCGCGCAATTGCGGCTTATGGCGTCACCGCTCGACATCGCCGATGCCGTACAGGCGCGTCTGCTCGGCACGGGCGAGGCTGCTGCGGCGAAATCCTGGGTGTTCACCTCGGCCACGCTCGGCGACGATGCGCAATTGCGCTGGTTCACCGAGTCCTGTGGTCTGGTCGGCGCGCGCACCCTGCGCGTCGACAGCCCTTTCGACTACGCGACGCAGGCCGCCCTCTATGTGCCCGACGACATCGCCCGGCCAGCCGATCCCGGCCACAGTGCGCAGGTGGCGGCTTTCGCCGCGCAGGCGGTCCAGCGTCTGCGCGGCCGCACCATGGTGCTCACGACCACGCTGCGCGCGCTGCGCACGATCGGCGACGCGCTGAAGAGCCATTTCGAGGCGAGCGGTGGCATCGAGGTGCTGGTGCAGGGGCAGTGGCCCAAGCGCCGGCTCATGGCGCGTTTCCGACAGGGCAACGCCGACGGCCAGCCGGGTTGTGTGCTGGTGGCCTCGGCTTCGTTCTGGGAGGGCGTGGACATCCCGGGTGATGCGCTGCAGCTGGTGATCATCGACAAACTGCCATTTCCGCCGCCGAACGATCCGCTGGTCGAAGCGCGGGCACAGCGCGCCGAAAGCCAGGGCAAGAAGCCGTTCATGGACTATTTCGTCCCGGAGGCCGCGGTGGCGCTCAAGCAGGGCGCAGGCCGCTTGATCCGGCGCGAATCGGACCGCGGCGTGCTGGTGGTCTGCGACACGCGCCTGACGAAAATGGGCTACGGCCGGCGACTGCGCGCGGCCTTGCCGCCGATGAAGTTATTGACAACGCAGGCTGAATTCCAGCAGTCGCTCGATGCGCTGCGTGGACCCGACGAGGAGGCGCTGCCTACCAGACCTTCCACCACGGCTGCTCTTTGGCCTTGAAGCCATTGCGCACGTATTCGCTCTTGGGATAGTTGGTTTCGAGAACCCGCTGGGTGTCGTCGCGCAGCGCGGTCATGCCCAGCGCCTCGTAGGACTTCATCACGATGTACAGCGCTTCCTCGAGCGAAGGCACGTCGCGGTAGTCGGTCAACGCCGACTGGGCGCGGTTGATCGCGGCCACGTACGCACCACGGGTGTAGTAGTAGCGTGCCACATGCACCTCGTATTGCGCCAGCGAGTTCACGATGTAGACCATGCGCTGGCGCGCATCGGGCGAATAACGCGAATCGGGGAAGCGCGTGGTCAGTTCCTTGAAAGACTCGAAGGACTCCTTGGCGGCTTTCTGGTCGCGCTCGGACAGATCCTGGCGCGTGATGAAGGAGAACAGGCCGAGGTTGTCGTTGAAATTGACGATGCCCTTCATGTAGAGCGCATAGTCGAGCGCGGGGCTGGCGGGGTGCAGCTTGATGAAGCGGTCGAGCGTGGCAATGGCCTGGGCCTGGTCGCCACTCTTCTGGTAGGCGTAGGCCTTGTCCAACTGGGCCTGCTGGGCCAGCGGCGTGCCAGCGGCGCGGCCTTCGAGTTTCTCGAACAGCGGAATGGCCTTGTCATAGGCGCCGCCATTGAGTTCGTCCTTGGCTTCGCTGTAGATCTTGTTCGGACTCCAGTTGGCGGTCTTATCGACTTCCGTGGTGGAACAGCCGGACAGCCAGACGGCCATGCCGGCCAACACCAGCGCTGGCAGGCCTGGGAACACCGATAATTTGGAGCGCACGATCACTGGCATCTTTCTTGAAACTGAGCAAATTGATTATATCGACGGACCCTGTGGGTGATGAATTGACCGATGCCGGCGATGCCGCGGAGGAGGGCTTCGAGGCCGGGCTGGCCTCGGAAACCCGCACACTGCTGATCGGCGAGGCCCAGCACGGCATGCGGCTGGACCGCGCGCTCGTCGATCTGGTGCCCGAGTTCTCGCGCAGCTACCTGCAGCAGCTCATCGAATCCGGCGCCGTGCAGCTGCATGGGAAGCCCGCCGTCAAGGCCTCGGCCAAGGTGCGGATCGGCGATGCCGGCACGATCGAGCTGCGCCCCACGCTGCAGAGCCAGGCCTTCAAGCCCGAGCCCATGGTCCTGGAGGTGGTCTTCGAGGACGAGCACCTTCGCGTGATCAACAAGCCGGCCGGCCTGGTGGTGCATCCCGCCCCCGGCAACTGGAGCGGTACGCTGCTCAATGGGCTGCTGGCGCGCGACATCCAGGCCACGGTGCTGCCGCGCGCGGGCATCGTGCACCGCCTGGACAAGGACACCAGCGGCCTCATGGTCGTGGCCCGCACGCGTGCCGCCATGGATGCGCTCGTGGCGCTGATTGCCGCGCGCGACGTGAGCCGCCAATACCTGGCGCTGGCCCACAAGCCCTGGACGGGGCCCAAGCAGCGCAGCGTCGAACTGCCGATCGGCCGCGACCCGCGCAACCGGCTGCGCATGGCCGCGGTCGACCTCGCGCAGCACGCGGGCAAGGCCGCGCGCACCGACATCACGCTGCTGGACAACGTGGACCAGGGCTGTCTCGTGCTGTGCGCGCTGCATACCGGCCGCACCCACCAGATCCGCGTGCACATGGCGGCCATTGGCCATGCGCTGGTCGGCGACGTGCTGTATGGCGGCGCCCCCGCTGCGGGCCTGACACGCCAGGCGCTGCATGCCACCCGGCTGGCTTTCGTGCATCCGGTGACGGGGGAGCCGCTGGTTTTCCACGCGCCGCTGCCGGCCGACCTGCAGGCCGCGCTGGCCGCGTGGGGTGTCAGTTACAATGCCTGAAAGCGTATCGATGCGCGGGCCCCGGCACCAGGAAGACTGAGGCCAGCCTTGCTGCCATCGCTGTGTTGCGTGCGACGTCCCAGGTCCGCCGCATCGCGCAACCTACTGTTCCAGTACCGCTACAGATCCGCACCCCAGGTGCCTTTTCCCGAAATAGTCGAACCATGAATACGGCAGAGGCCAAACGCGTCCTCGAAGCTGCGCTGATATGTTCACCGCAGCCCTTGCCCGTGCGCGACATGCGGGTGCTGTTCCAGGATGAGCTCGGCGCCGACACGCTCAAGACGTTGCTGCTCGATCTGCAGAACGAATGGGCCCACCGCGGGGTGGAGCTGGTCAGCGTGGCCAGCGGGTGGCGCTTCCAGAGCCGGCCCGAACTGCGCGAGTTCCTCGACCGCCTGCATCCCGAGAAGCCGCCGCGCTACAGCCGCGCCGTGCTTGAGACCCTGGCCATCATCGCCTACCGCCAGCCGGTGACGCGCGGCGACATCGAGGACATCCGCGGTGTCACCGTCAACTCGCTGATCATCAAGCAACTCGAGGACCGCGGCTGGATCGAAGTCATCGGCCACCGCGAAACCGTGGGCCGGCCCTCGCTGTTCGCCACCACGCGCCAGTTCCTCGACGACCTCGGCATCGACTCGCTCGACCAGTTGCCCGTCTCCGACGACCCGCAGCAGCGGGCCGACCTGCTGGCCTCGCTCACGCGGGCCGAAGACGGGCAGGCCGACCTGCCGATCGACGGCCAGGCCGAATCCCTGGCCGACACGACGCCAAGCGAATCCATTCCTTCCGATATCCCCGGGGGGGAAGACCCTCCCGCGACCCAGGCACCACAATGAACGATACCCCTGTCGGCGATCTGCCGCATCCCCTTCCCGGCGCCGAAGAGGGCGCAGCGCCCGCAGCGGATTCGGCGCCGACCGAGGCCGTGGTTCAGCCGGTCGAATCTCTCGAGGCCGCCGCTTTCGACGCCCCCGCGCCCGTGCGCCAGGCGCAGGCCGGCCATGTGAACCTGTTCGAGGCCGTGGTGTCGGGCCAGTTCGATGCCGACGAAGAAAGCCCCGAGGTCGTGCTCGCCAAACGTGTGCTGGCGCCGCAGGCCGAAACACCCAAGCTGCACAAGGTGCTGGCCCAGGCCGGCCTGGGTTCGCGGCTGGAGATGGAACAACTCATCACCGAAGGCCGCATCTCGGTGAACAACGAGCCGGCGCACATCGGCCAGCGCATCCAGTTCGGCGACCAGGTCAAGGTCAACGGCAAGCCGATCCGCGTGCGCATCGACCCGCCGCCGCCGCGCGTCATCGCCTACCACAAGCCGGTCGGCGAAGTCGTGACCAACGACGACCCGCAGAACCGGCCCACCGTGTTCCGCAAGCTGCCCAAGCTGTTCCAGGGTAAATGGCAATCGGTGGGCCGACTCGACCTGAACACCGAAGGCCTGCTGCTGTTCACCAGTTCCGGCGAACTCGCCAACCAGCTGATGCATCCGCGCTTCGGACTCGAGCGCGAATACGCCGTGCGTGTGCTCGGCGCCCTCAACAAGGAAGAAAAGCAGCGCCTGCTCGACGGCGTCAAGCTCGACGACGGCATGGCGCAGTTCGGCTCGATCGAGGACGGCGGCGGCGAAGGTTCGAACTGCTGGTACCGCGTCACCATCTCCGAGGGCCGCAACCGCGAGGTGCGCCGCATGATGGAGGCCGTGGGCCATGCGGTCAGCCGGCTGATCCGCATCCGCTATGGCGCCATGCTGCTGCCGCGCGGCCTGAAACGCGGCGCCTGGATGGAACTTGACGACAGGGACATCCAGGCGCTGTTGAAGGCCGCGAACGCCCCTCGCGAGCAACTGGACGAAGACGGCAACGTGGTTCGTCCGAAGGGCGGAGGCCGTCCCCCGAACCCGCACGGTCCGAAGGGTGCGGGCGGTCCCCCCGGCGATGGCCGCGGCCCGGCGCGCAAGCAGCGCACCCGCGGCGGCCGTGGCCCGAGCCCGTCGCGCACGGCCGGCCCGGCCCAGCCCAATCCGCTGAACACGTCCAGCCTCGGCGGCCGTGGCGGCCAGAAGCCGCGCAACAACAACGGTGGCGAGCGCCAGGGCGGTGGTGGCGGTGGTGGCCAGCCTGATCCGATGAAGACCGCCTTCGGCTACATCGGCGCCGACAGCTTCACGCGCCAGCGCCAGGGCCCGCCGGGCCAGGGCGGACCGCGCCGCGGAGGCGGTGGTAACGGTGGCGGCAATGGCGGAGGCGGAGGCGGCGGCTTCGGTGGTGGCCCGCGCCGCGGCGGTGGCGGCGGCAACCGCGGCCGCTGAAATCAGGAATCGATGCGGCCCGCGCCCGGCGCGCGCGGCCGCTTGGACCGATGCCCCTGTCTCGCGTGGGCATTCATCGGGGGAAAACCCTGAACGGTTAAAATCGCAGGCTTTGCTTCATTGGCAAAAAATCGAAAAAACTCAAGCAAACTAATTAACTCAAGCTCAGGAAAACACCATGGCCATCGAACGCACCCTCTCCATCATCAAGCCCGACGCTGTCGCCAAGAACGTCATCGGTCAGATCTATGCCCGCTTCGAAGCCGCCGGCCTCAAGATTGTGGCCGCCCGCATGGCCCACCTGTCGCGCGGTGAAGCCGAAGCGTTCTACGCCGTGCACAAGGAACGTCCCTTCTTCAAGGATCTGGTCGATTTCATGGTCTCCGGCCCGGTGATGATCCAGGCCCTGGAAGGCGAGAACGCCATCCTGAAGAACCGTGACCTGATGGGCGCCACCGACCCCAAGAAGGCTGCTGCCGGCACGATCCGCGCCGACTTCGCCGACAGCATCGACGCCAACGCCGTGCACGGCTCCGACGCCGCTGAAACCGCCGCTCAAGAAATCGCTTTCTTCTTCGCCGGCCTCAACGTTTTCTCCCGCTAAGCGGCTGCCCCGCTCAAATATGCGATGACGGCCAACCTGCTCGACTTCGATCTAGAAGGCTTGGCCGCATTCTGCGAGCGGCTCGGAGAAAAACGCTTCCGCGCGACGCAGCTGTTCCGCTGGATCCACCAGCGCGGCGCGTCCGATTTCGACCAGATGAGCGATCTGGCGAAGTCGTTGCGCGGCAAACTCAAGACCGCGGCCCATGTCGAGGGCCTGCGTGTCATCAGCCAGCACGAATCCACCGACGGCACGATCAAGTGGTTGTTCGACGTGGGTGCTGGCGATGCGGTCGAGGCCGTTTTCATTCCTGAAGACGACCGCGGCACGCTTTGCATCTCTTCCCAAGCCGGCTGCGCCGTGGGTTGCCGTTTCTGCTCGACCGGCCACCAGGGCTTCAGCCGCAACCTGACCACGGGCGAAATCGTCGCCCAGCTCTGGTTCGCCGAACATTTCCTGCGCAAGCACCTGGGCCGCGACGAACGCATCGTCTCCAACGTGGTCATGATGGGCATGGGCGAGCCGCTGCAGAACTACAACGCCTTGGTGCCCGCGCTGCGCGTGATGCTCGACGACCACGGCTACGGCCTGTCGCGGCGCCGGGTCACCGTGTCCACCTCCGGCGTGGTGCCGATGATCGACCGGCTCGGCAACGACTGCCCGGTGGCCTTGGCGGTGTCGCTGCATGCGCCGAACAACGCGCTGCGCGACAACCTCGTGCCGCTGAACAAGAAGTACCCGCTGGCCGAACTCATGGACGCGTGCAACCGCTACCTCGACCATGCGCCGCGCGACTTCATCACCTTCGAATACTGCATGCTCGACGGCGTGAACGACACGCCCGAGCATGCGCAGCAACTCATCGAACTCGTGCAGCGGCATCGCCGGCCCGGCGTCTGGTGCAAGTTCAACCTGATTCCGTTCAATCCGTTTCCCGCGTCGGGCCTGCTGCGCTCGCCCGCACCACGCGTCGCAGCCTTCTCCAAAATGTTGGCCGATGCGGGCATCGTCACCACGGTGCGCAAGACGCGCGGCGACGACATCGACGCCGCCTGCGGACAACTCGCCGGCGACGTGAAGGACCGCACCCGCGTGGCCTCCCGCATGGCGCAGCAGCGCACCATCATGCTCAAACAAGCCGCGCCCGAGACGGCGGCGATCAAGGACTCATGAGGATGGCGACAACAATTCGTGGATGGATGCCGCTGTGGGCCGGCATGTTCGCCGGGTGCCTGGGCGCGCTGTCGGGTTGCACCACGACCACCACCGGCCCCGCGCCGATGACGCCGGCGCCGCGCATCCAGCCGGTCGAGAACCGGCCCGACCTGATGACCGAATCCGACGAGCCGGAAGCCCGCAAGCGTGCCCGCGTGCGGTTGCAGCTGGCTGTCGGCTATTTCGAGCAGGGACAGACCACGGTGGCGCTCGACGAGCTGAAACAGTCGCTCAACATCGACCCGAGCTTCTCCGAGGCCTACAACCTGCGCGGCCTGATCTACATGCGGCTCAACGATCCCAGGTTGGCCGAGGACAGTTTCCAGCGTGCCATTTCGCTGAATCCGCGCGAGGCCAACGGCCTGCACAACTACGGCTGGTTGCTATGCACCCAGGGCCGCTATGCCGACGCGGACCAGCTGTTCAACCAGGCGCTCGCCAACCCTACCTATGGCGGCCGGGCCAAGACGTTCATGGCGCAGGGCCTGTGCCAGCAGAGCGCGGGCCGGCTCGCCGACGCCGAGCGCAGCCTGGCGCGCTCCTACGAGCTCGACGCGGGCAACCCGATCACCGGCTTCAACCTGGCGAGCCTGCTGTTCCAGCGCGGCGAGCTGGTGCGCGCGCAGTTCTACATCCGCCGCATCAACAACTCCGAACTGGCCAATGCGGAGTCGCTGTGGCTGGGCATCAAGGTCGAGCGCCAGATGCAGAATGACGAGGCCATGCGGCAACTCGCCGAGCAATTGAGAAAGCGTTTCGGCCAGTCGAAAGAAATGGCGTCCTACGAGCGGAGAGCATTCAATGAGTGAGTTGGCCGATGCAACGACGGCGGGTGACGCAGGGCAGGGCGCCCGGATGACTGGGGATGCGGCAGCCTCGGCCGTGCACGCCGGCGCGCTGCTGCGCGAGGCGCGCGAGGCGCATGGCCTGCATGTCGCGGCCATGGCGTTTTCGCTGAAGGTGCCGGTGGCCAAGCTCGAAGCCCTGGAGGCCGGCCGGCTCGACCTGTTGCCCGACGTGACCTTCGCGCGCGGCTTGGCCGCGACCATCTGCCGCAATCTCAAGCTCGATCCGGCCCCCGTGCTCGAACTGCTGCCGCGCAACGCGGCCGCCCGCATGGGCGTGGAGGCGCCGTCGATCAACACGCCGTTCCGCCCGCCCGGCGACGGCCCCAGCTTCGCCGCGCGTGGCCGCCTCTTCAGCCCGGCGGTGATGGCCGTGATGGCGCTGTTGGTCGGCGCCGTGCTGCTGCTGGTCTGGCCGAGCATGCACGAGGACACCAGTGTGGCCAACGAGCCGCCGCCTCCGCCCCTGATGGACCCCACGGCCGCCGCGCCCCAGGAGCCGGCCTCCGTACCGGTGGTGGAAACCCCGGCGCCCGCCGAATCCTCTCCGGCACTGGCCGCATCGGCTCCGGCGATCGCCGTGCCCGCAGCCGGTCTGTTCGCCGTCACCGCCAGGGGCGAGTCCTGGGTCAAGGTCACCGACGCCAAGGGCGTGGTGGGGCTGAACCGCGTCGTCAAACCCGGCGAGACCGTGCAGCTCGACGGCACGCCGCCGCTGGCCGTCGTCGTCGGCCGTGCCGACGAGGTGCAGGTGCAGGTGCGCGGCCAGCCGCTGGACATCAAGCCGATGACCAAAGTCAACGTTGCACGTTTCGAGGTGAAGTAGTGGACGACCAACCGATTCCAATCGAGCCCGTTGCACCAGTGCAGCGCGACACCCTGCAGGCCCAGGTGCGCTGGGGCGAGCGTGTCGTCACCGTCGGCGGCGGTGCGCCCGTGCGGGTGCAGTCGATGACCAACACCGACACGGTGGACGCCATCGGCACCGCGATCCAGATCAAGGAGCTGGCGCTGGCCGGCTCGGAACTGGTGCGGCTCACGGTGAACACGCCCGAGGCCGCGGCCGCCGTGCCCTACATCCGCGAGCAGCTCGACCGCATGGGCATCGACGTGCCGCTGATCGGCGATTTCCACTACAACGGCCACCGCCTGCTCACCGAGGTGCCGGCCTGCGCCGAGGCCTTGTCCAAATACCGCATCAACCCCGGCAACGTCGGCAAGGGCGACAAGCGCGACAAGCAGTTCGGCCAGATGGTCGAGGCCGCGATCCGCTGGAACAAGCCCGTGCGCATCGGCGTGAACTGGGGCAGCCTCGACCAGGAACTGCTGGCCGGCATGATGGACGAGAACAGCCGTCGCCGCACGCCCTGGGATGCGAAGTCGGTGATGTACGAGGCGCTGATCACCTCGGCCATCGAATCCGCGCGCCGCGCCGAAGACATCGGCCTGCCGGCGCACCAGATCCTGCTGTCGTGCAAGGTCAGCGGCGTGCAGGACCTGATCTCGGTCTACCGGGCCCTGGCCCAGCGCTGCAAGTACGCCTTGCACCTCGGCCTGACCGAAGCCGGCATGGGTACCAAGGGCACGGTCGCCTCGGCGGCGGCATTGGGCATCCTGCTGCAGGACGGCATCGGCGACACCATCCGCGTCTCGCTCACGCCGCAGCCCGGCGAAGCGCGCACGCAGGAGGTGGTGATCGCCTCCGAGATCCTGCAGTCGCTCGGTCTGCGCAGCTTCGTGCCCAGCGTCACCGCCTGCCCCGGCTGTGGTCGCACCACCAGCACCACCTTCCAGGAACTGACCAAGGAGATCGACGATTTCCTGCGCGCGCAGATGCCGGTGTGGCGTGCCCGCTACCCCGGTGTGGAGAAGATGAAGGTCGCGGTGATGGGCTGCATCGTCAACGGCCCGGGCGAAAGCAAGCACGCCGATATCGGCATCAGCCTGCCCGGCACCGGCGAGGCGCCGGCCGCGCCGGTCTACATCGACGGCGAGAAAAGCGTGACCCTGCGCGGCGACAACATCGCGCAGGACTTCCGGGCGCTGGTCGAGAACTACATCGAGAAACGCTTCGGCGCCGCCGCCACGGCCTGAATCCGGCCTGCCGCCGGTTGACATCCCAAAGTGCCGTCCGCGCAGTTCACATCTGCGCAGGCAGCTATGAATCAAATAGCAATACCAAGAACATGGCTGACAAACTGAGCGCCGTCAAAGGCATGAACGACATCCTGCCGGCCGAGTCCGCCCGCTGGGAGTGGCTCGAAGGCACGGTACGCGAGATCATGGCGCGCTACGCCTACCGCAACATCCGCACCCCCATCGTGGAGCACACCGCGCTGTTCGTGCGCGGCATCGGCGAGGTGACCGACATTGTCGAGAAGGAGATGTATTCCTTCGAGGACAAGCTCAATGGCGAAAAGCTCACGCTGCGCCCGGAGAACACCGCCAGCGTGGTGCGCGCGGTCACCGAACATTCGCTGCTGTACGACGGCGGTAAGCGCCTCTGGTACACCGGCCCGATGTTCCGCCACGAACGCCCGCAGCGCGGCCGCTACCGCCAGTTCCACCAGATTGGCGCCGAGGCGCTGGGCTTTGCGGGGCCCGATGTCGACGCCGAACTGATCCTGCTGGCGGCGTCGTTGTGGAAGGCCATCGGGCTGACCGACGTGCGGCTCGAGCTCAACAGCCTGGGCCAGCCGGCCGAGCGGGCGGCGCACCGCATCGAGCTCATCGCCCATTTCGAGCAACACGCCGACCAGCTCGACGAAGACGGCCGGCGCCGGCTGCACAGCAACCCGCTGCGCATCCTGGACACCAAGAACCCGGCGATGAAAGCCGTGGTGGAAGCCGCGCCGAAACTGATCGACTTCCTGGGCGCGGCGTCGCTTGCGCATTTCAACGGCCTGCGCGCCATCCTCGATGCCAACGGCGTCGAATACACCATCAACCCGCGCCTCGTGCGCGGGCTCGACTACTACAACCTCACGGTGTTCGAATTCGTGACCGACCGCCTCGGTGCGCAGGGCACGGTCTGCGCCGGCGGGCGCTACGACGACCTGATCGCCCAGATGGGCGGCAAACCCGCGCCGGCGGTGGGCTGGGCCATGGGGGTGGAGCGCGTGCTCGAACTCGTGAAGGAGCAGGGCGCGGCCGTGCCGGCGCCGGTGCCCGACGTCTATGCCGTGGTGCCCGACGCGGCCGCCATGCCGGTGGTGCTGCGCACGCTGCAGCAACTGCGCGATGCGGGCCTGCGGGTGCAGATGCATGCGGCTACGGCCGATGGCCTGGGCAGCTTCAAGTCGCAGTTCAAGAAGGCCGACGCCAGCGGGGCGCGTTATGCGCTGGTGTTCGGCGGCGACGAGCTCGCGCGTGGCGAGGTCACCGTCAAATCGCTGCGCGACGGCCCCGAGGCCGGTGGTGCGCAGCGCACCGAATCCCTGGCCGATGTGGCCGCCTGGGCGCCGAAACTACAAACCCTACAATCACCGACTTGACTCTGGAACCCTCATGGCAACGCATCTCGACCTCGAAGAACAAGAACAGCTTGACCAGATCAAGCACTTCTGGAAGCAATACGGCAATCTCATCAGCTGGCTGCTGATCGCCGTGCTCGGCGCCTTCGCCGCCTGGAACTTCTACAACTACTGGAACAGCCGGCAGGCCGCCCAGGCCTCGGCCATGTTCGACGAGGTCGACCGCGCCGCGCAGTCCGGCGACGCGGCCCGGCTCGAACGTGCCTTCACCGACATGAAGGACAAGTTCGGCGGCACCAGCTATGCGCAGCAGGCCGGCCTGCTGGCGGGCAAGGGCCTGTTCGAGAAGGGCAACGTGGACGGGGCCAAGGCCGCGCTCACCTGGGTGGCGGACAAGGCCTCCGACGAGGGTTACCAGGCGATGGCGCGGCTGCGGCTGGCCAGTGTCGACGTCGAGGCCAAGGCCTACGACGATGCGCTCAAGCAGCTTTCCGCGACCTTCCCGGCGGAATACGCGCCGTTGGTGGCCGACCGCCGCGGCGACGTCTTCGCGCTGCAGGGCAAGAAGGCCGAAGCCATCGCCGAATACCAGAAGGCCTACTCCGCATTCGAGGAACGCAGCGACTACCGCCGCCTCGTCGAAATCAAGCTCAACGCACTCGGGGTCGATCCGCGCGGCGCGACGACCTCCACGGAGACCAAGAAGTGATGTTCAACAAGCGTTTTGCCCGGGTGTCAGCCGCGCTCGTCCTGGCCGCGGCCCTGGCGGCCTGTTCCAGCAACAAACCCAAGCCTGCCGAACTGCCGGCCAACGTGGCGCTGCTTGGCGTGCGCCAGGCCTGGAGCGCGAAGATCGGCGAAGTCTCCTTCCCGCTCGACGTCAACGTGCAGGGCAGCACCGTCACGCTGGCCAGCGTCAACGGCAACGTGGCGGCGCTCGACGCCCGCACCGGCCGCGAGCTGTGGCGCTTGGCGGTCGGCACGCCGCTGTCCGCGGGTGTGGGCAGCGACGGCCGGCTCTCGGCCGTGGTCACCACCGGCAACGAGCTGGTGACGATCGAGGCCGGCAAGGAAATCTGGCGCCAGAAACTCAACGCCCAGGCCTTCACCGCGCCCTTCGTGGCCGGCGGCCGCGTGTTCCTGCTGGCCGCCGACCGTTCGGTCTCGGCCTTCGACGGCCAGAGCGGGCGCCGCCTGTGGACACAGACGCGCACCGGCGAGCCGCTGGTGCTGTCACAGGGCGGCGTGCTGATGGCCGTGGGCGACACCCTGGTGGCGGGCTTGTCCGGCCGCATGGTCGGCCTGAACCCGGGCAACGGCAGCGTGCGCTGGGAGGCACCGATCGCCGCGCCACGCGGCACCAACGACGTGGAGCGCCTGGTCGATCTGGTCGGGCATACCAGCCGGGTGGGCGAGGTGGTTTGCGCGCGCGCGTTCCAGTCGAACGTCGGCTGCGTGAACACGACGCGTGGCACGCTGGTCTGGACCAAGCCGTCGGTCGGTTTCGAGGGCATCTCCGGCGACGACCGCCTGGTGTTCGGCTCCGAAGGCGATGGCAAGGTCGTGGCCTGGCAACGTGCCGACGGCACATCCGCCTGGAGCACCGACCACCTCAAATACCGGGTGCTCACCGCGCCGCTGGCCGTGGGCCGTTCCGTGGCCGTCGGCGACAACACCGGCCTGGTGCATTTTCTCTCGCGCGAGGACGGTTCCCCGCTGACTCGACTCACCACGGACGGCTCGCCGATCGCGGCAGCGCCCGTCCTTGCGGGAGACACCGTGGTGGTGGTCACTCGCAACGGCGGCATCTTTGGCTTCCAACCAGAATAACGCCGGTTAACTCCCACTTCATGAAACCTGTTCTCGCCCTGGTCGGGCGCCCCAATGTCGGCAAATCCACCCTGTTCAACCGGCTGACCAAGTCGCGCGACGCCATCGTGGCCGACTTCGCCGGGCTCACGCGCGACCGCCACTACGGCAATGGCCGCCAGGGCAAACACGAATATATCGTCATCGACACCGGCGGCTTCGAGCCCGATGCCACCAGTGGCATCTACAAGGAGATGGCCAAGCAGACGCGCCAGGCCGTGGCCGAGGCCGATGTGGTGATCTTCGTGGTCGATGCCCGCGCCGGCCTGTCCGCGCAGGACCACGACATTGCCAACTACCTGCGCCGCCTGGGCAAGCCCTGCGTGCTGGTGGCCAACAAGGCCGAGGGCATGACCGAGGGCCATCAGCTGGCCGACTTCTACGAACTCGGCCTGGGTGAGGTGTATCCGGTTTCCGCCGCGCACGGCCAGGGCATCCGCAGCCTGGTCGACTTGGCGCTGGCGCCGTTGAACCTGCCCGACGAGGACGAGGAAGAAGCCGGCATCGACGCCGGTGTCACGAAGCTGGCCGTGGCCGGCCGGCCCAACGTCGGCAAATCCACGCTGATCAACACCTGGCTCGGCGAGGAGCGGCTGGTGGCCTTCGACATGCCGGGCACCACGCGCGACGCGATCACCGTGCCGTTCGAACGCAACGGCCACCGTTTCGAGCTCATCGACACGGCCGGCCTGCGCCGCCGCGGCAAGGTCTTCGAGGCCATCGAGAAATTCTCGGTGGTGAAGACGCTGCAGGCCATCGAGACCTGCAACGTGGTGCTGCTGCTCATCGATGCCACGCAAGGTGTGACCGATCAGGACGCCCACATCGCCGGCTACGTGCTGGAAAGTGGCCGGGCGGTGGTGGTTGCTGTCAACAAATGGGACGCGGTGGATGCGTACCAGCGCGAACTCGTGCAGCGTTCCATCGAAACCCGGCTGGCCTTCCTGAAGTTCGCCTCGATGCACTTCATCTCGGCCGAGAAGCGCCAGGGCCTGGGTCCGCTGTGGGCCTCGATCCTGCAGGCGCACAAGGCCGCGACGTGCAAGATGTCCACGCCGGTGCTGACCCGGCTGCTGCTCGAGGCCGTGCAGTTCCAGAGCCCGAAGCGCGCCGGCATGTTCCGCCCCAAGCTGCGTTACGCGCACCAGGGCGGCATGAATCCGCCGGTGATCGTGATCCACGGCAATTCGCTCGAGCACGTGACCGACGCCTACAAACGCTTCCTCGAGGGCCGGTTCCGCAAGGAATTCAACCTCGTCGGCACGCCGCTGCGTATCGAAATGAAGACATCTGCGAACCCTTTTACCGATAAAGACAAGTAGAGGACTGGCAGAGTCTCAATAAATTTGCTAGGGGTTTACGGGGTGGAACGCAAGTCCTGCTAACCCTGTGGTAAGGTCTGTTCTTCATTAACAACTTCACAACACGGAGAATATCGTGAGCAATAAAGGGCAGCTCTTGCAAGACCCATTTCTCAATACCCTGCGTCGCGAACATGTGCCGGTGTCGATTTACCTCGTCAACGGTATCAAGCTCCAGGGCCAGATTGAGTCTTTTGACCAATATGTTGTGCTGTTGCGCAATACCGTGACCCAGATGGTCTACAAACACGCCATCTCCACCATCGTCCCAGGCCGTGCCGTGAATTTCTCGACCGCCGAAGATGCCGCGACCGAGGCAGGCAGCTGATCTCCAGCCGCGCTCCCTTCCCCTAGCCGAACGCCCATTGCGGCGTTCGCGCTTTTGGACTCTCGCAAAACACCCACCTGACCCGCACCTGATTTGAGTTCGCCCCAAAGTTCGTCCCAAGGTTCATCCGAGGGGCCCGAAAAATCCACGGCACTGGCCATCCTGGTCGGCGTCGATCTGGGCCTGCCCCACTACGACCCGGAACTCGACGAATTGGGCCTGCTGGCCGAAACCGCCGGCATGCGCGTCGTGGCGCGCATCAGCTGCAAGCGCCGCGCCCCCGATGCCGCGCTGTTCGTCGGCAGCGGCAAGGCCGACGAGATCAAGTTGCTGGCCCAGATGCACGGCGCCACCGAAATCCTGTTCGACCAGAGCCTGAGCCCGGCGCAGCAGCGCAACCTCGAGCGTCACATCGAGTTGCCGGTGAACGACCGCACGTTGCTGATCCTGACCATCTTCGCCCAGCGCGCACGCAGCCACGAAGGCAAGCTGCAGGTCGAACTCGCGCGGCTGCAATACCTCACGACGCGCCTCGTGCGGCGCTGGTCGCACCTGGAGCGGCAAAGCGGCGGCATCGGCATGCGCGGCGGCCCGGGCGAGAAGCAGATCGAACTCGACCGCCGCATGCTCGGCGAGTCGATCAAGCGCACCAAGGAACGCCTGGCCAAGGTGGTGAAACAACGCAGCACCCAGCGTCGCCAGCGTGCGCGACGCGACGCTTTCACGATTTCCCTCGTCGGCTACACCAATGCCGGCAAGTCCACGCTGTTCAACGCGCTGGTGAAGGCGCGCGCCTATGCGGCCGACCAGCTGTTCGCGACGCTGGACACGACCACACGCCAGCTGTACCTCGGCGAAGCGGGGCGCTCGGTGTCACTCTCCGACACCGTGGGTTTCATCCGCGACCTGCCGCACGGCTTGATCGACGCCTTCCGCGCCACGTTGCAGGAAGCCGCCGACGCCGACCTGCTGATCCACGTCGTCGATGCCGCGAATCCCGGCTTTCCCGAGCAGATGGCGGAGGTGCAGACCGTGCTGCGCGAAATCGGCGCAGGCGAGGTGCCGCAACTGCTGGTCTTCAACAAGCTCGACGCCCTTGATGACGAGCGCCGGCCGCTGACGATGCAGGACACGATGGAAGTCGATGGCCAGCAGGTGCCCCGGTTGTTCGTGAGCGCCAGGAACGGCGAGGGGCTGGCTGCACTGCGCCTGCAGCTCGCGGAAATGGCCAAAGCCGTGCCGGTGGAGCTTGCCGTCGGCGCTACGGTCGAGCATTCCCCTGAACTCCTTGAGGCCGATGCCCGATTGGGCACAATTGGACAATGAAAACAGAGAGACTTGAACGCATGAACATCACTCCACCGGCGTTGGGCCGGGCCGGGCAGACCGGCTGGGTCGGGTTGCGCGGCCGCATCCGAGGCATGTTCAACCTGAACGATCCGCGTTGGGGTCGTGGTGACGACAAGTCCTCCGATGGACGAGACCGTCCGGAAAACAACAACCGGCCGGACAACGAGCGGCCGTCCGAGCCACCGCGCAACCAGCCCGGTCGTAACCAGAATTCCGGCAACCAGGGCCCGCCCGATCTGGACGAGCTGTGGCGTGACTTCAACCGCAAGCTCGGCGGCCTCTTTGGCGGCAAGGGTGGCGGCCGTTTCGGCGGCAACAACGGAAACAACGGCAATGGCAACGGTGGCGGCGGGGGGTTTCAGCCCGACATGAAGAGCACCGGCATCGGCATCGGCCTGATCGCCGGCGTGGTCGTGCTGATCTGGCTCGGCACCGGCTTCTTCATCGTGCAGGAAGGTCAGCAGGCGGTGATCACGCAGTTCGGCCGCTACAAGAATACGGTCGGCGCGGGTTTCAACTGGCGCCTGCCGTACCCGATCCAGCGCCACGAACTGGTCTACGTGAGCCAGATCCGCTCGGTGGACGTGGGCCGTGACTCGGTGATCAAGGCCACGGGGCTGCGCGAATCGGCGATGCTGACCGAAGACGAGAACATCGTCGAGATCAAGTTCGCGGTGCAGTACCGCCTGAACAACGCCCAGGCTTTCCTCTACGAAAGCAAGGACCCGACCGGCGCGGTGGTGCAGGCGGCCGAGACCGCGGTGCGCGAAGTCGTCGGCAAGATGAAGATGGATTCGGCGCTCGCCGAGGAGCGCGACCAGATCGGCCCGCGCGTGCGTACGCTGATGCAGACCATCCTGGACCGCTACAAGGTCGGCATCGAAGTCGTCGGCATCAACCTGCAGCAAAGCGGCGTGCGGCCGCCCGAGCAGGTGCAGGCCGCGTTCGACGATGTGCTCAAGGCCGGCCAGGAGCGCGAACGCGCGAAGAACGAGGCTCAGGCCTATGCCAACGACGTGGTGCCGCGCGCCGTGGGTTCGGCCTCGCGCCTGAAGGAAGAAGCCGACGCCTACAAGGCCCGCATCGTGGCCCAGGCCGATGGTGATGCCCAGCGTTTCCGCTCGGTGCTGGCCGAGTACCAGAAGGCGCCGCAGGTGACGCGCGACCGCATGTACCTCGACAGCATGCAGCAGATCTACAGCAACGTGACCAAGGTGCTCGTCGATTCGCGCCAGGGCTCGAACCTGCTGTACCTGCCGCTGGACAAGATCATGCAGCAGTCGGCCCAGCAGGCGACCGCCTCGGGCACTCTCGACAGCCAGGCTGGCACCGGCAGCACGCCGTCGCTGCCGAGCCTGCCGCCGGCCCTTTCCAACGATGCCCGCACGCGTGACAACTCGCGTTCGCGCGAGCGCGACGTGCGCTAGGAGACTATTTTGAATCGAGTCGGTTTTATCGCGTCTTCGCTGCTGGTGGTGCTGGCGCTGCTCAGCTCCATGTTGTTCGTCGTCGACCAGCGCCAGTTCGGCGTCGTCTACGCCCTGGGCCAGATCAAGGAAGTGATCACCGAGCCCGGCCTGCATTTCAAGTTGCCGCCGCCGTTCCAGAACGTGTCCTACCTCGACAAGCGCCTGCTCACGCTGGACAGCGTCGATGCCGAGCCGATGCTCACGGCCGAGAAGCAGCGCGTGGTGATCGACTGGTACGTGCGCTGGCGCGTCATCGATCCTTCGGAATACATCCGCAACGTGGGCCTGGACGAAAGCGCCGGTGCGAACCAGCTCAACCGGGTGGTGCGCAACGCGTTCCAGGAAGAGATCAACCGCCGCACGGTGAAGGATCTGCTGTCGCTCAAGCGCGAAGCGCTGATGGCCGACGTGAAGCGTGAGGTGCTCGACGTCGTCAAGGGCAGCAAGCCCTGGGGCGTCGACGTGATCGACGTGCGCATCACGCGGGTGGATTACGTGGAAGCCATCACCGAATCGGTGTACCGCCGCATGGAAGCCGAACGCAAACGCGTGGCCAACGAACTGCGTTCCACCGGCGCGGCCGAAGGCGAAAAGATCCGCGCGGACGCCGACCGCCAGCGTGAAGTGACGATTGCCAACGCCTACCGCGACGCGCAGAAGATCAAGGGCGAGGGCGATGCCCAGGCTTCCAAGCTCTATGCCGATGCCTTCGGTGCCGATCCGCAGTTCGCGCAGTTCTACCGCAGCCTCGACGCCTACAAGGCCAGCTTCAACAAGAAGAGCGACGTACTGGTGCTCGATCCGTCGTCGTCCGACTTCTTCAAGGCCATGCGTGGCGGTGGCGCCAGCGGCAATGCGGCCCCGGCCCCCGCCAGAAAATAAGAAGCCCGCTTGGACGCCGACACCCTGTGGGCGGCGCTGGCCCTGGTGCTGGTCATCGAGGGTCTGCTCCCCTTCCTCTCGCCGCCGCGCTGGCGGCGCATGTTCGAACAGATCCTGCAGATGACCGACGGCCAGATCCGATTCTTCGGCCTTGGCAGCATGCTGCTCGGCCTGATCCTGCTGTGGCTGCTGACCTGACCTCCAAGACGTCACGGCATCCTTCCTGAGATACCGCGGAACTGGCTTTGCCAGGCCGCTGGTATCGCCCCCTGCAGGGGGGGAGGAGCGACACGAAGTGCGCGACTTGGGGGTGCGCCACAAACCCCCGGTAAAATCCGTTTTTTAACAGCCCCCGAAACTCCATGTCTGCTTGGGTCCTGCCGGATCACATTGCCGATGTTCTGCCCTCCGAGGCCCGGCACATCGAAGAACTGCGTCGTGAACTGCTCGACACCGCCCGCGCTTATGGCTACGAACTGGTCATGCCGCCGTTGCTGGAGCATCTCGAATCGCTGCTGACCGGCACCGGCGAGGCGCTCGATCTGCAGACCTTCAAACTCGTCGACCAGCTTTCGGGCCGCATGATGGGCCTGCGCGCCGACACCACGCCGCAGGTCGCCCGCATCGACGCGCATCTGCTGAACCGCCAGGGCGTGGCGCGGCTGTGCTACTGCGGCCCGGTGCTGCACACGCGACCCGACCGGCCGCATGCGACACGCGAGCCGTTGCAGTTCGGCGCCGAAATCTATGGCCATGCCGGGCTCGAGGCCGACCTCGAAATCCTGCACCTCGCGCTCGACTGCCTGCGCGCCACCCAGGTCCGGGGCCTGACCGTGGACATGGGCGACGCGCGCATCGTGCGTGCGTTGCTGGCCGACGTGGCGCTGGCACCGGGTCGCCTCGGCCCCCTGCACGCCGCGCTGGCGGCCAAGGATGCGAGCGAACTGGCCCTGTTGAGCCAGGATTTCCCCAAGACCGCGCGGGAAGGCCTGCTGGCCCTGGTCACGCTCTACGGTGACGCCAGCGTGCTCAACGAAGCTGAAAAGGTCCTGCCTGCGAACCCTGCGATCCGGCAGGCGCTGGCGCAGTTGAAACGGCTCGCGGCCGAGGTCGGTGACGGCCGGGTGAGCTTCGACCTGGCCGACCTGCGCGGTTACGCCTACTACAGTGGCGCCCGTTTCGCCATCTACGCCCAAGGCGCAAGCGATGCCCTGGTGCGCGGTGGGCGCTACGACGAAGTCGGCGCCGTGTTCGGCCGCAACCGGCCGGCGGTCGGCTTCAGCCTGGTCGACATCAAGCAGGTCGTGGGCGTGGTGGGTCCGCGCCCGCTGCGCGCGGCGATCCGCGCCCCCTGGGGCGACGCCGCCGATCTGCGCGCGGCGATCGCCGAGCTGCGCCGCCAGGGCGAAACCGTGGTCTGCGTGCTGCCGGGCCACGAGAGCGAAATCGAAGAATTCCATTGCGACCGCGTGCTGCAACAGGCGGCGGGGCAATGGACCGTGCAAGTTATTTGAGATATCCAAGAGTTGATCCGACATGAATACCGCAAACAAATCGATTCCCGGCCGCAACGTGGTCGTCGTGGGCACCCAGTGGGGTGACGAAGGCAAGGGCAAGCTGGTGGACTGGCTCACCGAAAGCGCGCAGGGCGTGGTGCGTTTCCAGGGCGGCCACAACGCCGGCCATACGCTGGTGATCAACGGCGTGAAGACCGCGCTGCACCTGATTCCGAGCGGCATCATGCGCCCCGGCGTCAAGTGCTACATCGGCAACGGCGTGGTGCTGTCTGCGGCCAAGCTGTTCGAGGAGATCGAAGGCCTGGAGAAAGCCGGGGTGGAGGTGCGTTCGCGCCTGCGCATCAGCGAAGCCTGCCCGCTGATCCTGCCGTTCCATGCGGCCATCGACATCGCGCGTGAGCTCGCGCGCGAGAAATGCGGCACCGAGAAAATCGGCACCACCGGCCGCGGCATCGGCCCGGCCTACGAAGACAAGATCGCGCGGCGCGCGCTGCGCGTGCAGGATTTGAAATACCCCGAGCGCTTCGCCGCCAAGCTGCGCGAGCTGCTGGAACTGCACAACTTCGTGCTCACGCAGTTCCTGCATGCCAAGCCCATCGATTTCGACACGGTCTACGCCGAATCGATGCGCCACGCCGAACTGCTCAAGCCGATGATGGCCGACGTCTCGCGCGAGTTGAACGACGCGCACAAGGCCGGCGCCAACCTGCTGTTCGAGGGTGCGCAGGGCACGCTGCTCGACGTGGACCACGGCACCTACCCGTACGTCACGTCCAGCAACTGCGTGGCCGGCAATGCGGCCGCAGGCTCGGGCGTCGGCCCGGGCATGCTGCATTACATCCTGGGCATCACCAAGGCCTATTGCACCCGTGTCGGCGGTGGTCCGTTCCCCACCGAGCTCGACTGGGAGAAGCCGGGCACGCCCGGCTACCACATGAGCACCATCGGCGCAGAGAAAGGCGTGACCACCGGCCGCAGCCGGCGTTGCGGCTGGTTCGACGCGGCCCTGCTCAAGCGCAGCGCCCAGGTCAACGGGCTGACCGGCCTGTGCATCACCAAGCTCGACGTGCTCGACGGCCTGGACAAACTCGAGCTCTGCACCGGCTACCAGCTCGACGGCGAACTCATTGACATCCTGCCCATGGGCGCAGAAGACATCGCCCGCTGCGTGCCGGTGTACGAAACCATCTCCGGCTGGAGCGATTCCACCGTCGGTGTGACCGAATACGACAAGCTGCCCGAGAATGCGCGCCTGTACCTGCAGCGCATCCAGGAAGTGACCGGCGTGCCGATCGCCATGATCTCCACCAGCCCCGACCGCGACCACACGATCATGATGCAGCATCCCTACCAGACGGAGATCACCCCATGCTGACCGAAGACGGCAAACACCTGTACGTCAGTTACGACGAGTACCACAACCTCATCGAGAAACTGGCGCTGAAGGTGCACCAGTCGGGCTGGGAGTTCGACAACATCCTGTGCCTGGCACGCGGCGGCATGCGGCCCGGCGACATCCTGTCGCGCATCTTCGACAAGCCGCTGGCCATCATGTCCACCAGTTCCTACCGTGCAGAAGCGGGCACGCGCCAGGGCAACCTGGACATCGCGCGCTTCATCACCACGCCCAAGGGCGAGATCGCCGGCAAGGTGCTGCTGGTCGACGACCTGGCCGACACCGGTGTCACGCTCAAGGCCGTGATCCAGCAGATCAAGACCAACTATGCGCCGATCACCGAGCTGCGCAGTGCCGTCATCTGGACCAAGGGCATTTCGACCTTCACACCCGATTATTCGGTCGAGTTCCTGCCGACCAACCCCTGGATCCACCAGCCGTTCGAAGGCTATGACGCGCTGCGGCCCGCGCAATTGCTGGAAAAGTGGAAACTCTGAACATCCGACCGGTGTTCGCCTCCTGAATCGACGAAGCCGGGCCATGACCCGGCTTTTCATTTGCAGTCCGCCCATGACCAACGTCTCCACCAGCCTGATCCACCATCCGTACACGCCGCCGGCCGATTTCGCCGCGCCCCAGCCCGGCGTGTTCAAGGCCTCCACCGTGATCTTTCCCAACGTGGCCGCCATGCGCCACCGCGAGTGGAAGGACAAGTCGGGCTACACCTATGGCCTGCACGGCACGCCCACGACGTTCATCCTCGAGGAGCGGCTGTGTGCGCTCGAAGGCGGCGGGCAGTGCCTGCTGGCCCCCAGCGGCCTGGCGGCCATCGCCACCGTGGCGCTGTCGCTCCTGAAGACCGGCGACGAGGTCCTGTTGCCCGACAACGCCTACGGCCCGAACAAGAGCCTGTGCGACGCCGAATTGCACAACTGGGGCATCACCACGCGCCTTTACGACGCCATGGACCCGGACGACCTGGCCGCCAAGATCACCGACCGCACGCGCCTGGTCTGGCTCGAGGCCGCGGGCTCGGTGACCCTCGAATTCCCCGACCTGCCGGCGCTGCAGCGCATCTGCCGCGCGCGCGGTGTGACCAGCGCGCTCGACAACACCTGGGGCGCGGGCCTGGCCTTCAACGCCTTCGACCTGCGGCCTGGCAGCGGTGAAATCCTCGGCGTCGACATCTCGGTGCACGCCCTCACCAAGTACCCGAGCGGCGGCGGCGACGTGCTGATGGGCAGCATCGTCACGCGCGACCCCGGCCTGCACCTGCGCCTGAAGCTCGGCCACATGCGGCTTGGCCTGGGCGTGAGCGGCAACGACACCGAGACCGTGCTGCGTTCCCTGCCGAGCATCGCGCTGCGTTACCGTGCCCACGATGCCACGGCGCGGGCGCTGGCCAAATGGGCCACGGGCCGCGCCGAGTTCGTCCAGGTACTGCACCCGGCACTGGCCGATTCGCCGGGGCATGCGCACTGGAAAGCCCTGTGCGCACCGCCCGAGGGGTCGGCGCAGGAGGGCGGTGCTGCCGGGCTGTTCAGCGTCATCATCGATGAGCGCTACACCCAGGCCCAGGTCGATGCCTTCTGCGACGCGCTGGCGCTGTTCAAGATCGGCTACAGCTGGGGCGGGCCGATGAGCCTGGTGGTGCCGTATGAACTGGCCCAGATGCGGCCGCGCTGGCCTGCGCATCTGAAACGCGGCACGCTGGTGCGGTTCTCGGTGGGGCTGGAGTCGGCCGCCGACCTGCAGGCCGACCTGGCCCAGGCGTTGATGCGGCTGGCCGGCTGAACCGCTCGCCCGTTCCTCCTGTCGGCGACCCTGTTGGCATGGGCGCCCCGATGGGTTACGCTGGTGGTACGCCCGGTGATGGCCGCTGTTCGCGCAGCGCCGCCCTATCGACGGGCAGGGTGAGGGCAGGCCGCCTCAAGCTGTTAAAGTGACACGCACTTATTTGAAAGAGAACCACTTTGGCTACACCTAATTACGGATACGAGAAGCGCCAGAAAGAGTTGGCCAAGAAGAAGAAAAAGGAAGAGAAGCTCAAGGCCAAGGCCGAGCGCAAGACCGGCGAGCCCGGCAGCGAAGACCAGGCGGAGGATGGCGCGACCGAGGCCCAGGAATCCGGTCTGCCGCCGACGCAGCCCTAGTCGCTTAACCTGGGGGCCGGCGCGTGCGCTGGCCCATCCTGTGCATCAAAGCAGTTTCTTCAACTGCGGCCAGACGTTGTCCAGCATGACCGGATGCGCCTCCTCCTTCGGATGGATGCGGTCCGCCTGGAACATCGCCGTCGGGTCCGCCCCATCCCCTACACCCTTCAGGAAAAACGGCACCAGCGCCGCCTTGTTCGCGCGCGCCACGGCGTCGAAAGCCGCGCTGAAGCGCTTCGCATAGTCCGCGCCGTAGTTCGGCGGGATCTGCATGCCCACCAGCAGTACCTTGGCGCCGGCCGCCTGGGCTGCCTTCGTCATGGCGGCAAGGTTGTCCTGCGTGCCCGCCAGCGGTAGGCCGCGCAGGGCGTCGTTGCCGCCGAGTTCGATCACCACCACGGTCGGATTCACCGTCTTGAGCAGGGCCGGCAGCCGCGAGCGCCCGCCTGACGTCGTATCGCCGCTGATGCTGGCGTTGCGCACCGTAGCGGCGATGTTCTCCTTGGCGAGCCTTTGTTCCAGTAGCGCCACCCAGCCGCTGCCGCGCTTCAGCCCGTATTCGGCGCTGAGGCTGTCACCCACCACCAGGATGGTGCGTTGCGGGCCGGGCTTGCCGGGTGAAGTTTGCGCAAAGGATGGCCCTAGAAAAGCAGCCGCGATGGCGGCCGGGATAAAGTGTCGACGTAACAAACTCAAAGCCTTTCATGTCCATACCAACGGGTATTCCCAGCGACACCGCCATCATTTCCGTCGAACACGTCTTCAAGTCGGTGACGGACTCCACCGGGACCCTCGACATTCTGCGCGATATCGATTTCTCCCTGGCGCCGAGGGAGACTGCGGCCATCGTCGGCGCTTCGGGCTCGGGCAAGAGCACGCTGCTGTCCATCATCGCCGGCCTGGACACGCCCACCAAGGGTACGGTGCGCCTGGCCGGGCAGGACCTGTTCGGAATGAACGAAGACCAGCGCGCGGCGCTGCGGGCGCACAAGGTCGGTTTCGTGTTCCAGAGCTTTCAGCTCATGGGCAACCTCACCGCGCTGGAAAACGTGATGCTGCCGCTGGAGCTCGGCGGCCGCAAGGATTCGCGCAAGGCGGCCACCGAAATGCTGGCACGTGTCGGTCTGGGCGAGCGTCTCGGCCATTACCCGAAGGTCTTGTCCGGCGGCGAGCAGCAGCGCGTGGCGCTGGCCCGTGCCTTCGTCGTGCAGCCGGCCGTGCTGCTGGCCGACGAGCCCACCGGCAGCCTCGACTTCGCCACCGGCGAGACGGTGATGGAACTGATGTTCGACCTGAACCGCGAACGGGGCACGACCCTGGTGCTGGTCACGCACGACCGGGCGATCGCCGCGCGCTGCGACCGGCGCATCACCATCGAAGCCGGAAGGGTGGCGGCCGCCGAGGTCTAGCCGCCCGCCGTGCGAGGCGGCCATGTCACGCGGGCAAGGCATCCAAGGCAGCATCGGGAGCCTCATGCCGCAGCCGCTGGCTCAGCACGATTTCGTGGATGAACTGCAGCTTGCCGACCACGCGGTAGGGCAGCACGAACGGGTAACAGTCCGTCTGGCCCATGCTGCGCGTGAGCTCGTTCATGACCTGCGTCAGGCGCACCCAGTCGTTGAGCAGGTTCAGGAAGTCGCCCGCGGTCGACAGGTCCGGGCGCCACAGGAACCGCGCATCGAACGGTTCCGATTCGGTGTCGGCCTGGTTCGCGTCGATGCCGAAGCTCGCCGCGGTGTCGATCGTGTCGGTGATGTGCAGGTAATGCGCCCAGGTCTCGGCCCAGTCCTCCCACGGGTGCGTGGACGCATAGCTGGTGAGGTAGTGCACCGGCCAGTCCACCGGCGGGCCCTGGCGGTAGTGCCGCTCCAGCGCCTTGGCGTAGTCCTGGCGCTCGTCGCCGAACAGGGCGCGAAAGTCGGCCAGGCGGGCCGGCTCGTCGCGCACCAGGCGGTCCCAGTAGTAGTGGCCGATTTCATGCCGGAAATGCCCGAGCAGGGTGCGGTACGGCTCGTGCATCGAGGCGCGGATGGTCTCGCGGTGCACATCGTCGGCCTCGGCCACGTTGAGCGTGATCACACCGTTGTGGTGGCCCGTCATCACCGGTTTGCCGTCCGCCGTTACTTCGAGCATGTCGAAAACAACGCCATCGTCGCTTTCGCTCTTCGGCTGCACCGGCAGCCTCAGCGCCAGCAACTGGCTCAACAGGCGGCGTTTAGCGCCCTCCAGCTGTCGCCAGTAATGCTGGTTCCGGGCCTTGGTGATATCGAACATGCCACGCGTCAGGCTGCACGAAAGGCAGATCATGCGCTGCGGTTGCACGGGCGAGGCCAGCTGTGGATTCGCCTTGATCAGCCAGTTGCAGGCCGAGGCGCTCTGGCGGTTGATGCAGCACCAGTAGTTGTCGTCGCCGCCGGACGATGCGGCCGTGGCATCGGCCACGCGGTGCCACAATTCCGGCGCCGCACCCGGCCTGAGTGCCACCATCGTCAACCGCTCGATGTCGTAGCCGAGCTGGCTGCCGCAGTTCACACATTGCGTGTTACGCAGAAAAATCGGCCGGCCGCACTGGCAGCGGTAGGCGCGGCTGACGGCCGGCGGTTTACTGCGGGGCATGGGACGTGGCGGGGTGGGCGCGGGGCCGGGGTTCACCGACGTTTTTTCCGGCCCGTGGCAGGCGGGGAGAACATCGACAGCCAGGCGTTGGTGATTTCGCTGACCGCCTGTCGGTTGGCCTTGGCCGCGGACTTTTTCATCTGCGCCGCCACCTGGCCACGCGAGGCGCCGGCCGCGCGATTGGCGGCGCTGAGCCACAGGCTCATCATCGGATTCTTCTTGGTCCAGGGATTGGTCATGGCGGATTCCTCGTTCAATGCAACCATCGTCGTCGCGCGCCTGCGCCCGGGATTTCGGAGACGGGCCCAAATCGACGTCGGAGGAAGCGCCGCGGTCTGCGTCGGCAGGCGCGCCGCCCGGCCTGGATGCAACCGATAATCCTCCCATGTCCTCCCCCAAAGTCCTCTTCGGCTTCCACGCCGTCGGCGTGCGCCTGAAGACCGCGCCCCAGTCCATCATCGAGATCTACTACGAGCCCACACGGCGCGACGCGCGCATGCGGCAGTTCCTGGAAAAGGCCAACGAGGCCGGGGCGCGGCTCATCGAGGGCGACAGCCTGCGCCTGGCCAAGCTCTGCGGCAGCCACGGCCACCAGGGTGTGGTGGCGCGCGTCGAGCCGATTCCCCAGGTGCATTCGCTCGACGACCTGCTCGACGCCATCGAAGGCCCGCCGCTGCTGCTGGTGCTCGACGGCGTGACCGATCCGCACAACCTCGGCGCCTGCCTGCGCGTGGCCGATGGCGCCGGTGCGCATGCGGTGATCGCGCCCAAGGACCATGCCGCCGGCATCAACGCCACGGTCGCCAAGGTGGCCAGCGGCGCCGCCGAAACCATGCCTTATTTCATGGTGACGAACCTGGCACGCACGCTCGGCGAATTGAAGGAACGCAACATCTGGTGCATCGGCACCAGCGACAACGCGCCCAAGACGCTCTACCAGGTCGACCTCAAGGGTCCTGTGGCCCTGGTGCTCGGCGCCGAGGGCGACGGCATGCGCCAGCTCACGCGCAAGACCTGCGACGAACTCGTCGGCATCCCGATGCACGGCGCGGTGGAGAGCCTGAACGTCTCGGTGGCCAGCGGCGTGTGCCTGTACGAGGCGCTGCGCCAGCGGCTCTGATCAACCCGCCCACCAGCGCCTGAGCTGGTACAGCGCGAAGGCCAGCAGCACCACGCCCGCGAACTGGTCGACGCGCCGCATGCCGCGCGCGTCGATCCTGGTGCGCACCGCCGCGACACCCATGCTCAGGCCCAGCCACCAGGCGGCCGAACCGACGAAGACGCCGGCCACCATCAGCCCTGGCGATGCCGCGCCCGCACCGCGAGCGCCGAGCGAGGCGAAGATCGCGGTGAACGACACGATGGTCATCGGATTGGCCAGCGTGAGTGCCAGCACCGAGGCAAACGCCGCCCAGCCCGAGCGCGCCGGCCTGGCGACCGCGGCCTCGCCGCCGCCCCCGCGCGAGCGCAGCATCCGCCAACCCATCCAGCCGAGGAACAGCCCGCCGGCCAGCGCCAGCGGCGAGCGCAGTGCGACGAACCACGCCGTGAGCGCCGACACGCCGAACGCACCCACCGCCCCGTAGCAGGCATCGGCGGCGGCCGCACCCAGGCCGCTGACGAAGCCGACGCGCCGGCCCTGGGCGAGGGTGCGCTGGATGCACAGCAGGCCGATCGGGCCGACCGGCGCGGCCACCGACAGGCCGATCAGCGCGGCCTTGAAAAACAGGATCGTGTCCATGAAAAAACGCCAGGATGAGATGCAGGTGATCTTCGCTCGCGCCCACGCCGCGTGGAATGGCGAATCCGCGGTTTGGCGACACAATCGCCTTCGCTTATTCGGAAATTCGGGCACCGCACCTCAAAATGGAAATCGACGACAGATCCTGGAAGATCCTGCAGGTGCTGCAGGACGACGCACGCATATCGCTGACCGAACTCGCCGGCCGCGTGGCCTTGTCGGTGCCGGCCGTGTCCGAGCGGCTGAAGCGGCTGGAGGAGTCGGGCGTGATCAGCGGCTACCGCGCCGTCGTGCCGCCGGCACGCGTGGGCTACGGCATCATGGCGATGATCGGCATCACCACCGCCCAGCCCGACAAGCAGCGGCTGCTGGCGTTGCTGCAAGGGCGGCCGGAGGTGCTCGAATGCCACCACGTCACCGGGCAGGACTCGTTCATGATGAAGGTCGTCACCCCGGACATCGGCGCGCTCGAAGCCTTCGTGGCCAGCATCAACCACCTTGGGGAGACGCGCACCGCGATCGTCATGTCCAGCCCCATCGGCGGGCGTGCCGTGCCGCGGCCCCGCGCGAACTCGGACTGAGCCGCTGCGCGCGCCGAGGCTCGACGTCTATTGCGGTTCCAGCTTGATGGCGCGGGCGATGGCGCGGAAGCGCGCCGCTTCCTGGTCCATCAACCGGCTGGCGTCGGCCAGGGCGTTGAGCGGGGCGATCTCCGAACCCGTGGCCTCCAGCGCCTTGCGGTATTCGGCGTTGAGGATGGTTTCGGCCAGCGCCTTGTGCAGGCGCTGCACCACGTCCTCGGGCGTGCCCTTCCTGACCATGATGCCGGCCCAGGTCTGGTAGTTGAAATGTTTCAGCGACTGGCCCTCGCCGAAGGCGGGGATGCGCTTGTCGAGTGCGCTGCGCTGGTCGCCCACCCAGCCCAGCAGCTTCATGCGGCCGGTGTCGGCCATGCCCCGGAAGCTGGTGGCATAGGGCAGCACGGCGAAATCGATGTTGTCGCCGCCCATGTCCTGTATCAGCGGGGCCATGCCCTTGTACGGCACGTGGGTCACGGCCATGCCGGTCTGCGCCGCCATGTCCTCCGCGATCAGGTGGTACATGGAGCCGAAGCCGACGCTGCCATAGGCGAACGGTTTCGCGCCCGGCTTCCTGCCGAGTGCCACCAGCTCGTCGACGTTGTTGGCCGGCAGGTCCTTGCGTGCCACCAGCACCAGGGGATTGATGGTGAGCTGCGTGAGCATGCGGAAGTCCTCGGTGCGGTACTTGATCGCGGCGTTGGCCAGCGGCGGCAGGATCAATTCGCCAGGCGAACCGAGAAAGACCATGTAGCCGTCGGCGGGTGCGTTCAGCAGTTTCTGCGCGGCCAGGGCGCCACTCGCGCCGCCAAGGTTTTCCACGATCACCGGTTGGCCCAGGGCCTTGCCCAGCGGTGTGCTCAGCGCCCGCGCGATCGAATCCGACAGCCCGCCAGCGGGGTAGGGCACCATCACCGTGACGGGCCGCGCGGGGTAGGGCTCGGCGGCGAAGCCCGGTCCGGCGGCCAGCGCCAGGCACAGGGGGATCAGGGCGGCGCTTTGCCGGCGGGTCAGCTTCATGGCGATTCCTTGCGAAGGTGGGGGGTGGGAGAGACGTAAGAGATCGGCGTGGAACGGAAGTCGTCCGAGAAGAAGGCCTCGGCCAGTCCGACCCAGAACGCGGCACCGGTGCCCAGGCAGCCGTCGTTGAAATCGAAATGCGGGTTGTGCACGCTGCACGGGCCGCTGGGCTGGCCGCCGGCGTGGCCGTTGTGGCCGTTGCCGATCATCAGGTAGCAGCCGGGGCGCTGCTGCAGCATGTAGGCGAAGTCTTCGCTGGCGCACAGCGGTGTGGCGTCTTCCATCACCTGGTCCTCGCCGAACAACTGGCGCGCCACGCGGCTGGCCAGACGGGTCTCGGCCTCGGTGTTGACCAACACCGGATAGCCTCGTTCGTAGGCCACCTCGCACTCGACGCCGAAGCTCGCGGCCTGGCCATGTGCCACCTCGGGGATGCGCCGAGCCAGCAACTCGCGCACCTCGGGTGTCAGCGCGCGCACGCTGAGCTCCAGTTCCGCGGCTTCGGGAATCACGTTGTAGGTTTGGCCCGCTTGCAACCGGCCCACGGTGACCACGGCCGACTGCAGCGGGTCGACGTTGCGTGCCACGATGCTTTGCAGCGCCAGCACGGTGGCTGCCGCCGGTAGCGAGGGGTCGATGGCCTGGTGCGGGATGGCGCCATGGCCGCCCTTGCCGCGGTAGACGATGTGGACCTTGTCGGACGAGGCCAGAAAGGCCCCGGTGCGAAAAAACATCTGCCGCGCCGGCTGATCCGGGTGGTTGTGCATGGCGAACACGGCGTCGCACGGAAAACGGCTGAACAGGCCTTCGTCGATCATGCGCTGCGCACCGCCGGCGCCACCCAACTCCTCGGCGGGCTGGAAGATCAGATGCAGGGTACCGTTCCAGTCCACACCCTGCTCACGCTGTTGCGCCAACGCCTTGGCCGCGCCGAGCAGCATCGCCGTATGGCCGTCGTGGCCACAGCCGTGCATCTTGCCGGGCAGGGCGCTGGCCCAGGGCAGGCCGGTGGCTTCCTCGATCGGTAGCGCGTCCATTTCGGCGCGCAGGCCCAGCGACTTGCCACCGCTGCCGAAACGCAGCCTGCCCACGAGCCCGGTGCCGGCCAGGCCGGTGGTCACCTCATAACCCCAGTCGCGCAGGCACTGGGCCACGAGTGCGCTGGTGCGGAACTCCTCGAAGCCGAGTTCGGGATGGCGGTGCATGGCGTGGCGCCATTGCGTCATGCCTTCGACGTCGATCAGAGCTTGGGGCGAGATGGTTGCGTGCATGGCGGTCATCGTAGGAGCCAGCGCTAGCCGCGGGAAGGCGACATGTTTTACAGGATGACAACCACAGGTGGTCGCCCGTATTGCGCAGGCTTCTCGCACAATGGCGCTCCATGAAAGACCACCAACTGCGCGCGCTGATCCACGTGGCCGAGCGCGGCTCGATCCGTGCCGCGGCCAAGGCCGCGCACCTGAGCCAGAGCGCGCTGACCAAGGCCCTGCGGGAACTTGAGGAAGACGTGGGTGCCGAACTGCTGGTGCGCAGCTACCAGGGCGTGGAATTCACGCCCGCGGGCCAGGCTTTGCTGTCGCGGGCTCGGCTGGCCGCTGCCACGCTGGAGCGGGCGCGCGAGGAAATCCGGCAGATCCAGGGCGGTGCGGGCTCGCGCATCGCGGTGGCCGCCACGCCGATGGTGGCCGTGACGGCGCTGCCTGCGATCTGGCAGGAGTTCCGGCGCAGCCAGCCGAAGGCAGAACTCACGCTGTCCGACGGCCTGCTGACCAGCGTGATTCCCGGCCTGGTCGAGGGGCTGCTCGATTTCGCCGTTGCCGTGGCCGATCCTGGCGCTCTGCCCGACGAGGTGCTGTTCGAGCCGCTCGCCCTGGTGGAAGGATGGGTGGCTGCGCGCACCGACCATCCCCTCGCCCAGGCGCGCAACTGGGCCGAGCTGGCCGATGCCCAGTGGGTGCTGAACCTGTCGGCCGGCAGCCAGGGCATGAGGCTGCTGGGCTGGATGCGCGAGACCGGCTGCGAGCCCTCGGGGCCCATCGTCCGCTGCACTTCCCCGACCCTGATGTCCGAAATGATGCGCCGCACCGATCTCATCGGCTTCTGTCCGAAACCGTTGATGGAGGATGCGCTGTACGGCGCTGGCCTGCTGCGGCTGCAGGTCGCACCGCTGCCGCCGCCGATGCCGCTGGGCCTGCTGCGGCTGCGCAACGTGCCGCTCAGCCCGGCAGCACGGCCGCTGGCCGAACTCTTCGCACACCGGCTCGGCGCCGGCCGTCGCGCGCACCGCGGCTGAGGCTTATCCCTGCAATCCTTGGAAAACACTGTGGATAAATCGGCGAAGCCGCTGTATGACCTCCCTAAGTGCTTGATCCGTAAGGGCTGGGCTTGGCCTGCCTGTTAAACGGGCAATCGCGTGGCATGGCGTCGCGCGGGTACTAATCACATCGCTGCAGCCCTATCCTGCGCAGGACGCACGGATTACGATGCCTGCGCCGAGCCATCGGTGCCTTGCAGGCCTGCCGGCCGGCCCGCAAGAGCCATAGAGCGCGACCTGCCAGTGCCGGCACCATCAGGAGACATGTGATGAAGCAACTCATGACCAAGGGCGATGCCGGTGCCGACGTCGATCGACTGCGCAAGGCGCTGGCCGCCGCCCTCGGCGCCGATGCAGCCGGCTTCCCGGTGCTCAAGGCCGCGGCCGGCGGTGCCATCGACGACGAATTCGACGCCGCCATCCGGCGCTGGCAGAGCGGCATCGGCGTCATCGCCGACGGCATCGTCGGGCCACGCTGCCAGTTGCTGCTCGGGCTGAGCGCGCCGAGCCCGCTGGAGATGAATCCGGCCGTCAACGTCGGCAACGTGAGCCAGCTGTTCCCGGCCACCAAACCCGCCAACATCGCGCGCTACCTGCCCTACATCGAAGCGGCGCTGGGCAGCGTCGGCCTGAGCGACCGGGCCATGGTGCTCGGCGCACTCGGCACCATCCGCGCCGAGACGGAAGGTTTCGTGCCGATCTCCGAATTCCAGTCCAAGTTCAACACACCGCCCGGCGGCGCGCCGTTCAGCAGCTACGACATGCGCACCGACATCGGCAACGGCGCGCGCGGCGACGGCGAGCGCTACCGCGGCCGCGGCTTCGTGCAGCTCACCGGCAAGGCCAACTACAAGACCTACGGCGAGCGCATCGGCTTCGACCTGGTCGACTTTCCGGACAAGGCCAACGCGCCCGAGGTCGCGGCCGTGATCCTGGCGCAGTTCCTCGCCGACAAGGCCGTCAAGTTCCGCGCCGCCGTGGCCGCGGGCGATCTGCGCGCCGCGCGCCGCCTGGTGAACGGCGGGGCCCATGGGCTGGAGAGTTTTTCCGACGTGTTCGCCCGTGCCTCCCGGATCTGGCCGGACATGCCCGCCACGCCGGCGAAACGTACGGCCGGTGCCAAAGCGAGGGCCAAGGCTGGCAAGGCCCCGGTGATGGCGGCCGCCACGCCGGCGCAGCGCCGCACCTCGCTCACGAAGAAGGATGCGGCCGACCTGCGTGACCGACTGTTTCAGCCGCCGGCGGTCAGCCTGCCCGACGAGTTTCCCGAACAGAAGCAGCTCACGCAGTTCCTGCCGGCCTACACCGGCGCCAAGCTGATCCTCGACCAGGGCCGCGAAGGCGCCTGCACCGGCTTCGGCCTGACCTGCGTCATCAACTACCTGCGCTGGGTCAAGGGCGGCTGGCCTGCGGAAATGGAGTCGGTGAGCCCGCGCATGCTCTACACGCTGGCGCGGCGGCACGACGAATACGAAGGCGAGAACTACGACGGATCGAGCTGCCGTGGCGCGCTCAAGGGCTGGTTCAACAACGGCGTGTGCCTCGAGTCGAGCTGGCCCTACGAGCCCGAGAAATCCAATCCCGCCAAGTACGGGTTCGCCACCCAGGCCACGCAGAACACGCTGGGCGTGTACTACCGCATCGATACCAAGTCGATCACCGACATGCAGGCGGCCATCCACCAGCACCTGGCGATCTTCGTGTCGGCCTTCACGCACGCGGGCTGGGACGACGTGCCATGGGTGAAGAAGCCGCCGAAGCAACATGCCGACCTGCCGCGCATCGCCTTCGACGGCCGGCCCGCCACCGGCGGCGGCCATGCGTTCGCGCTGGTGGGCTTCAACGCGCACGGCTTCATCCTGCAGAACTCCTGGGGCACGAAGTGGGGCGCGGGCGGCTTCGCCGTGATCTCCTACCTCGACTGGCTGGCCAACGGCATGGATGCCTGGGTGGTCTCGCTCGGGGTGCCCGGCGTGGTGGCCGGCCGGCTGGCCGTGGCCCAGGGCACGGCCGGGGCGCTGGCTGGCGCCGACAAGACCAAGTGGTGGGACACGGGCCTGGCCTACCAGCACAGCGTGGTGCTGGGCAACGACGGCCGCGTGAGCCGCTACCTCACCGAGGACGAGCAGCCGCGCAAGCTGCAGAAGCAAGTCTATGCCCTGCCCGACGAGTGGTTCCGCGCGCAAAAGAGCGCGAAGAAGCGGCTCGTGCTGTACGTGCACGGCGGCCTCAACAGCGAGGCCGATGCCATCAAGCGGGCCAGCGCCATGGGCCGCTTCTTCGTGGCCAACGGCTGCTACCCGCTGTTCCTGGTGTGGAAGACCGGGCTGTTCGAATCCATCGGCGACATCATCTCCGACCGCTTCAAGCGCCAGCCGACGATGGCCGGGGCGGGCGAATGGTTCTCCGAGAAGACCGACCTGCTCATCGAGAAGACCATCGGCCGGCCCCTGGCCCGCCCGATCTGGAGCGAGATGAAGGAGAACGCCGAACTCGCGTTCGCGCCGCGCCGCGGCGGGGAACTGCTGCTCGACGCCCTGCAGGCGCTGGCGGCCACCTGGGGCGAGCAGTTCGAGCTGCACCTGATGGGGCATTCGGCCGGCTCCATCGCGCTCGGCCATCTGCTCACCGCGCTGGCGGCGCGGCAGAACGCACAACGCGACGACGGCCTGGGCGGCCGGCTGACGAGCATCAACCTGTACGCACCGGCCTGCTCCGTGGCCTTTGCCAACGCCAAGTACGCGAGCAATGCCAACGTGATGGACCGGCTCTACCTCGACGTGTTGTCCGACCGCGTGGAGCGCGGCGACAACGTGGCCTCGATCTACCGCAAGTCGCTGCTGTACTTCGTCTCGAACTGCCTGGAGTCCGACCTGCGCGCGCCCATCCTCGGGCTGGACCGCATCAACGACACCGCGTATTCGGGCTGGGACGGCTCGTCGGACACCGGCGAGGCCTTGTCGACCTGGCGCACCGCAGCCGCGCAGGCCCAACTCGCCAGCCGCACCAGCCTGGTGGGCGACGACCGCATCCCCGTGGCGCTGGAGGTCGGTGGTGCGCCAGTGTTGCAGCCCGCCGGCCACGGCTCGTTCGACAACGACATCACGGTGGTCACGCGCACCCTCAGGCGCATCACCGGCGGCGAGCTCGAATTGCCGGTGGACGACCTGCGCGGCTATTGAAGCCTACAGGTTGCCGAGCTCGCGCGGTTCGCTCACCTTGACCGGGTTGTGTTCCGAGCGGAAACGCGCCGCCATCTCGTACGCAGCCTTGCGCACCCGCATGATCGAGCCGATCGGCCGGTGTGCAGCCAGGCCGTGCCAGGGGCTGAAAGCCATGCCGTCGTTCACGGCGCGCACGCGGTCCTCGCTCCAGGCGGGCTGGGGCGACACGCTGATGCGGGCCACCGTCACATAGGGGCTGGTGTCTTCGGGCCACACCACCGGAGCGTCTTCGATCGGCATGGTTTCCAGGTCCACGCAGAGCTGCACGCGCAGTTCCCAGGTGCCACCGCGCGTCTGGAAGTGGCGCGCCACGGCCTCGCGCAGCGCGTCCGGGTTGGACAGATCCACCGGCGCGTCCTTCAGCGCCGTCAGTTCGGCCGACACCGGCGCCAGCGACAGCTTGGCCATGTAGGGGCCGTACAGCATCGGCACCTGGGTGTAGTAGGTTTCGCCCAGCGGGTTCGTGGCCGGATGGCCGCCCAGGGACTTCAGCATCGCACTTTCGCCACCGGCCTTTTCGATCAGCGACTCCAGGCCGCGCAGCGCCGCGGACAACACGTTCTTCGCGCCCGGCGCCTTGTCCGTCGTGCCGGCCAGCAGCTTCAGGCTGCCCAGGAATTTCTTCGCGGTCGGCGTGCTGAAGGCCGGGCCGTTGATCATCACGAAATCCTGCGTGGTGTCGCCTTCCGAGCCGGGCAGGCGCACGCCTTCGACGCCGATGATCTTCAGCGCCAGGCCGCGCGGGGTGGACACTTTGTCGTCGAGCAGGTCGCCGGGCGTGCTCGACAGCCGCATCACCACCGGCCGGATGCCGGGATGGGCGAAGGCGCCCTGGGCCAGCACGGCGGGTAGGCCCTGCAGCACCTCGATCTCGCCGCGCAGCAGGCCATGGCTCTTGGCATGCACGCTGCGGTAGGCATGTCCTTCGTCCTTGTGCACCGTCTCGCTGATCTTGCGCAGGGTCTCGACCATCTCGCGCGTGGTCTCGGCCTCGTCTTCCTCGGGCTGTTCGAAGGATGGCTCGTAGACCAGCGGCGCCAGCGGCGCGTGCGGCGAGGCTTCCGCCAGGACGGGGGCGGTTTCGGGGAAATTCGGTTGGGTCATCGTGGTGCCTTCTGGGGTGGAAAAAAGAGCCCGTGAACGCTCAGGCCGGCTTCGTGGCGCGCAGCCGTATCGGTATCGCCTTGGCCGCCGGCACCTTGCTGCCTTCGGCATGGTGGGCCAGCGGCATCAGCGGGTTGCATTCGGGAAAGTAGCCGGCGGCGCAGCCCGCGGGGATGTCGTAGGTGGTCACGCGCAGTCCGGCCACGGCACGGTGGAAGCCGTCGTTCACAGCGGTCTCGGCCGTCACGATGGCGCCTTCGGCCAGGCCCAGGCGGGCGATGTCAGCCGCGTTCATCAGCAGCACCATGCGCGTGCCGTAGATGCCGCGGAAGCGGTCGTCGAGGCTGTAGACCGTGGTGTTGAACTGGTCGTCGCTGCGCACCGTCATGAGGCGCAAGGTATCGGCGTCGGGCTCGGGTGTGTCGGGGTCCGTCCGCAGGTCGGCGGGCGTGGCGAAGTGGGCCTTGCCGCTGTCGGTCTTCCATTCGCGGTGGCGCGCCGGAATGGGCCGTTGGAAGCCGCCCGGCGCGCGGAACCGCCGGTTGAAGTCGCCGAAGATCTCGGGCCAGGTGGCCTCGATGGCGTCGCGCACCAGGGCGTAGTCGCCGACCCACTGCGACCAGGGCACCTTGGGGTTGGGCGCGAGCGTGGCCTGGGCGATGGACGCGACGATGGCCGCCTCGGAGCGCAGCGTGTCTTCGGCGGGCTCGGCGACGCCGTCGGACGCATGCATGAAGCCGGTCGAATCTTCCACCGACACGGTCTGCGCGCCGCCGGCCTGGCGGTCGATCTCGATGCGGCCCAGGCAGGGCAGCAGGTAGGAGACCTCGCCGGGCAGCAGGTGGCTGTGGTTGAGCTTGGTGGCGATGTGCACCGTGAGCCGCAGCTTCTGCCAGGCAGCCTCGATGCGCTGCGTGTCGGGCACGGCGCGCACGAAGTTGCCGCCCAGGCCGATGAAGGCGCGCACCGACCCGTCGAGCACACCTTCGCAGGCTTCCACCGTGTTCAGCCCTTTCTTGCGCGGCGGCTCGAAGCCATAGAGTTCCGCCAGCCGGTCCAGCGGCGCGAGTTCGGGCTTTTCGGTGATGCCCACGGTGCGCTGGCCCTGCACGTTGGAATGGCCACGCACCGGGCAGATGCCCGCGCCCTCGCGGCCGATGTGGCCGCCGAGCAGCAGCAGGTTGGTGAGCATCTGTACGTTGAGCACGCCCTTGCGGTGCTGCGTCAGGCCCATGCCGTAGACGCAGATCACCGATTTCGCGGCGGCAAAGGTGGCGGCGGCGGATTCGAGGCTCGCGCGGTCGAGACCGGATTCGCGTTCGATCTCCGCCCATTCGGTCCGGCGCACAAAGGCCGCGAAGTCCTCGAAACCTTGCGTATGCTCCGCGATGAAGGCCGCATCGAGCAGGCGCCGGGCGCCGCTCTGCAGTGCCGCGTCGTCGCCTTCGATCAGCCACTTGCACAGGCCGGTGATGGCCGCGATGTCGCCGCCGTTCTTCACCTGCAGGTATTGGGTGCTGATGGCCGTCTGGGCCGGCGTGAGCATCTCCAGCGGCGACTGCGGGTTGGCGAAGCTCACCAGGCCGCGTTCGCGCAGCGGATTGAAGCTCACGATGGGCACGCCGCGCCGCCTGGCGTCCTGCAACTGGTGCAGCATGCGCGGGCTGTTCACGCCCGGGTTCTGGCCGAAGAAGAAGACCGCGTCGCAGTGTTCGAAGTCGTCCAGCGTCACCGTGCCCACCGGCACACCGAGGCTTTGCTTCAGGCCCACGGAGGTGCTCTCGTGGCACATGTTGGAGCTGTCGGGCAGGTTGTTGTTGCCGTACAGGCGGGCGAGCAACTGGTACATGTAGCTCGTCTCCAGCGAGGCACGGCCCGAGGCATAGAACACCACGGACTCGGCCTGCTCGGCTTGCAGTGCGCGCAACTCGGCACCGATGGCCGCAAAGGCTTCTTCCCATGAGACCTCGACGTAGCGGTCGAGCCCAGCGTCCCAGCGCAGGGGCACGGTGAGCCGGCCGCCGGCTTCCAGGTCGTGGTCGCTCCAGGTCTGCAGTTCGCTCACCGTATGCGTCTCGAAGAAGCGTGCAGGCAGGCGTTTGTCGGTGAGTTCCCAGGCCGTGGCCTTGGCGCCGTTCTCGCAGAACTCGGCCGCATGCGGCTTGGCCGGCTTGGCCCAGGCGCAGCTCACGCAGGCGAAGCCGCCAGGCTTGTTCTGCTTGAGCAACGCATGTGCGGTAGAGATCGGCGCTTCCTCGCGGAACATCGACACGGCCACCGCCTTGAGAGAACCCCAGCCTCCGGAGGGGCGGTCGTCGGGTGCGAAGCGTGGCGTGTCTTTCATGGGGGCGATGGGAGGTGTAAGAGGGTAAGAGGGCGCGCTTGCGCGGGGTGGCCAATCAGCGTAGGCGCAAGCCAGGCGCCGGGTCGTGGGACGTCGGTCCCAGGCCGTGTGGGACGCCGCCGACCACGGCGGTACGGCATAGGAACACGCCTACGCCCTCGCGCGCAGCCCGACGACTTGTGCCGGTGCCATCTCACTTCTAAGGTGCTCGTTAGCCCCGCCAATCCCCATTCGAAAGCTCCACGATGCATCCAGAAGAAAACCATCACGACGCGCGCCATCCTGCGCGTTTCCCGCTCGCCGAAGACGCGCCCGGCGCCAATGCCGACAACCGGTCCGACCTGTCGACCCGCTTGGCCAAGGTCTGGCCGGTTTCCCGCCGCGGCATGGTGCAGGCCAGCGCCGCCATGGCCACGGTGCACCTGGCCGGCTGCGCCTCCAGCGCCGCCACCACGTCGGCGCCTGCACAGACCGCCGTCGCCGCGACGGTGGAGCAACCCCCGTCATTGCAACCCGTGACGCTGCATGTCAACGGCAAGCGGCACCGTATCGAGGTCGACACACGCACCACGGTGCTCGACGCGCTGCGCGAGAACCTCGGCCTCAAGGGCTCGAAGAAAGGCTGCGACCACGGCCAATGCGGCGCCTGCACGGTATTGATCGAAGGCCGGCGCACCAATGCCTGCCTGAGCCTGGCGGTGATGCACGACGGCGACGAGATCACCACCATCGAGGGCCTGGGCACGCCGGACAAGCTGCATGCGATGCAGGCCTCGTTCCTCAAGCACGACGGCTTCCAGTGTGGCTACTGCACCTCGGGCCAGATCTGTTCCTCGGTCGGCATGTTGGCCGAGGTGAAGATGGGCATGCCGAGCCACGTCACGCCCGACCTGAACGCCCCCGGCCCCTTGACGGACGAGGAGATCCGCGAGCGCATGAGCGGCAACCTGTGCCGCTGCAGCGCCTACCCGAACATCGTGGCTTCCATCCGCCAAGTGGCGACCGGTCAAGGAGGCCAGGCATGAAGGCCTTCACCTACGAGCGGCCGCGCTCGCTGCAGGACGCGGCATCCTCCTTCGCCGCCAAGCCTTCGGCGCGCCTGATCGGCGGCGGCACGAACCTGCTGGACCTGATGAAGCTGGAGGTGGAAACCCCCGGCCACTTGATCGACGTGAACCACCTCGGCCTGGACAAGGTCACGCCCACTGAAAACGGTGGCCTGCGCATCGGCGCCAGCGTGCGCAACAGCGACCTGGCCGCCGACCCGCAGGTGCGCCGCCACTACGGCGTGCTGAGCCGCGCGCTGCTCAGCGGTGCCTCGGGCCAGTTGCGCAACAAGGCCACCACGGCCGGCAACCTGCTGCAGCGCACGCGTTGCAATTACTTCTACGACATCTCCAAGCCGTGCAACAAGCGCACGCCCGGTGAAGGTTGCTCGGCGCTGCAGGGCTACAACCGCATGAACGCGATCCTCGGCACCAGCGAGCAGTGCATCGCCGTGCATCCGTCGGACATGGCGGTGGCCATGCGTGTGCTCGACGCGCAGGTGGAAACCATGTCGCCTCGCGGCAAAAGGGTGATCCCGATCGCCGACTTCCACCGCCTGCCGGGCAGCACGCCGCAGGTCGAGACCAGCCTGCAGCAGGGCGAGATCATCACCGCGGTCACGCTGCCGCCACCGCTGCCGGGACGGCACATCTACCGCAAGGTGCGCGACCGGGCCTCCTACGCTTTTGCGCTGGTGTCCGTCGCCGCCATCGTCGACGCCGATGGCGGCACCATCCGCTCGGCGAGGTTCGCGTTCGGTGGCGTGGCCCACAAGCCGTGGCGTGTGGAGGGCGCGGAATCGGCGCTCGCCGGCGCCCGCCTGGGCGATCCCACGGCCCGCGCCGTGGCCGACCAGGTGCTGGCGGGCGCGCGCGGCTTCGGCCACAACGACTTCAAGATCCCATTGCTGCGCGGCAGCCTGGCCGCCGTGCTGGCCGAGGCCTGACCGCCCCTTTAGAAGAACACAGGAACATTCCCATGGAAATGAACAACCCGGCGCCACGCAACGCCATCGATGACAACCGCCAGGGCCTGATCGGCAAGGGCATCAACCGCGTCGAGGGCCTGCTCAAGGTCACCGGCCAGGCGCCCTATGCCTACGAGGTGGTGGAGGGCGAGGGCGGAAAGGCCGCCTATGGTTTCATCGTCGGCGCCACCATCGCCAAGGGCACGGTGGCCGGCATCGACACCGCCGCTGCCGAAAACGCGCCCGGCGTGCTGCTGGTATGGACCCATCGCAACGCACCCAGGCAAGGCGCCTGGGGCCCGCTGGACGCCAAGGACCGCTATGGCCGTGCTTCGCCGCAAATGGGCAGCAACCGCGTCGACTACTACGGCCAGGCGGTGGCCTATGTGGTGGCGCAGACCTTCGAGCAGGCGCGCGCCGCCGCCTACCTGGTGAAGGTGCGTTATGCGCCCGAGCCCGGCGAGTTCGAGCTCGCGCCCGCGCGGGGGAAGGCCGTGAAGCCGCCCGACGAACCCAACCAGAAGACCGACAGCCTGGTCGGCGATTTCGCCTCGGCCTTCGAGGGCGCGGCGGTCAAGGTCGATTCCTCGTACACCACGCCGTGCCACATCCATGCGCAGATGGAGCCGCATGCGACCATGGCCTACTGGAAGGACGGCCGCGTGGTCATCCACTGCGCCTCCCAGTTGCTCGAAAGCGCGCAGCAGGCCGTGGCCGGCACGCTGCAGATCGCGCCCGACAAGGTGCGCATCGTGAGCCGTTACGTGGGTGGCGGTTTCGGCGGCAAGCTGCCGGTGTATGGCGACGTGATGTTGTCGGCGATGGCTGCACGCCAGCTCAACCGGCCGGTGAAGACCGCGCTCACGCGGCAGCAGATGTTCCACTTCACCACGCACCGCAGCGACACCATGCAGCGCGTGCGCCTGGGCGCCACGGCCGACGGCAAGTTCGTCGCCATCGGCCACGAGACCTGGGCGCACAGCGCGCGCTTCGACAACTTCATGGAGAACGCGAGCCTGCAGACGCGCACGCTCTATGCGGCGCCGAACCGCATGACCACGCACCGCCTCGTCAAGCTCGACTTGCCGATCGCCGATTCGACACGGGCACCCGGCGAGGCCGTGGGCATGCTGGCGCTGGAGCAGGCGGTGGACGAACTCGCCGAGAAGTTGAAGCTCGACCCGATCGAACTGCGCATCCGCAACGAGCCCGCGCAGGATCCGGAGCTGAACGTGCCGTATTCGAGCCGCCAGCTCGTGGCCTGCATGCGTGAGGGTGCGCAGCGCTTCGGCTGGCGCAACCGGCGTGCCGAGCCGGCCGCGGTGGTCGAGGGGCGCTGGTGGATCGGCATGGGCATGGCCGCGGCCACGCGCAGCAATTTCCTGATGCCGTCCAAATGCAACGTGGCGCTGGACCGGCAGGGTGTGCTCACGGTGCGCATGGCCATGACCGACATCGGCACCGGCAGCTACACCGTGCTGACCCAGGTGGCGGCCGAAACCATGGGCCTGCCGGTGGACAAGGTGCGCATGCTGCTGGGCGACAGCGACTTCCCCGAAACGCCGGGCTCCGGTGGCTCCTGGGGCGCGGCGAGCGCGGGCTCCGGCCTGTTCGACGCCTGCACCAACCTGCGCGAGAAGCTCGCGCGCAAGCTCGGCGTGGCGCCGGCCGAGGCGGTGTTCGCGGATGGCCGGGTGTCCGGCGCGGGCAAGTCCGAAACCCTGGGCGCGCTGGCCGGTACGCTGGGCCTGGAGGCCAGCGGCGAGATCAAGCCCGGCAGCATGGCCAAGAAGTTCTCGCAGCAGGCCTACGGCGCCCACTTCGCGGAAGTGGCCGTGCACCGCGACACCGGTGAGATCCGCCTGCGGCGCATGCTGGGTGTGTTCGCGGCGGGCCGCATCCTCAACGAGAAGACCGCCAAGAACCAGGCCGTGGGGGCCATGGTCTGGGGCGTGGGCAGTGCGCTGATGGAGGAGGCGGTGGTCGATCCACGCTACGGCTTCTTCGCCAACCAGGATCTGGCTGGCTACCACGTGGCGGCGCATGCCGATATTCCAGCGGTCGAGGCGATCTTCCTGCCCGAGGTCGACGACAAGACCAACCCGTTGAAGATCAAGGGCGTGGGGGAACTCGGCATCTGCGGCGCGGGTGCGGCGGTGGCGAATGCGGTCTACAACGCGTGCGGCGTGCGCATCCGCCAATTCCCCTTGACGCTGGACAAGGTGATGACGGGGCTGGCTGCGAAGCAGGCTGGTGGATAAGTTACGTATTCGGCGACGACCCGGCCGTTTGCCCTGAGCCTGGCCCGTCCGTTCGTCCTGAGCCTGAGACCCGTCTGTTCGCCCTGAGCCTGGCCGTCCGTTCGCCCTGAGCCTGTCGAAGCTAATGCTCGCCGTGGCCCAGGGCTTCGACCGGGCCAGCCCGAACGGAGCGGGATGTGGCCTCGGGTTTGGATGTCTGAATGACAGGCGGCGGCGCTGCGCTACTGCAGCGCAGCGGGCACCTCACCATGGCCCTGATCCTCGAGCCGGCTCGCCACATGTTGGCGGTGTGCCCCCTCCGGCTGCGTGGCTTGGATCAGGGCGGCCAGGGCCAGGGTGAGCTGGTCGGCGGCCTCGGAGGCCTCGAGCGCCTTGGTCGCGGCCACATCGGCCAGCTCGAGCACGACGGCGGCGTTGATTTTTTCCCGGCCCGTCTGGGCGCGCTCCAGCGCCTGGTGTGCGGCCTCCTGTGCGTGCACGGCGCGTTCGACCGAAGCCAGCGCCATGGCGGGCACGGCCGCTGCGTCCTGTGCCATCCGCCCGGCCAGGTCCGAGATCCGATGCGCGGCCTGCCGGGCTTCGTCCAGGCGTTGTCTGGCCAGGTGGAAGGCCGTCAGCACATCGATGAGCTCCACCGCATGGGCCAGTTCGGCATACCGCGCCACCGAGGCACGTAATTGGCCGAGCTGCTGCGGGTCGTAGGCCAGCAGATCGGCCAGGATGGCCGGCGATGAAAGCGCTCTTGAGTTTGCCCATCTCGAGGCAATACCATCAAAGTCCATATGCGTGTCCTGGAATGCTCCTGAAGCGATGGATTCACTGTAGCCAGCACCGCGCCATCGGCCAACGTCGGCGCATCCAGCGGCCGTGTAGGATAAGTTTGATATTTGGGGAAGGTAGATCAACGATGGCGCGCGCGCCGGGACCGAAAACACGCCCATTCGAGCGGCCACTGCCGCCGAACGCCTGGACCGCCTACTGCGACGGCAGCGCCATGCCCAATCCGGGCCGCATCGGCCTGGGCGCGGTGATCACGGCGCCCGACGGGGCACGCCACACGCTTTCGCAGGCTGCGGCTGAACGCGGCTGCAACAACGAAGCCGAAGTACGCGCGTTGACGGCGGCGCTTCTCGCGCTGAAGTCGATGGGGGCGGATGTGCTGCGCGTGCATTGCGACAACAGCGTTGTGGTGGCGCAGTTGGGGGGTGGCGCGGCGAAGCCGATCGCACGCCTGGCCCATCTCTTCGACGAGGCCCGCGCACTGCTGGTGTCGTTCAGGCAGGCCGAGGTGGTGTGGATACCGCAGCACCTCAACAGCGACGCGGATGGCCTCGCGCGCGCTGCGTTGGGCATCGCCGCGCCACGGACCGTCAAGGCCTCGAAGCGGCGCGGGCGGTGATCTCCGCGCATTTAGCGTCCCCGCCCGTTCGCACTGAGCCTGTCGAAGTGCCTCTTCGTCCGAGCCAATGGGCTTCGACAGGCTCAGCCCGAACGGAGGTTTCGGGCCGATCAAGCCGACGACCAGCCATTGCATATTTCGCCGACCCCGCCCGTTCGCACTGAGCTTGTCGAAGTGCCTCTTCAACCGAGTCAAGGGGCTTCGACAGGCTCAGCCCGAACGGAGGTTTCGGGACCGATCAAGCCGAGGACCACCCATTGCGTATTTCGCCGACCCTGTCCCGTTCGCACTGAGCTTGTCGAGGTGCCTCTTCACCCGAGTCAAGGGGCTTCGACAGGCTCAGCCCGAACGGAGGTTTCGGGGCCGGTCAAGCCGAGGACCAGCCATTGCGTATTTCGCCGACCCCGCCCGTTCGCACTGAGCCTGTCGAAGTGGCTCTTCACCCGAGTCAAGGGGCTTCGACCGGCTCAGCCCGAACGGAGGTTTCGGGACCGATCAAGCCGAGCACCAGCCATTGCATATTTCGCCGACCCCGCCCGTTCGCACTGAGCCTGTCGAAGTGGCTCTTCACCCGAGTCAAGGGGCTTCGAAAGGCTCAGCCCGAACGGAGGTTTCGGGGCCGGTCAAGCCGAGCACCAGCCATTGCATATTTCGCCGACCCCGCCCGTTCGCACTGAGCCTGTCGAAGTGCCTCTTCACCCGAGTCAAAGGCCTTCGACAGGCTCAGCCCGAACGGATCAATCAAGCGCTGGCTGCGTCCAACGTCGCCACGGCCTCCGCATCAAGCACCAGCCGGCTGCCCGCCACCAGTTCCTTCAACTGCGCCAGCGAAGTCGCGCTCGCGATCGGCGAAGTCACGCTCGGTCGCTGCATCAGCCAGGCCGTCGCCACCTGGCCCGGCGTGGCGTTCAGTTGGGCGGCCACCGCATCCAGCGCGGCGAGGATGCGCAGGCCGCGGGGATTGAGGTACTTGGCCACGGTGTTCTTGCCGCGCGCGCTCTTGCTGGCATCCGCCTCGTTGCGGTATTTGCCGGTGAGGAAACCCGCGGCCAGCGTGTAGAAGTTGATCACGCCCAGGCCCTGCTGCATGCACAGCGGCTCCAGCGCGTCCTCGAAGACCGCGCGGTCGTACAGGTTGTACAGCGGCTGCAGGCTTTCGTAGCGCGGCAGGCCGTGCTTTTCGCTGGCGGCCAGCGCCGCCGCCAGCCGCTCGGCCGTGTGGTTCGATGCGCCGATGGCGCGCACCTTGCCGGCGCGGATCAAATCGGCATAGGCGCCGAGCGTGTCTTCGAAAGGCGTCTGGGCATCGTCGTCGTGCGACTGGTAGAGGTCGATGTGGTCGGTCTGCAGGCGACGCAGCGAGGCTTCGACGGCCTCGCGGATGTAAGCCGGCTTCAGTCCTTGCTTGTCCGGCCCCATGGGCTTGCCCACCTTGGTGGCCAGCACCACCTGGTCGCGTTTGCCGCTCTTTTTGAGCCACTGGCCGATCAGCGTCTCGGACTCGCCGCCCACATGGCCCGGCGCCCAGGCCGAATACACGTCGGCGGTGTCGATGAAGTTGAAGCCCGCGTCGAGCCAGGCGTCGAGCAGGTTGAACGAGGTGGCGGCGTCGACGGTCCAGCCGAAGACGTTACCGCCGAAGCAGAGTGGCGAGACCTGCAGGCCGCTGCGGCCGAGGGGGCGGAGATTCATGGTGCGGTGTTCCTGGAGCGGTGGAGGAGACGCCATTGTTCACTGTTGGCTGGTTCTTTGCAGGGGCTGGCTCGTGGCAGCTTGCGCGGGAGGTTCCGGCCGGCTCATGGCTGATGCGAACTGGCCGACTGGCCGCGGACGAACTCATGCGGCAGTCCCCGCATGCGCCCCTCAAAGTTGCCGCGAACCGCCTCCGCTCGTCAACGTCATTTAAGCAAGGCGTTGTACATGGCCGTGCCGATGATGCCGTGGACCTGCGTCGTTGGGTGGAGAACGTCCCAGTAAAGGAAAGGTGCGATCAATCCGGCCTGCGATACATCCACGCAGGTCGATGGATTGCGGAACAGGCAATCCACCGCACCGGTGCCGGGAGACAGGAACGCCAGCGCAGGCACATCGGCATTGACAAGTCCGCTGTTCACCAACGTCTCGCCCAGCGTGAAGACATCGACACGAACGATCTTGATGCCCGGAAGCAGGCTCAGCGAATTCAATGAGGTGGCGAGCAGCGCATTGTGTGTCTTGGCCAGTGCCGTGAATGTTGCGCTTGCGCCTTGCGCCTTGACCAGCGGCGTGCCGCCAAGATCGGGCAGGTTCGGCACCAGGAAATCTCGCGCGCCGGTGTCGTACAGCGCGCGGATCGACTTCGCCACGTTGTTCACCACGACATACGGATCATGGGTGATGTTCTGCAGGTAATCATTGGATCCGGACCAGACGACATACAGCGCATTGGGCGCGGACTTCTTGCCGCCGAGGGCCGTCGTGTAGAGCCCCACTTGCCCGACCAAGCCCGGCACGAGGAAACCGTTCGGCGTTGGATTCTGAATGCCTGAGCCTGCGCCACCGAACGCGAAGTTCACGCTGGCCTTCTTGTCCAGGCCGCCAGCGACCACAAACGGCGTCAGCGCTGCGCTGTTCTTTCGGGATGCCAGTTGCCACAGGTATTCGACAGCCACCGGTCCGTTCGAAAACCGGCCCTGCCAGTAGGTGGCGTAGGGCGTGACCGAGGGCGGCACCGCAGGCACCATTTGCTGCGTCGTGGTTGCTGCGAAGTCGTTGCCCGTGTCCGACAGGCTGTCGCCGAACACGTACATGGCCGCATAGTTCACCTGGCCGGCCATGGCCATGGGGGACATCACGACTGCGAACAATGCGACGAGCATGCCGCTGAATAAGTGCTTCATCTGGTTCATTGAAACCTCCCGGTGTTGATGTTCTCGCGCCATTTGCGCGCCAGCAATATTTGCTTGGTCCGTCCTACATTCGTGTCCCTTTGAAGGACAAGTCCTTGTAGGTCCTCGCGCCGACGTCGCCAGCCTTAAGAAAGCTTAAGCCTGGTTTTTCTCCGGTCATGAACAATGGTCGGAGCGTGGCGCCGAGGTGGATTGGCCCACCTCTCTCATTTGCCGGATTTCGAAGGAGGAGTGATGAACATCAAACTGGTCGGTGGCCCTGGCGATGGGGTCGTGCTCAAGGCAGCACGACCGCGCAACGATTGGATTTGGCAGCACAACGGCAGGAATTTCTACTACAAGGCTCAGGCTCGCCCCGACGAGGCTGCACCCGGATCAGCGCAACCTGCCGAACCTGTCCTATTCCTGTTCCAAGAGATGCAAACCGCGACCGAGTTGTCTGAATCACGGTGCAGCTGAGCACCGGGACCTCCGGCGTGGAAACAGACAAGGCCATGGAAAAACCAAACGACTTCGAGCGAACACTTCACGCCCCTGGCGCTTCGCGAAACCGCGCATCCGATCCTGATTCTCAACCCGGCGCACGCGCTGACGTCGTCGCGCCCTGGGAGACCTTGCTCAAACTGGTGCCCGAAATCAGGTTGATGGTCGGATTGGTCGCGTCCGCGGTACTCATCGCCGGCCTTTACTTCGGTCGGGACATCTTGATGCCGTTGACGTTTGCGTTCCTTCTGGGCTTCGTGCTCGACCCGCTGGTGGGGAAGCTCAAGCGATGGGGCTTGCCACGCGGCGCTGCGGTCGTTGTCGTGATGGCCGTTGCACTCATGGCACTCGGCTTGACGGGGCTGTTCCTGGGCCAACAGGTCAGCTCACTGAGCGCCGAACTGCCGACCTACCAGAGCAACATCCGTGCGAAATTGCACTCGGCCAGCGCAAGCCTGCGGGCGCCAGGCATGTTCGATGGCGTCCTGAAAACCTTCGATGTCGTCAGGACCGAGGTCGAGACCGGTGCCCGCGATAACGCAGCCCCGGCGACCAAAGGTACGGCGCGGGCCGCGGCCATGCGCGTTCAGGTCGAAGACACGCCACCGTCGCCCATGCGCAGGGCCATCGACTGGTTCGAAGCCGCCAGCGGGCCACTCGCCAGCGCCGGCATCGCCTTCATCTTCGTCGTGCTGGTGCTGCTGGACCGGCTGGACTTGCGCGACCGGCTGCTGCGGCTATGGGGGGGCAGCCTGCAACAGTCGACCGATGCCATGGACGAAGCCGGCCGACGCATCACACGGTATCTGGCCCTGCAACTCGTGGTGAACCTGAGTTACGGCCTGCCGATGGGCGTGGGCTTGTGGCTGATCGGTGTACCGGGCGCTTTCCTGTGGGGCGCGCTGGCCGCGCTGATGCGCTTCGTGCCGTACATCGGACCGATGATCTCGTCGGTATTCCCCATCGCGCTGGCGTTCGCGGTCGATCCGGGCTGGTCGATGCTGCTGTGGACCATCAGTCTGATCGTGGCGCTGGAGCTTCTCAGCAACAACCTGATCGAGCCCTGGCTGTACGGCAACAGCACCGGTCTCTCGGCCATCTCGCTGATGGTGGCCGCGACATTCTGGACCGCGTTATGGGGCCCCTTGGGGCTGATCATGTCCACGCCCCTGACCGTGTGCCTGCTCGTCATCGGTCGCCATCTGCCTCGGCTCGGATTCCTCGATGTGCTGCTCGGCAGCCGGCCGGCGTTCGACACGCCGACCCGGATCTACCAGCGCCTGCTGGCGGGGGATGTCGAAGAAGCGATTGAACTCGCCAGCGCCAGCGTGGAAGACGGTAATGTGATCGCCTGCTACGACGAACTCGGTGTCGGGATTCTCCGGATGGCCACGAACGACCACACGAGCGCCTCCACGGCCGAGCATCGCCATCGCGTGCTGAAGGGCATGGAAACCCTGCTGGACGCGATCGAAGAGCAGCACCCCGCGGCCGAGCCGGCGGGACGGCCCAGGGTGGTTTGCATTGGCGGCAAATGGGAGGTCGACAACCTGGCTGCCCGCATGCTGACCCATGCCATGTCCCTGTCGGGTCACGCCGCGGCCTTCAGGCCGGCTGGCGCGGTCAGCGCCGACTACGTCGCCGGGCTCGACCTCGATGACGTGCACACTGTCTGTATCTCTTACTTCAGCCCGGAGCCGCAAGTTCAGGCGCGGCGCTTTTGCCATCGCTTGCATCGCCGCTGGCCGGAAGTCCGGATCGTGCTCGCGCTGTGGAACGCCACACCGGCATTGCAAGCCGAGGACAGCGGCGACGCGCTCGGCGCCGCCGCGTTCGTGACCTCGGTCGGCGAAGCGGTGTTGCGCACGGCGCAACTCTCGGGCGCCGCACTCGGAGCCAGCTTCGCCGCGGCGCTGACACCATCCGACGACGAGGAACGTCTTGCGGCACTTCGCGGCAGTGGGGCACTCGATGCGCGCGCCAAGCCGATCTTCGATGTCGCCGCGAAACGCGCTGCCGATATTTTCGACGTCCCGATGGCATTGGTTGCGCTGATCGACGAGCATACGCAGGACGTTCGCGGCGCCTTCGGCAGCCTTTCCGCGAATGACCCGGGATCCAGGTTCCAGGATTCAAGGCTGCCGCGCGAACTCTCCGTGTGCGGGCACGTGGTGGCTGGCAACAGGACCTTGGTGGTGCCGGACATCGCGCGGGACCTCCGCTTCGCTGGCAACCAGCTCCTGGTCGATCAAGGATTTCACTTCTATGCCGGTGCGCCCTTGCGTGACGCCCAAGGCTACGTCCTCGGGACGCTGTGCCTGCTCGACGACACGCCGCGAACCCTCAGTCGGCGCGAGGTGCGGTTGCTCGAAGCGATGGCCGACGACCTGATGGCAGCGCTTCACGCCAGCGCCGTCGCTTGGAGCGAGTCTTGTGCCGATGCCGCGCCGGCCAGCGAGCCGTCGACGTCGACCTCTACCGTGGGGCAATTGTTGCCAAAACCGGCGTAAGTGCATCGCCCGGGATTTCCTGGACACGAGCCGCTGGCGATGGCGTCTTTCGAACTTTGCCGGAGAGGCCTCTCGCGGAGGGGCGCCAAAAGATGGCGGAAGCGGTGAGATTCGAACTCACGGGCCCTTGCGAGCCGCCGGTTTTCAAGACCGGTGCAATCGACCACTCTGCCACGCTTCCAGCGGTCGCCATTCTAACCGTGACTTGGTGATCAGCCCGCCTGCAGCATGCCCTTGGTCTCGATGAAGGCCACCACCTCGGCCAGGCCGGCGTTGGTCTTGAGGTTGGTCATCACGAAGGGCTTGAGGCCCTGCGCGTTGGTACGCATGCGGCGGGTGTCGGCTTCCATCACGGCGAGGTCGGCGCCGACGTGGGGGGCGAGGTCGGTCTTGTTGATCACGAACAGGTCGCTCTTGGTGATGCCGGGGCCGCCCTTGCGTGGGATTTTCTCGCCGGCGGCCACGTCGATCACGTAGATGGTGAGGTCGCTGAGTTCGGGGCTGAAGGTGGCGGCCAGGTTGTCGCCGCCGGACTCCACGAACACCACGTCGGCGTCCGGATGTTCGACCAGCATGCGGTCGATGGCCTCCAGGTTGATCGAGCAGTCTTCGCGGATGGCGGTGTGCGGGCAACCGCCGGTCTCCACGCCCATGATGCGTTCTGCCGGCAGCGCGCCGCTCACGGTCAGGATACGCTGGTCTTCCTTGGTGTAGATGTCGTTGGTGATGGCGACCAGGTCGTATTTGGCGCGCATGGCCTTGCACAGCATTTCGAGCAGCGTGGTCTTGCCGGAGCCGACGGGGCCGCCGATGCCGACGCGCAGCGGTGGGAGTTTCTTGGTGCGGTTGGCGATGTGGTGCAGTGCGGACATGGTGGTCTCAGGATCGGAAGAGGCGTGAATATTGGGTTTCGTGCTGGGCCGACAGGATGGCCAGCATCGGCGAGAAGGCCTGGCGGTCCTCGTCGGGCATGGCCATGGCCTGGTCGACGGCCGCCGGGATTTCGGCGGCCATGCGCGCCAGGATACGCTGGCCGGCGCTCTGGCCCAGCGGCACGGCCTTGATGGCGCTCTGGGTCATGTTCTCGGCCCAGCCGAACGCGAACGCCAGCAGGCCGTCGCGCACGCCGGCTTGCGTGGCGGCCACGGCCAGCGCATAGGCGATGGGGTAGGTGGGCTGCATGGCGGCGCAGGCGGCGATCTGTTCGGGCGTAGCGGTGTGGTGGTTGCGCAGCCATTCGAGCAGGGAGCGGCCCATCTGTTCGGTCTGGGCGCGCAACTCGCTGGTCTCGCGGGTGTGCAGGATCCAGGCATTGAGTGCATCGACGCGTTCGGTGTCGGCCCTGCGCCAGGCGGGAATGGCCTGGGCGATCACGGCCAGGTCGCTGCGCGCGAGGCTGAGTTGCAGCTGGTCGACGAGCCAATCGGATGCTATGCTTTCCGTAGCTACACCCGCCCGATCCACGGCCGCTTCCAGGCCTTCGGAGTATGAAAACCCGCCCACGGGCAGGGCCGGGGAGGCGAGCCAGATGAGCTGCAGCAGGCTGGCGCCGGAAGGGTCCTGCATCAATGCGAGTGGCCGTGCCCGTGATCATGGTCGTGGCCGCAGCCCGGGCCGTGCACGTGTGGCGCCGAAGCTGCCACGACCGGGATCGCGACACGTTGGGCCGCGGGCTTTGCTGCCTCATGGCTGTGCCCGTGGTCGTGGTCGTGGTCGTGGTCCGCGTGGTCATGGTCATGCCCGTGCCCATGTCCGCCATGGCTGTGACCGCCGGCCGCATAGGCGCCGCCTTCGGGCTCGAAGGCCGCATCCTGTGCAACGACGGTGAGGTGCATGGCGCGCAGCATGTCGGCCAGGACGTGGTCGGGTTCGATCTTCAAATGGTCGGGCTGAAGTTCGATCGGCACATGGCGGTTGCCCAGATGGTAGGCGGCGCGCGTCAGATCGAACGGCGAACCGTGATCGGCGCAGGGGGTGATCACCAGCACCGGCTGCGGTGCGGCGATGACCTTCACCAGCGAGCCGTCTTCGGTGACCAGCACGTCGCCGCCGCGCACCAGCGTGCCGCGCGGCAGGAACACGCCGAGCTGGCGGCCGAGCGAGTCGGTGGCGTCGAAGCGGCTCTTCTGGCGAACGTCCCAGTCGAGTTCGACGGTGGCGGCACGCTTGAGCAGCACGGGGGCCAGGCCGAGGCCCTGGGCGATGAGTTTGGAAGTCTGGAGCATCGGCACATTAAAACAGGAAGTAGCGCTGCGCCATGGGCAGGCTCTTCGCCGGATCGCAGGTCAGCAATTGCCCATCGGCCCGCACGGTGTAGGTCTGCGCGTCGATTTCCATCTTCGGCAGGTAGTGGTTGTGCACCATGTGGTGCTTGCGCACCTGGCGGATGTTCTTCACTGCACTCAGCGTCTTCTTGAGCCCATAGGTTTCGTGGATGCCCGCGTCGAGCGCCGACTTGGAGACGAAGGTCAGCGAACCGCGTGCGAGCGCACCGCCGAACGCGCCGAACATCGGCCGGTAGTGCACCGGCTGCGGCGTGGGGATGGACGCGTTCGGGTCGCCCATGGCCGCGAGTGCGATGAAGCCGCCCTTCAAGATCAGCGCCGGCTTCACGCCGAAGAACGCCGGCTTCCACACCACCAGGTCGGCCCATTTGCCGACCTCGATGCTGCCCACCTCGTGGCTGATGCCGTGGGCGATGGCCGGGTTGATGGTGTATTTGGCGATGTAGCGCTTGGCGCGGAAGTTGTCGTTGCGGCTGGAATCTTCGGGCAGGCTGCCGCGCTGCTGCTTCATCTTGTGCGCCGTCTGCCAGGTGCGCAGGATGACCTCGCCGACGCGGCCCATGGCCTGGCTGTCGGAGCTCATCATGCTGATCGCACCCATGTCGTGCAGGATGTCTTCGGCGGCAATGGTTTCCTTGCGGATGCGGCTTTCGGCGAAGGCCAGGTCTTCGGCGATGGCGGGGTCTAGGTGGTGGCAGACCATCAGCATGTCGACGTGTTCGTCGAGCGTGTTGACGGTGTAGGGCATGGTCGGGTTGGTGCTCGAAGGCAGGAAGTTGGCCTCGCCCACCACGCGCAGGATGTCGGGTGCATGGCCGCCGCCCGCGCCTTCGGTGTGGAAGGCGCACAGGCCGCGGCCCTTGGTGGCGGCGATGGTGTTCTCGACGAAGCCGGATTCGTTCAGCGTGTCGGAGTGGATCGCCACCTGCACGTCGGCGCCTTCGGCCACGTCCAGGCAGTTGCTGATGGCCGCGGGCGTCGTGCCCCAGTCTTCGTGCAGCTTCAGGCCGATCACGCCGGCGCTCACCTGTTCGTAGAGCGCGGCCGGCAGGCTGGCATTGCCCTTGCCGAGGAAGCCGAGGTTCATCGGGAAACCATCCGCCGCCTGCAACATGCGTTCGATGTTCCATGGGCCGGGTGTGCAGGTGGTGGCGAAGGTGCCGGTGGCGGGGCCGGTGCCACCGCCGAGCATGGTGGTGACGCCCGAGGCCAGCGCCTCCTCGATCTGCTGCGGCGCGATAAAGTGAATGTGCGAATCGATGCCGCCGGCGGTGACGATGTTGCCTTCGCAGCTGATCACCTCCGTACCCGGGCCGATGATGATGTCCACGCCCGGCTGCACGTCGGGGTTGCCGGCCTTGCCGATGGCCACGATACGCCCGCCCTTCAGGCCGATGTCGGCCTTGACGATGCCCCAGTGGTCGATGATGAGCGCGTTGGTCATCACGCAGTCGACCGCGCCTTCTGCGTTCATGCGCTGGCTTTGCGCCATGCCGTCGCGGATGGTCTTGCCGCCGCCGAACTTCACTTCTTCGCCGTAGCCGCCCGCGCGCAGGGTGTAGTCCTGCTCGACCTCGATCAGCAGGTCGGTGTCGGCCAGGCGCACCCGGTCGCCCACGGTGGGGCCGAAAATTTCCGCATAGGCGCGGCGTCCGATGGTTGCCATATCAGTTCACCCCCAGGCTGCGGTGCTGCGCACTCTTCGCCAACCCCCTTGCCGGGGGCGATGCCAGTGGCCCGGCAAAGCCGGTTCCACGGCATCCCTGGAAGGGGCGCGTTCCGTTGGACACCGCGTGGTACTTCGTTGTCTGCATTTAGAGCTTTCCTTGTACGAGGCCGCGAAAGCCGTAGACGGTGCGGTCGCCTGAATAGTCGACGAGTTCGACGGTACGTTGCTGCCCCGGCTCGAAGCGCACGGCCGAGCCGGACGGGATGTTGAGCCGTTTGCCGCGCGCCGCGTCGCGGTCGAAGCCGAGCGCCGCATTGGTCTCGGCGAAGTGGTAGTGCGAGCCGACCTGGATCGGCCGGTCGGCGGTGTTCTGAACCACCAGGGTCAGGCCGATGCGGCCGGGGTTGAGGTCGTGGTCGCCGTCGTCGATGAGCAATTCGCCGGGTGTCATGGGGCCTCCTTCAGACCAGTTGCAGCAGGAAGGCGCCGCCGAGCAGTGTCACCAGGCCGCCCACCACGCGCGGCCACCAGGCGCTGTGTCGGCGCAGGGCCAGGCCGAGACCGACGCCGGCCAGGTGCAGGCCCAGGGTGGCGATCAACATGCCCAGCAGCGGGGTGAAGCCGTTCGTGCCGCCGGCCAGTTCGGTGCCGTGCGCGATGCCGTGGAAGATGGCGAACACACCGACGATGCCCGCGGCCAGCATGGCCGGCAGCCTGGCCTGGCTGGCCACCAGCAGGCCCAGCACCAGCAGCGAAGCGGCGATCATCGGCTCCACCGCCGGCAGCGCGACGCCGTCCAGGCCGAGCAGGGCGCCGACCAGCAGCATGCCGGCAAAAGCGAGCGGCGCGAACCAGACGCGCCGCGCAGAGGTCGCGGTCATCGCGCTCCATAGGCCCACAGCCAGCATCGCGGCCATGTGGTCGGCGCCGGTGAGCGGGTGCAGCAGGCCGTCCATGAAAACGACGTCGTGCAGGCCACCGTCGCTGCCCGGATGGGCCAGCGCGGCAGCGGATGCGGTGCCAAGGGCGGCGAGGGTGAGGATCTTGGCGATCGATGGACGCATGTTCTGTTTCTCCGGCGGAATGAAGTTAAACAATCGGTTGGTGCACTGTGACGAGCTTGGTGCCGTCCGGAAAGGTCGCTTCGACCTGGATGTCCGGGATCATCTCGGCGATACCGTCCATCACGTCGGCGCGGGTCAGCACGCTGCGGCCTTCGCTCATGAGCTGGGCCACGCTTTTGCCGTCGCGCGCGCCCTCCATGACGGCGGCCGAGATCAGCGCCACGGCTTCGGGATAGTTGAGCTTCAGGCCGCGGGCCTTGCGCCGCTCGGCCAGCAGGCCGGCTGTGAAGATCAACAGCTTGTCTTTTTCACGAGGAGTCAGTTCCATTTTTCGTTTCACTCAATAGTTAGATCGTGCGGCCGCAAATGCCGGCCGAACACGAGGCGTGAGTTCCATGTCTTTGGTGTCGGTTCGGTGAAGAGGATTCGGAGCGACGCATCGGCCGCACCCGTCGAAGGATTTTGACGCAATACTTATGCCCGGCCGTGGGCCCGAAGCAGGTTGCCGCACCCTTCGGGCATGAAAGCTGCTCAATCGCTTCGTGCAAGACCTCCCCATTTCTCCGCCCGAGCGCCAGGTGCTCGTCGATGCGCCACAACACGTGGTGAAGGTGCGGCGCGACTACAACAGCTGGGTGGTCAGCGAGACCATGGAAGACTACGCGTTGCGCTTCACGCCGCAGCGCTTTCGCAAGTGGTCCGAATGGCGCGTGGCCAACACGGCCTTCGGCGCGGCCTCGTTCCTGATCCTCGAGGCCGTCGGCGCCACGCTGCTGGTGCAGCACGGCTTCGTCAACGCCTTCTGGGCCATCATCGCCACCGGCCTGATCATCTTCCTGGCCGGCCTGCCGATCAGCATCTACGCGGCGCGCCACGGCGTGGACATGGACCTGCTCACCCGCGGCGCCGGGTTCGGCTACATCGGCTCCACGCTCACCTCGCTGATCTACGCGACCTTCACCTTCATCTTCTTCGCGCTCGAGGCGGCGGTCATGGCCTATGCGCTCGACCTGGCGCTCGGCATACCGCCGGCCTGGGGCTACCTCATCTGCGCGCTGGTGGTGATCCCGCTGGTCACGCACGGCGTGTCCGTCATCAGCCGGCTGCAGGTGTGGACGCAGCCGCTGTGGCTGGTGATGCTGGTGGTGCCTTTCATCTATGTCGCCTGGCGCGAACCGGGCGTGTTTGCGGCGGTCATGCACTATGGTGGTGATTCCGGGGGCGAAGCCAAGTTCGACATGCTCTCATTTGGTGCATCCCTCACGGTCGGGATCGCCCTGATCACCCAAATGGGCGAACAGGCCGACTATCTGCGCTTCATGCCGGTGCGTACCGAGGCGGGCAAGCGCCGCTGGTGGTTCGGCGTGCTGGCCGGCGGGCCGGGCTGGGTGATCCTCGGCGTGCTGAAGATGCTCGGCGGCGCACTGCTGGCCTACCTGGCCATCAGCCACATGGTGCCGACCGAGCGCGCGGTCGATCCGAACCAGATGTACCTGGCGGCCTATGAATACGTCTTCCCCAACTACGGCTGGGCCGTGGCGGCCACGGCCTTCTTCGTCGTGCTGTCGCAGCTCAAGATCAACGTGACCAACGCCTATGCGGGTTCGCTGGCCTGGTCGAACTTCTTCTCGCGCATCACGCACAGCCACCCGGGGCGCGTGGTCTGGGTGGTGTTCAACACCCTCATCGCCTTCATGCTGATGGAGATGAACGTGTTCGAGGCCCTGGGCGACGTGCTCGGGCTGTATTCCAACATCGCCATCGCCTGGATGATGGCCGTGGTGGCCGACCTGGTGGTCAACAAGCCGCTGGGGCTGTCGCCGCCGGGCATCGAGTTCAAGCGCGCCTACCTCTACGACATCAACCCGGTGGGCGTGGGGGCGATGGGGCTGGCGTCGGCGCTGTCGGTGTCGGCCTATCTCGGCATGTTCGGCCCGATGGCACAGGCCTTTTCGGCGGTGATCGCGCTCGGCACGGCCTTCGTCACCTCGCCGCTCCTGGCCTGGTGGACGAAAGGCCAGTACTACATCGCGCGTGGTCCGCAAGCCGATTGGCAGGACCAGAGGTCCGACACGCTTCAGAAGCAAACCGTTCGCACTGAGCCTGTCGAAGTGCCAGTGCAGCACCGCCAGGCAACGACCAGCTCAGCCCGAACGGATGTCCGCAGGCCGAGCAGCGTCCAGGCAAGCCCGCAGGCCAGCGGCAGCTCAAAACCCTATGCCCTGCAGCACTGCGTGATCTGCGAACGGCCCTACGAAGGGCCCGACATGGCGCACTGCCCGGCCTACCAGGGGCCGATCTGTTCGCTGTGCTGCACGCTCGACGCGCGCTGCGGCGACCTGTGCAAGCCGCATGCGGCGCTGGCCGTGCAGTGGTCGGCCGCGCTGCGCTGGCTGTTGCCGCGCCGCATCTGGCCCTACCTGGACACCGGCCTCGGCCATTTCATCCTGCTGATGCTGGTGGTGGTGCCGCTCCTGGCCACGGTGTTCGGCCTGCTGTATTACCAGGAACTGCGCGCGCTGGCGCTGGTGGTGACCAATGCCGACATCCTCGGCGCGATGGAAGCCGCGTTGCGCTCGGGCTTCCTCAAGGCCTACATGGCGCTGCTGGTCACGGCCGGCATCGTCGCCTGGTGGCTGGTGCTGGCGCACAAGAGCCGGCAGGTGGCGCAGGAGGAGTCGAACCGCCAGACGCACCTGCTGCAGCGCGAGATCGAGCTGCACCGCCAGACCGACCAGGCCCTGCAGGACGCGCGCCTCGTGGCCGAGCGCGCGCGCCAGGCCGCCGACCAGGCCAACCAGGCCAAGAGCCGCTACATCAGCGCGATCAGCCACGAACTGCGCACGCCGCTCAACAGCATCCTGGGCTACGCGCAGCTCATGGGCGAGGACACGGCCGTGCCGCCGCACCGCCAGCAGGCGGTGAGCGTGATCAAGCGCGGCGGCGAGCATCTGCTGTCGCTGATCGAAGGCACGCTCGACATCGCGCAGATCGAAAGCGGCAAGCTCACGCTCAACGTCAAGCCGATGCGCTTCGCCGATGCCATGCACGAGATGTGCGAGATGTTCGAACCCCAGGCGCGGGCCAAGGGGCTGGCGTTCCGCTTCGCGCCCGAAGGCGTGTTGCCCGAGGTGGTGCGCGCCGACGAGAAACGCGTGCGGCAGATCCTCATCAACCTGCTCGGCAATGCCATCAAGTTCACTGCCCAGGGCCATGTCTGCCTGCGCGTGCGGTATGCACGCGAGCTGGCGATGATCGAGATCGAGGACACCGGCCCGGGCCTGGCCGCGCCCGAACTCGCCAGCATTTTCGAGCCGTTCGCACGCGGCGCCGCCAGCAGCCAGGCGACGCCAGGCGCGGGCCTGGGCCTGACCATTGCGAAGATGCTGACCGACCTCATGGGCGGCGAGATGACGGTGGCCAGTACGCTGGGCGTTGGTGCGGTCTTCCGGATCAAGCTCTTCCTGCCCGAACTGCATCCTTCCACCATCGGGCCGCGTGCCCTCTCCGCCGCGCCCCGGCCGCAGCGCCGCGGCTACCTCGGCCCGCGCCGGACCCTGCTGGTGGTCGACAACGAAGAGGCCGACCGCGAACTGCTGGTGCAGCTGCTCACCCCGCTGGGCTTCGAGCTGCGCACCGCCGCCAGCGGCCACGACGCGCTGGACCTGCTGGCCACCGGCTACCGGCCCGACGTGGTGCTGATGGACCTGGCCATGCCCGGCATCGACGGCTGGGAAACGATTCGAAGGATGCGGGCTGGCGGCCATGCCGGCATCCGGGTGGCCATCGTCTCGGCCAATGCCTTCGACAAGGCGCTGGAGAACGACGTCGGCATCCGCCCCGAGGACTTCATCGTCAAGCCCGTGCGGCACAGCGAGCTGCTCGACTGGCTGGAGCGGCGGCTGGCGCTGCAGTGGACCGACACGCCGGTGGCCATCGCCGAGCCCGCGCCGGTCGCGGCGCGCGTCTGGCCGAGTGCCGAGCGCCTGCAGGCCCTGGCCGAGGCCGTGCAGCTCGGCTACTACCGTGGCGTGCTGAACCATCTCGGCCATATCGAGGCCGAGGAACCCGCCTGCGCGGGGCTGGTGAACGAGATCCGCGGTCTGGCGCGACAATTCCAGTTCGAAACCATTGGCCGCCTGCTGGCCGAAGCCCCTTCATCGCTCACCGCCAAAGATGTCCCCAGCTCCCGTTGATTCACCCGTCGAAAGGCACCCTGCCGATGCCGGCCCGCTGGACCGCGCGAACAGCGACGTGGTGCTGATCGTCGACGACGTGCCCGACAACCTGGCCATGCTGCACGACGCGCTCGACGAATCCGGCTACACCGTGCTGGTGGCCACCAGCGGCGAATCCGCGTTGCAGCGCGCGGCCCAGGCGCGGCCCGACATCGTGCTGCTCGACGCCATGATGCCCGGCATGGACGGCTTCGAGGTGGCGCGCCGGCTCAAGGCGCTGCCGGCCACGGCCCATATCCCGATCATCTTCATGACCGGCCTGACCGAGACCGAACACCTGGTGGCCGCGCTGGAAGCCGGCGGCGTGGACTACGTCACCAAGCCGATCAAGCCCAAGGAAGTGCTGGCCCGCATGAACGTGCACCTGCAGGGCGCCCGGCGTGCGCGCCAGGAGGTGCGCGAGGCGGGGCAGGCGCGCAATGCGTTGGACGCGTTCGGCTACGCCAGCATCACCGTGCGCGCCAGTGACGGCCGGCTGATGTGGCAGACGCCGCTGGCGCGCGACCTGCTCACCCGGTACTTCGGCCCGCCCGCGCCGCACCAGGCGAACCTGGCACCGCAGCCGGTGATCGACTGGCTGCGGCTGCACCTGCCGATGCTCGACGTGCTGGCCGCACAGCAGCTCGAGCCGCCGCGGCTGAGCGTGGCGCAGGGTGCGCGCAGCCTCAGTTTCCGGCTGCACCAGCAGACCGGCGACGACGAAGGCGGCAGCGGGGAGGGCCACGACTGGCTGATCATCATGCGCGAGGTGTCCGACGCCGCCGTGATCGAAGCCATGAGCCTGAGCTTCAAGCTCACCGGCCGCGAAGCCGAGGTGCTGTACTGGGTGGTCAAGGGCAAGACCAACCGCGACATCGGCGAGATCCTCGGCTCCAGCCCGGCCACGGTGAAGAAGCACCTGGAGCGCGTCTACGTGAAAATGGGCGTGGAGACGCGCACCGCGGCGGCCGGCATGGCGATGGGCAAGATCCGGCAGCTGCATCCGCAGTTCGAAGGTTGAGCGGGCGGCATTGGCCGCAGAATGGCAGTTTCTTTTTCAATCCAACGGGAGGCGCACATGCGTTTGGTATCCACGGTCGGTTTCACCCTCATCGCCGCCATGCTGGCGGGCTGCGTCACGGCGCCTGCGTCCACGTCGGCAACGGCACCGGTCGCGCCGTCCCACCTCGACACCGTCCAGGCCGCTGCCACGCTGCGCATCTGCACCCCCGGCGACTACAAGCCCTTCAGCTTCCAGAAAGCCGACGGCAGCTACGAGGGCATCGACGTGGATCTGATGAACGGCTTCGCCGCCAGCCTGGGCGCCAAGCCGGCCTGGGTCAAGACCACCTGGGCCAACCTGTTGCCGGACCTGGCCGCGGGCAAGTGCGACATGGCCGTGGGTGGCGTGTCCGTCACGACCGACCGGCAGAAGAAAGCCTTCTTCAGCGCACCCTACATGGTCAACGGCAAGACGCCGATCGCGCGCTGCGCCGACGTGGCCAAGTACACCAGCGTGGCCGCCATCGACCAGCCCGGCACGCGTGTGATCTTCAACCCTGGTGGCAGCAACGAGCGCTTCGCACGCGCCAACTTCAAGCGGGCGCAGATGACGCTGCATGGCGAGAACATCACCATCTTCGACGAGATCCTCGCCGGCCGTGCCGATGTATTCGTCACTGAGGCGGCCGAGGCGCTGACGCAGCAGAAACTCAAGCCGGGGCTGTGCGCCGTCAACCCCGACAAGCCACTGCAATACGGCGAGATGGGCTGGATGCTGCCGCGCGACGACGTGGCCTTCAAGGCCTACGTGGACCAGTGGCTGCACCTGAACCAGGCCGGCGGCGACTTCCAGCGCACCATGGACCGCTGGCTCAAGTAGCCGCGGGACAGGCTACGGCCTGGCCTCGAACACGAGGTTGAACGGCGTTTCCGCCACGCGCCGGAAACGCGAGAAACCGGCGCCGGTGACGACGCCGCGCAGACGTGCCTCGCCGGCCTGGGCGCCAAGGCAGGCGCCGACGTCCTGCGCGCGCGAAGCCGGCGTGCAGATGAAGGTCGAGGCCGAATAGAACACGCGGCCGACCGGGTTCAGGTTGTCTTCCAATCGATCGCCCGCAAACGGTTCGACGATCATCCAGCTGCCGTCGGGCGCCAGACTCTCTCGCACATGCGCGGCGGCACCGGCCGGGTCGCCCATGTCGTGCAGGCAGTCGAACATCGTCACCAGCGCATAGCCGCGGCCCGGGAAATCCTTGGCGCTGGCGATCTCGAACCCGGTGTTGCCGGCCACGCCGGCCGCCTCGGCCGAGGCCCGTGCCACTTCGAGGGATGGGCCGTGGTAGTCGAAGCCGGTGAAGCGCGAGCGCGGATAGGCCTGGGCCATGATGGTGGTCGAGGCGCCGTGGCCGCAACCCACGTCGGCCACTTCCGCACCCGCCTGCAGCCGTGCCTCGATGCCGTCCAGCGCCGGCAGCCAGCTTGCCACCAGATTGGCGGCGTAGCCGGGGCGGAAGAAGCGCTCCGTGCCGCGGAACAGCGAGGTATCGTGTTCGTGCCAGCCCAGGCCAAGGCCGGTGCGCAGCGCACTGGCGATTTTCGGAATGGCCTTGAACTGGGCCACGGCAATCTGGAATGCACCAGGGATGAAGGCCGGGCTGCCTTCCTCGGCCAGCGCGAACGCCTGTTCCTCGCTGAGTCGGAATTGCTGGGTGGCCGGGTCGTAGTCCACATAGCCGCTCGCGGCCTGGGCGCTGAGCCATTCGAGCAGGTAACGCGGGTCCGTGCCGGTACGCTGCGCCAGAGTGGCCACATCCGCCGCCCCCGCGGCCATCGCCTTGTACAGGCCGAGCTGGTCGCCCACCACCACCGTGGCCGCGTGCATCACGGCACCGATGTCGTTCACGAACCTGCCCATGAAGGCGTTGAGCTTTGCTTCGTCGAGAGCCATGGCGATCTCCTGGAGCGACAGAGCAACTATAGGCAGCGGGCCACCGTTTTCAAGTGAGGGTGGCGATACGCGTCCCGAAACTCAGATCTCGCCCGCCCAGGGAAACACCGGCCGCACCAACCGTTGCTGTTGAGTATCGTCGAAGCGCCGGGCGCGCTGGTTCGCCAGCAGCTTCTCGAACTGCCGGTCGGCCTGGGCCTGCAATGCCGGTATGTCGACGCCGACCACCGCGAGGTCTTCCATCACGCAGCGCCCGGCGATGTAGCTGGCGCGGCAGTCCGTGCCCCGGCCGGCGAGGAACAGGTTCTTCAGCGGATCGAAGACCGGCCCGAGGTGGGGCGCCGTGAGGTCGAAGACCACGATGTCGGCCTGCGCACCCGGTGCGAGCCGGCCCAGGTCGTCGCGGCGCAGGGCCTTGGCACCGCCGAGCGTGGCGGCGTTGAACAGGTCGGCCATGCTGGTCTGGCCGGCGCTTTTTTCCAGCAGCCGCGCGGCGTAGAGGCCGGTGCGCATGTTCTGCAGCAAATCCGGCGGCCAGGTGTCGGTGCCCAGGCCGAGGTTGATGCCGGCGGCGCGGTAGCGGCCGAACGAATCGAGCGCTTCGCCGCTGCGGATGAAGACCTCGGGGCAGTGCGCGACGCTGGCGCCGCAAGCGATCAGCCGTTGCCAGTCCGCGTCCCCCTTTTCGGCCACCTGGGGGTGGCCGCTGAGGTAGATACCGTGCGGCAGGACCGCGCGTGTGTTGAGCAGGCCGAGCCCTTCGAGCCAGCCCAGCGGCGTCGTGCCGCGCAGGCGCAGCACGGTTTCGAATTCATAGGCCGACTGGCAGCAGTGCAGACGCACGGGGGCATCGAGCTCACGGCTCGCGGCGGCGGTGCGGACCAGCAGTTCGGGTGTGCAGGTCTCGATGCGGTCGGGCGCGAACATGCCACGCACCAGGCCGCCGTGCGCGCCATCGAAGTCCTTGAAGAAACGCAGCGCCTCGTCCAGCCCGGCCAGGCCGCGCGGCTCGTCCCACAACTGGCCGGCCGTGCGGTCGGCGCGCGCGTAGGTGGTGCCGCTCATGTAGGCCGGGCCGAGGTAGGCGCGCAGGCCGAGCTCGCCCGCCAGGGCCGCCACCCCGGTGAACTCGTCGTAGCCTTCGGCCCATGCGCGGTAGTACATCGAGGTGATCGGCAGCGCGGTGGTGATGCCGTTGCGGATCAGGTGCGTGAAGGCATAGCGGTATTTGAACAGCTGTTCCTCCGGCGTGTAGGCGTCCTGCGGGCCGCGGCGGATGTAGTCTTCCGACCAGAGCCGGCCGTTCTCGAACTTGCTGCCGTTGTCCACGCCGAGCACGCCGGAGTCGATGTCGCCGAGCGCGTCCAGGTCGATGAAGCCGGGGCAGATGACCGCCTGGCCGTAGTCCACGGTGCGGTCCACGTGGCCTGGGAAGTTGTGGCCGACGAATTCGATGCGGTCGCCGGAGAACACAACTTCGCCATTGCGCCAGAAGACGTGGGAAGTGCCGTCGAAGCCGACGACGCAGGAGGCTTTGAGGAGGGTGCGCATGGTGGGATCGTCCAAGTTCGTGGTGTGCGACGAGGGCACTTCGACAGGCTCAGTGCGAACGGGGTGGGTGGATAGGTTTGGGGGAGCCGGGGCCCTTCGACAGGTTTAGGCCCTTCGTCAGGCTCGGGATGATCGAATGCCCTTCGACAGGCTCAGGATGATCGGATGCCCTTCGACAGGCTCAGGGCGAGCGGGGGATATTTCCGTTCGCCCTGAGCCTGTCGAAGGGCTTGGTTGAATCGTTATGGCTGGTTCAGCCCGCCAGGAACACCCCATCCCGCGCCACCACCCGGCCCCGGCTGATCACCGTGCGCTGCTGGCTGCGGTTGACCACCGCCTCGGGGAGGTTCTCCGCCGGCAGCAGCACCAGATTCGCCTGGCAACCGACGTCGAGCCCATAGTCGGCGATGCCCAGCGCCCGGGCGCCGCCCTGGCTCACCACGTCGAAGGCGGCGGCCAGGTCTTCGTCCTTGCCCCAGTTGAAGCGCAGCGCCATCAGCATGGCGCGCTCCAGCATGTCGCCGTTGCCCATCGGGCTCCAGGCGTCGCGGATGCCGTCGGAGCCCGAGCACACGTTCACACCGCGGCTGCGCAGCATCGCAACCGGTGGCACGGTCACGTGCGGCGGCGCGCAGGTCATGATGGAGATGCGCAGCGCGGCCAGCCGGTCGGCCAGCGCGCAGAGGTCGGCCGGCGGAAACGCGCCCAGCGAATACGCATGGCTGATCACCACCTGGCCCTGCAGGCCCATGGCCTCGGTCATGTCGGCGATGCGCTCCACTTCCCAGCGGCCCATCTCGCCGAGGTCGTGCAGGTGGATGTCGATGCCGCGGCCGTACTTCACGGCCAGCGCGAAGATCTGTTCCAGGTGGCGGATCGGGTCGAGGTCGATGCCCGCCGGGTCGATGCCGCCGACCACGTCGCAGCCGAGTTCCAGCGCTTGCTCCATCAGCGCATGCGTGCCGGGGGCGATCAGCAGGCCGCCCTGCGGAAAGGCCACGAGCTGCAGCTCGATGAGGTGCTTGTATTTTTCGCGCAGCGCCAGCATGGCTTCGACGTGCTGGATGCCCCACACGGTCTGCACGTCCAGGTGGCTGCGGAAGTACAGCGAACCGCGCGCGATGCAGTGCTCGATCAGCGGGCCGGCGCGCTCGGCCATCGGCACCTTGAAGTCCTTCAGCACCGTGTGTTCGTTGGTGATGCGGTGGTTGCGCGTGGGGCCGGCGCTGTTCGGCCGCCAGGGTGTGGCCCAGAGCGACTTGTCGAAATGCACATGGCTCTCCACCAGGGCTGGCAGCAGCAGCTGGCCCTGGCCATCAACCAGTGTGGACATCTCGGCCGGTGCACCGCCCGCCGGCAGCAGGGCGGAAACCTTGCCGCTGTCGAGCACGACGTCGACGGCCTCGCGCCCCAGCGGGCGCACGTTTCGAATCACAGTGGAAGGCATGTTCTATTCCAGTTGGTCGATGGGGTTGGATTCCACGCCGGGCTTCTCGGGTTCCATCGCGAAGCGGTCGCGCGTGCGGATGTAATAACTCGCGCCGAAACGCGCCACGGGAAAATAGTTCTGCAGCTTCACGCGGTGGCGCTCGATGTCGATCAGGTCTTCGCGCGCGTGCAGCCACAGCACTTCGCCGATGAAGATGTGCCGGCTCGTGGTCTCCAGCGTCTCGCTGAGCCGGCATTCGAAGGCCACCGGCGACTCCTTGATGCGCGGCGGGCGCACGGCCATGCAGGGCGCCGTGGTCAGGCCCACGTGGTCGAGTTCGCTGTGCGTCGATGGCAGGGTTTCGCCGCAGCGGTGCATCTGCTCGGCCATGGGTTCGTCGGCGATGTGCACCACGAATTCACCGTTGGCCAGGATGTTCGCCGAGGTGTCCTTCAGGTGGTGGTCCTGCAGCTTGTTGATGCTGATCATCAGGATCGGCGGGTCTTCGCCGAGCATGTTGAACATGCTGAACGGCGCCGCGTTGACCACCCCGTCCGCGTTCTGCGTGGTGACCAGCGCGATCGGCCGCGGCACGATGAGGCTGGCCATCAGCTTGTAGCGCTGGTAAGCGGTGAGGGTGGCGAAGTCGATTTGCATGGTGGCCTTTTCAATAGTGGCTGGCACGCCAGAGCTTTTCCGGCGCGTCCAGCAGGTGCCGCAGCCCGGTGCGTTCAAGCATGCGGTCGGTGGCGCGCTGCGCGGCTTCCATCACCTCGGCTTCGTCCACGGTGGTCACTCGGCCGGACTCCATCACCACCTTGCCGTCGACGATGGTGGTGGTCACGTCGGCGCCGTTGGCGAAGGCCGTGACGCGGTACACCGGCATGTTCAGCGGCATCAGGTGCGGCTTGAACAGGTCGACGAGGATGATGTCGGCCTTCTTGCCGACTTCGAGCGAGCCGATCTCGTGCGCCAGGCCGATGGTGCGCGCGGCGTCGATGCTCACCATCTCCAGCACCTTGCCGTGCGGCAGCACACCGGCGTCGCGGAAGTGGCGGCGGTGGTAGTGCATCGCCTGGAACATGTGGCGGAACATGTCGTAGCTGCGGTCCGGGGCGATGCCGTCTGAGCCCAGCGCCACGGTCACGCCCGCGTCAAGCAGCTCGGGCACCGGACAGCGGCCGCGGATCGACATGATGGCGCTCGGGTTGTGCACGATGCGCGTGCCGGTGGCCACGCAGGCGGCGATGTCCCCTGGCGTGAGGTCGATCGCATGCGACATGAACGAGCCCTCGCCGAGCAGGCCCATCTCCTCGGCGAGCTGCAGGCTGCCGGCGCGGTGGCCGTCCTGCGTGAAGGCCAGGCCGTAGCCCTGGGCCAGGCCCATGTACTGCTGCGCCTGCACGCCGAACAGGTCGGCATAGGCCAGCTGTTCGGGTGTCTGGTCGGGGTGGTAGACCGGCAGCGTCACGCAGATGTTGACCCGGCCATCGGCACGGCCGTGCTGCGTGCGGATGACTTCTTCGCAGGTCTCGAACATCTGCTCGAAAGAAACTTCGCGGTCGGTGCGCCGGTCGCCGTCCCACCTGGCGTAGACGCGCGGCGCGGGCGGGCGCGACGGGCCGACGGCGAGGAAGGAACGTGTGCCGGTCTCGGCGATGGCGTCGCAATGGCGGATGGCATAGGCCGGCTCGTCCACACGCATGATGCTGTCGCCGCCGCCGAACAGGCAGACGCCGGTGGTGGTGCCGCAACGCACACGTTCCAGCGCAGCGAGCCGGGCTTCGGCGTACCAGAAGTCTTCGTCCGAGCCCACGGTATAGATCTGTTCGCAGGCGGCGGACCAGGCCTCGCCATCGCCGCCGCCCATGGTCTTGAGCAGGCCGTGGCCCGCATGGGCGTGGCTGTCGATCAGGCCGGGCAACACGGCCTGGCGGAAGGCATCGATGGTCTTCTTCGCGGTGTAGCGCGCCTGCAGTTCGGCGGTGGTGCCCACGGCGACGATGCGGTCGGCCAGCACGGCCAAGGCGCCGTCCTCGATGACGCGGCGCTCGGGGTCCACGGTGATGACGGTGCCGCGCACGATCAGCAGGTCGATGTTGGTCTTGTCTTGCATGGCTGGTTTCTCAGGCGGAATGGAACATGACGGGGATGCGGCGCTCCTGCACCGCGTGGCAGGCGACCTGCGACCCGTCGGGCTGGGCGGTGAGCTCGGGTTTCTCGGCCTTGCAGCGGTCGTTGGCGTGCGGGCAGCGCGGGTGGAAGGCGCAGCCGGAGGGCGGATTCAGCGGGCTCGGGATCTCGCCGGTGATCGGCGACTTGTCGCGCCCGCGCGTGTCGAGTTGCGGCAGCGCCGCCAGCAGCAGCTGCGTGTACGGATGCTTGGGCGCTTCGAACAGCGTGCGCGTCGGCGCCACCTCGGCCAGCCGGCCCAGGTACATCACACCCACGTCGTGCGAGACGTAGTTGATCACCGCGAGGTTGTGGCTGATGAACAGGCAGGTCAGGCCGAGCTGCTCCTGCAGGCGGCGCAGCAGATTCAAAATTTGCGCCTGCACCGAAACGTCGAGCGCCGAGGTCGGCTCGTCGCACACCAGGAAGCTCGGGTTGCCGGCCAGCGCGCGCGCGATCGACACGCGTTGCCGCTGCCCGCCCGAGAATTCGTGCGGAAACTTGAGCGCATCGGCCGGTGCCAGGCCCACCTGGCGCAACAGCTCGTGCACCCGCGGCATCACCTGCGCCTCGGGCAGCAGCTTCTGGAAACGGATCGGCTCGGCGATGGCCGTGCCGATGCGGTAGCGCGGGTTCAGGGACGCGTACGGGTCCTGGAAGATCATCTGGATGCGGTGGTCCTTCTGGCCCGCATCGGCAAACTTGATCGAACCCGCGCTCGGCGCATCCAGTCCTGCCACGAGTCGCGCCAGGGTGGACTTGCCGCAGCCCGATTCGCCGACCAGGCTGAAGGTTTCGCCACGGCGGATGTCGAAGCTCACGCCGTCCACGGCCTTCACCGAGCGGCCCGCGCCGAGTTTGCCGGCGAGCAGGCCGGCGCCGACCGGGAAGTGCCGGCCCAGGTCGGTGGCGGAAAGGGCGATGTCTTTTTCCACGATGGCTTCCTTCAAGACGGCGTTCATGCGGTCTCCAGTTCTTTGTGATCAGCGAACTCCGCAGACGCCAGCCAGCAAGCGACCTGGCGTGGGCCATGGCTGGTGACCCGCGGGCTTTCGTTGCGGCATTGGTCGGTGGCACTCGGGCAGCGCGGGTTGAAGGCGCAGCCCACGGGCCGCGCATTGAGCCGCGGCATCGCACCGTCGATCTGCGCCAGCGGCCCGGTGACGGGCTTGAGCGTGGGAATCGCGCCCATCAGGCCACGGGTGTAAGGATGGACCGGGTTGCGGATCACGTCCGCCACCGGCCCGATCTCGACGATGCGGCCCGCATACATCACGGCCACGCGGTCGGCGGTTTCGGCGATCACGCCCATGTCGTGGGTGACCAGCAGCATCGAGGTGCCCTTGTCACGGCACAGCTGGCGCAGCAGCTGCAGTACCTGGGCCTGGATCGACACGTCGAGCGCGGTGGTGGGTTCGTCGGCCACCACCAGGCGCGGCTCGGCGCACAGGGCCAGCGCGATCACGATGCGCTGGCGCATGCCGCCTGAGAACTGGTGCGGGTAGGCGGTGAAGCGCGCCTCGGGCGCCGGAATGCCTACCGCGCGCATCAGGCCGAGAGCACGCCGCACGGCTTCCTCCTGCGTGACCGGCAGGTGGGTGCGGATAGTTTCGACGAGCTGGTCGCCGATCTGCAGCAGCGGGTTCAGGCTCATCAGCGGGTCCTGGAACACCGCGCCGATCTCCTTGCCGCGCACCTTGCGCATCTCGCGTTGCGAGAGTTGGTCGATGCGGCGCTCGCCCAGGCGAATCTCGCCACTGGCCACGCGGCCTGGCGGGTCGAGCAGGCCGAGGATGGCCATGCCGGTGAGCGACTTGCCCGCGCCGGACTCGCCGACGAAGCCAAGGATTTCGCCGGGCGCGATGCTGAAGCTGATGTCGTCGAGCGCCAGCAGCGTGCCGCGGCGCGTGGGAATCTCGACGCGCAGGTTCTGCACCGTGAGTACAGGAGGGATGCTCATGACAAACTCCATTTCATCTGACTTTTCCAGAACACCGCGGAACCGGCTTTGCCGGGCCGCCCGTGTTGCCCCCTGCAAGGGGGAGGCTCCGCGACACGCAGTGCGCGCAGCCATGGGGGTGTTCCAAGTTTTCTCACTTCAGCTTGGGGTTGAACACATCGCGCAGCCAGTCACCGAGCAGGTTGATGGCCAGCACCAGGATCACCAGGCACACGCCCGGCACCACGGTGACCCACCATTCGCCGGAGAACAGCACCTCGTTGCCCACGCGGATCAGCGTGCCCAGGGACGGCGAGGTCGGCGGCACGCCGAGGCCGAGGAAGCTCAGCGTGGCCTCGGTGAGGATGCCCAGGCCGAGCGACAGCGTGGCGATCACCAGCACCGGGCCGAGCACGTTGGGCAACACGTGATGGAACAGGATGCGCATCGGCCCCATGCCGATGAGCTTGGCGGCATGCACGTAGTCTTTCGACTTCTCCACCAGCGTGGCGCCGCGCACCGTGCGGGCGTATTGCACCCAGGTCGAGATGCCGATGGCAAAGATCACCACGAACAGCGCGAGCTGCTCATGCACCGAGCGCGGCAGCAGCGAACGCGACAGGCCGTCGATCAGCAGCGCCACCAGGATGGTCGGGAAGCTGAGCTGCATGTCGGCCAGCCGCATGATGAGGTTGTCGATGCGGCCACCCGCGTAGCCGCTGACGAGGCCGAGCGTCACGCCCACCACCAGCGAGAACAGCGTGGCGCAGAAGCTCACCATCAGCGAGATGCGCAGGCCGTACATCAGCGTGGAGAGCAGGTCGCGGCCCTGGCCGTCGGTGCCGAGCGGAAACTGCCACTGCCCGCCCTCGAGCCAGGCCGGCGGGATGCGGGCGTTCATCAGGTCCAGTGCAGCCGGGTCGAACGGGTTCTGCGGCGCGAGCCAGGGGGCGAACAAGGCCACCAGCACGAACAGCAGCAGCGTGAGCGACGACACGATGGCCGTGGGCGAACGCTTGTAGGCGTAGACGAAATCGCTGTCGAGGAAACGGTGCCAGGCCGAGGGCGGCGCAGCTTCGGGCAGGGAGACGACGGTCGTGTTCATGCGATTCTCACTCTCGGATCGACTTGGAAATACAGGAGGTCCACCACCGCATTGATCAGCACGAACAGCAGTGCGATCAGCATCAGGTAGGCCGCGATCACCGGGATGTCGCCGAAGGTGATGGCCTGGATGATCAACAGGCCCATGCCCGGCCACTGGAACACCGTCTCGGTGATGATGGAGAACGCGATCAGCGAGCCGAGCTGCAGGCCGGCCACGGTGATCACCGGGATCAGCGTGTTCTTCAGCGCATGGTGGAAGTGGATGGAACGGTCGGCCACGCCGCGGGCGCGGGCGAACTTGATGTAGTCGGTGCGCAGCACCTCCATCATCTCCGAGCGCACCAGGCGCATGAACAGCGTGAGCTGGAACAGCGCCAGCGTGATCGACGGCATCACCAGCGACTTCCAGCCGCTGGTGGTGAGGAAGCCCGTGGTCCAGCCGCCCAGGGCCACCACGTCCCCGCGGCCGTAGGCCGGCAGCCAGTTGAGTTCCACCGAGAACACCAGGATCAGGATGATGCCGGTGAGAAACGACGGGATCGAGATGCCGACCAGCGACACCACCTGCATCGTCTGCGCCAGCCAGGAATTGCGCTTGATGCCCGCATACACCCCCATCGGAATGCCGAACCCGAGTGCCAGCACCGCGGCGCACAGGCTCAGTTCCAGCGTGGCCGGCACGCGCGACATCAGCAGCTGGCCCACCGGCTCGAGGTTGCGGTAGGAGATGCCGAACTCGCCGCGCACGGCGAGGCCAAGGTACTTGAAGAAGCGCACGATCAGCGACTGGTCCAGCCCGAGCGACGCACGCAGGGCTTCCTTCTGGGCCAGCGTGGCCGTCTCGCCGAGCAGGTTGTTGACCGGGTCGCCGATGTAGCTGAACAGCAGGAACGAGATGAACGACACGCCGGTCATCACCAGCAGGCCATTCCACAGGCGGGTTGAGAGGAAGCGGAGCATGGGTAGTGCCCTCGGGTTGGTGGTGGGACTTCGCCCGCTCGTTTGCGGGTCTTTTGTTCTAGTGCCGTTCGCCCTGAGCTTGTCGAAGGGTCTGGTTCGGGTCCTGCGACAGGCTCAGGACGAACGGGATGTCGCGAACGGTTGGGTCTTCTTCCGTTCGCCCTGAGCCTGTCGAAGGGTCTGGTCCAGGTGCTTCGACAGGCTCAGCACGAACGGGGGGTAGGGGCTCAAGACGAACGGATGGGCGGTTTCAAGGCGCGGTGATCAGCCAGAGCCGCAGCTGGTTGTCCGGCGCCTGCTTCAGCTCCACGCCCTTGCGCGCGGCCCAGGTGATCGGCTGCTGGTGCAGCGGGATGTAGGCCACGTCGTCGCGCAGGATGGTCACCGCGTCGGCCAGCAGCGCATTGCGCTTGGTGGTGTCGAGTTCGGAGGCGATCTTCGGCAGCACGGCGTCGAAGGCCGGGTTCGAGTAGCGGCCGGCGTTCAGGCCGCCGGCGGTGGCGGTGCGCGTGGCGGCCACGTCGTAGAGAAGGGCGTAGGAGTCGGCCATCGGCAGGCCGGCGTGGCCGACCATGTACAGCGACACGTCCATGGTGTTGAGGCGCACGTTCCACTTGGCCACGGGCTCGATCTGCGGCGTGATCTTGATACCCACGCGGCCCAGCATGGAGATGATGGCCAGGCAGATCTGCTCGTCGTACACGTAACGGTTGTTCGGGCACTGCATGCCCACGGTGAAGCCTTCGGGGTAACCGGCTTCGGCCAGCAGCTTCTTCGAGGCTTCGACATTGAACGGCAGGCGGGTGTTCAAGGCCTTGGGCGCGCCGTTGAGCTGCGGCGACAGCACCATGCCGGCGGGCCAGGAGACGCCGCGCATCACCGAGCGCTTGATGGCCTCCACGTCGATCGCCTGGTACAGCGCCTTTCTCACGCGCACGTCCTTGAATGGGTTCTTGCCCTTCACGTCGGCGTAGAGCAGTTCGTCGCGGAACTGGTCCATGCCGAGGAAGATGGTGCGCAACTCAGGCCCCTGCACCACGGTAAAGGCGCCCGAGCTGTTGATGCGTTGCACGTCCTGCAGCGGCACGTTGACGGTGGCGTCGAGCGCGCCCGACAGCAGCGACGAAGTGCGCGTGGCGTCGGACTGGATCGGCGTGAACACCACGTCGGTGAGGTTGTGTTTCGGCTTGTCCCACCAGGTCGGGTTGGCCACCAGCACGGTCTTCACGTCGACCTCGCGCGACTTCAGCATGAAGGGGCCGGTCCCGTTGGTGTTGCGGTTGGCGAAGTTTTCCTTCTTCTGTTGCAGGTCGCTGGCCTCCTTGGCGTTGTTGGCCTCGCTCCAGGTCTTGCTCATGATGGTGAGGTTGAGCAACTGGTTCAGCAGCAGCGGGAACGGGGCCTTGGTCTCCACGTCCACGGTAAAGGCGTCGACCTTGCGCACGTCCTTCACATCCGCCAGGTTCAGCTTGGAGATGGAGCCGGGCGTCATCACGCGCTGCCAGCTGAAGACCACGTCGTCGGCGGTGAAGGGCTCGCCGCCGTGGAATTTCACGCCGTGGCGCAGCTTGAAGCGCCACACCGTGGGCGAAACGGAGGACCAGGATTCGGCCAGCGCGGGCTCGATCTCGACCTTCTCGTTGAAACGCACCAGGCCTTCGTAGATGTTGTTCATGAACGAGGTCGTGAACGAGTTGTTCGTCGAGTACGGGTCCATTGACAAGGCGTCGGCCGAGGCCGTCCAGGTGAAGGTCTTGGCCTGCAGGCCGCCCGCGCCGAGGCCCATGGCCACGGCCAAGCCAAGCGTCATCAAATGCTTCTTCATCGGTATCGCTCCTAGGGGTGAATCAGGTGGGGAATGGTCAGATCGCGCCGGCCGCGCGCCGTGGCCTGGTGGCCGGTTTTGCGGCGGGCTTGGCGGCGGGCTTGGCGGTTTGGGGCGTGGCTGCTTTTGCGGGCTTCTTTGCCGGGGCTGCTTCGGGCGCGGGACCGCCGAGCGCTTGCGAGAGATCGACCGGCTTGGGTTCGTCGTCCAGCTTCAGTTGGCGCTCACAGCCGATCAGGTGTTCTTCCATCAGGCGTTCGGCCTCGGCGTGGTTGCCGGCCTGGATGGCGTCGAGGATTTCGAGGTGTTCGTGCACCGAGCAGGTGTTGGTACCGGGCTCGTCGTACAGCGCGGTCATGAGCGAAGTCTGAGCCACCACCCGCTTCAGGTGCTGGTTCAGCGCGGTGTTTTTGGTGGCGGCGGCCAGATCGAGGTGGAACTTGCCGGCCAGCCGGATGTAGCGTCCGGTATCGCCCACGCGGTTGGCTTCGCGTTCCTCGCCCACCTGCAGGCGCACCGCGTCGATCCACGGGCCGCATTCGCAGCGCGCCAGCGTGCGCACCACGCCGGCTTCCAGGATGCGGCGCAGCGCGTAGACGTCGCGCGTCACCTCCACCGACGGCTTGGCCACGAAGGCGCCGCGGTTGGGAATCTGCTCGACGAGCTGCTCGCTGGCCAGGCGGTCCAGCACCTTGCGCAACGTGCCGCGCGAGGTGCCGAGGATGCGGCAGAGATCGACCTCTGGCAGCTTGGTGCCTGGTGGAATGCGGTGCTCGAAGATGGCCTCGGCGAGGCGGCGCTGCACGCGGGCCTCTTCGCTGGTGTCGGTACTGTCGAACAGGTCCATGCCGGACTCGATGGCTTGGCGGGCGGTGGCGGTGGACTTGGGCATGGCGTGGCGGTGATCTGTGGATTGGGGTCGGATTTTGCGATGCCTGAAAATTTTGTCAACAAAAAACAGATTAATTAAATAATTTTGTTAACAAAAAATAGTGCGTGTGTTGACGATCAACGGCTTCACTGCAAGAGCCATGCCTGCGGATTGGCCGCTTGGGGGATGGCAGAGGCGCGGAAACGGCAGGCATGCGCACCATAAGTTTGCAAAATTCGACGCATGGTCGAGTTTTTGTTAACAAAATGGTGCACGGGCGCGCGCCATCCTGAGGCGCGCCAGAAGGGCGGCGCCACCGAAACAAATGGATGGGGAGGTGTGCCGCCGGTGCAAACCGGTGGCAGGGACTTCAGTCGCCGACGAGGGCGGTGTAGGCGCGGCGCGTGGCCGGCGCGACGGAGGCCACCAGCTGGCCATACGCCGTCTGGTGCCGGGCCAGCATGCGCGCCGAGGCCACGGCCTTGGACTTGCAGAACCAATGGCAGGTGTGCTGCATCAGGAACAGCTCGGCCGACATGGTGAAGGCCTTGTCCCGGTTGCTGCGGCCAGCCGTTTCATCGGCGGCGGCCGCAATGCCCTGGGCGTGGATCGCAAACGCCTTGCGCAGGTCGAAGGTGGCGTGGGGCAACAGCACATTCGCATAGGGCACGGCGACTGGCAGCCGGCTCACGCGGGCTTCCTCCGCCGGCACCTGGGCGAATTCGGCGGCGAAACGGTTGAACTGCTCGCTGAGCTGGACCTCGTTGCTGCGCAGCAGCCGCCAGATCTGCTCGCGGCGCTCGGCATCGTTCTCGCCGAGCGCGCGCAGATAACCCTGGGTCAGGGTCTCCATCAGTTTCTCGATCTGGAAGCGGCTGAGGTGGCTGCCGAGCAGGGCGATGCGCTGGCGCTGCTCCCTGGATTTGAGCAGGTAGACGCCGAAGGCGATCAGCGCCACGAGGATGAAGATTTCCATAACTTTCCGCAAAGACCTGACAGAGGGATTCGAACGGGCCGAACAAGGCCGAGAGTTTAGTCACCCGGGCAGCAGGCTCGGGGTTGCAACGGTTGCACCCGTGCCGATTTGCACAAACAATGCGCGCTGGCTGCGATCACCACAACGACGCGTCATCAACAACAGACTTTCGGAGACAAATCCATGCATTCCCATTCCGTCAACGCCTTGCCGAACCGGCGAACCACACTGCAGGCCGGCGCCGCCGCCGCGCTGGCCGCTGTTCTGGCCGGCATCGGCGAGACTGCCTTCGCCCAGGCCGGCCAGATCGAAACCCTGAAGATCGTCACCGGCTTTGCGGCCGGTGGCACCTCCGACACCTTGTGCCGCCGTCTGGCGACCAAACTCGCGCCCGAGTTCGCGCGCACGGCCGTGGTGGAAAACCGCACCGGTGCCGGCGGGCAGATCGCGATCCAGTACGTCAAGGCCCAGCCGGCCGACGGCGCGACGCTGCTGCAGACACCGACCTCGATGCTCACCATCTACCCGCACATCTACAAGAAGCTGCCCTACGACCCGGTGGCCGATCTCACGCCGGTCTCGGTGGCCTGCGTGTTCGATTTCGGTTTCGCCGTGGGGCCGGCCGTGCCCCTGGACGTGAAGACCGTGCCCGACTTCCTGGCCTGGGCCAAGGCGAATCCGGCCAAGGCCAACTTCGGCTCGCCCGCGGCCGGCTCCACGCCGCATTTCATCGGCGCGCTGCTCGGCAAGAGCGCGGGTGTGGAACTGCAGCACGCCGCCTACCGCGGCACCCAGCCGGCCATGCTGGACCTGCTCGGCGGCAACATCTCGGCCGTTTCCGGCCCGGTGGGCGACATCACGCAGCACCTGCCCACGGGCAAGGTGCGCATCCTCGGTGTCTCGGGTGCCAAGCGCAGCCGCTTCGCGCCCGACGTGCCGACCCTGCTGGAGCAGGGCCTGAAGGACATGGCGTTCAGCGAATGGTTTGCGATGTTCCTGCCGCCCAAGGCGCCGCCGGAACTGGTGGCGCGGCTCAACGCCAGCATCCGCACCGCGCTGGCCGCGACCGACGTGGCCGACGGCCTGGCCACCTTCGGCCTGGAGGTGATGCCGTCGTCGCCAGGCGAACTCGCCGAACTGTTGCGCAAGGACACGGCGCGCTGGGCGCCTATCGTCAAGCAGATCGGCTTCACCGCCGATACATAGTCATCTCCTCTCGAAGACCCGGCCCCAGGCCTTGCCGCGCGCGGTGTCCACGCCCACCAGCTTGAGCGCGTGCCACACGGCCATGCTCACGCTGTCGTAGATCGGGATGCCGAGTTCAGCCTCCATCTCGGCCACCAGCGGCGCGGCGGCGAAGTTGGTGCAGAAGGTGATGACGGCCTCTGGCTTGGCGCGCGCGACCTGACGCAGCATGGCCACGATGTCGTCCTCCGGCACGGTGGAGAACGAAAAGTTGTCTTTCAGCCCTGAATTGGCCGAGGCCACGCAGGTGTAGCCCTCGCGGCCGAAGGTGTCCTGGATGCGCTGCGCATAGGCATCGACATACGGCGAGACCAGCCCGAAACGCGTGACGCCATCGGCCTTGAAAACCGACTCGATGGCCAGCGTGGTGGTGGTGGCCGGCGCACCCGTCAGCGCCGTGATGCGCGCGATGAGGTCATGGTCGAGCGCGAAGCCCACGTTGCCACCCTTGCTGCCGTTCCAGACGATCGCGTCCAGGTGCGCATCGCCGAGCAGCTTGGCCGCGGCCAGCATGCTGTCGTAGTCGTAACTCGTCGGGAACGGATCGACCGCACCCACCACCGCCGTGCGCGAGAAATGCGGCGACACCTCGGGGAAATCGCGCAGGATGGCCAGCGTGACACGTTCGACCACGGTGTTGGCCGAGGGGGTGATGAAGCCGACGAACTTCGTCGGGGCGGCGATCAATTCGCGCGGGGAAGGGCTGGCGCCGGGGACTGGCATGGGGTTCCTTTTCGGGGAGTGTGCGACGGATGGTTACTTCGGGGCGGCCGGCACCAGGCCGTATCGCGCCATGACGGCGACCAGCGCCGCCTTGTCTGGGGGACCACCCGCGTTGATGACGGCGGCGACGTCTTCGAAATACTTGGGACCGATGTCGGGCGCCAGGGTGATCAGCGCGCGTGCGACGCTCTCGAACGGGTTAGAGAAGCCGTGCACGGAGCCCTTGGGGGTTTGCATGGTTTCGCCGGGTGTGAGGTCGCGCGTTTCGTCGCCCACCGAGTAGCGCAACGTGCCTTCGAGCACGTAGACGATTTCTTCGTTGTGGGTGTGGCTGTGGTGCGGCGGGACGTTGGAGCCCGGCGGGACGGAGAGCTCGAACATGCCTAGGCTCGCGGTTGGCGAGCCGTCGATGAGGTAACGGATGCGAAGCTGGCCGGCTTGGATTTCGGTGGGAGGCATGGGCGTTTCCTGTCTGGCTTGGCGATGGTAGGGAGGTGGTGATGCTCAACTCATGAGATGAGAGGCCGCTGGACGCGGGCGGAGCCTGCCAGAAGCGGTCCGCTCGATATAAGGTCACTCATCATGGCGACTCGCGTATGTGTTTTAGGTCATAGGTTGCGAGCGATGCACGCGCTCCGCAATTTCTCACGCATATTTGCATAGGTGCGCCGTCAAGACTGGAAATTCCGGCGGATGAAAACTCAATTGACACGGTTCAAACACCAAGCTCCCCGGGTTCCGCCGGTTGCTCGACTACGAGCCGATCGCGCTGCCACTTTCCTACACCGACCAGGGTGCAACTGTGCTCATTTTCGGCAGCGATAAATATCCGAACTGCTGCGGAAAATTTTGACAACGGGGTAATCTCGACTTCATCGCTGACATCGAACAGGCCGCATTGATCGTCATCGGTGCGAGAGCAATCCTCACTGTAATCTCGCACCTGGTAGGTCTTGCTGTACTTCCCTGAAATATGATTGGAATCTCTGTGGCCGCCGCCCAAACGGGCAGAGCTATTGCAAGAATTAACGTGGCAAGAGCGAAGCGCATGATTCTATAGACCGTGGAGTCAAGGGGCGATGCGCCTCTGCGGCGTCACTCTTGAACGTAAAGTTATACGTTCTCATATTACATAACGACCACGACCAGCTTCTTTGGCCTCATACATTTTGTCCTCTGCTTCTTGCAATAGCTGCAGATGACTACGTTCATCGGGTCGCATGGTGGCAATACCAATTGAAACTGTTAGTTTGATTGGCCCCTGACAGGGTTTGTCACCACAGTGCGTGGGTTGCGGTGGGGTTAATTTTCTTCTTGCGATATCACAAATTGTTTGTGCTAAATACTTTGCATCTTCCGTCGTAATTTCAGGAAGAATAACAACGAACTCATCACCGGCTATACGGAATACTATTTGTTTAGGGTCTAGCTGTGACTTTAAAAGGGTAGCAAGTTCTTTTAACACTTCATCGCCTAGTAAATGCCCGTTGTGACCATTAAATCGTTTGAAGTTATCAATGTCTATGTACAAGATGGCCAGTGTCGAGTCCGAGACCTGCGCTGCATGGTGCATATGCCGAAGGAGTTCACGCCCAGGGTTTGGGAGCAGAACTTGTGTTAGCGAATCAATCTCGGTTTCGGTCATTTCTGAACGGCCTCAACGAGGCTGACCAAAAACCCCAATCCGCGCGCTTTGGCCGGGGCATTCATCGCGTTGTAAGATCGGAAATTTCATAGCTGCACTGTCTCTGAGTTCCGAAGCCTTCGGAACCGCCATTGTGCCCTTGGCAGCCGCTTCCCGCGGCCTCTTTCTCACTGCCTCCACCCACGGTTGGCCAGCTTCTCAATGTTGTGCACCATGCAGTACAGATGCCACTGCGTGTTGACCTTCTCGCGCCCGCGCAGATTCAGCCGCGTAAGCCACTTGTTGTGCCGGATATTGCCGAACACCGGCTCCACGGTGCCTATGCGCTGGCTGTACAGGCGCCGCCCCTTGGCCGAGTCGATGGCTCCTTTCATCCGCTCGCTGGGGTGGTTGGGGTCTCTGGCTTTGGGCTCGAACCGGGTGACCTGTCTGCCGCGTGCCCTCTTGGGGTCTTTCAGGCACTGATGGCGCAGAGCGCATTCCTGGCAGTCCGCAGCCTGCGCGTTATATAGCTGATATCGCTGGCCGGTTGCCGTGGTGTATTTGCTGCCGTTGCTCCTGAGCGCCATTCCCGCCGGGCAGGTCGCGGTGTTGTCGTCATGGAACTCGAAGTCCTGCGGCCTGAAACGTTGGATCGGCTTGCCATTGCCCGTAGGCTGCTTGTCGTACAGCGCGTCCCCCTTGGCTTTGTGTTTGCCTTGGTCCTTGAAGCGTTCATCGCGTTGGCGCATCTGGTGGTCGGCGATCAACGCCGGGATGTTCTGTTGCATCAGCGCTTGCATGTTGGCATCGCTGTGGTAGCCCGCATCGGCTGTGACCAGGGTGGTGTCGTCGCGGTACGGCGCACTCTGTTCGATCATGGGCAGCAGCATCGATTGCTCCGAGCCCGCGCCGATCACATCGGCAGCCACTATCACCTGGTGGGCACTGTCCACAGCGGCCTGCGCGGCGTAACCCTGGACCACACCCTTGTTGGTGGCCATCTTGGCGCTTTCGGGGTCGGTGACGTTGGCCTTGAGTTCCTGTCCCTTGGCGTTGGTGCGCGGCTCGCTGGTGGCAACAAACTCCCGCGTGCGCGCTGCCTCTTTGCGCAGAGCGTCGATACGGGCCTGGCGTTTGGCCTCCAAGGGTTGCTCCGACGTGCTGTTGTCATGGCTCTGGTGAAGCTCCACGATGCGATCGGCGGCCTCGTCCAGGCGTTGTGCGCGGTGGCGCAGTTCTTCGTGGGTGCCGCTGCGCTCCTTGCTGGCGTTGCTTGGCAGCTTCACGCCGTCGATGGCGAACATCTCGCGCCCGATCAGGCCCTGGGCGTCGCAGGTTATCAGCACTTGCGCGAACAAGGGCTTGATCTGCTCGCCCAGGGTGCTGACGAACTTGGCGATGTGCGCGTGGCTGGGCTGGCTGTCACCTCCGATGGCGATGAACTGCACATCGCGCTGGCAAACCCGTTCGATGGCACGGCTGGAGATCACGCCCTGGCTGTAGGCCAGCAGCACAACCTTGAGCATCACGCGCGGGTCGTAGGCGCTGGCGCCCACCTCGTCGTTCCTGAAGCGGGCATCGAGCTCTGACAGATCCAGTTCGTGATCGACCAGGTAGTCCAGTGCGAAGGCAAATGTGCCTGGGACGATCTGCTCACTGAGCACCACCGGCAGCAGCAGGCTATGGCGTTCTTGGGGTTTGTAGCGCGGCATGCTTATGAACATGCAAGCGCGATGCCAATTCAACTGGATCAGCACGGCGCAGGAGGTTTTTTTACAGCCTCAACGTCTGACTTCAGCGGTTGCCAAAGGCGGTCCGCTGCAAGGATGGGTTAGCCCTTGTGGACATGATCACGATACGCTTCAAGGCCGCGGGCAAGCACAACGTGAAGATTGATGTCGTGAGCCATGGCTTCCAAAGGAGAAAACTTGGCAGCTACTGCAACCTCACGCGCCTGCTCGAAGTCTTTCACTCGACTGGAGCCAACCAGGTACATCGCAAGCACCTCGGAGAACTCGTCTGCGGTAAGCGAATCCAACTCGTCAAAGATTGCAACGTACTCCTCAGCCACCCCGGAACGCTCGCCGTCAACCTTCCCAACGCGAGCGGCAGATTGGGACACCAGGTATTCGATTACCGCGAGAGTGGACTGGGCATCCATAGGGCTAACGTGATTTCGTTTCCGTTTTCGAAATATATCCGTTAAAACGTTCACGCTGTCCATGTGCCTGCAGCGCGCGGGAGATCCAGTCCTGACGCCACTTCCGGCGATTGTGGCGAAGCCGATGCGGGTATAACCGACAGGGCGTGTGGGGTGGGCGTGTTGCAGGAATGGCCGTCGGCCTTCCCGCGTTCGGTCCCGCATGCTATGCCAGCGGCGACAGCCACCATCTGCACCGACCACCTCCTGGGAGCCCCTCTTGCCAGACACCCCCACCACCGAAACCACCCACTTCTACGAACCCAAAAACGGCCACGGCCTGCCGCACGATCCGTTCAACGCCATCGTCGGCCCGCGGCCGATCGGGTGGATCTCGTCGCACGACGCCGAGGGCCGGCTGAACCTCGCGCCTTACAGCTTCTTCAACGCCTTCAACTACATCCCGCCCATCGTCGGTTTCGCCAGCATCGGCGCCAAGGACAGCCTGCGCAACATCGAGCAGACCCGCGAATTCGGCTGGAACCTGGCCACGCGGGCGCTGGCCGAGCCGATGAACCAGAGTTGCGCGGCAGTGCCGCCGGAGGTGGACGAGTTCGCGCTGGCCGGCCTGACGCCTGTCGCCTCGAAAATCATCCAGGTGCCGCGTGTGCTTGAGAGCCCGGTGTCGTTCGAATGCAAGGTTTCCCAGATCCTGCAACTGCAGGGCGCGGACGGCACCAAGGTGCCGACCTGGCTGGTCCTCGGCGAGGTGGTGGCGGTGCACATCGCCAAAACGCTGCTGAAGGAGGGCATCTACGACACGGCCGCGGCCCGGCCGATCCTGCGCGGCGGCGGGCCGGCGGATTACTTCGAGATCGGGCCCGAGGCCTTGTTCAAGATGTGGCGGCCCAGGGTTTGATCGGCGCCTGCCTTCGTGGAAGAATGGCCTGCACCATGCGCCCCCATTTTCCATTCCGTCTTGTAGCCCTGCTGGCCCTCACCGTGCCGGCATGGGCGCAGACGCCCGCCAAGGGGTCGGCCAAGGCGCTGCGTGGCGACCTCACGGTCGAACTGCGCCAGATCGACGAGCAAGCCGGCTACGTGGTCGGCACCCGGCCGCGCACGCCGCCACTGGCGCCGCAGCAGGTGCAGGTGCGCAACGGCGAGAAGGCCGTGCTGCGCATGGGCCAGTCGCTGCCGGTGAAGTGGACGCAGTCGGTGTCGCAAGGGGGCTACAACGAAGGGGCGGGCGTGAGCTACGGCCTGGTGTGGATGGAGGCCGGCCAGGGCTTCACGGTGACGCCGCGCTGGCCCGGCGGCAAGCAGCCGGTGAGCCTGCAGATCGATGTGACTTCGGCCAGCGTCGATGCTTCCACCGGCGCCGAATTGCCCAACCAGCAGCGCAGCCAGTTCAGCACCACGGTCAGTGCGCCGCTCGGGCAGTGGGTGACGCTGGCGTCCACCGGCGGTGAGCAGGCGCAAAAGGGCGTCTACAGCAGCCGCGCGGCGGCGAACGTGCGGCAATTGATCCAGGTGCGGGTGTCGGCGCCCTGATAATCCGTGCTTTTTTCAGAGCGCCCGATGGAACACGAGCAAACACCCGAGCCCGAAACGATCGAGGCCTATGTCCCCGGCATGGCCAATGGCCGCAACTTCATGGCCCGGCTGTGCCGCGTCGGCGACGGGCCGTGGACCATTGACGTGGTGCACGTGGAAGGCCTGGCGCCCCTGGCCGGCAATGGCCAGAGCTGGTCTACGCGCGACGAAGCCGCGCAGGCGGCCGAGCACATGGTGGCCGCGCTGGCCCACTGACCGGGCGGCGGGATACGCCACCCGGCGTATTTCCGATTCCGACCCGCTTCCCTAAAGTTGGTCCATCGACGCGACAGTCCCGAAAGACACGGGGCCATCGCGGCGAGGATTCAATCAACTTTGGAGAAGCTCAGATGCAACGTCGTTTCACCCTCAAGGCCCTCAGTGCCGCCACCGCCGTTACCGCCGTTGCGGCCATGACGGGTTTGTCCGCCTTGCCTGCCTATGCGCAGGACACCATCAAGGTCGGCGTGCTGCACAGCCTGTCGGGCACGATGGCCATTTCGGAAACCGTGTTGAAAGACACCGTGCTGATGGCCATCGACGAGATCAACGCCAAGGGCGGTGTGCTGGGCAAGAAGCTCGAGCCCGTGATCGTCGACCCGGCCTCCAACTGGCCGCTGTTCGCCGAGAAGACCAAGCAACTGCTCGGCCAGGACAAGGTCGCCGTGATCTTCGGCTGCTGGACTTCCGTGTCGCGCAAGTCGGTGCTGCCGGTGGTCGAGGAAATGAACGGCCTGCTGTTCTACCCCGTGCAGTACGAAGGTGAAGAGCTGTCGAAGAACGTGTTCTACACCGGCGCAGCGCCCAACCAGCAAGCCATCCCCGCCGTCGACTACCTGATGAGCAAGGCCGGCGGCGGCGCCAAGCGCTGGGTGCTGCTGGGTACCGACTATGTGTACCCCCGCACCACCAACAAGATCCTGCGCGCCTACCTGAAGAGCAAGGGCGTGAAGGAATCGGACATCGACGAGAAGTACACCCCGTTCGGCCACAGCGATTACCAGACCATCGTGGCTGACATCAAGAAGTTCTCCGCTGGCGGCAAGACGGCCGTGGTCTCCACCATCAACGGTGACTCCAACGTGCCGTTCTATAAAGAACTCGGCAATGCCGGCCTGAAGGCCAAGGACGTGCCGGTCGTCGCCTTCTCCGTGGGTGAGGAAGAACTGCGCGGCGTGGACACCAAGCCACTCGTCGGTCACCTGGCCGCCTGGAACTACTTCATGAGCATCAAGAGCCCGGCCAACACCGAGTTCATCAAGAAGTGGAGCGACTACGCCAAGGCCAAGAAGCTGCCCGGCTCGGACAAGCCTCTGACCAACGACCCGATGGAAGCCACCTACATCGGCATCAACATGTGGAAGCAGGCTGTGGAGAAGGCCAAGTCCACCGACACCGACAAGGTCATCGCCGCGATGGCCGGCCAGAAGTTCAACGCACCTTCGGGCATCGTCTCCGAAATGGACGCGAAGAACCACCACCTGCACAAATCGGTGTTCATCGGCGAAATCAAGGCCGACGGCCAGTTCAACGTGGTGTGGAAGACGCCTGGCCCGGTCAAGGCCAAGCCATGGAGCCCGTACATCGAAGGCAATGCCGGCAAGCCTGACGAACCTGTCAAGAAATGAACTTGGCACACCCCCAAGTCGCTCACTTCGTGTAGCTCCTCCCCCCTTGCAGGGGGCGACACCAGCGGCCTGGCGGAGGCTCTCCTGAGCTTGTCGAAGGGCCAGTTCCGCGGTGTCTCTGGAATAAGGCAGGCACGTTCTTGCGGCCCGTTCGTGGGGATTACGCTGCTCGTGCCGATTCCAATTCCCGTTCGTGCTGATTTTCTGCCACCCCTTCGTGCTGAGCTTGTCGAAGCACCTGCACGACCCACCAGGCGCCTCATGTCGATACGAAACACATTCCTGATACTGCTGCTGGTGATCGCCGGCCATGCGCATGCGCTGACCGCCGATGAAGCCAAGAGCATCGCCATCGGCGAAACCGAAGACCGCATGACCGCCCTGGCCAAGGCCGTGGTCAATGCCGACGAAAAGACGGTGGCCTTCATCCAGGCGCTCTCGGACGACCAGGTCAAGACCCAGGGCGACAAGGTATTCGTCGTGCAGGGTGACAAGGCTGTCGATCCGGTCACTGGCGCCGCGTTGACGCTGCCCGCCGATGCGGAAGACGTGATCAACAACAACCAGATGCGCGGCGAGCTCGACAATGCGCTCGCCGCCGCCAAGCTGTTCTCCAAGGACGACGCGGTGCGTGCCGCCTCCGTCAAGACCCTGCTCGCCGAGCCGGACGAGAACAAGCTGCCGATCGTCGAGAAAGCCTTCGCCGCCGAGACCGTGCCGGCCATCAAGGCCCAGCTCGGCCTGCTGCGCGGCGCCTTGCTGGTCAACAGCGAAGACAAGGCCAAGCGCCTCGACGCCATCAAGACCCTGGCCGAAAGCAGCAACCCGGCCACCAAGACCGTGCTGCTGGCCCGGCTGCAGAACGAACCCGAGGCCGACGTCAAGGTGGCGCTGCAGGCCGCGCTCGACAAGGTCGACGCCGCGCTGGCCTGGGGCGACAAGCTCGGCGCCGTCTTCAGCGGCATCAGCCTGGGCTCGATCCTGCTGCTGGTGGCACTTGGCCTGGCCATCACCTACGGGCTGATGGGCGTGATCAACATGGCCCACGGCGAGCTCATGATGATCGGTGCCTACGCCACCTATGTGGTGCAGACCGTGTTCATCAAATACTTTCCGGGTGCCTTCGACTGGTACCTGCTGGCCGCTGTGCCGGTGTCGTTCCTGGCCTCGGCCCTGGTCGGCGCGGCGCTGGAGCGCAGCGTGCTGCGTTTCCTCTACGGCCGCCCGCTGGAGACCCTGCTCGCCACCTGGGGCATCAGCCTGATGCTGCAGCAAGGCGTGCGCAGCCTGTTCGGCGCGCAGAACGTCGGCGTGGAAAACCCGGTGTGGATGAGCGGCGGCGTGCAGGTGCTGGCCAATCTTTCGCTGCCCTACAACCGCCTGGTGATCATCGCCTTCGCCGTGGCCGTGCTGCTGGGCGTGGGCTGGCTGATCGGCCGGACGCGGCTCGGCCTGTTCGTGCGCGGCGTCACGCAAAACCGGCCGATCGCCTCCTGCATGGGCGTGAACACCGCGCGCATCGACACCTATGCCTTCGCGCTCGGCTCGGGCATCGCCGGCCTGGCCGGTTGCGCGCTGAGCCAGGTCGGCAACGTCGGCCCCGACCTCGGCCAGGGCTACATCGTGGACGCGTTCATGGTGGTGGTGCTCGGCGGCGTGGGCCAACTGGCCGGCACCGTCTACGCCGCCATGGGCCTGGGCATCCTCAACAAGTTCCTCGAGGGCTGGACCGGGGCCGTGTTGGCCAAGATCGCCGTGCTGGCGTTCATCATTATCTTCATCCAGAAGCGTCCGCAAGGCATCTTCGCCATGAAAGGCCGCTCTGCGGAAGCCTGACATGCGAAACCCAACCACCCCTATGCCGACCGTTTCCCTCCCCCCCAAAGGCCCGCTGCTGACCCGCACCGGCTGGAGCAGTTTCTTCGTGGCACTGATCGTGGTCTGCGCCGTGGTGCCGGTGCTGAACCTGTGGATTCCCGCAGGCAGCCCGTTCCACATGAGCGACTACGCCATCGCGCTGGTCGGCAAGATCATGTGCTACGCCATCGCCGCGCTCGCCATGGACCTGATCTGGGGCTACACCGGCATCCTCAGCCTCGGCCACGGCCTGTTCTTCGCGCTCGGCGGTTATGCCATGGGCATGTACCTGATGCGCCAGATCGGCCGCGACGGCAACTACAAGAGCGATCTGCCCGACTTCATGGTGTTCCTCGACTGGAAGGAACTGCCCTGGCACTGGATGCTCAGCGGCAGCTTCACGGCCACGTTGTTCCTGGTGGTGCTGGTGCCGGGCATCGTGGCCGGCATCTTCGGCTTCTTCGCCTTCCGCTCGCGCATCAAGGGGGTGTACTTCTCCATCATCACCCAGGCCATGACGTTTGCCGCGATGCTGCTGTTCTTCCGCAACGAGACCGGCTTTGGGGGCAACAACGGCTTCACCGACTTCAAGCGCATCCTCGGCATGCCGATGGCCACCACCTCGATGCGCATGACGCTGTTCGTCATCACCGGCCTGGTGCTGCTCGGCTTCTTCCTGTTCGCCAAATGGCTGGTGGGCAGCAAGTACGGCCGGGTGCTGCAGGCCATCCGCGACGCGGAAACGCGGGTCATGTTCTCGGGTTATTCGCCGCTGGGCTACAAGCTCAGCATCTGGGTGATTTCGGCCGTGATGTGCGGCGTGGCCGGGGCGCTGTATGTGACCCAGGTCGGCATCATCAACCCGAGCGAGATGAGCCCGGCGAACTCGATCGAGATCGCCATCTGGGCGGCGGTAGGTGGGCGCGCCACGCTGATCGGGCCGATCCTCGGCGCCTTCATCGTCAACGGCGCGAAGAGCTGGCTCACCGTGGCCTATCCGGAGTTCTGGCTGTATTTTCTGGGTGCGTTGTTCATTGCCGTGACCTTGTTCCTGCCCGATGGGGTGGTGGGCCTGGTGAAGAAGTTGAAGGGAGGCCGGGCATGACCCCCGATCTGATGGAAGAGGGCGCACGGCGCGCCGCAGCGAAGAGCGGTGCCGCCAAGACCGGCAGCACCGAGTCCGGCGGCCGCGAAGCCGGCTTCTCGCGCGTGCACACGCCCGGCGAAGTCGATGTGGCGCACGGCCGCATCCTCTACCTCGAAGACGTGCACGTGAGCTTCGACGGCTTCAAGGCCATCAACGGCCTGTCGCTCGACATCGCGCCGGGTGAGCTGCGTTGCATCATCGGGCCGAACGGTGCAGGCAAGACGACGATGATGGACATCATCACCGGCAAGACGCGGCCCAACACGGGCAAGGTGTTCTTCGGCAGCACCATCGACCTGCTGCGCCACAACGAGCCGCAGATCGCCCAGCTCGGCATCGGCCGCAAGTTCCAGAAGCCGACGGTGTTCGAGAAACTCAGTGTGTTCGAGAACCTCGAACTGGCGCTGAAGATGGACAAGCGGGTGAAGTCTTCGATGCTGCACAAGCTCGATTCGGCGCAGAGCGACAAACTCGCCGAGATGCTGCACACGATCCACCTGACGGACAGCGTGTCGCGCATGGCGGGCAACCTGAGCCACGGGCAGAAGCAGTGGCTCGAGATCGGCATGTTGCTGATGCAGGACCCGAAGCTGCTGCTGCTGGACGAGCCGGTGGCGGGCATGACGGACGAGGAGACGGCGCGCACCGCCGAGTTGTTCCTCACACTCAAGGGCAAACATTCGCTGATGGTGGTGGAGCACGACATGAGTTTCATCGAGACGATCTCCGAGATCGTGACGGTGCTGTGCGATGGCAGCGTGCTGGCGCAAGGCACGCTGGACCAGGTGCAGGCCGACGAACGCGTCATCGAAGTCTATCTGGGCCGCTGAACATGCTGAACGCAAAAAACATCAACCAGTATTACGGCGGTTCGCACATCCTGCGCGACGTGAGCCTGACCGCCACCCTGGGCAAGGTCACCGTCCTGCTGGGCCGCAATGGCGTGGGCAAGACGACACTGCTCAAATCCCTGATGGGCCTGATCCCGATCAAGACCGGCACCATCGAGCTCGACGGCAAACCGATCCAGAGTGCCACGCCCTATGAGCGTGCGCGGGCCGGCGTCGGGTTCGTGCCGCAGGGCCGGGAAATCTTCGCGCGCCTCACCGTGGAAGAGAACCTGCGCATGGGCCTGGCCTACAAGAGCGCCGGCACACCCATCCCGGCCGAACTCTTCACGCTGTTCCCGGTGCTGAAGCAGATGATGCACCGCCGCGGCGGCGACCTCTCGGGCGGGCAGCAGCAGCAGCTCGCCATCGCGCGGGCGCTGGCCGCCGGCCCGAAGCTGCTGATCCTCGACGAGCCCACCGAAGGCATCCAGCCTTCCATCATCAAGGACATCGGCCGCGTGATCCGCATGCTCGCCGACCGTGGCGACATGGCCATCCTGCTGGTCGAGCAGTACTACGACTTCGCGCAGGAACTGGCCGATGACTACCTGGTCATGGAGCGCGGCGAATTCATCGCGCGCGGACTCGGCAAGGACATGGAAGCCAATGGGGTACGCAGTCTCGTGGCCATTTGAGGGAAGAGGGCGTACTTGTCCAGGATCAAGTCAAGTAACAATTTCATACGCTTGTGGCATTTACGGATAGAGTTGAGGTGTTGACCGCAACTCCCGGATGCCTACCTCCATGACCACTTTCTTCCAGCGGGTGCTCGGCAGATTCTTCGGACCGCGCCCGGCGCACGCGCGGCAAGCCGCCGCGCCGGCACCTGTTTCCCCGTCGACTGCATCGGCGCCGCGCACGCCAGCGGCAGATCCTCTTCCCGTGCGGGCTGCCGCGCTCGCGGCCAGGCGACCGCTGATGGCCCCCAACGGCGAGGTGGCAGGTTTCGAATTCCGCGTGAGCGAAGAGGTGATGCGCCAGTGCGCGCACGACACCGACGCACAGGCGGCCCAGGTGGCCGCGGTGCTGGTGGCGGCGCGGCTCGTGGCACTGGACGGCCGCATCGGATTTGCGCGGCTGCCGGCGGCCTGGCTGACCCGGGCGGCGGTACCGAGGGACGAGTCCGGCCTGGTGCTGGGCGTGGAGTTCGACGCGGCCTCGCCGGTTTCAGCGGCCGAGCGGCAGGCGGTGGTGGCCACGCTGCTGCGTTTTCGCGAGGTCGGCGCCAAGCTGGCCTGGGACGCGGTGCGCCAGCCGCTCGACGCCAAGCCCGACTTCCTGCTGTGGAAGCCGCTGCCGAGCTGGCCGCTGGCCGAACTTGTCAAGGCGGTCGGCGCCCGGCCGGCGACTCTGCAGCAGTACCCGGTGATCGCGACCGATCTGGCCAGCGTGGAGGAGCTTGAGTCTGCACTGGGCGGCGGGGCTCATCTTGCCAGCGGCCAGCTCACGCCGCAGGCGGTGGCCGACCGCACCGGCGTGCTCGCGCCGGAGATCGGTCGCATCGCGCGGCTCCTGGCGCAGCTGTCCTCCGGGGCCGATACCGATGTGATCGTGCGCGCCATCAAGGGCGACGTCAGCGTCTCGGTGCGCCTGCTGCAGCGCATGAACAGCGCCAGCTTCGCGCAACTGGGCGGCGTGGCCAGCATCGACCAGGCCGTGCCGCTGCTCGGCCGCAACGACCTGCACCGCTGGCTGTCGCTGATGATGATGCAGTTCGCCCAGGCCCGCACCCTCTCGCCCGGGCTGCAGGAGGTCGCGCTGTGGCGCGCGCGGCTGCTCGAGCTGCTGGCGGTGGAGCGCGGCGAGCGCGAGCCCGGCCGGTTCTTCACGCTGGGCCTGGCCTCCATGCTCGGCGCCATCCTGCAGATCGATGCGCCGGAAGTGGCCAGCACGCTGAGCCTGCCGCCCGAGGCCGCCCAGGCCCTGGTGGAGGGCGCCGGTCCGTGGTACGTCTACCTGCGCACGGCCGCCCAGGTGGAAGACCAGAGCGCCGACGAGAGCAGCGCCGTGGCCGATGGCTTCGCCAGCGCCGCCCGCGTCTACGAATTGTCTGCACAGGCCTGGACCTGGGCATCGGAAAACATGGCGCGCGAAACCGACGCGGTCGGAGTGGCCTGATGCCAGGATCGCCGTGCCCGGCGCGGCGCCCGCCATGACCGAACTGTGACGCCCGACGGATGAAATCACCACAAGAGCCGCCACAAGGTCTAAAGTCCGGCGACCCCATTGCCCTAGCCAAGCCATGAAATTCCTCCGGCGTGTCCTGCCCAAAGGCATTGTTTCCACCAACCCTGGCGATCCGCGGGGCGGGAAGGGAGTCGGCATGGCCGCACCGTTGCAGCCGCCCGAGGTCGTGCTGCCGATGGTGCTGACACTGCGGCGTCCCTTGTTGTCCTCAAGCGGAGACATCGCCGGCTTCGAATTTCGCATCGACCCGGAGATGCAGCGTGAATTGATGGCCGACGGCGACCCTGCGTCGCAGGCGGCCCAGGTGGCGGCGGTGCTTGTGGCGGCCCGGCTCGTGGCGCTGGAGGGGCGGCTCGGTTTCGCGCGCCTGCCCGCTGCCTGGCTGGTGCATGCCGCAGTGCCCAAGACCGAGCCTCGCACCCTGATCGGACTGGAGTTCGACCCGGCACAGCCCTTGGCGCCCGGGACCCTGCAGGCCGTGGTTGAAGTGGCGCGTCAATTCCGTGCGGCCGGTGCCCAGCTGGCCTGGGACGCGGAGGCGGACATCGGCATGGCCCCCGACTATCTGCTGGCCCGCCACGCCGTGCGGCCCTTGGCCGAAGTGCTGGCGGCCACGGGCGTCGTGCCGGGCGCGGAATCGCATCCGCCGGTCATCGCCACCGACCTGGTCCAGCTGGAGCAACTCGAACTGGCCGTGCTGGGCGGTGTGCATTTCGCCACCGGTGACATGAACATCGTGGCACCCAGGTCGCGTGCCACCCGGCGGCTGCCGCCCGAAGCCGGCCGCCTCACGCAGTTGCTCGGCCAATTGAACGCAGGGGTGGACACGGCCGTCATCGTCGACGACATCAAGGGCGACATCGGGGTGTCGTTCCGACTGCTGCAACGCATGAACAGCCCGGCCTTCGCCCATCTCGGCGGCGTGGCCAGCATCGACCAGGCGGTGCTGATGCTCGGGCGCAACGAACTGCAGCGTTGGCTCGGACTGATGCTGATGCAGTTCGCGCCGCGGCGCAGGCTGGCTTCGGCATTGCAGGAAATTGCGCTGTGGCGCGCGCGCACGGTCGAACTGCTCGCCGTCGAGCGCGGCGAACGCGAGCCGGGGCGCTTCTTCATGCTGGGCCTGGCGTCGATGTTGGGCGGGATCCTGGAGACCGAAACGGCCGAGGTGGTGCAGGCCCTGGGCCTGCCCGAGGAGGCTGAGTCCGCCCTGGTGGAGCAGGCCGGCCCGTGGCACGTGTTCCTGCGCGCCGCCATCCAGGTGGAATCGCGGGCGTTGACGGACGCCGATGCGGTGTCCGATGGCTTCGTCAGTGCCGAGCGGGTGCAGCTGTTGTCGAACCAGGCCTGGGCCTGGGCCGCGGCCAACGCCTTGCGCGAGTCCGGTGCGGGGAACGAAAAAAGCCGTTGAAAAGCCGTTGAAGCGGCCGGGCGCCCGCCTCGGCCGGGTTAACATCTTCACGGGCCTGCCTTTCTGCGGGCCACGTCGCTCGGACGGTTCCGGGCGCTTACGTGAAAGTTTTCCATGACAGCATCATCCGCTGGCAAGCGCCGTTTCGCGCGCATCGACCGCCTGCCCCCCTACGTCTTCAACATCACGGCCGAACTCAAGCTGGCCGCGCGCCGCCGTGGCGAGGACATCATCGACATGAGCATGGGCAACCCCGACGGCGCGACCCCCGCGCACATCGTGGCCAAGCTCACCGAGGTCGCGCAGCGGCCCGACACCCACGGCTATTCGGCGAGCAAGGGCATCCCGCGGCTGCGCCGCGCCATCAGCAAGTGGTACAAGGATCGGTATGCGGTGGACATCGACCCGGACACCGAGGCCATCGTCACCATCGGCTCCAAGGAAGGCCTGGCGCATCTGATGCTGGCGACGCTGGACCGCGGCGACACGGTGCTCGTGCCCGACCCGAGCTACCCGATCCACATCTACGGCGCGGTGATCGCCGGTGCCGACATCCGCTCCGTGCCGCTGGTGCCGGGCGTCGATTTCTTTGCCGAACTCGAGCGCGCCATCCGCGGCAGCTATCCCAAGCCGAAGATGATGGTGCTGGGCTTCCCGAGCAACCCGACGGCGCAATGCGTGGAACTCGACTTCTTCGAACGCGTGGTGGCGCTGGCGAAGAAGCACGACATCTTCGTGGTGCACGACCTGGCCTATGCCGACATCGTGTTCGACGGCTGGAAGGCGCCGAGCATCATGCAGGTGCCGGGTGCCAAGGACATCGCGGTCGAGTTCTTCACTTTGTCCAAGAGCTACAACATGGCCGGTTGGCGCGTCGGCTTCATGGTCGGCAACCCGGACCTCGTGGCCGCGCTGGCCCGCATCAAGAGTTACCACGACTACGGTACCTTCACGCCGCTGCAGGTGGCGGCCATCGCCGCGCTTGAAGGCGACCAGCAATGTGTGAAGGACATCGCCGCCCAGTACCAGGCGCGGCGCGACGTGCTCTACAAGGGCCTGATCGAGGCCGGCTGGATGGTGGAAAACCCCAAGGCCTCGATGTACATCTGGGCGCGCATCCCCGAAGCCTACCGGGCGCTGGGCTCGCTCGAATTCGCCAAGCGGCTGCTGGAGCGCGCCAAGGTCTGCGTGTCGCCGGGCATCGGCTTCGGCGACCACGGCGACGATCACGTGCGGTTTGCGCTCATCGAGAACGAGGCGCGCATCCGCCAGGCCGTGCGTGGCATCAAGGCCATGTTCAAGGCGGATGGCGTGGCCGCTTGATTTGTTTGCCGGGCCGGGCGATTACCGGCCCGGCAGCAGCCGATTCGCGGCAGAATCACGGTCGCATCCAACACAGAACACACGAACGCATGAACAACGACCATGGGACACAGGCGCTGAGCCGCCTGCAAGCGCTGATTGCCCGGGAAACCGGCGCGCCACTGGGCTCGGCGGCGGAGGCCGAGGCCGCGGCGCTGCTGGCCGAGGTCGCCGGGACGGCTGGCGCCCCGGCTTCGCCCGCCGTGCCCGCCAGCGGCGGGGCGCTGGGCGTGCAGCAGCGCGAGGTGACCATCCTGGTGGCCGACCTGCGCGGCTTCGTGGCCCTCACCGCCACGCACCCGGCCGGCACCATCGTCACCATGCTCAACCTGTGCCTGGAGCGCATGAGCGAGGTGATCTTCCGCAACCAGGGCACGGTCGACAAGTTCTCCGGCGACTCGATCACCGTGCTGTTCGGCGCGCCGGTCAGCCGCGAGGACGACGTGCTGCGCGCCATGGTCTGCGCCGTGGAGATGCAGCTGGCCATGCGCGAGCTCAACGACCAATACCAGCGCGGCCGCATGCCCGAGCTGTACATGGGCATCGGGCTCAACACCGGCACGGTGATGGCGGGGCGCTTCGGTTCCGAGTCGTTCTCTCAATACACGGTGATCGGCAACGAGGTCAGCCTGGCCTCGCGCATCGAGGCCTTCAGCCTGCGCGGCCAGGTGTTGATCAGCGAAAGCACCTACCAGCGCGGCGGACGCTCGGTGCTCGTGACCGAACCGCGCGAGGTCTTCGTGGCCGGCAAGATGCATCCGGTGAAGGTGCGCGAGCTCATCGCCATACCGGCACGCCACCTCAAGGTGCCGCGCCAGGAGTTCCGCCGCAGCCACCGCGCCGAGGTGCGCATCCCGTGCAACCTGCAACTGGTCGAAGGCAACGAGGTGCTGCCGAGCCCGCTCAAGGCCAACATCCTCGACATCGGCTACCACGGCGTGCTGCTCGAGCTCGACTTCCCGATCGAAATCGGGCTCGAGGTGAAGCTCAATTTCGACATGACGCTGGTCGACTACCCGGCCACCGACATCTTCGCCAAGGTGATGAAGATCAAGCGCGAAGGCGGGCGGCTGCTGGCCGGTCTGGAGTTCACTTCGCTGAGTTCGGAGACCAACACCAAGCTTCAGATGTTCGTGCAGATCCTGGTCGGAAGCCAGTAGCCAGGGGCTACATCGCCCAGATCCGGGGCTTCACGGCTGGCTTGTTCCAGAAGTGCCCGCGCCATGCGGCCCAGACCCGCTGCATGAGCTGCATCGCCGGCTCCACCAGCGGGGCCAGGGCGCGCACCATCACCACCTGGGGATTCGGGCTGGTCGCGCCGACCGTGTCCTTCAACGCGCTTGCTTCGATGACTTCGCGCGCCATGTCCAGCGCCTGCTGGCGGCGGTGGCGTTCCAAAGGGCTGCCGGCCAGGAAGAACAGCGAGGCCGTGCAGCGCTGGCCGTTCAGGCCCAGCGGGCTGTTCATCAAGCGATGATCCGCAGCATCGATGCGGCCGCGTTCCAGCCAGACGCCGGGCATCTCCAGGTGCTGCACGATCTGGCCGCGTTCGAACGGCTGGCCGGCATTGGGCAGGCCGAGCGCGGTCACGTCCCAGCCAATGAGTTCGGCACCGGGCGCGAGGTCGAACACAATGTGGTTCTCGGCGCGGCATTCGTTGTAGCACAGCGCCTCGGCCGGCAGCCATTCGAGCCGGGCCTCGGGGGCAAGCCGGATCTGCGTCTGCTGCAGCGCCAGCTCACCGGCCGAGCGGTAGAAGCGCGTGGCCCCGGGGGTGGTGATCAGGCCATGGGCGCCCGGGCCGGCGCTGACCTGCAGGTCGAGCCGATCGCCGCCGACCAGGCCACCCGGCGGATGCACCAGCACGTTGTGGCACACCGCGTCACCTTCGGGGTACAGGCTTTGCAGGATGCGCAGCGGGCCGCTGTGCAGGTGGCGCGCGACGCTGCGTTCGCGCTCGAAAAGGTAGTCCAGCTGCAGCCGGGCGTGCCACGCCATCAGGCTTTGGCGTCCAGCAGGCGGCCGAGCATCTGGTTGCCGGTTTTGAAGACGGACAGGTTGGCCAGGAAGTCCTGCCTGGCGGCGATCTGGTCCAGCGCATCCGCAATGGGTGCATCACCGGGGGAGGGGGCACGCGCGACCTGCGTTTGGACGCCGCCGCCGGCCTCGGCGGCCTGGACCACTTCCTGCCGGTGAAAGCCCTCGGTGGCGCTGTTGGCGATGTTGTGCGCCGACGCCTGCAGGCGTGTCTCCGCAGCCTGCATGCCGGACATCGAGATCGCGGAAACGGATGAAATGGTCGTCATGGGGTCGTCATGGCTGGGCGGTGGTCATCGGCACGGAGCCTGGGTATTATCGTTCAGCCCTGCCTTGATCCAGATCAAGTGGATTGCGATCAGGTGGCGCACACTGCGGTTTTGCTGTGGTTTTTCGGCTTGAATTTTCAGTAATTACTGAAATTACGGCAAAATACAGACCCATGCAAGCTCCCGAACACACCGCCGGTTCCCGTGGATCGACGCATCCGCAAGGGCGCGCGGGCGCTGGCAGCGTGCCCCAGACCGTGGCCAGCCTGCTGTGGCTGCCGCAGGCCGGCCTGCTGGCCCATGCGTTGCAGAGCCTGCTCGAAGGCGGCGGCGCGCGCGCGGTGGTCTGGCCCGCCGCCATGCTCCTGGCGCTGGGCCTGGCGCGTGGTGGGCTCGAGGCCTGGGGTCTGCGCCGCAGCTTCCGCGCGGCGTGCGAGCGCCTCGGCGACTTGCGTGCCCAGGTGGCGCGGGCCCTGGCCGCACGCTCGCCGCTTGACGCGGCACGGCCCGCATCCGGCCTGGCGGCCAGTGTGATGGCCGAGCAGGCCGAAGCCGTCGTGCCCTACCTCACGCGTTACCAGCCAGCCAGATGCAAGGCCCTGGTCGTGCCGCTGGCCATCCTGGCCGCGGTGTTCCCGTTGTCGTGGATCGCCGCGCTGGTGCTGCTGGTGGCCGCGCCGCTGATCCCCGTGTTCATGGCCCTGGTCGGCTGGCGCGCCAAGGCGGCGAGCGAGGCCCAGATGGTGGAGATCGGCGGCATGAACGCCTTCCTGCTGGACCGCCTGCGCGGCCTGGCCAGCCTGCGCGCGCTGGGCGCGGTGGACTTCACCGCGCAGCGCCTGCGGGCGGCCGGCGATTCGCTGCGCCGGCGCACCATGGCCGTGTTGCGCATCGCGTTCCTGTCCAGCGCCGTGCTTGAGCTTTTCGCTGCGCTCGGCGTGGCCATGGTGGCCGCCTACGTGGGTTTTCATCTGCTCGGCCAATTGAACTATGGCGCATGGGGCGTGCGCCTGAGCCTGGGGCAGGGCCTGTTCGTGCTGCTGCTCGCGCCCGCCTTCTTCGAGCCGCTGCGTGAGCTGTCCCTGGTGTGGCACGACCGCGCGGCGGGCGAAGCGGCGTTGGCGGCGATGGCGCGGCTCAGCGAGGCCGGCACGGCGCTGCCCGGTGCCAACGATGCGGCGGTGCCGCCGATGGCTGCATCCCGCGCGGCGCGGCCGCCGGCGCTGTGTGTCCGTGCGCTCGAATTCAGCCATGCCGGCACGGGCGGGGCGGTGTTCGACGGCCTGGATTTCGATGTCGCCGCGGGCGAACACGTGGCGCTGCTGGCCGACAGCGGCGCCGGCAAGACCACGCTGCTGTCGCTCCTCGCCGGCCTGGTGCCGGTGCAGGGCGGCAGCATCCGCATCGGCGACGAGACGATGTCGGCGGCAACCGCATCCAGGCTGCGCCAGCGCACCGCGTGGCTGGGCCAGAAGCCGCACATTTTCGCGGGCACGGTGCAGGCCAATGTGGCGCTGGGGCAGCCCGGTGTGGGCGCGGCCGAAGTCAGCACGGCGATGTGGTTCGCCGCGCTCGGCGCCACAGCCCAGGCCCATGCGGGCGCGATGCTCGGCGAGGGTGGCGTCGGCCTGTCGGGCGGCGAAGCCGTGCGTCTTGCGCTGGCGCGTGCGGTGGTGCGGCCGCAGGCCGATCTGCTGCTGGTCGACGAGCCCACGGCCCACCTGGACGCGGCCACCGCCGAAGCCGTGACGGAAGCCCTGCTGCAACTCGCCCACGGCAAGACCATGCTGGTGGCCACGCACGACCCGGTACTGGCCGCCCGGCTGGACCGCAGCCTGCGCCTGCATGCGGGCCTCATCGAGGCCAGCGAGGTGACGCCATGAGGCTGTGGCAGCAATGGGCACCCATGTCGCAATTGCTGCGGCTGTTCATGGCCGAACGCGGTGCCCAGTTGCTGGGCGGCGCGGCACTGGCCGCGGCCACGGCCCTCATCGGCATGCTGCTGCTTGGCCTGTCGGGCTGGTTCATCGCCGCCACGGCGATCGCGGGCGCGAGTGCGGCCACGGCCTGGGCCTTCGACGTATTCATGCCTTCGGCCGGCATCCGCCTGCTGGCGCTGGGGCGCAGCGGATCCCGTTACGCCGAGCGGCTGGTCACGCACGATGCCACGCTGGCCGTGCTGACCGCGCTGCGCGAACGCCTGTTTCGCGGCTGGGCCGAGCCCGAGGCCGCGCGCCGCCTGCTGCGGCAACCGGCGAGATTGCTGTTCCGCCTCACCGCCGACGTCGACGCGCTCGATGCGCTCTACCTGCGCGTCTGGGTGCCGCTCGGTACGGCACTGGTGGCCGCGGCGGCTGCCGGCATCGCGCTCGCCGTCTTCGTCGATCCCTGGCTCGGCCTGGGCGTTGCCGCGTGGTTCGTGGTCGCCGGCCTGGGCATCGCCTGCGCGCTGGCCCATGCGGCGCAGAGGCCGGCGCGCCGCCGTGCCCATGCCATGGAAGCGCTGCGCGCCCGCACGGTGGACCTGGTCGCGGGCCAGACCGAGCTGGCCATGGCCGGCCGGCTCGACGCGCAATGTGCGGCGCTGGCTGCGGCCGACGCCCGTCTGGCCCGTGCGGACGACACGCTGAACCGGCTGGAGGCGCGTGCGGTCTTCGGCTTCGGTGCGGTGGGCAGCCTGGCGCTGTGTGCCACGCTGCTCGTGGTGGCCGCGCTGGTCGAGCAGGCCCGCATCGGTGTGCCGATCGCGGCGCTGGCCCTGCTGCTGGTGCTCAGCGCCGCGGAGCCTTTCGCCGCCTTGCGCCGCGGCGCTCTAGAACTCGGTCGCTGCGTACTTGCCACGCGCAGGCTCGCACCGTATTGGGAGAAAAAGCCGGCGCGCGCCCCGGTACAACCGGCCTCGGCCGACGTGCAGCTGCGCCAGGTCCACGCCCATCCTGCCGGCCGCGACGCCGGTGCTTCGCTGCTGCGCGACATCGGCCTGGTCATCGCGCCCGGCGAGCGTGTGGCCCTGGTGGGCCCCAGCGGCGCCGGCAAATCGACCCTTCTGGCCTTGCTGGCCGGCGAGCTGTCGCCCCAGTCCGGCAGCCTGCGCGTGCCGCTGTCCAGCCTGCTGACCCAGCGCACCGAGCTGTTCCAGGACAGCCTGCGCGACAACCTGTTGCTGGCCGATCCGTCGGCCGGCGACGACCAGCTGTGGTGGGCGCTCGGCTCCGCCGGCCTGGCCGAGGACGTGCGGCGCCTGCCGGCCGGCCTCGCCACGCGGCTGGGTGAGGGCGGGCTCGGCCTGTCGGGCGGTCAGTCGCGCCGCCTCGCCCTGGCCCGGCTGCTGCTGCGCGACGTGCCGCTGTGGCTGCTGGACGAACCCACCGAGGCGCTGGACGCGGCGACGGCGCGCGATGTGTTGCGCCGCCTCGCCGCACAGATCGATGGCCGCACCTTGGTGATGGCCACCCACATCCGCCGCGAGGCCGCGCTGGCCGACCGGCTCGTCGTGCTGCAGCACGGCCGCATCGTGGCCGACCTGCGCCGCGGCGCGCCGGGCTTCGACGCGGCATTGAACCGGCTGCGGCCGGACTGAAGATTCTGGAAAACGGAGGAAACCCCCCATGGAACTCGACATCGTGTCCCTGTCAAGGCTGCAGTTCGCCGCCACGGCGCTGTATCACTTCCTGTTCGTGCCGCTCACCCTCGGGCTGTCGATCATCATCGCCATCATGGAGACGGTCTACGTGATGACCGGCCGCGTGATCTGGCGCGACATGACGAAGTTCTGGGGCACGCTCTTCGGCATCAACTTCGCGATGGGTGTGGCCACCGGCGTGGTGATGGAGTTCCAGTTCGGCATGAACTGGAGCTACTACAGCCACTACGTGGGCGACATCTTTGGCGCGCCGCTGGCCATCGAAGGGCTGATGGCCTTCTTCCTGGAGGCCACCTTCGTCGGCCTGTTCTTCTTCGGCTGGGACAAGCTCAGCAAGGTCGGCCACCTGGCCGCCACCTGGGCCGTGGCCATCGGCTCGAACTTCTCGGCGCTGTGGATCCTGATCGCCAATGGTTGGATGCAGAACCCCGTGGGCTCGGCCTTCAACCCGCAGACCATGCGCATGGAGGTGACCGACTTCGCCGCCGTGTTGACCAACCCCGTGGCGCAGGCCAAGTTCGTGCACACCGTGTCGGCGGGGTATGTGTGCGCGTCGGTGTTCGTGCTCGGCGTGTCGGCCTGGTACGTGCTAAAGGGAAGGCACCTGGCGCTGGCCAAGCGTTCCATGACGGTGGCGGCCTCGTTCGGCCTGGCCGCGGCGCTGTCGGTGGCGGTGCTCGGTGATGAAAGCGGTTACCTCTCCACCGAACACCAGAAGATGAAGCTCGCCGCCATCGAGGGCATGTGGGAGACGCAGCCCGCGCCGGCCGCCTTCACGCTGGTCGGCTTTCCGAGCCAGGAGGCGCGCGAAACCCATTACGCCATCCACATTCCGGCGCTGATGGGCCTGATCGGCACACGTTCGCTCGACACCGTGATCCCCGGCATCAACGAACTCGTGGTGCATGCCGAGGCGCGCATCCGCCAGGGCATCAAGGCCTACGACGCGCTGCAGAAGATCCGTGCACTGCCTGCCGGCGAGAAGCTGCCCGACAACCTGCGCGGCGAGTTCGAGGACAACGGCCACGAACTCGGCTACGCGCTGCTGCTCAAGCGCTACGTGGACGACCCGCGCCAGGCCACGCCGGAGCAGATCGCCAAGGCGGCCTGGGACACGGTGCCGCAGGTGGCGCCGCTGTTCTGGCTGTTCCGCGTGATGGTGGGCATCGGCATGCTGCTGATCCTGCTGACCGGCACCTTCTTCGTGCTGTCGGCCCGCCGCATGCTCGACCGTTACCAGTGGCTGCTGAAGGTGGCCGTTTGGGCCATCCCGCTGCCCTGGCTGGCCATCGAGGCCGGCTGGCTGGTGGCCGAATTCGGCCGCCAGCCCTGGGTCATCGAAGGTGTGCTGCCCACGGCCGTGGCCGTGTCGAATCTGGGCGTGAAGACGCTGCTGCTCACGCTGACCGGTTTCGTCGCCCTCTACACCGTGCTGCTGGTCATCGAGGTGAAGCTGATGCTCAAGGCCATCCGCACCGGCCCCACGGCCGAGCACGATCCCGACGAGGGCGTCGAGCAGCGCCATGTGCGCCCATTCAATCCGAGCAAACTGGCTTCAGCGAAGTAAAACAAAATGATCCTGCATCAACTCCTCAACTACGACACCCTGCGCCTCATCTGGTGGGCCCTGATCGGTGTGCTGCTGGTGGCTTTCGCCGTGACCGACGGCTTCGATCTCGGCGCGGGCATGCTGCTGCCGTTCGCCGGCCGCACCGACATCGAACGGCGCGTCATCATCAACAGCGTCGGTCCGGTGTGGGAAGGCAACCAGGTCTGGCTGATCCTGGGCGGCGGCGCCATCTTCGCGGCCTGGCCGCAGCTCTACGCGGTGTCGTTCTCGGGCTTCTACCTCGCGATGTTCGTCATTCTGACGGCGCTGATCCTGCGCCCGGTGGCTTTCAAGTTCCGCAGCAAGCGCGAGGACCCGGCCTGGCGCGCGCGCTGGGACTGGGTGCTGTTCTTCTGCGGCTTCGTTCCCGCATTGATCAGCGGCGTGGCCGTGGGGAATGTGCTGCAGGGCGTACCGTTCCGCCTGGCGGGCGACATGCACATCTTCTACGACGGCAGCTTCTTCGGCCTGCTCAACCCCTTCGCGGTGTTGTGCGGCCTGGTGTCGGTGGCGATGCTGGTGATGCACGGCAGCGGCTGGCTGCTGCTCAAGGCCGGCGGCGCGGTGGCCGAACGCGCGCGCCGCTACGGCCTGATCGCCGCGCTGGCGACCATCGTGCTGTATGCCTGTGCCGGCGTCTGGTTGTGGGCCGGCGTGCAGGGTTATGCGATCACCAGCGTCGTTGATCCGCTCGGCCCTTCGAATCCGCTGCTGAAGACGGCGGTGGTGCGCGCCGGGGCCTGGTTCGTCAACTACCGGACCCATGCCTGGACCATCGCCGCGCCCGCCGGCGGCCTCCTGGGCGCTTTCGGTGCGCTCGTCGGCCTGTGGTTCCGGCGCGAGATCATGGCCCTGCTGTGCAGTGCGCTCGGCATCGCCGGCATCGTGCTGAGCGTCGGGGCGTCCATGTTCCCGTTCATCCTGCCTTCGTCGATCGACCCGCGCGCCAGCCTCACGGTGTGGGACGCGTCGTCGAGCCATCTGACGCTGTTCATCATGCTGGCGGTCACGTGTTTCTTCCTGCCGATCATCGTCGCCTACACGAGTTGGGTCTACAAGGTGTTGTGGGGCAAGGTCGATGAAAACGCGATCCGCAACGAAACCACGCACGCTTACTGAACAAAGGAAAAATCATGTGGTACTTCTCCTGGATCCTCGGCCTGCCCCTGGCCGCCGCCTTCGCCGTGCTCAACGCGATGTGGTACGAACTGATGGACGACGAGGCGGTGCGCCGGGGCAAGCTCGCCAAGCAGAGCGGCGAGACTTCGGAACAGTTGTAGGCCGGCCCGGCCTGGCGGTCAGGCCGCCGGCTTCTTGCCCTTGCCGCCGGTCAGCCGGTCCTTCAAGGTCAGCACCTTAGTAACCGTCGCACCCATGCCCATGAGCTGCATCGCGGTCTCCGGCGCCAGGCGCTGCACGTCGTCGAACCACTTCATGAGCCGGTCGATCAGGTCGTGCATCTCGCGCATGCGCTGCTGGGCGTGGCGTTCCGCCTCGCTGGTCGGTTCCTCGAGCAGGGCCATGCGCAACATCGACAGCGTGGGCTCGATCTCGCGGCGCCGGCGCTCCTCGGCCAGCACGCGAAAGATTTCCCATACGTCCTGCGGCGCCTCGAAATACTCGCGCCGGTCGCCCGCCTGGTGCCGCAGCCGCACCAGCCGCCAAGACTGCAACTCCTTCAGGCCCATGCTCACGTTGGAGCGGGAAAACTCGAGCGTCTCCGCGATCTCGTCGGCATTCATGGCGTTCTGGGCAATGAACAGCAGCGCATAGATCTGCCCCACCGTGCGGTTGATGCCCCAGCGACTGCCCATCTCTCCGAAGTGGGCGATGAATTGGCGGTTGAGTTCGGGCAGGCGGGGTGGCGTGGGCATACAGGAATTGTAGAGGTTTCAGTAAGTACTGAAGCCTTGGCTCCCCCGGATTACGGTGCGGCGAAGTTCACCGTCGCCCGCAGCCCGCCGAGCGAGGGCGAGGCGTCCAGCGCCGTCGTGGCGCCGTGCTGCATCGCAATCGCCTTCACGATCGACAGGCCCAGGCCGCTGCCGCCGGTGCCGGCCATGGCGTCCGGGCTGCGGTAGAAGCGCTCGAACACCCGTTCACGGTCGGCCTCGGGGATGCCGGGGCCGGAATCTTCCACCACCAGGCGCGTCATGCGGGCTTCGCTGGCCGCGTCGACCCGCACGCTGCCGCCTTCGGGCGTGTACTTGATGGCGTTCTCCAGCAGGTTGCGCAGCAGGATGCGCAGCGCTTCGGCGTCACCCCGCACCGGGGCGGCGGGGCCTTCGGCCGCGCGCAAATCGATGCCGCGGGCCAGGGCCTGGCCTTGCATCTCGGTGGCGATCGCCTGGGTGAGCGGGCGGAGGTCGACCGTCTGCAGTGGCGCGGCCTCGTTGCCTTCCTGCCGCGCCAGGGCCAGCAACTGGTTCATCATGCGGATCGACCTTTCGATGCCCTGGTTGAGCCGGCCGATGGCCACGTCGCGGGTGGCCTCATCGGGCGCGCGGTGCAGCGCCTGGGCCTGCAGCTTGAGGGCGGTCAGCGGCGTGCGCAGTTCGTGGGCCGCATTGGCGACGAAGGCCTTCTGCGCCTGCAGCACGGTGTGCATGCGATCGAACAGCAGGTTCAGCTCCTGCACCAGCGGGCGCACCTCGTCGGGCAGGCCGTTGTCGGCCAGCGGTGACAAGTCTTCGGCGGTGCGCGCGGCGACCTGGCGGCGCGTGCGCTCCAGCGGCGACAGCGACTGCCGGATCACGGCCCAGATCACCAGCATCAACAGCGGCGCGATGAGGGCCATCGGCAGCATGGCGCGCAGCGCCAGCGCGCGAGCACGGCTCTGCCGCGCGCTCATGTCCTGCGCGATCTGGATGGTCTGGAACGGTGTCTGGATCGAATACACGCGGTAGGTGGTGCCGCCCTGCACCACGTCGGAGAAACCGAGCACGGCACGCGGGGGCAGCGCGGAACGCGAGGAGCGGAACAGCTGGATGCCGTCCGCGCCCCAGATCTGCACCAGGTAGTCGATGTCGCTGTCCGCGCTGGTGGCGTCATCGTGTTCCTGCACGGGTGGCGGCGCGGGTTTGCTCGGCGCCTGCGGCATGCGCGCGCGCATCGACAGCGCCATCTGCTGCAGGTGGTAGTCGAACATCTCGTCGGCCTGCCTGAGCGCGCCACGGTAGGCCGAGACGGCCTGGAACAGCGCCGCGAGCACGATGGCCGTCATCACCGACAGCAGCAGCCGCCGGCGCAAAGAATGCGTGGCCGAACCCGGAGACGGCGTCATGGCTGGTTCTCGGGCTTCGGCATCACGTAACCCAGGCCGCGCACGTTCTGGATCAATTCGGCGCCGAGCTTCTTGCGCAGCCCGTGGATGTAGACCTCGACCGCGTTGCTGCTCACGTCGTCCTTCCAGCTGTAGAGCTTCTCCTCGATCTGCGCGCGGGAGAACACCACGCCGGGCCGGGCCATCAACGTCTCCAGCACGGCCCATTCGCGGGCCGACAGCGAGATCGCCTCATGGCGGCGCTGCCCATCGCGCACGACCTCGCGCGTGGCCTCGTGGGTCACGGGATTCAGCCGCAAGCCCTGGTATTCGACCACCGAATCGGCGCGGCCCAGGCTGCGGCGCACCAGGGCGCGGATGCGGGCCAGCAGTTCGTCGATGTCGTAGGGCTTGACCACGTAGTCGTCCGCGCCGGCGTCCAACCCCGCGATGCGCTCGGCCACCGCGTCGCGCGCCGTGGCCACCAGCACCGGCGTGATCTCCTTGCGCGCGCGCATGGCACGCAGCACCGCCAAGCCGTCGCGCCGGGGCAGGCCCAGGTCGAGCAGCACCATGTCGTATTGCTCGGACTGCAGCGCGGTATCGGCCATTTCGCCATCCTTCACCCAGTCGACCGCGAAGGATTCGGCGCGCAGCACGTCCAGCAGGGTTTCTCCGATCATCACGTCGTCTTCGACAAGCAGCAGGCGCATGCGCATGGTCCGTTTTGTAGGTCTCGCGAATTATGCGAGTTCAGGCTTAGATCGGACTTAAGCGGTTTGACGCCGCGGATTGACCTGCATCATCTGGTACTGTATTCCAGGGTGTGACCTCTTGTAATCTTTATAAGTCATCTCATAAGATTTGTAACCATTTACATGAGGGATTGCCGATGCGCACCAACCTGCCTGTGACCCAGCGTGAGTATGAGTTCCCGGACAACGCAACCCTGATGTCCACCACCGACACACAAAGCCACATCGACTACGCGAACGCGGCCTTCGTCGAAGTCAGCGGTTTCGAGCGCGACGAGATCCAGGGCCAGCCCCACAACCTCGTGCGCCATCCCGACATGCCGACCCAGGCCTTCGCCGACATGTGGAAGACACTCAAGGGCGGCGAGCCCTGGACCGCGCTGGTGAAGAACCGCCGCAAGAACGGCGACCACTACTGGGTGCGGGCCAACGCCGTGCCGGTGGTGCGCAACGGCGCAGTGGCCGGCTTCATGTCGGTGCGCACCAAGGCCAGCCGCAGCGAGATCGACGGCGCCGAAAAGGTCTACAAGGAATTCCGGGAGGGCAAGGCCGGCAACCGCGCGTTCCACAAGGGTCTGGTCATCCGCACCGGCCTGATGGGCTGGACCGCGTTGACCCAGCGCATGTCGGTGCGCTGGCGCATCCGGCTGGCGCTGGCGGCGCTGGCGGCGGTCGGCGCCGGCCTGTCGGCGGTGTTCGGTCTGCGCGGCGCCGCCTTGGCCGAATCGATCAGCGGCTTGGTGGTGACCGCTGCGCTGGCCAGCTGGTGGCTCGAGGTGCAGATCGCCACACCGCTGGAGCGGGTGCTTCGCCAGGCGCTCGACGTGGCCTCCGGCCGCAGCCAGCAGGGGCTGGAACTGGGCCGGGTCGACGAGATCGGCATGACGCTGCGCTCGATCAACCAGCTTGGTCTGATGTTCCGCTGGCTCATCGACGACGTGGCGCAGCAGGTGAGCAACGTGCAGACCGCCATCGACGAGATCGCGCAGGGCAACAACGACCTGAGCTCGCGCACCGAGCAGTCGGCCGCGAGCGTGGAGCAGACGGCGGCCTCGATGACGCAGATGACGGCCAGCGTGAAGAACAACGCCGACACCACGCGCGAGGCGACCCGTCTCGCGGGCTCGGCCAGCCACGCGGCCAGCCAGGGGGGGGAGGTGATGGCGGGCGTGACCTCGACGATGGGCGACATCACGCAGAGTTCGCGCAAGATCGCCGACATCATCGGCGTGATCGACAGCATCGCCTTCCAGACCAACATCCTGGCGTTGAACGCCGCGGTGGAAGCCGCGCGCGCCGGCGAACAGGGCCGCGGCTTCGCCGTGGTCGCCAGCGAGGTGCGGGCGCTCGCCGGACGCAGTGCCGAGGCCGCCAAGGAGATCAAGCAGCTGATCGGTGCCAGCGTGGAGAAGGTCGAGTCGGGCTCCAAGCTGGTGGCCGACGCGGGCGAGAGCATCAACAACATCGTCACCCAGGTGCGGCAGGTGTCCCAGCTGATCGGCGACATCAGCGAAGCAACGCAGCAGCAGAGCGAAGGCGTGAGCCAGGTCGGCGACGCCGTGGCGCACCTGGACCAGATCACGCAGCAGAACGCGGCGCTGGTGGAGCAGAGCGCCGCCGCGGCCACGAGCCTGCAGCAGCAGGCGCAACGGCTGGTGGAGGCGGTGAACGTGTTCCGGCAGGGCTGAGTGGACCGATATCGCTCCCTTTCCCGCAGCGGGCGAGTGCGCTTGCGCGGCGCCTGCTAGGATGGCCGCTGTCGGCCAAAGGCCGGCTGCAAATCAAGTCAGACGGCATGGTCGCCTTCTACTTCTTCCATCCCACCACAGAGAAAATTCAAATGCCAAAAGCCTACTGGGTCAGCGCGTATCGCGCGGTCAACGATGCCGAAAAACTTGCCGCTTATGCGAAGCTGGCCGGCCCGGCGCTCACGGCCAACGGCGCCCGCTTCCTCGCGCGTGGCGAACCGGCCAAGGTCTACGAACAAGGCCTGATGCAACGCACGGTGCTGATCGAGTTCGACAGCGTCGAACAAGCCATGGCCGCGCACGACAGCCCTGAATACCAGGCCGCGCTGGCTGCGCTGGGCGATGGCGCAGAGCGTGAGATTCGTATCGTCGAAGGGGTTTGAGCAAGAGGCGTCTGGGATTCGCGGTTGAGGATCGGCAGACGCTGCTTCTCTGACGAGGGATGGGCAGGGTCAAACCTTGAAGCTTCCTGCCACATTCTTCGGGAACAGCTCGTCGACGGCCAGGCGGCGGGCGCAGATGCCCTGCTCGAAGCCGAACTTGCAGAATGCGGCCAGCGTTGCCCGGTTGATCGATCCGCCCTGGCTGTTGTCGACGCCATAAGGGAACCAGTCTTCCCCGAACACCTTTTCCATCCGCGACGTGTAGTCCGGTAGCCAGGCCAGCGGTGCATGGCTGGCCGTCACGTCCGACAGCCGCTCGATCGAGTTCTTCTTGGCTAGGGCGAATGACTTGACCAGGTTCATGGCGACCCAGGGGTGGGCAGACATCACATCGCCGCGCAGGACGAGTCCGTGCATGATCGGGAAAATACTGGTTTCCTTGAAATACTGCTCCTCGAGTTCCTGATAGTTGTCCATCAGGCGCGATAGGCCTTTGCCGAGCGATGTCGGTGGCCGGGCCGACATGACAGCATCGATTTCGCCGTCCATGAGCATCTGGTCCAGCGACTTGTCCGGCACCGGGGTGTAGCTCAGGCCGTCAGGAAGATGCAGGGCCACCTTTTCCTTGCGCCCGGCCTGGTTGACACCCGCTTGCACCCAGCGAATCCTGGTCAGGTCGATGCCCAGGTAATCGCTGAGCCAGCCGCGGCCATAGATGCCTGCGGTTTGTGCCCATTCCGGCACGCCGATGGTTTTGCCGACCAGGTCTTCCGGGCGTTTCACCGAGCCGCCGTCGCGCACATAAAACATGGAGTGGCGGAAAGCTCTCGAGATGAAGATCGGCAAGGCCCAGACCGTCGGATCGTCCTGCGCCCGTAGCGCGATGTATTTGCCCATGGACATTTCCGAGATGTCCCACTCACGGTGCAGCGTGAACCGGTAGAAGATTTCTTCGATCGGAAGATGCAGGGTGCGCAACGCGACGCCTTCGACCGGAACGGTGCCGTCCGTGACGTCACGGGTGTGGTCATAGTGCCCGAGGGCCAGGGTAAGAGAGAGTGGATTCATGCTCAGTCCGGTTTGATGTCTGCCGTCTTGATGACCTTGGTCCACCGCGCGAATTCCTGTCGGGTGAACTCCGACAGTTCGGACGGCGTGCTGGCCAGCGCTTCCTGGCCGTGTTTGCTCAGTTGATCGCGGTAATCCTTGTCGGCTGCCAGGCTGACCATGACACCGTTCAGCTTCTCGATGACTGGCGCAGGTGTACCGGCTGGTGCGTAGAGCCCGTACCAGGAACTTGCTTCGACGCCTTTGACACCGAGTTCGCTGAGCGTCGGAACGTCGGGAATCACATCGAGGCGACGGGGCGAAGTCACGGCCAGGGCCCTCAACCGGCCCGACTGAACGAACGGAATGGTGGACACGACGCCGCCGAACACCATCTGCGCTTCCCCACCGATGACCGCTGCCGCCGCCGGGCTGCTGCCCTTGTACGGGACATGCTGGATATCTGTTTTGGTCACCATCTTGAACAGCTCGCCCACCAGATGAAGCGGCGAGCCGTTGCCACCGGACGCGTAGTTGAGTTTGTTCGGCTGGGCCTTTGCCAATGCGATGAGTTCCGGAACCGTCTTCGCCGGGACATCGGGGTTCACCACGAGGATCTGGTAGGGCCTGCGCCACCATGCTGATGGGCGCGAAGTCCTTGAGCGGGTCGTACCCGACCTTGCCCAGGCTCGGCGTCATCGCCATGTTGGCGACAAAACCCAGCGTCAGGGTGTAGCCGTCCGGCTTGGCCTTGGCGACAAGTTCCGTGCCGAGATTGCCGCCAGCGCCGGCCCGGTTTTCGACGATCACCGGCTGATGCAATTCGGACGAAAGCCTTTGGGCAACCAGGCGTCCCAGCGTATCGTTGCCACCGCCCGGCGGATAGGGAACCACGATGCGTATCGGCCGGTTCGGGTAGTCCTGGGCGCCTTGTGCCATGGCGCTGGCGCCGGGCTGCAGTAGCGCGAAAGGCGACAGGATCGCCATGATCGCACTGCGCCTCGCCCATGATTTCTTCTCCATTGATGTCTCCTGGATGTCGTTCGAGTATTCGAGCCGTGATGGGCCATGGCGCTGAACGGCAGCGATTTCCACAGCGTGTTGATCGCTGCCTCTATCGATGGGTTGCCGGGCGCGAAGCGATAACTTCAGGGCAGAAGCTGGCCGGCGCAGCGGGTGCGGGAGTCCGAATGAATGACGCTGTGAATGACGCTGGATAACGCATGCATTCGATTTTCTGCCTCACCGGTTATGGTGACAAGCGGATTGGGCGATAGCCAGTATTGCGTTTTCGAATACTGCGCGGCGACGCTCGCCCTGACCCTCTCCCGCGCGTGGGAGAAGGGACAATACCAAGTCAGCCCGCCAGCCGCGTGCGGTGCCGCGCAATCTGCGCCTTCACCTGGGCCGGCGCGGTGCCGCCCAGCACGTTGCGCGCGTTCAGCGAGCCGCGCAGGCTCATCACGTCGAACACGTCCTTCTCGATCGAGGGGTGGAAGCCCTGCAGCACCGCCAGCGGCAGTTCGGACAGATCCACCTGGTGCGAGATCGCCGACTTCACGGCGTGGGCCACCACTTCGTGGGCGTCGCGGAAGGGCAGGCCCTTCTTCACCAGGTAGTCGGCCAGGTCGGTGGCGGTGGCATAACCGCGGCGCACCGCGGCTTCCATGGCTTCGGGCTTGGTGGTGATGCCGCCCATCATCTCGGCGAAGATGCGCAGCGTGTCCTTCAGGGTGTCCACCGTGTCGAACAGCGGCTCCTTGTCTTCCTGGTTGTCCTTGTTGTAGGCCAGGGGCTGGCCCTTCATCAGCGTGATCAGGCCCATCAGGTGGCCGACCACGCGGCCGGTCTTGCCGCGTGCGAGTTCGGGCACGTCGGGGTTCTTCTTCTGCGGCATGATCGATGAGCCGGTGCAGAAGCGGTCGGCGATGTCGATGAAGCCGAAGCTCTGGCTCATCCACAACACCAGCTCTTCACTCAGGCGGCTGACGTGCACCATGGCCAGGCTGGCGGCGGCAGTGAATTCGATGGCGAAGTCGCGGTCGCTCACGGCGTCCAGACTGTTCTGGCACACCCCTTCCATGCCCAGCGTCTTGGCCACACGTTCGCGGTCCAGCGGATAGCTGGTGCCGGCCAGCGCCGCGGCGCCCAGCGGCAGGCGGTTCACGCGGCGGCGCACATCGAGCATGCGTTCGGCGTCGCGGCTGAACATCTCCACATAGGCCAGCATGTGGTGGCCGAAGCTCACCGGCTGCGCCACCTGCAAGTGGGTGAAGCCGGGCAGGATCACCTCCACGTTCTTCTCGGCCAGGTCGAGCAGGGCGGTCTGCAGCGCCACCAGCAGTTCGCCGATCCCGTCGATCTCGCCGCGCAGCCAGAGGCGCACGTCGGTGGCCACCTGGTCGTTGCGGCTGCGGCCGGTGTGCAGCCGCTTACCGGCGTCGCCCACGAGCTGCGTGAGCCGCGCCTCGATGTTGAGGTGCACGTCCTCCAGATCGAGCTTCCATTCGAAGGCGCCGGATTCGATCTCGGCCGTGACCTGAGCCAGGCCCTTCTGGATCGAGGCCAGGTCGGCCGCGCCGATGATCTTCTGCGCCGCCAGCATGTCGGCGTGCGCCAGACTGCCGGCGATGTCGGCCTGCCACAGGCGCTTGTCGAAGAACACACTGGAGGTGTAGCGCTTGACCAACTCGCTCATGGGTTCGGAAAACAGCGCCGACCAGGCTTCGGATTTTTTGTCGAGTTGGTTTGTGGACATGAGAGGCTTTGCAAAAGAAAAAGATGGACGCCGAAGCGCATGCGGGGAATCGTGCCGGCGTCCCCATAATCGGGCATCGCTCCCGGCGACCTTGACAACATCTTCCACCGCATGAAAGAACCGCAAATTTTATCGGCCTTCCAGGACCTGCCGGCGAATTCGGCCGAGGCGGCTGCGGCGCGTGCGCCATCGCCCGTGCCGGCACGCGCGCTGGTGTTCGACGCCTGCCGCGCCGGCGTGATCCTGCGCGCGGTCCTGTTCGTGGAGACGGCCGTGGGGGTGGGTGCGATGTTCGGCAGCGCGAATTTCCTCGAATGGCTGACCCGGCTGTCCCTGCTGACCGGCGGCGCGCTGCCGGCCACGCTCACCTGGCTCATCGCCGCGTGCAGCCTCAAGCGCCCGCTGGCGCGGCTGCCGCGCGGCTGGCAGCACCTGGCCGGCGTGGCCATCGGCGCGCTGGCCGGGCTCTACGGCTGCGGCATGCTGGCCCTCATCAATTTCACCGGTTTCGCGGAACCTGCACCCTGGCTGGCCAGCGCGGCCGCCGGCGCGCTGCTGGCGGCGCTGGTGGTGGCCGGGCTGCTGCTGCGCGCGCGCGCCCAGGCGCCGGCGGCCACCACCGCGCGGCTCGAGGAACTGCAGGCGCGCATCCAGCCGCACTTCCTGTTCAACACGCTCAACAGCGCCATCGCCCTGGTGCGCGCCGAGCCGGCCAAGGCCGAGGCCCTGCTGGAGGACCTGAGCGACCTGTTCCGCCATGCCCTGGTGGACCGCGGCGAAGCGGTCACGCTGGCGCAGGAGGTGCAGTTGGCCGAGCGTTACCTGTCGATCGAGCAGGTGCGTTTCGGCGATCGGCTGCACGTCACCTGGGCGCTCGACCCGGCGGCGGACCAGGCGCGGCTGCCGCCGCTGCTGCTTCAGCCGCTGGTGGAGAACGCGGTCAAACACGGCGTGGAGCCGAGCGCGGCCGGGGCGGAGCTGCGCATCTCCACCGAGCGGCGCGGCGGCATCGTCGTCATCAAGGTGGCCAACACCGTGCCGGCCGGCCCCGGCGCGCCGGGTCACGGCCTGGCGCAGGACAATGTGCGCGACCGGCTGAATCTGCTCCATGATGTGCAGGGGCGGTTCCAGGCGCAATTCAAGGATGGCGTGTACCAGGTGCGCATCGAAGTCCCCGCTTGATGTGGAACACCCCCAAGTTGCGCACTGCGTGTCGCGCCCACCCCCTTGCAGGGGGCAACACCAGTGGCCCGGCGAAGCCGGTTCCACGGTGTTTCTGGAAGGAACCGGTTGTAGCATGATGGCGTTATGACTCTACGGGTGTTGATCGTCGACGATGAGAGCCTGGCGCGTTCGCGGCTGCGCACGCTGCTGGGCGACTGCGCTTCGGCCGAGGTCGGCGCCGAGGCCGCCACGGCGGACGAGGCGCTGGCGCTGTTGCGGCAGCAGCCTTTCGACCTGGTGCTGCTCGACATCCACATGCCCGGTGCGGACGGCATGCAGCTTGCGCAGAGCCTCAAGGCGCTGCCGCAGCCGCCGGCCGTGGTCTTCGTCACCGCGCACGCGGACCATGCGGTGCAGGCCTTCGAGCTGGAGGCCGTGGACTACCTGACCAAGCCCGTGCGCCTCGAACGGCTGCAGGCTGCGCTACAAAAAGTGGAGCGGTCGGCGCAGCTGCGGACGGCGCCAGAGCACGATTTGACCGAGGAAGCCCTGGTGATCCACGACCGCGGCCGCACGGAGCGGGTGCCGCTGTCCGAGGTGCTCTACCTGAAGGCCGAGCTCAAGTACATCACCGTGCGCACCGCCGCGCGCAGCTACATCTTCGATGGCTCGCTGAGCGAGCTCGAGGCGCGCCATGCGGGCGTCTTTGTGCGGATCCACCGTAACGCGCTGGTGGCCCGCCGCGCCATGCGGGCGCTGGAAAAAAGCTTCGATGCCGAGGACGGCGAGGGTTGGGCCGTGCGGCTGCAGGGACTCGAAGAGGCCTTGATGGTGTCGCGCCGGCAGCTCGCGACGGTGCGCGAAGCCATCGCGATCGGCGGCTGATTCAAAAAAACAGGGTGCAGTCCGACCCGGGACGGTAGCGCAACCATGGACAATGGGGCCGTGCTGAAGCCGCCATTGCCACCTTCGTCGCCGTCGACATCGGCAGCGCCGACCTCGATCTGGACCACGCTGCGCCACGCGTCGTTTCGCGGGCTGTGGGGTGCGGGCGCGGTCTACTTCATCGGCAACGCCATGCAGACCATGGCCGCCGCCTGGATGATGGTGGAACTCACCGGCTCGTCCTTCCTGGCCGCGCTGGTGCAGACGGCGGTGTTCCTGCCGATGTTCCTGCTGTCGCTGCCGGCCGGCGTGCTGGCCGACATCACCGACCGGCGCCGGCTGATCCAGATCGCGCTGGTGGTGCAGGCCGTGACCGGCACCCTGCTGGCGCTGCTGCTGCTCTCCGGCGTGGGCGGTGCGGCCACGCTGCTGTTCTTCATCTTCGTGGCCGGCAGTTGCACCGCGCTGCTGTCGCCCGCCTGGAATTCATCCATCGCCGATTCCGTGCCGCGCGAGGAGTTGCCGTTGGCCATTACCGTGGTCTCGATCGCCTACAACGCCGCGCGCGCGGTCGGCCCGGCGCTGGCCGGCGTGGTGTTCTCGGCGTTCGGCGGGGCCTGGAACTTCGCGCTCGCCGTGGGCAGCACGCTGGCGATGTTGTGGTCCATCCAGCGCTGGCCGCCGCGGCCGCATCCGCCGTCGCGCCTGCCGGCCGAGCGCCTTTGGGGCGGCATGCTCAGTGCGCTGCGTTTCGCCTGGCATTCGCACACCGTGCTGGCGCAACTGGTGCGCACCGTCGCCTACAGCGGTGCGGGTTCGGCGCTGTGGGCGCTGCTGCCGGTGATCGGCGCCAAGCAGTTGAACCTGGGCGCGGCCGGCTACGGCCTGCTCATGGGCTGCCTGGGCACCGGCGCGGTGCTGGTCGGCCTGGTGATCGGCCGGCTGCGGCTGCGCTTCGGGCTGGAGGCCATCGTCGGCACCGGCTGCGTGGTGTTCGCCACGGTGATGGTGATTGCGGCGTTCTCGCACTGGGCGCCCTTGGTGTACCTGGCCCTGGTGTGCGGCGGCGCGGCCTGGATGGCGGTGATGTCGACCTTCAACACCGCCACGCAGACCAGCGTGCCGCCCTGGGTGCGGGCCCGCGCACTGGCCATGCACACCTTGTGCGCGCTCGGCTCCTTCGCGCTGGGCTCGGCGTTCTGGGGCGCGCTGTCCGACATCTTCGGCCTGGATTTCGCGCTCTGCCTGGCCGCCTTGGCCATGGGTTGCGGGCTGCTGCTGGCGCGGCCTTTTCCGCTGCGCATGGGCGAGAAGACCGAGATCACCCAGGTGCCGCAGGCCACGCAGTGGGAAGAGCTGTTCATCAAGGACGCCCCCGCGCCCGAGGCCGGCCCCGTTGCGGTGGAGATGGCCTACAAGATCCGCAGCGGCGAATCGGCCGCCTTCCTCGAGGCCGTGAGCCACCTGCGCGCGCCGCGACGGCGCGACGGTGCCACCTTCTGGCGCATCTACCGCGACCTGGCGGACCCCTCGCGGTTCGTCGAACGTTTCATCGTCACCTCCTGGGCCGACTACCTGCACCAGCGCGCCCGCGCCACCCTGGCCGACCAGGAACTGGAGGCCCATGTGCGTTCGTTCCTGGCGCCGGGCGTGACGGTGACCATGCAACACTATCTGGCGGAACGATGAAAGCTTTTCCTTGCCGATACCAGGCGCCTGCGCGCTGGGGTTCATCACATGTACTTCGACAGGCTCAGTACGAACGGGGTGTTGACTTGTTCCCGTTGGGCTCGAGTTTGCCGAAGGGCCCTGGCTCATGTGCTTCGACAGGCTCAGCACGAACGGAGAGGGCCTCTTTCCCCGTTCGCCCTGAGCCCGTCGAAGGGCTTGGCTCGTGTGCTTCGACAGTCTCAGCACGAACGGAGAGGGCCTCTTTTCCCGTTCGCCCTGAGCCCGTCGAAGGGCTTGGTTCGGCTGCTTCAACAGGCTCAGCACGAACGGAGAGAGGCGCTTTTCCCGTTCGCCCTGAGCCTGTCGAAGGGCTTGGTTCTGGCTTCGACAGCCTCGGCTCGACCGGCGTGGAGGTCCACCGATGAACGATAGGCTGCAAGCCCCCGAGAAGGAAGCCATTGCACTGCTGCCGCCTTTCCCGAGCCTGACCATGCCCGATGTCTGGCTCGTGGCCACCGCGCGCGATGCCGAATTGGCCGATGCTGAACTGCGCGGCCAGACCGTGCTGGGCTTCGACACCGAATCCAAGCCGACCTTCGTGCGCAACGAAACCTCGGAAGGTCCGCACATCGTGCAGTTCGCCAGCCTGACCAAGGCCTACGTGTTCCAGCTGCACGATCCGGCCTGCCGCGCCGTGGCTGGCGCCGTGCTGGCCTCCCGGTCGGTGACCAAGGCCGGCTTCGGCCTGGCCTCGGACGTGAAGCAGATCGCCGCCAAGTTCGGTGCGGCGCCGAACGCGGTGGTCGACATCGACACCCTGTTCCGCCGCCAGGGCTACCGCAAGGAACTCGGTGTGAAGGCCGCGGTGGCGGTGATGTTCGGCGAACGTTTCAGCAAGTCGAAGAAGGCCGCGACCTCCAACTGGGCCGCACGCCAGCTCACGCCGGCGCAGATCCTCTACGCGGCCAACGACGCCTATGCCGCGATGTGTGTGTTCCACGCGCTGCAGTCCGGCGCGCAAGCGTCCTGAGGGCGGTGCCATGCTGCTGCGCCTGCACCACGCCGCCATCATCTGCGCCGACTACGCCGTCTCGCGTCGCTTCTACACCGAGGTGCTGGGCCTGCGCGTGGTCGCCGAGAACCTGCGCGCCGAACGCCGGTCGATGAAGCTCGACCTGGCCCTGCCCGACGGCTCGCAGATCGAACTGTTCTCTTTCCCCGCGCCGCCGCCCCGGCCCTCGCGGCCCGAAGCCTGCGGCCTGCGCCACCTGGCCTTCGCCGTGGCCGACCTGGATGCCGCCGTCGCGCGGCTGCAGGGTTTCGGCGTCGATGTCGAGCCGGTGCGGGTCGATGAGTTCACCGGCCGGCGCTTCACCTTCTTCGCCGATCCCGACGGCCTGCCGCTGGAGCTCTACGAAGCCTAGTGCGCCTGTTTTACCAGCCTGCCAACAATGTCCATCTCCCACCCGAAAACCGTCTGGATCGCCGACGCCGCTTACCTCTACAACTACGGCCGTTCGCGTGGCGCGGGTTTCGATTACCTCAAGCTCAAGAACGAACTGGTGCGGCAAAACGGCGGCCCGCTGTACGAGAGCTACTACCTCAACGCCGCCATCGACCCGACGGCCGAAGCGCAGAGCGCCTTCCACACCTGGATCAAGTCGGCCGCACCCAAAGGCCCGCAGATGCGGGTCCAGATGTACAAGCTCAAGGACCAGCACAACCGTTGCCCATCCTGCGGGACGAACTTCGACCGCCATGTGCAAAAGGGCGTGGACGTCGCCATCGCCACGCTCATGATCAAGCTGGCCACGCAAGGTGTGTATGACCGGCTGATCCTGTCGGCCGGCGATGGGGATTTCGAAGATGCGATCAACTACGTCAAGTCGGACCTGCGCAAGGAAATCTGGCTCAACGGGGCGCAGACGACGTTGTCCGTCGACCTGCAGTGTTACGCGGACAAGGTGCTCTGGCTGGAAGAAATGCAAGCTGCAATTGACAAATAGTTACATTACGGCCTGAGGCGCGGAGTTTTGGAACCGCCGCGCTTCCATTTCGTCCATTCATAACTCTTCAAAGCAATCATGAAATTTAACGACATGCGGGTGGCCTACAAGTTGTGGGTTGCCATCCTGGGCCTGTTGCTGGCAATGTTGACCGTCACCGTCTGGGTTTGGGCCAGAACGCAACAGGTGGCGGAGCACACCCAGCAACAGGTGGCCCAATTCGAGGACTCCATCACCACGGCAGTCACCTGGCGCGGCATGGCCGACATGGCGGTGAGCCTCAATGTGCTCACGGTCACGACCACCGACGAGGCGATGGCGCGAGAGATGGAGAAACGCGTGGCCGGACTGACCGCGAAGATCACGCCGATCCAGGAAAAAATCAACAAGACCGCCGTCACGCCAGCCGACAAGGAGGCTTTGGCCCTGGTGGCCTCCACCCGCGCCAGCATCCGCGGCGTGGGCGACAAGGTCAAACAGGTGAAGGACGCGCACGACCCTGTCGCGGCGCAGGCCTTCATGGACACGGACTACATGCCGCGCGCGCAGGCCTACCTCTCGGCCATCGACAAATACGTCGATCTCCAGGTTCAGCAGCGCGACCAGGCGAAGCGAGCCGCTGTCGAGGAGGGCGACAACGTCGTGCTGGTGGCACGCATCAGCATCGCGGCGGTGTTTGCGCTGGGGGTCTTTTTGGCGGTGTTTCTGGTGCGCTCGATCGTTCAGCCGCTGCAGCGTGCGGTGGAAGTGGCCGATGCCATCACGGCCGGCGACCTGACGCTTTCCGTCCAGTCCGACCGCAAGGATGAGTTCGGCCGATTGCTGCGGGCCATGTCGGAGATGGTCGGCAAGCTGCGCGGCCTGGTCTCCGAAGTGCGCAGCGGCGTGGAATCGGTGTCGACCGCGTCGGTGGAGATCGCCAACGGCAACCAGGACCTGTCCTCGCGCACCGAGCAGACGGCCGCCAACCTGCAGCAGACCGCGGCCAGCATGGAGCAGCTCACCAGCACGGTCACGCAGTCGGCCGATACCGCTCGCCAGGCCAACCAGCTGGCCGCCAGCGCCGCCCAGGCCGCCACGCGCGGCGGCGAAGTCGTGGGCCTGGTGGTAGGCAGCATGCAGGACATCAGCGAAGCCTCGCGCAAGATCGGCGACATCATCGGCACCATCGACGGCATCGCCTTCCAGACCAACATCCTGGCGCTGAACGCGGCGGTCGAGGCCGCACGCGCGGGCGAGCAGGGCCGCGGCTTCGCCGTGGTGGCCGCCGAAGTGCGCAGCCTCGCGCAACGCTCGGCCGAAGCCGCGAAGGAAATCAAGCTGCTCATCAGTGCTTCCGGCCAGACGGTGGAAGCCGGTACGCAGCAGGTGGCGCAGGCCGGCGAATCCATGGGCGAGATCGTCAGCAGCGTGCGCCGCGTGAGCGACCTGATCGGCGAGATCAGCGCCTCGTCCACCGAGCAGCGCGACGGCATCGGCCAGGTCAACCAGGCCGTGACCAACCTCGACCAGATGACGCAGCAGAACGCCGCGCTGGTGGAGGAGTCTGCCGCCGCGGCCGCGGGACTGCGCGATCAGGCGCAGCGCCTCTCGCAGGTGGTGTCGGTGTTCAACGTGGGTGCGGTCACGGCTGCGCCCGCAAGCTACCGCGCTCCGGCGTCCGCGCCCGCCCGTGCGGCGGCCGTGCCAGCGCCGGCGCGCACGGTGCCTGCCGTGAAAGCGGCCGGATCCGCGGTGCCCCGGCCCGCGTCGCCAAGGCCCCAGGCCGTGGCAGCACCGCAGCGCAAGCTCACCGCCGCCGCGCCGACGCCGAAGGCCGCCGCGCCGGCCCAGGCTTCGGCAACGGCCGAAGGCGACTGGGAAAGTTTCTGAACGGTCTTCCCATCGCCGCGCCGGGAGCGCCGGCCCTGCGCCTCACGAGCCCGAGGGCGCCCGCACCACCACCTTCCCGGTCATGTACGGGTGAACGGAGCAGGCGTAGTCGTACACCCCCGGCGCGTCGAAGACACGGCTGAAGCTCTTCCCGGGCAGAAGCAGGTCCTGGCCGGGCGACCGGTCTGCGAAGGCCACGCCGTGGGGGGCGCCGTCGCGGTTCGTCCAGGTCACGCGCTGGCCGGGCGCCACCGTGATCTGCGCCGGCTGGAACGCGAAGTTGGCGATCGAGACCTCGTGGCTCGAGACATGGGCGCCGGCGTGCTGCACTGCGATCTTGCGCGGTGCGTGGCCCACCGCCACGGTCCGCGTCTGGCCGGAGGCCAGGTCCACGATGCTGACGCTGTCCGAGCCCTCGTTGCTCACCAGCAGCTGGTTGTCCTCTTCGCCGCGGTCCATCCAATGCGGCTGCTGCCCCACCTTGACGCTGCGCAGCGGCTGGCGGCTCGCCGGATCGAACAACTGCACCTCGCCCGGCCCCTGCACCACCACCACGCCGAAGGGCATGCGGGCGAAGTGCTGGGCCAGGTGCGGCGAGATGCCGGTCGGAATCTGCGCCACGATGCGGTTCTGCCCGGTGTCCACTTCCTGCACCGCGGCCACGCCGGCCAGCGTCACGTACAGCGCCTTGCCGTCGGCACTGAATTCCAGGTCGCGCGGCGGCTTGTCCAGTGCCACGTGGCCGGTCACCTCGCGGCTGCGCAGGTCGATCGCCACCAGCGCGAAATGCCCCGGCGCCTGCGAGGCCACATAGGCCACGCCGCCGTCCGGATGGATGGCGATGGTGTGCGGCTTGGGCACGGCCAACGTGGCGGCGACCAGGCGCGAAGCCACGTCGATCCAGGCCACACGGTCCTCGCCGTTGACCGCCACCAGCACGTACTTGCCGTCCGGCGTGAGTGCCAGGCCCTGCGGGCCCTGGCCGACCTCGACCTTGCGCGCCAGGGTGTCGCTGGCGCTGTCGATCACGTCCACGGTGCTGGCGCTGGAGCCGCTGACGAACACCGGGCCGCCGCCGGGCGCGGCCACCAGCCCGTCCGGCCCGGCCGACACGGGCAGGGTGGACAGCACGGTGCCGCCCGCGATGTCCAGCACGCTCACGGTGTTGTCCTTGAAGTTACCCACGTAGGCCTTGGGGCCGGCGGCCTGCGCCGGGCCGATCAGTCCGGCCAGCACGAGGGCGGCCACCGGGGCGAGCCAGCGGCGTCGATGGAGTGGAAAATGGATTCTGGTCATGGCATCCTCTGGAGTTTGAAGGGCGCGCCAGCCGACGGCCGGCACCCCTGCATGACGCCGCCGGCCGAGCACTTATTCCCGTCGCCTGCGTTGCCCTGGCAACACGCTCGGGATTGGAATAAAACCGGCCCCGCGTGCGTCGTGCAGGGATGGTTCGAACAACCCATCGTGGGATGATGGCGCGCAGCCCCCGACCAGAAGACCTTATTCCTTGACCCATCCCGCCGACCGGTTCGAAGCCATCGCCATGCCCCATCTGCCCGCCGCCTACAACCTGGCGCGCTGGCTGCTGCGCGACGACCACAACGCGGACGACGTGGTGCAGGAGGCCTACCTGCGCGCGTTCCGGTTCTTCCAGGACCTGCGCGGCGACGACGCCCGGCCCTGGCTGCTCGGCATCGTGCGCAACGCGTGTTTCGACTGGATGCGCGCGCAGCGGCATTTCGACGGCCAGTTGCCCTTCGACGAGTTCGGCGACTACGCAGACCATGGCGGCGCGGCGGTGCAGGCTGCGCCGGCCGACCCCGCCGTGCTGTACGCGCAGCACAGCCAGAGCCGGCGCGTGAATGCCGCCATCGCCGCGCTGGCGCCGGCGCTGCGCGAGATGATCGTGCTGCGCGAACTGGAGGAAATGTCCTATGAGGAAATGGCGCGCGTCGTCGGGGTGCCCGTGGGTACGGTGATGTCCCGGCTGTCGCGCGCCCGCGCGCTGCTGCGCCAGTCGCTGCAGGACGAAGGGCCGATCGAGTCGCAGGTGAACCCGCATGAAAGGCGCTGAAATGAAACAATCGTCACGCTCATCGCTTCCCCCCGAGGGGGCGTATCAGTGTCTTCGGGCGGCCGGGCGCCACTGACATGGACAGCCCCGAAGATCTCGCCCTGGGCGAGTTGATCCGAGCCCAGGCGCTGAGGCACGCGCCCGCGCCGGACCTGGCCGAACGCCTGCACCGGCGGCTGCAGAACACGCCAGGCTCGGCAGAGCCGCCCGTGCCGGCGCGAGGAGGGAAAGTGCGTGCTGCAGGATCGAGATGGGCCCGGTGGTGGCAGGCCGTTGCGCTCTACGGCGCGGGCGCGGCCACCGCTTGGTTGGTGGCCAGCGTCGTACTGGTGGTGCCGCCGGACGGCACGGGCGAGCAGGTGCTGGCCAGCCATCTGCGCTCGCTGATGGCCGACCACCTGATCGACGTGGCCTCCACCGATCGCCATACGGTCAAACCGTGGTTTTCCGGCAAGCTCGACTTCTCCCCGCCCGTCGTCGACCTGGCCGCGCAGGGATTCCCGTTGTCGGGCGGCAGGCTCGACTACATCGACGGCCGGCCGGTGGCGGCCCTGGTCTACAGGCCTGGCCGGCACGTGGTCAACCTGTTCGTCTGGCCGGCGCCGGCGGGCGCGGCTTCGGCGCCGGTGCGCAGCACGCGCCAGGGCTACCATATCGTCGAATGGGTGCAGGCGGGCATGCGGCTCTCGGCCGTCTCCGACATGGATGCGGCCGAACTGCAGACTTTCGCGACACTGGTGCAGGCCGGCATCGCGGCGCCCGCGGCTAATCCTCCGCCGCCCCCTCCACCAGGAACTGCACCCGGCGCTGCCCCTGCCACTCGTTGACATCGAGCCGGAACGCCAGCGTCACCTTCGAGGGCAGCGCCTCGGTATGGCCGAACCAGATGCCATCCACCGGCTGCCCCTGGTGCTTGAGCTTGAGCGACAGGTGCTTTTCGCCGACCAGGCGCTGCGACACCACCTCGAGCTCCTCGCTGAAGGTCGGCGGCGCGAAACCCTGGCCCCAGACTTCGCGGTGCAGCACGTCGACGAGTTCGGCGCGCCGGTATTCGGGGGCCAGCGGGCCGTCGGTGTCCAGGCGGCGGGTGAGGGTGGCGGCGTCCAGCCATTCCTGGGCCACCTGGGTCAGGCCCTGTTCAAATTCGTCGAGGCGGTCCGCGTCGATGGTGCAGCCGGCCGCCATGGCGTGGCCGCCGAAGCGCAGCAGCACGCCGGGGTGGCGCTTGGCCACCAGGTCGAGCGCGTCGCGCAGGTGGAAACCGGGGATGGAGCGGCCCGAGCCCTTGAGCTCGTGTTCCTTGCCGGGCGCCTGGCTGGCGGCAAAGACGAAGGTGGGGCGGTGGAAGCGGTCCTTGAGACGCGAGGCCACGATGCCGACCACGCCTTCGTGGAAGTCCGGGTCGAACACGCAGACGGCCGGGGGTGTTTCGCCGTCGCCGTCTTCACGGCCGAACAGAGATTCGCAGACCTGCATCGCCTGCTCGCGCATGCCGCCCTCGATGTCGCGCCGCTCGCGGTTGATGCCGTCCAGCGTCTGCGCCAGCGCCTGGGCCTGGGCCGGGTCGTCGGTCAGCAGGCATTCGATGCCGAGCGTCATGTCCGAGAGGCGGCCCGCGGCATTGATGCGTGGGCCGAGCGCGAAGCCGAAGTCGAAGGTGGTGGCCACGGCGGCCTTGCGGCCGGCCGCGACGAACAGTGCGTTCACGCCGGCGGGCATGGCGCCGGCGCGGATGCGCTTGAGCCCCTGGGCCACGAGGCGGCGGTTGTTGGTGTCGAGTTTCACCACGTCGGCCACGGTGCCGAGCGCGACGAGCGGCAGCAGCACGTCGAGCTTCGGCTGATCGGCACTCGTGAATACCTCGCGTGCGCGCAGTTCGGCGCGGGCCGCCAGCAGCACGTAGAACATCACCCCCACGCCGGCCATGGCCTTGCTCTCGAAGGTGCAGCCGGGCTGGTTCGGGTTGACGATGACTTCGGCATCCGGCAGCTCGGGGCCGGGCAGGTGGTGGTCGGTCACCAGCACCTGCAGGCCGAGCGCGCGCGCCGTGGCCACGCCCTCGACGCTGGCGATGCCGTTGTCCACGGTGACCAGCAGGTCGGCGCCGGCGTCCTTCACGCGGCGCGCGATCGGCGCGGTCAGGCCGTAGCCGTCGACCACGCGGTCCGGCACGATGTAGCTCACGTGTTTTGCGCCCAGGAGGCGCAGGCCGCGCACGCCAACCGCGCAGGCGGTGGCGCCGTCGCAGTCGTAGTCGGCGACGATGCAGATGCGGCGGTCGGCCTGGATGGCATCGGCCAGCAGCGCCGCGGCCGCCGCCATGCCCTTCATGCCGGAAGGCGGCAAGAGCCGGTGCAGCGCGTCGTCGAGCTCTTCCTGGCCGAGCACACCGCGCGCGGCATAAAGCTGCGCCAAAAGCGGATGGATGCCGGCCTGCTGCAGCGCCCAGACAGCGCGCGGCGGGATGTCGCGTGCTGTGATTTTCATAGCGACTCCAGCACAGTCAGCAAGCGCGTGGGGCTTAAAAGGCTTGCAATCCGCTGGCGCAGGCCGAGGCCGGTGCTGGTGAAGCTGCGCGCATGGTTTTCGCCGCAGAGCGTGAGTTGCACCGGCTTTTTTTGATCGAGTCGCTGCAGCAGCGCCGCGCAGTCGGTGGCGTCGATGTGCTGCCAGGTCGCCATCCAGCCCGGCCCGTCGTTGCGACGCACCGCTTCGGCCAGTCCGCGCGGCGCGATGGTTTTGGGCTCGTTTCCCCGCGATGGTGATGCAGGGCTATCGCCCGTCCCACTGACCCAGAACGAATTCACCGGCGCCAGCCCGCGAGCGCCGCGTTCGTCGTTCACCGCATGGGTGTAGAGCAGCATCTGCATCTCGTTCTGCAGCCGGCGCAGGCCGCGTGCCTGCTCGGCCCTGGGCATCCAGTCGTCCACCCGCCGGCCGGCCACGCGGTCGAGCGAGGCCGTGGCCAGGCCGCGGAACCACTCGCCGCGCGCCAGCCAGGTGGTGGGCGTCACATAAAACAAGGCGATGCCGTCCTCCTCGAAATAGGTTTGCATGGCGGCCAGCAGCGTGCGCGATTCGGCTTCCGTGAGTCGCAGGCCGTCCGGATCGTCCATGTCCACATGGGCCGAGGCCATCTCCCAGTGGCAAGGCGTGACGATGGCCCAGGCGCCATCCGCCGCGCCGGCCAAGCCGAGGCGGCCGGCTTCGAGCGCGGCCCAGGGCAGCAGCCCGTCGGGTGAGGCGAGGCCCTGGGCGTGCGCCAGCACGCGTTCGTGCGGGGGGGTGAGGCTTTCTTCGGAGCCCTTGTCGGTCGGGCCGGGCGCCAGCCGGGCCAGCAGTTTCTCGAGATTGGGCAGTTGCAGCGAGGACAGGGCCGGCCGACCTAATTCGGCCGCTGCGAAGGGAATCACCAAATGGGGTGTGTCTGACATGCGGGTATTGTCGGGGATGCCACAATCATCGCTTTGCCTGGAAGTTGACTTCCGACAATCGATGCAAGTCCCCTACGAATTGATGGTTGGCTGGCGCTACACCCGCGCCGGCCGCGCCACGCGGCGAAACGGTTTTATTTCCTTCATCTCCGGTGTGTCGATGCTGGGCATCGCGCTCGGCGTGGCCGCGCTGATCATCGTGCTCAGCGTGATGAACGGTTTCCAGAAGGACGTGCGCGACCGCATGCTCAGCGTGGTCTCGCACATCGAGATTTTCGCGCCGCAGGGCGCAGCCTTGCCCGACGTGAACCAGACCATCGCCGAGGCGCGGCGCAACCCGTCGGTGATCGGCGCGGCGCCGTTCATCGCCACGCAGGCGCTGCTGGCGCGCGGCGAGGACATGAAGGGCACCATCGTGCGCGGCATCGATCCCAAGCTCGAACCCGAGGTCACCGACCTGGTGAACGGCGAGATGAAGGCCCACGGCCTCGACAAGCTCGTGCCCGGCGGCTTCGGCGTGGTGCTGGGCGTGGAGCTGGCGCGCAGCCTGGGCGTGCGCGAGGGCGATCCGGTCACGCTGATCGCTCCGAGCGGGCAGGTCACCCCGGCTGGCGTGGTGCCGCGGCTGAAGCAGATGACGGTGGTCGGCACCTTCGATTCCGGCCATTTCGAATACGACTCGGCGCTGGTGATGGTGCACATCGAGGACGCGGCACGCATCTTCCGGCTCGAAGGCCCGACCGGCGTGCGGCTCAAGCTGAAAGACCTGCACCAGGCGCGCGAGGTCACGCAGCAGCTGGCCGGCACGCTGAGCGGCCATTTGCTGATCCGCGACTGGACGCAGCAGAACAAGACCTGGTTCGCCGCGGTGGAGCTCGAAAAACGCATGATGTTCATCATCCTCACGCTGATCGTGGCCGTGGCCGCGTTCAACCTGGTGAGCACGCTGGTGATGACGGTGACCGACAAGCGCGCCGACATCGCCATCCTGCGCACGCTGGGCGCGAGCCCAAAGAGCATCATGGGCATCTTCATGGTGCAGGGCGCCATGGTCGGCGTGATCGGCACACTGGCCGGCCTGGCGCTGGGCTTGGTGATCGCGTTCAACATCGACGTGATCGTGCCGGCGCTGGAGCAGCTGTTCCACGCGAGCTTCCTGCCGCGCGACGTCTACCTGATCAGCCGCATGCCGAGCGACCCGCAGCAGGGCGACATCGTGCCGATTGCCATCATCTCGCTGGTGTTGGCGTTCCTGGCAACGATCTACCCCAGCTTCCGCGCGAGCCGCGTCAACCCTGCGGAGGCTTTGCGTTATGAATGATTCCAGAGAGATCGTGTTGCAGGCCCACGGCCTCACGAAACGCTTCACCGAAGGCCGGCTCGATGTGACGGTGCTCAAGGGCGTAGAACTCCAGGTCTTCGCCGGCGAAACCCTGGCCATCGTCGGCGCGTCCGGCTCAGGCAAGAGCACGCTGCTGCACCTGCTCGGCGGCCTGGACGCGCCGACCAGCGGCACGGTGCAGCTTAAGGGGCAGGCGCTGGCGCAACTGAGTCCGGCGCAGCAGGGCGCGCTGCGCAACCGGCACCTGGGCTTCGTCTACCAGTTCCATCACCTGCTGCCCGAGTTCAGCGCGCTCGACAACGTGGCCATGCCGCTGTGGATTCGCCGCATGGCACCGGCCGACGCGGCGGCGATGGCCACGCGCACGCTGGCCTCGGTCGGTCTGTCGGAGCGCATCCACCACCGGCCTGCGGAGCTGTCCGGCGGGGAGCGCCAGCGCGTGGCGATCGCGCGTGCGCTGGTCACGCAGCCGGCCTGCGTGCTGGCCGACGAGCCCACCGGCAACCTCGACCGGACCACGGCCGACGGTGTGTTCGAGCTGATGCTGCAGCTCGCGCGCGACCAGGGCACGGCCTTCGTGCTCGTCACCCACGACGAAAGCCTGGCCGCGCGCTGCGGTCGCACCCTGCGGCTGAACCAGGGCCTGTTCGCCGCCTGACTTTGACCGGCCCGACGGGCCGGTTCCGTGACTTTTTCCCCGGGATTGCTCGCGCAAACCCTGTTTTGCCCCGTACGCCAGCCTGGGTTAAGCTGGTAACGTTGTGTAAACCAAGGTTTCCATGCGAAGCAATGCCGTGCATGCTGGCTTCAGGTATGCCGTGGTTCTGCCGATGGTGGCTGAACGGAGGGATGTTTTCCGATGTTAGGACAGGCGAAATTCAGGGCGCGGGTCTTGCAGGTCTTGCGCGACAGCCGGGTGTTCGGCGTGCTCGACGACGTGCTGCTCAACGACCTGGCCGACGTGCTGCAACTGCAGGAAGTGCCCGGCGGCAGCCTGGTGGTGCGCGAGGGCGACACCGCCGACAGCATGTTCTTCGTGGTGAGCGGGCGCCTGCGCGTGTCGCGGCGCATGGCCGACGGCAGCGTGCTGCTCTACAACGAAATCCGGCTCGGCGAAAGCGTGGGAGAGGTCGGCCTGATCCTGCGCCAGCCACGCACCGCCGACGTCACCGCGGTGCGCGACTCGACATTGGCCGTGCTCCACCGCGGCCATTTCGAAGCCTTGCTGGAGCGCCACGCGCTGGCCCTGAACCGGGTCTTCTCCCAGGCGATCTTCGACCACCTGCGCCACAAGAGCCAGCTGGTGGAGCGGCACCAGGCGCAGTCCTTCGTGGTGATCCCGCTGAACGAGGGCGCGAACGCCGCCGAGGTGGCGCGCGGCCTGGTGGCGGCTTTCGCCCAGTCCGGCCGCACCCACCACCTCACGCCCGGCGCCGAGCGCGACCGCCAGGCGCACGAGGGCCAGGGTGGTGGCAAGGACCGCTTCGACGAACTCGAGGAACAGTTCGATTTCCTGGTGTACGAGACCGACGCCGGCACCGACGCCGCGGGCGCGGCATGGACCCGGCGCGCCTTCCGCCAGGCGGACCAGGTGATCTTCGTGGCCGCGGCCGGCACTTCCACCGAGCGCGGCGTGCTGGAGCAGCAGTTGTTCCAGGAGCCGGGTTTCGCGATGAAGCGAAAGCACCTGGCGGTGCTGTACTCGGCGATCACCACACGGCCCGACCCGACCCACGCCTGGCGTGCCGGGCGGGAACTGGAACGCGTCTACCCGATCCGCAGCGGCCACGGCGGCGACCATGCACGGCTGGCCCGCTTCCTGCGCGGCTGCGCGGTCGGCGTGGTGCTGGGCGGCGGCGGTGCACGCGGCTTCGCCCATCTCGGTGTACTGCGGGCGCTGGCCGAAGCCGGCATCGAGATCGACCTGATCGGCGGCAACAGCATGGGCGCGTTGATCGGTGCGCAGTACGCGTGCGACCTTTCGCTCGATGCGATCCGCGACCGCACGCGCGATTTCGCCACCGGCGGCGAGCGGCTGACCCTGCCGCTGATCTCGCTGGTGTCGGGCCGCCGCGTGAAGCGCGACCTGCAGGCCATGTTCGGTGAGACCCAGGTCGATGGCCTGTGGCGCCCCTTTTTCGCGGCGGCCTGCAACCTCACCAAGGGCGGCACCACGGTGCAGGAAACCGGCCCGCTGTGGCGCGCGGTGCTGGCCAGCAACTCGCCTGCCGGCCTGTTTCCGCCGGTGGTGCACGAAGGCAACCTGCTGGTCGACGGCGCCATCCTGGAGAACGTGCCGGTGGACGCCATGCGCATGCGCCTGGGCACGCCGCTCGAAAAACGCCGCGGCAACGGCACCATCATCGCCATCGATGTCGACGTGCGCGAGGAGATGGGCGTGGACCCGTCGCTGACCCGGCTGTCCGTACGGCACACGCTCAAGGGCTTCTTCCGCAAGCCCGAAAACCCCACGCCCGGCATCGCCGACATCCTGTACCGCGCCGGCCACATCGGCGGCCTGAACCAGCGCGCCCACACCGTGGCGCAGTCCGACCATTACCTCGAGCCGCCCGTCGCGAATTTCTCGCTGATGGCCTACAAACGCGCTGACGAGATCATCGAGGTCGGCTACCGCCACGCGATCGAGGCCATCTCATCATGGAAGCCCTGAATCTCGTCGATGCCGCCCTGATGCCGCCGGGGCCGGCGGGGCCGGCGCCCGATCCGGGTGCCGACGACGGCCTGGCGATGTCGCTGAGCCAGCACGAGGTCTGGCTCGACCAGCGCACCTGGGCCGGCAGCGCCCACCTCAACATCGGCGGCGGCGCCTTCCTCACCGGCCCGCTGGACCTGCCGCTGTTCAGGCAGGCGCTGGCGCGGCTGGTCTCCGAGAACGAGGCCTTGCGGCTGGCGCCGATGCACGACGGCCGCCAGCGCCTGCTGGCACAAGGCGTGGTGAACCTGGAGGTCGTCGACCTGAGCGCCGCGGAAGACCCGCAGGCGGCGATGCGCGCTTGGTGGCAGGCGCGCATGGCCGTGCCCTTCGTGCTCGACGGCACGCCGCCGTGGCGCTTTGCACTGCTGCGCGCCAGCGACACCCTGCACGGCCTGACCATCCAGTTCCACCACCTGGTGATGGACGGCTGGGGCACTTCCCAGGTGATGCGCCGCTGGAGCGACATCTACAACGCGTTGCGCCTGGGTACCGAGCCGGCGCCGCCGGCCGACCCGGGTTACCTGAAGTTCATCGAGGAATCGAACGCCTACCGCGGCTCGGTGGCCTTCGCGCGCGACGAGACCTACTGGCGCGAGCAGATGCCCGCGCTGCCGCCGCCGCTGATCGAGCGCCGCTACGCCAAGACCACGCCACACGAATTGCCGGCCGCGCAACTCGCGGCGCAGCGCATTCCGCGCGCCGACTACGACCGGTTGCGCAGCGTCGCCACCGAGCGCGGCAGCACCGCGTTCAACTTTTTCCTGGCCGCGCTGATCCTGTATTTCGCACGGGTCGGCGGCCGCTCGGAGGTGGTGGTCGGCGTGCCCAGCCTGAACCGCGGCGGGCGGCGCTATACCGACACGCTGGGCATGTTCGTCGGTGTGGTGCCGGTGCGCGTGGCGACCACGCCCGACATGACCATCGAAGGCCTGCTCGCCGCCGTGGGCACGGCCATGCGCGCGGCATTGCGCCATCCGCGTTATCCGCTGAGCGAGATGGGGCGCACGCTGGAGCTCTCGCGCAATCGCCGCGAAGGCCTGTTCGACGTGTTGCTGTCCTTCGAGCGGCAGGACTACGCCGTGTCCTTCGGCGACGCCGTGCTGGTCGATTCGCGCCAGCTGTTCTCCGGCAAGGCCCGCTTCCCGCTGGGGGTGACGGTGTGCGAATTCCATGCCGAGCAGGACGTGGAGCTCGCGCTCGAAGCCAGCGCCGCATGTTTCCTGGCCGGCGAAGTGGAGTTGCTGGGCCGGCGCATCTGGCACCTGGTGCAGACCGCGATGACGCAGGCCACCGCCCGCATCGAAGACGTGGCGCTGCTGCCGCAGGAGGAGTATTGGGCGCTGATCGACGGCCTGCACAAGGACGTGGCCAGCCACGAATCGGTGCAGCCTTTCGTCACCCTGTTCGCGCACCAGGCGGCGCTGCGGCCCGAATCCGTGGCCCTGGTCTGGGACGGCGGCAGCCTCGATTACGGTACGCTCGAGCGGCTCTCCAACCGGCTCGCGCACCAGTTGCTCGCCCTCGGCGCGGGCCGCGACCGCATCGTGGCCATGGCCATCGACCGCTCGGCCGACATGGTGCTTGGCCTGCTGGCCATCGCGAAGGCCGGCGCGGCCTTCCTGCCGCTGGACCCCGAGGCGCCGGCGGCCAGGCTGGCGGCGATCCTCGAGGAAAGCAGCGCCGTCGCCCTGTTGCTGCAGCCTGGCCGGCTGGCGGCGCTGGGCCCGCTGCATGCGCAGGTGCTGCAGGTGGACTGGACGGTACTGCAGGCCGTGGACGAAGGCGCCGGGCCCACGGACCCGCCGGCCCTGTCCGGTGTGCAGCCGGGCGCGGACGACCTGGCCTACGTGCTGTTCACCTCCGGCTCGACCGGCCGGCCCAAGGGCGTGATGATCGAACACGGCACGCTCGCGCGCCGGCTCGGCTGGTTGTCGCGCGCCTACGGCGTGGACTGGCGCGACCGCTCGGCCCAGGCCACCCAGGCCACCTTCGACCCCTCGCTGATCGAGCTGCTGCTGCCGCTGATCCACGGCGCCAGCGTGGCCCTGCCGCCGCCGGGCCGGCTGCTGCCGGAGTCGCTGGCCGATTTCGCCGTGGCGCATGGCGTGACCATCATGGCCTTCGTGCCGTCGACGATGAGCCGTTTCCTCGACACCGCCGGCCACCGGCCCGACCTCAAGCTGCGCGTGGCCTGCTGCGGCGGCGAGGTGCTGGCGCCAGAGCTAGCCAGCCGTTTCCTGAAGGAGACCGGCGCACGGCTCTACAACGTCTACGGTCCCACCGAAACCGCGATCTTCGCCACGGCCTGGGAGTGCGAGAACCACCGCACCGACGTGGCGCTGCCGATCGGGCGGCCGATCGACGACACGCGCATCTACGTGCTCAACGCGCAGCTGCAGCCCATGCCGCTGGGTGTGCCCGGCGAGGTCTACATCGGCGGCGATGCCATCGCACGCGGCTACCTCAGGCGGCCGGATCTCGACGCCCAGGTGTTCCTGGCCGATCCCCACCGGCCCGGCGGACGCATGTACAAGACCGGCGACCGCGGCTGGCTCGGCAGCGACGGCAACCTGCATTTCATGGGTCGGCTGGACCGGCAGATCAAGCTGCGCGGCTACCGCATCGAACTCGGCGAGGTCGAGTCGGCGCTGTCGGCCGTGCCCGGCGTGCTGCAGGCCGCGGCCAAGCTCATCGAACGCAAGGGCAAGCCGATGATCCACGCCTGGGTGGCTTCCAGCGAGCCGCAGACGGTGGAAGGCCTGCAGCGCGTGCTGCGCGCGCGCCTGCCCGACTACATGATCCCGAGCGGCATCCAGATCCTGCCCAAGCTGCCGTCGAGCAGCGTCGGCAAGATCGACTACGAGGCCCTGCCCGAGCCCGGCCACGGCGCCCACACCGGCGTGGCGCGCCAGCCGAGCCGGCGCTACGAGCGCGAGCTGCTGGCGCTGTGGCAGGGCGTGCTCGGCCGCGAAGACACCGGCCCGCTGAGCGTGCACGACAACTTCTTCGACCTCGGCGGCGATTCGCTGGCCGCGGTGAGCCTGCTCACCGGCATCGAGGAACTGGTCGGGCGCAAGGTGCCGCTCTACCTGATCACCGAACACCCGACCATCGAACAGCTCGCCGCCGCGCTCAACGCCAACGCCGCGCCGCCGGGCCTGCTGGTCAACCTCGGCGCCGATACCGGCCGCGTGCCGGTGTACCTGGCCGCTTCCGGCCACGGCGACCTGCTGCGCTTCAAGAACCTGGCCCGTGCGCTGGGCAACGCCTGCGACCTGCACATGCTGCAGCCGCCGTTCAACGGGGGCATCGAGCGCATTGACGACCTGGCCGGGCTGTACGCCGACTGCATCGCCGCACACGGCCGCGCACCCGGCTACCTGGCCGGCTTCTCGGTCGGCGGCATCGCGGCACTCGAGGCGGCGCGCCTGCTGCAGCAGCGTGGCGTGCCGATGCGCGGCCTGATGCTGATCGACACCACGTACCCGGCCTCGATGATGGGCGGCACGGCATTCTGGCGGCTGTCGGGCTGGCTGGTGCGGCGCCTGCACGTGCAGGAGCTCAGCATGAACGGCCGCCGGCTGGGTGCGATGTTCAACGACCCCGGCCTGGTGAGTCAGGTGATGGCCCTGAAGGGCTATAAGCCTTCGGCCTATGATGGGCCGACCCTGCTGGTCAAGTCCTCGGGCCTGGCGAGCTGGAGCCGTTGGCTTTTCCGGCCGTGGCGCCGGCTGATGCCGGGGCGACTCGCGGAACGCCAGATCAAAGGCCTGCACGGCTCGATTTTCGAGAACGGCCACGTCAACGAACTTGCGGCGGTGGTCACCGCCCGCCTGGAGGATACGAGCTTGCCACCCGCACCACCGATGGCCGTCGCCGCCAATCGCCGTTCCGATGGTTGAACCACGCGGCAGCGGTCGCGGCCGGCTGTTCGCCCTGGGCCTGCTGCTGTTGGTCCTGGCCGGCCTGGCCATGGCCTGGAGCTGGTCGCCGCTGCGCGAATGGCTGAACGTGGACCGCATCGTCGACGGCCTGCAGGCGCTCGGCCAGCGCTACGGCCCGTTGGCCGCGCTCGCCGGCTTCGCGCTGGCCAGCGCCATCGCCGTGCCGCTGAGCTTCCTCACCCTGGTGACCTTCGTCGCGCTCGGGCCGGTCGCAGGATTCTTCTGCGTGATGGGGGGCGCGCTGATCGGCGCGGCTGCGAGTTACGGCGTCGGCCGTTTCCTGGGTTTCGAGGCCATGCAGAAACTGGCCGGCGAGCGGGTCAATGCGCTGAGCCAGCGCCTGGCGCGGCACGGCCTGTGGGCGGTGGTGGCGGTGCGCGTGGTGCCGGTGGCGCCGTTCGCCATCATCAACATGATCGCCGGCGCGACCCACATCCGGCTGCGCGACATGGTGCTCGGCACCGCGCTCGGCATGGCGCCGGGCACGGTGCTGATCGGCCTGTTCTCCGGCCAGATCGTCGACGCGTTGAAGAATCCGGGGCCGTTGACCATCGGCCTGGTGGCGCTGACGGTGCTGCTGATCGGCGCCGGCGGCTGGGGGCTCAAGCGCTGGCTGGCCAGGGGCGAGGCCGGGCGCTAGCCGTTGTACGGCGCCCGCTCACAGGATCCGGTTGAACCACAGCAGGGACAGCCCGGCAGCAATCACTGACAGCAGCGCGCCGGCCATGGCCAGCAGGGCCGAGATCTCGGTTTCCTTCTTCTCGACCGTGAGGCGCGAGCTCAGGGTCTCGTAGACCTTCTTCAGGTTCTCGGCTGTGCCGGCGTAGAAGTATTCGGCATTGGTGCGCGTGGCGACGGCCTTCAAGGTCTCCTCGTCGAGCCGCACGCGCATCGACCATCCCTCGAAGCCGATGGTCTCCCCGTCCACCGTGCCGATGCCCACGGTGTAGACGCGCACGCCGCGGTCGGCGGCGAGTTTGGCGGCCTCCAGCGTGTCGACGCCGGTGGTGCGCTGGCCATCGGTGAGCAGGATGATGGCCGCGGAGTTGTACGAGCCGGGCGCCACCGGCACGAACGCCTTGGGGTCCTTGCCGTCCTTCTTGCCGACCTCGTCGATCGACGAGCCGCGCGGTCGATCGCGGCCATAGGTCATGCTGGTGAGGTCGATGCCGGCGTCGGGGAAGATTTCGGCCAGGGAGACCACGATGGCGCTGCCGATGGCGGTGGCGCGCTGCAGCTGGAAGCGGTCGATCGCCGTCACCAGGTCTTCACGGCTCAGCGTGGCCGGCTGGACCACCTGGGCCGAGCCGGCGAAGGCCACGATGCCGACCCGCACGGTGCGTGGCAGTTCGGCGATGAAGGCTTTAGCGGCTTCCTGTGCGGCCACCAGCCGGTTGGGCTTGACGTCGGTGGCGCGCATGCTGCCCGAAACGTCCATGGCCAGGATGATGGTTTCGTGCGAGGAGGGCAGGGCGATCACCGCCATCGGCCGCGCCGCGGCGACCAGCATCGCGGCGATCGCCAGCAGGAACAGGACGGGCGGGACATGCCGCCGAAAGCTCTGCCCGCGGCCCATCGCTTCGCGCACGATGGACAGGCTGGCATAACGCAACGCCATCTTCTTCTTGCGCCGCAGCAGCCACACGTAGAGCAGCACCAGCAGTGGCAGCACCAGCAGCAGCCACAGCAGGCTGGGCCAGAGGAAGGTGACGGGGAAGTTGTTGAAGTTCGGCAGTGGGGGCATTTGCATCGGAGGCTCCTTCGGGCTCAGGCGGCCCTGGCCGCGCCGGGAGCGAAGTGCGCGGAGAGATGCGACGGCACCCGCGCCGAGGCACCGGCGGACAGCCGGCTGCGGCGTTTGCGCAGGTCGGTGAAGCGCACGATGGTCTCGACCAGGTCACCGTCGGTGGACAGCTCCAGCGTGTCCACGCCGGCGCGGCCCAGGCTGTCGCGCAGGTCGGCCTCGCGCTGCGCGGCGATGCGCGCGAAACGCTTGCGGAAACCGGCGTCGGCGGTGTCGACCAGCAACTGCTGGCCGGTTTCGGCATCGACGATGGGGATCAGGCCGAGATCGGGCAGTTCCAGCTCCATCGGGTCGAGCAGGCGCACCGCCACCACCTCATGGCGCTGCGCCAGCTGGCCGAGCGGTTTTTCCCAGCCGGGCTCGCTGATGAAGTCGGAGACCACGAACACCGTGGAGCGCCGCTTCACGAGGTTGGCGGCCGATTGCAGCAGGTCCTGCAGCCGGGTCACCTTGCCGGTGGACGCGCCTTCGGGCCGCTGCTGCATGGCCTTGAGCAGGTGCAGCACATGCGTGCGCCCGCTGCGCGTGGGCAGGACGGTGTCGACGCCGGCGCCGTAGAGCATCGCGCCGACGCGGTTGCCGTGGCGTGTCAGCATGCGCGCGAGCACGCCGACGAACTCGGCCGAGATCTGCCGCTTGGCGCTTTCGCCCGAGCCGAAATCCACCGAGGGGCTCAGGTCGAGCAGGAACCAGGCGGCCATTTCCCGGTCTTCGGTGAACACGCGCACATGCGGTACCTGCAGGCGGGCCGTGACGTTCCAGTCGATGTGGCGCACGTCGTCGTGCAACTGGTATTCGCGCAGGTCGGCCAGGTCCATGCCGGTGCCGCGCAACAGCGTGCGGTAGTCGCCCTGCAGCAGGCCGTCCAGGCGCCGCACCACCGTCCACTCGAGCCGGCGCAGGATGTGGTCGGCGCTTTCCGCGACAGATGGGGTCGTTGGCGATTCAGCTTTTCTCATTGAGGTCACTCTTCACGGGGAACACCGCGGAACCGGCTTTGCCGGGCCGCAGGTGTTGCCCCCTGCAAGGGGTGGGCGCGGCACGCAGTGCGCAACCTGGGGGTGTGCCAAATTCAAGCGGCGAGTTTTTCATGTTCCAGCGGCTTGGGAGGCGGCGGCACCTTGGCCATCAGCTTGCCGATCAGGGCATCGGAACTCAGCCCCTCGGACAAGGCGTCGTAGGTCAACACCAGGCGATGCCGCAACACGTCGGGCACCAGGTCCGTCATGTCCTCGGGCAGCGCATAGGTGCGTCCGCGCAGCATGGCCAGCGCGCGCGCGCCCTCCACCAGGTTGATGGTGGCGCGCGGACTCGCGCCGAAGGTGATGTAGCGTGCCATGTCCTTCAGGCCATGCGCCTCGGGCTTGCGCGTGGCCGACACCAGGCGCACCGCGTACTGCATCAGCGAAGGATCGACGTAGATGCGCCGGCATTCGGCCTGCAGCGCGGCGAGCTGTTCGGTGGTGGCCACCGGCGTCACGTTCACCGCCGGGCCGGTGACGCGTTGCACGATCACGAATTCCTCGTCGTCGGTCGGGTAGTCGACCAGCACCTTCATCATGAAACGGTCGACCTGGGCCTCGGGCAGCGGGTAGGTGCCTTCGGTCTCGATCGGATTCTGCGTGGCCATCACGAGAAACGGGTTGGGCACCTTGTGCGTTTCGCCGGCGATCGTCACCTGTCGCTCCTGCATCACCTCCAGCAGCGCGCTCTGCACCTTGGCCGGGGCGCGGTTGATCTCGTCAGCCAGCAGCAGGTTGGTGAACACCGGGCCGAGCGAGGTCGCGAAGTCGCCGCTCTTCTGGTTGTAGATGCGCGTGCCGACCAGGTCGGACGGCACCAGGTCGGGCGTGAACTGGATGCGCTTGAAGCCGCCCTGCACGGTGTTGGCCAGCGTCTTCACCGTGAGCGTCTTGGCCAGGCCGGGCACGCCTTCGACCAGCAGATGCCCCTGCGCCAGGATCGCCACCATCACGCGTTCCAGGAACCGGTCCTGCCCGACCACCACGCGTTTGACTTCGTAGAGGATTTGCTCCATGAGCTGCGCGGTGTCGGTGGTGGGCGTGGTGGCGGAGGTCATGCGCGGGTCCTTTTCGAAGAGATGTGTTCAGAAGGGGTGCAGGCCGACGGCGGATGCCGCGTTCTCGATCGGCACGGCGAATCCGATGCCGATGAAGGTGCGCTGCTGCGTCGGGTTCAGGATGGCGGTGACGATGCCGACGACCTCGCCGTCCATCGTGACCAGCGGGCCGCCGGAATTGCCGGGATTGGCCGCGGCGTCGAACTGGATCAGGTTGCTCATCTCCTGCTTGCCTTCAGGGGAGCGGAAGCTGCGCTTGAGCCCCGAGATCACGCCCGAGGACACCGACGGCCCGATGCCGAACGGAAAGCCCACGGCCACCACTTCGTCGCCGGGCGCGAGATCGGCCGTGGAGCGCATGGTGGCGGCGATCATGTCGTCGGGAATCTTGTGCGCCTGCAGCACGGCGAGGTCGTTCTCGGGCTGCATGCCGGTGACGGACGCGGTGGATTCGAGGCCGTCGAAGAAGGTGACCTTGATGCGGTCGGCCCCTTGCACCACGTGCAGGTTGGTGAGGATGATGCCCTTGTCGACGATCACCACGCCGGTGCCCACGCCGTGCTCCACGTCTTCCTTGCCGTCCTTGCCTTTCACGTAGCCCATCACCCGCACGACCGCCGGCCGCACGGCTTCGGCCGCCTTGGCCGCGGCCGAAGGCAGCACATTGTTGGCCAGGGTGTGCATCACCGCGTTGTCGATGTCCTTCTGTGTGAGCTGGTGGCTGGCCGGTCGCAGCAGCAGGCCCAGGCTGACCAGCAGGCCGGCACCGAGCACGCCGATGACGGACCACAGAACGCGCGGGTGCGAGAGATGGAATTTGCGCGTTCTGCGGCTGCCTGCCGCTGTGGCAGCCGCCGGAGATGCCGCTTCAGGCGCGGCTGGCGACGCGATTTCGGCAGGCGCAGCCGAAGCCTCGGGGCCTGGCGCGGAACGACTCGAGCTGCTGTAGAGGGCTGGCCTGCGCATGCGTACACCTGTGATCGTTGAAGACGAGGAGACTGGCGAAATTCACGTTACCACGCTTTTTGTGCGAGTGCATCCCTTGCGCGCATGGACCGCCGGCGCCCTCGGGATTCGCGCCCCGGCCTCCCCCTGCGTGGGCGCTACAGTGTGGCCACCATGTGGATCGATACACACTGCCACCTCGACGCCCAGGAGTTCGGGCCAAATCACGCGCTAGCGCTGACTGCACGGGCGAAGGCTGCTACCGAAAACGTAGCGATGTGCGTCATCCCGGCCGTCGGCGTGTTCAATTTCGACACCGTGCGGCAACTGGCGCACCGCACGGGCGATGCCTACGCACTGGGGATTCACCCGCTGTGCGTGCCGAGCGCGGCCGACGACGCGCTGGCGCAGCTCGACGCCGCCTTGACCCGGCACCGGGACGATCCGCGCCTGGTGGCGGTCGGCGAAATCGGCATCGACCAGTTCGTGCCCGCGCTGGCCGAGCCCGCCATGCTCGCGCGCCAGCAGCACTTCTACCGCGCCCAGCTCAAACTCGCGCGGCGCCACGGCCTGCCGGTCATCGTGCACGTGCGGCGCAGCGCCGACCTGGTGCTCAAGCACCTGCGCGCGGTCGGCACCGCGGGGGAGGGCGAGCTGGGCGGCATCGCGCATGCGTTCAACGGCAGCGCGCAGCAGGCCGAGGCCTTCATCGGCCTGGGATTCAAGCTCGGCTTCGGCGGTGCGATGACCTTCGAGCCTGCCCGCCAGTTGCGCCGGCTTGCCGCCGAGCTGCCGCTCGATGCCCTGGTGCTGGAGACCGACGCGCCCGACATTCCGCCGCATTGGCTCTACGCCACGGCCGCCGAGCGCGCCGAAGGCAAGCCGCAAGGCGTCAATTCGCCGGCCGAACTGCCGCGCATCGGCGGGGTGCTGGCCGAACTGCGCGGCCTCGCGCCGGAACCGCTGGCCGCCGCCACCACGGCGAACGCGCTCGTGGCGCTGCCTCGGCTGGCCGCCCTGCTGCGCGAGACGGTGGCTTGAAGGTGCCCAAAGCAAAGACCCAGACGGCCGAGGCGCTGCCCGAGCGGCTGGTCGGCCTGCCGGCGCTGGTGGGGCCCGACACGCGGCTGCTGATCCTCGGCAGCTTTCCCGGCGTGGCCTCGCTCGGTGCGCAGCAGTATTACGGCCATCCGCAGAACCATCTGTGGCGCATCCTGTTCACGCTGCTGGGGTCGGGCGATCCGGCCGAATACCGGGGAAGTTATGCGTTCCGTTGCGAATGGCTGCTGGCCCACAAGCTGGGCCTGTGGGACGTCTACGCCAGTTGCGAACGCGAGGGCAGCCTGGACAGCCGCATCCGCAACGCGGCGGTCAACGATTTCGCCGCCCTGCGCCAACGCTGCCCGAGGCTCGTGGCCGTCGCGCACAATGGCGCGGAAAGCTTCCGCTTCGCGCATCTGGTGCAGCCGCTGGGCGTGCCGGTGCACAAGCTGCCTTCCACCAGCCCGGCGAATGCCTCGTGGAGCTTCGAGCGCAAGCTCGCCGCCTGGCGTGCCGTCTTTGAACAATATGGACTTCTCTGATCTTGTCGACCTCCCGTAAAACCGCCCTCCGTCCCGCGCCCTTGCCCGAAGTCAACTTCTCCGATTACGGCGACGTGCGCACGCTGCACCTCGGCACCGAATGGGTGCAGGGCTCGATGCTGCTCAACGCGCCCTTCGACATCGAACTCGACTACGTGCAGCGCATGATGGCCTGGCTGCTGTTCGTGCCGCCCGGCAGCGTGGCCAAGCGCCATGCGATGCAGCTCGGCCTGGGGGCCGCGGCGCTCACCAAGTTCAGCCGCAAGAAGCTGCGCATGTGCACCACCGCCATCGAGATCAACCCGCAGGTGGTGTCGGCCTGCCGCTTCTGGTTCAAGCTGCCGCCCGACGACGAGCGCCTGAACATCGTGATCGGCGACGCCGCGCTGAAGATCCAGCAGGCCGAATGGGCCGGCACGGTGGATGCGCTGCAGGTCGACCTGTACGACCAGGACGCCGCTGCACCGGTGCTCGACAGCGAGGATTTCTACGCCGACTGCCGCCGCCTGCTCACCGAAGAAGGCTGCATGACGGTCAACCTGTTCGGCGAGGATTCGAGTTACCCGCAGAGCGTGGCCAAGATCAGCGCGGCCTTCGGTGCCGATGCGGTCTGGGCCTTCCGCCCCACGCGCGAAGGCAACACCGTGGTGCTGGCCCAGCGCACGCCGAGCCGCCCGGCGCGCGCCGAATTGCTGGAGCGCGCCGATGCGATCCAGACGCGCTGGGGCCTGCCGGCACCGAAGTGGCTGAAAGTCTTCAAACCCATCGAGGCCTGAACATGACGGCGACCGTGAAACCCGCTGCGAAGCACGATGCCGCCAACTACGTCGGCCCGGTGCAATGGCGCCTGCTGGTGCAATGGCTCGGCGTTGATGGCGTGATCTCCCCCGAAGAGGTGCAGCGCACCATCGCGCGTTGCTCGCAGGCCGAAAGCGCGCAGCCGGCGCTGGTGCGGCTGGCCAGCGTGGCCATGCTGCGCGCCAGCGATGGCAAGCCCCTGGACGTGGAGATGCTGACGCAATGGCTGGCCGGCCGCGCCGGGCTGGCCTACCTGCGCATCGATCCGCTGCGCGTGGAGGTCGGCAAGGTGGCCGACACCATGAGCGCGGTGTACGCCGAACGGCACAAGGTGCTGCCGGTGCAGGTCACGGCCCAGGAGGTGGTGGTGGCGACCAGCGAACCCTTCATCACCGACTGGGTGGGCGAGGTGGAGCGGCAGTCGCGCCGCAGCGTGCGCCGGGTGGTGGCCAGCCCGCTGGAGATCCACCGCTACACGGCCGAGTTCTTCGCGCTGGCCAAGTCGGTGAAGATCGCGCAGAAGGCCGGCGGCAACGCGGGCGGCGGCAGCTTCGAGCAACTGGTGGAACTCGGCCGCACCAACAAGCAACTCGACGCCAACGACCAGGGCGTGGTGCAGGTGGTCGACTGGCTCTGGCAATACGCGTTCAACCAGCGGGCCAGCGACATCCACCTCGAGCCGCGGCGCGAGCAGGGCGTGATCCGCTTCCGCATCGACGGCGTGCTGCACCCGGTCTACCAGATGCCGATGGGCGTGATGAACGCCATGGTGGCCCGCATCAAGCTGCTCGGCCGCATGGACGTGGTGGAAAAGCGCCGCCCGCTGGACGGCCGCATCAAGACCCGCAACCCGCGCGGCGACGAAGTGGAAATGCGGCTGTCGACCCTGCCCACGGCCTTCGGCGAGAAGATGGTGATGCGCATCTTCGACCCGGACACGGCGGTGAAGGACCTGGATGCACTCGGCTTCGCGCCGCACGACGCCGAGCGCTGGGAAGCGCTGGTGAAGCGGCCGCACGGCATCATCCTGGTGACCGGGCCCACCGGCTCGGGCAAGACCACCACGCTGTATTCGACGCTCAAGCGCGTGGCCACCGAAGAGGTCAACGTGAGCACGGTGGAGGACCCGATCGAAATGATCGAGCCGTCGTTCAACCAGACCCAGGTGCAGGCGCAGCTCGATTTCGGCTTCATCGAAGGCCTGCGCGCGCTGATGCGCCAGGACCCGGACATCATCATGGTCGGCGAGATCCGCGACCTCGCCACGGCCGAGATGGCGGTGCAGGCCGCGCTCACCGGCCACCTGGTGTTCTCCACGCTGCACACCAACGACGCGCCCTCGGCCATCACCCGCATGATGGAGCTCGGCGTGCCGGCCTACCTGCTCAACGCCACCATGCTCGGCGTGCTGGCCCAGCGCCTGGTGCGCACGCTGTGCAAGCAGTGCAAGGCGCCGGACGAGGCGCTGTCGCGCGAGAACCTCAACGAGGTGATCAAGCCCTGGAAGATCAATGCCACAGGCAGCTACACGCCGTTCAAGCCGGTCGGCTGCGTGGACTGCCGCATGACCGGCTTCATGGGCCGCATGGGCCTGTACGAACTGTTGACCGTGAACGAGGCCTTCAAGGCGCAGGTCAACCAGGCGCCCAGCATGGACGCGCTGCGCCGCCTGGCGGTGAAGGATGGCATGCGGCCGCTGCGGCTGGCCGGTGCGCTGCGCGTGGCCGAAGGGCTGACCACGATCGGCGAAGTGTTGAGCGCGACCCCGCCGCTGGAATAGCCAGCCTTCTCCGGGTTCTCCCGAGGTACCCGGTAGGTGGAATCCACATCCGGTGGCGCATGCCTGCGGACCACAATTCCCCATCGAAATTCCTCGAGGGAACAACACGTGAAAATCAAAAGTCAGAAGGATTTTTTCTCTGGCGTCATGTTCAGCGTCGTGGGCATTGCGTTTGCCTGGGGCGCGACAACATACACGGTGGGTAACGGGGCGCGCATGGGCCCGGGTTACTTTCCGTTGATGCTCGGCATCCTGATGGCCTTTCTGGGGCTCATCATCATCTTCAATTCGCTGGTGGTGGAGACCGAAGGCGGTGACCCGATCGGCAAGTGGGCCTGGAAGCCAATCTTCTTCATCCTCGGCGCCAACCTAGCGTTCGGCGTGCTGCTTGGCGGCCTGCCGAGCATCAAGGTGCCGGCCATGGGCATGATCGCCGCGATCTACGCGCTGACCATCATCTCCAGCATGGCGGGCGAGCGCTTCAAGCTCAAGGAAGTGCTGATCCTGGCCACCATCCTGGCTGTGGGCAGTTACCTTGCGTTCATCGTTCTGCTCAAGCTGCAGATTCCGGTGTGGCCGACCTTCATCACCGGTTGAGGAGAAATAGAACATGGACTTGATTGCAAATCTTTCGCTCGGTTTCGGTGTGGCCTTCACGCCGATCAACCTGCTGTACGCGTTGATCGGTTGTATCCTGGGCACGCTGATCGGGGTCTTGCCCGGCATCGGCCCGGTGGCCACCATCGCCATGCTGTTGCCCGCCACCTACGCATTGCCGCCGGTGTCGGCGCTGATCATGCTGGCCGGCATCTACTACGGCGCGCAATACGGTGGCTCCACCACCGCGATCCTGGTGAACCTGCCGGGTGAATCGTCCTCGGTCGTGACCTGTATCGACGGCTACCAGATGGCGCGCCAGGGGAGGGCCGGTCCGGCGCTCGCCGCCGCGGGCCTGGGCTCTTTCTTCGCGGGCTCCGTCGGCACGCTGATCCTGGCCGCCTTTGCGCCGCCGCTGACCGAACTGGCCTTCAAGTTCGGCCCGGCCGAATACTTCTCGCTGATGATCCTGGGCCTGATCGGCGCCGTGGTGCTGGCTTCGGGTTCGCTGCTCAAGGCGATCGCGATGATCGTGCTCGGCCTGCTCATGGGCCTGGTCGGCACCGACGTGAACTCGGGTGTGGCACGCTTCAGCTTCGACATCCCCGAACTCACCGACGGCATCGGCTTCGTGACCATCGCCATGGGTGTGTTCGGCTACGGCGAAATCATCAGCAACCTGTCGCAGCCCGAAGACGAGCGCGAAGTGTTCACCGCCAACGTGCAAGGCCTGTGGCCGACCGCGGACGACTTCAAGCGCATGACGCCCGCGGTGCTGCGTGGCACGGCGCTCGGTTCCGCGCTCGGCATCCTGCCCGGCGGCGGTGCGCTGCTGGCGGCTTTCGCGGCCTACACGCTCGAGAAGAAGATGCGCATGAAGCCGGGCGAAGTCGCCTTCGGCAAGGGCAACATCCGCGGCGTGGCCGGCCCCGAGTCGGCCAACAACGCCGGTGCGCAGACCTCCTTCATCCCGCTGCTGACGCTGGGCATTCCCCCCAACGCCGTGATGGCGCTGATGGTGGGCGCGATGACCATCCACAACATCCAGCCTGGTCCGCAGGTGATGACGAGCAACCCCGAGCTGTTCTGGGGCCTGATCGCCTCGATGTGGATCGGCAACGCCATGCTGATCATCCTGAACCTGCCGCTGATCGGCATGTGGATCAAGCTCTTGACCGTGCCCTACCGCTTCCTGTTCCCGGCGATCGTGCTGTTCTGCGCCATCGGCGTGTACTCGACGAACAACAACACCTTCGACATCTGGATGGTGGCCATCTTCGGCTTCATCGGCTACCTGTTCAACAAGCTCGGCTGCGAACCCGCGCCGCTGCTGCTGGGCTTCATCCTGGGCCCGATGATGGAAGAGAACCTGCGCCGTGCGCTGCTGCTGTCGCGCGGCGACTGGAGCGTGTTCGTCACGCGTCCGCTGTCGGCCGGCCTGCTGGCTGCCGCCGCGCTGCTGGTGATCATCGTGCTGCTGCCCGCGGTGAAGAACAAGCGCGAGGAAGCCTTCGTCGAGGATTGACACCCCGCGCGGCGACCCCATCGAACGGCACCCACGGGTGCCGTTTTTCTTTGGCGGCGGGACCAGCCGGGGCGCGCGTCGGTCACAATCCGGATCGACCATGGCATCCACGACCCATCCTCCGCAGCATCCGCAACGCACGGCGCTGCACAACGAAATCCACGCCCGTCCACCCGAGGCGATGGCGGCACCGCTGGCCATCTCCCATGTGGTGATGGTCTGCGACGCGGCCGGCCGGGAGGCCAGCCGGGCGCATGTGGCGGCCCTGCTGCGCGACCACCACCTGGCCCAGCCCGATGCGCACTCCACCCACATCCGCATGGACGTCGGGCCGTTCCGGCTGCGCTGGGAGATGCACACCGAGTTCGTGACCTACACCTTCATGCGGGCGCTGGAGCCGGCTTCGGCCGCCGCGCAGGTGTTCGGCCGCGATCCCGTCACCGCGGCGCAGGCCGTGCCGCAGGACTGGTTCGCCGCCTTGCCCGGCCAGTGCCTGGTGAGCCTGCACCTGTGGGCGCTGCCGGCCCTTGCGGCCGACGGCGCCAGGGTACGGCAGGTGCTGTTCGAGGACACGCTGGTGGCCTCCAGCGTGGCCGGCGGGCATGGCGAGGTCTATACCGACTTCGCCATCCATGCCGATGGCTTTTCGCGCATCGTGCTGCTGGCCGGTGGCCCGCAGGCGGAGGAGGGCGCCGGGGGGGACGTCGCCACGCTGTCGCCGCGCCGGCTCGGCCGCCTGGTGCAGCGCCTGCTGGAGATCGAGACCTACCGCATGGCCGCGCTGCTGGGCCTGCCCGCCGCGCGCGAGGCCGCGGACGTGCTGGCCTTCGCCGAGCGCGAGCTCGCCTCGCTGGCCGACGCCATCCGCACCGCCAACCGCGACGACGAGCCCCAGCTGCTCGACCGGCTGACCCGGCTGGCCGGCCAGGTGGAGAGTCAGTATGCAGCCACGCATTCGCGGTTTTCGGCCAGTGCGGCGTATTTCGAGCTCGTCGACAAGCGCATCACCGACATCAACGAATCCCGGCTGGCCGGCATGCAGACCATCCGCGAATTCATGGACCGCCGCCTGACGCCCGCGCGCAGCACCTGCGAATGGGCCACGCGGCGGCAGGACGCGCTGTCGCAGCGGGTTTCGCGCATGAGCAATCTGCTGCGCACCCGGGTCGAGATCGAGCAGCAGCAGAGCAGCCAGGCCTTGCTCACCACCATGAACACGCGCCAGGGCCTGCAGCTGCAAATGCAGGCCACGGTGGAAGGGCTGTCTGTGGCGGCCATCACCTACTACATCGTCGGCCTCGTGAGCTACCTGGCCAAGGGCGCGCACGCCATCGGCTGGCCGTGGAGCCCGGAGAGCACGGCCGCGGTGGCGATTCCGCTGGTGGCCGCCGCCGTGTGGTGGTCGCTGCGGCGGCTGCACCACCGGATGTTCCACGCTTCGAAGTGATCATTGTTCCGTGACTGTCGAATACAAGGAAAAAGTGCCTGCGGCGCAGATGGTGCCTGCGAAGGCTGCTATCAAAAGCATGACGGGCGGCGTTCTGTTGGCCCTGGCCGGCTCGATCGCCTTCAGCGGCAAGGCCATCATCGTCAAGCTGGCCTACCGGTACGGGGTGGATGCGGTCACGCTGATCATGTACCGCATGTTGTTCGCGCTGCCGTTCTTCGCGGTGATGGCCTGGTGGAGCAGCCGCAACCAGCCGCCGCTGACGGGCCGCGACTGGCTCGGTGTGATCGGCCTGGGCATCACCGGTTACTACCTGGCGAGTTTTCTCGACTTCGCGGGCCTGGCCTTCATTTCCGCTTCGCTGGAGCGGCTGATCCTGTACCTGAACCCGACGCTGGTGATGGGGCTGGGCTGGCTGCTCTACAGGAAGCGCATCACCCGCCGCCAGGTGCTGGGCATGGCCATCAGTTATGCGGGCGCGGTGCTGGTGTTCGGCCACGAGATCTCGCTGCAGGGCGCGAATGCGGCCTGGGGCGCCTTGCTGGTGTTCCTGAGCGCGGTGAGTTATGCGGTCTACCTGGTCTACAGCGGGCAGATGGTGCAGCGGCTGGGCTCGCTGCGGCTGGTCGGCCTGGCCACCGGCGTGGCCTGCCTGTGCTGCCTGCTGCAGTTCATCGCGCTGCGGCCGGTGTCCTCGGCACTGGCGGTGGCGCCCCAGGTGATCTGGCTGTCGGTCCTCAACGCCACCGTGTGCACCGTGGCGCCGGTGATGATGGTGATGATGGCCATCGAGCGGATCGGCGCGGGCACCGCGGCCCAGGTCGGCATGGTCGGCCCGCTGTCGACCATCCTGATGGGCGTGGTCATCCTCGGCGAGCCGTTCACCGCCTGGGTGGCAGCCGGCACGGTGCTGGTGGTGGCCGGGATTTTCGTGTTCACTTACCGCAAGCAGAAGGTGTAGCTGGCCAAATGCACGGCCGACGCCAAAACACACCCGCGGGTATGATCCCGCCGGTCTTTCGTCACAACAAAAGGAACCAATATGGATCTGGGTATCGCCGGTAAATGGGCGCTGGTCTGCGGCGCGAGCAAGGGGCTGGGCCGGGGCTGCGCGCAGGCGCTGTTGCGCGAAGGGGTGAACGTGGTGATCGTGGCGCGCGGCGCCGAGGTGCTGGAAGCCACCGCGGCTGCGCTGCAGGCCGATCCGCTGCGTCCCGTGTCGGCCGTGGTGCAGGCCGTGGCGGCCGACATCACCACCGAGGCCGGCCGCGCCGCGGTGTTCGCGGTGCGCAAGGACTTCGACATCGTGGTCACCAATGCCGGCGGTCCGCCGCCCGGCGACTTCCGCGAATGGGACCGCGAGGCCTGGATCAAGGCGGTCGACGCCAACATGCTCACGCCGATCGAGCTCATCAAGGCCACGGTGGACGGCATGGCCGCGCGCGGCTTCGGCCGGATCGTCAACATCACGTCGAGCGCGGTGAAGTCGCCGATCGACGTGCTCGGCCTGAGCAACGGCGCGCGCGGCGGCCTGACCGGCTTCGTGGCCGGCGTGTCGCGGAGTTCGCTGGCGGCCAAGGGCGTGACGATCAACAACCTGCTGCCGGGCGCATTCGACACGGATCGCCTGAAGAGCGGCATGCAGAGCGCTTCGAGCAAGACCGGCCAGCCGATCGATGCGATTCGCGAGGTCCGCATGAAGGCCATCCCGGCGCAACGCTTCGGTCACCCGGAAGAGTTCGGTGCCATCTGCGCGTTCCTCTGCAGCGTGCATGCGGGCTACATGACGGGGCAGAACGTCCTGGCGGATGGCGGAGCGTATTCGGGCACGTTCTGAAGCCGACCGGCCGGCGTTGCTACAAATGCAACAAATCCCGGCTGGCATGCCATGCGGCTGAAACACGGGGCATCGAAACTGCCTGGGTCCATCCGAGGAACCACCATGCGCAGCTTCTTGTCCCCGAGCCCTTCCCATCCTTCCAACGCTTCCACGTCCGGCCGGGCCCGGCCGGTCGCGCGCCCTGCGCGGTCGTTCTGGCACAAGCAGTCGGGCGCGGTCGGTGTGTTCGGCGGGGCTTCGGCCCTGGCCGATGCCGAAGCGGCCCAGCGGGCGCTGCTCTACCGCAGCGAAGCCTTTGCCGAGGATCTCGGCCCCGGTTACGCCGACATGCGTTTCGCCGCGCAGGCCCCGGCGGCCGCCCGCCGATGAATCACCGTCATCAGATGCCTGTGCAGATGGCCGGCGCGCTGGTCGCCCTGTGCGCGGCCGGTGCCTGTCTGCCGCTGGCGGTGAGCGAGGGGGCGCCGGTCCTGCCTTCCTGGCTGTGGGTGGCAGGCGGTGTGACCGGGCTTGGCTGCGCCGTTCGCCTGCTGCTAGGCGGACCGCTGCGCCGCGACGCGGCTGCCCCCAGCCCGGATTTCATGGATGCTTCGAGTGCTTCGCGCAACGCGGAGCTGCGCGCGGAACTGCTGACCGAACGCTGAGGACTTCGCGCCGCCTGGCGCGGCGCGTTGCGGTCGGCCGGTGCGGTGTCGCTTCAGGAGGTCTGCGCCATCGCCGGGCCCCGCAGCGTCGACAGGGCGCCGACCCGCTTGAGCAATTCCCTGTCGTTCCATGGCTTCTTGAAGATGCCATACAGGCCCTTCACGTCGTTCACGCGGGCCTGCATTTCGTCGTGGCCGGTGATGGCGATGATCGGCAAGTCCTCGGTTTCCATCGCGCCCTGCACGGCGGCGATCAGCTGGAAGCCGTCCATCACCGGCATTTCCAGATCGGTCACCAGTACCGCGAAATGGGCGCTCGGCAGCACGTCGAGCGCATGGGCGCCGTCGTTGGCCACTTCCACCGTGTAGCCCGCGCCTTCGAACAGCTTGCGCAGCTTGGCGCGCGCCACGGCCGAGTCGTCGACCACCAGGATGGCGGGCTTGGCTGGCGGCGGGGGCGGTGGAGGTGGCGCAGGCGGCGTGGCTGGCGGCGCGACGACGGCGCGCGGCCTCGGCGGTGGCGTGTGGTTGTCGGAAAACTGGTCGTTGCGGCGCGTGCCGAGGAACAGCAGCAGCAGGGCGACCGGCACCCCGATCACGAATGGCACGAGGTAGAGATGGAAGAGATCGAGCAGGCTTGTGATCATGGAAACAGGAGACAGGCCGGCCGTGCGGGGAGCGGATGCGCCACGGCACGGCGATACAGCGGGAACATCATCAGGAATTGACAATGTGTAACAACATTTATCAGGTTCGAAGTATCAGCCGCATCCCCCGTGTGGTCAAGCCGAAGTTTGCATCCGGGCGAACCTTTACGAGCGGCGGCGCCGGGGCGGGGCGGACGTTGCCGTTCGCGTGGGCGCCTCGCGCGGAGGATCGGCGAGCACCTGCTCGTACAGCGTCTGCGCGGCCAACGACAGGCTGCGGTCGCGGCGGCGCACGAGGTAGATGCGCCGGGTCAGGCCGGGCCAGTTCAAGGGCCGCGTCACCAGGCCGGGCTGCGCGAAGTGGAACAGCGTGAGCGCCGGCATCAGGCTGATGCCCAGGCCGGCGCGCACCATGCCCATCGCCGTGGCGAGCTGGTCGACCTCCATCAGCGTCTGCATCTGCAGCGGATGCACGGCGGCGTCCAGGTACTGGCGCACGCTGCTGGTGCGCGCCATATGGATGAAAGGATAGGCCGCCACGTCGCGCGGCTTCACCTCGGCTTGCGTGGCCAGGGGATGTCCGACCGGGCACACCAGGTGGAAGCCGTCGCTGCAGAAGGCTTCTGCGCGCAGCTCGGGCGTGTCGGCGCGGATGGCGGCCAGCGCGAAGTCGGCCTGCCCGCTGCGCACGCGTTCCACGCAGGGCTCGGACAACACGTCGGCCACCTCGATCTCCACGCCGGGGTATTGCGCACGGTAGCGCTGCAGGATCTGCGGCAGCCAGCCGGCGGCGAGCGAGGGCAGCAGCGCGATCGACACCCGGCCGCTGCGCCGCGCGAGCTGGTCGTCCACGCCGGCCAGTGCCGCGTCGAACTCGGCCAGCACACGCCGCGCCGAGATCTCGAAGCTCAGGCCCTCGGGGGTCGGCGCCACGTGGCGCGTGCTGCGGTCGAACAGGCGGATGCCGAGCGCTTCCTCCAGCTGGCCGATCAGGGCGCTGAACGCCGGCTGCGACAGATGGCACAGGGCGGCGGCGCGCGTGAAGCTGCGTTGCTCGGCCAGTGCCACGAAGGCTTGCAATTGGCGCGTCGAGACGTTCATGCCGGATTCATCTGTTCTTCAAATGGGTTGATCTGAATTTTCGAATTCACAGATTAACGCATGCGGCCTACATTGGCCCTCTGCCGCGAACCGGGGCAACCAGAACGAAGGAGACCATGGACGACGACAACATCCTGCGCATCGGCTGTGCCGCCGGCTTTTCCGGCGACCGCACCGACGCCGCCGCACCGGTGGTGCAGGCGCTGATCGACGCCGGCGGGCCGGCCGTGCTGATCTTCGAGACGCTGGCCGAACGCACGCTGGCGCTGGCGCAACTGGCGCGCAAGAGCGATCCGGAGGGCGGCTACGAGCCGTTGCTAGACGACCTGTTGCGTCCCGTGCTGGCCAACTGCATGACCCACGGCATCCGCATCGTCAGCAATTTCGGCGCGGCCAATCCGGTCGGCGCCGCCCGCCGCATCCATGCGCTGGCTGCCGAACTCGGCCTGCGCGCACCGCGCATCGCCGTGGTGGAGGGCGACGACCTCAGCGGCGGCGCGCACCGCTCGCTGCTGGCTCAGGCCCTCGGCACCCAGGGCGATCAGGGGAAGGGCCTGCAGATGGTCTCCGCCAACGCCTATCTCGGCGCCGAGGCCATTGCCGACGCGCTGTTGGCCGGCGCGGAGATCGTAGTGTGTGGCCGTGTGGCCGACCCATCGCTCACCGTCGGGCCCGCCTTGGCGCATTTCGGCTGGGCGCGCGACGATTGGACCCGCCTGGGCCGCGCCACCATGGTCGGCCATCTGCTGGAGTGCGGCACGCAGGTCAGCGGCGGTTACTACGCCGACCCCGGCTACAAGGACGTGCCCGGCATGGCCAGCCTGGGTTATCCGATCGCCGAGATCGATGCCGAAGGCCATTGTGTGATTGGCAAGCCGCCCGGTACCGGCGGCCGCATCGACGTGCATACGGTGAAGGAGCAATTGCTCTACGAGGTGCACGACCCGGCGGCCTATCTCACACCGGACGTGGTGGCCGACATCGGCGCAGCGCAAGTCAGCCAGCTCGGGCCGGACCGCGTGCGCCTGTCCGGCGTGCGCGGCCATGCGCGGCCGGCGAGCCTGAAGGTCAACGTCTGCCACGCGACCGGCTGGCTCGCCGAAGGCGAAATCTCCTATGCCGGCGCACGCGCCGAGGCCCGCGCCCGGCTCGCCGGCCAGGTGCTGGCCGAACGGTTGGCGGGCCTGGGCCGGTTGCGCATCGACCTGATCGGCGTGGCCAGCGTCCTGGCCGACGACGGCGGCGCGTGGCTGCAGGCGACACCGGACGGCGATGCGCGCGACGTGCGCCTGCGCGTGGCCATGAACCATGCCGACCGGCCGAGCGCCGAGCGCCTGGTGCGCGAAGTCACGGCGCTCTACTGCTGTGGGCCGGCCGGTGGCGGCGGTGTGCGCACGGCCTTGAGGCCGCGGCTGGGCACGGTGTCCTGCAGCATTGCCCGCGAATTGGTGCCGGCCAGTTTCCGTTTCGTGGAGGCCGGCCAATGACCACCATCACCGTTCCGCTCTACCGCGCCGCCCATGGCCGCACCGGCGACAAGGGCAACCGCTCCAACATCAGTGTGATCGCCTGGCATGCCGAGCTGTGGCCGCTGCTCGTCGAGCAGGTCACCGAGGCCGCTGTGGCGCGCCAGTTCGTCCACCGCAGGCCCGAGCGTGTGGCGCGTTACCTGCTGCCGCAGTTGCAGGCCATGAATTTCGTGCTCGACGCGGTGCTCGACGGCGGCGTGAACGACGCACTGAACCTCGACAGCCACGGCAAGGCCTTGTCCTTCCTGCTGCTCGAGCTGCCGATCGAGGTACCGAGGACGCTGCTGCACAGGCTCGCCGGGCCGCCGATCGAGCGCTGAGCCCGGCCCTTTCGCTTTCTATTTCCATCCACCAAACAGGAGACAAAACCATGCCAGAGACTTCCAGATCATCCACCTTCCCGACGCGCCGCCATCTGCTGGCTGCCGTTGCCCTGTTCGCGGGGGCCGTCGGCTTCACCACTGGCGCCAGCGCGCAGAGCTATCCGGCCAAACCCATCACCTTCGTCGTGCCGTTCGCAGCCGGCAGCGCCACCGACCAGTTGGCGCGCGCACTCGGCCTGTCGATCACCGAGCAGACCAAGCAGGCGGTGGTGGTCGACAACAAGGGCGGCGCCAGCGGGATGATCGCGGCCCAGCAGGTGGCCCGGGCCGCGGCCGACGGCTACACCGTGCTGATCACCACCAACACCACGCATGCGGCCAACGAACACCTGTACAGGAAACTCTCGTACGACCCGGTGAAGGATTTCGCGCCGGTCACCGGCCTGGGCAAGGGCGGCCAGGTGCTGGTGGTGCGCGCGGATGCGCCGTACAAGACCGTTGGCGATCTGCTCGCGAAAGTGCGCCAGACGCCTGGCAAGCTCAGCTTCGGCAGCGGCAGTTCGTCGAGCCGCGTGGCCGGCGAGATGTTCAAGCAGATGAGCCACACGGACATCCTGCACGTGCCCTACAAGAGCAATCCGAACGCCATCACCGACCTGCTCGGCGGCCAGATCGACATGATGATCACCGACACCTCGACCGGCGTGCCGCAGATCAAGGCCGGCAAACTGCGTGCGCTGGGCATCTCCACCGCGCAGCGCAATCCGCTGCTGCCCGAGGTGCCGACCATCGACGAGGCGGGCGTCAAGGGCTACGACATGGGCTACTGGTTCGCCGCCTACGCGCCCGCCGGCACGCCGCCCGCCGTGGTGGCGAAACTGCGCGAGCTGCTCGTGGCCGGCACGCAGAGCGCCGCGGCCAAGAGCTTCTTCGACGCCAGCGGCTCGGTGGCCTGGACGACGACACCGGAGGGCCTGGGCCAGTTCCAGGCCAGCGAAACCGAGAAGTGGGGCCGCGTGATCAAGGCGGCCGGCATCGAAGCCGAATAGGCCTCAGCGGGCCGCATCGAACGCGGCCCATCCCAACCAGACTTGCACGCGGGGCGCCAAGACCACCGCGGCGCGAGCCTGCGCGTCGCGCAGGGTTCTTTCATTCATCAGCAGGAGACAAACCATGCATTTCGGAACCACCTTGTCGGCCCTGGCCGTGGCCGCCGCGCTCACGGCGTGTGGCGGCGGAGGAGGCGGCAGCGCCACCACGCCCGCGCTCAAGCTCAACATCACCGCCACCGAAGACTTCGCCGGCAGCTACGGCAGCGTCGGCGCCTACGAAAAACTCACCGGCACCATCGCGGGCGAGGTCGATCCCAAGGACGCGAAGAACGCCATCATCCAGGACCTGGCGCTCGCGCCGGTGAACAGCCGCGGCATGGTCGAGTACCAGGCCGACTTGGTGATGCTCAAACCCAAGGACATGACGAAGGCCAGCGGCGTGTTGCGCTACGACGCGCCCAACCGCGGCAACATCCTGACCATGGTGAACCCGAGCGCCACGCCGAGCGATGCGGTGTTCCTCGAACGCGGCTATGTGATGCTGTATTCGGCCTGGCAGGGCGACGTGCCCAAGAGCTCACCGGCCCGGCTCACGGTGACGGTTCCGGTGGCGAAGAATGCCGATGGTTCCTCCATCACCGGCACGTACCGCAGCGAACTGATTCCAGCGAGTGCCACCGCCGTGATGACCCTGCCCGGTGGTGTTTTCAACGGCACGATGATTCCCTACGCGCCAGCCAGCCTGGACAACACGCTGCCAGGCTATTCGCTCACGCGACGCGTCAACGGCGACGATCCGCGCGTGCCCGTGCCCGCGAGCGACTGGAAGTTCGCCGACTGCAACACCACGACCAACCCGTTCCCCGGCACGGCCGACGGCAGCAAGGTCTGCCTGAAGGGCGGCTTCGATCCGCAATACCTGTATGAACTGGTCTACGTGGCTAAGGACCCGAAGGTCATGGGCGTGGGCTTGGCCGCCTTGCGCGACACGGTGAGCTTCTTCCGCAAGGCCAGCGCCGATGCGTCCGGCACGGCCAATCCGCTGGCTGGCCGCATCACGAATGTGATCGGGCAGGGCACCTCGCAGTCGGGCAATGCGATGAAGACCTTCCTGCACCTGGGCTTCAACCAGGCGCTGGACGGCGGCAAGGTCTTCGACGGCCTCTATGCCCATGTGGCCGCGCGCCAGACCAATGTCAACACGCGTTTCGCCGTACCCGGCGGCGGAGGGGCGATCCGCACCGACCACACGGCCTTCGGCCAGACCGCGCCACGCGCGCTCGACAAGGACTACGTCGATCCGCTCACCGGTCGCAAGGGCGGCGTGATGACACGCTGCGCCGCCACCGGCACCTGCCCGAAGTTCTTCCTCGGCCTGTCGGGCACGGAATTCTGGCAACTGCAGGGCTCGCCGGTGCTGACCAACGCCACGGGCACGGCCGACCTGGTGCAGCCTGACAACGCGCGTATCTACTACTACAGCAGCACCCAGCACGGCGGCAACGGCGGCACGGCCAACATCGGCTACAACCCCGCGGCCAATGTCTACCCGACCGGCACCGTGGCCCACCACACCGACACCTTCCGCGCCCTGTTCATCGCGCTGGAGGATTGGGTGGTACGCAACACGCCGCCACCGGCGAGCCAAGTGCCGCACATCGCCGACGGCACGCTGGTGCGGCCGGCGGCCCTGACGTATCCGCAGATGAAGGGGCTGACCTGGGCGGCCAGCGGCGTGCAGACGCCGATCCCGGCGTTCGATTACCTTGCGCGCTACAACAACTATGCCGTGCTGGACTTCGGCCCGCAGTTCATCCCGCAGGACGAATCGGGCATCGCCACCATCCTGCCGCCGAAGGTGGGTGCGGACTACGCCATCCTGGTGCCGCAAGTCGACGCTTCCACCGGCCTCACGAGGGCCGGCATCCGCGGCGTGGAAGTGCAGGCGCCGCTGGGCACCAGCATCGAATACAACTACGTCGCCACGCCCGGCATCGTCGATCTCACCAGCCTGACCGGCAGCTACATCCCGTTCCACAAGACCGAGGCGGCGCGCATTGCGGCCGGCGACACGCGGCCATCGCTCGAATCGCTGTATGGCAGCCAGGCAGGCTATGTGGCCAGGGTGACGGCCGCCGCGAGCAGCCTCGTGGCGCAGCGTTTCCTGCTGCAGCGCGATGCCGACCTGCGCGTGCAGCAGGCGGCGGCCGCGGCGGTATTGCCTTGAGCCGACAGGGCAGCGGCGCTCGCGCAAAGATTTCCAGTTGCACCGGGGCTGCCGGCGGCGGTGTCCCTGCAGTAGTCGCTGCGGCTCTGGCTCTTGCTAGCCCCTACCGAGACGCTGAGCGACACGGCGCCCGCGGGATTGCCGCTGACCAGGGTGCTGGCGACATCCTTGATGTCCTTGGCATTGCCGCAAAGGGCTGGGCCGCGGACCAGCCGGCTGCCCAGGGAGACCTTCAGGCCGCTGCAGCCTTGCTTGGTTTCCCGTGACGATTTGGTTGTCTTTGCCGTTGATGGTTTGCCCTTGGCCTGCCTTCAAGGTGTTGTAAGTGTCATAGGCGGTCAATGCCGTCGTCGCTGCCGCCAATGTCAGCATGCGCTTGTCACTGGTCTTGCTGACGGTGTCCGCCATTTGTACACCGCTTTGAATGGCGTTCGTCGCGCCCGATGAGACCGCCAGTGTGAAGCCACTGCTGCTCTGCTTGGTCACCGTGCTGCTCTCGCTGCGCTCGCGGGCCTCGGTGATGGCCACGTCCTGCGCCTGGATGGTGATGTTGCCTGCTGGAGTTTGCACCGTACTCCCCACCTGGGTGTAGCGCTGGCCCGCGACGATTTTCACGTCGCCGGACAAGGCTGCCACGGTGCTGCCCGCTGCCGTGTCCCCAGAGCCTCGGCTGTCCGTGCTCTGCTGCTGCTTGCCGTAGCTGATGCCGCCGTCAATGGACAAGCCGCTGCCCTTCTGCTCGAAGAAGCTGCTGCCGGTGCTGCGGTTCGTATCTGAGGTGATGGCGATGTCGCGCTGCGCCACCAGGGTGGTGGCGGCATCGCTGACGACGTTGGAGCCGGAGACCATGATGTCCCGCCCGGCGACCGCGGTGACGGTGTGGCCGCGCACGCTCGTGGCGTGGGCGTTGTCGGCGCTCTGGCTGTTGCGCAGCCGGGTGCTGCCCGAGCTCAGGAAGCCGGAGCCCTCGGCATAGCTGGCGGTGGCCAGGCTGCTGGTGCTGCGCCCGGCCAGCAGATTGACATCGCCGCCGGCGGCGAGCAGGGTGGCACCTGCCGTGCTGTTGATCGTGGCCGCCATCGCCGTGAGGTCCTGCCCTGCGGAGAGTGTCACGGCGTCCGTGGCCTGCACCGTGCTGCCCGGGCTCTGGCTCTGGGCAAAGCGGGTGTAGTTGCTGGCATTGCGCGTGGCATCGACGCTCTCGGCCTGGGTCAGGGCCTGCAGGTTCAGGTTGCGGCCCGCCTGCAGCGTGGCCGTGCCCGCCGAGCCGATGGCGGCGCCCAGCAGGTTCAGGTCACGCCCGGCGGCGGCGACCAGGGTGCCACTGGGATTGGTGAAGTACAGGCTGGCCACGCGGTCCACCCCCGTGTAGCTGGCGGTGGCCGTCTGGGTGGACTGCGCGGTGCTGGCAAGGTTGGATTCGGCCACCGTCACCAGACACATTCACCGGTTTCATTGAAGATGAGGCGGTGGCTGCTCTCCTTCATATACAGGGCGGGATTAGACAGATTGTTGTATGTTGGGCCTGTAGCTGCCACCCTCGTTTCTTTATCTAATAAGATTCTAAAAATTCATCAAGAAGTTTTAAGTTTTGCTCAATTCCTTCGGTAGAAGCCTCCAGCGTAAAGCGTTGAGAATTTTTATAATCCCAGAATTCGCCAGGACTAAAGTAGTGAGGGCCTATTGCAAAAGAAGGAATGGCAATAAAAAAACCTCGATCTTGAACTATTCTATATTCTAATATATGTTTTTTTTCCAAAAGAAACCTTACAAAATAGCCTGCTTCAATATTATTGCCGGGTTTTAAATTTTCAAATATATAGGCAGTGCGATTGCCATTTTTTTCATAATAATCGCCGATGGTATTGAAAAGTAATTCGAAACTTTTCTCATCATTTTTTAACAGCATGATACATGCCTCCTTCTTGGATAATTTTGTATCCGTTTCCTGTTAAGTGTTGAAATTCTAATTTTGTAAAATAACCAGCCGAGGGTGAGGCTGGGTTGTCAGTAAACACAAAACTCTTATTTGGTGCCATTTGTTGATCTAAAAAAGTCTTATTGATATTCCACATATTTTCGGCCCCTAGCTGCCCTTGAACATTGGGCCAGTCAGACATTCAGAAATAGGTGGAGCCGCGAGCCTGTGCGACCGCTTCATACGAATTGCTACTTCCTGCAATATATTTTCCCAGCACAACTTCAGAAGACGTGGCATTATGAGTTGAGCTGATTGCGGCTTGATCATATGTTTGTTGTATTAATGAAGGGGAAGTGACCTGCCCCCTTCCGCCGTACCACCCATAAAGCGAAAGTCCAGGTGCAAGGTTAATCGATTTGTTTTTGAGTTGAAGGGTGTTGAGCTACATCGCCAGCGCGCTGGCGATGTAGCTCGGCGAACCGAGCCGGTGGTATGGGCCCCGATGGTGGGAAAGGTCAGTAGGTAAGAAGCAGTACAGAGTGTTGTAAGGCGGAGGTGGAAATGGATATCGGGAGTGGGGAGGACATGCGGGCGGGACAACAAGAGAATTGCCAAATTTTCCGTTTAAATTATAATGCGATTTAGATATTGTCGATATATGGTGATTTCTCAAGATTATCTTCAATTTCATTCTTTTTCTTTAAATTCCAGGACTCTTCCAATGCTTGCATAAGCTTTAGTTCTGTTGAAAAAATAACTCTCCTGCTATCTTGATGGGGAACTCTGTGATTTAATTCGTAATTGCTCGCCATAGTAAATACAACATCACTCATTAACCAATACAGTAAAGTATTGAAATCAGACGTTTCTCTTTTTTCAAAAATACACCCTCTTTCTTCAATAATATAAGAGAAAATATTTTCACTTATATTGATGTAGGGGGTGCCATCCACTTGTGGACTATCATAAACCTTCAGCTTGCCAACTGGAATTCCAATTCGCACGCCATATTGATTTACAGCATTGCGTATGCGGTCTATCGGGGTCATTTTGTTCTCCCAATATATCCATTGTCTAATAGCCATTGCACATTTGCTTTGACCCCAACGTTCGGTAGAATTTGAATTCCTCCACCGCTTTGACCAAATGCAGGAGCAATTTCTCCTTGCACAACTGGTAATGGTTGCATGACCTCATACTGATACACATTGGATGCACCAGATCCTGGTGCCAATCCACGTGCTTCATACGAAGTACCTGAAGGAGCTAGGAAGCTACCCGTCGGCCCACCTACCCGATCCAATTTCGTTCCAACAGGAAGCGTTTTTTCTGTTTTAGCTCCGACAAACCCTAAATTTTCAGGCCAAATCCAACCTTTGCCACTTTGATATTGAACATATTGCATCGCATCATCACCGCTTGCATTTAAATCTATTTTGCTGACCGAATATGCCGTTGGGATACCAGATCTGGTGCCTGCAGCCGCCACATCAGTCGCAACGAGTTCCTTCACCACGACGGAGCTCAGCGTCTTAGCCGCAACCAACTCCCCCAACGTCGCCACATCAAGAGCGATCAAACTGACCTCGGCCGCATTCTTCAGCACCGGTGCCTTCTGAATCACACCAATCGCCGTATTCAGCTCGTTGATGCTGCGTTGAGCCTGCGCCTTGTCTGCTGCACTGAGGGTCGGGTCATTGAGCAACTGCGTCAGCTGATCCCGCTCCGACGCCAGGGCACCCTGCGTCAACACGCTGTTGTAGTCGATGTTGCCCGTATTTTGGGCACTCTTGAGATCGTAGTATTTGAGCGTATCGATCTCGCATTGCGCATCGCCTTTGGCGCGGCAACCTTCGAGTTGCTGAGCGCGCTTGCGGATGTCATCGTGGCCGAGGTAGTTATTCACCACCTCATTCCCCGCAGCCACCGCCCCGGCTGTCCCGCCCGCAGCCGCCCCCACTGCTGTACTGGCCGCTGCCGTGAGCACTTGCGCCAGCGGGCCCTCGATGCCCGCGCTCTGCAGTGCCGAGGCCACCGCCGGGGCGGTGAGCGTGCCCGCTGCCGCAGCGGCAGTCCCACCGAGCCCGCCCGTCAATGCACCCACCAAGGTATGCGCCACCAGGCGTGAGGTGCCCTGGTCACCCCATTGGCTCTCGAGGTTTTGCGCTTGCTGCACCAGGGCCGCCTGTTGGCCCGGATCACTCTCCTGACGGGCCTGCTCCCTGAGGGCCTGGGCCTGTTGCATCTGACTGTCGGCATAGTCCCCGATCGCCTTGCTGGCCTGGCTGCCGAACGTGGCCGTGATGGCGATCTGCGCATTCACCTCGGTGCTGACGTTGTCAGTGTCGAAGATCTGCTTCAGCCCGGTCTGTGCATCCCCGGTACGGACGGCGGTGTTACCGGCCATCCCCGAGATGCCGGCGCTGGTGGTGCTGGCCGCTGCGCCTTCAGTTTGGCCGATGCCCGCGCTGCCGCCGGGCGTGGTTGTGCCTGCGGCATTCATGCTCAGGCTGGTCGACACGCTGTAGCCGCTGCCTTGGTAGCTGGCGCTGTTCTGCAGATCTGTGCTGACGAGCGTGCCGCCGGTCTCGAAGCGGTTCACCCCCGCATCCACCGCCCCCTGGGTGCTGCTGATCACGCCGGGAGTCTGGCGGCCATGCAGACAGGACAACTTGCTCGACCGACTGCATTTTTGCCAATGCCGAGTTATGGTCGCGTTGGCTCGGGTATCTTCGCAATTTCCAAACGCACGCCTGCTGCCACAGCAGCCTCTTTCAGCGCTGCGGCATCTTCGGGTTCACCGACCAGCAACAAGGTGGTGGCGGTGCGAGCACCCGTGCTAGCCCACGTCTTCAAGGCCGATTGCACGGTGGCGGCATTCACGGCCAAGCTGTTGCCCACGACCGCCAAGGTCACTGCCCTGCCGTTGCGCAGCGTCGTCACGATTTGATCTGCTGTATTGGAAGAGGAACCCGTCTTCAAAGTGGCGATCATCAATTGGTTGCTCAGTGGGTTGGGTGCCGCCGGCACCTCGATCATCAGCAACTCGCCTCTGGCAGCCCACGGCGCCAAGGCCGCCATGCGTTGCTCATACGTGCCTGATGGCTTGTTGTCCATGCTGGTGCAGCCGCCTGACAACAGGGCGGCAATGAAGAGCAAAGTGGCGAGCAGTTTTGAGTGGGTCATGGTGTTTCCTTTCGTTTGGCTTGATCGCTGGCGATGGGCCATTGCCTTGAAACCTCATGGCGTGGGTTTGATACGCAGCGTGCTGATGTCGACGGGTGTGATGGGCTCGAGCTTGACGGAGGCGACCATCTGGTGCAACAGATCGACCACGCGGGCGAATTTCTCCGGGTTGCGATTGCTGCCGGGGGCTGTGCCGGTGCCACCGGAGGAGCCGCTAAGTCGCATGACGAACCAATATGGCGTCTCGGGTATTTTCAGCACCCAAATCTCGATAGGGGCGGCCCATTGTTTATGGTTTTGGGAGTAATCCTCAATGGGGATATCTTTACGCAGCCACTGCAGGCCGCTGACTACCACCGGTTTGGCGCCGGCTATCCACGCATCCGTGCCTTTGGCTGGATCGGGTTTGATAAGAAATACGCTGGCACCCGTCCAGATGTCCTGAAAGGTATGCGTGCAATAGGCGCTGTACCCTTTAAATGGACCTGTGCTCGGATAAGCACCATAGATTTTTTCTGTAGTTACTGCCGACAAATAGATGTAGGGTGTGGAGATCGCCGCTCCTTCGTAAAGGCGGCCATTGACTTCAAACATGGGTCCATTCGGTTCATTTGCGAGCGCAGGGAAACCGCCAATTCGTTTAAAGACATTGCCGCCGTATTTGCAGTTGGCAATGTCCACTGGACCGCTCAACCAAGCATGGCTGAGACGCCATTTGTCCACGAAGCGGAAGGTGTAATGGCTCTGAATTGCCAGTGGACCCGGCACCACCAGTACGCCACCACGGTAGGTGACCTCGTGTGTCTCGGCGCAGCTTGTGAGCAGCGTGAGCAAGGCCAGAGCCATCAAGGTTTTAAAGGTCCTTAGGAGATGCATCATGTGCTTTCTTGCGGCGTGACTAGCACGCCACCCCGGTAGGTGATCACGTTTTGCGATTGTTGATTTTTCGCTTCTGAACCGCCCGCCACCGGATTGGCAATGGTGATGCAGTCTGTCGCCCCGGTGCCATAGCAGCTGTGGGCGCTATTGCTCTTGGCCCGCACGTTGGCGAACTCCTTAAGCGCGGCCCAGGCATCGCCGGGGTTGCCTGCGGCGATGACCGGTACGGGGTCGTTTGCCATGTAGGTAAAGACGACTTGATTCTGTATTTTTTCCGTCCCGATCACACGAGTTGCGGCATCTGCATAGTTCTGTTCTTTCACAGCACCTCCGACACCCAGTACCGCTAATTGATCGTTGGTCTGCTATTAAAAGACAATGATTCATGACTGAAACTTCGTGCGTAGATAAGTTTTGTCGTAATAAATGTGTACAAAAAATTCTGACACGAAATTTAACGGTGGCTGCGCAATGCCGTTGTGGGGTTTTTGGCCAGGTAGCGGCGAAAACGGCCAACCGCTCGACAGTTCTGCGGAAATCGTGGATGACTTGGGATCGCTAGACCCAAGAAGGGCCGAGGCAAAAGAATCCGCAGCGTGTTAAAAATGACCTGCACGGCCATTCGGAGCGTTCCAGTGGAGCAAGCGTGCACGCGCCGTCGCCCTAGGGTTGTCCCTAGCAAGATGGCTGAGGCCGGGTCCAACAATGGCGCAGCGCCGATCAACCCACAGATGGAGACATTCCGATGCAGGTACAACTCACGGTCAACGGCAAAGCCGCCACGATCGACTGTCCACCCAACACCTTCCTGGTCCACGCGATCCGCGAGCACCTGAAGCTCACCGGCACCCATGTGGGCTGCGACACGGCACAGTGCGGCGCCTGCACGGTGCTCATGAACGGCCGAGCGATCAAGTCGTGCAATGTGCTCGCAGCCCAGGTGCCGGGCGCCGAGATCACCACCATCGAAGGCCTGGCGCAGCCCGACGGCACCATGCACCCGATGCAGGCCGCGTTCAAGGACTGCCACGGCCTGCAGTGCGGCTTCTGCACCACCGGCATGGTGATGAGCGCGGTCGACCTGTGCCAGCACCATCCCAAGGCCGGCGAAACCGAGATCCGCGAGCTGCTCGAAGGCAACCTGTGCCGCTGCACCGGCTACCAGAACATCGTGAAGGCGGTGAAGCAGGGCGCGGTCGCCATGGCTGCCAGCACCTGAGTCCCTGCAAAATAAAAAAAGGAGACAGACATGGGTGCTTCCGACTTCGCCAACCTGCCCAACATCGGGGTGGACATCCGCCGCAAGGAAGACTACCGCTTCCTCACCGGCGCCGGCCAGTACACCGACGACATCGTGCTGGCCAACCAGGCGCATGCGGTGTTCGTGCGTTCGCCGCATGCGCACGCGCGCGTCAAGGCCATCGACATCGCGGCGGCGAAGGCGGCGCCCGGGGTGATCGACGTCTTCGTCGGCAGCGACGTGGCCGGCGACAAACTCAACGGCCTGCCCTGCGGCTGGCTCATCACCAGCACCAACGGCGAGCCGATGAAGGAGCCGCCCCACCCGATCCTGGCGCAGGGCAAGGTGCGCTACGTGGGCGACCACGTGGCGATGGTGATCGCCGAGACCCTCGAACAGGCGAAGGACGCGGCCGAACTCGTGAACGTGGACTACGAGGTGTTGCCTTCCGTGGTCAAGGTCACGGATGCGGCCAGCAGCGAAGCATTGCACGAGGCATCCCCCGACAACCATTGCTTCAAATGGGCCATCGGCGACAAGGTCGCAGTGGACGTTGCGTTTGCCAGCGCGGCGCATGTCACCAAGCTGGATTTGGTGAACAACCGCCTCGTGCCCAACGCCATGGAGCCGCGTGCGGCCATCGGCAGCTACCAGCGCGGCACCGGCGAATACACCTTGTATGTGTCGAACCAGAACCCGCACGTCGAACGCCTGCTGATGACGGCCTTCGTCATGGGCCTGCCCGAACACAAGGTGCGCGTGATTGCGCCCGACGTGGGCGGCGGCTTTGGCTCCAAGATCTACCTGTATGCCGAAGACGTGTGCCTGACCTGGGCCGCGAAGAAGACCAACCGCAACATCAAGTGGATCTGCGAACGCAGCGAAGCCTTCCTGAGCGACGCGCATGGCCGCGACCACGTGAGCCATGCCGAGATGGCGATGGACAGTCAAGGCAAGTTCCTCGCGCTGCGCGTGCATACCGACGCGAACCTCGGCGCCTACCTGTCGACCTTCGCCAGCGCCGTGCCCACCATCCTTTACGCCACGCTGCTCGCCGGCCAGTACAAGACGCCTCAGGTTTACGTGGAGGTGGATGCCTGGTTCACCAACACCGCGCCGGTGGATGCCTACCGCGGCGCGGGCCGGCCCGAGGCCACCTATCTGCTGGAGCGCCTGGTGAGTCGCTGCGCGTGGGAGCTGGGCATCGGCCAGGACGAGATCCGAAAGCGCAACTTCATCGACGCCTGGCCCTATCAGACGCCGGTGGCCCTGCAATACGACGTGGGCGACTACCTCGGCTGCATGACCAAGGCCGAAAAGCTGGCCGACGTGGCCGGATTTGCGGCACGGCGCGCGGCCACGGAGGCCAAGGGTCTGCGGCGCGGCATCGGCTACAGCAGCTACATCGAGGCCTGCGGCATCGCGCCGAGCAACATCGCCGGTGCGCTCGGTGCGCGCGCCGGCCTGTTCGAATGCGGCGAAGTGCGGGTGCACCCGACCGGCAGCGTGACCGTGTTTACTGGCTCGCACAGCCACGGCCAGGGCCATGAGACGACGTTTGCCCAGGTGGTGGCGGCGCGGCTGGGCATCGAGGTGGACGCGGTGGACGTGGTGCACGGCGACACCGGCCGCGTGCCCTTCGGCATGGGCACCTACGGCTCGCGCTCGATTTCCGTCGGCGGCGCGGCCATCATGAAGGCGCTCGACAAGATCGAGACCAAGGCCAAGAAGATCGCCGCGCACCTGATGGAGGCGAGCGACGCCGACGTCGAATTCGCCAATGGCGAATTCACCGTGAAGGGCACGGACAAGAAGGTCACTTTCGGCCAGGTGGCGCTGACGGCCTACGTGCCGCACAACTACCCGCTCGACAAGCTGGAGCCGGGCCTCAACGAGACGGCCTTCTACGACCCGACCAACTTCACCTTTCCGGCCGGCACCTACATCTGCGAGGTCGAGGTCGATCCGGCCACGGGCGTGGTGCGTGTGGACCGCTTCACCGCCGTGGACGACTTCGGCACCATCATCAACCCGATGATCGTCGAGGGCCAGGTGCACGGCGGCATCGTGCAGGGCATCGGCCAGGCGTTGCTGGAAAACTGCGTCTACGACCCCGACACCGGGCAGTTGCTCACCGGCTCGTTCATGGACTACGCCATGCCGCGCGCCGACGACTTCCCGAACTTCCACATCGACACCATCAGCACACCCTGCACGCACAACCCGCTGGGCACCAAGGGCTGCGGCGAGGCCGGCGCCATCGGTTCGCCGCCCGCGGTGATCAACGCCGTGCTCGACGCGCTGCATCCGTTGGGCGTGACGGAGTTCGACATGCCCGCATCGCCCAACCGTGTGTGGACGGCGATTCAAGCTGCGAAAGCCCACTGAGGTCTCCGTCCACCATGACAGCCGCTCCAACCCGTTCGCCCTGAGCCTGTCGAAGGGCTTCGACAGGCCCAGCCCGAACGGTGTTTCTCCAAGCATCACGAAAATACCCACAGAGAGCAAACCATGTACGCATTCACTTTGGAACGTCCTTCCACCGTAGCCGAGGCCGCGCAACTCGCCACTGGCGGCGCCAAGCCGCTGGCTGGCGGCCAGACCCTGCTGGCCTCGATGAAGCTGCGGCTGTCGCAGCCGGGCCAGGTGGTCGACCTCGGCGGCATCCAGGACCTGGCGACCATCAAGCGCGAGGGCGACGCCTTCGTCATCGGCGCCATGGCGCGCCATGCCGACGTCGCCGAAAACGCCGAGATCCTCGCGGCCCTGCCGGCTCTGGCCGACCTGGCCGCCCACATCGGCGACAAGCAGGTGCGCGCCATGGGCACGCTCGGCGGCTCGGTGGCCAACAACGACCCCGCAGCCTGCTACCCCAGCGCGTTGCTGGCACTGGGTGCCACGGTGGTCACCGACCAGCGCGAGATCGCGGCGGACGACTTCTTCCAGGGCATGTTCGCCACGGCGCTGGGCGAGGGCGAACTGATCACCGCCGTGCGCTTTCCGATTCCGCAGCGCGCGGCCTACATGAAGTTCCGCCAGCCGGCCTCGCGGTTCGCGCTGGTCGGCGTGTTCGTGGCGCAGACGGCCGCTGGCGTGCGGGTGGCTGTCACCGGCGCGGGCAATGGCGTGTTCCGCCACGCGGGGCTGGAGGCGGCGCTCTCGGCCAGCTTCACGCCGGAAGCCGCGGCCAAGGTGAGCATTGATGCGAGCGATCTGAACGCCGACCTGCACGCCACGGCGGCTTATCGCGCCAACCTCGTCAGCGTGATGGCGCAGCGCGCGGTGGCCAAGGCGTTGGGCTGAATATTTCTCAAGTGTTTTGTGCCTCTGGCGCAAATACTGTCTGCGCTGCCTGCTCATTTTTCAATAGCAACAGGATGTTGACTTGACTGTTTTCGCTTCCATCGACACCCTGACCCAGGCGCTGCAGGCCGTCGGCTACTACGCCGACCGGCGCCTGGCCACAGCCGTTTTCCTGGCCCTGAAGCTGCAACGCCCGCTGCTGCTCGAAGGCGAGCCCGGCGTGGGCAAGACGGCGCTGGCCAAGGCCTTGTCGCAGGCGCTCGAGCGACAGTTGCTGCGCCTGCAGTGCTACGACGGGCTGGAGCTGCGTGAGGCCTTGTACGAATGGAATTACGCCGCCCAACTGCTGCACATGCGCGCGGCGGAGAATCACGAAGACGCCGCCACCGTGGAGCGCGAGGTCTACCAGAGCCGTTACCTGATCCGCCGCCCGCTGCTGCAGGCCTTGCAGACGCCGGCGCCGGGCGCGGTGCTGCTGATCGACGAAGTGGACCGCGCCGACGAACCCTTCGAGGCCTTCCTGCTCGAATACCTGGGCGAATACCAGGTCAGCATTCCCGAGATCGGCACGATCGCCGCCATCGTGCCCCCGGTCACCATCCTCACCAGCAACCGCACGCGTGAGCTCAACGACGCGGTGAAGCGCCGCTGCCTCTACCACTGGCTCGACTATCCGGAGCGGGAACGCGAACTCGCCATCGTGCGCGCCCAGGTGCCGGGCGCCAGCGCCGCGCTCACGCAGCAGGTGGCCGATTTCGTGGGGCGGCTGCGCAGTGCGCCGTTCGTGAGCGCGTTCCAGCGCGCACCGGGCATCGCCGAGAGCGTGGAATGGGCCAAGGCGCTGGTTGCGCTGGACACGCTGGTGGTCGACCCGGAAGTGGTGGCCGACACGGCCGGCATCCTCTTCAAGCAGCGCGAAGACGTGGTGGCGCTCACGCGCGACATGGCGGCCGAGTTGCTCAGGCCCGAGGTGGCGTGAGAGATTCACGGCATGCAACTCGGTGACGCCCGCACCGGCAAGCTGGCCGACAACCTGACCGGCTTCGGCCGCGCACTGCGCCGCGCCGGCGTGCGCATCGACAGCGCGCGCATGGCGCTGGCCGCCGAGGCGGCGCTGCTCGTGGGCCTGGCGGATCGGCACGACCTGAGCGCCGCGCTCGAAGCCGTGCTGGTGAGCCGCGAGCAGGACCGGCTGGTCTTCCGCGAACTCTTCGACGCCTACTTCCGCAACCCCGACATCGCGCAGAAGCTGCTCGCCCAGATGCTGCCCAGCGCCGAGGGCCAGGCCGAGGCCAGCAAGCGCCGCCCGCGCGTGCGCGAGGCTTTGTCGCCACCGCGCACGCCCGCCGAACTGGCGCGCCCATCGTCCGAAGACCAGAAGGTGGATTTCGACGCGGCGATGACGGCCAGCGACGTCCACCGGCTGAAACACGCCGACTTCAACGCCTTGTCGGGCACCGAATACCGCCTCGTCGAAACCCTGGCGCGCGACATCGCGCTGCCCCTGCCCGAGGTGCGTACGCGCCGCACCCGGCCCGGCAGCCATGGCGCATCAATGCACTGGCCCGGCGTGATGCACCAGGCCGCCCATACCGGCGGCGAGTTGTTGCGGCTGCCCCGGCTGGAGCGGCTGCGTCAGCCGCTGCCGCTGCTGGTGCTGGTCGACGTGTCGGGTTCGATGGAGCGTTATGCACGCCTGTTGCTGGCCTTCCTGCATGCGGCCACCAGGCACAACCCGCGCCGCGACGTGTTCGCCTTCGGCACGCGGCTCACCGATCTGACCCCCGCCTTCCGCCTGGCCGACACCGACGCCATGCTCGCGGCGGCCGGTGCCGCCATCGAGGACTTCGCTGGCGGCACGCAGTTCGGCGCTTCGCTGCGCACGTTGCGGCTGCAGCACGCCCGCCGTCTGGTCGGCCGGCGCACGCTGGTGCTGGTGATCACCGACGGGCTGGACACCGGCGAGCCCGCCGAACTCGACCGCGAACTGGCCTGGCTGCACCGCAGCTGCCGGCGCCTGCTGTGGCTCAATCCGCTGCTGCGTTTCGACGGCTACGCGCCGCTGGCGCGGGGGGCGGCCGTGCTGCACCAACATGCGGACGCGATGCTGGCCGTGCACAACCTTGCCAGGCTTGGCGATTTGGCGGCGAGTCTGGCACGGCTGCTCAAACGCTGATCCAATCGCACCGATCAGAGCAACAACAATCAACGAGGAACACTCCATGGAAATGCAAGGCAGCCGCCAATTGGCCATCACCCAGCAACAGGCCTGGGAGGCGCTCAACGATCCGGCCGTGCTGAAGATCTGCATCCCCGGCTGCGACAAGGTCGAGGCCACCGGCGAGAACCAGTACGCCGTGGGCATGGCGGTGAAGATCGGCCCGGTGTCGGCCAAGTTCGCCGGCAAGATCACGCTGTCCGACATCGTGCCGCCGGCCAGCTACACCATCGTCTTCGAAGGGCAGGGCGGTGCGGCGGGCTTCGGCAAGGGCCAGTCCAAGGTACAGCTGACGCCGAACGACGGCGGCTGCGAGCTGGCCTACAGCGTCAACGCCCAGGTCGGCGGCAAGGTGGCACAGCTCGGCCAGCGGCTGATCGACGGCGCGGCCAAGTCGCTTGCCGAGGATTTCTTCAAGCGTTTCGATGCCGAAATGCAGCGCCGCTACGGGCCGCCGCCCGAAGATGCTACCGATTCCGTAGCAGCTTCCGCAGAGAAGACGGGCGCCGTGGCCGGTTTCATGCAGAAGATCGGCTTCGGCAAGAAAGACAAGCCAGAAGGGAGTTGAGCCGGCCATGGAAAACCTCGACGTGATGGTGCTGCGCACCCTGCGCGACTGGCGGCAGGCTGGCCATCGCGCGCTGCTGGCCACGGTGGTGCGCACCTGGGGTTCGTCGCCGCGGCCGGTGGGCTCGATCATGGCGCTGCGCGAAGACGGCGCGGTGGTGGGCTCGGTGTCGGGCGGCTGCATCGAGGACGACCTGATCTACCGCCACACCAGCGCCTATGCGCAGACCGACAAGAGCCAGCCCGTGCAGCAGATGCCCAGCGGCGCGCCGGCCTTCGTCAAATACGGCATCAGCGCCGACGAAGCGCACCGCTTCGGCCTGCCCTGCGGCGGCACGCTGGAGCTGCTGCTCGAATACGACCCTGACGCGCAGAGCCTGGCCGAGCTGGTGAAGGCGCTGGAATCGGGCCAGCTGATGCAGCGCAGCGTGCGGCTGGCGGACGGTGCGGTGGTCCTGGCGCCGTCGCTCGCACCGGCCGAGCTCAGCCTGTCGGCCACTGAGCTGCTCAACACCTTCGGTCCCGAGTACCGCATGCTGCTCATCGGCGCGGGCCAGCTCACCGAATACCTGGCGACGATGGCGCTGTTCAGCGGCTTCGCCGTCACCGTGTGCGATCCGCGCGACGAATACCGCAGCGCCTGGTCCGTGCCCGGCGCCAAGGTGCTGAGCGAGATGCCCGACGACGTGGTCGCTGCCTTCAAGCCCGACGGCCGCAGTTGCGTGGTGGCGCTGACGCACGACCCGAAGCTCGACGACCTGGCGTTGCTCGAGGCGCTGGACAGCGAGGCTTTCTACGTCGGCGCGATCGGCTCGCGGCGCAACAACGAGGCGCGGCGCGAACGCATGATCGAACACTTCGGCCAGACCGAGGCCAGCCTGGCGCGCCTGCGCGGCCCGATCGGCATCTACATCGGCAGCAAGACGCCGCCGGAGATCGCCGTGAGCGTGATGGCCGAGATCCTCGCCGTGAAGAACGGCGTGGCGCTGCCGCGCGATGTGGACGTGTCGCATGCCAAGAACGAACGCGCCGTGCCCGAGAACGACACGGCCCTGGCAGAGGGCCTGGTCTGCGGCACGGCTAACGGCTGAATATGTTGCGCAGGCCTTGCCATGCCAGGCGCCCGCGGGTGCGGCCGTAACGGCGCAGGCGGTGCGAACCGCAGCGTGCCTTTCGCCAGATCGGCGACTGGCGCACGCGTGCCGTGATGTCGTCTTTCCAGGTCTTGAAACGCCCGTAGCCGCGGTTGAACCAGGGCAATTGCATCAACGCCGGCTGGGTGAGCTGAAACAGCCGCGCCGCGATGGCCGTGCCCGCCACCTTGGCCGCCACCACGACGCTGAGGCCGAGCAGCGCATGGCCCTGCGCCACCCAGTACCAGGCCAGCAGCTTGACCGGAATCAGCGCCAGCACCGGCACCCCGAACACCGCCAGCGCGGCATAGGGCGGCAGCCGCACGATCAGCTTTTCGATCTGCGACCACACCGGCAGCCGCGCCATGCGGTAGAGCAGGCGCGACAGTGGGTCCCAGCCCCATTCCTCGAAGATCAGCAGCAGGGCGAACACAGCCGTGCCGAAGCCCTTGAGTGCCTGGACGAGGAAGCGAAGACAGCGGTGCATCGTCGGCAGTGTGCCTCAAGCATTCTTAAGTGGCGCTGAGGATGCAGCAACGTCCCTGGGCGCGCGACAATCCAGGTTTGCCAACGTCAGAGTTTTCACCATGCACACCCGCGCGCTCGTCCTGTTCTCAGGCGGTCAGGATTCCACCACCTGTTTGGCCCTGGCCCTGTCCAAATACCAGTTCGTGGAGACCGTCGCCTTCGATTACGGCCAGCGTCACGTGATCGAGCTCGAGGCGCGGCTGCGTGTGCTCGAGCAGATCCGGCTGCAGTTTCCGCAGTGGGCCGGGCGGCTTGGCGAAGACCATCTCCTCGATCTGGCGGTGCTGGGGCAGGTCAGCGAAACCTCGCTGACGCGCGACATGGTGTTCAAGATGGAGGAAAGCGGCCTGCCCAACACCTTCGTGCCCGGCCGCAACCTGCTGTTCCTCACATTGGCCGCGGCGCTCGCCTACCGGCGCGACCTGCATGTGATCGTGACCGGCGTCTGCGAAACCGATTTCTCCGGCTATCCCGATTGCCGCGACGACACCATGAAGGCGATGCAGCTGGCACTGTCGCTGGGCATGGACAAGCGCTTCCTCATCGAGACCCCGCTGATGTGGATCGACAAGGCCCAGACCTGGCAACTCGCCCATGCGCTCGGCGGTGCGGCCCTGGTCGAGCTGATCGTCGAACATACCCATACCTGCTACCAGGGCGACCGCACCCACCGCCACGCCTGGGGCTACGGCTGCGGTGAATGCCCGGCCTGTGAGCTACGTGCCCGCGGCCATGCGAACTTTGTTGCGAACGATGCAGTTAACTCCGATTTGCCGACGGTAGACGTTAAATAGGTCACCGATTGAATGCAGGTGGTACGGCTTCCACGCCGGAACCGCGCTGGCACGCCATTACCATTGCGCCTGTTACATTATTTTGCGAACAACGGGCTTGTTTATGACGTGTTTTTCGACCCCTCGACTTGCGCAATTGTTTGGAAGGGCCGCGTTGGTCGCCCTGCTGGCCGTTCCGGGATTTGCCGTCCATGCGGCCACCGACAGCAAGGCCTCGCGCTTCTACGAAGATGCGTTGACGCGTTACGAGAAGAAGGACGTCCCTGGCGCGATCATCCAGCTGAAGAATGCGCTGCAGATCGACAAGACCTTGTTGCCCGTGCAAGTGTTGCTGGGCAAGGCCTTGCTTGCCAACGGCGAAGCCGCGGCCGCCGAAGTGGCGCTGAACGAAGCGGTCCGGCTCGGCGTGAACCGCGCGGAAATCGTGGTGCCGCTGGGCCAGGCCTATGTGGCCCAGGGCAAACACAAGCTGCTGCTGGAGCAGCCGCAGTTCAATGTGTCCGGCCTACCGGCGGACGTGCAGGTCAAGCTGCTGCTGCTGCGCGCTTCGGCTTCGGCCGAGCTGGGCGACGTGCGTGGCGCGCTCAAGAACATCGATGAAGCCCGGGTGATGGATGGCCGCCTGCCCGAAGTGTGGTTGGCCGAGGTGCCGGTGCGCATCCGCGCCATGCAGTACGCGGAGGCCAACGCGGCCATCGAACGCGCGACCGCGCTCGCGCCCGATTCCGCGGAGGTGCGTTACCAGCGCGGCGCCCTGCTGCACGTGCAGGGCAATCTTCGCGCCGCGCTTGCCGCCTACGATTCGGCGCTGAAGGCCGATCCCAAGCACCTCGAGGCCCGCGCGGCCCGCGCCGGCATCGAAATGGACCTGGGCCAGTACGCCGATGCCGCCAAGGATGTCGCCGAGATCCAGGCCCAATCACCGCGGGAGCCGCGTGCCGCGTACCTCAAGGCGATGCTGCTGTCGCGCGATGGCGATAGCGCCGGGGCCCGCAAGTCGCTGGCCGAAGTGACGGCGTTTCTCGACGCCGTACCGCCGGCGTTCATCCAGTACCGGCCGCAGCTGCTGATGCTCAACGGGCTGGCCCATTTCGGCCTCAGCGAGTATGAAAAGGCCAAACCCTATTTCGAATCCATGCAGCGCGTGCAGGGTGGCGGGCCGGTTTCCAAGCTGCTCGCCCAGATCTACCTGTCCGACAGGAACTATGGCCGCGCCAGCGATCTGCTCGAGCAATACCTCAAGGCGCAGCCCCAGGACGGCCAGGCCCTGCTGCTGTTGGCCAGCGCCAGCATGGCGCAGGGGCGTAACGCCAAGGCCACGGCGTTGATGCAGCAGGCTCTGGCCATCAAGGATGCGCCGGAATACCACACCCAACTCGGGTTGAGCCTGCTGGGCGCGGGCCAGTCGGCCGATGCCGTGACGCAGCTCGAAACCGCCTTCAAGGAGCCGAGCCAGATCCAGGCCGGCACGGCCCTGGTCGGCCTGTACCTGCGTGGCGGCCAAGGCGCGAAGGCGCTGGCCGTGGCGGAAAAGTTGCTCAAGCAACAGCCGGACAGCGCCGTTCTGCACAACCTCAACGGCATGGCGCAGGCGCAGTTGGGCAATCTGGCCGCGGCCAAGGTGTCGTTCGACCGGGCCGTTCAGCTCGATGGCAAACTCGTCGAGGCCAGGCTCAACCTGGCGCGGCTGGACATGGCCAACAAGGCCTACGACGCCGCGGCGACCAAGCTCAATGCCATCCTGCTGGCCGACGAGAAGAACATCGACGCCATGTACGAGATGGCCAACCTGTCCGACCGACGAGGGTCGAGCGCAGACACCTTGCGTTGGTTGTCCAAGGCTTCCGACATGGCCGGTCCGAAGGAATTTCGCCCGGGTACGGCCCTGGTGGAGTTCCATCTGCGCAACAAGGCGCCGGACCAGGCGCTGGAAGCGGCCAAACGGCTGTCGAGCAAAGACCCGGAAAATGTGCCGATCCTGTTGATCTACGGCCGTGCTCAGCTGGCCAACGGCGACGTGGAGGGCGCCCGCTCCACGTTTTCCGGCGCCACGCGCTTTGCCAACTTCAATGCGCCGCAGCAGACTGAAATCGCCACCTGGCAACTGGCGGTCAACAACCTGCCCGGCGCGGCCTACAGCCTGGACAAGGCGCTGTCGTCCCGCCCGGACTTTCTGCCCGCGCTGGCCTTGATGACGGAAGTCGAAATACGGCAGAACGAGCCTGCCAAGGCCGAGCAGCGCGCACGCCAGATTCTCGCGCTGGCGCCCAAGCAGGCGATCGGCTACAGCCTGCTGGGCGACGTGGCGCAGTCGCGTGGCCAGACTGCGGTGGCCATCGACCACTACCGCCGCGCGCACCAGGTCCAGACCAACACCGAGACCTTCCTGCGGCTCTTCGGTGCCCTGGCCATGCAGGACGGCGGTCGACAGGCCTTGACACTCGGCGAAGCGTGGCTGAAAACCCATCCGCAGGATCAGACCGTGCGCCGGGCGCTGGCCGATGCCTATGCGCGCGGCGGGAACTATGCCGCGGCGCGGCTCAATTACGAGGCTTTCGTCAAGGCCGTACCGAACGATTCGGGCGCGCTGAACAACCTGGCCAATGTGTTACTTCGCCTGAACGACGCGTCGGCACTCCAGGTGGCCGAATCGGCCATGAAGAAGGATCCGACGAACGCCAGTGCGATCGACACCCTGGGTTGGGTGCTATTCAAAACCGGCTTGCCGCAAAACAGCGACCGTGCCCTGCAGCTGCTGCGCGACGCCAGGTTGCGCGATCCGGGCAACCCCGAGATCCGGTACCACCTCGCCGCGGTGCTGGCTCAGTCCGGCCGGAAAACCGAGGCGCAGGACGAGGTCGAGGCGGCGCTCAAGGGTGGTCGGCCGTTCGAAAGCCTCACGGAAGCCGAATCGCTGTTGAAGAAGCTGCGCTGACATGCCCCGTGTTGTCGATGATTTTTACAAATTTATCAGAAAGTACCCTTAATTCTTCGTAGCCCTTTGATTTTAAAAAGAAAAAATAGATGGCACGAATATCGCTTAAGTATGTCTGTAAGTACAAATTTGCCAACCAGTCCCGCATCAGGATCAAGAAGATGAAAAATTCCTACATCAAGAACAGTCTGAAGTTGCTCGCCGCTTGTGCGGTCCTCAGTTCGGCCTCATCCGGTTTTGCTGCGACCACGTGGACCCCCGGTGCTGCCACGGCCTGCGATTTCAGCAGCGGCAGCAACAAGAATTGCGGTACGACTGCCAACGTCACGAGTGGCGGCGTCACCGTGTCGGCCCTGGCCTATTCCACCACCGGTTCGGGTGGAAGCGTTGCGAGCGCCGCGCTGTACGACTACGGCAGCAACCATCTGGGCGTCGTGACGGGTGCTGAAAGCCCCAATTCCAGCCCCGAGCACTCGATGGACAACAATGTTTCCACCGACCTCATCTCCTTGAAGTTCACCAGCAGCGTGGCCTTGACGTCGATCACCACGGGCTGGGCCGGCGCGCAAACCGGCCAGACCGCTGATTCGGACATGAGCCTGCTGGCCTATACCGGTAAAGCCGGTTACGACATCGCCACCTACGACATCGCTGGCAAGACCATTGCCCAATTGATGGCCCAAGGCTGGACCTTGGTGGCCAACATCAACGGTGGCACCGGTGCCGCCACCTACACCACGGACAACACCGGCAGCGCCTTGAACGCTTCGGGCATCTCGTCGAGCTGGTGGATCGTCAGCGCATTCAATTCCGGTTATGGCGGCAGCCAGACCAATGTGGATGGCGGCGACGACTACGTCAAGCTGTTGTCCGTTGCTGGCGACATCAAGACGACGCCGCCCGGCAACAAGGTGCCCGAGCCCGGCTCGCTGGCACTGATGGGCGCGGCTTTCTGCGCTGCACTGGCTACCCGCCGCCGCAAGGTCAGCAAGTCCGTCTGAACCGTCTCCGCTTATCCAAAAAAGCACCGAATTCCGGTGCTTTTTTGTTGGGTCCGCCGCTGCCGGCCGCCAAGCACCTGGAGGTTGTCGGGTCTCAGACCACGCCGGCGTTCTTCAAGGCCTCGATGGCAGCGGCGTCGAGGCCAATCTCGCGCAGCACTTCGTTCGTGTGCTGCCCGAGAGCTGGCGGTGCATAACGCAGCACGGCCGGCGCTTCGCTGAGCCGCAGGGGGCTTGCCACGCTGGCGATGCTGGTGACGCCGTCGCCGGCGTCCCGGGTCAAGTCCACCCGCAGGCCGCGGGCACGTACCTGCGGATCGTCGAAAGCCTGGGCCAAATTATTGATCGGGCCGCAGGGCACGGCTTTGTCTTCGAACAGCTTCACCCAATCCGCCGTGCTGCGGGTCCGTGTCACGGCCTCCATGGCTGGGATCAGGATCTGGCGGTGCAGGACGCGCTGGGTGTTGGTCGCGAAACGCGGGTCCGTCGCCCATTCGGCCCGATCCACGGCCTGGCAAAAGCGCGCGAACTGGCCGTCGTTGCCGATGGCCAGCAGCATCGCACCGTCGGCGGTAGGGAAGTCCTGGTACGGCGCCAGACTCGGATGGCTGTTGCCCTGGCGCTGCGGCACATCTCCCGTATTGAGAAACCCCGCTGCCTGATTGGCCAGGATGGCCATGCCCACGTCAAGCAGGGCCATGTCCACCCGTTGGCCCAGGCCGGTGCGATGCCTTGCCTGGACCGCTGCGAGGATGGCGGTCGACGCGTAGACGCCGGCGAACAGGTCGGTGAGTGCCACACCCACACGCACGCCACCACCGCCGGGCTCGTTGTCGGCCCGGCCCGTGATGCTCATCATGCCGCTGGAGGCCTGGATCAGCAGGTCGTAGCCGGCGCGTTCGGCATACGGACCGTCCTGTCCGAAACCGGTGATCGAGCAGTAGATCAGCCGCGGGTTGATGGCCTTCAGACTCTCGTAGTCCAGCCCATATTGCTGGAGGCCGCCCACCTTGAAGTTTTCCACCAGGATGTCGCTTTGTAACGCCATCTGCCGGATCAGGGCCTGACCTTCCGGCTTGGCCATGTCGATGGTGACCGAGCGCTTGTTGCGGTTGCAGGTCGTGAAGTAGGTGGCCTGGTCGGTGTCTTTGCCTTCGACATCCTTCAGGAAGGGCGGGCCCCAGTGCCGGGTGTCGTCGCCGCTGCCCGGTCGTTCGACCTTGACCACGTCGGCCCCGAGGTCGGCGAGCACCTGGGTACACCAGGGTCCGGCGAGCACGCGCGAAAGATCGAGAACCTTGAGGCCGGCGAGGGCGCCGGCAGGAGTGTCAGTGGTCATGGTTGTTTCCGTTATTGCTTTGAGCCCCGTTGCCGCTCAGCCTGGCCTCTCCCTGCAGAGCCTTCGACAAGCTCGAGACAATCGGGCGGTAAAGGACGAGCCTGCCTTATTCCAGCACAGTACGGAACCGGCTTCGCCGGGCCGTAGATGTTGCCCCCCTGCAAGGGGTAACGAGCGCAGCGACTTGGGGCGCGCTCAAAACGCCGCGAGTCCCGTCTGCGCCCGCCCGAGGATCAGCGCGTGGATGTCGTGCGTGCCTTCGTACGTGTTGACGACTTCCAGGTTGACCAGATGCCGGGCCACGCCGAACTCGTCGCTGATGCCATTGCCGCCCAGCATGTCGCGCGCCAGGCGGGCGATGTCCAAAGCCTTGCCGCAAGAATTGCGCTTGATCAGCGAGGTGGTTTCCACCGCCGCCGTGCCTTCGTCCTTCATGCGGCCCAGGCGCAGGCAGCCTTGCAGGCCCAGCGCGATCTCCGTCTGCATGTCGGCCAGTTTCTTCTGGATCAACTGGTTTGCGGCCAGCGGCTTGCCGAACTGCTTGCGGTCCATGGTGTACTGCCGCGCGGTGTGCCAGCAGGCCTCGGCGGCGCCAAGCGCGCCCCAGGCGATGCCGTACCGTGCCGAATTGAGGCAGGTGAAGGGCCCCTTCAGCCCCTGGATGTCCGGGAACGCGTTTTCCTCGGGGCAGAACACGTCTTCCATCACGATCTCGCCGGTAATCGAAGCGCGCAGGCCCACCTTGCCGTGGATCGCCGGCGCGCTCAGGCCCTTCATGCCCTTTTCCAGCACGAAGCCACGGATGGGGCCGACGTTGCCGGCCTTGTCGACTTCCTTCGCCCACACCACGAACACGTCGGCGATCGGGCTGTTGGAGATCCACATCTTGCTGCCCTTGAGCTTGTAGCCGCCATCCGTCTTGTAGGCGCGCGTGGCCATCGAGCCGGGGTCGGAGCCGTGGTCGGGTTCGGTCAGGCCGAAGCAGCCGATCCATTCGCCGGTGGCAAGCTTGGGCAGGAACTTCTGCTTCTGCGCCTCGGTGCCGAACTCGTTGATCGGCACCATCACCAGCGAACTCTGCACGCTGGCCATCGAACGGTAGCCTGAGTCCACGCGCTCCACTTCGCGTGCGATCAGGCCGTACGCGACGTAGTTCAGGCCAGGGCCGCCGTATTGCTCGGGGATGGTGGGGCCGAGCAGGCCGAGTTCGCCCATCTCCCGGAAGATGGCCGGGTCGGTGCGCTCGTGGCGGAAGGCCTCCAGCACACGCGGCGCGAGCTTGTCCTGGCAATAGGCGTTGGCCGCGTCACGCACCATGCGTTCGTCGTCGGTGAGCTGTTGGTCGAGCAGGAAGGGGTCTTCCCAGTGGAAGCGGGCGTTGGCCATGGTGTCTCCGTGATGAAGGAATAAGAAACTGCAGAACGGTCGATGCTAAACAGTCGAGACTGGGGCGGCAAGCGAGAGTTTTTCATCGAGAAATGAGGAGTGCTCATAACAATGACCCAAATCGGTGGGAAAAGATGGTTCAGATGTGTAAACTTGACATACTTTGAAACGAAAAATCCCTTCCACGCAGGCGCTTGCCTGCTTCGAGGCGGCCGCTCGGCATGAGAGCTACAGCCGGGCCGCGCAGGAATTGGCGGTGACGCAGGGCGCCGTCTCGCGTCAGATCGCCTCGCTCGAGGGTTTCCTCGGTGTCGTGCTGTTCCGCCGCACCCGCCATGGCGTAGCTCTCACCGACAGCGGCGTCGACTATGCGCGCCAGGTGGGCCGCCGGCTCGATGCGCTCGAATTGGACACCCTCAACGTCATGTCGCGCCAGGGCGCCGGCGGGGCGGTCGCGCTGGCCGCTGTCGCCACTTTCGCGACCCGTTGGCTGATTCCCCGGCTGGCCGACCTGGCGCGGCACCATCCCGAGATCGTGGTGCACATCGAAACACGCACCCGTCCTTTCCTGTTCGCCGACAGCCTGTTCGATGCCGCGCTCTACGCTGGCACGCCGGAGCAAGTGGCCAACTGGCCCGGCACGCGGGCCGTGCCACTCATTGGCGAGGAAGTCGTGCCCGTGTGCAGCCCGACCCTGCTCGCCGGACAGGCCGAGCTTGCACCGCAAGCCATTGCCGAACTGCCGTTGCTGCAGCAGAGCACGCGTCCCGATGGTTGGCGCCAATGGTTCGAGGCCGCAGGCGTGGCCGCCCAGCAGCCGCTGCGCGGGCCGCGTTATGAGTTGTTTTCCATGACTGCGACGGCCGCCACCCACGGACTTGGCGTCGCGCTGATCCCACGCATCCTCATCGAGGACGAATTGCTTCGCGGTGACCTGGTGGTGGCCTGCGACCGGCCGCTGCGCAGCGGCCGTGCCTATTACCTCGTGGCGCCGCTGGTGCGTGACGCTCCGCCTGCCCTGGCGGCGTTCGAGGATTGGCTGGTCGCACGTGCGGCGGCGGCCAGTTAGGACACGAACGCGTTTTACCGCGGTCAGGTGGCCTGGTTGCAACCGGTGATGTCGGCAATGCGTTCCGCCGTTCGTCGCAGCAGCCTGACCAGTTCCGGCACACGTTCGGGCGGGATGCGGTAAGAAATCGCCGAAACGCTCATGGCCAGAAACGGTCGGCCGTGGCTGGCGGGCACGGCCATGCCGACCGCGGTGATGCCATCGATCACCGCGTTGGCCCCGGTCGAATAGCCCTGGCGGCGCGCTTCGTGCACGTTGCGCTGCACGTCCTCGAAGGACATGCGGCAGTACCGCGCCAGATCGGGCCGGTTGTTCTGCATCAGCGCCTCGGCATCGGATTCGGGCAGTGCGGCCAGCAAAGCCAGGCCGGCCATGCTGGCCGCGACGGGTCGACGCTCGCCGAGTGGCACCACATTCGGTTTGATCGGAAATGCACCTTGCGCACGCCAGGTGCAGACGACATCGTCGTAGCTGCGCAGCATGAGGTAGACGGTGTCGTTGGTGCTGGCGGCCAGCGCCTCGATGGTGCTGCGCACCTGAGGAAACTGGGCGATCGGATTCGGCGCGGCCAGTCCGAGTTCGAACATGCCGCTGCCCAGTGCATAGCGCCGGTTGTCGGCCAACTGCTGTACCAGTCCCGCCGTTTGCAGCGAACGCAGGATGCGGTGTGCCGTCGGCCGGCTCAGACCGGTGTGTGCGCATAAGTCCAGCATGCGGACGCCCTGGGCGCCGCCGCGTGCCACGGCGCGCAGCAACTCGCAGGCGCGGTCGACGGTTTGCGCACCGGTGGCGTGGTCAATGGAGGTGCTGCCTGACGGGGAGGCAGGCGCGACAGTGGCGTGGTCTTTTGAAGAGGGCATGCGCACAGCATATCCGGGCTGAAGCGATGCGTCCATATAACGGACTAAATGATGGAAATATGAAAATGTTGGGCGAATCGTTGCGTCAAACCATCGCCAGTGTGCTGGTGATTTCCTAAGATTTGACCTTCGAGACAAGTTCACATTCAGGACTTGCGACCATTCCTAGGAGACAACCATGCAGATTTCCCGTCGTCACTGGCTGGCTAGGCTGGCCGCCGCAGCCGCCCTTTCCGTACCAGGCCTGGCGCTGGCACAGGCTTACCCGAACAAGCCGATCCGGATCCTTGTGCCGTACGCAGCCGGCGGCCCCGCCGACGTGATGGTGCGCGCCATCGCCCAGAAGCTGGGCGACAGCTGGGGCCAGCCCTTCATCGTGGACAACCGCCCCGGTGCGAACGAAATCATCGCTGCCGACCTGCTGGCCAAGAGCGCGCCCGACGGCTACAACTTCCTGGTGGCGTCCGACGGCACGTTCAGCCTGAACCAGGCGCTCTATCCGAAAATCCCGTACGACCCCGTGCGTGACTTCGAGCCGGTGGCCAAACTCGCCATCGGCAACCTGATGCTGGTCACGCGCCCCGATTTCCCGGCCAGCAACGTCAAGGAATTCGTGGACTACGTGAAGCAGAACCCGGGCAAGCTGAATTACGGCTCCATCGGGGCGGGCGGCGTGAATCACCTGGCCTCGGCCTGGTTCAACAACATCCATGGGCTGCAGATGGAACACGTGGCCTTCAAGGGCTTGCCGGCCGCGGTACAGGAACTCATGGCCGGCCGCATCGATGCGATGTTCGCTGTCACCGGCGGCGTGGCGCCCTTCATCGAATCGAACAAGGTGAAGGCGCTGGCGGTGTCGGGCAAGAACCGGCAGCCTGCGGCGCCGAACGTGCCGACCTTTGCCGAAGTGGGTTACCCCAACTTCGATGCCTCCTACTACTTCGGCGTGGTGGCGCCAAAGGGCACACCGGCCGAGATCACGGAGCGGTTCGCCCGCGACATGAGCAAGGTGGTCAACACGCAGGAGTTCAAGACCAAGTACCTGCAGCCACTGGGCTTCGAAGCGGTCGGCGACACCCCCGCGCAATTCGCCGCGTTCCTCAAGGGCGACCGCGAACTCGGCGCGCAGAAAGTCAAGATCTCCGGCGCGAAACTGGATTGAGCGCAGCAACCACAAGGACACCCATGAGCCAACGTACCCCCCTGCACACCGACATCGCCTGGAGCACGCCCGAGGCCATCGGCGTGCACGGCCACGACCTTTGCAACGACCTCCTGGGCGAGGTCAACTTCGGTGACATGGCCTTCCTCGAGGTCACCGGCCGCCTGCCCACACCACCGCAGTCGCGCATGTTCAACGCGATCCTGGTGACGCTGGTGGAGCATGGCATCGTGCCGTCCACGCTGGCCGCGCGCATGACCTATGCCGGCGCGCCGGAAGCCATGCAGGCGGCCGTGGCCGCCGGCCTGCTCGGGCTGGGCAGTGTCTTTGTGGGGTCGACCGAGGGCTCGGCGCGCATGCTGGCCCAGGCCTTCGCTGCGCCCGACGACGGACCCGCGGCGGCGGCCGGGGCCGACCTGCCGGCGCTCGCCGAGGCCATCGTGCGCACGCACCGCACGCAGAAAAAAATCATCCCCGGCCTGGGCCATCCGATCCACAAGCCGGTGGACCCGCGCACGGTGCGCCTGTTCGCCATCGCCGAGCAGACCGGCTTCCACGGCCGCTACGTGGCCCTGATGCAGGCCGTAGCGCAGGCGGCCAGCGCCGCCTTCGGCAAGCCGATGCCGATCAACGCCACCGGGGCCATCGGTGCCCTGTGCTGCGAGATGGGCCTGTCTTCGCAGGTGTCGCATGGCCTGGGCGTGATGGCCCGCGCCGTGGGCCTGGTCGGCCACGTGCTGGAAGAGGCGCGCCGGCCGATGGCGGTGGAGCTCTGGCACCGTGCGGAGGACGAGGCCACGGCCCACATGCGCGGCCGCCTGCATGGCCAGGCCAGCCCGTCGCGGGAGCCTTGACCATGTTGACGCCGCTCGAGACGCTGAAGCTGTACCCGCCGCATGCCGGCACGCTCGCATCGCTGCTGCAAAGCCGTGCGGCCGTGGCCGGCGCGCGCGAATGCCTGGTGTTTCAGGGCCGTTCCTTGCGTTACGCCGAGGTGTTGAAGCAGGTCGAGCGCACGGCCGGCGTGCTGGCGCGCCAAGGCGTGGGCGCGGGCGACCGCGTCGGCGTGATGTCGCACAACCACCCGTCCAGCGTGTTCGTGTTGTGCGCGCTGGCCTGGCTCGGCGCGACCATGGTGCCGGTGAACCCTGACTATGGCGTGGAAGAGGCGCGTTATGTGCTCGAACACGCCCAGGTCGCCGGCGTCGTGTGTTCCCCGCACGCCCTGCCCACGGTAACGGCCGCGTGCCAGGCCTGGCCCGTTGCGCCTTGGCTTTGGCTCAATACGCCCGCCGAAGGCGTGGACCTGCCGGTGCTGGAGGCGCTGGTAGCCAGGGAGGACGCGCCGCAGCCACCGCCGCCGAGCACCGAGGCGGATGCCACCTGCGTGTTCATCTACACCTCGGGCACCACGGGCTTTCCGAAAGGCGTGATGCACAGCCAGCGCAGCCTGGTGATGGCGGGCGAAGGCTTCGTGGCGCGCATGTTCCTGCAGCCCGACGACCGGCTGTTGTGCGTGCTGCCGCTGTTCCATGTGAACGCCATCTTCTACTCCTTCGGCGGCGCGCTGGCCGCCGGGGCCACGCTGCTGCTGGAGCCACGGTTCTCGGCCTCGCGTTTCTGGCAGGTGGTGCACGAAACTGGGGCCACCGAGGTCAACACCATCGCCGCGGCCAGCGCTATCCTGATGCGCCGCCCGCGCAGCGAGTTCGTGCCGGGCCACCGGCTGCGCAAGATCTACGGCGCGCCGTTCGACGCCGAGACGTACGGCGTCTACCAGCAGGAATTCGGCGTGCCCACGCTGATCGAGGGCTACGGCATGTCCGAGGTGCCGGGTGCGTTGAACAACCCGTTTCCCGGGCCCCACAAGGTGGGCAGCATGGGCCGGCCCAGCCTGCACCCCGATCCGGCGCTGTCGCTGGCCGAGCTGCGCATCATGGGCGACGACGGCGGCTTCCTCGGGCCGGGCGAGATCGGCGAACTCGTGGTGCGCACGCCCATCGTGATGCAAGGCTACTTCCGTGACGAGGCCCAGACCCGCGCCGCGTTCCGCGACGGCTGGTTCCTGACGGGCGACCTGGCACAGATGGACGCGGACGGCTACTTCTGGTTCGTGGCACGCAAGAAGGACATCATCCGCAAGCGCGGCGAAAACATCTCCGGCGCCGAGCTCGACCGGGTGGTCGGCCAGCACCCGGCGGTGCTGGAGGCCGCGGCCATCCCCGTGCCCTCCGAACTCGGCGAAGACGACATCCTCGTGGCCGTGGTGCTGCGGCCCGGCCAGGTGGCCGCGCCGCAAGACATTGCGCAGTGGTGCCGCGAACGGCTGGCCGCCATCAAGGTGCCGCGTTACGTGGCCATCGTGGACGCGCTGCCGCACACGCCGACGCACCGCGTGGCCAAATTCAAGATGCGCGAGGACGGCCGGCTGCGCGCGCGCGCGGTGGACCTCGGCGCCTGACCACCGGCCGGGACGGGGCGCCTACTGCCCGAAACGCGGGCCGTGCCGCAGGAACGCGGCCTCCTCGGGCGTGTCTTCGCGGCCCAGCACCGCATTGCGGTGCGGAAAACGGCCGAAGCGCGCCACGATGTCGCGGTGTTCGCGTGCGGAGGCGGCGCTTTGCGCCACCGCCTGGTGTTGCGCGGGTGGTGCCTGTTCGGCCAGGGCTTGAAAGTAGGCCACGCTGCGTTCTTGCATTGCGAGGCCTTCCGCGTGCATCAGCGGCATGGCCAGGAACAGCCGGCCCGCGAGCGGCAGCGTGGCGTCCAGCCCGCGGTCCAGCGCGTCCAGGCTCAGCGCCTGGGCGCGCGCGTCACCCGCGAAGGCCCGGGCCTGGCCACGGAACACATTGCGCGTGAACTGGTCGAGCAGCAGCACCAAGGCCAGCCGGGCCAGCGGTTTGGCCTCCCAGCACGGCAAACCATCGTCCAGGGCCTGGTGCACGCGCGGGCCGAAGCGCGCCGCGATCTGCGCGTCGAGCGCCGGGCTGCTTTTCCACCAGCGCCGGCAGATCGCGGGATCGCTCGGCCAGCCGGTCGCGACGGCGTCGCCGAGCCAGAAGTTCAGGATCTGGCGGACGCCAGGCGAGGGGTCGGTTTCCAGGGTTTGGGGCATCGGGAAGCGGCTTTGGGCAAAACCTCTACGCTACACCGCCGGGCGCTGATTTTCTGGGTCAAGCCCTGGCCTGGTAATGAATTTGTGGTGTGGCGTCGGCTGGTGCCTGGGGCCGAGGATCGGATGCCAAGTCGCGCAGCCCATCAATGCGGGTTGCGCCAAGCAAGGTCATGTTCCGCACCAAGTCTTCCTTCAGCACCTCGATGACGGACCGCACGCCCGGCGCACCCTGGGCGGCCAAGGCATACAGCGTCGGCCTGCCGACGAAGGCAGCCGTCGCCCCCAGGGACAGTGCCTTGGCGATGTCGCCGCCGCGCCGGATGCCGCTGTCCATGAAGACCGGGATTTTCCCGCCCACCGCATCGACCACGCGCGGCAAAGCGGAGATGGCGGACGGCGAAGCATCGTTCTGCCGCCCGCCGTGGTTGGACACGATCAATCCGTCCACACCATGCGCCAGCGCCAGCCGTGCATCGGCCGCATGCAGCACACCCTTGAGCAGCAGCGGGCCATCCCAGAGCTGGCGCAGCCAGCGCAAGCTGTCCCACACCAATGAGCGGTCCATGGCGCGGGCCAGCAGGGCCGCTTGCAGGCTCGCGGAGCCCAGGGCGTCGCCGCTCGGCGTGAGGTTGGCGAAATCGGGCTGACCCTGCAGTGCCATCCTCAACGACCAGGTGGGATGTGTCACCAGGTCCCAGGCCAGTCTGGCCGTCGGTTTGAACGGCATCCTGAAGCCGTTGCGCAGGTCCAGTTCACGTTTGCCACTCACAGGCACGTCCACCGTCAGCACCAGCGCCTGGTAGCCTGCGCGTTTGGCTCTTTCGACGATTTGCCCAGCCATTTCGCGGTGCATGACGTAGAGCTGCATCCATTGCTGGCTGTCGGCCGCACCGTCCCGTACCGCTTCCAGGCGCATGTTCGAGGCCGTCGACAGGCAAAACGGAATGCCGGCCTTTGCCGCCGCTTGCGCCAGGATCAGGTCGCCGCCCGGTCGCACCAGGCCGTTGAGACCGGTCGGTGCGATGCCGAATGGCGCGGCCCATCTTTGGCCGAAGACCTCGATGGACGTATCGACGCGGGTGGTGTCGCGCAAGACCCTGGGCGTGAGTTCCACAGCGGCCAGATCGGCGTGGTTTCTTCTGATGCAGTGGCCGTCATCCGCATGGCCTTCGATGTAATCGAAGACGAAGCGGGGCAGGGCCGAGCGCGCGGCGCGCCGGAAGTCTTCGGTGTTGAGCAGCATGGGCGGTGTTGAGGTCAGACGCGCGTGGCTTGGGCCTTGGCCTCCATCAGGCGAACCAGCATCAGCAGGGTTTGGGTGTGCGGGGTGGCAACGCGGTGATGCCGGCCTTTTTCCACCACCGCTCCATTGATCGCACCGACTTCGGTTGCCCGGCCCGCCAGCACATCCTGCAGCATCGACGGCTCGTGGCCCACGTGGTGCGCGATGGCATGCGCGACCGTCTCGCGGCAGTGCGCGGCGTCCGCGTCAATGCCTTCGGCCTGCGCGACGGCCACCACCTCGCCGATGATCGCCGAGGCCAGCGCCATGCCCTCAGGTGCGGCACCGAGCTGGTCCACCGTGCAGCCGGTCACAGCGCACAGCGTGTTCAGCGCGGCGTTGAAGGCTACCTTTTCCCAGATCGCTTTCCATACCGCCTGGTCGGCCGTGCAACACAGGCCCGCGGCCGAGAGGATTGCGGCGACCTGCTTCACGTCTTCGCGCTCGCGCTGGTCGGCCGCCATGATGCGGATCACACCGAGCCCGTGCGAATGCACGTGTCCGGGGCCGACCAGATCGGCGGGCCAGGTCGTCATGCCGATGAGGACTTGCTCCCTCGCCACGAACCGGGACACCGCCTCGACATTGCCCAGACCGTTCTGCAACGTCAACAGCAGCGTCCGCGGACCGATGAGGCCGGCGGTGCCCGCCAGCGCGGCGGCCGTGCTCAGGCTCTTGGTGAACACCAGCAGCAAGTCGGGCTGAATACTGGCCTGCTCGGGCCGGCAGGCGCTGAGGCCGCTGACCAAGCGGTTCCCGCTGTCGGTTTCCAGCCGCAGGCCTGTGGCCCGGATGGCCTGGAGGTGCGCATCGTTGATGTCGAGCAGGGTCACGTCCTGGCCGCTCTCCGCGAGCAGGCCGCCGAACAAAGAGCCCATCGCGCCCGCGCCGAGGATGGCAATTTTCATCGTCTACTTTCTCTGTCGAATCACGCGACCGCCTGGCGGCGGGGAATGTGGCGTCGCAGCGCGAGCAAGGCCACCAGCGCCACCAGCATCGCGCCGCCGAGCAGGCTGAGGTAGGCGTTCGAGCCACCAGCGGTGATGACGGCAGCCCCCGCGAAGGCGCTCAGGATGGCGCCGAGCCGGCCGAAGGCCAGGGCGGACGCGGTGCCGGTCGCACGTACACCGGTCGGGTACAGGAAGGCGCAGACCGCGTACATCGTCGACTGCACGGCGTTGGTGAACAAGCCATGCACGCCGAAGCCGAAGATCAGCAGGCTCGGCGTTTGGCCGATGTCGACCCACTGCATCGCGAACGCGCTGGCCACGGCGCCGGCACAGCACAGGGCCAGCGGCCAGCGCGAGCCGAAGCGCGTGATGGCCACGGCGCATGCGAGTGCACCAATCACGCCGCCGAGGTTGTAGGCCGTCAGGCCCGAGGCGGCGACGGCCGGCGACAGGCCCTCGGACGCCAGCATCGTCGGCAGCCAGCTGAAGGCGCTGTAGACCGCTGTCAGGCACGCGAAGAAGGCCACCCACAAGGCCAGGGTATCGACCGCGAGACCGTTCTGGAACAAGGCCCGGAAGCCTGCACGTTCACCGCCCGCCTGCTCTGCGGCATCGGAGAAGCCCGTTTGCGTATCGGCGGTTCTTCCCATGCGACCCAGCAGCTTGCGCAACTCGCTCCAACGCTCTGGGTGACGGGCCAGGAAGCGTGGAGACTCCGGCAGGCTTGCGAGCAAGACGAATCCCAGCAGGATCGGGAAGGTGCCGCCGACGAAGAACAGGCCGCGCCAACCCAGCCACGGCAGGATGACACCCGCGAACAGCCCAGCCAGCATGCCGCCCAGCGGCACGCAGACGATGGTGGCGGTGACGGCCAGGGTGCGCCGGCGCGCTGGTGTGAATTCGGCCGTGACCGTGGTGGCCGCGGGCAGGGCGCCACCGATGCCCAAACCGGCGATGAAGCGCAAGCCGGCCACCGTCAGCGCGTCCGGCGAAAAGCCGATGGCGCAGGTGGCCAGTCCGAACACGAAAACGCTGGAGATCACAGCCGTGCGCCGGCCGAAGCGATCGGCGAACAGGCCGGAACACGCGCTGCCGATGCCCATGCCGATCAGGCCGGCCGCCACGGTCGGCGCAAAGGCACTGCGCGTGATGCCCCATTCCTTGATCATCAAAGGGATGGCGAAGCCGATGAGTTGGCCATCGAATCCGTCCATCACGATCGACAATGCGGCGAGGAACACAACCACCTTCTGCATGGTGGTGTAGGGGCTATCGTCCAGCAGCCGACCGATGTCGGTGGTTTTGCTGCTTCTCATATCGGCTGAATTCACGGGTTGTCTCTCTTCTGGTTTGAATCAACGTTCAGGTGCGCTGCTCTGGCGGTCGCAGGCTCAATCAACCTTGATGTTGTTCTTGACGATCAGTTTTCCCCAGCGCTCGCGTTCGCTGCGCACGTAGTCGCTCATTTGCTTCGGCGTGCCGGGCACGGGCTCGATCGACAACGCCTGGAGCCGGGCCTTGACGGCGGTCGAGTCCAAAGCCGACTGCAGGGATTTGCTGAGCGCCGCCACCGTGGCCGCGGGTGTCGCAGCCGGCACCACCAGACCCTGCCAGGCCGAGGCGTCGAAACCCGTCAGCCCTTGTTCCGACAAGGTCGGAACCTCCGGAAAGTTCTTCAGGCGTTCGAGGCTCGCCACGCCGATCGCGCGGACCTTGCCCGCGGTCACGTACTGCTGCACGGTCGCGGTGTCCATCAGGGCGAATGGCACCTGGCCACCGATCAGGTCCATCACCGCGGGCGCACCGCCACGGTAGGCCACATGCGTCATCGTGAGCCCGGTGCGCTCCTTGAACATTTCTCCCGCCAGATGCTGGGGGCTGCCCAGGCCGGACGATGCGAAGTTCACACCTTCGGGCCGGCTCTTGGCCCAGGCGAGGAACTCCTTGTAGTTCTTGGCCGGCACATTGAGGTTGACCACGGCCATCAGCGGAAACCGCCCTAGCATGCCGACCGGCGTGAAGTCCTTCTCGCTGTCGTACGGCAGCTTGGAGAAAAGGGAAGGATTGGCCGCCAGCGTGGCGAAGTCCGCGGTGAAAAGGATGTTGCCGTAGTCCTTCGACTTGGCCACGTAGTCGGCGGCGATGTTGGTGGCGGCACCGGGCTTGTTGTTCACGATGATGGCGCGGTTCAGCGTTTGCGACATGGCCTCGGCCACCGTGCGCGCCAGGGCGTCCGAGCCGCCGCCGGCGGCATAGCCGACGACCCATTCGATCGGTTTGTTCTGGGCGTTGGCCAGTGCGGGCGCCAGGCCGATGGCCAGCGCAAGGTGTGCAAGGCGGCGGCGGGTGAGGGTATTGCTTTTCATGGTTTGTCTCCTGGTTTGAGAAGCTGAGCCAACGCAGGCCCAGCCGAAGGGGGAAATCGAGATCGGCCCGGCCTTGTCGCAGCCAGACCGTGCACCGTGTTCAGAACGGGTAGTGCCGAGCCGTGGTCTGCACCGTCACCCAGCGCAACTCCGTGAACGCATCGATGCCCGCCCTGCCGCCGAAGCGGCCGATGCCGCTGCCCTTGACGCCGCCGAAGGGCATCTGCGCCTCGTCGTGCACGGTCGGGCCGTTCACATGGCAGATGCCGGATTCGATGCGGCCTGCAACCTGCAGGGCACGCGCCACATCGCGGCCGAACACCGCGGCGGCCAGGCCGTATTCGTTGTCGTTGGCGCAGGCCACGGCGGCCTCGACACCCTCGACACGCACGATGCCTTTGACGGGGCCGAAAGCCTCTTCGCGGAAGATGCGCATCTCCGGTGTCACGTGGTCGAGAAGGGTGGCGGCCATCAAGGTGTTGCTGGCCTTGCCGCCCGTCAACAGCTTGGCGCCCTTGGCCAGTGCGTCGTCGATCAGCTCGTTGCAGCGCCGCACGGTGGCCATGTCGACCACGGAGCCGAGCACCACCGGGCCCAGGCGTGGATCGCCGAGCGGTAGTGCCTTGGCGCGCGCGCTGAGCTGGGCCACAAAGGCCTCGGCGATGGCTTGGTCCACGATGATGCGTTCGGTGGACATGCAGATCTGCCCAGAGTTGGCGAAGGCGCCGAACACCGCCGCATCCACCGCGGCACCGATGTCGGCGTCGTCGAGCACCACGAAGGGCGCCTTGCCGCCGAGCTCCAACACCACGGGTTTCAGGTACTTGGCGCAGGTTGCGGCGATCAGCTTGCCGACATGGGTCGAGCCCGTGAAGTTCACGCGGCGCACGGCCGGGTGCGCAACCATCGCTTCCACCACGGCGGCCGCATCGGCCGGCGCGTTGGTCACGAAGTTGACGACACCTTTCGGCAGACCCGCTTCCTGCAGCGCCTCGATGATGAGCCCATGTGTGGCCGGACAGATTTCGCTGCCCTTCAGGATCACGGTGTTGCCACACGCGAGGGCGGTGGAAATGGCGCGCACCGCGAGGATCACCGGTGCGTTCCACGGCGCGATGCCGAGCACCACGCCCGCGGGCTGGCGCACGGCCATGGCCAGGCTGCCCGGCACATCAGAGGGAATCACTTCGCCGTTGATCTGCGTGGTCAGCGATGCGGCTTCCAGCAGCATGCCGGCGGCCAGGTGCACGTTGAAGCCGGCCCAGATGGCGGAGGCGCCGGTTTCCGAGGCCATGGCCGCGGTGAAAGCGTCGGCCTTGGCTTCGAGCGCACGCGATGCGCTCATCAACAGCGTGCGGCGCTCGCCGGGCCCGGTCTGCGACCAGGACTTGAACGCGGTGGCGGCCGCATGCACGGCGGCGATTGCATCTTCGACCGTGGCCGCGGGCGCCGTGGTGGCGACGCTGCCATCCAGTGGGTTGCGGCGCTCGAAGGTGGCGGCGTTGCGGGCCTGGACCTGCTCGCCGTTGATCAACATGGAAATCTGCATGGACTTGTCTCTTGGTCTTGGGTTGGGAAAGGTGGCGCGGAATCGGCTTTCGTCAGGCGACTTCGATTTCGACGAGGTTGGGCACGCCGCTGGCCAGGGCTTGGGCCAGCGCCTCGCGCAGTTGGGCCGGGTCCGACACGCGTTGCGCTGCGCAGCCCATGCCGGCGGCCAGGGCCGGGAAGTGGAGGTCGGGCAACTCCGTGCCCTGCACCTTGTCGGTGGGCGAAAAGCCAAACACCGGGGCGAAGTCCTGCAGCGCCGCGTAACGGCGGTTGTTCAGGACCACGAAGGTGATGGGCAGCTTGAGCTGGGCCGCGGTCCACAGCGCCTGGATGGAGTACAGGCTGGAGCCGTCGCCGATCAGGCCGATGACGCGCGCCGACGGTTTGGCCAGGGCCACGCCCACGGCGGCCGGCATGCCATAGCCCAGGCCGCCACTGTCCATGGTGTAGAAGGTTTCGCTGCGCGTCATGGGCAGGTAGGCCTGCATCACCGGGCGCGCGCTCGGCGCTTCCTCGACGACGATGTCTTCGGGCCGGCGCACCTCGGCCAGTGTCTGCAGCGCGTAGGCCACCGACATCAGCGGCGAAGGCTGCGCCGCCGCCCGGGGTGCGCGGGCGGGGGGCAGTGGCCGGCTGGCCGGCGCCGGCCGTGCAAGCAGGTCTTCCAGGCCCAGGCGGATGCTGCCGACGGCGGTGGTGCCGAGCGGCGTCCAGGCGGCGGTGTCCGGGTCGTCGGTGATCTGGAACAGGCTCGCGCCCTCGGGAATGTGCGGGCCGGCGCCTTCCACGTGGTAGGCGAACGCTGGCGCGCCGATGGCGAAGATGGCGTCGTGGCCGCCGAGCAGCGCGACGATCTTCTCGCGCATCGCCGGCAGGAAACCGGCGAACAGGCGATGGTCTTCGGGGAAGCTGCAGCGCCCCGACATGGGTGCGGCGAACACGCGTGCGTTGTGGCGTTCGGCCAGCGCGACGACCTGGTGCCAGGCCGCGTCACGGTCCACCGCCGCGCCGACCACCAGGGCCGGCCGCTGGCTGGCGTCCAGGCCGGCGCCGATCAGCGCGAGCACCGAGGGTTGGGGCCGCAGTTCGGTGCTGACCACACGTGGCACGACGGCTTGCGCGGGCCGGTCCCAGTCGTCCACCGGCACGGAAACCAGCACCGGGCCGCGCGGCGGCATCATGGCGATGTAGTAGGCCCGGGCGATGGCTTGCGGCACGTCTTCGGCGCGCGCGGGCTCGATGCTCCATTTCACATACGGCTTGGGCAGTTCGGTGGCCTGGTTGGAGGCGAGGAACGGGTCGAACGGCAGGATGGAGCGGGCTTGCTGGCCGGCCGTGATCACCATCGGCGTGCGGTTCTTGAACGCCGTGAAGATGTTGCCCATGGCATTGCCCACGCCGGCGGCGGAGTGCAGGTTCACGAACGCGGCATTGCGCGTGGCCTGTGCGAAGCCGTCGGCCATGCCGACCACGGTGGCTTCCTGCAGGCCGAGCACGTAGCGGAAGTCGCTGGGAAAGTCGCGGAACATCGGCAGCTCGGTGGAGCCGGGGTTGGCGAACACCGAGGTCATGCCGAAATGCCGCATGAAGTCGATGACGGCGTCGCGCACGGTGAACGCAGGCGTGCGGGTTGGCGTGGCGGCGTCGGGGGTGGTCTGGAGTGGGGTGCTTGGCATGTCTTGCCTCTTTCTGTGCGTCGCGAACGGGGATCGGAGGCGAGTGTCGTGGGCCAGGATGATTCTGAAAATTGCTTTTTTTCGAGAAAGTCATTACTGTTTTGTATGACTTTCGAAATCCAGCATCTCAAGGCTTTCACCACCGTCGTGGCTTCGGGCAGCCTTGGACGGGCCGCGCTGGCCCTGAACGTGACGCAGCCGGCGCTGAGCCGGACCATCCACAAGCTCGAGGAGGTGGCCGGTGCGCCGCTGTTCGAGCGGCATTCCAAAGGCATGCAGCTCACGCCGATCGGGCAGGCGCTGCTGCCGCACGCGCAGTTGCTGCAGCGCGAGGCCGAGCTTGCGAACGAAGAGATCAAGGCCATGCTGGGGCTGGCCAAGGGCACGATCCGGGTCGGCTCGGTCGGCAGCATCGCGTGTTCGGTGTTGCCGCAGGCGATCGGCGCGACCTGCCGCGCCTGGCCGCAACTGCAGGTGCACGTCATCGAGGGCGTGTGGGACCGCCTGGCCGAGGCCTTGGTTTCGCACGAGATCGATCTGGCCCTGGGTGTGGCGACCGATGACGGCGACGAGATCGAGGCCGTGAAGGACTGCCGCTGGGAGGACACGAGTTACGTGGTGGCGTCGATGGACCACGGCCTGCGCCAACACGTGGGGCTGCGGCTGGCCGACACCATGGCGGAACGCTGGGCCATCCTGCCCAAGGGCACGGCGCCTTTCGAGGACATGAAGGCCTTGTTCACGCGGCACGGCTTGCCGCTGCCGAACGTGGTGGTGCAGACGCGCTCCGTCACGGTGCTCAAGAGCCTGGTCTGCCACTCGGGCTTTCTGGGCTGGATGCCCGAGCCGATGTTCGACACCGAGCGCCGGGCCGGACTGATGGGGGTGTTGCCCATGCCGAATGCGTCGGACCGGCGTACTTTGACGGCTTTCCGGCGCCGCCAGGGCCTGATGCCCGCGCCGGCGGTGAAGCTGCTCGAAGAGCTCAGGAAACTGACCGCCATGCCTGCGGGGTGATGGCGTGGGGCTATTCAAGCATGCGGTGTCCCCGCGCTTTCTACAATCCTCCACATGAAGACTTCCACCATCGCTGCCACCGCCCTGGCGCTCGCCCTCGCCGCCGGTGCAATGGCCTGGTGGGCCGGCACACGGGCCGGTGGAGACGCGCCGGTCTACCGCACGGCGCCGCTCGCGCGCGGCCCGCTGGTGGCCACGGTGGCGGCCAGCGGCGCGGTGAATCCCGTCACCCAGGTGTCGGTGGGCACGCAGGTGTCGGGGCAGATCAAGGATCTGTACGTGGACTTCAACAGCGAGGTCAAGGCCGGCCAGCTGATCGCGCGGCTCGATCCGGAGACCTTCGAATACCGCGTGCAGTCGGCGCAGGCGGACGTGGATGCGGCGCGGGCCGCCGTGCTCACCGCGCAGGCGAACGCCGTGGCCACCCAGGCCAGCATTTCGCGCGCCCAGGTCGACCTGGCCGAGGCCGAGCGCGACCACGCCCGCAAGCAGGACCTGGCCGCTCAGAAATTCATCGCCCAGAGCGAAGCCGACCGGGCGCGGGCGCTGGTCAACTCCAGCCGCGAATCGCTGAAGGTGGCCGAGGCCCAGGCCAATGTGGCGAATGCCCAGGTGCAGACGGCAGAGGCCAGCGTGGCCCAGCGCGCGGCCATGCTGGGCCAGGCGCGCATCGACTTGGGCCGCACGCGCATCACCTCGCCTGTGAGCGGCATCGTCATCAAGCGCACCGTGGAGCGCGGCCAGACCGTGGCCGCCAGCCTGCAGGCACCGGAACTGTTCGTGATCGCCCAGAACCTGTCGGACATGCAGGTCGAAGCCAGCGTGGACGAGAGCGACGTGGGCCGCATCCGCGTGGGGCAGAAGGCTACGTTCAACGTCGATGCGTTTCCGGGGCAGAGCTTCGAAGGCCAGGTGCGGCAGGTGCGCAAGGCCGCGACCAATACCGCCAACGTGGTCACCTACGTGGCGGTGGTAGGTTTCTCCAATGCCTCGGGTCGGCTGCTGCCGGGCATGACGGCCAATGTGCGCGTGCAGACCGACGCGCTGCCGGACGTCCTCAAAGTGCCGAACGCGGCGCTGCGCATGCGCATCCAGGGCGTGGAGGTCGTTGCGGCGACCCCGGCCGCCCCGCTGGATTCGACGGGCTCGGCGCTGACCCCGGCCAAGAAACCCACGCCGGCCGAAGCCGCGCAACGTGCCATCACGCGAGGTCGCATCTACCTGATCGATGAAACCGGCCAACCCAAGGCCTACAACGTGATGCTCGGCATCACCGACGGCAGCTTCACCGAAGTCGTCGCCGATGCTTCCCTGCCCGGTGCCGGGTTGCTGAAAGAAGGAACGCCGGTGATTGTCGGCTTGCCGCTGGCCGGCGCCCCCCGCAGCGGTTTCAAACTTCCGATTTGACGACACCATGCCCGCGCTCATCGAAGCCCGCAACCTGGTCAAGACCTACACCATGGGCGACCAGACCGTGCATGCGTTGCGCGGCGTCTCGCTCGACATCGCCGAAGGCGAGTTCGTGGCCATCATGGGCGCCTCGGGCTCGGGCAAGTCGACGCTGATGAACATCCTCGGCGGGCTCGACCTGCCCACGGCCGGCAGTTACCAGCTGGCGGGTGAGGCACTGGAAGGCATGGGGGCGGACCAGCTCGCGGCGATCCGCAACCGGCGCATCGGTTTCGTGTTCCAGCAGTTCAACCTGCTGCCGCGCACCACCGCGCTGGAAAACGTGGAGTTGCCCATGGTCTACGCCGGCGTGCGTGCTGCGCAGCGGCATGCGCGCGCCACGGCGGCGTTGCAGCGCGTGAGCCTGGGCGAGCGCACGCAGCACACGCCGGCCGAGTTGTCGGGCGGCCAGCAGCAGCGCGTGGCCATCGCGCGCGCGCTGGTCAACGACCCGAGCCTGATCCTGGCCGACGAGCCCACCGGCGCACTCGACTCGCAGACCTCGGAAGACATCATGCGGCTCCTCACCGTGTTGAACCGGCAGGGCATGACGGTGGTGATGGTCACCCACGAAAGCGACGTCGCGGCCTGGGCGCGTCGGCGCATTCTGTTTCGCGACGGGCATATCGTGGAAGATGTCCTGCAAGCGCCCTACGATGATCCATCGGCGCTGACCGAAGGTGCAGCATGAACTTCCTTTCCGCCCTGCGCAGCGCCTGGCGCTCCCTGGCGGCCAACACGCTGCGCAGCATTCTGACCATGCTCGGCATCATCATCGGCGTGGCCGCGGTGATCACCATGGTGGCCGTGGGCCGCGGCGCGACGGAACGCGTGCAGGAGCAGATGAAGGGCCTGGGCTCGAACATCCTGCTGGTGCTGCCCGGCGGCGCCAACGCGGCCGGCGTGCGCCAGGGCGCGCAGACACGCAGCCGGCTCACCGAGGAAGACGCCACGGCCATCGCCGTCGAGGTGCCCGAGGTGCAGGTGGCCGCACCGGGCTCGCGCACCACGGCCCAGGTGGTGGCCAACAACGCCAACTGGAGCACCACGGTGCAGGGCACGAACAACGATTTCCTGGAAGCGCGCGAGTGGCCGCTCGCATCGGGCCGCCTGTTCGAGGACAGTGAGCTGCAGGGCTCGGCCAAGGTGGCGCTGATCGGCCAGACCGTGGCGCAGGAGCTGTTCGGCGATGCCGATCCGGTCGACCAGGTGGTGCGTATCCGCACCGTGCCGGTGACGGTGGTCGGCGTGCTCGCGCGCAAGGGCCAGAACTCGGTGGGACAGGACCAGGACGACATCGTCATCGTGCCGATTTCCACCTTCCGCAACCGCATCACCGGCGGTCTGCCGGGCAATGTGAAACGCATCTGGTCGGTCACCGTGAAGGTGCGCGAAGGCCAGAGCATGGCGATGGCCGAGGAGCGCATCCGCGAACTCATGCGCCAGCGTTTCCGCGTGCAGGAAAGCGCGGACGACACCTTCACCATCCGCAACCTCAGCGAAATCCTCGAGGCGCAGGAGGAGTCGAGCCGCATCATGACGCTGCTGCTGGCCGCGGTGGCCGGCATCAGCCTGCTGATCGGCGGCATCGGCATCATGAACATCATGTTGGTCAGCGTGACCGAGCGCACGCGCGAGATCGGGCTGCGCATGGCCGTGGGCGCGCGCGGGCGCGATATCCTGGCGCAGTTCCTCATCGAGGCGCTGACGCTGAGCCTGCTCGGCGGCTGTATCGGCGTCCTGCTCGGCGCGCTGGCCACCTGGGCCGTGGGCCATTTCGCGGGCTGGCAGGTCAGCATGACGCTGGCCTCGGTCGGCATGGCGGCGGGGTTTTCCGCGCTGGTCGGGGTCTTCTTCGGGTTCTACCCAGCGCGGCGCGCATCGAGGTTGCTGCCGATCCAGGCGCTGCGTTACGAATGAACTGCCGCAATTTCGTGGTAACTTGAAGCCCATCGAGTGTTTTGAGGAAAAGTCCGTGCGAGACAAAAACAACATGCAGATCTGGCTTCTGGGTTCGGTGGCGGCGCTGGTGCTCAGCGCTTGCGGAGGGGGGAGCGGTGGCGGAAGTTCGGACACGAGCGCCTCCGGTGGCAGCACCGGCGGGGCTACGGGCGGCAGCACAGGCGGCAGTTGCGTGGCCGCATCGACGCAGGTGCCCTCGGCCGTGGACCGCGTGGAGGCGCGCGCGCGCAGCCTGACGCTGGCCAGCAGTGGCGACGTGAGTCCGATGAAGGCGCGCGAGGTGCAGTCGCCCCGCGCACGGCTGGTGGCGTTGGCCGAGGTGGCTCCGGCCAAGCTCGCGGCCGAGACCACGTCCTCCGGCCTGCGCGGTGCGCCGCGCAAGATCGGCTTCGCGCGCAGCCTGCCCGACACCACGCTGGACTGGCAGACCCTGGCCGATGGCCGGCGCGCGGCTTCGATCAGCATCAGTTCGCCCTCGGCCCAGGGCCTGCGCCTGGGCCTGCTGGTGCGCAGCCTGCCGGCCGATGCCACGGTGCGCGTCTATGCGCAAAGCGCGAGCACGGGCTTCGAACTGCCCGCCTCCGAAATCCTGCAGGCGCTGAAGGCGAACGCCGCGGGCGGCGCCAGCGGCGACACGGCCAACACCTACTGGCTGCCGGCCGTGCTCGGTGCGGAGGCCACGGTCGAAGTCAGCCTGCCCGCCGGTGCCGACACCGCCAAGGTGGACGTCGCCGTGCCCCAGCTCTCGCACCTGTTCGCGCTGCCCGATGGCACGGATGCGGCCGGCGACACGGCGGGCGCCGGCATCACCGCCAAGATCGGCGAGGCCGGGAGTTGCGAGATCGACGCGGCCTGCAACACCGATTACCAGGCCGAGAGCAATGCCGTGGCGCGCATCGTGTTCGTGCAGGGCGGCTCGGCCTTCCAGTGCACCGGCACGCTGCTCAACGACAACCTGAACAGCGGCACGCCCTACCTGATCACCGCCAACCATTGCATCTCGACGCAGGCTTCGGCATCCTCGTTGCAGTCGTACTGGTTCTACCGCGCGCCGAGTTGCGGTGCCGGCACGCTGAATCCGGCAGCCACCCTGCGCACCGGCGGCGCCACGCTGCTGTACGCCAGCGCGAGCACCGACACCTCCTTCATGCGGCTGAACGAAGCGCCGCCCTCGGGCGCGGTGTTCGCAGGCTGGTCGGTCAGCGCACCGGCGCTGGCCGCCACCGTCGGCACGCTGCACCATCCCGAAGGTGATCTGCTCAAGCTCAGCACCGGCACGGTCAAGTCCTACCAGAATTGCAGCCTGTCCAGCGGCGGCACCTCGCTGACCTGCACCGGTACCGCACAGTCGAACAGCGGTTTCCTCGATGCGCTGCTCACCAGCGGCAGCACCGAGGAGGGCAGCAGCGGCGCCGCGCTGTTCCAGACCATCGGCACGTCGCGGTACGTCATCGGGCAGCTGTACGGCGGCAGTTCGAGCTGCAGCCTGCGGTCCGGCAGCAACATCTACGGCCGCTTCGACGCGGCCTACAACGCCGCGCTCAAGCAGTGGCTGGCCGCCACCACCGTGCCGACCTGCTAGGCCGTCGCAGCCCGCCCATCGCCCGGGCGGTTAAAATCCCAACCGAATCAAGCCGCTGCCCGCGGCTTTTTTCATCTCCATTCCAGGGCCATGTAGAGGACTACCATGTATAAAAACCTCGCCGCCACGCTCGTGGCCGCCTGTTTGTTTTCTCCCGTTTTCAGCCAGACCCCCGCGCCCGCACAGCCGCCGGCCGCCACGCCGCTCAAGGCCGCTTTCGTCTACGTGGCGCCGCTCACCGACATGGGCTGGGTGCACCAGCACGACGAAGGGCGCAAGGCCGTCGAGGCCGCGCTGGGCGCACGGGTCCAGACCACCTACGTGGAGAACGTGGCCGAGGGGCCGGATGCCGAACGCGTGATCCGCGACCTCGCGCAGCAGGGCAACCAGCTGATCTTCACGCCGAGCTTCGGCTACATGGAGCCCACGCTCAAGGTGGCGCGCGAATTTCCCGGCGTGAAGTTCGAATCCGTCACCGGCTACAAGACCGCGGCCAACGTCGCCGCCGCCAACGCGCGGTATTACGAAGGCCGCTACCTCGCGGGCATCGCCGCCGGCCGCATGACCAAAAGCCATGTCGCCGGCTACGTTGCGGGCTTCCCGATTCCCGAGGTGCTGCAGGGCATCAACGCCTTCACGCTCGGCCTGCGTTCGGTGGATGCCAAGGCCACCGTGAAGGTGGTGTGGCTCAACGCCTGGTTCGACCCGGCGCGCGAACGCGACGCCGCCATGACGCTGTTCAACCAGAACGTGGACGTGATCGCGTTCCACACCGGCTCCAACGCGGTGATGGCGGCGGCGCAGGAGCGCGGCAAGCTGGCCATCGCCTACCACTCCGACATGCGCCGCATCGCCCCCGACGCCCAGCTGCTGGCCGTGACGCACGAATGGGGCGGCTACTACACGCGCCGCGCACAGGCCGTGATCGACGGCAGCTGGAAGCCGGGCAGCGTCTGGGGCGGTGTGAAGGAAGGCATGGTACGCGTCGGCGATTTCGGCAGCCAGGTGCCGGCCGCCGTGCAGAAGGAAGTGCTGGCGCGCCAGGCCGACATCGCCGCCGGCCGGCTGCAGCCGTTTGCCGCCACGACCGTGCCGCTGCGCGACAACACCGGGAAAACCGTGGTTGCGGCCGGCGCGGCGCTCACCGACGCGCAGATCCTCGGCATGAACTGGCTCGCAGAAGGTGTTTTGGGCGGTCTGCCGAATTGAAGCGCCCCGAGAAAGGGCGGCGGAGAAGAGGCGACCTGCGCCATCCGGCAGCGGCGATACCGGATATCCGCGCCGACGCATCCGGCCGGCCCGGCTTTTGCGTAAGCTCGGGGCCATGAAAGCCTACCGCTCCGCCATCCTCCGTTTTGCCCAGGACCAGTCCGCCATCTACGAGGCCGATGGGCTGCTGGTGGTCGGGCCCGACGCCGCTGGCACCCAGGTGGTGCAGGCCGTGGGCGACTACCAGGCGCTGATTGGCGGTTTTCCGGGATTGGCCGTCGAACACCTGCCGGGCCGCATCATCGCGCCGGGTTTCGTGGACATGCACATCCACTACCCGCAGACCGATGTGATCGGCGCGCCCGCCGACGGTCTGCTGCCCTGGCTCGAGAACTACACCTTTCCGCACGAGAGCCGATTCGTGGATCCGGCCTATGCGGCCGAGGTGGCGACCTTCTTCGTGGACGAACTGCTGCGCAACGGCGTAAGCACGGCACTGACCTTCGCCACCTCGCACCCCGGCTCGGTCGATGCGCTGTTCACCGAGGCGCAGCAGCGCCAGCTGCGCCTGATCACCGGCAAGGTGCTGCAGGACCGCCATTCGCCTGACGGCGTGCGCGACCAGACCGAGCAAAGCCTCGTCGACACCGAAACGCTGATCCGCCGCTGGCATGGCGTGGACCGCCTGGGCTATGCCATCACGCCGCGTTTCGCGCCGACCAGCACCGAGGCGCAGCTGCGTGGCGCGGGCGAACTCGCCGCCCGGTACGGCGACGTGTGGATCCAGTCGCACGTCGCCGAAAACCTCGGCGAAGTCGCCTGGGCGCGTGAACTGTTCCCGGCCTCGAGGAGTTACCTCGCCACCTATGCGGATTTCGGCCTGATGCGCGAACGCGCCGTCTACGCCCACTGCATCCACTTCGACGACGACGACCGCGCACTGATGCGCGACACCGGCACCGTGGCCGCGGTGAGCCCGACCAGCAACCTGTTCCTCGGCAGCGGCTTTTTCGACTACGTCGGCGCCGACCGCGTGGGTTTCAGGTACGGCCTGGCCAGCGACGTCGGCGGCGGCACGAGCTTCAGCCCGTTCCACACCATGCTGGCCGCCTATTACGTGGGGCGGGAGGGCCAGACCAAGACCGGCCTGTCGCTCAAGCCTCAGCAACTCTGGTGGCAACACACGGCCGGGGCGGCGGCGGCGCTCGGGCTGGACGGTGTGGTCGGCAACCTGCAGCCGGGCGGCGAAGCCGACTTCGTGGTCATCGATCCGAAGGTGACGCCGCTGCTGGCGCGCAAGACGTCTCAGGCCGAAACGCTGGACGAACTGCTGTTCGCCATGATCGTGCTCGGCGACGACCGGCTGATCGAACGCACGGTGATTTCGCAGGCTGGGTAGAACAGGCCGGTCAACCGACGGCGCCGTGGGCAGCCGTGGCCCCTTGGGTTCAGATGGACGACACCAGCCGGGCGCCGCAGGCGGTGAGGTCCCCGTCGTACGCGCAAGGCAGCCCCAGGTGTCGCGCGCCCGCACCATCGGGCGTGATCGCGAAATCCGCCTTGCATTGGGGGCAATGTGTCATGTCGCCCTGACGCGCGGCGGGAATACCCAGCACGGCAGGCCCGGTCGCCGAGATGACACGGCCACCGTGCGAGGTGCTGTCACCGAGCCGTGCGACACCGCGTCCTTCATGTTTCATGGTCGGACTCCCGGCACATGCTCAGAACCGGTTCACGCTGGAATACTTGCGGCCGTTGTCGTCGAGCTCGGCCACCCAGACCATGCGTGCCTTGTGGTAGAAGGCCGGCTCGGTGACGAGGAGCTCGCTGAACATCGAGCCCGCGCGCTCGGCCGATGGTGGCTGCTTCTGCAGGTAGGCCTGGTAGGGATAGGCCGGGTCATCGACCACCAGCTTGTAGTAGCCGTCTTTCGGGCAGGGCTGGTCGCGGTACCACACCACCGGCTTGGGCGCAGGCGGCGGGCTCATCGGGCTGCTGGGCTGGGCGTAGTAAGAGCCTTCGGGCGCGCCGGGCACCTGCACGCGGAACTTCAGGCCGGAGAGCAGCCTGTCCCACAAGGCCACGGCCTCGTCGTCGGTGAGCGACGCCTGGCTGGCGGCACCAACCGTGTTGTGCGCGACCTTGCTGTACATGTGCGCGCTGTACTCGGAGGGGTTGGCGACATCCTTGGGCGTACCCACGAACGCCCATTCGAAATCGTGCGTGCCATCCTTGCGCTTGATCAGCGACTCCTCGCCATGCCAGTGCTGCACGTCGCGCTTGCCTTCGCGCAGGACAGTGCGGCTGGGGTAAAAGGGGCCTTGGGCGTCCTGGGCGCTCTTGATGCGATTGAGCAGGGAGAGCTTGGGGCGGTAGGCATCGAAGTTGTCGTAATCGGCGTAGGCGTCCTTGTTGGAGCTGATGGAGAAGTTGATGTCTGGTAGGCTGGGTATGAAGATGCCCGCGCTGACCATTTCCTGATCGGCATAGCGGTTGTCGGGGATGAATGCTTCTTCAATGCAGAAGCCGGGCTCCCGTGGTGTCTGATCGGCAGACCTAAGGATTAAAGAACTTGCAAGATATGCTTGCTGTTCCAATACTGATAAATCAGTGTCTCTGCCATACCATCCCGTAATGAATGTGACATCACCTCGATTAATATATGTTCTAGTGCTTAGGAGGCTGGGTGGCTCCTTTGCAAATTCGTCTTCATAAAAACGGATCTGCCAACTCCCTTTTACCGGCCCAGGCTTATTTGAAACTATTTCAGCCGTTTTATCTTTAATTTTTATATCTTCTATATCTCTTGCAAGGCGTTTGTTGGCTGCTGCCACTCCTCCGTGAAGCACATCGATAGTTGCGGGGAAATGTGCCGGGCCCCAAACCAACTCGGCCTCGACTGGAATTTCCAGCGCATAACGCCCCATGCAAACCAGCTTTGTTCGTGCAAATAGCTGCTGTAGTCGCGGGCTCAGTTTGACTGCTTCAGGCATGGCAGATTCCTTTTTGTACGAGTAATTAGTTGGCGTTGCGCAAGCTTGCAGAAGTAGGCCGAGTGCCAGAGACGTGCCTAGCATTTTTAGACGTTGCATGATCAATCCCATTTGTCGTTCTTCGCAATCTGCACGATGGCGTAAAGCGTCGAAGCGGCGACCTGGCCGTCCGCGTAGCTGTTTTGGTGTTCGTAACCAGACTTATCTATGCCGTGCTCGAAACAGTTATCACTGACGATGTGTCTTGCAGAGCGTTCCGAAGGCACGGTTTCATCACCCGCTTCTGCAGCATGTTGGCGCTGCAAGGTGAGTACACGGCTACCGGCCTGCACTGTGAGTGTTTTCAAGCCGTCGTCCGTCAGCAGTGTCCAGGTGCTTGCAGCCGGCAGCGGCGTGCCGTTATCCGTTTCCAAACCGGCGATAACCCTGAAGACCACCGTGCCATAACATTTGCGGTTTGATGAAGCGCACCAACTGGCGTACGTGTTAGGGTGGAATGTCTTCTCAATGGTATTAGAAAATTTGTAAGCGGCCTTGAGTCGTTTGTATGCCTTATCCACTGCATCTATGAATTTTATTTTTAATGGATTCCCCGGATTCACCCATTTCGGATTAATTAACCGCCACCAAGCATCCGCAGGCTGCGTATAAATCGCCTCCACCGGCGTCTGTGGCGCATCCGTGCGCATATCAGGCCAGCTCGCCAATTCGACGCCCGCTGGGTCCACGACCCGCAGCCATTTCTCGCCATAGGCTTTCGCCGGCAACAGTTCCAGCGGCCCCGGTGCATTGGCCAAGATGGCTGTGGCGTGTTCTCCATTCGGGGCGAGGACTTCCGACATCACTCGATCTGCGAAACTGAGGATGGGCCGCTCGTCCTCCCGAAAACCGAAGCGCAGGCGCTTGTAGGCCGTGGCGGCGCCCAGCGTGGGCATCACGCTGTGGTACACGCCCAGGATGCTGTCCTGCAGGTTGCCATAGTCCGGATGGACCACCGCACGGGCCACCAGGCCACCCATGCTGTGGGTGACGATGATGACCTTTTTGCAGTCGAAGCCGCGTTCGACATAGCCTTTGATCAAACCCTTGATGCGCTCGGCGATTTTCTTGCCGGAAACGCCATTGCTCTGCAGCCAGTTGTAGCCCATGGCGTGCACCGGATACCAACACTGCGCGATCTTGCGCAGGTCGGCCTCCGTGATCGGTTCGCTGCCGAACAAGGCGCCGAAATCCTTCGGATTCTTGCCCAGGATCAACAAAGGATCGGGTGGTGGCTGCACACTCGATTCGCCGTCCTTGGGCGGCTCCGGTGGCTTCTCCTTCCAGTTATCGGCCAGCTTGTGATCGACGATCATGTTATTGAGCTGGCGCTCGATTTTTTTCAGAATCTCCCCATACGAGCCATCGAAAAGGATTTCGCTCCAGCCGCGCCAGCGTGCTTTCTGCGCGGCGGATTCCACCGCACGGTCTTTCGTCAGCGCGTCGGCGTCTTCAGGCGGTTTCTGCGCGGTGGTGAGCAAAGGCGGGATGGGCGCCAGGCTGTTTCGCACGTTCTGGTGCTGCGCATCCGATTGCTTGGTGAGGAGGCCGTCGGGGTCGAAGCGACCCTGGTTTTCCGTGTATTTGTAGATGTCGACCTCGGTTTCCTCGGGGTCGAAATTGAGTTGGCGTTGCGCCGGGGTCGCTTCTCTGAACCAGCCGCCGTACCCGGCACTGAACACCGCGGTTTCGAACGGGCCAATGTCGTCGGCTTTCCAGGCCTTGTCATCCTTGCGATCCAGTTCCTTCTGCCGCTTTTTCGTCATGCGCAAATTGCTGCCCATGACACCGGGCAGGAACACGATGGGAATGACCTTCTTGGGCGGCACCGGCAGATCGTGGATGACCTTGTCAGCCGTGGGTGTCAGCCATACCGTGTACTCCGCCCAGCCGCCGACGCTCTGTGTGAACTGGCCCGCGTGGTTGCCGTGTTCGTTGAGGGTTTCTTCGTTCGTTGCCATGCGTGCCTGCCTGCTGGAGTGAAAGTCGACTTGTGCTGCCTTGCCATGCGGCCAGTTCATGGGAGTTCCCCTCTGTAGCGAACCGTGTACCGCACCAAGTCCGGGCTTTTTTGCAGCGGTGTTTTGCCGTCCGTGCCTGTCTTGCCATCCACGATGTTTCCGTCGTCGCGCAGTAGATCGAATGCCACCTTGCTGGCGGGTTGGCCGTCCGCATCCAGAAACCGCACCTGCTGGTCGAAGTTGCTGGTGCGCATGGTGTTGAAGTGCTGCGAGATGGTCTTCGGCGCCAATGTCTCCAGGCTGCCATTGAAGAGCACGGGCGATGCGGTGAAGAACTGCGTCTGGTCGCTGATCTCCAGCATGCTGGTGCCACCGTACAGCCTGATGCCTTTCTTGCCCTTTAGGTCGATGTAGTCGGTCTGGCTCATCAGGGCCAGCACCTTGTGGGCGACCAGTTCGATGCCATCGCTTTGCGCCTGGATGGAAATCTTGCCCGCCGCGGCCACCAGCTTCATGCCGGCCCGTTGCACGAAGAGGGCGAATTTGTCGACCACGCTGGCGAACCATCCGCCGCCGGCCGCGATGGACAGGTGCTCGCCGCTACTCAACTGCGTGTGCTGGCCGCTGGCGATGTGCGTGCTTTGCGGCGTGCTGCTGGTGATGCCGGCGGGGCTGGCCAGCACCAGGTGCGGCGCCGTGAACTCGCCTTGGGCCGTGCCGTCCCCGGCGATGTTCTGGTTCTGCGCCTTTACGGCCCCGAGCACCTCGTTTTGGTCGGCGCCCCCGGCCTGTGCTTCGTGCCGCTGCGCCGCCGCCGTGATCTGCTCCAGCAACTCGCGGGCCTCGCGCAGTCTTTGGACCGTCGCGTCGATTTCCTTGATGTGATTTTGGGCGCCGGCATGGCGTTCGGTGCTGATCAACAGCCCAGCCTGGGCGCGCACGGCGCCGTGCCCTTCGGTGCCCAGCTCGAAACCCTCGCCGCGGGCTTCCTTGCGTCCGGCGTTGTCGTCGATGCGGGTGATGTGGCCAAGGCTCAGCCCGCTGTTGCGATGGTCGCTCTTGAGCTGGGCCTGGATCTTCTGGGCGGTGTCGTCCAGCACCAGGTGGTTGCTGCGGCCGGCAGAGCTGTTGCCGCCCTCGGGCGCCAGTTCCCGGCTGCGAAATCCGCTGAGCGCCGACTGGCCCGGCAAGGCCCATGGCGGCAGGTTGTGCTGGTTGTAGACCCGACCGGTGCAAACCGGCAAGTCCGGATCACCCCCGATGAAATCGACGACGACTTCCTGGCCGATGCGTGGAAGCTGCATCGCGCCCAACTGGTTCCCTGCCCAGGGCGAAGTCACGCGCACCCAGCAACTGCTGTTCTGGTTTCTCTCGCCGACCCGGTCCCAGGGGAACTGGATCTTGATGCGGCCCAGTGCGTCGGTCCACAGGTTCTGCCCCGGCGGGCCGACGACGAGCGCTACCTGCGGTCCGTGGCTGAAGGGCTTGGGTTGCGTCAGCGCGGGTCGCAGCATCTCCGACATGGGGTGCGCGGTGAAGTCCACCTGGACCGTCCATTGCTGGTGGCGGCCACGCGCGGCGTCTTTGATCTGGCTGTCCTGCGCGACGTCTTCGATGAGGAAGCTGGTGTCCAGGATCAGGTATTCGACGTTGGCCTTTTGCCGTGGGTGGCCTTGCAACCCGAAGAAGCAGCCCGGCGCCATGCCGCGCAGGTTGCCGCTGGCGCGGGCGCGTGCGCCATGGGTGCGCAAGGCCTGCATGCGCATGACGGCGAAGTTGCGTCCTTCTTCCTGCGGGTCGTTCGCTTGCGCATCGCCTGATGACCCCGCTCGTGCTGCGCCCGCGCACGGCTGAGCGTAGTGGCTGCCGCCCAGGCTTGCATGCCACTGATACACCTCGCCCCCAGCCTGACCCGTAGGCCTGGGCTCGCTGCGGCTGGCAGAAAGGTCTGCGCGGGGTCGGGTGTAGTCGTAATCTCGTGTGGTGTAGCGCCCGCTGGTCAGCTCGCTGTGCGGCACGAAACTGCTGATGTACTCGGCGTCCGTCTTCCAGCCGGGCGGGTGGTAGTCCACACTTCGATAGGCTTCACTCGCGCTATGCTGGAACGCGCCCATGTTGTCGATGAGCACCAGGCGGTGCTTGCCTTCGCTGTGCGCGAAGAAGAAATTGATGCCGTTTTCCTGTGTCAGGCGCAGGAAGAAGGCGTAGTTCGTTTCGTTGAACTGCGTCTGGAAGTCGCGTGGCGCGTAGGTTTCGATCAGCCTCTTTTCGACAGGGAAAGGATAGTCGGCCAAGAGTTCATCGAGCAGTTCGACCACCGTCTTGTTCTGGAAGATCCTGCAGTCGGTGTCCAGCGTGGCCAGATGCAGCCATGGCCGCAGCACGAGCCGGTATTGCACGTGCCGGCCTTCCTCGCCCCAGAGGCTGGCCTTGGTGATGATCGCATTGATCTGCCGATGGCCTGCGCCACGATGGGACGTGTCGGCACCCACCGCGCCCGCCAGGAACTGACCAGCGCCATCGAGCTCGATGCTGCAACTGATCTCACGGCCGACGAAGCCGTTCAGGTCCCAGTCGGCGCCGCCGCTCGCCCCAAGGTTCAGGGCATCCGGTGTCTTCAGGATGAGCTCGTATTCGAAAAGGGTATTGATGCCCTCGTTGCCCGCCAGCCTGACGGCTTGGAGTGCGGGCTCGCCCATGAGCAGCGGGATCGCGGGACTTGCGACCGTCAAGGTATGCGACGAAGGTTTCATGGTGGACTTCCTGGCTTTCGGCCGTCCGACTCGCTCAGCCCGGCCTGCGCGCTCTAGTATGGAAGTCCAGCACGGTGTCGGTAGGGCGGATCGCGCAAATGCTTACATTAAGGTGGCTCAAGTCACAAATAATTTCCTGTATGGTTTGCGCGATGGGCGAATTGGGGATTTGACTGGTGCGGAATGTGCGCCGATGTGCATCGCTGTCCGTCGAGTGGCTCAGCGCGCCAGCATCCTGGCGGGTTCGGCCGCAGCCCATGCACGCGCGTGCCATCGGGCATACTCGAAGCCCGGCAACGCGGCTTCATTGGCGTCGATCTCTCTATGGAAAATGTTTCCCTCATCCGCTGGCACTCCATGTTCATGGGCGTGGCCCTGCTGGCCGCGGCGCGGTCCAAGGACGCGCGCAAGCGCAACGGAGCCTGCGTGGTCAGCCCGGACAACAAGATCGCCGGCGTGGGCTACAACGGCCTGCCGCGCGGCTGCTGCGACGACGACCCGGCGTATTGGTCGGACGACGACAGCGACCCGCTGCATTCGCGGCACAGCTACATCGTGCACGCCGAGGTCAACGCCATCCTCAACTGCGTGGTGCTGCCGCTCACAGGCTTCACCATCTACGCCACGCAGTTCCCGTGCCCCAAGTGTGTGCAGTCCATCATCCAGGTCGGCATCCGGCGCGTGATCTACCTCGAAAAGAAGCCGCACCAGGCGCGCGTCAACGAAGCCTCGCTGAAGATGCTCAACGACGCCGGCGTGGCGGTGGAATCGCTGGCCGACGTAGAGCCCGATTCCGCGCAGTGGAGCACCGAATTGGCGAGCTTCATCGCGTCCTCCACTTCCGGCGTCGCGCCACAGTAAACAAGCCAAAACAGGTCCCGGTGCTGATCAATTCAGCATGGGGTGCTATCGATTTGATATCGGATGAGGCTTTGACGCGCAGCGCTGTAAATTGGCTTACATTTTGCTTGTAGAAATAAATTAATATTTTCAGCGAAGGGTGGGCTTCCCGATGGTGCAGAAAGCGCAGGTTTGGAGTGGCAGGTTCGCCGGCGTGGGGGTGTTGGACCTCATCGCCAAGGCGCATCCGCGCCTGACGCCGGCGCACCGCAAGATGGCCGACCACGTGTTGCACAACCCGTTCCGCGCGGCCACGCTGATGATCGAGGAGTTCGCCGACGAGGTCGGCGTTTCCGTGGCCACGGCAAACCGTTTCGCGCGGGCGCTCGGCTTCGACGGCTATCCGCAATTCCGTGCCGAGCTGGCCAAGGGTTACGAATCCACACTCGCGCCGGTGGAGCGCATGCGCCAGGAACTGCAGCGGCCGTCGAGCTGCCTGTCCACCATGGCCACCACGCTCGAGGAAGATGAACACAACCTCGCGGCCACACGCCAGTCGCTGAGCGCCGCGGTGTGCGACAGCGCCGTCGATGCCATCCTGCAGGCGCGGCGCGTGCTGGTGCTGGGCTTCGGCGCCAGTGCTTACCTCGCGGGGCTGTTGCAGCACGGGCTGGACCCTTATTGCGCGACCGTGCAGGTGCTGGCATTGGCCGGCGGCCCGACCCACGCGGCGCGGCAACTGTCGCGCGCCCAGGCGGGCGACCTGGTGATCGCCATCGCCTTTCCTCGGTATCTGGACGACACCGTGCGCCTCTCCGCGCTGGCCTGCGCGCAGGGCGCCCAACTGCTGGCCATCACCGATGCCGCCACTTCGCCCCTCGTGCCGCTGGCCGGCGTGGTGTTGTACGTCCGCGCGAACCGCCAGTTCGCCGCCACCTCCAATGCGAGTGCGCTGGCCATGATCGAGGCGCTGTGTGCGGCCGTGGCCTACCGTGCCAGCGATGCGCTGGGCGCGGCGCAGCAGCTCACGCAATCGGTGATGCCATGGCTTTATCTTGAACCAACGGCCGCGGGCAAGACGCGCGCGGCCGGCCCAGCAAAGAACTGATTCACCCATGCAGCCCACCCCCCTCATTGCCATCCACGGCGGCGCCGGCACCATCCTGCGTTCGGCCATGAATACCGAACTCGAGCAGCGTTACAACGCGGCGTTGCAGGGCATTCTCGAGGCCGGCGCGGCCATGCTGGCCACCGGTGCGCCAGCGATCGACGCCGTCACCGAAGCCGTGCGGCTGCTCGAGGAATGCCCGCTGTTCAACGCCGGCAAGGGCGCGGTCTACACCGCGGCCGGCGGCCATGAGCTCGATGCGAGTGTGATGGATGGCGCCACGCTGGCCGCCGGCGCGGTGGCCGGCCTCACCCGGGTGCGCAACCCGGTGCTGGCCGCACGCGTGGTGATGCGGCACAGCGGCCACGTGTTGATGATCGGCCCCGCGGCGCAGGATTTCGTGGCGCAGCACGGCATCGAGATGGTCGATCCGAGCTGGTTCGACACCCCCGAGCGTTTCGCGCAGTTGCAGCGCGCGCAGCAGGCCGAGGGCGGCATGGTGCTCGACCACGACGGCGCCACGGCATTGGCGAAAGACGCCGCGCCGATCGATCCGGACCGCAAATTCGGCACCGTCGGCGCCGTGGCGCTGGACGCGCAGGGCCACCTGGCCGCGGCCACCTCCACCGGCGGCATGACCAACAAGCGCGTGGGCCGCGTGGGCGACACGCCGGTGATCGGCGCGGGCTGTTACGCCAACGATCGCGTGGCCGTATCCTGCACCGGCTCGGGCGAGATGTTCATCCGCGCCGTGGCCGCCTACGACGTGTCCGCGCTGATGGCATACGCCGGCCTGTCGCTCGAGCAGGCCACGCGCCGCGTGGTCGACGAAAAGCTCATGCGCATCGATGGCCGCGGCGGCCTGATCGCGGTGGACGCACGCGGCGAGGTGAGCATGCCGTTCAACACCGAAGGCATGTACCGCGGTTATGCGCGCGTGGGCCAGGCGCCGGTCTACGCCATCTACGGCGACGCGGAGTCGGCGCTTTGACCGCCAGTGCCATCGACGGCCGCCGCGTGCTCGAGGTGCGCGACCTCAGCGTGCGCTTCCAGACCCGCGAACGCGTGGTGGACGCCGTGCGCAAGCTCTCCTTCGACGTCGAGGCCGGCCAGACACTCGCCATCGTCGGCGAATCGGGCTCGGGCAAATCGGTGTCCTCGCTGGCCATCATGCGGCTCATCGAACAGGGCGGCGGGCGCATCGCCAGCGGTGTGCTGAATTTCACGCGGCCGGGCGGCCGCACACTGGACCTGGCGCAGGCCAGCCAGGCCACGATGCGCGGCATCCGCGGGGCCGACATCGCGATGATCTTCCAGGAGCCGATGACCTCGCTGAACCCGGTGTTCCCGGTCGGCGACCAGATCGCCGAATCGATCCGGCTGCACCAGGGTGCGAGCCGCGCCGCCGCGCGCGCCGAGGCGCTGCGCATGCTCGACCTGGTGCGCATTCCCGAGGCCAGGAACGTGCTCGACCGCTATCCGCACCAGCTCTCGGGCGGCATGCGCCAGCGCGTGATGATCGCCATGGCGCTGTCGTGCAAGCCCTCGCTCCTGATCGCCGACGAGCCGACCACCGCGCTGGACGTGACCATCCAGGCGCAGATCCTCACGCTGATCCGTTCGCTGCAGCAGGAGATGCACATGGGCGTGATCTTCATCACCCATGACATGGGCGTGGTCGCCGAGGTGGCCGACCGGGTGCTGGTGATGCTCAAGGGCGACAAGGTGGAAGAGGGCGCATGCGAGGCCATCTTCCGCGCGCCGCAGCACGCCTACACGCGCGCGCTGCTGTCCGCCGTGCCCAGGCTCGGCGCGATGCAGGGCACGGACCTGCCGGCGCGTTTCGGCCTGCTGACGCTGGACGCCGATGGCGGGTCGCATCAACCCGCGCCAGCGCTGGCCGCGAGCACGGTGCAGGCCGACGAACCCCCGGTGTTGCGGGTGCAGCAACTGGTGACGCGGTTTCCGGTGCGCAGCGGCGTGCTCGGTCGCGTGACGCGGCGCGTGCATGCCGTGGAGCAAGTCAGCTTCGATCTTCAGCCCGGCGAGACGCTGTCGCTGGTGGGCGAATCCGGTTGCGGCAAGTCGACCACCGGCCGTTCCCTGTCGCGCCTGGTGGACATCACCAGCGGCCGCGTCGAGGTGGCCGGGCGCGACATCGCGGGTCTCTCTGGCAAGGCGCTGCAGGCGCTGCGGCGCGACATCCAGTTCGTGTTCCAGGACCCGTTCGCCTCGCTCGATCCACGGCTCACGGTGGGCTTCAGCATCATGGAGCCGCTGCTCGTGCACGGCGTGGCCAGCGGGCAGAAGGCGCAGGAGCGCGTGGCCTGGCTGCTCGAGCGCGTGGGCCTGCCGCCCGATGCGGCGCAGCGTTATCCGCATGAATTCTCCGGCGGCCAGCGCCAGCGCATCGCCATTGCGCGTGCGCTGGCGCTCAACCCCAAGGTGGTGATCGCCGACGAATCGGTGTCGGCACTGGACGTGTCCATCCGCGCGCAGATCGTCAACCTGCTGCTCGACCTGCAGCGCGAATTCGGCATCGCCTTCCTGTTCATTTCGCACGACATGGCCGTGGTGGAACGCGTGAGCCACCGCGTGGCGGTGATGTACCTCGGCCAGATCGTGGAGATCGGCCCGCGCCGCGCGGTGTTCGAGAACCCGCAGCACGCCTACACGCGCCGGCTGATGTCGGCCGTGCCGGTGGCGGATCCGGCGCGCAGGCATGTCGGACGCGAACTGCTGTCGGGCGAGATCCCGAGCCCGATCCGCGCGCTGGACGACCTGCCGACGGTGGCGCCGCTGGTGCAGGTTGGCCCGGGGCATTTCGTCGCGCGGCATGCGGTCGGCGGTGCGTATTGATATTTTCCGGCCCTCTTTTCGACAACTCTGGAGTTCTTGCATGAAACACACCCTGACCAAACTATCCACCGCGCTTGCCGTGAGCCTCGTGCTGGCCCCCAACGCCTTCGCCGCCAAGGACGTGGTCGTGGCGGTGCAGTCCAACTTCACCTCGATGGACCCGTATGACGCCAACGACACCTTGTCGCAGGCCGTGGCCAAGTCGTTCTACCAAGGCCTGATGGGTTTCGACAAGGACATGAAGATGGTGCCTGTGCTGGCCGAGAGCTTCACCGCCGCCAAGGACGGCCTGAGCTATACCTTCAAGCTCAAGAAGGGCATCAAGTTCCAGGACGGCACCGACTTCAATGCCGAAGCCGTGAAGGCCAACTTCGACCGCGTGACCAACCCGGACAACAAGCTCAAGCGCTACACCCTCTACAAGAACATCGCCAAGACCGAAGCCGTCGACGCGAACACGGTGAAGTTCACGCTGGCCGAACCGTTCTCGGCCTTCGTCAACACGCTGGCCCATCCGTCGGCCGTGATCATCTCGCCGGCCGCGCTGCAGAAGTTCGGCAAGGACATCGGGCGCAATCCGGTCGGCACCGGCCCGTTCAAGTTCGTCGAATGGAAACAGACCGACTACATGAAGGTCGAGAAGTTCGCCGGCTACTGGCGCAAGGGCTATCCCAAGGTGGACACCATCACCTGGCGTCCGGTGGTCGACAACAACTCGCGCAGCGCCATCATGCAGACCGGCGAGGCCAATTTCACCTATCCGCTGCCCTACGAACAGGCCGAGCTGCTGAAGACCAAGCCCAACCTCGAAGTCACGGCCGCACCGAGCATCGTGCACCGCTACATCTCGCTGAACACGCAGCAAAAGCCCTTCGACAACCCCAAGGTGCGTGAAGCCCTGAACTACGCCATCAACAAGGAAGCCCTGGTGAAGGTGGTGTTCGGCGGCTATGCCATCCCGGCCGAAGGCGTGGTGCCGAAGGAGGTGGCGTTCTCCACCAAGCTCGGCCCCTGGCCGTACAACCCGGTGAAGGCGCGGGAACTGCTCAAGGAAGCCGGCTACCCGAACGGATTCGAGACCACGCTGTGGTCGGCCTACAACTACACCACGGCGCAGAAGCTGATCCAGTTCGTGCAGCAGCAGTTGAGCGTGGTCGGCGTCAAGGCCCAGGTTTTGGCGCTCGAGGCCGGCCAGCGTGTCGAGAAGGTCGAGAGCTGGCAGGATCCGGCCACCGCACCGGTGCGCATGTACTACGTGGGCTGGTCGTCTTCGACCGGCGAGGCGGATTGGGCGATGCGTCCGCTGCTGGCTTCCGAGTCCTTCCCACCCAAGTCCTTCAACACCGGCTACTACAAGAACGACGCCGTCGATGCCGACATCCAGAACGCACTGAAGACGGTGGACGTGGCGCAGAAGACCAAGCTCTACGCCGATGCGCAGCAACGCATCTGGAAGGACGCACCCTGGATCTTCCTGGCCACGGAACAACTGCTGTCGGCACGCACCAAGAGCCTGAACGGCTTCTACATGATGCCCGACGCCTCGTTCAACTTCGATGAAATCGAATTGAAATAGGCGCACACCCAGGCTTCGCGCACTTCGTGTCGCTTTCACCAACCCCCGCTTCGACAAGCTCAGCACAGGCTTGCAGGGGGGCGAACCCTGGGGCCCGGCGAAGCCGGTTCCCTGGGTTCCCTGGAAAAGTCCGATCCGTGCGTTACCCGAAATCCAGGCTTAGCCTCTTTACATGCTCAACTACATTCTCAAGCGCCTGCTGGGCCTGCTGCCCACCTTGCTGATCGTGGCGGCATTGGTGTTCCTGTTCGTGCACCTGCTGCCGGGCGATCCGGCGCGCCTGGCGGCCGGCCCGGAGGCCGACGCCGAAACCGTGCGCATCATCCGCGAAGACCTGGGGCTGGACCTGCCGCTGCACCAGCAGTTCTGGCGCTTCATCAGCAACGCGGGGCAGGGTGATTTCGGCACCTCGCTGCGCAGCAAGCGCCCCGTGTCCACCGAGATCGCCGAGCGCTTCATGCCGACCTTGTGGCTCACCGTGGCGGCGATGGGCTGGTCGGTGCTGCTCGGCCTGGTGATCGGCACGGTATCGGCGGTGTGGCGCAACCGCTGGCCCGACCGGCTGGGCATGACGCTGGCCATCACCGGCATCTCGTTCCCATCGTTTGCGCTCGGCATGCTGCTGATGCAGATGTTCTCGGTGCACCTCGGCTGGCTGCCCACGGTGGGCGCGGACACCTGGAAGCACTACATCCTGCCTTCGCTCACGCTGGGCGCGGGCGTGGCGGCGGTGATGGCGCGCTTCACGCGCTCGTCCTTCATCGACATCCTGAAGGAAGACTACGTGCGCACCGCGCGGGCCAAGGGCCTGAACGAGTTCGTGGTGGTGACCAAGCACAGCCTGCGCAATGCCTTGATCCCGGTGGTCACCATGATGGGCCTGCAGTTCGGCTTTCTGCTGGGCGGCTCCATCGTGGTCGAGAAGGTGTTCAACTGGCCGGGCATGGGGCGCTTGCTCGTCGACTCGGTGGAGATGCGCGACTTCCCGGTCATCCAGGCCGAGGTGCTGTTGTTCTCGCTCGAATTCATCCTGATCAACCTGGTGGTCGACGTGTTGTACGCCGTGATCAATCCCACCATCCGCTACAAATAACATAGCTGCCCATGCAATTATCCTCTGCGCCAGAAGCCGATTTGGTTCATAAGCCCGCGTCGGAACGCGTGCGCACGCCGTGGAGCGAGTTCTGGCGCAAGTTCAAGGACCAGCACGTGGCCCTGGTCGCCGGCGGCTTCGTGCTGCTGCTGGTGCTGGTCGCCCTGGTGGCACCGTGGATCGTGCCCTTCGACGCCGAGAACTTCTTCGACTACGACGCGCTCAACAGCCCACCCACCGCCACGCACTGGTTCGGCGTGGACTCGCTGGGCCGCGACATCTTCAGCCGCATCCTGATGGGCACGCGCATCTCGCTGGCCGCCGGCTTCATCTCGGTGGCGGTGGGCGCGGTGATCGGCACGGCGCTGGGCCTGCTCGCCGGCTATTACGAAGGCTGGTGGGACCGCATCGTGATGCGCATCTCGGACGTGCTGTTCGCCTTCCCCGGCATTCTGCTGGCCATCGGCATCGTGGCCATCCTCGGCAACGGCATGGTCAACGTGATCTTCGCGGTGGCCATCTTCAGCATTCCGGCGTTTGCGCGGCTGGTGCGCGGCAACACGCTGTCGCTGAAGCACCTGACCTACATCGAGGCCGTGCGCTCCATCGGCGCCTCGGACTGGACGATCATCACGCGGCACATCTTCCCGGGCACCATCTCCTCGGTGGTCGTCTACTTCACCATGCGCATCGGCACCTCGATCATCACCGCGGCCAGCCTGTCCTTCCTCGGCCTGGGCGCGCAGCCGCCCACGCCGGAGTGGGGCGCGATGCTCAACGAGGCGCGCGCCGACATGATGACCGCGCCGCACATGGCCATCTTCCCCAGCCTGGCGATCTTCCTCACCGTGCTGGCCTTCAACCTGCTGGGCGACGGCCTGCGCGATGCGCTGGACCCGAAGCTCGAGCAGAAATAGCGTGTCGCCCGCCGTGCGCATCGGCGAGCTGCCCAGCGGCCCGCTCGGCACCATCAGCGACGTGTCCGGCGTCACGGTGGGCCACTGCACCCTGGCCGACGGCCCGGTGCAGACCGGCGTGACCATGGTGCTGCCGCATCCGGGTGATGCGGGCGACCTGTTCATGCACAAGGTGCCGGCCGGCGCGGCCGTGATCAACGGCTTCGGCAAGAGCACGGGCCTGATGCAGGTGCAGGAACTCGGCGTGCTCGAATCGCCGATCGCGCTCACCAACACCTTCGCGGTGGGCACGGTGGCCACCGCCCTGATCCGTGCCGCCGTCGCCGCGCAGCCCGGCATCGGCCGCCAGCTGCCGACGCTGAATCCGCTGGTCTTCGAATGCAACGACGGCTACCTCAACGACCTGCAGGCCTTCGCCGTGACCGAGGCCCACGCGCTACAGGCGCTGGCCGATGCAAAGGCCGAATTCGCCCAGGGCGCGGTGGGGGCAGGGCGCGGCATGAGTTGCTTCGGACTCAAGGGCGGCATCGGCTCGGCGTCGCGGCTGGCGCGCACGCCGGTGGGCGCGTTCACCGTCGGTGCCCTGGTGCTGGCCAATTTCGGCCGGCCCGCGGCGCTGACGCTGGCCGGGCGCCGCATTGGGCCGGCGCTGGTGCAGCGTCTGGCCGAACGCAACGACGCCGCGGAACGCGGCTCCATCATCCTGCTGGTCGCCACCGACGCGCCGCTCGACGCACGCCAGTTGCGCCGCGTGGCGGTGCGCGCGGGCGCCGGCCTGGCGCGCACCGGCTCCGACTACGGCCACGGCAGCGGCGACATCGCGCTGGCGTTTTCCACGGCGACCACCGTGCCGCAGAACAGCGCGGGCCGGCTGCAACACGCCGCGCTGCTGCACGAGAGCCTGCTCGATCCCCTGTTCGCCGCCACGGCCGAAGCGACCGAGCAGGCCATCGTGAACGCGCTGTTCGCGGCCGTCTCCGTGACCGGCCGCGACGGCCACCGGCGCCTCGCCTTGAACGAACTCGCGCCGGACTGGCTGGCGCTGATGCAGGCTGCGGCCTGAAGGACCCCATCCATGAAGATTCTGATTTCCGTCGATATCGAAGGCGTGGCCGGTGTGTTCCATGTCGAGCAGACCCGTGCCGGCAACGCCGAATACGAGCGCGCCCGCCGGCTGATGACGGCCGAGGCGAATGCCGCCATCCGCGGTGCGTTCGCCGGCGGGGCCAGGGAGGTGCTCGTCAACGATTCCCACGGCGGCTTTCGCAACCTGCTGCCCGACGAACTCGACCCGCGCGCGCGCACCGTGCTCGGCAAGCCGCGTGTGCTGGGCATGATGGGCGGCCTGGAGGAGGGCTGCGACGGCGTGTTCATGATCGGCTACCACGCACGCGCGCAAAGCCGCGGCGTGCTGGCCCACACCATCAACAGCTTCGCCTTTGCGCGCGTCTGGCTGGGCGGCGAGGAGCTCGGCGAGGCCGGCCTCTACGGCGCACTCGCGGCCGAACTCGGCGTGCCGGTGCTGCTGGCCAGCGGCGACGACGTGTTCCAGGCGGAGACGCAGCCGCTGTACCCGCGGGCGCGCTTTGTCGTCACCAAGCAGGCGCATGGCCACGCGAGCGGGATTTCAGTCTCGCCATCGGCGGCCTGCAGCGCCATCGAGGCGGCGGCGCGCGAAGTGCTCCAGGCGGGCACCGCGCCGCCGGCGCCGCGCCAGGGCCCGTTCCAGTGCCGGCTGCAGACGCAGGGGCCCGGCATGGCCGACCTGTTCGCCATCCTGCCGGGGCTGGCGCGTGTGGACGGCGTGACCGTGGCCTTTGCCAAGGATTCGGTGGCGGACGTGGTCCGCACGCTCAACAGCCTGTCGGCCATGTCGGCCATGCTCCGGTGACGGAATAGCGTGGATGGCCGCGGTCCGGCGGGTCAGCCCTGGCCCCGGATCGCCTCGATGGCCTTCTGCAGGTCGGCGACGGCACGATCGCGCGTGGTCCCGTTCATCTTGTCGAGGTCGATCGCGAGCCGCAGGCCGGGGTAGTGCTGGTTGAGCGTGTCGCCTTCCGCCTCGGCCGGATGGTCGATGCCGCGCAGCATGAAGCAGCGGATCTCGCGCGACACGCCCTTGGCGCTCAGCGGCTGGCCTTCCTCGGTTTCGAATTCGTCCTTGATGAGCGCATAGGTCTCGTACGACATCAGGACGCCGTCGGGCTCGCCGTTCTGCTCCAGCCGCGCGGCCAGGTTCACCTCGCTGCCGATGACGGTGTAGTCCATGCGCTGGTCGCTGCCGAAATTGCCGACGTTGCAAAAGCCGGTGTTGATGCCGATGCGCACCTGAAACGGCTGGCGGTAGCCCTTGTCGCGCCAGACGCGGCGCAGCTCGTGCATGCGCCGCTGCATCGCCACGGCCATGCGCACGCACTGCAGCGCGTCTTCCTGCACGCCGCGGGTCTCGGGGTCGCCGAAGAAGATCAGGATGGCGTCGCCGATGAACTTGTCGATCGTCGCGCCGTATTCGAGCGCGATCTTCGACATCTCGGAGAAGTAGCTGTTGAGCAGATACGTCATGTCCTCGGGCTGCATGTGTTCCGAGGTCTGCGTGAAATCCTTGATGTCGGAGAAGAAGATGGTGAGCTTCTTGCGCACGGCGTTGATCGACACGTCCCGCGCGCCTTCGAAGATCGACTTGTAGACCTGTGGCGACAGGTACCGCGAGAGTTTCTGCGACAGCGATTGCAGCATGGCCGTGCGCACGTTGAGCGCGATGTGGTTGTGCACCCGCGCCAGCAGGATCGGCGGGCTGATGGGCTTGGTGATGTAGTCCACAGCGCCGAGCTCGAAACCCTTTTCCTCGGCTTCCTCGTCCGACTTGGCGGTGAGGAAGATCACCGGGATGTCGCGCGTGGCCGGATTCGCTTTGAGCCGGCGGCAGACCTCGTAGCCGTCGATCTGCGGCATCATGATGTCGAGCAGGATCAGATCCGGTGGATTCGCCGAGGTCGCAATGGACAGGCCTTTTTCGCCATGGTTCACCACCTTCACGCGGTAGGTGTCCTTCAGCAGCGCGGCCATCAGCGTGAGGTTGTCGGCTGTGTCGTCCACCACCAGCACCGTGGGTTTTTCTGCGAATCCAAGAATGTTCATTTCTCAACTCCGCCTGCGAGGCAATGGTGTCCGGACCAACGAGGCATGCCTCCGGGCAAGGCATGTTGCAACGGCAGCGCAAATATCATCCTACACTTGTTACATAAATGCGTTGAATTGACCCTCTGCCTGCCGCGGAGATGACTGGCCCGCTGTGTGACCGCGGGGCGGTGTCGTATGCAGTCGTGTCGCCCGTGTACCCGGGCTGGCGCGTTACCATCCTGCATCCACTGCGGGAGACAAGCATGAAATGGGAAGGCAATCGGGAATCGGACAATGTAGAAGACCGGCGTGACGGCGGCGGGGGTGGCGGCTTCATCGGCGGGCGCAGCATCGGCGTGGGCACCATCGTGGTGGCGCTGGTCGGCGGGTGGATCTTCGGCGTCAACCCGTTGACCATCCTGGGTCTGCTCAGCGGTGGTGGACCGGCGCCGCAGACGCAACAGGCGCCGGCGCATGCGCCTCCGGCGGATGACCGCATGGCCAAATTCGTCTCGACCGTGCTGGCCGACACCGAAGACGTATGGACCGGCGTGTTCGCCCAGGCCGGCGGCAAATACGTCGATCCGAAGCTGGTGCTGTTCCGCGGCGCGATTCCCACCGCCTGCGGACAGGGCCAGTCGGCGATGGGGCCGTTCTATTGCCCGGGTGACCAGAAGGTCTACATTGACCTGGATTTCTACCAGACGCTGAAGAACCAGCTCGGTGCGCCCGGCGAATTCGCCCAGGCCTATGTGATCGCTCACGAGGTCGGCCACCATGTGCAGAACCTGATGGGCATCAGCGCCAAGATGGACGAGATGCGCGGCCGGGTCAGCCAGGTGCAGTACAACGCGCTGAGCGTGCGGCTCGAACTCCAGGCCGACTGCTTCGCCGGTATCTGGGCCAACAAGGCCCAGGCCTCGCGGCAGATCCTCGAAAACGGCGACATCGAATCGGCGATGAATGCCGCGGCCAAGATCGGCGACGATGCCTTGCAGCGCTCACGCGGCGGAGCCGTGGTGCCCGACAGCTTCACCCATGGCACGAGCGCCCAGCGCCAGCGCTGGTTCAGCACCGGTTTCCAGACGGGCGCGGTGAAATCCTGCGACACCTTCAGCGCCCGGCAAATCTAACAAAGTCAGCTCGCCACAAAATTTACACGCATCTTGACAGACGCCGCTGCCCGATCCAGAGACACCGCGGAACTGGCTTTGCCAGGCCGCTGGTGTCGCCCCCTGCAAGGGGGTGAGAGCTACACGGAGTGAGCGACCTGGGGGTGTACCTCCATCCAGGCTATAATCCACAGGCTTTGCATTTCGCAGAGCGCACGTCAGCCGCAATTCCGGTGGCCGACGCAAGTGAAAACCTGGGCCTGTGCACCACCTGCCATCGGCCCACAAACCCTGGATAAAACATGATCGCATCCTCCATCAAGGCCGAAGTCGTCAAGGCCAACGCCCGCAGCGCTTCCGATACCGGCAGTCCTGAAGTGCAAGTCGCACTGCTGACCGCCCGCATCAACGAACTGACCCCCCATTTCAAGACGCATGCCAAGGATCACCACGGCCGCCGCGGCCTGCTGCGCATGGTGAGCCGCCGCCGCAAGCTGCTCGACTACCTGAACGCCAAGGACCACGACCGTTATACGGCCCTGATCGCCAAGCTTGGTCTGCGTAAGTAAGCACTGAGTCCATACAAAGCGCCTGAGTTGGTTGACTAGATCTAGTTGACTGACTGAGGCGCTTTTTGATTTTCGACATTCCGGAGCCGACGACAGACGACGCGCTGTGTCATTCCATAAGAAATTGCCAGCCGGCGATCTCTTCTGGAATGGCATCGTTTTCGGTCTTCTCTCTGGCCCACGCGACCCGGGTTGGGTTGCATTTCCAGAACTGAACAGGAGATTCACATGACGATTTTCAACAAAGTCAGCAAGACGTTCCAATGGGGCAACCACAAGGTCACCATGGAAACCGGCGAGATCGCTCGCCAGTCCACCGGCGCCGTGCTGCTGGACATGGAGGGCACCGTGGTGCTGGCCACCGTGGTCGGCAAGACCGAAGGCAAGGCCGGGCAGGATTTCTTCCCGTTGACCGTCGACTACCTCGAGAAGACCTATGCCGCGGGCAAGATTCCCGGCAGCTTCTTCAAGCGCGAAGGCCGTCCAAGCGAATTCGAAACGTTGACCAGCCGCCTGATCGACCGCCCGATCCGCCCGCTGTTCCCGGAAGGTTTCTTCAACGAAGTGCACGTCGTGGTGCACACGCTGTCGCTCAATCCTGAAGTCGACGCCGACATCGCCGCCATGATCGCGGTGAGCGCGGCCCTGTCCGTGAGCGGCCTGCCGTTCAACGGCCCGATCGGCGCGGCCCGCGTGGGCTACGTCAACGGCGAATACGTGCTGAACCCTGGCCAGACCGCGCGCAAGGATTCGATCCTCGACCTGGTCGTTGCCGGTACCGAAGCCGCCGTGCTGATGGTGGAATCCGAAGCCCAGCAGCTCAGCGAAGAAATCATGCTCGGCGCCGTGGTGTTCGGCCACCAGCAGGGCAACATCGCCATCAACGCGATCCACGAACTCGTGCGCGACGCCGGCAAGCCGGTGTGGGACTGGAAGCCGGCCGCCAAGGACGAAGTCCTGATCGCCAAGGTGCGTGCGCTGGCCGAGGAAAAGCTCGCCGCGGCCTACCAGATCCGCAACAAGCAAGCCCGCACCCATGCCTGCCGTGAAGCCTACACCTGGGTCAACAAGGGCCTGAAGGCAGAAGGCGTGGAATTCGACGCCGTGGCGGTCGAAAGCATGCTGTTCGACATCGAAGCCAAGATCGTGCGCAGCCAGATCCTGGCTGGCGAACCCCGCATCGACGGCCGCGACACGCGCACCGTGCGTGCCATCGAGATCCGCAACAGCGTGCTGCCGCGCACCCACGGTTCGGCACTGTTCACGCGCGGTGAAACCCAGGCGCTGGTCGTGACCACGCTCGGCACCGAACGCGACGCGCAGCGCATCGACGCGTTGGCCGGCGAATACGAAGACCGCTTCATGCTGCACTACAACATGCCTCCGTTCGCCACCGGCGAAACCGGCCGCGTGGGCACGCCGAAGCGCCGCGAAATCGGCCACGGCCGCCTGGCCAAGCGCGCGCTCGTCGCGGTGCTGCCGACCAAGGAAGAATTCCCCTACACCATGCGTGTGGTGTCCGAGATCACCGAATCCAACGGTTCCTCGTCGATGGCTTCGGTCTGCGGCGGCTGCCTGTCGCTGATGGACGCCGGCGTGCCGATGAAGGCCCACGTGGCCGGCATCGCCATGGGCCTGATCAAGGAAGACAACCGCTTCGCCGTGCTGACCGACATCCTGGGTGACGAAGATCACCTGGGCGACATGGACTTCAAGGTGGCTGGTACCACCAACGGTATCACCGCGCTGCAGATGGACATCAAGATCCAGGGCATCACCAAGGAAATCATGCAGGTCGCCCTGGCCCAGGCCAAGGAAGCGCGCATGCACATCCTGGGCAAGATGCAGGAAGCCATGAGCGAGGCCAAGACCGAAGTCTCGAACTTCGCGCCGCGCCTGTTCACCATGAAGATCAACCCGGAGAAAATCCGCGACGTGATCGGCAAGGGCGGCGCCGTGATCCGTGCGCTGACCGAGGAAACCGGCACGCAGATCAACATCGAGGAAGACGGCACGATCACGATCGCTTCGGCCGATCCAGCCAAGGCCGAGGAAGCCAAGCGCCGCATCGAGCAGATCACGGCCGAAGTCGAGATCGGCAAGGTCTACGAAGGCCCGATCACCAAGATCCTGGACTTCGGCGCACTGGTCAACCTGCTGCCAGGCAAGGACGGCTTGCTGCACATCAGCCAGATCGCGCACGAGCGCGTCGAGAAGGTCACCGACTACCTGAGCGAAGGCCAGATCGTGAAGGTCAAGGTCATGGAAACCGACGAAAAGGGTCGCATCAAGCTGTCGATGAAGGCGTTGCTCGATCGGCCGGCCTTCAGCCAGTCCCAGCCAGCCCAAGAGCCTCAGTCCTGAGCTTCGGTGGCCGGCCCCGTGGAGGTGGCCGCCCCCGGCATTGGCCGGGTCGGCGGGTCTCCACGGAATTTCGACATCCCTGACTTTTAGCCTGGATCCTCCATGAAGGCGATCGAAATCACATCCCATGGCGCACCTGCGGTGCTGCGCATGGGTGCACGCCCCGAGCCGGTGGCCGGCGTGGGCGAGCTGCTCATTCGTGTGGCGGCCAGCGGTGTGAACCGGCCCGATGTGTTGCAGCGCATGGGGCACTACCCCGTGCCGCCGGGGGCATCCGACATTCCCGGCCTCGAGGTGGCGGGTGTGGTGGTGGCCGGCGACGCCGCGGCGCTGGCCCAGGCCGGCATCGCCATCGGCGACCGCGTGTGCGCCCTGGTGGCCGGCGGCGGTTACGCGGAGCTGTGCGTGGCGCCGGTGGCCCAGTGCCTGCCCGTGCCCAAGGGGCTGAGCGATACCGAGGCGGCTTCGTTGCCCGAAACCTTCTTCACCGTGTGGAGCAATGTGTTCGACCGCGCGCGGCTGCAGAAAGGCGAAACACTGCTGATCCAGGGCGGATCGAGCGGCATCGGCGTGACGGCCATCCAGATGGCCAAGGCGCTAGGCGCTCACGTGCTGGTGACGGCCGGCAGCGACGAGAAGTGCCGGGCCTGCGTGGCGCTCGGTGCCGATCACGCGATCAACTACAAGACCACCGACTTCGTAGCCGAAGTCAAACGCCTCACGAATGGCAAGGGTGTGGACGTGGTGCTCGACATGGTCGCCGGCGACTACGTGGCGCGCGAAATCGACTGCCTGGCCGAGGACGGCCGCATCGCCATCATCGCGGTGCAGGGCGGCGTAAAGAGTGAAATCAATACCGGTCTGGTGCTGCGCAAGCGGCTGACCATTACCGGCTCCACCCTGCGGCCTCGGTCCGTGGCGTTCAAGGCGGGCATCGCGCGTTCGCTGAAGGAACACGTCTGGCCGCTGATCGAAAGCGGCAGGATCAAGCCGGTGATCCACAGTGTGTTCGCGGCCGATGCGGGGCAGGGCGCGAGTGGGGCCGAGCCGGCGCACGTGCTGATGGAGTCCAACCAGCACGTCGGAAAAATCGTTTTGACCTGGGTGAACGCATGAAAAAGAAACTCATTGCCGGCAACTGGAAGATGAACGGCGGCCTGGCCTTCAACGAAGCGCTGGTGCGCGCGGTGTCGGCGGGGCTCGCGCCCACGCATTGCGATGTGGCCGTGTGTGCGCCGAGTCCCTATCTGGCGCAATTGCAGGGGCTGCTGGCCGGCTCTGGCATTGACTTGGGCGCGCAGGACATCTCGCAGTTCGAATCCGGCGCCTACACGGGCGAAGTGTCGGCGGCGATGCTGAAGGAGTTCGGTGTGCGCTACGCCATCGTCGGACATTCCGAGCGTCGCCAGTACCATGGCGAATCGGACGCCGTGGTGGCCGCCAAGACGGCTCGCGCCCTGGCTTCGGGCATCACGCCCATCGTGTGCGTGGGCGAGACCCTCGCCGAGCGCGAAGCCGGCAAGACCGAGGAAACCGTGAAACGGCAGTTGGCTGCGGTGATTCACGTCAACGGCCACTGCATCAGCGAGATCGTCGTGGCCTACGAGCCTGTCTGGGCCATCGGCACGGGCAAGACCGCCACGCCGGAGCAGGCCCAGCAGGTGCACGCCGTGCTGCGTGCGCAGCTGCATGCGGCGACCGACCGTTCTGCGCTGATGCGGATCCTGTACGGCGGCAGCATGAATGCGGCGAATGCGGCGCAGTTGCTGGGGCAGCCCGACATCGACGGCGGCCTGATCGGCGGCGCGGCGCTGAAGGCACCCGACTTCCTCGCCATCGTGGCCGCAGCGGCCTGATTCGCCGCATCGCATCTTATTTTTGGTTAGTTTTAGGAGTATCGAGATGAATGTGTTGTTGACCGTCCTTCTGGCTGTGCAGATCATCGCCGCGCTGGGCATGATCGGTTTGATCCTGGTGCAGCATGGCAAGGGCGCCGACATGGGCGCCGCCTTTGGCAGCGGCGGCTCGGGCAGCCTGTTCGGCGCCAGCGGCAGTGCCAATTTCCTGTCGCGCACCACCGGCGTCCTCGCAGCGGTGTTCTTCGTCTGCACGCTGGCGCTGGCCTATTTCGGCAATGCGCGCCCTGTGAGCTCGGGCAGCGTGCTGGAGCGTTCGGCCGTCACCGCGCCGGCCGCGAACACGACGCCTGCCGGGCAGATTCCTGGCAGTTCCGCATCGGCCCCGGCGGCTGTGGTGCCGGCAGTGCCTGCTTCCGGCGCTGGCCAGATTCCGACCAAATAATCTGTGCCGAATTTGGCACCTCGCTCGGAAAAGCAGGTGTTTCAGGGTAAACTCTTAAGCTGTACGGAAAGCCAACAACCGCAAGGTTCCTCATGCCATCCGTATAGCAAAAACCGCGGTCGTGGTGAAATTGGTAGACACGCTATCTTGAGGGGGTAGTGGCGAAAGCTGTGCGAGTTCGAGTCTCGCCGACCGCACCAATACAAAAGTCCACCGGGCAGGCATCCGGTGGACTTCAGCGGTGATAGAACCTCAAGATGAACCTCGACCAGTACCTCCCTGTCCTTTTGTTCATCTTGGTCGGAATTGGCGTCGGCGTGGCGCCCCAGGTATTGGGCTACATCCTGGGTCCGAATCGTCCGGACAGTGCCAAGAACTCCCCTTACGAATGCGGCTTCGAGGCCTTCGAAGATGCCCGCATGAAGTTCGATGTGCGCTACTACCTCGTGGCCATTCTTTTCATTCTGTTCGATCTGGAAACGGCGTTCCTGATCCCGTGGGCTGCCGCTTTCAAGGAAATCGGTCTGGTGGGTTTCCTGTTCGGCCTGGAGTTCGTGGCGGTGCTCACGTTCGGATTTGTCTACATGTGGAAAAAAGGCGCCCTCGACTGGGAGTGATCAGATGATTGAAGGTGTACTCAAGGAAGGCTTTGTCACCACGAGTTATGACTCCGTGGTGAACTGGGCCAAGACGGGCTCCCTGTGGCCCATGACCTTCGGCCTGGCCTGCTGCGCGGTCGAGATGATGCATGCGGCGGCCGCGCGCTACGACATCGGGCGCTTCGGTTCCGAGGTGTTCCGGGCCAGTCCGCGCCAATCCGATCTGATGATCGTGGCCGGCACCTTGTGCAACAAGATGGCGCCGGCACTGCGCAAGGTCTACGACCAGATGTCCGAGCCACGCTGGGTGTTGTCGATGGGTTCCTGCGCCAATGGCGGTGGTTACTACCACTACAGCTATTCCGTCGTGCGCGGCTGCGACCGCATCGTCCCGGTCGATGTCTACGTGCCGGGCTGTCCACCCACGGCCGAGGCACTGCTCTACGGCATCATCCAGTTGCAGCAGAAGATTCGCCGCACCAACACCATCGCACGGGATTGAAGAGCCAAATGTCTGACGTTGCCATCCATCCCGAGGCGCTCAAAACCACCATCGCCGCCGTGCTGGGCGACAAGGCCCGCCGCATCGCCGTGGCGCTGGGCGAGGTCACGGTCGTCGTCGACGCCGCGCATTACCTGGAGGTGATGCGCACGCTGCAGAGCGCGCCTGGCTGCAAGTTCGAGCAGTTGATCGACCTGTGTGGTGTCGACTACTCGACCTATAAGGACGAAACCTGGGACGGCCCGCGCTACTGCGTGGTCTCGCACCTGATCTCGGTGAGCTTGAACCAGCGCGTGCGCGTCAAGGTGTTCTGCCCCGACGACGATTTTCCCGTGCTGGCCTCGGTCATGGACCTGTGGAGTTCGGCCAACTGGTTCGAACGCGAAGCGTTCGACCTGTTCGGCATCGTCTTTGAAGGCCACAACGACCTGCGCCGCATCCTCACCGATTACGGCTTCGTCGGCCATCCGTTCCGCAAGGATTTCCCGCTGTCGGGCCATGTCGAGATGCGCTACGACCCTGAGCGTCGCCGCGTCGTGTACGAGCCCGTGAGCATCGAGCCGCGCGAGATCACGCCGCGCATCATCCGTGAAGACAAATATGGAGGACGCAAGTAGGCCCCGCGGCTTCATGTGACCGACCATGGCAGAAATCAAGAACTACACCCTCAACTTCGGCCCGCAGCATCCTGCGGCCCACGGCGTGTTGCGCCTCGTGCTCGAGCTCGACGGCGAAGTCGTGCAGCGCGCCGACCCGCACATCGGGTTGCTGCATCGCGCGACCGAGAAGCTGGCCGAGAGCAAGACCTTCATCCAGTCCCTGCCTTATATGGACCGTCTGGACTACGTGTCCATGATGTCCAACGAACACGCGTATTGCCTGGCCATCGAGAAGCTGCTCGGCATCGAAGTGCCGATCCGTGCGCAGTACATCCGCGTGATGTTCTCCGAGATCACGCGCCTGCTCAACCACCTGATGTGGCTCGGCTCGCACGGCAACGACTGCGGCAGCTCGACCATCCTGATCTACGCCTTCCGCGAGCGCGAAGACCTGTTCGACATGTACGAGGCCGTGTCCGGCGCGCGCATGCACGCGGCCTATTTCCGTCCAGGTGGCGTCTACCGCGACCTGCCGGACACCATGCCGCAGTACAAGGTCAGCAAGATCAAGAACGCCAAGGCGCTGGCGGCGATGAACGAGAACCGCCAGGGTTCGATGCTCGACTTCATTGACGACTTCACCAAGCGTTTCCCGACCTATCTGTCCGAATACCATACGTTGCTGACCGAGAACCGCATCTGGAAACAGCGCACGGTCGGCATCGGCGTGATGGAGCCGGAACGTGCGCTGAACCTCGGTCTCACCGGCCCCATGCTGCGCGGCTCCGGCATCGCCTGGGACCTGCGCAAGAAGCAACCGTACGACGCTTACGACCGCGTCGACTTCGACATTCCACTGGGCAAGACGGGCGACTGCTACGACCGCTACCTGGTGCGCATGGAGGAGATGAACCAGTCCAACCGCATCATCAAGCAATGCGTGGACTGGCTGCGTGTGAACCCCGGCCCGGTGATCACCGACAACCACAAGATCGCCTCGCCATCGCGCGAATCCATGAAGTCCAACATGGAAGAGCTGATCCACCATTTCAAGCTGTTCACCGAAGGTTTCCATGTGCCCGAGGGCGAAGCCTATGCGGCGGTGGAGCATCCCAAGGGCGAGTTCGGCATCTACCTGATCAGCGATGGCGCCAACAAGCCTTACCGGCTGAAGATCCGTCCGCCGGGCTTCGTCCACCTGTCCGCGTTGGACGAGATGACGCGTGGCCACATGATCGCCGATGCCGTGGCGATCATCGGCACCTTGGACATTGTGTTTGGAGAGATTGACCGATGAGCGCCCACCACGAGCCTGGACAAACCGTGCCCCTGTCGGCAGCGACACTGGCCCTGTTCGACCGCGAAGTGGCCAAGTACCCGGCCGACCAGAAACAGTCGGCGGTCATGGCCTGCCTGACCATCGTGCAGCGCGAGCAAGGCTTCGTGAGCATGGACAGCGAACGCCAGATCGCCGCACACCTCGGCATGCCGGTGATCGCGGTGCACGAGGTCACCACGTTCTACAACATGTACAACCAGCATCCGATGGGCAAGTTCAAGCTCAACGTCTGCACCAACCTGCCGTGCCAGCTGCGCGACGGCTACAAGGCCTTGCACCATCTCGAGCACAAGCTCGGCGTCACGATGGGCGAGACCACGGCGGATGGCATGTTCACGCTGCAGCAGAGCGAATGCCTCGGCGCGTGCGCCGACTCGCCGGTGATGCTGGTCAACGACCTCACGATGTGCAGTTTCATGACCAACGAGAAGCTGGACCAGTTGATCGATGGCCTGCGCGCCGCAGACAGCGGTGCGCCCCAAACGGAAGCTCAGCCATGAACGCGCAGCAAGTGCTTTCCCAGTTCCAGGCAACGGGTGTGCAAACCTGTTTCCACGGCCGGCACATCAACCCCCAGATCTATGCCGACCTCGATGGCAGCAACTGGCGCCTGAAGGACTACGAAGCGCGCGGCGGCTACCAGGCCCTGCGCAAGATCCTGGGCAAGGACGGCGTGGCCGGCAATGAAGCCGGCTTGACGCAGGACCAGGTCATCGCGACGGTGAAGGAATCCGGTCTGCGCGGCCGTGGCGGTGCTGGTTTCCCGACCGGATTGAAGTGGAGCTTCATGCCGCGCCAGTTCCCCGGGCAGAAGCATCTGGTGTGCAATTCCGACGAAGGCGAACCCGGTACCTGCAAGGATCGCGACCTGCTGCAGTACAACCCGCACATCGTCATCGAAGGCATGATCATCGCGGCCTATGCGATGGGCATCAGCCTCGGCTACAACTACATCCACGGCGAGATCTTCCAGACCTACGAGCGTTTCGAAGAAGCGCTCGAAGAGGCCCGCGCGGCTGGCTACCTGGGTGATGGCATTCTGGGCAGCAGCTTCAATTTCCAGCTGCACGCGGCCCACGGCTTCGGTGCCTACATCTGTGGCGAAGAAACCGCCTTGCTTGAGTCGCTCGAAGGCAAGAAGGGCCAGCCTCGGTTCAAGCCGCCTTTCCCGGCCAGCTTCGGCCTGTATGGCAAGCCCACCACGATCAACAACACCGAGACCTTCGCGGCCGTGCCCTGGATCATCCGCAACGGCGGCCAGGCTTATCTCGAATGTGGCAAGCCCAACAACGGCGGCACCAAGATCTTCTCGGTCTCGGGTGACGTCGAATTGCCGGGCAACTATGAAATCCCGTTGGGCACGCCTTTTTCCAAGCTGCTCGAACTCGCCGGTGGCGTGCGCAAGGGCCGCAAGCTCAAGGCCGTGATTCCCGGTGGTTCGTCGGCACCGGTGCTGCCGGCTGCGATCATGATGGAAACCACGATGGACTACGACGCCATCGCCAAGGCTGGCTCGATGCTCGGCTCGGGCGCGGTGATCGTGATGGACGACAGCCGCTGCATGGTGGAGTCGCTCAAGCGCCTGTCGTATTTCTACATGCATGAATCCTGCGGCCAGTGCACGCCTTGCCGTGAAGGCACGGGCTGGCTGTGGCGGATGGTCGATCGCATCCACACCGGGCATGGCCGGCCCAGCGACCTGGACCTGCTGAACTCGGTGGCCGACAACATCCAGGGCCGTACCATCTGTGCGCTCGGCGATGCCGCCGCCATGCCGGTGCGCGCCATGATCAAGCATTTCCGCCCCGAGTTCGAAGCGCTCATTGCCAAGAACACGACGCAGACGGCCACGCAGGCTTAAGCGCCCCGAACGCCTCAAGCGCCAGAAAAGCCCGAAAAAATATGGTTGAAATCGAACTCGACGGACAGAAGGTGGATGTCACCGAAGGCAGCATGATCATGCATGCAGCCGACAAGGCCGGCACCTACATTCCCCATTTTTGCTACCACAAGAAACTGAGCATCGCGGCCAACTGCCGCATGTGCCTGGTCGACGTGGAAAAGGCGCCCAAGCCGATGCCGGCCTGCGCCACGCCCGTGACGCAGGGCATGATCGTGCGCACCAAGAGCGACAAGGCGCTGAAGGCGCAGCAGTCGGTCATGGAATTCCTGCTGATCAACCACCCGCTGGATTGCCCGATCTGCGACCAGGGTGGCGAATGCCAGCTGCAGGATCTGGCCGTGGGCTACGGCGGTTCCTCGTCGCGCTACCAGGAAGAAAAACGCGTGGTGTTCCACAAGGACGTGGGCCCGCTGATCTCGATGGAGGAGATGAGCCGCTGCATCCATTGCACCCGCTGCGTGCGGTTCGGCCAGGAAGTGGCCGGTGTGATGGAACTCGGCATGATCCACCGCGGTGAGCATTCCGAGATCACCACCGTGGTCAACGATACGGTCGACTCCGAACTCTCGGGCAACATGATCGACATCTGCCCCGTCGGCGCGCTGACCAGCAAGCCGTTCCGCTACAGCGCCCGCACCTGGGAACTCGGCCGCCGCAAGTCGGTCAGCCCACACGATTCCACCGGGGCCAACCTGATCGTCCAGGTCAAGAACAACAAGGTCATGCGCGTCGTGCCTCTGGAGAACGAGGACGTCAACGAATGCTGGATCGCCGACCGCGATCGTTTTTCCTACGAAGCCCTGAACAGCGATGAACGCCTGACCCAGCCCATGCTCAAGCAGGGCGGTGAATGGAGGACCGTCGACTGGCAGACCGCCCTCGAGTATGTGGCCAACGGGCTGCGCCAGATCAAGGCGGATCACGGTGCACAGGGCATCGGCACGCTGGCCAGCCCGCACAGCACGGTGGAAGAATTGTTCCTGGCCGGCGCGCTGATGCGCGGCCTGGGCAGCGAAAACATCGACCACCGCCTGCGCCACGCGGAGTTCGTGAACCTGCCGGGCAAGGTGCGCTGGCTCGGTACGCCGATCGCCTCGCTGTCGCAATTGCAGCAGGTGCTGGTCGTCGGCTCGAACCTGCGCAAGGATCATCCGCTGTTCGCGCAGCGCATCCGCCAGGCAGCTCGCCGCGGCTGCAAAGTGCACGCGCTGAATGCGCAGGGCTACGATTGGGCCATGTCTGTGGCCAACACGCTGTTGGCCGAGCCATCGGCCTGGGTGCAGGCACTGGGTGAAGTCGCCATCGCGATTGCCGGCGCCAAGGAAATTGCCGCACCTGTACAAGGTGACGCCGGCGACGCGGCCAAGGCCATCGCCAAGGGCTTGCTGGCCGGTACCCGCAAGGCGATCCTGCTGGGCAATGCCGCGGCGCACCACGGCCATGCATCCCACCTGCTGGCCCTGGCCAACTGGATCGCCACGGAGACCGGCGCCTCCGTCGGCTACCTCACGGAAGCCGCCAACACCGTCGGCGCGCAGCTTGTCGGCGCATTGCCGGGGCAGGGCGGCCTGAACGCGGGCCAGATGATGGATGGCGCCCTGAAGGCCGTGCTGTTGCTGAACACCGAGCCGGCCTTCGATGCCGCCGACGGCGCGCGTGCCCTGGCCGGCCTGAACAAGGCCCAGATGGTCGTCACGCTGAGCCCGTTCAAGGCCAACCTGCAGATCAGCGACGTGTTGCTGCCGATCGCACCGTTCACCGAGACTTCGGGCACCTTCATCAACGCCGAAGGCCGCGTCCAGGGCTTCCACGCCGTGGTCAAGCCGCTCGGCGAAACGCGTCCGGCCTGGAAGGTGCTGCGCGTGCTGGCCAATCTGCTGGGTCTGCCGGGTTTCGACTTCGAGTCAACGACCGACGTGCTGGCACGTGGTACGCCGGCACTTGCCGGTGTCGCGCAACTGCCGGCCGATGTGCTGTCGAACGCCAGTGATGCGGCATTCACCGCGACCGCGCCGGCCGGTGTGCCCGCGGTGGCGAGCATCTACCAGCTCGACGGCATCGTGCGCCGCGCGACGTCGTTGCAGATGACGGCCGACGCGCGCCAAGCCAGCCTGTACGCAGCCGAGGAGGTGGCGGCATGATCGATTCGTTCTACAACGGCGGCCTGAACCTGGTCGCCCACGGATGGTGGTCGGGCTTGGCCTGGCCGGTCATCTGGACCCTGCTCAAGATCGTGCTCGTGCTGGCCCCGCTGATGGGTGCGGTGGCTTATCTGACGCTGTGGGAGCGCAAGCTGCTCGGCTGGATCCAGGTGCGCCACGGCCCCAACCGGGTCGGCCCGCTGGGCCTGCTGCAGCCGATCGCGGATGCACTGAAGCTGCTGACGAAGGAAATGATCAACCCGACGGCGGCCAGCCCGGGCCTGTTCCGCCTCGGCCCGATCATGGCGATCATGCCGGCCCTGGCCGCGTGGGTCGCCATTCCGTTCGGCCCCGAGACGGTGTTGGCCAACGTGAACGCCGGCCTGCTGTTGATCATGGCCATCACTTCGATCGAGGTGTACGGTGTGATCATCGCCGGCTGGGCTTCCAACTCGAAATACGCTTTCCTGGGCGCATTGCGCGCTTCGGCTCAGATGGTGAGCTACGAAATCGCCATGGGCTTCTGCCTGGTGGTGGTGATCATGGTCACCGGCAGCCTGAACCTCGGCGACGTCGTGGCCTCGCAAGGGCGCGGCATGGCGGCGGACCACGGCTTCGGCATCCTGTCGTGGAACTGGCTGCCGCTGTTGCCGATCTTCATGGTCTACGTGATCTCCGGCGTGGCCGAGACGAACCGTCACCCCTTCGACGTGGTCGAAGGCGAAGCGGAAATCGTGGCGGGCCACATGGTCGAGTATTCGGGCATGGGCTTCGCCATCTTCTTCCTGGCCGAATACGCCAGCATGTGGCTGGTGTCGATCCTCGCCGCGCTGATGTTCCTGGGCGGCTGGCTGTCACCCGTGGCCTTCCTCGACTTCATTCCGGGTTGGATCTGGCTGGGCCTCAAGACCTTCTTCGTCGTGTCGCTGTTCATCTGGGTGCGTGCCACGTTCCCGCGCTTTCGCTACGACCAGATCATGCGCCTGGGCTGGAAGATCTTCATTCCGGTCACGCTGGTCTGGCTGGTGCTGGTCGGCGGCTGGATGCAGACCTCGTTCAATATCTGGAAATAAAGGGAGGATGTGATGACGACAGTCGCTTCCGTCAAGGATTTTGTCTCCAGCTTCATGCTTGCCGAGTTGTTCAAGGGCATGGCGCTGACCGGCAAGTACATGTTCAAACGCAAGGTCACGGTGCAGTTCCCCGAGGAAAAGACGCCGATCTCGCCACGTTTTCGCGGCCTGCATGCGTTGCGCCGTTATGAGAACGGCGAAGAGCGCTGCATCGCCTGCAAGCTCTGCGAAGCCGTGTGCCCGGCGATGGCGATCACCATCGAGTCGGACGTGCGTGACGACGGTTCGCGCCGCACCACGCGTTACGACATCGACCTCACCAAATGCATCTTCTGCGGTTTCTGCGAAGAAAGCTGCCCGGTGGATTCGATCGTCGAGACCCACATTTTCGAATACCACGGCGAAAAACGGGGCGACCTGTATTTCACCAAGGACATGCTGCTCGCCGTGGGTGACCGCTACGAAACCGAGATTGCAGCGGCCAAGGCGGCCGATGCCAAGTACCGTTGATGCCATCGATGTCGTTGATGCCCTGACTGCCCTGCACAAAGAACCAACCCATGGATGTTAAGACCGGTTTCTTCTATTTATTCTCGACGGTGCTGTTGTTCGCGGCATTTCGGGTGATCACCGCGCGCAACCCCGTGCATGCGGTGCTGTACCTGATGCTTGCCTTCTCGCAGGCCGCCGCCGTGTGGCTGCTGCTGCGCGCCGAGTTCCTGGCCATCACGCTGGTGCTGGTGTACCTGGGCGCGGTGATGGTGCTGTTCCTGTTCGTGGTGATGATGCTCGACGTCGATGTCGATAGCCTGCGTCGCGGATTCTGGAAACACTTCCCGCTGGCGGCCATCATCGGCGTGGTCATCGCGCTGGAGATGTCCTATGTGCTCATGGGCGGCTTCCGGGATGCACCGCAGGCGGTGATCGCCACGGCCTCGCCCGTGGCCAACGAGTTGTCCAACACCAAGCTGTTGGGCAAGCTGCTCTATACCGAATACCTGTTCCCTCTCGAGATCGCCGCGGTGATCCTGCTGGTGGCGATGATTGCGGCGATCGCGCTCACGCTGCGCCAGCGCAAGGACAGCAAGTTCGTCGATGCCTCTGACCAGGTTCGGGTCAAGGCGCGCGACCGCCTGAGCGTGGTCAGGCTGGCGGCGACCCAGGCGCCGGTGGCCCCGCAACCGGTGGCCGAGGCTGCCGCAGCCGTATCGCCCACCGTGGAGAAAAAAGCATGACTTTGACCCTTGGCCATTTCCTTTCGCTCGGCGCGATGCTGTTCGCGCTGTCGGTCATCGGCATCTTCCTCAACCGCAAGAATCTCATCGTTCTGCTGATGGCCATCGAATTGATGTTGCTGGCGGTGAACATGAACTTCGTCGCGTTCTCCCATTACCTGGGCGATTTGCACGGCCAGATCTTCGTGTTCTTCATTCTCACGGTCGCGGCGGCGGAGTCGGCCATCGGTCTGGCCATCCTGGTGCTGCTGTTCCGCAACAAGTCCAACATCAATGTGGACGAACTCAACACGCTCAAGGGTTGAGCCTGAAGGTTCATCAATAACAACATGAGTCAAACCCTCTCAGCTTCGACACTGCTGGCGGTACCGCTGGCCCCGCTCGCCGGTGCCTTGCTCGCCGGTGTTTTCGGCACGGCCTTCGGCGGCAACGTCATTAGCCGCAAGGTCAGCCATACGCTGACCATCCTCGGTGTGCTGGTGGCTTTCATCATCTCGGCGATGACGCTCAAGAGCGTGGTCGAAGGTGCACGCTTCAATGAAACGCTCTACACCTGGATGGTTGTCGGCGGCCTGAAGATGGAAGTCGGCTTCCTCATCGACAGCCTGACCGCGATGATGATGTGCGTCGTGACCTTCGTGTCGCTGATGGTGCACATCTACACCATCGGCTACATGGAGGAAGACGAAGGCTACAACCGCTTCTTCGCCTACATCTCGCTGTTCACCTTCTCCATGCTGATGCTCGTCATGAGCAACAACATGCTGCAGCTCTTCTTCGGCTGGGAAGCCGTGGGCCTGGTGTCCTACCTGCTGATCGGCTTCTGGTTCAACCGGCCCACCGCCATCTTCGCCAACATGAAGGCCTTCCTGGTCAACCGTGTGGGCGACTTCGGCTTCATCCTCGGCATCGGCCTGATCGCCGCCTATGCCGGCACGCTCAACTACGGCGAAGCCTTCGCCAAGTCCGAGGAACTGGCCAAGCTGACGTTCCCCGGCACGGAGTGGATGCTGGTCACGGTGATCTGCATTTGCCTGTTCATCGGCGCGATGGGCAAGAGCGCGCAGTTCCCGCTGCATGTGTGGCTGCCCGATTCCATGGAAGGCCCGACACCGATCTCCGCACTGATCCACGCCGCGACGATGGTGACGGCCGGCATCTTCATGGTAGCCCGGATGTCGCCGCTGTTCGAACTCAGCGACACCGCGCTCAGCTTCATCATGGTCATCGGTTCGATCACGGCGCTGTTCATGGGTTTCCTGGGCATCATCCAGAACGACATCAAGCGCGTCGTCGCCTATTCGACGCTGTCGCAGCTGGGCTACATGACGGTGGCGCTGGGTGCTTCCGCCTATTCGGTGGCGGTGTTCCACCTGATGACCCACGCGTTCTTCAAGGCCTTGCTGTTCCTCGGCGCGGGCTCGGTGATCATGGGCTGCCACCACAACCAGGACATCCGCTGGATGGGCGGCCTGCGCAAGTACATGCCGATCACCTGGATCACTTCACTGCTGGGTTCGCTGGCGTTGATCGGCACGCCTTTCTTCGCCGGCTTCTACTCGAAGGACAGCATCATCGAGGCCGTGCACGAGACGCATCTGGCGGGCAGCGGCTTTGCGAACTTCGCGGTGCTGGCCGGTGTGTTCGTCACCGCGTTCTACTCGTTCCGCATGTACTTCCTGGTGTTCCACGGCAAAGAGCGTTTCGACCAGAATCCCGATCCGCACCACGCCCACCATCCGGAAGAGGAGGAAGAGCACGGGCATGACGCACATGCGGCCCACGTCTCCGCTCATGCCACGCCCCACGACGACCACGGCCACCACGACGAGAAGCCGCACGAGTCGCCATGGGTGGTCACGCTGCCGTTGATCCTGCTGGCGATCCCGTCGGTGCTGATCGGCTTCCTGTTCATCGATCCGATGTTGTACGGCGAATTCTTCAAGGGTGCGATCTTCATCGACTTCGAGAAGCACCCGGCGATGGAGGAAATGGCCAAGGCCTTCCATGGTCCGGTGCAGATGGCGATCCACGGCCTGACCACCATGCCTTTCTGGCTGGCCCTGGCCGGTGTGGTCAGCGCGTACTACATGTACATGGTCAACCCGGCCCTGCCGGCGGCCATCAAGCGCCGTGTGCAGCCGATCTACACGCTGCTCGAGAACAAGTATTACCTCGACTGGTTCAATGAGAACGTGATCGCCCGCGGCGCTCGCGGCCTGGGGACCGGTCTGTGGAAGGTGGGCGACCGCGCCATCATCGATGGCGGCATCGTGAACGGCTCCTGGAAGCTCGTGGGCTGGATCTCCAGCGTGGTGCGCTGGCTGCAGACCGGTTTCATCTACCACTACGCGCTGGTCATGATCATGGGTATCTTTGTGCTGATGACGTATTTCGTCTGGCTCAACAAGTAGGGGAATAAGAAAAATGGGATTGTTGAGCCTTGCGATCTGGACGCCGATAGTCTTCGGCGTCGTACTGCTGGCCCTGGGGCGAGACGACCAGGCCAAAGCCGTGCGTTGGGTCGCCCTGATCGGTGCCTTCGTCAGCCTGCTGGTCACGCTGCCGCTGTACCACCGCTTCCAGCTGGACACCTCGGCGATGCAGTTCGTCGAGAACACCAGCTGGATCGAACGATTCAATGTGAGCTACCACCTCGGCGTGGACGGCATCTCGCTGTGGTTCGTGATCCTCACGGCCTTCATCAACCTCATCGTGGTGATTGCCGGCTGGGAGGTCATCACCCAGCGCGTGAACCAGTACATGGGCGCGTTCCTGATCCTCAGCGGGCTGATGATCGGCGTTTTCTGCGCGCTGGACGGCATCCTGTTCTACGTGTTCTTCGAAGCCACGCTGATCCCGATGTACCTGATCATCGGTATCTGGGGCGGGCCGAACAAGATCTACGCGGCGTTCAAGTTCTTCCTGTACACCTTGCTCGGCTCGTTGCTGATGCTGGTCGCGTTGATCTTCCTCTACACCAAGTCCGGCGGCAGCTTCGACATCGCCACCTGGCAGAAGATGCCGCTGTCGCAGACCGCGCAGACCTTGCTGTTCTTCTCGTTCTTCGCGGCCTTCGCCGTCAAGGTGCCGATGTGGCCGGTCCACACCTGGCTGCCCGACGTGCACGTCGAGGCGCCTACCGGTGGCTCCGCCGTGCTGGCGGCCATCATGCTGAAGCTCGGTGCGTACGGCTTCCTGCGCTTCTCGATGCCGATCGCGCCCGATGCCGCGCGCGAATGGGCCTGGCTCATGATCGCGCTGTCGCTCATCGCCGTGGTCTATGTGGGCCTTGTCGCACTCGTGCAGCAGGACATGAAGAAGCTCGTCGCCTATTCGTCGGTGGCCCACATGGGTTTCGTGACGCTCGGTTTCTTCATCTTCAACGACCTCGGCGTGTCCGGCGCCATCGTGCAGATGATTGCGCACGGCTTCGTGTCGGGCGCCATGTTCCTCTCGATCGGCGTGTTGTACGACCGGGTTCACTCGCGGGACATCGCGGCCTATGGCGGCGTGGTCAACACCATGCCCAAGTTCGCGGCATTTGCGCTGCTGTTCGCCATGGCCAACTGCGGCCTGCCGGGCACGGCCGGTTTCGTCGGCGAGTGGATGGTGATCCTGGGTGCGGTCAAGGCCAACTTCTGGATCGGCTTTGCCGCTGCCACGGCGCTGATCTTCGGTGCCGCGTACACCCTGTGGATGTACAAGCGCGTCTACCTCGGCCCGGTGGGCAATCACCATGTGAAGGAGCTCAAGGACATCAACGCGCGCGAATTCACGATGCTCGCCCTGCTGGCCATTGCCGTGCTGTTCATGGGCCTGTATCCCAAACCCTTCACCGACGTGATGGACGTGTCGGTGGTCGACCTGCTCAAGCACGTTGCCGCTTCCAAACTGAACTGACCCGCTGAATTGAGAGACAGAAGATGATTGACAAAATCAGTTGGATCACGGTTTACCCCGAAATCGTGCTGCTGGTCATGGGCTGCGTGATCGCGCTGGTCGACCTGGGCGTGAAGAGCCAGCGCCGCACCGCCACCTATGTGCTGACCTTGCTGACGCTGGCCGTCGTGGCCGCGCTGCAGGCGTCCTATGCCGTCGGCCAGACCACGCTGTACGGCTTCGGCAACATGATCGTGAGCGACCCGATGGGCAACTGGCTCAAGTGTTTCGCCACCATCGCCGTCATGGTCACGCTGGTTTACGGCCGTCCGTATTCGGCCGATCGCGGCATGTTGCGCGGCGGTGAGATCTTCACGCTGAGCATCTTCTCGCTGCTGGGCATGTTCGCCATGATCTCCGGCAACAACTTCCTGATCATCTACATGGGCCTGGAGCTGCTCACGCTGTCCAGCTACGCGCTGGTGGCGCTGCGCCGCGACAACGCGACCGCCAGCGAGGCCGCCATGAAGTACTTCGTGCTCGGCGCGATGGCTTCTGGCTTTTTGCTGTATGGCATCTCGATGATGTACGGCGCCACCGGCTCGCTCGACATCACCGAAGTCGCCAAGGCTATCGCTTCCGGCCATGTGAACCACCAGGTGCTGGTGTTCGGCCTGGTGTTCGTGGTGGCCGGCCTGGCCTTCAAGCTGGGCGTGGTGCCGTTCCACATGTGGATTCCCGACGTCTACCAGGGCGCCCCGACCTCGATCACGCTGATGATCGCCGGTGCCCCCGAACTGGCCGCGTTCGCACTGGCCATCCGGCTGCTGGTCGAAGGCATGTTGCCGCTGGCCTTCGACTGGCAGCAGATGCTGGTGGTGCTGTCCATCGGTTCGCTGCTGATCGGCAACCTGGCGGCGGTGGCGCAGTCCAATCTCAAGCGCATGCTGGCTTACTCCACCATCTCGCAGATGGGCTTCGTGCTGCTCGGTTTGCTGTCGGGCGTGGTCAATGGCGACATCGCCGGCACCCAGAATGCCTACAGCTCCGCCATGTTCTACATCGTCACCTACGTGCTCACCACGCTGGCGGCGTTCGGCGTGATCCTGCTGCTGGCGCGCGAAGGCTTCGAGAGCGAAGAAATCTCCGACCTGGCCGGCCTCAACGAACGCAGCCCGTTGTATGCGGCGGTCATGGCGATCTGCCTGTTCTCCATGGCCGGCATTCCGCCGATGGTCGGCTTCTACGCCAAGCTGTCGGTGCTGCAGGCCCTCGTGTCATCGGGACAGGGCTTCTCCATCGGCCTGGCCGTGTTCGCTGTGATGATGTCGCTGGTCGGCGCCTTCTACTACCTGCGGGTGGTCAAGGTCATGTACTTCGATTCGCCGATCACCGCTAGCACGGTTTCTGCACCTTTCGACGTGCGCGCCGTGTTGTCGGTCAATGGTGCGCTGGTGCTGATCCTGGGCATCGTGCCCGGCGGGCTGATGACACTGTGCGCCCAGGCCATCGTGCTGACCCTGGGTACCTGATGGCGCGTCGGTACCTTTTCGGGCGGTGACTTCCTCGTTTTCGGTCTGGCTGGTGTTGGCCGTGGCCTTGCTGGCCGCCAACCTGCCATGGCTCAGCGCCAACAGGCTGTTCGTCTTTTTCCCGATGGCGCGGCCCAAACCCCTTGCGCTGCGCCTGGTCGAACTCGTGGTGTATTACTTCGTCGTCGGCGGGCTGAGCCTGCTGATCGAGCAGCATGCGGGTCAGATCGCCCCGCAGGGATGGGAGTTCTACGCCATCACCGGCACGCTTTTCGTGACCCTGGCCTTCCCCGGGTTCGTCTACCGTTATCTGTTGAAGCATCCGCGCTGAGGCCGTCCGCGGCCATCCTGGCATGCGGCGTGCATCGGCGACTTTTCCTCCGTTGACCAGCGGCTTGCCCCATGACCACGAACGACGACCAGCACCTGATCGAACACAAGACCGGCAGCGAAGAGCTGCTCAGGGGCCGCTTCCTGCATGCGTTTCGGGACACGGTGCGCCTGCCCGATGGCAGCAGTGCCACGCGCGAGTTCATCAAGCACCCCGGCGCCGTGATGGTGGTGCCGATGCTCGACGACGGGCGCGTGGTGCTCGAGCGCCAGTACCGTTATCCGCTGCAGCAGGTGATGATCGAGTTCCCCGCGGGCAAGCTCGATGCGGGCGAAGACACCTGGGACTGCGCACGCCGCGAGCTGTTCGAGGAGACCGGCTACACCGCACGTGAGTGGTCGCGCGCCGGCGTGCTGCATCCGGTGCTCGCGTATTCCGACGAATTCATCGAAATCTGGTTCGCCCGCGGACTCTCCCTGGGTGAGCGCCAGCTCGACGCCGGCGAGTTCCTGGACGTGATCAGCGCCACGCCGGACGAACTGCTCGCCTGGTGTCGCGACGGTCGGGTGACCGACAGCAAGACGCTTTCGGGCATGTTGTGGCTGCAGAACTTCCTGTCGGGCGCATGGGCATTGGAATGGCGGACTGCGCCGGTGGACGACGCTGGCCGATAATCCGGCCATGAAAGTTCTCGATCTTCAATGCGGCCGCCAGCACACCTTCGAGGGGTGGTTCGGTTCGGAAGAGGATTTCCAGAGCCAGCTCGCGCGCAGTCTGGTCGAATGCCCGGTCTGTGGCGACACCGGTATCCTCAAGCGCCTGAGCGCGCCCAGACTCAACCTGGGTGCGACGCAGGCGCCGGACAAGCCAGCCGGTGAAAGCCGCAGCGTCGCGGCCGTGCCTGCGCCGAATGCCGCGCAGCAGGCCGCGTTTCTGCAGGCCGTGCGCCACGTCCTGGCCAATACGGAAGACGTGGGCGCGCAGTTCGCCGAAGAGGCGCGCAAGATCCATTACGGCGAAGCCGACGAGCGCAACATCCGCGGCCAGGCCACGGCCGAGGAAACCGCGGAGTTGCTGGAGGAGGGCATCGCCGTGATGCCGCTGCCGATCCCGAAGGCGCTCAAGGGGCCGCTGCAGTAGCGGCGGCGGCGAGGCTCAGGGGTACAAGCCGCGCAATTCGCGGGTGTGCAGGATGCGCTTGCAGGCCACGATGAAGGTCGCCGTGCGCAGGCTCACCTTGTTCTCCTGCGCCACGTGCCAGACGGCCGCGAAGGCTTCCTTCATGATGCGCACCAGGCGGCGGTTGATCTCGTCCTCGTCCCAGAAGAAGCTCGAGAAATCCTGCACCCATTCGAAGTAGCTCACCGTCACGCCGCCGGCGTTGGCGATCACGTCTGGCAGCACCAGGATGTTGCGTTCGTGCAGGATGTCGTCGGCCTGTGGCGTGGTCGGTCCGTTCGCGCCTTCGATGACCAGGCGCGCGGTGATGCGGCCGGCATTGGCGGCGGTGATCTGCTGCTCCAGCGCCGCCGGGATGAGGATGTCGCAAGGCACGTCCCAGAACGCGTCGTTGGCGATGACCTCGGCGCCGGCAAAACCGCCCACGCTGCCGGTCTCGGCCACGTGTTTGAGCAGCGCCGGCACGTCCAGGCCGGCTTCCTTGAAGATGGTGCCGCCATGGTCCTGCACCGCCACCACCTTGGCGCCGGCTTCGGCGAACAGCTTGCCGGCGACGCCGCCCACATTGCCGAAGCCTTGCACCGCGACGCGCGCGCCGGCGATCTGCAGGCCGATGTGCTGCGCCGCTTCCACCCCCACGGTGAACACGCCGCGGCCCGTGGCCTCGCGCCGGCCGAGCGAGCCGCCGAGGTCGACGGGCTTGCCGGTGACCACGCCGGTGGCCGTGGAGCCCTGGTTCATGGAATAGGTGTCCATCATCCACGCCATGATCTGCTCGTTGGTGTTCACGTCGGGTGCCGGGATGTCCTTGTTCGGGCCGATGATGATGCCGATCTCGCTGGTGTAGCGGCGCGTCATGCGCTCCAGTTCACCGCGCGACAGTGTCTTCGGATCGACCCGGATGCCGCCCTTGGCGCCGCCGTAGGGCACGTTCACCGCGGCGTTCTTGATCGACATCCAGGCCGACAGCGCCATCACCTCGGACAGTGTGACGTCCTGGTGGAAACGCACGCCGCCCTTGCCCGGGCCGCGGCTGGTGTTGTGCTGCACGCGGTAGCCTTCGAAGTGGGCCACGCTGCCGTCGTCCAGATGGATCGGCACGTCCACGACCAGGATGCGCTTGGGGCGTTTCAGCGTCTCGACCCAGCGTGCCAGGTTGCCGAGATAGGGTTCGACGCGGTCCACCTGCTGCAGGAAGATGCCCCAGGGGCCGAGGTGATCGGCCTGCAGGTAGGACGGCAGCGAGTGGGCGGTCGGCGCCTTGGTCGGCGCGGTGATGGCGGGTGCTTGTGGCATGTTGATCCTTGAAAAGGCGTTGAGGCCGCAAGCTTAGGACGACCGGTACGCAAAGTCCAAGGCCGGCTTTGAAGCGCCTTATGCGCAAAATGCATGGACCGCAGCACGGCCCTCGCGCCGTGCACGAGTCGGCTCAGGCCGGAGCTGCCGCCGCCTCGGATTGCTCCTGCTTGAGCAGCCGGCCGGCCTGCGCACGCAGCGGTGTGAGCAGCTCGCCGATCAGGGCCAGTTGGCTCTGGACCAGGCGCAGCGCGGGCGACGCCCCGGCCGGCGCATCCTTCAGCGCGGCGATGAGCAGGGGCTCCGCCGCATGCGCGGGCGGCACCGCCTCGCGCCGGGCCAGGCTGCCGGCCAGCGCCTCGAGCACCTCGGCCACATGGGCCGCGGCCTGCTGCGTGGGCGCATCGTCGCCTTCGCCGGACAGCGCCTCGCGGTGTGCGCCAAGCGCCGACAGGTAGTTCAGCAGCGTGTGCGACAGCAGCAGGAAACGCAGGCCGCCATCGCCCTGGGCCTGCACGAAGCCCGGTTCCTGGAACATGCTGGTGAGCGCCGTCGAAAGCGCCGCGTCGGCGTTGTGCGCGTTGCGGCGCGCCGTGCGGTAGGCCAGGTCGTCCTTCTTGCCGCCTTCGCCGCTGCGGTACTGCGCCATCACCACGCGCAGGTATTTGGCGCAGGCGGCCATGGTGCGGCCGGCCACCTCGTGCATGCGCCGACCCTGCCAGTCGGGCAGGATCAGGAACACCGCGAGCCCGGCGATCAGGCTGCCGAGCACGGTGTCGACGATGCGCGGCACGATCAGGTCATAGCCGTCGCCGATCTGGTTGAAACACAGCAGCACCACCAGCGTCATCGCGCCCGTGGCCAGCGCATAGCGCCGTGTGCGGTTGCTGAAGAACACCACGCCGGCCACCACGGCGAACATCGACTGCAGCAGGAGGCTGGGGAACAGCCTGAACAGCGCCCAGCCCGCGAGCAGGCCGAGGATGGTGCCCGTCACGCGCTGCACCATGCGCTTGCGCGTGGCGCCGAAGCTCTGCTGGCAGACGAACAGGGTGGTCAGCAGGATCCAGTAGCCCTGGCGCGCATGCACCCAGTGCAGCAGGCCGTAGCCGACGGCCAGCGCCACGCTCAGCCGCACGGCGTGGCGAAACAGCGGCATCGACGGCGCCAACTGCAGCCGTACGCGTTCCACGGCTTCGCGCAGGGATTGCGGCGAGCGGTCGAGCAGGGTCAGATCCTGCTTTTCGTCCAGCGCCTCGGCGCGGCTGGCGCTCTGCAACCGGGCTTCCAGCGTGCCGAGGTTGCGCGCCAGCGCCGACAGCGAGCCGAGCAGCCGCTGCCACTGCGAATTCTGCTGCGCCTCGAGGTAGGCGAGGGCGGCCTGCAGGTCCAGCAGCGCCTGGCCGCTGGCCGGGCCGAGGTCGATCGGCTGGCGCAGCAGGATGGACTGCGCCATGCCGATGCAGTCCGCGCCCTGCAGCCGGAGCAGGCGCTGGCAGCGGAACAACACGTCGCTGTGGAAGAAGGTATCGGTGAGCTCCCCATACGGCGAATGGGAGGAAGAGGCGCGCTCGTGCACGTCCTGGGCGATGAAGTACAGCCGCAGGTAGAACTGCATGCGCTGGCTCGGGCCCGTCTCCATGTTTTCCATGCGGCTCAGGATGCTCTCCTTCGCCGTGTTCAGCGCCTTGACCACGTCGCCGTTGCGCTGCGCCAGCGCCAGCCGCTTCACCTCCTGGTCCAGGCCGCGCACCGGCTCGAACAGGGTGGCCTTCAGCCGCAGGTAGCCGCCGAGCGCGCGGAACAGCACGGCCAGGTTCTGCTGTACCGGCTGGTGCCGGAACAGCGCGCTCCACAGCACCGACAGCAGCCCGTACCAGGCGGCGCCAGCGAGCAGCAGCACCGGCTCGAGCCACAGCACCTGGCCCGAGCCGCCGCGCTGGTCCATGCCGATGGTGGTGTAGATGGACAGGATCAGCGTGCCGTAGGCGATGGCCTGGTAACGCGGGCTGATCGCGCCGAGCATGGTCAGGCAGAAGGTCGCGGCCACCATGCTGACGAAAAACGCCCAGGGGTGGGGGAACAGCGTCTGCACTGCGAACGCCGCCAGCGCGAAACACAGCAGCGTGACCAGCAGCGCGCGCAACCGGCCGCGCCAGTTGTCGTCGGTCTCGGCCAGCGCACAGGCGATGGTGCCGAGGAACAGCGGCATCACGAGCGCCATCTCGTTCTGCACCCAGCACACGGCCATGCTGGTGCTCAGCGCGATGAAGATGCGCAGGCTGTAGGGAAAGGTGTCCAGCGCCCAGAGGCGGCGCAGGAACGAGGGCAGGGAGAGAGCGGACATCGGGCAGACGGAAAACGGCGACAGCGCAGTATGACCGCGTTGCAAGCGGCGTACCCGGTGACGCTACGTGGCCTTGTCAAATGCTCATTCACTACGAAATCGATAGCGCCTACCGCCCATGTGGACTGCGCGGTGGCCCGATTCGGCTCAAGGTCGATGTTTTTCGATCAGGCTGTGAACTGCAACGCCGCCAGCTTCGCATAAACCCCCCGCGCCGCCACCAGCGACTCATGCGTCCCTTGCTCCACGATGCGGCCGTGGTCCAGCACGACGATGCGGTCGGCCTGCTGCACGGTCGCCAGGCGGTGCGCGATGACCAAGGTCGTGCGGCCCTGCATGGCGGAGGTCAGCGCGGCCTGCACCATGCGTTCGCTCTCGGCGTCCAGGGCGCTGGTGGCCTCGTCGAGCAGCAAGAGCGGCGCGTTCTTCAGCATTGCGCGCGCGATGGCGATGCGCTGGCGCTGGCCGCCCGACAGCCGCACGCCGCGTTCGCCGAGGAAGGTCGCATAACCCTCGGGCAGCGCGCGGATGAAGCCGTCGGCGAACGCGGCCTCGGCGGCGGCGTGGACCTCGGCATCGCTGGCCTCGGGCTTGCCGTAGCGGATGTTCTCCAGCGCGCTGGTCGAGAAGATCACCGCGTCCTGCGGCACGATGCCGATGCGCTGGCGCAGGTCGGCCAGGGCCAGTTCGCGCGTTGCCACGCCGTCCAGGCGGATGCCGCCCTGGTTCGGATCGTAGAAGCGCAGCAGCAACTGGAACACCGTGCTCTTGCCCGCGCCGCTCGCGCCCACCAGGGCCACGGTCTCGCCGGGCGCCACCTGCAGGCTGAAGTCGACCAGCGCCGGCTGCAGCGGCCGCGACGGGTAGTGGAATGAGATGGCTTCGAAATCGATAGCGCTTCCCGCAGGTACCAGCTTCGCTTGCGTGGGATTTGGCGGGGACTTGATTGGCGACTCGGTGGCCAGCAGCTCCATCAGCCGCTCGCTCGCGCCCGCGGCGCGCAGCAGGTCGCCGTAGACCTCGCCGAGCACGGCGGTGGCACTGGCCAGGATGATCACGTAGACCACCGTCTGGCCGAGGTGGCCGGCACTGATCTCGCCGCGCATCACCGCCTGCGTGCCCTGGTAAAGGCCAAACAGCAGCGCGGCCGAGGTGGCGATGATGATGAAGGCCACCAGCACGGAACGCGCCTTGGTGCGGCGCACCGCGGTCTGGAAGGCGTTGGCCGTGGAGGCGTCGAAGCGCGCGGCCTCGCGGCCTTCGGCGGTGTAGCTCTGCACCACGGGAATTGCGTTCAGCACCTCGGCCGCGATGGCGCTGGCGTCGGCCACGCGGTCCTGGCTGGCGCGCGAGAGCTTCCTCACGCGTTTGCCGAACCACACGCTGGGCAGCACCACCAGCACCAGGATGCCGAGCACCTGGGTCATCACATACGGGTTGGTCCACACCAGCATGCCGAGCGCGCCGATGCCCATCACCACGTTGCGCAGGCCCATGCTCAGCGAAGAGCCGACCACGGTCTGGACCAGCGTCGTGTCGCCGGTGAGGCGAGACAGCACTTCGCCGGTCTGCGTGGTCTCGAAGAATTGCGGGCTTTGCCGCACCACATGGGCGTAGACGGCGTTGCGCAGATCGGTGGTCACGCGTTCGCCGAGCCAGCTCACCATGTAGAAGCGCCCGGCCGAGAACACGCCCAGCGCCGCGGCCACGCCGAACAGCTCGAAGAAGTGGTCGCGCAGCGCGAGCATCTGTGCGCCCGGATCGACCTTGCCCGCCGCGCCCGCCACGAGCCCATTGTCGATCAACGCGCGCAGCGCCTGCGGGAACACCAGCGTTGCCACCGCGGCCAGCACCAGGAACACGCCGGCCAGCGCGATGCGCCAGCGGTAGGGCGCGAGGAAGGGCAGCAGGCCCGAGAGCGAACGCGGTGAACCCTTGGCAGGTGCTGCCGCCGCGGCGGGCCCGGTGGAGGGTGAAGCGGACGCGGGGGAAACGGTGGAGGAGGTGGCCATGGCGCCAGTGTACCCAGCCCATGTGAACACAGTGATGCAGCAAACAAAGATAAGGCAGTAACAGATCGATCAAACAAAGACTTGACAATAAATGTCTAGTCAATTAATATTCGGGCCTATGAATACAAACACCGAGCCAGCGTCTTCCGCGCCAGCCAAGGCGCCAGCCACTTTCTACAACGCCGACAGCTACGTGGCCGGAGGCGACAGCGTGGCCCACCTCGTCGCGCGCGTGTTCAATGCCTTCCACCAGGACCTGGAGCGTCGGTTCGAGCCCAGCGGGCTGACCAACGCGCAGTGGAAACCCCTGTTCAAGCTGTCCACCGGCGAAGTCTCCACGGTGGCCGAGCTGGCCCGTGTTTGCACGCTGGACGCAGGCGGCATGACGCGCATGCTCGACCGCCTGGAGGCCAAGGGGCTGTGCCAGCGCGAACGTTCCAGCGAAGACCGGCGCGTGGTCAAGCTAGCGCTCACCGATGCGGGCCGCGAAGCCGCCAAGGTGGTGCCGCAGGTGTTGAGCGAGGTGCAGAACGCCTACCTGGCCGGCTTCTCGGTGGAGGAGTGGCACACCCTGAAAGACCTGCTGCGCCGCCTGCTCGACAACGCGAACCAACAACCATCCGCCTGAATCCACCGCTGCCCTGGCCGCAAGGCCTCCCGCCGGAGAAACCAATGCCTTTGAATCGATTCCCCTTCCTGCCCCGCCTGGCTCTGGCGGCCGTGGCGCTGGCCAGCCTGGCTGCCTGCGCCAGTTTTTCCGGCATCGAGCCCGTGGCCCAGCCGCGCGACGCGGCCTCCCTGGGCCTGAGCTTTGCCGATCCGGTCAAGTCCGGCGCGGAAGCCAACATCGCCGCCGACTGGTGGCTGGGCTTCGGCGATGGCCAGCTCAACCAGCTGATCGACCAGGCCCTGGCCACGAGCCCGAACCTGCGCCTTGCACAGGCACGCCTGGCGCGCGCGCAGGCCGGTGCCGACCTGGTCGACAGCGCCGACAAGCCGCGCCTCGATGCCGCGGTCGACATCACGCACCAGCGCTACACGGAAAACGGCCTGTATCCCGCGCCGCTGGCGGGCTCCATCCGCGACGCCGGCACGGTGCAGCTCAATGGCAGCTGGGAACTCGATTTCTTCGGCAAGAACCGCGCCGCGCTCGATGCCGCCCTGGGCAGCGTGCAGGCCGCGCAGGCCGATGCCCAGGCCGCACGCATCCTGCTGGCCAGCCAGGTCGCCCGCAGCTACTTCCAGCTGATGCGCATCCAGGAACAGCTCGGTGTGGCACAGCGTACGCTGGCCCAGCGCAGCGAAACGCTCGACCTGGTGCGCGACCGCGTGAATGCCGGTCTCGATACCCGGCTCGAGTTGCGCCAGAGCGAAGGTGGCCTGCCCGAGGCGCGCCAGCAGATCGAGGCACTGCAGGAGCAATCCGCGCTGGCCCGCCATGCCTTGTCGGCCCTGGTCGGCCAGCCGCATGTGGCCGATGCACTGGTGCCGCCGGCCTTGTCCACGGTGAAGATCGCCGCGCCCATCACTTCTTCCACGCAAATTCCCGCCGACCTGCTGGGCCGCCGCGCCGACATTGCCGCCGCCCGCTGGCGCGTGGAAGCCGCCACGCGCGACACGGCCTCGGCCAAGGCGCAGTTCTATCCCAACATCAACCTGATCGGCTTCGTCGGCCTGTCCAGCATCGGACTGGGCCAACTGGCCAATGCGGGTAGCCTGCAGTGGGGCGTGGGCCCGGCGTTGCGCCTGCCGATCTTCGATGCCGGCCGGCTGCGCGCCAACCTGCGTGGCAAGACGGCCGACCTGGACGCCGCGGTGGAAAGCTACAACGCGAGCGTGCTCGATGCCGTGCGCGACGTGGCCGACCAGCTCGCGTCCTCGCAGTCCATCGCGCGCCAGCAGGCCGAGCAGCAGCAGGCCGAGTCCGCGGCCGAAGGCGCCTATGAAATCGCCGTGCAGCGCTACCGCGCCGGCCTGGGCACCTACCTCAACGTGCTGACTGCCGAAACCAATGTGCTGCAACAGCGCCGCCAGCGCGTGGACCTCGCGGCCCGTGCGCTGGACACGCAGGTGGCGCTGATCCGCGCGCTCGGCGGCGGCTACGCGCCGACCGCCCCTGCGTCGCTGGCCGCCGCTCCCGCCGCCGCGCCGAAAAGCGTCGCCGTCAACTGAACCGATCTTTGCTTGAACCAGATACCGCACCGAGGACCCGCACCATGAACGCTCCCCAATCTCCTGCCGCTTCCGCCACCACCCCCGCCGCCACCGGCAACCCGAAACGCCGCAAGGCCCTGACCGCCATCGCCAGCGTGGTGGTGCTCGCCGGCCTCGGCTGGGCGGTGTACGAATACCTGGTCGCCAGCCACTACGAAGACACCGACAACGCCTACGTGCAGGGCAACGTGATCCAGATCACGCCGCAGGTCGGCGGCACCGTGATGGCCATCATGGCCGACGACACCGATTTCGTGAAGGCCGGCGCGCCGCTGGTCCAGCTCGATCCGGCCGATGCCAAGGTCGCGCTCGACCAGGCCGAGGCCGCGCTGGCCGGTGCCGTGCGCCAGGTGCGCACGCTCTACGCCAACAACGGCACGCTGGCCGCGCAGATCAACCTGCGCATGGCCGACGTGACCCGCGCGCAGACGCAGGTCGTTACCGCGCAGAGCGACGTGGCCCGCGCCAACGAGGACGTGAACCGTCGCCAGTCCCTGACCGGCAACGGCGCCGTGTCGAAGGAAGAACTGAACCACGCGCAGACGCAGCTCTCCAACGCCAAGAGCGCGCTCGCCGCGGCCCAGGCCAATGTATCGGCCAGCCAGGCGGCCGTCGCCGCCGCGCGTGAACAGTTGACCAGCAACCAGGCGCTGACCGACAACACCAGCGTGGAACAGCATCCGAGCGTGCTGGCCGCGGCCGGCAAGGTGCGCGAGGCCTACCTCGCCAAGCAGCGCGCGGTGATGCCGGCCCCGGTGGATGGCTATGTGGCCAAGCGCACGGTGCAGCTCGGCCAGCGCGTGGCCGCGGGCACACCGATGATGTCCATCGTGCCGCTGGACCAGGTCTGGGTCGATGCCAACTTCAAGGAAGTGCAGCTGCGCAACATCCGCATCGGCCAGCCGGTCGAACTCACGGCCGACGTCTACGGCGGCAAGATCGAATACAAGGGCACGGTGGCCGGCCTCGGCGTGGGCACCGGCGCGGCGTTCTCGCTGCTGCCGGCGCAGAACGCCACCGGCAACTGGATCAAGGTGGTGCAGCGCGTGCCGGTGCGCATCGCGCTCGACCCCGAGCAGCTGCGTGCGCATCCGCTGCGCGTGGGCCTGTCGATGCTGGCCACGGTGGACATTTCCAAGAAGGACGGCAAGACGCTGGCCGACGCGCCGCGCGCCGCGGCGCTGAACACCACCCAGGTCTACGCTCAGGCCGATGCCGGCGCCGATGCCGAAGTGCGCCGCGTGATCGCCGCGAACGTCGGCCGCGCCGTGGCCCGGAACAATACACCCGTCGCACCGACCGCTGCCGGCAAGCCGGCGCCCCTGGCGCTGCCGGACGGCGCCAACATGGCGCTGCACCCGAGCGCCGCGGTGGCGGTCCAGTAAGGTCGACCCGAGGCCATCGCCATGTCCACCGCTGTTACTGCCGACAACGGCGCTCCGGCGCCGACCGCGCCCGCTGCGCCACCCCCTTCCGCCCCGCCTGCCGCGCATCCACCGCTCGAAGGCAGCGCCCGCATCTGGGGCACGATCGCGCTGGCGGCGGCCACGTTCATGAACGTGCTCGACACCTCGATCGCCAACGTCTCGCTGCCGGCCATCGCTGGCGATCTGGGCGTGAGCCCGAACCAGGGCACCTGGGTCATCACCAGCTTCGCCGTGGCCAACGCCATCGCCGTGCCGCTCACGGGTTGGCTGTCGCAGCGCTTCGGCCAGGTGCGGCTGTTCACGGCCAGCGTGATCCTGTTCGTCATCGCGTCTTGGATGTGCGGCCTTGCGCCCAACATGACCATGCTGATCGCGTTCCGCATCCTGCAGGGCTTCGTGGCCGGGCCGATGATCCCGCTGTCGCAATCGCTGCTGCTCTCGAGCTATCCCAAGGCGCTGGCCGGCACGGCGATGGCCATGTGGGCCATGACGACACTCGTGGCGCCGGTGATGGGTCCGCTGCTCGGCGGCTGGATCACCGACAACATGACCTGGCCGTGGATCTTCTACATCAACATTCCGGTCGGCATCATGGCGGCTTCCGCATCCTGGATGCTGTACCGCAAACGCGAGACGCAGACCAAGCGGCTGCCGATCGACAGCGTGGGACTCGCGCTGCTGGTGATCTGGGTCGGTGCACTGCAGATCATGCTCGACAAGGGGAAGGAACTCGACTGGTTCCATTCGGCGGAAGTCATCACCCTCGGCGTGGTGGCGTTGGTCGGTTTTGCCTTCTTCGTCGCGTGGGAACTGACCGAGGAGCATCCGGTGGTCGACCTGCGGCTGTTCACACGGCGCAACTTCTGGGCCGGCACCATTGCCATCTCGGTCGGTTACGGCCTGTTCTTCGGCAACGTGGTGCTGCTGCCGCTGTGGCTGCAGCAGTTCATGGGCTACACCTCCACCCAGGCGGGTTTCGTGCTGGCGCCGGTCGGGCTGATGGCCATCGTGCTGTCGCCGTGGGTGGGCAAGAACGTGAGCAAGATCGACCCGCGCCGCTTCGCAACCTTCGCCTTCCTGGTGTTCGCGCTGGTGTTGTGGATGCGCTCGAACTTCAATACTTCGGCGAACGAGGCGACGATCATGGTGCCGACCATCATCCAGGGCGTGGCGATGGCTTTCTTCTTCATCCCGTTGCTGACGATCACCCTCTCGGGCCTCACGCCGGACCGCATTCCCGCGGCCTCGGGCCTGTCGAACTTCGTGCGCATCACGGCCGGCGCCTTCGGCACTTCGATCGCCACCACGGTCTGGGAGAACCGCGCGGCGCTGCACCATGCCCAGCTCACCGAGTCGGTGAACGTCGGCAGCCAGGCCGCCAACAACGCCATCGCCGGCCTCGCCGCGGCAGGGCTGACGCCCGAGCAGGGGCTGGCGCAGATCAATCGCCTGGTTGACCAGCAGGCCTTCATGCTGGCCGCGAACGACGTGTTCTATGCCTCGTCGCTGCTGTTCCTGCTGCTGATCCCGCTGGTGTGGATGGCCAAGCAGCCGCAGACGGGCGGGTCGGGTGGCGATGCCGCCGCGGGCGCGCACTAGCCACGAGACCCGTCTCGATCGAAAACCCGGAGTCGTCCAGAACGGCTCCGGGTTTTTGCATTTCCGCGCCAGCAGAAGGCAAAAAACGCGCACTTGTGGTGCTCGTCTGCGTTTTCGACGTCGTATCGCGCATTGACGAATCCAAGCCAAACTCGGTCGAGGCGCCGATGCTATCTGGACCAGCTGCTATCAAAAATGGTGACTTGCGCTGCTTGGCACAAGTCTTGCAAAATTAAACCATATTATGGCACCATGTTCCATTTTTTGGAACTACATCATGGCATCACTCGAAAGCGCCGGCGTCATCCTCCGGCTGATCAACCAACTCAAGCGGCAAGTCACCGTGACCGACCTCGTCGATCACCTGGCCATGCCCAAAAGTTCGGCTTCGCGCCTGCTGCGGCAGATGGCGGACGAGGGTTTCCTCGAGCGTGATGCGCAGACCCGCGCCTTCGGGCCAGCGCTGATGATCCTGGAACTGTCGCGCCTGGTGCGCTCGACCACGCAGCTGTTCCCCTTGCTGCAGAAGGCCTTGCAAGGCCTGTGTGTGCGCAGCGGCCATACCGGCTACATCTCGGTGCTCGACGGCACCGAGGTGCTGGTGCTGTTCGTGCAATCGGGCACCCATCCGCTGCAGCTCATGACCTATCCGGGCCACCGTTCGCCGGCCTGGGCCACCTCCACCGGCCGCGCGCTGCTGGCGCTGGAGAGCGACGACGCCGTGCGCGAACGCTTCAGCGGCGAATTGCCGTCGGTGTCCGCCAATGCACCGGCCGACGTGGAGGCACTGCTCGCGCGCCTGGCCGAGGTGCGGCTGCAGCGATACGCCCATGCACTCAACGAAGCCATTTCCGGCGTCGGCTCGGTGAGTTGCGCCGTGAGTGACCCGACCACGCGCGAGCGGCTCGCGTTCTGCCTTTCGTTCCCCAGCGCCGACGCCGATGCCGCCAGCATCCAGGCGCTGGCGCTGGATCTCATGACCGAGGCCTCGGGCATCGGTCGCCTCGTGGGTGACCCCGCCTGGGCTCACTAGTTACCCCTAGATTCATTCCAACCAACCGGTAGAGGTTTTCATGTCCACGTCGTCCACACCCCATGCCCCGTTCGGCGCCGCCAGCGCGGCAGCACGCCATGCTCCGCAGTTCCATCCGCAGGCGCTGTCCGGCGGCAATCTGGTGCTGCTGGCGCTGCTCAGCGTCTTCGGCGCGGTCATCGGCATCCAGTTGTTGGTGACGCTCGGCGTTACGCCCAACACCTCGATCATCGGCGCGCTGGTGGCGATGATCCTGGCGCGTGTGCCGCTGCAGATGATGGCCGGTTACCGTTCGGTGCACTTCCAGAACCTCGCGCAGAGCGCGATTTCTTCCGCCACCTTCGGCGCGGCCAACAGCCTGCTGCTGCCGATCGCGATTCCGTTCCTCATGGGCCGGCCCGAGCTGGTGATGCCGATGTTCATCGGCGTTTCCTGCGCGATGCTGCTTGACGGCTACCTGCTGTACCGCATGTTCAACACCAAGATCTTCCCGGCCTCGGGCGCCTGGCCACCGGGTGTGGCGGCGGCCGAAGCCATCAAGGCCGGCGACAAGGGTGGCAAGCAAGCGGCGCTGCTGGGCGCGGGCATGCTGGTCGGCGCCGTGGGGTCCTGGTTCAAGATCCCGATGTCGGCTTTCGGCACGGCCTTCATCGGCAACATCTGGGCGCTGAGCATGTTCGGCGTGGGCCTGTTGCTGCGCGGTTATGCGCAACCGCTGTTCGGCTACGACATCAACAAGGCCTACATCCCGCACGGCATGATGATCGGCGCGGGCCTGGTGGCGCTGGTGCAGGTCGGCATGGTGCTGATGAAGAAATCGACCCAGGCCGAGGCCGAGGCGACGGAAGAGAACATGCCGGGCCGCAGCGTCGGCACCACGCTGCGCATGGGCGGCCTGGGCTACATCCTGCTGGCGGCCGGCGTGTCGCTGCTCGGCGGGCTGTACGCCGAGATGTCGACCGGCATGCTGATTGCGTTCATCCTCTACGCCGCGTTCGCCGCTTTCGTGCACGAGATGATCGTCGGCATCGCCGCCATGCATTCGGGCTGGTTCCCGGCCTTCGCCGTGGCGCTGATCACCTTGCTGCTCGGCCTGCTGCTGGGCTTCCCAGTGACGGCGCTGGCGGTTTTGTGCGGCTTTTCGGTGGCCACCGGCCCGGCCTTCGCCGACATGGGTTACGACCTGAAGGCCGGCTTCATCCTGCGCGGCCACGGCGCCGACCCGGCCTTCGAGCTCGAAGGCCGCAAACAACAGCTGATCGCCGCCATGCTGGCCTTCGTGATCGCCATTCCCGTGGTCTACATCGCGCACGGCATCTACTTCGCCCAGGGGCTGGTGCCGCCGGTGGCCAAGGTCTATGTGGCCACCATCAACGCCGGTGCCGTCCCCGGCATCGCGCAGCAACTGTTCCTCTGGGCGATCCCCGGCGCCATCATCCAGTTCATCGGCGGGCCGAAGCGCCAGCTCGGCGTGCTGCTGGCCACTGGCCTTTTGATTGCCAACCCGATGGCCGGCTGGGCTGTTGCCGTGGGCATTGCGTTACGCCTGCTGCTCGAGAAATTCGGCGGCGACAAGGCACGCGGCTACATGGAAGTCTTCGCTGGCGGCGTGATCGCGGGCGACGCCCTGTTCAGCTTCTTCAATGCCACGCTTGCCGCCAAGTTCGGCAAGAAATGAATCCCATCGGCGGCGCTCGCGTGGTGCCGCCTTCTGACACTCGAAAAGGAAAAACACCCATGAGCCTCGCCCAGACATTGCAGGTCTTCGAAGCCCTCGACACGGCGCACGCCAGCGGCCAGACCGTGGTCCAACTGCTCGCGGCCTACGACCGCGTGAAGGTCACGGTGACCAAGATCAGCGGCCCCAAAGGCGCGACCGATTTCGTGCGCATCGTGATCCCCGGCAGCGCCGGCAAGCTGGCCGGCGGTACCGCGCCCACGTTGGGCATCATCGGCCGGCTGGGCGGCATCGGCGCACGGCCCACGCGCATCGGGCTGGTGTCGGACGCCGACGGCGCGGTGGCCGCGGTGGCTTCGGCGCTCAAACTGGCGCACATGCAGACGCAGGGCGACAGCCTGCCCGGCGACGTGATCGTGGCCACCCACATCTGCCCCGACGCACCCACGCGGCCGCACGAGCCGGTGGACTTCATGGATTCGCCGGTGGAAACCGAGGACATGAACGAGCAGGAAGTCAGCGCCGAGATGGACGCGGTGCTGTCGATCGACACCACCAAGGGCAACCGCATCATCAACCACAAGGGTTACGCGATCTCGCCCACGGTGAAGCAGGGCTACATCCTGCGCGTCTCGGACGACCTGCTGCGCATCATGGAAATGACCTCGGGCCGGCCGGCCGTGACCTTCCCGATCACCACCCAGGACATCACGCCCTACGGCAACGGCGTGTACCACCTGAACAGCATCCTGCAGCCGTCGATCGCCACTGCGGCGCCGACGGTCGGGGTGGCCATCACCACCGAGAGCGTGGTGCCAGGCTGCGGCACCGGCGCGAGCCACGAGACCGACATCGCGCTGGCCGCGAAGTTCGCGGTCGAGGTGGCCAAGGAGTTCACGCGCGGCACCTGCAGCTTCTTCGATGCCGACGAGTACGCGCTGCTGCAGAAGCTGTATGGTTCGCTGGCACACCTGCAACGCCGCCAGCCGGCCTGAGCGCGGAGCAAGCGATGACACGCATCACCACGCTCGGCACGCTGACCATCGGCCAGGCGCCGCGGCCCGACATCACACCGATCCTGGCGAAACACCTGTCGCCCTACACGCAATGCATCCATGCCGGCCTGCTCGACGGCCTGGCGCGCGGCGACATCGAACGCCTCTACGCGCCCGAGCCGGGTCAGGCCACGCTGATCACGCGGCTGCTGGACGGCACTTCGGTGATCGTCAGCAAACCCAAGGTGCTGGAACTCATGAACCGCAAGATCGCTGCGCTGCGCGCGCAGGGCTGCGGCTTCATCCTGCTGCTGTGCACCGGCGCGTTCGAAGGCCTGGTATGCGACGGCGCCTGGCTGATCGAGCCGGATCTGATCGTCTCGCCGAGCGTGGCGGCCATCGCCGGCAACCGGCAGGTCGGCATCGTGGTGCCGTTGCTGTCGCAGGTGGCCTCGGAAGCGCACAAGTGGCGCGCTTTGGCGCGTGCGCCGATCTGCGCCGTGGCCTCGCCTTATGCGGAGGAGACCGAATCCCTGGTGAAAGCCGCGCGCGAGCTGAAGGCGCAGGGCGCCGAACTGCTGGTGATGGACTGCATGGGTTTCGTCGAAGCGCACCGCGAAGTCGCGGCGCAGGCTTCGAGCCTGCCGGTGATCCTGTCGAATGCGCTGATCGCGCGGCTCACGGCGGAACTGCTGTCCTGAGCGACGGCGGTCTTATGCTCAGGTCATCGAAATCTAGAGAAAACCCATGAACCTTCTATTGCTCAGCAATTCCCGCAGCCCCGATGGCGGCTACCTGACCCATGCCGGCGCGGCGATCGGCGAGATCGCGGCCGGACGCAAGACGGCGGTCTTCGTTCCCTATGCCGGCGTCACCATCGGCTGGGACGATTACACGCAGCGCGTCGTCGACGTGTTTGCACCGCTGGGCATCGCGGTGACCTCCGTGCACCAGGCCAGCGACCCGCAGGCCGCGGTGCGACAGGCCGAAATCATCGTCGTCGGTGGCGGCAACACCTTCAACCTGCTGAAATGCTGCCGTGAAGCGGGCCTGCTGCCGCTGATCGCCGCGCGGGTGCGCGCCGGCGCGGCCTACATCGGCTGGAGCGCGGGCGCGAACCTGGCCGGCCCCACGATCCGCACCACCAACGACATGCCCATCGTCGATCCCGGCGGTTTCGATGCGCTGGGCCTGGTGTCGTTTCAGCTGAACCCGCATTTCACCAACGCACTGCCGGCGGGTCACCAGGGTGAAACGCGCGAGCAGCGGCTCGCCGAGTTCCTGGTGGCGAATCCGTCCGCGAAGGTGGTGGGTCTGCCCGAGGGCGACTGGCTGCGCGTGCGCGACGCGCAGGTGCACCTGCACGGACCCTGGCCGGCGAGCATCTTCGTCGGCGGCCAGGCGGTGCGCAGCGTCGATTCCCCGGCCCGGCTCGATCCGCTGTAGCCGCGGCGGCGCGCGCGGGCCGCGGCCGCCGCGCCTGTGTTTACCCTGTGTTTGTAGCTTCGGCGACATTGCTAGGCGTTTGTCCTAGTGTTTTGCGAAGAATCGCAAACGTACGATCCGTCCAGATTGCGGCCAGGCCGAAGACCCGTGCAGAAATGGGCAGGCCGAAGCGATACCAACCACAGGGACACACACGGCGCGATGGCGGACATCATTCTCGAAACACGCGAGCTCACCAAGGAGTTCAAGGGCTTCACCGCCGTGAGCAAGGTCAACCTGTCGGTGAAGCGCGGCTCGATCCACGCGCTGATCGGCCCGAACGGCGCCGGCAAGACCACCTGTTTCAACCTGCTCACCAAGTTCCTCGAGCCCACCACCGGCGAGATTCTTTTCAACGGCATCGACATCACGCGGGAACGCCCGGCGCAGATCGCACGGCGCGGCGTGATCCGTTCGTTCCAGATCTCGGCGGTGTTCCCGCACCTCACGCTGCTGGAGAACGTGCGCCTGGGCCTGCAGCGCCAGCTCGGTACCTCGTTCCACTTCTGGAAGAGCGAAAAATCGCTGCACAGCCTCGACGGCCGCGCGCGGGAGCTGCTGGCCGAAGTCGGCCTGGAAGACCTGGCCGACGAGACCACGGTGAACCTGCCCTATGGGCGCAAGCGTGCACTGGAGATCGCCACCACGCTGGCCATGGAGCCCGAGCTCATGCTGCTCGACGAACCCACGCAGGGCATGGGCCACGAAGACGTGGACCGCGTGGCCCAGTTGATCAAGAAGGTGTCGCAGGGCCGTACCATCCTGATGGTCGAACACAACATGGGCGTGGTGTCCACCATCGCCGACACCATCACCGTGCTGCAGCGGGGCGCCGTGCTGGCCGAAGGGCCGTATGCCGAGGTCTCGCGCAACCCGCAGGTGATGGAGGCCTACATGGGCACCACCGCCGGCCAGCTTCAGGGGGCGCACTAAATGGCTGCTGCCGCATTGGAGATTCAGGGCCTGCAGGCCTGGTACGGCGAATCGCATGTGTTGCATGGCGTGGACCTGGTCGTGCAGCCCGGCGAAGTCGTCACGCTGCTGGGCCGCAACGGTGCGGGCCGCACCACCACGATGCGCGCCGTGATGGGCCTGACCGGCCGGCGCACCGGTTCGCTGAAGATCAACGGCACCGAGACCATGGGCCTGCCGACACACCGCATCGCCCATCTGGGCGTGGGCTATTGCCCCGAGGAGCGCGGCATCTTCTCGAGCCTGTCTTGCGAGGAAAATCTGATGTTGCCGCCGCACCTCAAGGGCGCCAATGCAGGTGTGGGGGCCGGCATGTCGATCGACGAGATCTACACCATGTTCCCCAACCTGGCGGAGCGCCGCAACAGCCAGGGCACGCGCCTGTCCGGCGGCGAGCAGCAGATGCTGGCCGTGGCGCGCATCCTGCGCACGGGCGCGAAGCTGCTGCTGCTCGATGAAATCTCCGAAGGCCTGGCGCCGGTCATCGTGCAGGCACTGGCCCGCATGATCACCACGCTGCGCGAGAAGGGCTACACCGTGGTGATGGTGGAGCAGAACTTCCATTTCGCCGCGCCCCTGGCCGACCGTTTCTACGTGATGGAGCATGGCCGCATCGCCCTGCAGTTCGGCGCGAGCGAACTGCAGGCCAAGATGCCGGTGCTCAACGAGTTGCTTGGTGTCTGACTCGCAGCCTTTCCGATCCACCCGTTCAACAACCCAGAGACAAGAGAGACCATCATGAAATACAAACTCAGCGTTCTGACCGGCCTGCTGGCCGTCGTAGGCCTGGCTTCCGGCGTGGCCCATGCGCAGGAGAAGGTGAAGATCGGTTTCATCACCGACATGTCAAGCCTCTACTCTGACGTGGAAGGCAAGGGCGGCGCCACGGCGATCCAGATGGCCATCGACGACTTCGGCGGCAAGGTGCTGGGCCAGCCGATCGAGCTGATGTCCGCCGACCACCAGAACAAGCCGGACATCGCCGCCTCCAAGGCCCGCGAATGGATCGACACCGCGGGTGTGACCATGGTCTTCGGCGGCACCAACTCCGGCACGGCGCTGGCCATGGCCAAGGTGGCCGAAGAGAAGAAGCGCGTGTACTTCAACAACGGCGCCGGCACCTCCGCGCTGACCAACGAGCAGTGCACCCCCTACACCATCCACTACGCCTACGACACCGTGGCGCTGGCCAAGGGCACGGGCGGCGCGGTGGTCGACCAGGGCGGCAAGAACTGGTTCTTCATCACCGCCGACTACGCTTTCGGCCAGGCGCTGGAAGCCGACACCACCAAGATCGTCAAGGAGAAGGGTGGCACGGTGCTGGGTGCGGTGCGCCATCCGCTGAACGCGTCCGATTTCTCGTCCTTCCTGCTGCAGGCGCAGAATTCCAAGGCGCAGATCCTGGGCCTGGCCAACGCCGGTGGCGACACCATCAACTCGATCAAGGCGGCCAAGGAATTCGGCATCAACAAGACGATGAAGACCGCCGGCCTGCTGGTGTTCCTCTCCGACATCCACAGCCTGGGCCTGAAGAACACCGAAGGCCTGCTGCACACCACCAGCTTCTACTGGGACCTGAACGACAAGACCCGCGCCTGGTCGAAGAAATTCTTCGACAAGATGAAGCGCATGCCGACCGACGTGCAGGCCGCCGACTACTCGGCCACGATGAACTACCTCAAGGCCGTCGAAGCCGCCAAGACGACCGATGCCGACAAGGTCATGGCCCAGCTCAAGAGCGTGAAGATCGACGACTTCTACGGCAAGGGCCAGATTCGCGCCGATGGCAGCTTCGTCCACGACATGTACCTGGTGCAGGTCAAGTCGCCGGCCGAATCCAAGCAGCCCTGGGACTACCTGAAGGTCATGAAGGTGCTGCCGGGTGACCAGGTGTTTACGACCAAGGCCGAGACGAAATGCGCCTTGTGGAAGTAAGGACGATCCCGCCCTCACGCCAACCCTCTCCCGCGTACGGGAGAGGGGGCCAGACCGATAACGTTTCCCACCCATGACGATCTCCCTCCCAGGCCTTCTGAGCCAGCTCCTGCTGGGGCTGGTGAACGGCTCCTTCTATGCCATCCTGAGCCTGGGCCTGGCGGTCATCTTCGGGCTGCTGAACGTCATCAACTTCGCGCACGGCGCGCTGTTCATGATGGGTGCCATCCTCACCTGGATGGGCATGAATTATTTCGAGATCAACTACTGGGTGATGCTGGCCGCCGCGCCGGTCATCGTCGGTGTCTTCGGCGTGTTGATCGAGAAGCTGTTGCTGCGCTGGATCTACAAGCTCGACCATCTCTACGGCCTGCTGCTCACGCTGGGCCTGACCCTGCTGATCGAAGGTGCGTTCCGCTCCGTGTACGGCGTCTCGGGCCTGGGCTACGACGCGCCCGACCTGCTCGACGGCTCGACCAACCTGGGCTTCATGGTGCTGCCCAACTACCGTGCGTGGGTGGTGGCGGCATCGCTGGTCGTGTGTTTCGCGACCTGGTTCGTGATCGAGAAGACCAAGCTCGGCGCCTACCTGCGCGCCGGCACCGAGAATCCGCGGCTGGTGGAAGCCTTCGGCATCAACGTGCCGCTGATGGTCACGCTCACCTATGCCTTCGGCGCCGCGCTGGCCGCCTTTGCCGGTGTGCTGGCCGCGCCGGTGATCCAGGTGTCTCCGCTGATGGGGCAGAACCTCATCATCGTCGTCTTCGCCGTGGTGGTGATCGGCGGCATGGGCTCGATCATGGGCTCCATCCTCACCGGCCTCGGCCTGGGCATCATCGAAGGGTTCACCAAGGTGTTCTATCCCGAAGCCTCGTCGACCGTGGTGTTCGTCATCATGGTCATCGTGCTGCTGATCCGTCCCGCCGGCCTGTTCGGCAAAGAGAGGTAGGACGGACATGAAAAATCACCCCCACATTCGCTCACTGCGTGTAGCTCTTTGCCCCCCGAGGGGGCGCTTCATACCTTGGGGCGGCCCAGCAGTATGAAAAAAACCACCATTGGCTACCTCGTGCTGTTGTTGGCACTGCTCCTGGCGCCGGCGCTCGGGGCCTATCCGGTCTTCGTGATGAAGCTGCTGTGCTTCGCGCTGTTCGCCTCGGCCTTCAACCTGCTGCTGGGCTATACCGGCCTGCTGTCGTTCGGCCACGCGGCCTTCCTCGGCGGCTCGGCCTACGTGGCCGGCTACGCGATGAAGGTCTGGGGCCTGACACCCGAGATCGGCCTGGTGCTCGGCACGCTCGCGGGGGCCTTCCTCGGCTGGATTTTCGGTGTGCTGGCGATCCGTCGCCAGGGCATCTATTTCGCGATGATCACGCTGGCGCTGGCGCAGATGATGTTCTTCGTCGCGCTGCAGGCCAAGTTCACCGGCGGGGAAGACGGCCTGCAGGGTGTGCCGCGCGGCAAGCTGTTCGGCCTGATCGACCTGCAGAACGACCTGACGATGTACTACGTCACGCTGGCCGTGGTGGTGGCGGCGTTTCTGCTCATCGTGCGCACCATCCATTCGCCGTTCGGCCAGGTGCTCAAGGGCATCAAGGAGAACGAACCGCGCGCGATTTCGCTGGGTTACGACACGAGCCGCTTCAAGCTGCTGGCCTTCGTGCTGTCGGCGGCACTGGCCGGTCTGGCCGGATCGTTGAAGACGCTGGTGCTGGGCTTTGCCACCTTGAGCGATGTGCACTGGACGGCTTCGGGGCAGGTGATCCTGATGACCCTGGTCGGCGGTCTCGGCACCCTGTCAGGGCCGCTGCTGGGCTCGGCCGTGGTCGTGCTGCTGGAGAACAAGATCGGGGAACTGGGGCATGCGATTGCCGGTATCAGCGGGATCGAATGGTTCAACACGCTGGGTGAATCGGTGACGATGGTCACGGGGCTGATTTTCGTGATCTGTGTGTTGGCCTTCAGGCGCGGGATCATGGGGGAGATCATCGCCCTCGGCGAGCGACTTCGCGGCCGGAAGTAGCAGGTCTTGGTTGGCGAAGGACTCAACATGCACTGAAAACGCTGAAAAGCAGACTCTTCCCGCCCACCATCCACAACACCTAGAGACATCGATGAAGACCCCCGCCCTGTTCGCCTCCCTGCTGTGCGCCATGACCATCTCGGTCCAGGCCCCCGCCCAGACCTATCCCACCAAACCCATCGAACTGATCGTCCCGTACCCCGCCGGCGGCGGCACCGACGTGCTCGGCCGGGCCTTCGCGCAGGCTGCCACCAAACATCTGGCCCAGCCGCTGATCGTCATCAACAAGCCCGGCGCGGCTGGCGCGATCGGCTGGGCCGACGTGATCAACAACAAGCCAGACGGCTACAAGATCGTGCTGCTCGCCACCGATCTCATGACCCAGCCCAACATGGGCCTCACCAAGATCACCTACGAGGATTTCACGCCGATCGCGCGGCTGAACTACGACCCGGCCGGGCTTACCGTGCGCGCCGATGCGCCGTGGAACACGGTCGAGGAATTCCTTGCCGCGGCGAGGACCAAGGTGTTGAGCGTCGGCAATGCCGGCAACGGTTCGACCTGGCACCTGTCGGCCGCGGCCATCGAGGACAAGACCGGCGTCAAGTTCAACCACATCCCGTTCACCGGCGCGGCACCCGCGTCGCTGGCGCTGCTGGGCGGACACATCGACGCCATCACGGTGAGTGCCGCCGAGGTCTACACCTACACCTCCACGGGCAAGCTGAAGACCCTGGCGGTGATGTCGGACCAGCGCATCAAGGGCTTCGAGAACGTGCCCACGCTGAAGGAGCGCAACATCGACATCTCGATGGGCACCTGGCGCGGGCTGGCCGTGAACAAGGCCACGCCACCGGAGATCGTCGAAGTACTGCGCGCGGCCACCGTCAAGATCGCCAACGAGCCGAGCCTGCTGGAGGCGCTCGACCGTCAGAACATGGGCTACGCCTATGCGGACGGCGACGGTTTCCGCACGGTGATGGCCAAGGACCACGCGGCCTACAGGGCGCTGATCACCAAGCTCGGCCTGAAGCAGTAGGGCTCAGGCTTCGCGACCGCGCAGCCGCCGCGCGCCCAGGCCGCGTTCGCGTTTCAGGGCCACGCCAAGGGCGCTGGCCGAGCTGTAGCCGACCTGCAGCGCCACCGCCTCCAATGCCATGCCATGCGCCACCAGCAACATCGCTTCGGCCAGCCGCCGCGCACGCAGATAGGCCTGGGGGGTGCTGCCGGTGAGTTCCAGCAAACGCGCGTGGAAGCGCTGCGGGCTCAGGTGGAACAGCGCCGCCATCGCGGCATTGGTCCAGGGCGCGTGCAGAGCGGCGTCGAGCGCGGCATCGAGCCGGGCCAGGTCGATCGTGCGGCGCAGCAGCACCTGCGGTGCCGCCAGCAGGACCTGCAGGCCGGTGTCGGCCCGATCGCCCCGCGAGCCACCGATCGCCAGGTCGCGGCAGGCAGCGGTCACCGCGAAGCGTTGCAGGCGATCCGTCGCGCGGGAGGCGGGTGCATCCACCACCAGCATGCGTGCATCGGGCGGGGCGAGGAAGCCGTGGGCCATGCCGGCCGGGATGATCACGCCGCTGCTGGTGTCGGCAAAGGCGGCACGGCCCTCGATCTCGAGCTCCATGCGGCCGTTGAGCGCGAACATGAGCTGGGCATGCTCATGCGCATGGGCCGCGTATTCGCCGCTGTAGCGACGCACGGTGCAACGCGCGCCGGGCGGGGGTGTGGATGCAGTGCGGGCAGGGCTCATGCGCACATGCGGCGGATGTCTTCAGGGATGGGCACGGCGCGGATGCCGTTGCCGTTCGCACTGCCACCAGCCCCGCCGCCTTCACCGGGCGGGCGGCGCGCGGCGAAGATGCGCACTTCCTCGCATTCCATGATCAGCGTGGCGCCATCGTCATTGCCATTGCTATTGCCCTCGCTGCCCTGGCCGCGCAGCAGGTGGTACCGCATCACGAAGCTCTTGCCGCGCCATTCGCTCACCTGCACGTGGATGTCGAGCACGTCGCCGTAGCTCGCGCTGTTGACAAAGCGAGACCTGGTGTCGACCAGCGGCGTACCGAGCACACCGGTCGTGGCTTCGAGCTGGTGCCACGGCGGCACGCCGCAGGCGGTGAAGAAGTTGCGCGAGGCCGCATCGATCCAGCGGAAAAAATTGGGAAACCACACGATACCGGCCGGATCGCAGTCGCCGAATTCGACACGGACGGTGTGCACCACGGTGCGGCTCGCCGCGGCGGGCGTGGCAGGGCGGGTGGCGGGCGACGGGACGGCGGACATGAAATCGATCTCCGGGGATGGGCGGCGTCCTATTCTAGGAGGCCGTCGCGCGGGAGGAGCCCCTGCGTCGCCGGTGGCCTGAGCGCCGTCAGTCGGCGCCCGCGGGCCGCATCACCGCGCACAACACGTTCTCGGCTGTGGCCGGCGCGATGAGCAAGACCCTGGCGCCGTCGCCCCGGGCGGCGGCGATGGCTTCCTTCAGCGCTTCGTAGACGCTGATGGCCAGCATGAACGGCGGCTCGCCCACGGCCTTGCTGCCGAACACGTTGTCCTCGCGGTTGGCCTCGGGCCACAACTCGACCTGGAAGCGCGCAGGGATGTCGCCCGTGGCCGGGATCTTGTAGGTGCTGGGCGCATGCGTGCTGAGGTAGCCCTTCTCGTTCCAGACCAGTTGCTCGGTGGTGAGCCAGCCCATGCCCTGCACGAAGCCGCCTTCGATCTGGCCGATGTCGATGGCCGGGTTGATCGAGGTGCCCACGTCGTGCAGGATGTCCACCGCCAGCACCCGGCTTTCCCCGGTGAGCATGTCGATGGCCACCTCGCTGCACGCCGCGCCGTAGGCGAAGTAGTAGAACGGCCGGCCGGTGAGCGTGGCCTTGTCGTAATGGATCTTGGGCGTGCGGTAGAAGCCGTCGCTCCAGAGCTGGATGCGGTTGGCATAGGCGCGCTGCACCACGTCGGTGAAGTCGCGCGTGGCCACCGGCGAGATCACCTGGCCGCCCTTGAAGCGGATCGCGCCCGCGCCGCAGCCGTCCAGGCCGCAGACGAAGCTCGCCAGGTTGTCGCGCACGTTGCGCGCGGCGTATTGGGCGGCGCGGCCGTTGAGGTCGGTGCCGCTGGAGGCCGCGGTGGCCGAAGCGTTGGGGATCTTGCTGGTATCGCTGGCCGTGGCCATCACGCGCTCGAAGGGCACGCCCAGTTCATCCGCCACGATCTGCGCCACCTTGGTGTTCAGGCCCTGGCCCATCTCGGTGCCGCCGTGGTTCACCTGCACGCTGCCATCGGTGTAGACATGCACCAGCGCGCCGGCCTGGTTGAACAGCGTGGCGGTGAACGAGATGCCGAACTTCACCGGCGTGATGGCGATGCCGCGCTTGATCACCGGGCTCTTCGCGTTCCACAGCGCGATGGCGCTGCGCCGCGCCTGGTACGCCGAAGAAGCCTCCAGCCGCTCCAGCAGCGGATGCAGGATGTTGTCCTCCACCGCCATGCCGTAGTGGGTGTGGTTGCGCGCCTCGGGGCTGGTGTCGATGGGTGTGCCGACCGGTTGCGCGGCATCGTAGAGGTTGATGCGGCGCACGGCCAGCGGGTCCAGGCCGAGTTCGCGCGCGATGTCACCGAGGATGTTCTCGATGACGATCACCCCTTGCGGCCCGCCGAAGCCGCGGAAGGCCGTGTGGCTCTGGGTGTTGGTCTTGCAGCGGTATGAGGCGATGTCCACGTCGGCCAGGTAATAGGCGTTGTCGGCGTGGAACACGGCGCGGTCGGCCACCGGGCCGCTCAAATCGGCGCTGAAGCCGCAGTTGGCCATCATCGACAGCTTCAGGCCGCTGAGCAGGCCGTTGTCGTCGAAGCCCACGGTGTATTTGTAGGCGAAGGGATGGCGCTTGCCGGTGACCATGAAGTCGTCGTCGCGGTCGAAGCGCAGCTTCACCGGGCAGCGCAGCTTGTGCGCCGCCACCGCGGCCCACACGGCCAGGTGGCCGGCCTGGGTTTCCTTGCCACCGAAGCCGCCGCCCATGCGCCGGCATTCCACCTTCACCGCGTGGTTGTGCAGGCCCAGCGCATGCGCCACCCAGTGCTGCACCTCGCCCGGGTGCTGGGTGCTGCTGTGGACCAGCCACTGGTTCTGCTCCTGCGGCAGCGCATAGGCCACCTGGCCTTCGAGGTAGAAGTGTTCCTGGCCGCCGATTTCGAGCGTGCCTTCCAGCGTGTGCGGTGCGCGCGACAGTGCCCGGGCCGCGTCGCCGCGCTTGACGAACACCGGCGGCAGCACGTAACTTTGGGCGGCATGTGCCTCGTGCACGCTGAGGATGGCGGGCAGGATTTCGATGTCGAGCTTCACCTTGCGTGCCGCACGCCGCGCGGCCATCACGGTGTCGGCCACCACCAGCCCGACCACCTGGCCGACGTGCTGCACCGTGTCGATGGCGAACACCGGCTCGTCGCCGGCGAAGGCGGCCAGCATCTTGTCGCCCGGCACGTCGCGGCTGTAGACGATGTCGCGCACACCCGGCATGGCGCGCGCTGCGGTGTCGTCGATGCCGACGAGCCGGCCATGGGCCACGTTGGACATCACCGGCGCGGCGAACAGGGTGCCGCGCACCTCGGGCAGGTCGTCGATGTAATGGGCCGCGCCGGCCACCTGGGCGCGCGCGCTCTCATGGAAGCGCGAGACGCCGGCCGCCGGGATCACCGCCGCTGCGCCGTCCATCACCACTTTTTCGGGAGCGTTCATAGGGCCTCCAGCGTCAGGGATTCGAGGTTGACCTGCTGCCAGCCCTGGCTTTCCAGCCAGAAGCGCTGCAGCAGGTTGCCGAGCACCTCGCGGCGGTAGTCGCTGGAGGCGCGCATGTCCGAGATCGGCTGGAACTCGCCGCGCAGCACGGCCATCGCGTCCCGCACCGTGTCCACCGTCCAGGGCTGGCCGGTGAGGGCGGCTTCGGTCCGCACGGCGCGCACCGGAGTGGCAGCCACGCCGCCGACGCCGATGGACGCGCTGCGCACCAGCGCGCCGTCGAGCACCAGGCGCAGTGCCAGGCACACGGCCGAGATGTCGTCGTCGAAGCGCTTGGAGATCTTGTAGACCTTCATCAATTCCACAGCGGGCGAGGGCGCCTTCGGCACGCGGATGAAGGCCAGCAATTCGTCGGCCGCCATCACGTTCTTGCGGTAGCCGGTGTAGAGCGCTTCCAGCGGCAATTCCCGAGTGCCGCGGATGCTGGCCAGCACCACCGTCGCACCGAGCGCGATCAGCAGCGGCATCGAGTCACCGATCGGTGAACCGTTGGCCACATTGCCGCCGAGCGTGCCCGAGTTGCGCACCGGCAGTCCGGCGAAACGCGCGGCGAAGGACTTGAGCTGCGGCCGGTCGGCGACCAGCGCGGCATAGGCGTCCTGCAGGGGCACGGCTGCGCCGAACGACAGGTGGGTGGGCCCGTCTTCGATGCGGCGCAGTTCTGCGGCCCGGGTCACATCCAGCACACGCTCGAACTCCATGTGCATCTTGGTGATCCACAGGCCGACGTCGGTGCAGCCGGCGACGATCTGCGCTTCGGGATGGGCGGCCCGGGCTTCGCACAGCGCGGCCAGGGTTTCGGGCGAAATATAAGAAGAATCGGCCTCCGGTGCAGGCGTGGATTGCGCAAGGTGCTGCAATTTTCGTAGCAAGGAAGGCTCGTCTACCGTTGCGGCGGGCAGGGTCGCCATGTGCTGTGCGGCGTCCAGGATCGGACGGTAGCCGGTGCAGCGGCAGAGGTTGCCCGAGAGTTCTTCCTGCGCCAGCTTGCGGTCGATGGCCTCGCCCTTGGCCACATGGTTCTGGTACATGCCGAACAGGCTCATCACGAAGCCCGGTGTGCAGAAGCCGCATTGGGAGCCGTGGCACTGCACCATGGCCTCCTGGGCCGGATGCAGCGTGCCGTCTGTATCGGACAGATCTTCCACGGTCCATACCGCCATGCCGTCCACCGAATGCGCCAGGCGGATGCAACTGTTCACGGCGCGGTAGGTCAACCGGCCATCTTCCTCGGCGCCGAGCACCACGGTGCAGGCGCCGCAGTCGCCTTCGCCGCAGCCTTCCTTGGTGCCGCTGCCATGCAGGTCCTCGCGCAGCACCTCCAGAAGGGTGCGTGTGGGTGGTACATTGCCGAGCGTCACGGTCTGGCCGCGCCGGATGAATCGCAGGGGTTGGGTCGTCGTCATGGGCGCTGAAATCCTCGTGGCTTTACTCTTGCTTTCAGGGTTGTCTTCCGTCGGATCGGCGTCTTGCGCGCGTTCACCCGAAGCATGCTACAGAATCAACAGGGTACCCTTGGCACACGCGCATCCACATCGGCATCGGCATATGGCACACATGCTCTGATCAATATGAGAGACCAAGCTCTTTTCGACAAGATCGACCTCCATCTCATCAGGGTCTTGTTCACCGTGCTCACCGAACGAAGTGTTTCCCGCGCCGCCATCCGCCTGGGCATGACCCAGCCCGCGGTCAGCACGGCGCTGAAACGTTTGCGCGACCTCGCCGACGATCCTCTTTTGGTGCGCTCGGGCTCCGGGATGGTGCCCACCGATGCCGGTCTGCGCATGCTCGAGCCCAGTGCCAGCATTCTTCGTGCCGCCGAAGTGCTGTTCACCGACGCGCGTGGCTTCACGCCCAAGACCGCCACCAACACCTTCCGCCTGGCCGCCAGCGACTACCTCGATCCGTTGTTCCTGCCGCAGCTGGTCTCGACCGTCAAGACCCATGCGCCGCTGTGCCAGATCGAGATCCATCCGCTGTCGGGCGACGCCGATTACCAGGCGCACCTGGCCCAGGGCCGGCTCGACGTGGTGGTGGGCAACTGGGCCCGGCCGCCGGGCGAGCTGCACATGGGGCGCCTGTTCGGCGACGAGGTGGTGTGCCTGGTGAGCGCCGACCATCCGGCCGTGCGCCGCGGCTGGGACAAGACGGCCTGGCTCGCCGCCGAGCACATCGCACCCACGCCCACGCACCCGGGCGCCAAGGGCGTGATCGACGACCATCTCGACAGCCTGGGCCTGCAGCGCCGCATCACGGCGCGCTGTGCCTGGTTCGGCATGATTCCGGCCATGGTGGCATCGAGCTTGCTGGTACTGACCACCGGCCGCCAGTACTGCGAACGGTTCACCGACCGTCTGCCCGTCAAAATCCTGCCCTGTCCCGTCCCGTTTCCCCGCATGATGTACTACCAGCTCTGGCACGAACGCACCCACACCTCGGCCGCCGCCAAGTGGCTGCGCGAACAGGTGAAGTCGGTGGCCGCGGCCTTGCGTTCAGCCTGACACCCTCATGACGATTCCACGACTACAACTCACCAACATCACCAAGAGATACCCCGCGGTGGTCGCCAACAGCGGCGTCTCGCTGACGGTGCAGCCCGGCGAGGCCCATGCCGTGCTCGGCGAGAACGGCGCCGGCAAGTCCACGCTGATGAAGATCATCTACGGCTCGGTCAAGCCCGACGAAGGCACGGTGATGTTCAATGGCGAACCCGTGCACATCCGCAACCCGCAGGAGGCCAGGGCGCTGGGCATCAGCATGGTGTTCCAGCACTTCAGCCTGTTCGACACGCTGACCGTGGCCGAGAACGTTTGGCTCGGCCTGGACAAGCACCTCAGGCTCGCCGAGGTCACGCAGCGCATCACGGCCAAGGCCGGTGAATACGGGCTGGACATCGATCCCTCGCGGCCGGTGCACACGCTGAGCGTGGGCGAGATGCAGCGCGTGGAAATCATCCGTGCGCTGCTGACCGACCCCAAGCTGCTGATCCTGGACGAGCCGACTTCCGTGCTCACGCCTCAGGCCGTGGAGAAGCTGTTCGTGGTGCTGAAGAAGCTTGTGTCGGAAGGCTGCAGCATCCTCTACATCAGCCACAAGCTGCACGAGATCCGTGAACTCTGCAGCGCCTGCACCGTGCTGCGCGGCGGCAAGGTCACCGGCGTGTGCGACCCGCGGCAGGAGACCAACGCCTCGCTGAGCCGCATGATGATCGGCGCCGAGCCGCCGGCACTGCAGCACCGCGAGTCGAAGACCGGCGCCACCGTGCTGGAGGTGCAGGACCTGCATCTGGCGCGCGAAGACCAGTTCGGCATCGACCTCGACGGTGTATCCCTCACGGTGCGTGCGGGCGAGGTGGTCGGCATCGCCGGCGTCTCCGGCAACGGCCAGAAGGAGCTGATGTACGCGCTGTCGGGCGAGGACTGCCGCGCCGAAGCCAAGATGATCAGGATCTTCGGCCGCGATGCGGCGCGCCTGCGCCCGCGCCAGCGGCGCAGCCTGGGTGTGCATTTCGTGCCCGAGGAGCGGCTCGGCCGCGGTGCCGTGCCCACGCTGGGGCTGGCGCACAACCTGCTGCTCACGCGCGACGACGCGCTCGGCAAGACCGGTTGGATCAACGTAAAGTCGCTGGCCACGCAGGCGCTCAGCATCATCGACCGCTACAAGGTCAAGGCCGGCGGCCCGCAGGCGGCGGCCAAGTCGCTGTCGGGCGGCAACCTGCAGAAGTTCATCGTCGGCCGCGAGATCGATGCGGGCCCGAAGCTGCTGATCGTGTCGCAGCCGACCTGGGGCGTGGACGTGGGCGCTTCGGCGCAGATCCGCGGCGCCATCCTTGCGCTGCGCGACGCGGGCTGCGCGGTGCTGGTGGTGAGCGAGGAGCTCGACGAACTCTTCGAGATCAGCGACCGGCTGCACGTGATCGCCAAAGGGCGCTTGTCACCGTCGGTGGACCGGGCGCGCGCCACCGTGGCGCAGATCGGGGAATGGATGTCGGGCTTGTGGGATCAGCCGGCCGCGACCCATGGGAATGCGGTGAAGGAAGCCAGTCATGTTTAAGCTCGAAGCGCGGCCCCAGCCGTCCAAATTCTGGAGCTACGGCTCGCCCATCCTGGCACTGCTGATCACCGTGCTGATCGGCGTGCTGCTGTTCGTCGCCCTGGGCAAGGACCCGGTGCGCGGCCTGCAGGTGTTTTTCTGGGAGCCGCTGCGCAGCACCTATGCGCTGGGCGAGCTCATGGTCAAGGCCACGCCGCTGCTGGTCATCGCGCTGGGGCTGGCGGTCTGTTTCCGCTCCAACGTCTGGAACATCGGCGCCGAGGGCCAGTTCGTGATGGGCGCCATCTTCGCCGCCGGCATCGCTCTGCTGGCCGACAAGGGCACGGGCGGCTGGATCATCGCGCCGATCCTGCTCGCCGGCATCGCGGGCGGCATGCTCTGGGCCGGCATCGTGGCCTACCTGCGCGACCGCTTCAACGCCAGCGAGATCCTGGTGAGCCTGATGCTGGTCTACGTGGCCATCCAGTTGCTCGGCTACCTGGTGCAGGGGCCGTGGAAAGACCCGGGCGGCTACAACTTCCCGCAGAGCAAGACCTTCGAGGCGGTGACGCAGATTCCGCGTCTCATGAAGGGTTCGCGCGTCAGTGTCGGCCTGATCATCGCGCTGGTGGGCGCGGGGGCGTTGTGGGTGTTCCTGTTCCGCACGCGCGCCGGCTTTGCGCAACAGGTTGGCGGCCTGGCGCCGGCGGCCGCGCGCTACGCCGGCTTCTCTTCGCGCCGTGCCTTGTGGACGGCCTTGCTGGTTTCGGGTGGCGCGGCCGGCCTGGCGGGCGCGCTCGAAGTGGCCGGCCCGATCGGCCAGCTCACGCCCTACGTGCCGGCGGGCTACGGCTTCGCGGCCATCATCGTGGCCTTCGTCGGGCGGCTGCATCCGGTGGGCATGATCTTCTCGGCCATCCTGATGAGCATGTTCTACATCGGCGGTGAACTCGCACAGTCGCGGCTCGGCCTGCCCAAGTCCTTGACCGGTGTGTTCCAGGGACTGCTGCTGTTCGCGCTGCTGGCCTGCGACACCCTGATCGCCTACAGCGTGCGTTATGTGGGTAAGGTCGGCAAGCCCAAGGCCATTGCGGGAGGGGCTGCCTGATGGAATACGCACTGCTCCTCGCGGCCACGCTGAACGCTGGCACCGTGCTGGCCATCGCCGCGCTCGGCCTGCTGATCAATGAGAAGGCCGGCATCGTCAACCTCGGCGCGGAGGGCATGATGCTCTGCGCCGCCATCGCCGGCTTCGCCACCGTCGTGCACACCGGCAACACCTGGGTCGGTTTCGCGGCGGGCATGGCGGCGGGCGCTTTGCTCGCGGCCATCTTCGGCGGCCTGGTGATCTGGTTCAACACCAACCAGTACGCCACCGGCCTGGCCCTGAGCCTGTTCGGCTCGGGCTTCTCGGCCTTTGCCGGCGTGAAGTACGTGCAGGAGAAACTGCCCGAGGCGACCAAGTACGCGATCCCGTTCTTGTCGGACGTCCCATGGATCGGCGAAGCCTTCTTCCGCCACCATCCGCTGGTCTACCTCACCGTGATCTTCACCGGCTTCCTGATCTGGTTCCTGAACCGCACGCGGCCAGGCCTGGTGCTGCGCTCGGTGGGGGAGTCGCCCGAGTCGTCCCATGCGCTGGGCTATCCGGTGCGGCGCATCCGTTTCATGGCGGTGCTGGCCGGCGGCGCGCTGTGCGGCCTGGCGGGCTCGTACCTGTCGATCGTCTACACGCCGCTGTGGGTCGAGGGCATGGTGGCCGGCAACGGCTGGATCGCGCTGGCGCTGACCACCTTCGCCACCTGGCGCCCCGCGCGGGTCTTGCTGGGGGCCTACCTGTTCGGCGGCGTGGGCCAGCTCGGTTTCTTCCTGCAGAGCCAGGGCGTGCAGATCCCGAGCCAGTTCCTGTCGATGGCGCAGTACCTCGCGCCGGTGGTGGTGCTGGCCATCATTTCGCGCAACCCGGCCTGGATTCGCGCCAACATGCCCAATTCCATCGGAAAACCTTTTTACCCCGGTTCATAATTCCGTTTCCCTCCCTGTGACTTCGCCTGAAAGAGATTTGAAATGACCGACCTGAACAAACGTTCGATGCTGAAGCTTGCGGCACTCACGGCCGCCGCCGCCGCGGCCCTCGCCGGCTGCGGCAAGAAGGAAGAGCCGGCACCTGCGCCCGCGCCAGCGCCCGCGGCTGCCGCAGCATCCGCGCCAGCACCGAAGCCAGAGCCGTTGAAGATCGCTTTCGCCTACGTCGGCCCGGTCGGCGATGGCGGCTGGACCTTCGCGCACGACAACGCACGCAAGGCCCTCGAGAAGGAAATGGGCGACAAGATCGTCACCAGCTTCGTCGAGAAGGTGCCCGAGTCGGCCGATGCCGAACGCGTGTTCCGTGACATGGCCAGCCAGGGCAACAAGCTCATCTTCGGCACCACCTTCGGCTACATGGAGCCGATGCTGAAGGTCTCCGCCGACTTCAAGGATGTGAAGTTCGAGCACGCCACCGGCTACAAGACCGCCGAGAACATGCGCACCTACGACAGCCGCACCTACGAAGGCGCGTACATGGCCGGCGTGATCGCCGGATCCATGACCAAGAGCAATACCCTGGGCGTGGTGGCCTCGATCCCGATTCCTGAAGTGCTGCGCAACATCAACAGCTTCACGCTGGGCGCCCAGTCGGTGAACCCCAAGGTCAAGACCAAGGTGGTGTGGGTCAATGAATGGTTCAGCCCGCCGAAGGAAACCGAAGCCGCCACCGCCCTGATCAACGGCGGCGCCGACGTGCTGATGCAGAACACCGATTCCTCCGCCGTGCTGCAGACCGCCGAGAAGATGGGCAAACGCGCCTTCGGCTGGGATTCGGACATGACCGCCTACGGCCCCAAGGCCCACCTCGGCTCGGCCGTCATCAACTGGGCGCCTTACTACATCAAGGCCACGCAGGACGCGCTCGACGGCAAGTGGGCCACCGGCCAGAGCTGGTGGGGCGTGAAGGAAGGCGCGATCGACATGGTGTCCATCGCGGCCGACGTGCCTGACGCGACCAAGGCCAAGATCGACGAGGTCAAGAAGGGCCTGAAGGACGGCAGCTTCGCGATCTGGAAGGGCCCGATCCTGGACAACACCGGCAAGGAAATCGTGGCCAAGGACGCGGTCGCCGACGACAAGTTCCTGGGCGGCGTGAACTTCTACGTGAAGGGCGTCGAGGGTAAGGTGCCCGGCGACAAGAAGTAACCCGGCCTCTGGGCTGTGACGAAAGGTCGCCCCCGGGCGGCCTTTTTTTCTGGAGATGTTGGAATGATCGAGGCCAGCCATTGGCATCCCGTTGCACTGGCGGATGCGCTGCAGCAAGCCCCGTTGGCGGTGTGCCTGCTGGCACACGACCTCGTGCTGTGGCGAGACAGCACCGGTGCCGTGCAGGCGTTCGCCGACCAGTGTCCGCATCGCGGCGCGCGGCTCTCCCTGGGGCGGGTGGCCGACGGCCGGCTCGAATGCCCGTACCACGGCTGGCAGTTCACCGCGGGCGGCCGGTGTGTGCGCGTGCCGGCGCTGCCGGCCTTCGTGCCGCCGGCCGCGCATTGCGCCAGAAACTTCGAGGCGCGTGAGGCGCGGGGCCTGGTCTGGGTGCGGCTCGCGCAGGGCGATCTCGATCTGCCGGCGTTTGCCGCAGAAGACGACGCCGAACTGCGCAAGCTCAATTGCGGGCCGTACGACGTGGCGACGAGTGCGCCGCGCATCGTCGAGAACTTCCTCGACATGGCGCACTTCGGCTTCGTGCACGAGGGCTGGCTCGGCGCGCGCAACGCCACGGCCATCGACGACTACCAGGTGGCACCCACGCCGACCGGTATCCGCGCCACCGGCTGCAAGGCGTGGCAGCCGCAGTCGAGCGTGCATGCCACGGGCGCGGCCCAGGTCGAATACACCTATGAGGTGACCGCACCCTATGCGGCCGTGCTGACCAAGGTGCCCGAAGCCGGCCGCACGGCGGTGGCCGGCTGGCGCGAGTCGATCGCGCTGTACGTCTGCCCGCTCACGCCCGAGACGAGCCGTGTGTGGTTCCGCCTGGCCGTGGCCGATTTCGAATCGCCGGACGCCAAGCTGCAGGCCTTCCAGCACACCATCTTCACCCAGGACCAGCCCGTGCTCGAATCGCAAAGCCCGAAGCGGTTGCCGCTGGACCTGCGCGCCGAGTTGCATACCGCCGCCGACAAGGCATCATCCGCCTACCGCCGCTTCCTCCAGGGCAGCGGCATCACCTTTGGAGTCTGCTGAATGTTCACCGTCCCCCCGATTTCCCCAGAGCGCCTGCCCGAGTTGCTGCGCCTGATGCCCAAGGCCGAGCTGCACATCCACATCGAGGGATCGCTCGAGCCCGAACTGATCTTCGCGCTCGCGCAGCGCAACAAGATCACGCTGCCTTACCCGGACGTGGAATCGCTGCGCCGGGCCTATGCCTTTACCAACCTGCAGAGTTTTCTCGACATCTATTACGCCGGCGCGAGCGTGCTGATCACCGAGCAGGACTTCTACGACATGGCCCGCGCCTACTTCGTGCGCGCCGCGGCCGACAACGTGGTCCACGCCGAGCTGTTCTTCGACCCGCAGACGCACACCGCGCGCGGCATCGCCATGGAAACCGTGATCAACGGCCTGCACCGCGCGTGCGTGGATGCCAAGGCCGAACTCGGCGTGAGCGCCGCGCTGATCCTGTGTTTCCTGCGCCACCTGAGCGAGGAGGAGGCCTTCGAGACGCTGGAGCAGGCGCTGCCGTTGCGCGACAAGTTCATCGGCGTGGGCCTGGATTCCAGCGAGGTCGGCCATCCGCCGGAGAAGTTCGCGCGTGTGTTCGCGCGTTGCCGCGAACTCGGCCTGCACCTGGTCGCGCATGCGGGCGAGGAAGGGCCGCCCGCCTACGTTTGGGCCGCGCTGGACGTGCTCAAGGTGGAGCGCATCGACCATGGTGTGCAGTCGGTCAAGGACCCGGCCTTGATGCGGCGCCTGGCGCAGGACCGCATCGCCTTGACGGTGTGTCCCTTGTCCAACCAGAAGCTGTGCGTGTTTCCTGACCTGGCCGACCACAACCTGGGCCAGTTGCTCGACGCCGGCCTGGCCGCCACGGTCAATTCGGACGACCCGGCCTATTTCGGCGGCTACATGAACGACAACTTCGTGCAGACCTTCGCCGCCACCGGCCTGACCGCGCAACACGCGTACCAACTGGCCGCGAACAGCTTCGAGGCCAGCTTCATCGACGAGCCGGCCAAGCGCGCCTTCACCGAGCGGCTGCAGAACTGCTTCGCAACCTCTTGATGTCGCGCGAGGCGACGAAGATGCCGGCCTGGCCGACGATGCCGGCGCCGACCAGCACCAGTCCGGCCGACAGCGCCGGGTCCGAGCCGAAGCCGACCAGCGCGGTGCAAATGGCGCCCACGGCCATCTGGGTGAAGCCGTAAAGCCCGGAGGCCGAGCCGGTGACGCGCGGGTTCACGCTGATCGCTTCGGTCAGCGCCGCGGGCGAGGCCACGCCCATGCCGAGCGTGAACACGAACATCGTGGCCAGCACGCCGGCCACGCTCAGGTCATCGAACCAAGCCTGCGCCAGGAAGGCACAGGCCGCGAGCACGCTGATGCCGTTGGCCACCACCAGCAGCCGCCCCATCGGTACCCGTGTGACCAGCCTGGTGGCCAGCACGCTGCCGATCCAGATGCCGAAGATCAGGAAGGCCAGGTAGAAGCCGACTTCCTGCGCGGGCCGGTGCAACTGGTGCACGAAGATGAACGGCGCGGAGGCCACGTAGGCATACATGGTCGTCGTGGCGCAGCCGCCGCCGAGCGAGTAGCCGATGAAGGCCGGCGACTTCAGCAAGTCCAGGTAGTTGCCGGCCAGCGCGCGCAGGTCGGTACTGGCCTGCTCGGCCACCCGGCCGGTTTCGGGCAGCATCCTCCAGGCCAGCAGCATGTTGACCAGGCCCATCGCGGTCAGCAGGTAGAAGATCGAGCGCCAGCCGAGTGTGGAGGCCAACAGCCCACCCACGATGGGCGCCACGCCCGGGCCGACCGTGACCATCAGGTTCATCAGCGCCAGCCGTTTCGCGGATTCCTCGAAGGTGGTGGTGTCGCGCACGATGGTGCGGCCGAGCACCAGGCCGGCGCAGCCTCCGAGCGCCTGGAACAGCCGCGCGGCAATCAGCAGGTGCGCGTCGGGCGCCAGCGAGGCCGCGGCGCCGGCGACGGCATACAGCGCCAATCCGATCATCAGGATCGGCCGGCGGCCGAAATGGTCGGACAACGGGCCGTAGATGAGTTGCCCCACGGCCAGGCCGGCGATGTACAGGCTCACGGTGAGCTGCATCTCGGCCACGCTCGCGTGGAGGCTTTCCGCCGCGAAGGGCAGGGCCGGCACGAAGATGTGCATGGCCAGCGTGCCGCTGAAGGTGAACAGCGCCAGCAGCCACAGCGGGACCTTGGGCATCGTTGGCTTGGCGGGGTTGCCGGGCTTGGCGGACGGGCCATGCGCCGCGACGGCGCTGCATGGCGGCGGGCTCATGCCGCCGCCTCGGCGGGCACCATCGCCTGCAGCGACTCGAAGATGCGCGCGATGACGAGGCTGGCGGCATGCAATTCGGCATCGCTTAGCCCGGCCAGTGCCTTCTCACGCACCTGGCGCGCCGAGCGTTCTACCTTGACCACCGTGGTGCGGCCGAGTTCGGTGAGCACGATGGCCTTGGCTCGGCGGTCGACACCTTCCTCGCGGCGCTCCACCAGGCCGGCGGCCTGCAGTTCGTTGAGCAGGCGCACCACCGAGGAATTGTCGAGCGAGAGCGAGGCCGCCAGTTCCTTCTGCCGCATCGGCGCCGCGGCCCGGGCCACGTGCAGCAGCGGCAGCCAGGTGGCCTCGGTCAGGCCGAAGGGCAGGAGTTGCCTGTCTACCGTGCGGCGCCACTGGCGCGCCGTCTTGCCGATGAGCTTGCCGATTTCGTTGCGAGGGGATGGGTCGTGCAGGGCCACAAGAACGCGTGCCGGATGGCTAAAAGATGATATGTCAATAAATTGTATGTCATCTATTTGAATCGTGCTTGCGGACCTGATCCGCGCTGAAGCGCCTCAGCTGCGGCGGCTGAGCAGGCCGGCGAACAGCCGGGCGGCCTCTTGCAGGCAGGCGAACTCGGCATCGGAAATGCTTTGTTCCACCATGTCGAAATGGCACAAGGTGCCCGACAGCTCACCCGCGTTGTCCAGGATCGGCACGCCATGGTAGGCGACGACGATGTTCTGGTAGGGGCTGGCGGCGAGCCGGGGGTCCCGGCCCGAGTGGTCGGCCAGCAGGAAGCCGTCGCGCAGCACGATCTGGCAGAAGCTGTCGGACAGCACCACGGTTTCCAGCCCGTCCGGCCGCGGCAAGCCTTGCTTGTCGACCATGTGGGTGTTCTGCAGCAGGTCGCCGTCGAGCCTGAAGATGCCCGAATAGCGGTGCGGCACGCCGAGGTTGAGTTCGCGCAGGCCGTTTTCGATGCCGCCGGTGCGCAGCGCTTCCCGTACGCTGTCGATCCGTGACCTGGTTGGCGTGGCGCGATGCGAGGTCGGGATATCGAGGAAGGTGCTGGTGGAAAAGCGCATGGCGAATTTTAAGGGACGCAGCCCATTTCCGCTGCGTCAAAAGACGTGCTGCCGCCTTGCGGATTCGGCGCCGTCAGGTTGCGGCCGCGCGTGCCAGCATCTGCTCGCCGACGGCCCGGAATTCAGCGTTCGGTGACGCGCGCAGTCGCGAACCCACCAACGCCATGTAGGCCGGCGTGGCGGTCAGCGGCACCTTGCGCAGCCATTGCAAGGCCTCTTCCATGCGTCCCCGCTCGGCCAGCATGCCGGCATAGTTGAACTGGCCCCGGAAGTCGCCACCGCGCGCGCCCTGTTCGAAGCAGAAGAAGGCCGCGTCCAGGTCCTTCTCCACCACGATGCCGTTTTCATAGAAGCGGCCGATCTTGGTCATCGACTTGGCATGGTTCAGGTCGGCGGCCTGGCGGTACCACGCCAGCGCGGCGGCCTCGTCCTTGGGCACGCTCTTGCCTTCGGCCAACTGGTTCGCGAAGTTGTACATGCCCGCATCCAGGCCCTTTTGGGCGGCCTTGCGGTACCACATCGCCGCGGCGGGTCCGTCGATCTCGGTGCCCCAGCCGTTTTCCAGGCAACGGCCGGTCATGTTCATCGCCATGGCATGGCCCTGGTAGGCGGCCTTGAGGAACCACTTGAAACCTTCGGCCGGATTGCGCTCGACGCCGCGGCCGTCGAGCAACCATTGGCCCCACACCGCCTGCGCCTCCAGGCTGCCGAGCCGGGCCGCGGCGGCGATCCACAGTGCGGCGTCGGCGGGTTCGCCGGCCAGCACGGCGGCCCATTGGGTGGCGCTGACGGCGGCGAGTTCCTGGGTAGAAGTGGGAAGGGCGGGGAGAGACATGGCGGGTGGCGATGAGAAGAATTCTCAATTATCGCTCGACCTGCCCTAAAGCTGGAATGCCACCGTGAGCAGCAGGCCCTCGGCCACGTCGCGCAACAGGCCCGGTGGGCGCGGCGCGTATGGCGCGCCCTTCGCGGCCAGCGCCTGCAGCCAATCGGCGAGCCAGGCGATGTCGGCCGTGGCGTAGAACACCACGGCCGCTTCGTGGTTCAGCAGCAGGCTGCGCAGGTCGAGATTGATCGAGCCGCACAGGGCCAGGCTGTCGTCCACCACCAACGCCTTGGCATGCGCCATGAACGGCAGCATGACGAAGGCCACGCCGGCCGCCGCCAGGTCGCGCATGGCGCGGGTGCGCGCGAAATCGGCCAGGCGGTGGTTGGAACGCGCGGGAATGATCAGCGTGACTTCCACGCCGCGGCGCGCGGCCAGGCGCAGGGCATCGCGCAGGCTGTCGTCCGGGATGAAGTAGGGCGTGACGGCCAGGATGCGCCGCTCCGCGCGGAAACACGCGTCGATCAGCAGCGCGTGCGCCGTGTCCTCCACCTGGTCGGGCCCGCTGGGCAGGAACTGTGCGGCCTTGCCGTGGTGCAGTTCGTGCACGGCGGCGATGCTGCGTGGCGGCTTCTGGCGCACCGAGGCCCAGTCCTGCTCGAACTGGTGCGCTGCCGCCGCCGCCACGCCGCCGCGGATGGTGTAGGAGACATCGATCCACGGCGGCTCTCCGTCGTCCTTGCCGAGGAAATATTCGCCGGCGAGGTTGCGTCCGCCGGACCACAGCAGCCGGTCGTCCGCCACCACCAGCTTGCGGTGGTTGCGCAGGTTGCGCGGGCCGGTGACGCGCAGGCTGAACAACGGGCGGAACACCGCCACCTCGCCACCGGCCTCGCGCAGGGTGTCGAAGTAACGGCGCGGCAGCTGCATCGCGCCGAAGCCGTCGAGCAGCACCCGCACCTGGATGCCTTCGCGCGCGCGCTGCGCGAGCCGGGCAACGGTCTCGCTGCCGAGTGCGTCCTTGCCGATGATGAACGTGCACACGTCGAGCCGCTGCCGGGCGCTGGCGATGGTGTCCCACAGACCGTCACGCGCGGCCAGGCCGTCGGCATGCAGGTGGATGTCGCACAGGCTCGGCGGGGCGAGGTCGAAGCTCTCGATCAGGTCCGACGCCCAGTGCGCGGCCGCCACCGTCCGCCGCGGCCGTGGCTGCTGCGCCGGACGCACCTTGCGCCGGCCGAACATCAGGTACATGGGCAGGATGAGGTACGGCAGCAGCGCCAGGCCCATGACCCAGGCGATGGCGGTGGTCGGTGCGCGGGGCTCGCGCCGCGAGCGCGTGGTGATCACGTACGCCAGCACCGCCAGCGCGCCGAAGAGGAAGTGCTGCGACAGCGACGGCAGCCAGCTGCTCAGCAGGCTGCCGGCGTGGGTGGTGGCGGTCGTCGGTTGCATGCGGGCGAGGCTACCAGAGCCTCGCGCCCACTCAGCCTTGGCCCCAGACTTCCTGTGCCGTTTCCACCACGAGGCGCAGCTTGGCGCGCTGCGCCTCCACCGCGATGTCGTTGCCGTGCACCGTGCTGCTGAAGCCACACTGGGGCGACAGGGCGAGCTGCTCCAGCGGGGCATAACGCGCGGCTTCGTCGATGCGGCGCTTGAGGTCGTCCTTGCTCTCCAGCGCGCCGAACTTGGTGGTCACCAGGCCCAGGACGGCGGTCTTGCCCTTGGGCAGGAAGCGCAAGGGCTTGAAGTCGCCGCTGCGGTCGTCGTCGTATTCTAGGAAATAGGCGTCCAGGTTCATCTCGGACAGCAGCGCCTCGGCCACGGGCTCGTAGTTGCCGGATGCGGCGTGGGTGCTCTTGAAGTTGCCGCGGCACAGGTGCATGGCCAGGAGCATGCCTTCGGGCTTCTGCGCCACGACGAGGTTGATGAACTTGGCGTAGCGGTGCGGCAACTCGTTCGGGTCGTCTCCGCGCTGGCGCGCGGCCTCGCGCATGTGCTCGTCGCACAGGTAGGCCAGGTTGGTGTCGTCCATCTGCACATAGGTGCAGCCGGCCGCCGCCAGGCTGCGCAGTTCGTCGCCATAGGCATTGGCCACATCCTGGTAGAAGTCCGGGTCGAGCTCGGGGTAGTGCGCGCGGCTGATGCCGGCGCGGCCGCCGCGAAAATGCAGCATGGTCGGCGACGGGATGGTCACCTTGGGCGTGTTGCCGGCGCTGACCTGGCTCTTCAGGTACTCGAAATCGGCGCGCTGGATGTCCTTCACGTGGCGCACCTTGTCGATGACGCGCATGGCCGGCGGGGCCAGTTCCTCGGTGCCGTCGGGCTTGCGGATGGTCACGGGGATGTCGGTCTTCACGCCACCGAGCTGGTCGAGGAAGTCGATGTGGAAATAGGTGCGGCGGAATTCACCGTCGGTGATGCTCTTGAGGCCGACGTCTTCCTGGAACTTCACGATCTCGGTGATGGCGCGGTCCTCCACCAGCCGCAACTGCTCGGGCGTGATGCTGCCGGCCGCCTTCTGCGCACGGGCGTCGAGCAGGTATTTGGGACGCAGGAAGCTGCCCACGTGGTCGTAACGGGCGGGGAGGGAAGTCATGTGGTCTCCAAGGATGGGCGTGAAAAGGATGCAGCGGGGCCGTCAATGTATACATCGGGTCGTTGGCTGTCCATGGCGCGGGCATCCGTGTTTACCCGGTATTGACGGGCCGGTACGCCTGAGTTGCAATCCAGGTCCACCGGATGCGGTGCCACGGCAGATCGACGTTGGTTGGTGAGCTTTTCTCTTAATGTATACATCGCGTATTTTGATCACCATGATGACCGGGGGCTCGCCATGACGCTGCCCATCTCACCCATCTCGCCCGTTCTGCCCACCCTGGCCAGCGAGCCCGCCGAAGCCGGTGGCTCGCAGGCGGTGAAGGCCCAGCTGCGGCTGCGCGAAATGATCCTGGCTGGCGACCTGCCCGGCGGTAGCCGCATCGCCGAACTCGCCATCGTGGAAAGGCTGGGCGTCTCCCGCACGCCGATCCGCGCCGCGCTGATGCGGCTCGAACAGGAGGGGCTGCTCGAGGCCCTGCCCAACGGGGGTTACGCGGTCAAGACCTTTTCCGAACGCGACGTGTCGGAGGCCATCGAGTTGCGCGGCACCATCGAAGGCCTGTCGGCCCGGCTGGCCGCCGAGCGCGGTGCGGCGCCGCTCTTGCTCGGCGAAGCCAACGCATGCCTGGCGCAGATCGATGCCCTGTTGGCCGAGCCCGCGCTCAGCGATGACGACTTCTCGCGCTACGTGGCGCTCAACGAGAAATTCCACGCGCTGCTCGGCGAGATGTCGGGCAGCGCGGTGATCGCGCGTGAACTCGAACGCGTCGCCGGGCTGCCGTTCGCATCGGTATCGGGTTTCGTCGTGGTGCAGGCCAACTCGCCGAAGGCGCGCGACATGTTCATCGTGGCCCAGCACCAGCACCGCCAGGTGCTCGACGCCATCGAGCACCGCGAGGGATCGCGGGCCGAGGCGCTGATGCGGGAACACTCGCGCATCGCGCAGCAGAACATGCGCGCAGCCGTGCATGGCCCCTACTTGCACCAGGTGCCGGGTGTGCGGTTGATCCGCAAGCGCAGCTGATGTAACGCCGGATAGCCCGAATGTAGATAACAGTTATAGCGACCCGCCCTCATCGATTACCCGCGAAGCCGCGCACAGCCTGGAAATCTTGCTGTTTAATCCGCGCTTCGAATCGTCGATTTCCGTAACGACACCCCTGGAGACACCATGCACAAACGAACCCTTCTTTCCGCCGCGCTCGCGCTTGCGGCCCTTGGTGCCAGCCATGGCGCGTTGGCGCAGGCCGACACCTTCAAGATCGGCCTGATCCTGCCGATGACCGGCCAGCAGGCCACGACCGGCCGCCAGATCGAGGCGGCCGCCCGCCTCTACATGGCGCAGAACGGCACGACCGTCGCCGGCAAGAAGATCGAGCTGATCGTCAAGGACGACACCAGCCTGCCCGACGTCACCAAGCGCCTGGCGCAGGAGCTGGTGGTCAACGACAAGGTCAACGTGCTGGCCGGCATGGGCATCACGCCTTCGGCCATGGCCACGGCGCCGATCGCCACGCAGTCCAAGACGCCCCTGGTGGTGATGGCAGCCGCCACCTCCAGCATCACCCAGGCTTCGCCCTACATCGTGCGCACCAGCTTCACGCTGCCGCAGGCCTCGGTGGCGCTGGCCGACTGGGTGCCCAAGAACGGCATCAAAAAGGTCGTGACCCTGGTGAGCGACTATGGCCCGGGCCTGGACGCGGAAAAGTATTTCAAGGAACGCTTCATCTTCAATGGCGGCGAGGTCACGGAGTCGCTGCGGGTGCCGCTGCGCAACCCCGACTTCGCGCCGTTCCTGCAGAAGGTGCGTGATGCGAAGCCCGACGCGCTGTTCGTCTTCGTGCCGTCCGGCGCGGGCGCGGCCGTCATGAAGCAGTTCCTCGAGCGCGGCATGGACAAGGCCGGCATCAAGCTGATCGGCACCGGCGACATCACCGATGACGACCAGTTGAACGACATGGGCGACGGCGCCCTCGGCGTGGTCACCTCGCACCACTACTCGGCGGCGCATCCTTCGGCGATGAACAAGGCGTTCGTCGAGGCTTTCGAGAAAGCCAACAAGGGATTGCGGCCGAACTTCATGGCCGTCGGTGGCTATGACGGCATGCACGTGATCTACGACGCGCTCAAGGCCACCAAGGGCCAGGGCGGCGGCGACGCCTTGCTCGCGGCCATGAAGGGTCAACTTTTCGAGAGCCCGCGCGGCAAGATCTTCATCGACGCGCAGACCCGCGACATCGTGCAGGACATCTACCTGCGCAAGGTCGAGAAGAAGAACGGCGGGCTCTACAACGTGGAATTCGACGTGATCAAGGACGTCAAAGATCCGGGGAAGAACAAGTAACCACGCTTCATGCACTCCGCGCTCCTTCATGAAGAGCGTGTCCCATTCCAGGGCACCGCGGAACTGGCTCTGCCAGGCCGCAGCGTGCCGCCCCCTGCAAGGGCGATGGAGCGACACGCAGTGAGCGACTTGGGGGTGTGCCTACTATGTTGACCATTCTTTTCGACGGCATCGCCTACGGCATGCTGCTCTTCGTGCTGGCCGTCGGTCTGGCCGTGACCATGGGGCTGATGAACTTCATCAACCTGGCGCATGGTGCGTTTGCCATGGTCGGCGGTTACACCACGGTGCTGTTGATGCAGCGCCTGCAGGTGCCGTTCCTTGTCTGCCTGCCGTTGGCGTTCCTGGTCTCCGGCCTTTTGGGCGCGGTGCTGGAGCGCACCCTGTACCGGCCGATGTACCGCCGGCCGCATCTGGACCAGGTGCTGTTCTCGATCGGCCTGACCTTCATGGCCGTGGCGGCGATGGATTACTTCATGGGCTCGTCGCAGCAGATCATCCAGTTGCCGGCTTACCTCAAGGGTCGCTCCGAATTCGACACCCCGCTGGGCCTGCTGGGGATGGGGCATTACCGCCTGTTCATCATCGCCGTCTGCGCGGCGTTGACGGTGGCGCTGCAGTTCATCCTCGCGCGCACCCGCTTCGGCAGCCGGCTGCGCGCCGCGGTGGACGACCAGCGCGTGGCCGCCGGCCTGGGCATCAACGTCAACATCGTGTTCCTCTCCACCTTCGCAGTGGGCTCCGGCCTGGCCGGCCTGGGCGGCGCGCTCGGCACCGAGGTGCTGGGGCTGGACCCGACCTTTCCCCTGAAGTTCATGATCTACTTTCTGATCGTCGTCGCCGTGGGCGGCACCTCCAGCATCACCGGGCCGCTGCTGGCGGCACTGCTGCTGGGCATTGCCGACGTGGCCGGCAAGTATTACGTGCCCAAGCTCGGCGGCTTCATCGTGTACAGCCTGATGATCGCCATCCTGATCTGGCGTCCACATGGCCTGTTCTCGCGGCTGGGAGGCAAATCATGAAGACCGCCACCCAGGCTTCGGCCGTGCTGGCCGGCGCCCGCTGGCGCGTCTGGGAGCCCTTGCTGTGGCTCGCTGCGCTGGCTGCGCCCCTGCTGTTCCCGAGCCATGCGCTGATTGTCAACGAGGTCGCCATCGTGGCGCTGTTCGCCGTCTCGCTGGACCTGGTGCTGGGCTACACCGGCATCGTGTCGCTGGGCCATGCGGCGTTCTTCGGCATGGGCGCCTATGCGGCCGGGCTGTTCGCCAAGCTGGTCATGCCCGATCCCGTGGTCGGCCTGCTGGTGGCCGTGGCGCTGTCCACCGCGCTGGGTGCCTTGTGCAGCCTGACCATCATGCGCGGCACCGACCTGACGCGGCTGATGGTCACGCTCGGCGTGGCGCTGATCCTCGGCGAGATCGCCAACAAGTACTCCGACTTCACCGGTGGCGCCGACGGGCTGCAGGGCGTGGTGATGGGGCCGGTGCTGGGCCTGTTCGAATTCGACCTGTATGGCCGCGTGGCGGCCTGGTATTCGATCGTGGTGCTGATGGTCTTCTTCGTGCTGTCGCGGCGGCTGGTGCATTCGCCCTTCGGCGCCACGCTCAAGGCCATCCGCGACAACCGGCTGCGCGCCATGGCGATCGGCGTCCCCGTGCTGTCGCGCCTGGCGGTGATCTACACCATCGCCGCCGGGGTGGCCGGCGCGGCGGGCGCGCTGCTGGCGCAGACCTCGGGCTTTGTGTCGCTCGACGTGTTTGCCTTCGACCGCTCGGCCGACGTGATGCTGATCCTGGTGGTCGGCGGCGTCGGCTGGCTGTATGGCGGCGTGGCTGGCGCCATCGTCTTCAAGCTGATGCAGGACTGGTTGTCGTCGATCACGCCGCAGTACTGGACTTTCTGGCTCGGCCTGTTCCTGGTGGTGCTGGTGCTCGTGGGGCGCGAGCGGCTGCTGCGCCCCTGGACCTGGTTCGGTGCATCGAAGGGTGGCAAGGCATGAACACCGCCGCGACAACATCGACCAGCCAGCCCGTGGTGCTGAGCGCTCAGGGCCTGATCAAGCAGTTCGGCGGCATCACCGCCACCAACAACGTCACGCTGCATCTGCGCCAGGGCGCGCGGCATGCGCTGATCGGCCCGAACGGTGCGGGCAAGACCACGCTGATCAACCTGCTGACCGGCGTGCTGGAGCCCACCGAGGGCCGCATCACGCTCGACGGGCTGGACATCACCAGGCTCGCGCCGCACCAGCGGGTGCGCCGCGGCATGGTCCGCACCTTTCAGATCAACCAGCTGTTCGACAGCTTCACGCCGCTGGAGACGCTGGCGACCGTGGTGTCGCAACAAGGCGGCCTCGGCGGCAAATGGTGGCAGGCGCTGGGCGCCAACCGTGCCGTAATGGAACGCTGCGAACAGTTGCTCGAACAGTTCCGTCTCACCGGCGTGATGCACCAGAAGACGAGTGTCCTGGCCTACGGCAAGCGGCGGCTGCTGGAGATCGCCATCGCGCTGGCCTGCGAGCCGCGCGTGCTGCTGCTCGACGAACCCGTGGCCGGCGTGCCTGCCGGTGAACGCGAGGAACTCTTGCAAACGGTGGCCGCGCTGCCGGCCGATGTGTCGGTGCTGCTGATCGAACACGACATGGACCTCGTGTTCAGTTTCGCCACGCGCATGACGGTGCTGGTCAACGGCACGGTGCTGACGGAGGGCGACCCGGACGAGATCGCCAACGATCCGAGGGTGAAGGCCGTGTACCTCGGCCACGGAGAGGAGGCGAGCCATGTCTGACGTCCTGCTGCAAGTGGAGAAGCTCAGTGCCGGGTATGGCGAAGCCGTCGTGCTGCACGACGTCTCCTTGTCCCTGCGTGAAGGCCAGACGCTGGCCCTGCTGGGCCGCAACGGCACCGGCAAGACCACCCTGATGAACACGCTGGCTGGCGCCACGCGCCAGCATGGCGGCAGCATCCGGCTCGCGGGCATCGCGCTGCACAAGCTGGCTTCGCACGAACGCGCCGCGGCCGGCATCGGCTGGGTGCCGCAGGAGCGCAACATCTTCAAGTCATTGACGGTGGACGAAAACCTGACGGCCGTGGCTCGACCCGGCCGTGGCGGCAGCAAACACCCGGCCTGGACCCCTGAACGCGTCTACCAGATGTTCCCGCGACTGGCCGAGCGCAAGAACAACCTCGGCACCCAGCTCTCGGGCGGCGAGCAGCAGATGCTGGCCGTGGGCCGCGCGCTGGTGCTCAACCCGCGCCTGCTGTTGCTCGACGAGCCGCTCGAAGGCCTGGCGCCGATCATCGTGGAGGAACTGCTGCGCGCCATCGCGCGCATCACGCGCGAGGAGGGCCTCTCGGCCATCATCGTGGAGCAGCATCCGCAGGCGATCCTCGCCATCTCGCACAGCGCGGTGGTGCTGGACCGCGGCACCGTGGTGCACAGCGGCACCGCGCAGGATCTGCGCGCACAGCCCGAATTGCTCGACAAGTTGCTGGGCGTGGCCCGCTGAACCATCGGAAAGGAGGACAAGGCATGCAGCCCAACGGACGAAGAAGAACATTCATCGGCGGCGCGGTGGCGCTGGGGCTGGCGGCGGCAACGGGTTCGCGCATGGCGCATGCCCAGGCCTTCCCCAGCAAGTTGATCAAGATCGTGGTGCCCAACGCGGCCGGCGGCGCGGCCGACCTGACCGCGCGCACGGTCGGCCAGAAAATGGCCGACGCCATGGGCCAGGCCGTGGTGATCGACAACCGGCCGAGCGCGGGTGGCGTGGTGGCCGGGGAAGTGGTGGCGCGCGCACCGGCCGATGGCTACACGCTGCTGCTGGTCTCCAGCGGCACGGCCGTGAGCCAGGCGCTGTTCAAGTCTTTGCCGTTCGACACCCTGAAGGATTTCGCGCCGGTCTCGATGCTGGCCACCTTCGACCTGGCCATCGTGGTCAATGAGACCGGGCGCTTCAAGACCCTGGCCGAACTGCTGGCCTTCGCGCGCGCCAACCCGGGCAAGCTCAACATCGGCACGCCCAACATCGGCACCACGCAGAATCTCGCGGCCGAGCTGTTCAAGATCACCGCCGGCGTCGAGGCCCAGGTCGTGCCTTTCAACGGCACGCCACCGGTGATCACCGCGCTGCGCGGCGGCCAGATCGACGCGGCCATCGACATCCTCGGCCCGCTGATGCCGCAGATCACCGCCAGGGCGCTGCGCCCGCTGGCAGTGCTCGGCGACAAGCGCGCGGCCCAACTGCCCGATGTGCCCGCGGCCCGCGAGACGGGCGGCAACCTGGCCAACTTCAACGTCGCCTCCTGGAACGGCCTGGCCGCGCCCGCCGGCACGCCGAAGGACGTGGTGGCGCGACTCGCCAAGGAAGTCAACGCCGCCGTGGCGCAGGCCGACGTGAAGAAGAAGCTGCTCGACCTGAACCTCGTGGCCCAGGGCAGCACGCCCGAGCAACTGCACGCGCAACTCGACGGCGAGATCAAGCGCTGGAGCGATGTGATCGCGCGCGCGAAGATCGCCAAGCAATAGCCTTTCGGCCCTTTTCGGGTTTCAGCGGGTGATCGGCTTGGGCGCGTCGGCGGGCTCGTGCGCCATGGGCAGCCCCGCCGGGTTCAGCAGCGTCTGCACCGTCTGCCGGATCAGTTCCAGCATGGCCTTCTGCGTGAGCGTGGTGGGCCGCTGGGCGCTCACGGCCACGGACAGCTTGCTTTGCAGCGCGGGGGAATGGATGGGACGGGTGATGAAGGCCGTGGGCCGGCCGGAGGTGACGACGGCGTTCATCGACAACACGGCGCTGCCGGCGCCGTCGGCGACCAAGTCCAGGATCGCGGCCACGCCGTCGATTTCGAGCGCGATCACCGGCTGGCAGCCGATGGCGGCGAGTTCGGACTCGACCATCATGCGGATGGCGTTGGGCCGCGTCGGGATCACCAGCGGCAGGGTGGCGAGTTCGCGCAGGCTGATGCCGCCGGCGATGTCACCGGGCGCCTCGGCTGGCGCATCCAGACGGCGGCGCTGCACCAGGTACAGCGGCTCCTCGAGCAGGGGGCTGAGTTCGACGCCGGGCGTGGGCACGGCGTTGTAAAGCAGCGCGATGTCGAGCCGGCCGGTGACCAGCGAATCCTGCATCGCCACCGACAGGCTTTCGCTGATCGACAGCGCCGCCAGCGGCAGCCGCACGCGGAATTCACGCGTCAGCGGCACGGTGAGGATTTTGGCGATGCTCGGCGGCAGGCCAATCGCCACGCGGCCTTCCAGCGCGCCGCGAACGCGGCCGAGTTCCTCGCGCGCGCGCTGGACCTGGTGCAGGATGCCCCGGCCATGCTCCAGCAAGACGCGGCCGGCTTCGGTCGGCGTGGCGCCGCGGCCATTGCGCAAGAGCAGGTTCTGCCGCAGTTCGACCTCGAGCAGGCGCACGTGCCGGCTCAGCAGCGGCTGGGGGATCCCGAGTGCTGTGGCCGCCCGCGTGAAGCTGCCAAGTTCGGCCACGCGCACGAAGGATTCGATCTGTTTCAGGTCCATGGATTGGCTCGATGGCGTTTGGACTCAACTTTTTACATATCGAATTATCGGTTATCTAAAAACGGCATAGTAGCTAGTGGCTTCGTCCTACCGCACGCCAGCCTTGGCTGCCTAGAATTTCAGTCTATGCAAACAGCTTCTCCTATCGTGGCCGCGCGCGGTGGCCAGCCGGCCAGCGGTGCGCTCGACGTGCAGGTGTTTCTCAACACGCACCGTTTTTCCGGCTACCAGTGGTTGATCTTTTTACTGTGTTTCCTGGTGGTGTTGCTCGACGGCTTCGACACCGCGGCCATCGGATACATCGCGCCATCGTTGATTGGTGAGTGGGGCGTGGCCAAGCCGGCGCTGGCTCCGGTGCTCAGCGCGGCGTTGTTCGGTCTGGCCGCTGGCGCGCTCAGTGCCGGCCCGCTGGCCGACAAGTTCGGCCGCAAGCTGGTGCTGACGGTCTCGGTGCTGGTCTTCGGCATCGCCTGTGCGATCTCGGGTTACGCGACCAGCCTGACCGAACTCACCGTGCTGCGTTTCGTCACCGGCCTGGGCCTGGGCGCGGCCATGCCGAACGCCGTGACCCTGACCAGCGAATACTGCCCCGACCGCCAGCGCGCCATGCTGACCAACGCCATGTTCTGCGGCTTTCCGCTGGGAGCGGCCTTCGGGGGGTTCCTGGCCTCGTGGATGATCCCGCACTGGGGTTGGCGCAGCGTGCTGCACCTGGGGGGCGCCGCGCCGCTGGTGCTGGCCGCCTTGATGCTGTGGCTGCTGCCCGAGTCGGTGCGTTACCTCGTGGCGCGCGGTCGGCCAGTGGAGAAGGTGCGGCGCGTGCTGGTGCGCATCTCCCCCCAAGCCGCCGAGGCCAAATCCTTCGTGCTCTCCGAGGCCAAGCCCGTGAGCGGCGGCCAGACCGGTCTGGCCGTCGTGCTGAGCAAGCGTTACCTGCTCGGCTCGGTGATGTTGTGGCTGGCCTACTTCATGGGCCTGGTGATCTTCTACGCACTCATCAACTGGATGCCCATTCTGCTCAAGGACGCGGGCATGGCGCCACAGAAGGCGACGCTGGTCTCTGCGCTGTTTCCGCTGGGCGGCGTCGGTGCGGTGCTGTTCGGCTGGTTGATGGACCGCTTCAACGCCAACCGCATCATCGCCGCGGGTTATGCCCTCACCGCGGCGTCGATCTACCTCGTCGGCCAGGTGGTCGGGCAGGACTGGCTGCTGGTGAGCATGGTTTTCGTCGCGGGTGCGATCATGAATACGGCGCAGTCTTCGATGCCGGCGCTCGCGGCGGCCTTTTATCCGACACAAGGCCGTGCAACCGGTGTCGCCTGGATGCTGGGCATCGGCCGTTTCGGCGGCATCGCGGGATCCTTCCTCGTGGCCGAATTGGCCTTGCGCCAACTCGGCTTCGGTCAGATATTCACGGTCGTGGCCGTGCCGGGCCTGATCGCCACCGTAGCGTTGCTGATCAAGCAGTGGGCGCATCCGGAAAGCGCCTCGGCCGCTTCCGCCGCAGAAGCGCGAGGAAGCGTGCCGGCGCATTGACTCGCGCTTCACCGATCCTCATTTTCATTTTTTCAGACCAGGAGACACAGACATGATCATCGACTGCCACGGCCACTACACCACCGCGCCCAAGGCGCTGGAGAATTGGCGCAACCAGCAAATCGCCGGCATCAAGGACCCGTCCGTCATGCCAAAGGTGGCCGACCTGAAGATCAGCGACGACGAGCTGCGCGAATCCATCGAGACCAACCAGCTGCGCCTGATGAGGGAGCGCGGCAGCGACCTCACGCTGTTCTCGCCGCGTGCCAGCTTCATGGCGCACCACATCGGCGACTTCAACGTGTCGAGCACCTGGGCGGCGATCTGCAACGAACTCTGCTACCGCGTCTCGCAACTCTTTCCGGACAACTTCGTGCCCGTGGCCATGCTGCCGCAGTCACCCGGTGTCGATCCGGCCACCTGCATTCCCGAGCTGGACAAGTGCATCAAGCAATACGGCAACGTCGGCATCAACCTGAATCCGGATCCGAGCGGCGGCCACTGGCAGTCGCCCCCGCTGTCGGACAAGGCCTGGTTCCCGATCTACGAGAAGATGGTCGAGTACGACATCCCGGCCATGATCCACGTCAGCACCAGCTGCAATCCGGCCTTCCACACCACCGGCGCGCATTACCTCAATGCCGACACGACGGCCTTCATGCAGTGCCTGACCAGCGACCTGTTCAAGGAATTCCCCACGCTGCGCTTTTTGATTCCGCACGGCGGCGGCGCGGTGCCCTACCACTGGGGTCGTTTCCGCGGCCTGGCGCAGGAACTGAAGAAGCCGCTGCTGTCCGAGCATCTGCTGAACAACATCTACTTCGACACCTGCGTCTACCACCAGCCCGGCATCGACCTGCTGAACACGGTCATCCCGGTGAAGAACGTTCTGTTCGCCTCCGAGATGATCGGCGCCGTGCGCGGCATCGATCCCGAAACCGGCAACTACTACGACGACACCAAGCGCTACATCGAGGCCAGCAAGATCCTGAGCGCCGAAGACAAGCACCAGATCTACGAAGGCAACACGCGCCGCGTGTTCCCGCGGCTCGACAAGCTGCTCAAGGCCAAGGGCCAGTAAATCCCCGCGCCAGTCAATCAAATTCAGGAGATCACCATGACCACACTCGGCATCGTCAAACGCAACATCACCCGCGCCGACCGCGGGGCCACGGAACGCCTGGCCGCCCTCGGCTCGGCCACCGTGCATGAAGCCATGGGCCGCGTCGGCCTGCTCAAGCCCTACATGCGGCCCATCTTTGCCGGCGCGCAGGTGTCCGGCACCGCCGTCACCGTGCTGCTGCACCCGGGCGACAACTGGATGATGCACGTCGTCGCCGAGCAGATCCAGCCCGGCGACATCGTCGTGGCCGCCATCACCGCCGAATGCACCGACGGCTACTTCGGCGACCTGCTGGCCACCAGCTTCCAGGCGCGTGGCGCCAAGGCACTGATCATCGACGCCGGCGTGCGCGACGTGAAGACGCTGAAGGAGATGAATTTCCCTGTTTGGAGCAAGTGCATCAGCAGCAAGGGCACGATCAAGGCGACGATCGGCTCGGTGAACATCCCTGTGGTCTGCGCCGGCGCGCTGGTCAATCCTGGCGACGCCATCGTGGCCGACGACGACGGCGTGGTGGTGGTGCCAGCCGAATGGGTGAGCAAGGTGGCCGATGATGCCGCCGCGCGCGAAGCCAACGAAGGCGAGAAGCGCAACAAGCTGGCCTCGGGCGTCCTGGGGCTGGACATGTACAACATGCGCGGCCCGCTCGAAAAGGCCGGCCTGAAGTACATCGACTGAACCGAACCAAGGAATCCATCATGTCCAAACCCACCGCTGGTGACTTCACCAAGACCGCAGGCTGGCTCGACTGGTTCGATGGCCCGAGCAAGCCGCGCTTCAAGCTGCCTGCCGGCGCCGTCGATGCGCATTGCCACGTGTTCGGCCCCGGCGACAAGTTCCCCTATGCGCCCGAACGCAAGTACACGCCCTGCGACGCCTCCAAGGAACAACTCTTTGCGCTGCGTGACCACCTCGGCTTCGACAAGAACGTGATCGTGCAGGCGACCTGCCACGGCAGCGACAACCGCGCGCTGGTCGACGCGCTCAAGGCCGCCAACGGCAAGGCCCGCGGCGTGGCCACGGTGAATGCACTGGTGACCGACGCCGAGCTGCAGGAAATGCACGCCGCCGGCGTGCGCGGCACGCGCTTCAACTTCGTCAAGCGCCTGGCCGACTCCACGCCGCGTGAGGTGTTGCGCGAAATCGCCCACCGCATTGCGCCGCTGGGCTGGCATGTGGTGATCTACTTCGAAGCCGCCGACCTGCCCGAGCACTACGATTTCTTCACCAGCCTGCCGACCACGGTGGTGGTGGACCACATGGGCCGGCCCGATGTCACCAAGCCGGTGGACGGCCCCGAGTTCGCACTGTTCGTGAAGATGATGCGCGAGCACGAAAACATCTGGAGCAAGGTGAGCTGCCCCGAGCGCCTGAGCGTGGCCGGCCCCAAGGCGTTGAACGGCGAACAACACGCCTACACCGACGTGGTGCCGTTCGCCAAGCACCTGGTGGAAACCTTCCCCGACCGCGTGCTGTGGGGTACCGACTGGCCGCACCCCAACCTCAAAGACCACATGCCCGACGACGGCCTGCTGGTGGACTACATTCCGCAGATCGCGACCACGGCCGAACTGCAGAAGAAGCTGTTGGTCGATAACCCCAATCGCCTCTACTGGAGCTGAAGATGTCCCTGGAAAAGCCTTATCTGGACGTGCCAGGCACGACGATCTTCGACGCCGAGCAATCGCGTCTCGGCTACCACCTGAACCAGTTCTGCATGTCGCTGATGAAGGCTGAAAACCGCAGCCGCTTCAAGGCCGATGAACGCGCCTATCTCGACGAGTGGCCGATGAGCGAAGACCAGAAGCAGGCCGTGCTCGCGCGCGACCTGAACCGCTGCATCTCGCTCGGCGGCAACATCTACTTCCTGGCCAAGATCGGTGCCACCGACGGCCGCAGCTTCCAGCAGATGGCCGGCAGCATGACGGGCATGACGGAAGAGGAATACCGCAACATGATGATCGGTGGCGGCCGCTCCGCCGACGGCAACCGCATCGTCGGTGAACACGGCGACGCGCAGGCCGAGAACCAGCCGCAGGGCGAAGCCGGGCGTCTGTTGAAGAAGAGCCCATTGCCCGCCAGCGGCACCGCGCCGCATCCCAAAACGCCGGGCTCGGAACAATGACCGCCCCGCAAACCCACAAGGATTGACACGACATGGCCAAGATCACCGCCAGCGTCTACACCTCGCACGTGCCCGCCATCGGCGCCGCACTCGACCTGGGCAAGACGCAGGAACCCTACTGGCAGCCCGTGTTCCAGGGCTACGACTTCGGCAAGCAATGGCTGAAGGACAACAAGCCGGACGTCATCTTCCTGGTCTTCAACGACCATGCCACGGCTTTCAGCCTGGAGATGATTCCGACGTTCGCCATCGGCACCGCGGCCGAATACACGCCGGCCGACGAAGGCTGGGGCCCACGCCCCGTGCCCAAGGTCATCGGCCATCCCGAACTGGCCGCGCACATCGCGCAGTCCGTCATCCAGCAGGATTTCGACCTCACCATCGTCAACAAGATGGACGTGGACCATGGGCTCACCGTACCGCTGTCGCTAATGTGCGGCCAGCCTGAGGCCTGGCCCTGCCCGGTGATTCCGTTCGCCGTGAACGTGGTGCAGTACCCCGTGCCTTCTGGCCGGCGCTGCTTCGAGCTCGGCAAGGCGATTCGCAAGGCCGTCGAATCCTTCGACAAGCCCCTGAACGTGCAGATCTGGGGCACCGGCGGCATGAGCCACCAGCTGCAGGGCCCGCGCGCCGGGCTGATCAACAAGGAGTTCGACAACATGTTCCTGGACCGCCTCATCAGCGATCCGGAAGGCCTGGCCAGCGTGCCGCACATCGACTACGTGCGCGAAGCCGGCTCCGAAGGCATCGAACTCGTGATGTGGCTGATCGCGCGCGGCGCCATGAGCGACGTGGCCGGTGGCCCCGCGCCCACCGTGAAGAACCGCTTCTACCACGTGCCCGCGTCCAACACGGCCGTTGGCCATCTCATCCTGGAGAACAACTAAATGACCATCAAAGTAGCACTCGCCGGTGCCGGCGCTTTCGGCATCAAACACCTGGACGGCATCAAGAACATCGACGGCGTCGAAGTCGTCTCGCTGATCAGCCGCGACCTGGAAAAGACCAAGGAAGTCGCCGACAAGTACGGCATCCAACACGTCACGACCAAGCTCGAAGACAGCCTCGCGCTCAAGGAAGTCGATGCCGTGATCCTGTGCACGCCGACGCAGATGCACGCCGAGCAGAGCATCGCCTGCCTGAAGGCCGGCAAACATGTGCAGGTCGAGATTCCCCTGGCCGACAGCCTCAAGGGCGCCGAGGAAGTGGCCGCGCTGCAGAAGCAGACCGGCCTGGTGGCGATGTGCGGCCACACGCGCCGCTTCAACCCCAGCCACCAGTACGTGCACAACAAGATCAAGGCGGGCGAGTTCAACATCCAGCAGATGGATGTGCAGACCTATTTCTTCCGCCGCACCAACATGAACGCGCTGGGCCAGGCGCGCAGCTGGACCGACCACCTGCTGTGGCACCACGCGGCCCACACGGTCGACCTGTTCGCCTACCAGGCTGGCAGCCCCATCGTGAAGGCCAACGCCGTGCAAGGCCCGATCCACCCGACGCTGGGCATCGCCATGGACATGTCGATCCAGCTGCAGGCCGCCAACGGCGCGATCTGCACGTTGTCCCTGTCGTTCAACAACGACGGCCCGCTCGGCACCTTCTTCCGCTACATCGGCGACACCGCGACCTACATCGCGCGCTACGACGACCTGTTCACCGGCAAGGACGAAAAGATCGACGTGTCCAAGGTGGATGTGTCGATGAACGGCATCGAACTGCAGGACCGCGAATTCTTCGCCGCCATCAAGGATGGCCGCGAGCCGAATTCGAGCGTGGCCAGCGTGTTGCCGTGCTACAAGGTGCTGCACCAACTCGAGCAGCAACTCAACGGCTGAGCTTCGCGCCAAGCCACCGGGGGCCACGTCCAGTCGCGATGATTGGGCCGGCCCCTTTTTCCATTTTTCGACGAGGAGTTCCGCCATGCCAACCCGCCAAATCGGCCCCTTCACCGTCTCCGCCATCGGCCTCGGCTGCATGAACCTGAGCCATGCCTACGGCGTGCCGCCGTCGCCGGAAGAGGGCGAGCGCATCCTGCTGGCCGCCCTCGACGCGGGCGTGACGCTGTTCGACACCGCCGCGCTCTACGGCTTCGGCGCCAATGAAAAGCTCGTGGGCCGCGTGATGAAGCCGCACCGCAGCCGGTTCACGCTCGCCAGCAAGGGCGGCATGGCCGGCGTGCAATTCGACGACGGCGTGAAACGCGTGATCGACGGCAGCCCGGCCGCCATCCGCCGCGATTGCGAGAACAGCCTGCGCCATCTGCAGACCGACGTGATCGATCTCTATTACCTGCACCGCTGGGACAAGCGGGTGCCGATCGAGGACAGCGTGGGCGCGATGAGCGACCTGGTGCGCGCGGGCAAGGTGCAGACCATCGGCTTGAGCGAAGTGTCCGCCGCCACCATCCGCAAGGCGCACGCCGTGCATCCGATCACCGCGGTGCAGACCGAATATTCGCTGTGGACGCGCAACCCCGAGATCGCGGTGCTCGATGCCTGCCGCGACATCGGCGCGGCCTTCGTCGCGTTCAGCCCGCTGGCGCGCGCTTACCTCACCGGCAGGCTCACCGACGTCAGCACGCTGGACGCGAAGGACATCCGCCGGCCCATGCCGCGGTTCTCACCCGAGAACTACGCCGCCAACCTGAAGCTGCTGGCCCCCTATGCTGCGCTGGCCGACGAACTCGGCTGCACACCCGCGCAGCTGGCGCTGGCCTGGTTGTTGCACAAGGCGCCGCACATCGTGCCCATCCCGGGCACGACGCGGTTGGATCACCTGCACGAAGACCTCGGCGCGGCCGAGGTGCAACTGTCGGCCGACGCGATGGCGCGTGTCGAAGCGCTGATCAACCAACACAACGTGGTCGGCCCGCGTTACGCGCCGCAGGGGACGGGCGAAGTCGATACCGAGAACTTCGCCTGAACCGGTGGATCGCGCCCCTTCGGGCGTTTTCACTCCTGCGGCGCCCCCGAGGTCCGCACGATGCCCTCATACCGCTTGATCTCCGCCAGTGAGAACTTGCTGAAAGTCTCGGCGCTGCCGCCTGCCACCTCCGCTCCCATGTCCTGGAGCTTGGTGCGGATTTCCGGCTTGAGCAGCAGGGTGTTGATCTCCTTGTTGAGGCGTGCCACGACCTCTGCGGGTGCGCCGGCCGGCAGCATCACCCCGTACCAGGCCGAGGCCAGCATCGGCGTGCCGGCTTCGGCGAAGGTGGGCACATCCGGCAGCACCGGCAGGCGCTTGTCTGCCGCCACGGCCAGCGGGCGCAGCACGCCACCGCGGATGCTGCCCAGCGAGCCGGTGTCGAGCATCATGTCGATGTGGCCGGCCATGAGGTCCTGCGCCGCAGGACCGCTGCCCTTGTAGGGCACGTGGCGGATATCGATGGCCGCCGATGTCTTGAACTGCGCCCCGGCCAGATGCTGCGAGCCGCCGATGCCGGCCGAGCCATAGGTGAATTTGCCGGGCTCCTTCTTCGCCGCATCGACCACATCCTTCAGGCTGCGCCAGGGTGATTTGGCGGGAACGACCATGATGTTCGGGATCGAGCACAACTGCACCACGGCGGTGAAATCCTTGGCGGGGTCGAAGCCTTGCCGGGCGTAGAGGTAGGGGCCCGCCGCATTGGTGGAACTCGTGGCCAGCAGAATGGTGTAGCCATCGGGCCTCTCACGTGCCACGGCCAGCGTACCGATGTTGCCGCCCGCACCCGCCTTGTTGTCGACGATGACGGGCACACCGAGTGCCTGCGACAGCGGCACCGACAGGATGCGCGCCACCTGGTCGGTGGCGCCGCCGGCAGGCCAGGGCACGACGAAGCGTATCGGTTTGTCGGGATACGTCTGGGCCTGTGCCTGCGCGAGGCCGGCCGCGAGCAGTGCGGCGGCAATGGCCGTGCCGCCGGCCAGGCGGCGCGTGAAATTTTTTCGGTGCATGTTTTGTCTCCAGATGGTTTGAAATGATTCAGGCCAGCCCGTGCGGGGCGAGGACTTTGTCGAGCCAGGCCTGCGCGACGCGCCCGGTTGCGATTTCTTCGGCGATGGCGCGCTCGCGCATGAGCCCCTGGTGAGCCGCCTCTACGAGACTGTGTGCTTCCGACGGGGAAAAACTCACCACGCCGTCTTCGTCGGCGACGACGTAGTCGCCCGGCATGACGGTCTGGCCGCCGATCGTGACCGGCACGTTCACGTGGCCCGGGCCGTTTTTGTACGGGCCGCGGTGGCTCACGGCGCGTGCGTGGCAGGGGAAGCCGGCCTCGGTGAAGGCCGAGCGGTCGCGGATCGCGCCGTCGATCACGAAGCCGGTGCAGCCGCGCTGGCGTGCGTAGCGCAGGATCAGGTCACCGACCAGGGCGTTGGTCGAGTCCGCGGCGCCATCGACCACCAGCACGTGGCCGGGCTGCAGCAGCATGATGGCTTTGTAGATCAGCAGGTTGTCGCCGGGCCGGGTCTTCACCGTCATGGCCGTGCCTACGAGCTTGACCGGCGCGCCCAGGGGCTGCAGCCCGACGCAGCCCCGCAAGCGCAGAAGGCTGTCGCTCAGGATGGCCACCGGCAGCCGGTGCAGGCTCTCGAAGAGCTGTGCCGGATCGACGGGCGCAGCTGGATGGACGATGTTGGTGTCGGCGTGCATGGCAATCGTTCGGTCGTTGGTGTCCCAGCGGATTCTGGCCGGGCATCGACAGAATAAAAAGCGATATTTAATGATGATTTAACATCACCAAAAGCGATGAAAAAACGGCGGCGTGCCGCAAACCTGGAGACTCGGACATGGTGACCTTCAAGCAGATCGAGGCCTTTCACTGGATACACCGGCTCGGCGGCTTCCAGCGCGCGGCCGAGCGCCTGCACACCAGCCAGGCGGCGATCTCCAAACGCGTTCAGGAACTCGAACTGGCATTCGGCACCGAGCTGTTCGATCGCAGTGGCCGGCTGGCCCGGCTCACGCCCAAGGGGGTGGAACTGCTGCCGATGGTGGAGTCGCTGATGCGCCAGCGGGAGCAGTTCGAAGAAACCATCGGCCGGCCCGAGGTGCTGGTGCGCCAGCTGCGACTAGGGGTGACCGAGCTCACCGCGCTGACCTGGCTGCCGGCGCTGGTGGGCCGGCTGCGCGAGCGCTACCCCAAGGTGGCCATCGAGCCCGATGTGGACTTGAGCACGGGCTTGCGTGCCAAGCTGGCGGCCGGCAAGGTGGACGTGATCGTGGTGCCCGACGCCTTCGAACATCCGGACTGCGTCACAACGCCGCTGGCCGAGGTGGACAACGCCTGGTTCTGCCGCCCCGGCCTGCTGCCGGGCCGGCGCGTGCTGCCGTTGGCGGACCTCGCGCGCTTTCCGCTGCTCACGCAGGGCCATCTTTCGGGCTCCGGCATCATCCTGGACCGTTGGCTCGGCGACAACGGTCTGCGCATGACGCAAAGCGTCACCAGCAACAGCCTGTTGGCGCTGGCCGGCCTGGCCATTTCCGGCCTGGGCGTGGCCACCATGCCGTTGCATTGTGTGCGCGGCCTGTTCGGCAGCCGGCTGCTGACGGTGGTGCGTACCGACCCGCCCGTGCCGGCCGTACCGTACGTGGCCGTGCGCCGCGCCGGCGACGCCAGCCGGCTCCTGCAGGACGTGGTGGCGCTGGCGCAGGCGTGCTGCGATTTCCGCAAGGTCATCAAGGCACCCGCGCGGTGAATGCGCTCACCGGCTGTTGCACTTTCTTCGCAGGAGACAGCCGGTTTCGACGCGGTGGCGCGTGCATTCTGCGCGGACAATCGGAGCCTCAATGAAAGTAGCCATGGACGACATGAACAACGATCCCACGCCCAGGGCGGTGCCCGCATGATGCAGCAACTTGGATTCGGCTTCGAAGATGGCGTGCCGGTCGTCATCCACGTCCCGGCGGCCCCGCGCAAGCCCGTGCGCAAGAACACGGCTAAGCCGGCCGTGGCGGCCCGTGTCGCGCCGCCGTCGGTTGGACTCGACCTGAGCGGGGCATCGCCGGCGGTGCCGGTCGCAGCGCCGGCCATCGTGCCGGTCGGCCTCACCGCCGCCGAGCCCGCCGCCGTGGCCGCTGCGACGTCCGAGCATTTCGAAACACTCGCACAACGGGTCGATGCGCATCCGGACTACCGCGTATTGCGCCGCCTCGTGCCGCGCCTGGATTTCGGGACGCCGGCGCCTGCGGCCGACGTCGCGCGGCTCTTGATCCTCGACACCGAGACCACCGGCCTGAACCATGCCCGCGACAAGATCATGGAACTGGCCCTGCTGCGTGTCGATGTCGACCGTGCCACCGGCCAGCCTGTGGGCCCGGTGCAGGTCTATGACGGCCTCGAGGACCCCGGCCAGCCGATCCCTGCGGAGGTGCAGGCCATCACCGGCATCGACGATGCCATGGTGCAGGGCCAGCGGCTGGACGAGGCGCGCATCGCTGAACTGCTGGCCGGCGTCGATCTGATCGTGGCCCACAACGCGGGCTTCGACCGGCCCTTCGTCGAGGCCCGGTTGCCTGACTTCGCGGCCAAGGCCTGGGCCTGTTCCTTCGCCGACATCGACTGGAAGGCCGAAGGCCGGGGTTCTTCCAAGCTCGAGTCGTTGGCGTTCGGCCTGGGCCTGTTCTACGACGCCCACCGCGCCGAGATGGACTGCCACGCGCTGCTGGCGGTGCTGCAGGCCGACCTGCCGGCCAGCAGGCACACGGGCCTGGCCAGGCTGCTGGCCAGCGCACCCACGCTGCGCTACCGGCTGCAGGCGACCGGTGCGCCGTTCGAGGCGAAGGACTTGCTGAAGGATCGCGGCTACCGCTGGGACGCGGCGCAGAAGGTCTGGCACACCCGGCTCGACGACGCAGCACTGCTCGAAGCCGAGGCGGCCTGGCTCAAGGAACAGGTCTACGGCCAGCGCGCCGCGCGGGTGCAGGTCGAGACGCTGGACGCCTTGGTGCGCTACTCCGGCCGCCCAGGCCTGGTCGACCAGCGGATGCTGTAGGCGCCTAAACCATGGACATCCCTAGCGGGGCGCCTTCGGCCGCGGTCCAACGCCTGCTGGCGCTGCTGGCGAGCGGCCGTCCACGCATCCTTGTGGGCCTGGTGGGCCAGCCCGGCGCGGGCAAGAGCACGGTGGCCGCGCGCTGGGCCGATGCGGTCAACCGGCAGGCGGGTGCCGGCCGCATGCAGGTGCTGGGCATGGACGGGTTCCATCTGCCGCGCGCCGCGCTGGCGAGGATGCCCGACCCGGCATTGGCGCTGGCCCGCCGCGGCGCACCCTGGACCTTCGATCCGGCCGGGCTGCGCCAGCACCTGCAGGCCTTGCGCGAGGGCCGCGCCGTCACCTGGCCCGACTTCCAGCACGACATCGGCGATCCCGTGGCCGATGCGTTCACCGTCACGCCCGACACCCGGCTGGTGCTGGTCGAAGGCCTGTACCTGCTGCACCAGGGCGACGGCTGGGACTTGCAGGGCCTGTTCGACGAGGTGTGGTTCCTCGACGTGCCGCCCGCGCAGGCCCGGCGCCAGCTCGCCGAGCGCCACCAGCGCGCCTGGGGCTTCACCCCCGAGCAGGCCGAGGCGCGCATCGATGCCAGCGACGGATTGAACGCCGAACTGGTCTGGGCCGGGCGCGAACGTGCGGACTGGCTGGCGCCACCGGTATAGGTCATTGCTTTTGAGTGGCTCGGCCGGCCCACATGCAGGCGATGGCCAGGAACTGGATCAGCAGGACCGTGCCGAAGAAGGCCTGCGTGCCAGCGCCGAGGGTCAATGCCACATGGCCTTCATGCGTCAGCAGCAGGGCCAGGGCGGCCGGGGCGAAGGCGTACAGTGCCTGCGCTATTGCGACGCAGCGCGCCACCACGCGCGGCACGTCGGCTGGCGCAAACTCCGCTTGCGCGATCAAGGGCGGCAGCGAAGTGGCGTTGCCGATGCCGAGCCCGAACAGCGCCACGCCCAGGACGACCAGCGGCAACTGCTGCGGCGCGGCCAGGAGCAGCGCGGTGCCGCAGGCCTGGATCGCGTAGCTGGCGCAGGCGGCACGGCGGCGGTCTGCTCCCGCGCCCAGCAGGCGGGCGACGGCCAGCCGGCCGCCCATGCCACAGCCCGTCGCCATGGCCATCACCCAACCCGCCGCCGTGGTGCCGATGGCCGGCGCCAGCAGAGAAAACAGCTGGGCGATCATTCCGATCTGGGCAAACAGGCCCAGCGCCATGGCTGCGGCCAGCGTCGGGAAGGCGCGGTCGCGCCAGCGTGCGGCTCTGTGTCGGGCGGGTGACACCGGGGCCGCCGCCTGGGTGGAATCACGGCCGGGCTGAGCCTTGTTCGTGTTTTGCGGCTCTGCTTCTGGCGTCCTGACCAACACGCCGCCGGCCAGCGGCAGCACCACGGCGACCATGACCAGTCCGACCACCAAGGCCGCGGCCGGAAAACCATACTGGCCGATCAAGGCCACCCACATCGGCGAGAACAGCATGCCGCCGAGACTGGCACCGTTGTAGGCCTTGGCCAGCGCCATCGGACGCGTGCGCACGAACCAGGGGGAGACGATGGCATTGATGCCGGCCGCCCCCAGGGGTACCCAGCCGGCGCCCGTGAAAAGTGCTGCGAGGCCCAGTTGCCAGGGTTGGATGGCACATGCCCAGCCGATGCAGCCGAGGGCCAGCAGGATTGCACCGCCAGCCGTCGTCGCCGCCAGTCCGAAACGCCGATGGATGCGCGGCAGGCAGGCCACCACGCAGGCGCCGAACAAAAAGTGCAGCGTCACGGCTGCCGACACAAGAGGCAGGGACCAGCCCGTGCGGGACACCACGGCATAGAGAAAGATGGGCGGCCCGTAGAAGCCGACGCCCCAGCCGAACAGCGCCAGCACGAAGGCTGCGCGCACAACGGTGTCGCCATCAAAAACGGGGGGCGGCGTGCGAGAGGAGATGTGGGTCATGAGAAGCTTTCAGGCAAGACGGCCAACGCCGCAAAACCATGGATGCTGATGGCATCCGGGTCCTGAATGCTTCGGTGCGGGACGAAGCGTCACTTCTGGCCATGCCGTAAGCTGGGGCCATGAACATCAATCAGATTGCACGCATCGCCTCGCTGGTCGGCGAGCCGGCCCGCGCGGCCATGCTGCTCGAGTTGATGGACGGACGTTCGCTCACGGCCAATGAACTGGCGAAGGCCGGTCGCGTGTCGCCGCAAACAGCCAGCAAGCATCTGGCGCAGATGGTCGAAGCCGGGCTGATGGCCGTGGCGCAACGCGGACGGCATCGCTACCATCGACTGTCGTCCGGCGACGTGGCCAAGATGCTGGAGGGCATCATGCAGATCGCCGGCGACAAACCGCCGCGGCGCAGCGTCGTGCCGGGCCCGCGCGACGAGTCCATGCGCATGGCCCGCATGTGTTACGACCACATCGCCGGCCGCCTCGGCCTGGCCATTGCCGAACGCCTTCAGGCCGATGGCGCCATCACCTTCGATGGCGAGGCCGGCCTGGTCACGGACCGGGCTGAAGCGTTGCTGCGGCCCTGGGGTATCACTCTTGCGTCCGCAGCGCCGGGCGGTGGCCGCGGCCGTCCGTATTGCCGGCCCTGCCTGGATTGGAGTGAACGCAGGTCGCATGTCGCAGGCCGACTCGGCGCAATGATCTGCGCGCATTGCCTCGACCAGGGCTGGCTGTCGCGCAAGGCCGGCGCCCGTTCACTGGCGATCACCGCGGTCGGCGTCGCCACGCTGCGTGATCTGCTGGGTCTGGCGTTATGGGAATGGGTGACCAGCGAGGGCCAGGCACCGCGGACCGCATGAAAAAAGCCCCGCCGCCATCTCTGGCAACGGGGCTTTCGAGCGAGACGCAGCCGTTTACAGCGTGTCGATGAAGCTGCGCAGCTTGTCGCTGCGGCTCGGGTGCTTGAGCTTGCGCAGCGCCTTGGCTTCGATCTGGCGGATGCGTTCGCGCGTCACGTCGAACTGCTTGCCGACTTCTTCCAGCGTGTGGTCGGTGCTCATCTCGATGCCGAAGCGCATGCGCAGCACCTTGGCTTCGCGTGGCGTGAGCGAGTCGAGGATGTCCTTGACCACGTCGCGCAGGCCGGCCTGCATGGCGGCTTCGATCGGCGCGGTGTTGGCGCCGTCTTCGATGAAGTCGCCGAGGTGGCTGTCGTCGTCGTCGCCGATCGGTGTTTCCATCGAGATCGGTTCCTTGGCGATCTTCATGATCTTGCGGATCTTGTCTTCCGGGATCTCCATCTTCTCGGCCAGGATCGAGGCATCGGGTTCGAAGCCGAACTCCTGCAGATGCTGCCGGCTGATGCGGTTCATCTTGTTGATGGTCTCGATCATGTGCACCGGGATGCGGATGGTGCGCGCCTGGTCGGCGATGGACCGCGTGATGGCCTGGCGGATCCACCACGTGGCATAGGTCGAGAACTTGTAGCCGCGGCGGTATTCGAACTTGTCCACGGCCTTCATCAGGCCGATGTTGCCTTCCTGGATCAGGTCGAGGAACTGCAGGCCGCGGTTGGTGTACTTCTTGGCGATGGAGATCACCAGGCGCAGGTTGGCCTCGATCATTTCCTTCTTGGCATCGCGCGACGAGGCCTCGCCTTCGTTCATGCGCTTGTTGATGCCCTTGAGTTCGTCCAGCGGCACCACCACGCGCGCCTGCAGGTCCGTCAGTTTCTGCTGCAGGTCCTGGACCGGCGGAATGTTGCGCGCCATGATCGCGGCCCAGGGCTTGCCGGACGCGGCCTGTTTCTCGATCCACTTGAGGTCGAGCAGGTGCGACGGCACCTTGTTGCCCATCTTGTCGCGGCCGCTGAAGTCAGCGATGAACTGTTCCTGCGGATAGCCGCACTTGTCGACGATGATGCGGCGCAGTTCGCGTTCTTTCTTGCGCACGTCGTCCACCTGGGTGCGCAGCAGGTCGCACAGCTTCTCGATGGTCTTGGCGGTGAAGCGGATGGTCATCAGCTCTTCGCTCAGGGCGGCCTGGGCCTTGGCATAGTGCGGCGTGCCGTAGCCTTCCTTGTCGTAGATCTTGTGGACCTTCTCGAACAGGCCGCGCAGCCGGTCGAAGCGCGTGAGCGCCTCCACCTTCAGTTCCTCGAGCTTCTTGGTCAGCGCCTTGGAGCCGCCCTTGCCGTCGTCGTCGTCGGCCGCGTCGAATTCGTCGAAGTCTTCTTCGGCCACGTAATCGTCGGCTTCGTTCGGGTTGGAGAAGCCATCCACCACGGTCGAGATGACGATCTTGCCTTCGCGGATTTCCTCGCCCAGGCGGAACACCTCGGCCAGCGTGGCGGGGCTGGCGCTGATGGCTTCCATCATGCGCATCAGGCCGCCTTCGATGCGCTTGGCGATTTCGATTTCGCCTTCACGCGTCAACAGCTCGACCGTGCCCATCTCGCGCATGTACATGCGCACCGGGTCGGTGGTGCGGCCGAACTCGCTGTCCACGGTGGACAGCGCGGCCTCGGCGGCTTCCTCGGCTTCTTCTTCGGTGCTGCCGGCCGGCGCGTTGTTGGTCAGAATCAGCGATTCGGCGTCGGGCGTCTGCTCGTACACCGCCACGCCCAGGTCGTTCAGCGTGTTGATGACGGCCTCGAGCGTTTCCGCGTCGATCAGCTTGTCGGGCAAGTGGTCGGAGATTTCGCCGTGCGTGAGGTAGCCGCGCGTCTTGCCGAGCTTGATCAGCGCCTTCAGCCGCAGGCGGCGCTTGGCCATGTCTTCCTCGGAAAGCACGGTCTCGTCGAGGCCGAACTCCTTCATCAAGGCCCGTTCCTTGGCCTTGCTGATCTTCATGCGCAGCGGCTTGACCTTTTCGCCGTTGGCCGTGAGCACCGGCGCCGGTTCCTCGACCGGGTCTTCCTCGATCTCGATCAGGTCATCTTCGTTGATCTCGGTCGAGATCGAGCCCTTGGGCTTGGGCCCGCGCTTGGCGCCGGCCGGCTTGGGCTTGGCTTCGGTCGCGACCACCACCGTCTTGGGCGGACGGCCCGGCTTCTTCTTCGCAGGCGTGTCGTCGGCGGACACGGGAGCGGCTTTTTCCTTGACGGCGGCAGGGGACTTCGATGCTGGCACTGTTTTGACTTTCGAGGCGGGCGTGGCGGACTCCTTGGCGGCGGGCTTGGCCGTGGCCTTGGAGGCTGTTTTGGCGGGGTTCACGACAGCAGGGGCTGCGGGCTTGACGGACTTCTCGGACTTTTGAGCAGGCATGGGACAACCTTGGAACTTCAAAGCAGACGAAAAAACGACCAAGCGCCGCAAGAATCCCGACGCGGGTGCATGACCGAGGAAAAATTCGAAGACTTCTTCGAAACTTCCCTCATAGGCAAGATGTGTGGGCGATCATTTGGCATGCAACCCTTGCGGCGGAGTGGCCATGTGCGCGGTGGCATCGATGGGGCCGGGGCCGGAGGTATTGCTGTCGCTCTTGCCGAGCAGTAAGCCTTAGATTATAGCCTGTAACCTGAAATTCAAGGCCAAAACGTGATAGGCGGGCCTCGATTCAGGCTGCCGCCTTGGCCGTGCGGGCCAGTTCGCTGAGCCTTTGCGACAGTTCCTGGTAGCGCTTGAGGGCTTCGGCGTCACCCTTGCTCACAGCGTCCACGAGCTGGCTCATCTGGCTCTTGATCCGGTCCACCAGCATCAGGTCGAGCAGGTTGCGCAATTCCTGCGCCAGTTCCTCGCCCGGGTGGGTGCTGGTCTCCGGCGCGGCCGCGGCAGGGCCGGCATCCGGGCGGGCCATGACCTTGGTGGCCAGCGGCTCGAAGGGCTGCCCGCGCAGGCTTTCGCTGAGCATGCCCCAGGGTTGCGGGCCGTGTTCGTGGAGCTGGCTTTCCAGCCAGACGAAAAGCCCGCCGTGCGCGCCAGGCAGTTCGCACAACATCGCGTGGTCTTCGTTGCCCAGTTTGTCCCAGGCCGCGGCATGGCTCAGCAACAGCCGCACGGCATGGTCGGCGCGGCTGGCGGGCAACAGCCGGCCGGTCGGGCGCGGGGCTTCGTTGCGTTGTGGAAACTTGCTGCGCCAGGGCTGGCCGTTGCGGTCCAAGCGTGGCTGGCCGTCGTTCTTCTTGCCGAAGTCGCCGTATTCGCCGCGCCGCTGGCTGCTGGCGGGTTTGCCGAGCCAGACCTCGGTGAGTTCGCGGGTGTTGAGCTGCACCAGGTCGGCGATGTCGCCCAGCAACTGGCGCTTGAGCGCGCCTTCCGGCAGCAGATTCCACAGCGGCTTGGCGTTGCTCGCGAAATGCGCGCGGCCTTCGGCGGCATTCAGGTCGCAGCCTTCGCGCGCTGCCTCCACGAGGAAGACGCTCAACGGCGTGGCTTCGGCCACGTAGCGCGCGAAAGCATCGCGTCCGAATGCACGGATGTAGCTGTCCGGATCGTGCTCCGGCGGCAGGAACAGGAACTTCACGCTGCGCACGTCGCTGGCGAAGGGCAGGGCGCCGTCCAGCGCCTTGCGCGCCGCGCGCCGGCCGGCCGCATCGCCGTCGAAGCTGAAGACCACGGCATCGGTGAAACGGAACAGCTTCTGCACATGCTCCGGCGTGCAGGCCGTGCCGAGCGTGGCCACGGTATTCGGAAAGCCGAGCTGGGCCAGCGCCACCACGTCCATGTAGCCTTCGGTCACGAGTACGTAACCCGCGTCGCGCAAGGCATTGCGGGCCTCGAACAGGCCGTAAAGCTCTCGGCCCTTGCTGAACACCGGCGTTTCCGGCGAATTCAGGTATTTGGGTTTTTCGTCGCCGAGCACGCGGCCGCCGAAACCGATGCATTCGCCCTTCACGTTGCGGATCGGGAACATGATGCGGTCGCGGAAACGGTCGTAGCGCTTTTCCTCGCCGGTGTGCTCGTCGGGATTGGTGATCACCAGGCCGCTCTCGGCCAGCAGCGGGTCGTCGTAGTTCGGAAACACGCTGGCCAGGTTGCGCCAGCCCTGCGGCGCATAACCCAGGCCGAACTGCTTGGCGACCTCGCCCGACAGGCCGCGGCCCTTGAGGTAGTCCACCGCACGCACGGAGTTCTTGAGCTGCTTGCGGAAGGCGTCGCCGGCCTGTTCCAGCACGCCGGTGAGCGTGCTTTGCTTCTGGCGCTGTTCCGCCGCGCGCGCCTTGTCCTGCGGCGAGGCGTCGTCCTCGGGCACCTGCATGCCGTATTGCTGGGCCAGGTCCTCCACGGCCTCGTGGAAGGTGGCGCCGGTGTGCTCCATCAGGAAGGCGATGGCATCGCCGCTCTTGCCGCAGCCGAAGCAATGGAAGAACTGCTTGCTCGGGCTGACCGAGAAAGAAGGCGACTTCTCGCTGTGGAACGGGCACAGGCCCATGAAGTTGGCGCCGCCCTTCTTGAGCTGCACATAGCGGCCGATGATTTCGACCACGTCGGCGCGGGCGATCAATTCATGGATGAAAGTCTGGGGGATGCTCACCGCGCTATTGTCCACGCAGCTGCGTGGCGACGGTGCCGGGCCTTGCCGGCCTCACCGGCCGGACTGGCTCAGGAGCGGGCGCCGGGCTGCGGACCGCGCGAAGGCAGGCGCACCACGTTTTCACCGGACAGGGCGGTCGGCGCTTCGACGCGGCGGCGCAGCAGGCCGGCGAACATGAAGCTGATCTCGGTCATTTTCTGGCGCGCGACCACGTCGCCGCGCACGCTGCCGATGGCTTCGGCCAATGCGAAGCGCAGCGCCCACAGCGTCTCGGCATCCTCGGCCTGTACGATCTGGCGGGCGAGCGCATCCTCGTGCAATGGCAGGCTCGCCACCTGGCCCAGTTCCACCAGCATGCTCTTCTGGATGCTGGCGATGCGGCCGCGCACCGAACCGAAGCCAGGCAGCAGCGCCTGCAGCCAGCTGCGACCGGCGGCTCTGGCTTTGGGCATTACGGTGATGGGCGTGTCGTATGGACGATCCAAGGGGGTGGCTTTGAACATCGAGGAGGGTCTTGCCGGGTCCTGTGCCAGCGGCTTGCGTTGCGTCACGGGCAGGAGATGGGGCAGGAAATTGGGCACGAGACTCTCCTGAAATTTGGTGGCTGCACAACGGAGCACACTATGCGGTGCCACTGTTTCCGGCACATTTCAGCGCAGATGGTTTTGTTTCAATTGTTGCGCCGCGCGATCTTATCTCAGATTGCTGCGCCGCAACAAGTTCCGATTTTGTCGGCTATAAACGGTGAACGAAATTCGACTTTTGAACAGCAGGGATCTGCACGGAGTGCTATCAATAGAGTCAATTTTCAAGTAACGCTTTTCTTGTTCTTATTCACCATTTGTCGCATGAGCCAAACCGATCCATTCCAGCCCGCGGGCCAGCCCGCGCCATCGACCGCACCGTTGCCAGCGCTATTGCTGCTGCCGGGCCTGTTGTGCGACCAGGCCGTGTGGGCCGCGCAGTCGGTGGCCCTGGCGTCCCTGGCGCGCTGTGTCGTGCCCGACTACGGCATGAGCGATTCCATCGAGGCCATGGCACGCCTGGCGCTGCAGGCTGCACCCGCGCCGCGGTTCGCGCTGGCCGGTCACAGCATGGGCGGGCGGGTGGCGCTGGAGATCATGCGGCTCGCACCCGAGCGGGTGGAGCGGCTGGCCTTGCTCGACACCGGCTACCAGCCCTTGCCCGATGGCAGTGCCGCCGAGCACGAGCGCGCGCAGCGCTACGCGTTGCTGGCGACGGCGCGCGGGCACGGCATGCGGGCCATGGGGGAGGCCTGGGCCCTGGGCATGGTGCACCCGACGCGGCTTGCCGACCGCTTGCCCGGGGACGTGTTCGAAGAGATCCTGGCCATGATCGAGCGCAAGTCGCCCGACATCTTCGCCGCGCAGATCCAGGCGCTGCTCGCCCGCCCCGATGCCACGCCGGTGCTGGGTGGCATCGCCTGCCCGACGCTCGTGGCCTGCGGCCGGCAGGACACCTGGAGCCCGCTGGCGCGCCACGTGCAGATGGCCGATCGCATTCCCGGCGCGCGGCTGGCGGTGGTCGAGGAGTCCGGCCACATGGCGACCATGGAGCGGCCGGTGGCAGTGTCCGGCCTGTTGGCGGACTGGCTGGCGGCACCGGGCGCCTGATCTGCTCGGCCAACCGGGCACAGGAAAACCCTGAGCCGAAACTGGCCCCGCTCGGTGCCGTTCCCCACTAGAGTGGCGGCGGTCCATCCAGGCTTTCAAAACAAAACGAGGAGACGACATGCAAAGAAGATCCATGGGTCGCGGCATCGCATCGGGCACGATCTCGGCGGGGGGCGCCGCAGCACTGGCCCTCTTGGCAACGGCGGGACTCACCGGCTGCGGCGGCGGCTCCGACGGGCCGGGCGTGAACACGCTGCCCGGCAACGTCAGCCAGCTCAGCCGCGTCGCTTACCGGGCCACGGCCACCGGCAGCGGCAGCACCGCGGCCACGCAGGACCTGCTGACCGCCGGTCTCGGCAAGTCCGGCCTGGCCTCGACGGCCGCGGTGCCGGCCTATGCCGATCCGCTCAACCCGACGGCCGAGGAACTGCGGCGCAATGCGATCCAGTCCAACTACCGGGGCCTGGTCGACGCCACGGCGGGTGGCGGCTACGGCGTGCTGTTCGGGCCGAACATCGACCTGAGTGGTGCCAACACGCGGGGCGAGGGCCTGGTGCCCGGCCTCGAGTACCTCGGGGTGCTGGACGACAGCGCCGGCCGCAAACGCGTGGCCATGGTGGTGCAGATCCCCGACAGCTTCGACGTCAACGCGCCCTGCGTGGTCGTGGGCCCGTCCTCGGGTTCGCGCGGCGTCTACGGTGCCATCTCGTCGGCCGGCGAATGGGGGCTCAAGCGCGGTTGCGCCGTGGCACTCACCGATGCCGGCAAGGGCATGGGCCTGTACGACCCCGGCGACGACACCGTGCACCGCATCGACGGCACGCGGGCCACGCGCGCCGCGGCCGGCAGCCTGGCGCACTTCGCGGCCAACCTCACCGACACCGTGCGCAGCGCGTTCAACGCGGCCTTTCCGAACCGGCTGGCGCTCAAACACGCGCACTCTCAGCTCAATCCCGAGAAGGACTGGGGCAACGACACGCTGGCCGCCGCGCGCTACGCGCTGTATGCGCTGAACCAGGAATACGGTGACGTGGACGGCAACAACCGCCGCGTGAAGTTCAATGCCGGCAACACCACCATCATCGCCGCCTCGGTGTCCAACGGCGGCGCAGCGGTGTTGCGTGCCGCCGAGCAGGACAGCGACGGCCTGATCGACGGCGTGGTGGCCTTCGAGCCGAGTGCCCAGCCGTCCACCACGGCCGGCTACGGCGTGCAGTTCGGCGGCACGGCGGTGCCGGGCTACGGCAAGCCGCTGATCGACTACTTCACCGTGGCCAACCTGTACCAGCCCTGCGCGGCGCTGGCCAGTGCGGCGCTGATGACAGAGACCTCGACCTTCAACTACATCCCGCTGGTGGCGATGACGGCACGCGCCACCAACCGCTGTGCCGCCCTGGCGGCCAGGGGGCTGGTTGCCGGCGCCACCACAGCCGACCAGGCGAACGACGCCTTGGCCCGGCTGCGCGCCTACGGCTGGAGCACGGCGAACGACCAGATGCACAACGCGCACTACGGGCTGGGCAACGCGGTGATCATCTCCACCATGTACGTCAACGCCTACGGCCGCTTCTCGGTGGCCGACAACGTCTGCGGCATGAGCCTGGCCGCCGTCAACGCGTCCGGTGCCCCGGTGGCCGTGGCCGCCGCCACCAGGGCGCAGAGTTATGCATTGGGCAACGGCACGGCCAACGGTTCGCCGGCCACGCCGGTGCTCAACACCGCGGTCGGCGGCGCCACGGGCTGGACGCTGGCGGTATCGCCCGGCAGCGGCACGGCCGATTTCGCACTCGACGGCGCCTTGTGCCAGCGCGCGCTGGTCACCGGCGTGGACACCGTCAGCGGTGCGGCGCTCACCGCCACCAGCGTGCCCACCAAGGCCCAGAGCGACGCGGTGCGCGCCGGCATGGCCGAGGTGCTGTTGAACGGCAATCTGCGCGGCAAGCCGGTGCTGATGGTCGGCGGGCGCAGCGATGCGCTGATCCCGGTCAACAACTCCGAGCGCGCCTATGCGGCCTACAACCGGGTCGTCGAAGGTGGCACCAGCCAGCTGCGCTACATCGAGGTGACGAATGCGCAGCACTTCGACGCGTTCAACCCGTTCAGCGGCTTCGACAGCCGTTTCGTGCCGCTGCACGCCTACTTCACGCAGGCCATGAACGCCATGTACGCGCGGCTCAAGAGTGGCACGGCGCTGCCGCCGAGCCAGGTGGTGCGCACCACGCCGCGCGGCGGCACGCCCGGTGCGGCGCCGGCGATCACGGCGGCCAACGTGCCGGCGATCAGCGGCACGCCGGCGACGGCGGATCAGATCGGCTTCGCGGGGACGTCCATCAACGTGCCGCAGTAGTCGGTATGCCCCCAACCCTCCTCCAGCAGGGAGGAGGGCAAAACCGTGGCGGGGCCTTGAATGGAATTTAATTCGGCGAAGTATGGTAATTTGAGAGAGTTATTCGCGTAACTCTTCGGCATCATCGATCTATTCACCATATGGATCCTGCCATGCCACAGTCCTTCGCTGCCCCGTTCGCCGATGCCCTTGCCGCCCACGACGAGGTGCCGCCGCTGCGCGCCCCTATCACCGCGGCCTACCGCCGCCCGGAGCCCGAAGCACTGCCGCCGCTGCTGGCGGCCGCGCGCCTGCCGACCGCCATGGCCGCGCAGGCCCAGGCGCTCGCGCAACGCATCGCCCTGCAACTGCGTCAACGCAAGAACGCCACCGGCCGCGCCGGCCTGGTGCAGGGTCTGCTGCAGGAATACGCCTTGTCGTCGCAGGAAGGCGTGGCGCTGATGTGCCTGGCCGAGGCGCTGCTGCGCATTCCTGACGCGGCCACGCGCAACGCGCTGATCCGCGACAAGATCGCCAACGGCCAGTGGCAGTCGCATGCGGGCCGCAGCCCGTCGGTGTTCGTCAACGCCGCCACCTGGGGCCTGCTGCTCACCGGCAAGCTGGTGGCCACGCACAGCGAGTCAGGCCTGTCGACCACGCTCACCCGCCTCATTGGCAAGGGCGGCGAGCCGCTGATCCGCAAGGGCGTGGACATGGCCATGCGCATGATGGGCGAGCAGTTCGTCACCGGCGAGACCATTGCCCAGGCGCTGGACCACGCGAAAAAGCTCGAGGCCGAAGGTTTCCGCTATTCGTACGACATGCTCGGCGAGGCCGCGCTCACCGCGCATGACGCCGAGCGCTACCGCCAGTCCTATGAACAGGCGATCCATGCCATCGGCAAGGCGTCGGCCGGCCGCGGTGTCTACGAGGGGCCAGGCATCTCGATCAAGCTCTCGGCCCTGCACCCGCGCTACAGCCGCGCGCAACATGCCCGCGTGATGGCCGAGCTGTACCCAACGTTGCGCGACCTCACGCTGCTGGCCCACCGGTACGACATCGGCCTCAACATCGATGCCGAAGAAGCCGACCGGCTGGAGCTGTCCCTCGACCTGTTGGAAAAGCTGTGTTTCGAGCCGGGCCTGGCCGGCTGGAACGGCATCGGCTTCGTGATCCAGGGCTACCAGAAGCGCTGTCCCTTCGTGATCGACTTCGTGGTCGACCTGGCGCGGCGCAGCGGCCACCGGCTGATGGTGCGGCTGGTGAAGGGCGCCTACTGGGACAGCGAGATCAAGCGCGCGCAGATCGACGGCCTGGCCGGCTATCCGGTCTACACGCGCAAGGCCTATACCGACGTGTCCTACCTGGCCTGCGCGAAGAAGCTGCTGGCCGCGCCGGATGCGGTCTATCCGCAATTCGCCACGCACAACGCCCACACGCTGTCGGCCATCTACCACATGGCCGACCCGGCCAGCTACCAGCCCGGCCAGTACGAATTCCAGTGCCTGCACGGCATGGGCGAGCCGCTGTACGAGCAGGTCGTCGGCCCGGTCGCGGCCGGCAAGTTGAACCGGCCCTGCCGCATCTACGCCCCCGTGGGCACGCATGAAACCCTGCTGGCCTACCTGGTGCGCCGGCTGCTGGAAAACGGCGCCAACACCTCGTTCGTGAACCGCATCGCGGACCCGACCATCGCCATCGAATTGCTGGTGGAAGACCCGGTCGCCACCGTCGAACACATGGCGGCGAGGGAGGGGGCGGTCGGCCTGCCGCATGCCGCGATCCCGCTGCCGCCGGCGCTGTACGGCCGGGCGCGCGCCAATTCCACCGGCCTCGACCTGGCCAACGACGACCAGTTGCGCCAGCTCGGCGACGCGCTGCAGAAGTCGGCGCAGGAGGCCTGGGTGGCCGGGCCGCTGATGGCCTCGGCGGCCAGCGCGGGCCAGGCGCCCGCACCGGTGCTCAATCCTGCCGATTTGCGCGACGTGGTCGGCCAGGTGACCGACGCGACGCTCGCCGATGTGAGCCAGGCCGTCGCCGATGCCGCGGCTTTCGCCCCCGAGTGGGCCGCCACGGCGCCAGCGGACCGCGCGAACCAGCTCGAAGCCGCGGCCGACCTGCTGCAGGCCAACCTGCCGCGCCTGCTCGGCCTGCTGTCGCGCGAGGCCGGCAAGACCTTTGCGAACGGCATTGCCGAGGTGCGCGAGGCCGTGGACTTCCTGCGTTTCTACGCGGCGCAGGCGCGCAGCGATTTCGCGGCCGACACCCACAAGCCGCTGGGGCCGATGGTCTGCATCAGCCCGTGGAATTTTCCGTTGGCGATCTTTGTTGGCCAGGTGGCCGCGGCCCTGGCCGCCGGCAATCCGGTGCTGGCCAAGCCGGCCGAACAGACGCCGCTGGTCGCGGCCGAGGCCGTGCGCCTGCTGTGGCGGGCCGGCGTGCCGCGCGCGGCGCTGCAGTTGGTGCCTGGTCGGGGCGAGAGCGTGGGTGCCGCGCTGGTGGGTGATGCGCGGGTGCAGGGGGTGATGTTCACCGGCTCCACCGAGGTTGCGCGCATCCTGCAGAAGACGCTGGCCGCGCGGCTCGGCGCCGATGGCCGGCCCGTGCCGCTGATCGCCGAGACCGGCGGGCAGAACGCGATGATCGTCGACTCCTCGGCCCTGGTGGAGCAGGTGGTGACCGATGTGTTGTCCTCCGCCTTCGACAGCGCCGGCCAGCGTTGTTCGGCGCTGCGCGTGCTGTGCGTGCAGGAGGAGGTGGCCGACCGGCTGATCGACATGCTCAAGGGCGCGATGGCCGAGAACCGCATCGGCAACCCGGCGCTGCTGGCGGTGGACGTCGGCCCGGTGATCGACGCCGAAGCCCGTGACGGCGTCGAGCGCCATGTGGCGGCGATGCAGGGCCGTGGCCGCAAGGTGTTCCGCCAGGCGCGCAATGACGGCAATAGCGATGCGACGGCGCACGGTACCTTCGTCGTGCCGACGCTGATCGAGCTGGACAATCTGGCCGAGCTGCAGCGCGAGGTCTTCGGCCCGGTGCTGCACGTCGTGCGGTACCGCAGGCGCGACCTGGGCGCGCTCATCGGCCAGATCAACGATACCGGCTACGGCCTCACGCTTGGCGTGCACACGCGCATCGACGAGACCATCGCCCAGGTGGTGCAGAACGCCAAGGCCGGCAACGTCTACGTGAACCGCAACATCGTCGGCGCCGTGGTCGGCGTGCAGCCGTTCGGTGGCGAGGGCCTGTCGGGCACCGGCCCCAAGGCCGGTGGCCCCCTGTACATGCTGCGCATGCTGGCCACGCGACCGGACGACGTGATGGCGCGGGCGCTGGCGGCGTCCGATCCGGGCAACCCGCCATCGGCGTCGGATGGCGGCGCCGTCGCCGCTCCACCGACCGCGCTGGCCGCGTTGCAGGCCTGGGCCCACGGCGGTGGGCGCACCGTGCTGGCGGCCGCCTGCGAACGCTTCGGCCGCCTGTCGCGCAGCGGCCATTCGCGCACGCTCGTCGGCCCGACCGGCGAGCGCAACGTCTACACCCTGCTGCCGCGCGAGGCCGTGCTGTGCCTGGCCGCCGACGATGCCGACCGCCTGGTGCAACTGGCCGCCGTGCTGGCGGTGGGCAGCACCGCGGTGTGGCCGGCCGGTGCCGACACCGGCCGCCTGCTGGCCTCGCTGCCGCTGGAAGTGCAGCAGGCCGTCGCCACCGCGCAGGATTGGACCGCCCCCACCGTGCATTTCGATGCCGTGCTGCAACATGGCGAGGCGGCCGCGCTGCGCGCCACGCTCCAGGCGCTGGCCGCGCGCCGTGGCGCCATCGTCGGCATGCGGGCCCTGGTGCCCGGCGACACGGCGGTGCCATTGGAGAGCCTGGTGGTGGAACGCGCGCTGAGCGTCAACACGGCGGCTGCGGGCGGCAATGCGAGTCTGATGACCATCGGTTGACACGGTGCATGGCCCCGTCGGGACGGGGCGTTCGCGCGGGCTGGTAGGCTACGGCTTTCTTGATGATTCCGAGTCCCGCATGAATTCGACCCCTCCCGAGACTTCGGTCAATGTGCTGGACCTGTTGGTGGATGCCGTGTGCATGGTCGACGCCGAAGGGCGTTACGTGTTTGTCAGTGCGGCGTTCGAGCGCATCTTCGGCTACACGCCGCAGGAGGTGATCGGCCGGCGCATGATCGAACTGGTCCACCCCGACGACCGCGCACGCACCCTGGCCGTGGTGGCGGAGATCATGGCTGGCAACTACCAGCTGCACTTCGAGAACCGCTATGTGCGCAAGGACGGGCGCACCGCGCACATCGTCTGGTCGGCGCGTTGGTCGAAGGACGACAAGGTGCGCGTGGCCGTGGCGCGCGACGTCACGGAGCGCAAGCGCACCGAGTCGCTCCAGGCGGCCGTCTATGCGATCTCCGAGGCCGCCTACACCACCCATGCCGGCCCGCTGGACGGGCATGACGACCCGGTGGCCCTGTTCGCGCGCGTGCACCAGATCGTCGGCGACTTGTTGCCCGCGGCCAATTTCTGCGTGACCCTGTTCGACGCGGTGCGCGGCCAGCTGCGTTACCCCTACCATGTGGACGAGCGCCAACCCGCGCCGTCGCCGCGCGCCTTCGCCGATGACGCGCTGTGCGCGGAAGTCATCCGCAGCGGACAGACCCTGCTCGTGACGCCGGCCACGCGGGCCAGCCTTCCGGCGCCGCTTGCCGACGCACTGTGTGGCGGCGCGTCGTATTGGCTCGGCGTGCCGCTGCATGCGCCCGAGGGCCCGCTCGGCGCGCTGGTGCTGCAGGGTTATTCGGACCATGGCGGCTACACCGAGAAGGACAAGGAACTGCTGCAGTTCGTCTCGACTCAGGTCGCGGCTGCCGTCGAGCGCAACCGCATGCATGCGCGGCTGCGGCACATGGCGCAGTACGACCAGCTCACGCAATTGCCCAACCGCGCGTTGTTCCATGACCGCTTCAGCACGGCGCTGGCCCGCGCCAAGCGTGAACAAGGCCAGTTGGTCCTGCTGTTCCTCGATCTGGACGGCTTCAAGCAGGTCAACGATTCGCTGGGCCATGCCATCGGCGATCTGTTGCTGCAGGCCGTGGCCACGCGGCTGCGCCAGTGCGTGCGTGCCGCCGACACGGTGGCCCGGCTCGGCGGCGACGAGTTCGTGCTGCTGCTCGAAAGCCCGCGGGGCGAGCTCTGCGCGGACAAGGTGACCGGCAAGATCCGCGCCGCCTTCCAGCTGCCCTTCGATCTGGCCGGCCGCAGCGTGGAGATGCGTGCCAGCATCGGCGCGGCGCTGTATCCCGTCCATGGCGCCGAGGAACAGGCACTGTTGAACCACGCCGACCAGGCGATGTATTTGCAGAAGCGGCGGTGAGCCGCGGGCCGGGCCGGGGCCCTTGAGCCGTTCAACGCGATGCGTCGAGAAGGGTGCGGCTGCTGTTGATGCCGCGCAGCAGGCCCAGGCCGTTCGATGTCGCGTTGATCATGGTCTGCACGGCCAGGTTCTGGTTGTTCAAGGTGTTCTGCACGATCACGCCCGGCAAGGCGCCCGCCACGCCCGTGCCCTGCAGCGTTGCGGTATTGCCGGGCCCGATCTTCACGATGTCGAGGCCGGCGATCTGGCTGCCGAGCTGGCTGGCCTGGGCCGGGCTCAGTTGAGCCAGCTGGCCGAGGTTGAGCGTGGTCTCGGTCAGCAGTGCGCCGTTCAGGTACACGGCGCGCGTGATGCCGAAGCTGACCATCAAGCCGCCGGCATCGAAGCCGCCGCGCATGCGGTCGAGGGTGCGCTCGCTCACGGTCTGCCACACGGCGTGGTCGGCCGGTGCGTCGAACTGTGAGTCGGATTGTGGCTGGGCCGCATCGGCGTTGTTGTCGCCGAAGGCCAGCAGCGCGAGGATGATGCAGACCATCCGTCCTCGGCGCGTGGTGATCAAGGGTGCGAGGGAGCGCATCAGAAGTCTCCCGGGCCCAGCGCAGGCAGGTTGACGCCGATACCGCTCTCGCGGCTCAGGCCATGCACCAGCGGCGCGCGCTGTGCCACCTGCCAGTCGCCGGGAAGATTGAACCGCGCGATATCCATGCGGTTGTGCACCACGAACAGCAGGCGGCTCGGCCAGGCGGCCTCGAAGGTCTGGCGAGACATCGCGCGCGTGCCCTGGGCCGGGTCGCCGATCAGCACGCGATCGGACTGCACGCCCTTGACCACGACGAAATGATGGTAGCCGTTCTCCACCATCAGGACGATGGCCGGCACGCGCGCCTCGTTGAGCTTTTCCAGCGGCTGCTCGAAACCGTCGGCCTCGAATCCATACAGGGCCAGGGCGCGCTTCATGTCGAGCAACGAAAAGCCTTCGCGCCGGATCTTCTGCTGGTCGCCGTGCGCGAACATGTCCTCGAACACGCGCTGCTCGGTGATGGGATAACGGAAGTGGTAGGTGAGCAGCGTCGCCACGGCGGCCGATCCGCAGCTGAAGTCGTATTGCTGCAGCAGCGTGCTGGCCTGACGTGCCTGCTTGATGCTGGTCACGGGCACGCGCACATCGCCGCCCGGCCCGATCATGTTCGCAGCCTGCGCATGCGCGGCGCCACCGAGGCACAGCGCGAGCCAGGGAAAGGCGAGGAGATGGCGCAGGCGCGGCATGACGCTTTCCTCAGTTCATCTGCAGGTTGAGGATCACCGCGTTCTGGATCAGCACGTTGGCGCCGGTGTTCTGGATCACCACCGGGATGCCGCTCATGTTGGCGAAGGAGCCGGTGCTGATGGCATTGCTGCCGGTGGTCACTTGGTAGGCGCTGTTGTCGGCGGTGGTGCCGGACAGTGTCATGTCGTTGTGGGTGTTCTGCGTGCCGCCGCGCAGGTCGGCGAGTTGGCTGTTGGCGACCGGCCGGGCGAAGGTAGGTGAGGGGACCGGGGCCGTGGCCGTGGCCGCCCAGCGAACCTCGTCGGCCCGTGTCGCACCGGGTGCCGTCAGGGCGACGGCGATCGCGCACGCCAGTCCGATGGAAGCGGGCCAGCGCATTGTTCCGTGCTGCATGAGATGTCTCCCCTGGTCGCGTACGACCATGCCTTGGATCGTCCATCGATCGGTTGTCTTCGAGCAGGCGATCGTTCCGACCGGTCTTCGATCGCCTGCGGCCTGAACGGCCAGCCCCCGACGCTCATCCGCACACCACCGCGGCATGCGGACGAGGAGGAGACCGGCCTCCGCCAGCGGACCTCAGCGGCCCACGGACAGGTTGGCCTGCACGTTCACGCTTTGCTGGATCAGCGACGAGAAGCCGCTGTTCTGCGCGGCGACCATGATGCCGGCGGCCGACTGTCCGACGCTGCTCATCGCGCTGTAGGCGTTGTAGGTGCCGGCGTTCACGCTGTTCGTGCCACCCGCACCGCCCGTGCCGCTGGCGCCCGCGCCACCCGTGCCGCCCGAGGCCGTGTTGGTGCCGCCGTTGCCGGCGCCGCCTGCGGCGCCTGCGCCACCGGTGCCCGCGCCACCGCTTCCAGCGGTGGCCGTGCCGCTGGTCGCAGCACCGCCGGTCGAACTGCCGTTGGTCGCCGCGCCGCCTGCCCCGCCCGTGCCCGAGCCGGCCGTGCGCGTACCGCCTGCGCTCGACGTGGCCGAGCCGCCGGCGCCGCCTGCGCCACCGGCACCCGTGCCACCGCCGGCGCCTGCGACACCGCCCGCACCGGCCGCGCCTCCGGCCCCGCCGGCGCCGCTGCTGGCCGTACCCGGATTGCCGGTGCCGTTCGCCGTGCCGCCATTGCCGTCACCGTTGGTACCGGTGCCGGTACCGGTCGTGCCCGCCAATCCGCCGGAGCCGCCGTAGCCGCCTTTGCCGCCGGAGCCGCCGTCACCGCCGGCACCGGCGTCGCCACTGCTGCCGCCTCTGGCACCGTCGGCGCTGACGAGGCCGCTGTAGGTGCTGCCATTGGCGCCGCCACCCGAACCCTTGCCGCCGTCGCCGGATGAGGCAAAGCCGTTGATGGTGTTGGAGCTGGCCCTGCCGGAGCGGGCGTCCGCGCCGTCGCCGCCGATGCCCGTCGCACCCCGCCCGCCCGTGCCGCCGACACCGACGCCGACCGCCAACGAACCGCGGCCCGTGCCGCCGGCGCCGCCATAGCCCTTGCCACCGTTGGCATTGCCTTCGTTATAGGCCTGGTTGCCGATGTAGGAGATCGAATTGCCCGAGACCGAGCCGCTGAGCTTGCTGACTGCGGAGGCGGTGGAGACGTTGAACGCGTTGGTGAAGCTGCCCGTCGATCCGTTGTTCATCGAAGCCGAACGCGCGGCGCTGGCCATGGCATTGCCGGAGCTGCCGTAGTCCGTGCTGTTGTCGTTGTAGGCGTCGGTGGCGGTTGGCGTGGTGGTGGTCGTGCTGTTGCTCGTGGTGCTCGTGTTGTTGCCGTTGGTCGTGCCTTGCGATGGGTTCTGGGTGTCCCCCGCCGCCATGGCCGAGCCGCCGTAGGCAAACGCTGCAAGCAGCGCGGAAGCCAGGATCGTTTTCTTCATAAGTCCTCCAGTGATGAGAAATGAAATGAACCACGTTACGAGGCCGTAACGGCGTCCATTCAGCAACTTGCATGCCGCTCCAAGTGAGTGTTTTCCCTGTGCTTTTTCCGACGGAAGACCGCTGTTTCCACCGAACTCATCCCCCTGTTGATGGATGGACATGGACCCCGGCACAAGCTGTCCAGGGGGGTCTGTGTCACAACCAGTAGACAGCGGAGAAGCGATGAAGAAAAGCGGCAGTGCATTGGGTGTCATGGACTTTTTGCCGCTGCATCGTTCGGTGAAGGCAGAACGGAACGTCTCAGGAATGTGACTCTTCCATAAGCGATCCTTGACTCTCTGTACAGCGACGAGGGTGCGTTGGAGAACCGGGCTTGACCTAACCCCTTCTTGCGAAAAGGGCGACGTTTCCGCGGCCTGTCGGATGTCGCGCCTGCCTCAATTTCGTGACATGGTGCATCTCGACTGTCATTACGGATGGTTTCAACTTGAACATTGCAATGACCCTGGTTTTTTGTTTCCATGGGGTCAGAAAGGTAATCAATAAATACAAAAAGTTGAGGACTAAGAATATGAAGAATTGGCGTCTGGGGCCGCCCTCTGTTCTTGGGGTTTGCTCCTCCATGATTTTTTCCTTCGTGCATGCGCAGACGCCGCCCGTCGCGCAAGAGTCGCCATCGGCTTCTGCGCTTTCGACCGATGAGCGGATCGAAGCCTTGCAACGCCAGGTGAGCGAGCAGGGCCGGCAACTCGAGCTGCTGCGCCGGCAGATGGCCGAGCAGGCCGATCAGGCGGCGCGCCTCAATGCGGCCCGCGAACGCGCTGCACGCCAGGCGATCCGCGACGGGTCCGTACAGGGGCAGAGCGCAGCGGTCGAACCCGCGCAGGCCCAGCCGCCGTCGGATGCGACTCAGTCCGTACGCGTGGGCGTGGCACCGGCCGCCCCAGAGGTGCCGGCCGCGAACGTGGCCCAGCTCTTCGACCAGCCCGGCGTCCTCACACCGCGTGGCAAGTTCGTCTTCGAGCCGTCGTTCCAGTATGGCTACTCGTCGAGCAATCGCGTGGCGCTGGTGGGCTATACGGTGATCCCTGCGCTGCTGATCGGCCTGATCGACGTGCGCGAGGTCAAGCGGACCGTGTTCACCGGCGCGGTGACCGGCCGATGGGGCGTGTCCAACCGGCTCGAGGCCGAGATCAAGGTGCCTTACGTCTATCGCTCGGACGACACCGTGAGCCGCGAGATCTTCACCGGCTCGGCCTTCGACAATGTCTTCAACACCAAGGGACAGGCCATCGGCGACATCGAGTTCGCCGCCCGCTACCAACTCAACCAGCCACAGCCCGACAACCCCTACTACATCGGCTCGCTACGCTACAAGACACGCACCGGCAAGAGCCCTTTCGATGTAGTGACCGACTGCCAGACGCGATGCGTGGGCAACACCACCGGCACCGGGCTGCCGCTCGATCTGCCCACCGGCTCCGGCTTCAACTCGCTGCAGGCGGGGCTCACCTGGCTGTTCCCATCAGACCCCGCGGTGTTCTTCGGCGGCGTCAGCTACACGCGCAACTTCCAGCGCAGCAACGTGAGCCGCCTCGTGCTCAATGGCGAGCGTGAGTCGCTCGGGTCGGTCAAGCCCGGCGACGCGCTCGGCCTGAACTTCGGCATGGGCCTGGCATTGAACGACAAGTCGACCTTCAGCGTCGGCCTGGACCTCAACTCCGTGGGAAAGACCAGACTCAACGGTGCGCCCCTGGCCGGTTCGGTTCGCACGCAACTGGCGTCGCTGCTGCTGGGCTATTCGTACCGCATCAGTCCGACGAAAACACTGAACGTTTCGGCTGCCGCAGGCCTGACACCGGACACGCCGAATTTCACGCTGACGGTCAGGTTGCCGATCACGTTCTGAACCCGCCATGTCATCGCGAAGCCTGTTGTGCGTCAATCTCGGCAGCGCCACGTCTTCCCTGATCGGGGCGTTGTCGCGTGCCGGCTGGGAGGTGGTGGAGGCCGGTGACCTGGCCGAGGCCGCTCGGCTGCAGGCCCACCTGAGCTTCACGGTGAGCCTGTTGCTCATCGATGCGGGCCGACCCGCATTGGATGCGGAGCTCGACGCCTGCGTCCGTGCGTCCCGGGGCACCGAGTGGGTGGCCGTGTGCGACGGTCGGCTGCTCGACTCCCCGGTGTTCCGGGACCTGTTGCTGAGTTTCTTCTTCTGCTATCTGCCTGCGCCCGCCGATCCGCAGGCCCTGGACCTGCTGCTGCGCCATGCCTACCAGTTGGCGTTGCTGCGGCGCCAGCATGGCCGCAAGGAGTTGCTCGGCGAGTCGGAGGGCATGGTCGGCCAGGGTCCGGCGATGCAACGGCTGCGCGAGCAGATCCGCAAGGTGGCCAGCAACGGCGCGCCGGTGCTGATCGGCGGCGAAAGCGGCAGCGGCAAGGAACTGGCGGCGCAGGGCATCCACCGCCGGTCGCGTCGCGCCGCCGGGCCCTTCATCGCAGTGAACTGCGGCGCGATCTCCCCGCTGCTGATCCATTCGGAACTGTTCGGTCACGAGCGCGGGGCGTTCACCGGCGCATCCTCGCAGCACAGCGGGCTCATCGAGGCTGCGCACGGGGGCACCATCTTCCTCGACGAGATCGGCGACCTGCCGCTCGAATTGCAGACCAGCCTGCTGCGTTTCCTGCAGGAGAAGACGATCACCCGTGTGGGCGCGGTGCGCAGCATCGCGGTCGATGCGCGCGTGGTGGCCGCGTCGCATGTGGACCTCGCCGAGGCGGTGGCCAAAGGGCGCTTCCGCGAGGATCTGTATTACCGGCTCAACGTGTTGCCGATCGAGGTGCCGCCCTTGCGCGACCGCATGGAAGACGTGCCGATGCTGGCCGAGTACTTCCTGCGCGGCTGCGCCCATGAGGCCGGCACGCGCGTCGATGGTTTCCGCCGGCAGGCGATGGCGGCGCTGTTGGCGCACGACTGGCCGGGCAACGTGCGCGAACTGCACAACCGCGTGCGCCGGGCGGTGGTGATGGCCGATCAGCGGCTCATCGGTGCGGCCGATCTGGGACTGGCGCCACCGGAGCGCGCCTGGGGCGGGCTGGACGCTGCCCGCACCGCCGCCGAACGCGACGCCATCAGCGTGACGCTGAGCCGCGTGGGCCGCAACATCACCATTGCCGCGCGCGAGCTTGGGGTGTCGCGCATGACGCTGTACCGCCTGATGGACAAGCACCACATCGTCGAAAGCCGCGATGCGCGCGAGTCACTGTCGCCCTGATGTATCACTTCGCCCGCCGCACCAGCGTGCCCAGCAGCGCCGCTGCCGCCAGTGCCAGCACCGCCGCACCGAACTCGAAAGCCGTGTTCAGCAGGCCATTGCCGTGGGCGATGAAGTAGCCGGCGACCACCACCGGCGCGCCCATCGACAGGTAGGACACGACGAAGGCCACCGACAGCACGCCTGCGCGTTCGTGCGGCGCGGCGAAGGGCACGACGGTGCGGATCGCCCCCTGGAAGCCGGCGCCGAAACCCATGCCGGTGATGGCGGTGGCCACGAAGAAGACCGCGGCCGAATGGCGGCCCAGCGCGAGCAGCACACCCGCCACGCCCACGAGCAGGCCGCAGGCGCCGATCAGCATCATGCGTCGAGCCTCCGCGCGCTGCAGCAGCAGGACCGCGGCGCCGCCGCTGGCGGCCAGCAACCCGAGCGCGAACCCGCCGAACAGGGAAGCGTCGAAGCCGAACACACCGTGCACCAGGGCAGGTGCGAGCGAACCATAGAAACCCGCCACCGCCCAGACCGCCACCAGCATCGGTACGGCCAGCAGCAGCGGCGTGCGCACCGCGGGTGGCACGGTGAATTGCGGCTTCAGCGACGCCAGCGCGCCCGCCTGCGGCGTGATGGTCTCGGGCATGCGCGCCACGGCCAGGCTCTGCAGCACGAAGACCAGGCCGAACACGGCATACACCAGATGCGTCGGCGCGGGCAGGTAATGCACCATCAGTCCGCCCGCGAGCGCGCCCAGCGCCGTGCCCATCACCGGCGCGATGGCGTTGGCGATGGTGCCGCGGGCGCGGTCCAGGTCGAGCAGGCCGGCCCCCACGGCCGCCACGGCCGCGCCGGTGGACAGGCCCTGGATCACCCGGCCCAGCAGCAGGCCAGCCAAGCCGTCGGCGGTGCCGAGCACCAGCATCGCTATGGCCTGCGCGACCGCCGCCGCCAGCAGCACCGGCCGGCGGCCGACGTGGTCGGACAGCCGCCCGGCCACCAGCAGTGCCGCCAGCACGGCCAGCGCGTAGATGCCGAACACCAGCGTCACCGCGATCGGCGAAAAGCCCCAGGCGGACGCGTACAGCGGGTAAAGGGGCGTCGGGGCGGACGACCCGGCGAGGAAGGTCAGCGTGATGGACGCTTGCAGGAAAAACGCGGCGCGCACGGACAGGGGTCGGCGCCATGCCCACGGTCTGGCCTGGACTTGCGGCAGGGCCGCCACGGTGGAGGGGATCGAGGACATGCTGGCCTTTCGCATCGAAAAAAGTACCAGACAGATCTGTCTGGTGCTTGAACTATACAGACCTGTCTGGTATTGTCAACCCATGCCTTCCAGAACTTCTCTCAAGACCACCGCTTCCCGCGGCGCGGCGCCGAACGAACGGGTTTCGGCGCGCGACAAATTGCTCGCGTCGGCCACCGCACTGTTCTACGAAGAAGGCTTCAACGCCGTCGGCATCGACCGCGTCATCGCCCATGCGGGTGTGGCCAAGGCTTCGCTGTACGACTGCTTCGGCAGCAAGGAAGAATTGGTGCGCAGCTACCTCGACCAGCGCCATGCGGCGCGGCAGGCGCGCATCTCCGAAGGCCTGGCGCAATTCAAGACGCCGCGTGAGCGCCTGCTTGGCGTGTTTGACCTGCTGGAGAAGCTGGTGGTCGAGACCGGGTTTCGCGGCTGCGCCTTTGTGAAGGCCGACGCCCAGGCCAAGGCCGACAGCAGCGTGCGCGCCGTGCTCGACGAGGCGCGCGCCTGGATGCGCGAACTGTTCACTGGCCTGGCGCGCGACGCGGGGGTGGCGGATGCTGAAGGTCTGGCGCGGCAACTCGTGATCCTGTACGACGGCGCCACGGTGGCGGCGCAGATGGACCACGACCCCGGCGCCGTGGCGGCGGCACGCGGCGTGGCCGCGGCCTTGCTCGAAGCGGCCCTCGCCTAGGGTTGAACCTTGTCGGTCGGCGGCGGCACGATGGTCGCGCGGCCGTCCGGCGTGGTGAACAGGCCCTCCGCAGGCGGACCGCCGCGAGCCCGGTCTGCCGCCGTGCCGGCGTCGCGCACGCAGGCTTCGCGCGCCGGTGCGGGCAAGCCGGCACTGTTGCAGGCGGCCACGGCGCTTTCGTAGCGTTGCTGGATCAGGTTTGCCGCTTCGGGCGTGTTCTGCGCCAGCGCGCCGGTCGCGGCCATCAGCAGGGTGCTGCAGGTGGCTTGGAGTCGATGGGCCAACTTGGACATGGGGAACCCTCTGGCCGTTGATGCGATGGCGCCATGCTACGCGGTGGCGGACCTCGGTCGGGTCGGCGGCCGCTGGATCGGACGTCGGCCAAGACTGACACGGCTTGGCGCGTCCGTCCGAAGCGCGCCGGGCTGCAGCCGGCGCAAGCTGGTGTCTTCAACCAGGAGTCCCCATGAACATGAACCCAGCGGCGCGCGAACGCCATGAAGAGCCCGAAATCACGCAGGAGGAAAGCGTGCCGTTGGATGGCCGCGACCACGACGGCGAAGAGATGATGAAGCAGGTGCGCAATCCGAAACTCGAACAACCCGCACCGGACACGTCACAGGCCGGCAAGACGCCTGCGGGACGGTCGATCTGAACCGTCACTTCAGTTCGTCAGGCATCTTGCCGCCATTGGCGGCCACCTTGGTCATCACCTGACGATGCAGCCAGGTGTTCATCGCGGCCGAATCGTTGGTGTCACCGCCGTAGTGCAGTTCCTGGGCCAGTTGCTTGCGCGCGTCGAGCGAACTGTCCAGGCCGAGCAGCTTCATCAGATCGACGATCGAGGTTTTCCAGTTGAGCTTCTGGCCCGACTTGGCGTTCAGGCCGTCGAGCAATGCGGTCACGTCCACTTCGGCCATCGGTGCCTGCTGCGCCGCGGCGGCAACGGGTGGCGAAGCCGGGGCGGTGGCCACCGCAGGGGTGGAAGTGGGTGCGGGGATCGGTGTCGGCGCCGCGGTGGGCGAGGGCGTGCCGGCGTGTGAAGAGGGGAAGATCTTGCTGAAGATGCTGGAGAGGATGCTCATGGCGGCTCCGTTGTGGTGAGGGCGCCAGCATCCATGGCCTGGGACTTGGCCCGCGTAGGACGCGAAGCCGTCCTGTCTGTCTTCGAATTCCTGTGTTCTGATCTTGGCGCCGATCGGAGGATTCCGATTCAGCCCGGCCCCTCGGGTTTCGTCGGCACCAGATGGTCGAGCAGGCGCTGCGCATACATCGGCAGCCTGCCCTCGTCGCGCACGCACAGCAGTAACTGACGCTCGGCCCAGGGCTCGGCCAGGCCGATGCCCACGATGGACAGGCTTGCGGCCAGCCGCTGCGCGGCGGCCTGCGGCACGATGCCGATCCCGATGCCTTGGCCCACCATGCTGCACACGGCTTCGAAGTGGCGCACACGCACGCGGTACACGAGCCGTTGGCCGAGCCGGCGCGCCTGTTGCGTCACCAACGCCTGCAGCGGGCTGTCCGCCGCCAGGCCGACGAAGGACTGGCCCGCGAGTTCGTCGAACGCCACGCGGCGGCGGCGCGCGAACGCATGGCCACGCGGCACCACCAGCACCAGGTCGTCTCGGCGGAACACGAAGCTGCGCAGTCCGGCGGCGTCGACCGCGTCGGAGACGATGCCGATGTCGCACAGCCCGTCGCGCACGGCCTCGACGATTTGGGCGCTCGGCTGCTCGTCGAGGTCGATCGAGAGTTGCGGATGCTGTCGCAGGAACGCCGCCAGCGGCGCGGGCAGGTGTTCGGCCATGGCCGAGGTGTTGCACAGCAGGCGGATATGGCCGTGCAGGCCGGCGCCGTAGTCGCCGAGTTCGCCGCGCAGCCGCTCCATCTGCTGCAGCACGAGCCGCGCATGGTGCAGCAGGGTGCGCCCGGCCTCGGTGACCTGCACGCCCTGGCGGCCGCGCAGCAGCAGGGGCGCGCCGAGCCGTTCCTCCATGCCCCGCACGCGCTGGCTGGCCGAGGCCAGCGTCATGTGGCTGCGCGCGGCGCCGGCCGTGATGCTGCCCGTCTCGGCGATGTGCGCGAAGAGTTGCAGGTCGGTCAGGTCGAATCGCATGGCCGCAAGTTAGCACAGCAGCCTCAGGCTCGGGCTGAGGCTGGCTGTGCCACTTCCGCATTGCGCGCGGTGTGGCGGCCCGCGACACTGGCCGCATGCAAAACCACTTCCCGAAGGCGCACCGCGCTGATGGCACACGCCGATGATGGCGCAGGGCGTCGCGGTCTTCGCGCTCACGGCCGCCGTGTTCATGCTCGCCGGCCTGGTCAAGGGTGTGGTTGGCCTGGGCCTGCCGACGGTGGCCATGGCACTGCTGGCATTGTGGATGGCGCCGGCCGAGGCCGCGGCGCTGTTGGTCGTGCCTTCGCTTGCGACCAATCTCTGGCAACTCCGGCCCCTGGCCGGACTGGCCGCGCTGGCGCGGCGCCTGGGTGGCATGCAGGTGGGCATCGTGCTGGGCACGCTCGCTGGCCTGCGATGCTTCGGCATGGGCGGCGCGGGCGCCAGCCTGTGGCTCGGCCTGGCCCTGATGGCGTATGCGGCCTGGGGTTTGCTGGGCCGGCCGTTGCACCTGTCGGCGCGCTGCGAGCCCTGGCTCGGCCCGCTGGCCGGTGCCGCGACCGGGCTGGTCACCGCGCTGACCGGGGTGTTCGTGCTGCCGGCCGTGGTGTATCTGCAGGCGCTGAGCCTGTCGCGCGAGCAACTGATCCAGGCCCTGGGCCTGTCGTTCACCACCTCGACCTTGGCCTTGGCGCTGGGCCTGTACGCACCGCAGGCGCATGCGGCGCCGCTGCTCGGCGCATCGGCACTGCTGTTGCTGCCCGCATGCGCCGGCATGGGCGTCGGGCAGCGGTTGCGCCAGCGGCTGCCGGTGCCGGCCTTCCGGCGCTGGTTCTTCGGTGCGCTGGCGCTGCTGGGCGGCTACATCGCGGTGCGCGCCCTGGCCGCCTGAGCCGCCGCGCCCTATGCCGCGGATGCGGCGAGTTGCATGGCCAGCCGGTTGTGCCGTTCGACGAGAGGTTCCAGCTCGAGCGTGGCAAGCCGGCCTTCGCGCACCACCACGCGCCCGTTGACCACGGTGTAGGCGGCGCTCGCGCTGGCGCACAGCAGCAGTGCGCCCACCGGGTCGTGTACGGCACCGCCGGCGAAGGACAGGGTGCGCAGGTCGAACAGCGCCAGGTCGGCGCACATGCCGGGCGCGAGATGGCCGATGTCGCTGCGGCCCAGCACCCGTGCGCCGCCGCGCGTGGCCAGGGCGAGCGCGTCGCGGGCCGTCATCTCGGCCGGGCCGTGGTCGCAGCCGTAGGGCTCGAGCGATCGGCCCACACGGGCCAGCAGCAGCGCCTGGCGAGCCTCGCCCAGCATCTGGGCACCGTCGTTGCTGGCGCTGCCGTCCACACCCAGGCCCACCGGCACGCCGGCGTCGAGCATGCGGCGGACCGGTGCGATGCCGCTGGCCAGCCGCATGTTGCTGCACGGGCAGTGGGCCACGCCGGTGTGGGTGGCGGCGAACAGGCCGATGCCGGCCGCATCGAGCTTCACGCAGTGCGCATGCCACACGTCGTCGCCGAGCCAGCCCAGGTCTTGCGCGTATTGCGCGGGGCTGCAGTTGAACTTGGCCAGGCTGTAGGCGATGTCGTGGTCGTTCTCCGCCAGGTGGGTGTGCAGCCGCACGCCGTAGGCCCGGGCCAGCGCGGCCGATTCGCGCATCAGGTCGCGGCTCACGCTGAAGGGGGAGCAGGGGGCCACCGCCACGTTGACCATGGCGCCGTGGCGTGTGTCGTGCCAGGTCTCGATGAGCCGGCGCGTGTCGTGCAGGATCGCGTCCTCGCTCTCGACCACGCGGTCCGGCGGCAGGCCGCCCTGCGACTGGCCCACGCTCATGCTGCCGCGGCTGGCGACGAAGCGCATGCCGATCGCGTGTGCGGCCTCGATGCTGTCGTCCAGGCGCACGCCGTTGGGATAGATGTAGAGGTGGTCGCTGCTGGTGGTGCAGCCGCTCATCAGCAGCTCGGCCATCGCCACCTGGGTCGATACCCGCACCATCTCGGGCGTGAGCCCGGCCCAGACCGGGTACAGGCCGCGCAACCAGGAGAACAGCTCGGCGTCCTGCACGCCGGGGATGGCCCGCGTGAGGCTCTGGTACATGTGGTGGTGGGTGTTGACCAGCCCCGGTGTCACCAGGTGGCCGCGCGCGTCGATGACTTCGTCCGCGCCGGTGAGCATGTCGGGCGTCACGTCGGCTGCGGGGCCGATCGATTCGATGCGGTGGTCGCGGATGAAGACCGAGGCATCGAAGAGTTCGCGGCCTTGCGCCGGATCGGGATGGTCCAGCGTGGCGACGCAGCGGGCGTTGTGGATCAGCAGGGTGGGCATGATGGCGCCGAGGTTAGCTGAAAAAGCCCGCACCCCATGCGGCCTTCATCGAAGGCGGGCCTTCGGCGCAGGCCGGTTGAACCACAGGCCGGAGGGTTGGCCTCCTACACGGTGCGGTGCGCTTGGCCGATAAGTCGGCGTTCGGCGACTTCGTACATTGGGTACAGCTTCAGCCAATCATCCATCCAACTGGCGAGCGAGCAAGCGACCAATTCCGGTCACCAACGGTTCAACAGGAGATTTCCATGATCAAGCAAACCACACTCAAGTCCCTCTCGATGGCCACCGCCATCGCCGCCGCGCTGGCCTTCGGCACGGCAGCCCATGCACAGACCGCACCGACGCCCGTCACCAACGACAGCAAGCAGCCACAGCCGGCAACGGGTGGTTCGGCCAAGACGGCCGAAGAGCGCACCGATGCGAAGATGAACAAGAAGTCCACCAAGGCCGGCAAGATGGCGGCCAAGAAGTCGGATGCCTCGTCGCCACAAGGCACCAATTCCGGCGCCAGCAAGATCGGCGACACCTCGGTGCCGAAGGAAAAGGGTGACGGCGGCGGCAAGTCCTAAGCACGTCACCGACTGAACCTCGTCTCCCGCCGGGTTTCGGCGGCGGGACGGGATGGGGAGCCGGGTTGCCGCCATGGGGCGCGACCCGGCTTTTTTGCGTCTTCGAGGGGACGGGGATGGCGCGGCTGCGCATCCCCTGCACAATGGCGGCAGGAGACCCCAATGACTTCCATCGCTTCGTCCTCGCAGCCCGCCGGATGCCCCGTGCCCGCCGACCATCCGCGCGCATTCCTCGAATACCTGTTCCAGGCCGCGGTGACACGCGCTCTGCCGCTGGCGAACATGGCGGCCTTCCTGCCACCGCCGCCCAAGGGCCGCACCGTTGTCCTCGGCGCGGGCAAGGCCGGCGGCTCGATGGCGCAGGCGCTGGAGGCCCTTTGGCCCGCCGATGCGCCGCTGGAAGGCCTGGTGGTCACGCGGTACCACCACATTCCGCCGCGGCCCGAGGGCCTGGCCTCGCGCATCGAGATCGTCGAGGCGGCGCATCCGGTGCCGGACGCGGCCGGCCTGGCCGCCGCCCGGCGCATGCTGGCGATGGCGCAGGGGCTGACCGCCGACGACCTAGTGCTGTGCCTGATCTCTGGCGGCGGCTCGGCCCTGCTCACGCTGCCGGCCGAGGGACTGACCCTTGAGGACAAGCAGCGCATCAACAAGGCGCTGCTGCACAGCGGTGCCGGCATCGGCGAGATGAACTGCGTGCGCAAACACCTCTCGCGCATCAAGGGCGGCCGGCTGGCCGCGGCCTGCGCGCCTGCGCGAGTGGTGACGCTGACCATCAGCGACGTGCCGGGGGACGATCCGTCCATCATCGCCAGCGGCCCCACCGTGCCCGACGCCAGCACCTGTGCCGATGCGTTGGCCATTCTGCAGCGCTACGCCATCGACATTCCCGCGCCGGTGCTGGCGCAGTTGCAGGACGGCTCGCTCGAGACGCCGAAGCCCGGCGACCCGGCTTTCGAAGGCCACGCGGTGCACCTGATCGCCACGCCGCAGCAGTCGCTCGAAGCGGCGGCGGCGGCGGCCCGCGCGGCCGGCATCGCGGCCTACATCCTCAGCGACGAGATGGAAGGCGAGTCGCGCGAGGTCGGCAAGGTGCATGCGGCGCTGGCGCGCGCGGTGGCGCAGCGCGGCCAGCCGTTCGCGCGGCCGTGCGTGATCCTGAGCGGCGGCGAGACGACGGTGACGGTGCGGCCGCAGGCGCCCGGCACGCCGCGTGGCCGTGGCGGGCGCGCCGGAGAGTTCTGTCTCGGCCTGGCGCAGGCGCTGCAGGGCCAGGCCGACGTCCATGCGCTGGCGGCCGACACCGACGGCATCGACGGCGTGGAAGACAACGCCGGTGCCTGCGTGTCGCCCGACACGCTGGCGCGCGCGCAGGCGCTGGGCCTGAAGGTCGCCGACCACCTCGACCGCAACGACGCCTACGCTTATTTCGAGGCGCTCGGCGACTTGGTGGTGAGCGGACCGACGCACACCAACGTGAACGATTTCAGGGCCTTATTGGTGCTGTAGCCGGGCGGTGCCGCGCACCTCGGCCCAGATCACCACGGCCAGGCCGGCCAGCACCAGGGCCAGGCCGGCGAAGGCGCCCAGGGCCGGTTGCTCGTGCACGACCAGCACCGCCAGCACGAAGGCGGTGAGCGGTTCGGCCAGTGCCAGCGTCACGCCGGTGGCGGCGCTGATGTGGCGCAGCGCGCTGCTGAACAGCAGATAGGCCAGTCCCGTGGCCACCACGCCGAGGTAGCCGACCACCAGCCAGCCACCGGCCGACATCGCCGCCGGTGCGCCGACCCACCACACAGCCGCCGGCACCGCGATCAACGCCGCCGTGCCGAACACCAGCAGGGTCACGGTGGAAGGTGCTGCCTGTCGCACCAGCCGCTGATTCACCAGCGCATAGACCGCATAGGACAGGCCCGCGACGAGGCACAAGCCGATACCCACCGGGCTGAGTGGCGCGCCACCGCTGCCCGACAGCACCATCGCCGCACCGCCGGCGACGGCCAGCAGCGTGCCGATCCACCAGGCCGGACGCGGCGCCTGACCGGCCAGCAGCCACTGCAGCAGCCCGGCCCACAGCGGTCCGCTGCCGATGGCGATGGCGGTGCCGATGGCCACGCCGCTGGCTTTCACGCCGGCGAAGAAGCTCAGGTTGTAGGCGGCCACGCAGGTGCCGGCGAACAGCACCCGGCCCCAGGGCATGGCGCGCAGGTCGGCCAGCAGCCGCGCGCGTGGCTGGGTCAACCCCACATAGGCGAGGAAGAAAAGCGCCGACATCGCCAGCCGCAGCGCGCCGACCCACTGCGCGGGCAGTTGCGCGGGGGCGAAACTCTGGGCCGTGCCCGTCGTGCCCCAGAACATGGCGGCGAGCAGCACCATCAGGCTGCCGGTGAGGGATGGGTTCTTCATGGGCCCATCATCCATCGGCCGCGCGCGCCAAATGTCGCCAGACTCTCGTGGTGGTGATCGGACGCTACAGCTTCAACCGCGTGGCGTAACCGGTCATCTCCAGATAGCCGCGCCCGACGACCGCGCCGGTGGCGTCGCGCAGCTCGCTCAGGCCCTCCCAGTAGATCGCACCGGTCGAGGCTCGGCTGTCGAGCTCCTGGTCGTCCACGAGGGCGCGCACGCCGAACCTGCCCGCGGGTGTGCGCACGCGCCATTCGACGGGGTAACGGGCCTGGCTCGCGGCGCTGGTCCACTGCCGCACTGGCTCGAACACCACTTCGTTTTCATGGAAGCTGCGCAGCGTCCCATCGGCACCGCGGAACGAGCCGCCGGCCCACAGCGCCGAGCCGTCGGCCCGGCGCAGGTGGAACGCCGTGAGCGCGCCGCCGTCGGCAAGGTTCATGCCGATCCAGTCCCAGCCCACGGCGTCCGGATGCATCAGGGCCCGGCTCCATTCGTGGTCCAGCCAGGCGCGGCCTTCCGCGATGTCGAACCGTTCGCCGCGCAACCGCAGCCGGCCACGCACCGCGAGCTGCGGCTGGCTCACGTAATAGCTGGCCTGCGCGGCGTCCGGTCCCTTGCGCGACAGGCCTTTCCGGCCTTGCAGCAGCAGGGGCTGCGTGGCGACGAGCTGCAGGTCCAGGCCGAAATCCTGGGCCGGCAGCGCGGCGGCGTAGGTCGAGACGGTCGCGCCGGCGGTCGTGCCGGGCGCATCCTGCCGCACCAGCGACCAGTCGCGCAGGCGCAGCGCCGTGTCCATCTCGCCGGCCTCGGCCACGCCGAAGCCCGCGCGCGCGATGCGCTGGTCGTGCCAGAGCTTGCGACCGGCCACGTCGGTGAGCGCGGCGTGGGCGAAGATCAGTTGCCGTGCCGCGAACTGCGAGGCCATGGCTTGCGTGGCGTCCACCCGGCTGCGGAAAAAAGTGAGCTGGAAGCCGAATTCGCGGGCCGCGGCGGTGCGCGCCCAGCCGGTGATGTACCACCACTCGGTGTCGAAGTCGGGATGGCTGCCGAGGTCGCGCGGAAAGCGCAGTTCGGCCGGCGGCAGGGCGGCCGCACCCAGCGGCACCACGCCTGCCAACATGCCGGCGAGCCAGCGGCGGCGCGTGAGGGCCGGGGCGGCGACCGCGATGGAGGAGGGCGCGTCGTGCATCGGCGGATTGTGTCAGACGGCGGCGCGTCGCCTGGTTCTGGGCCGTTCGGCGTATGGTCGTTCGGGCCGTGCGCGCTATCATCGACGGCTGCCTGCGGCGCGCGTTTGCCGGCCGGTGGTTTCCACACGACGAGGTCCGAATTTGCTGATTCTCTGGTGCAGCCGTAGGGGAAATGACGGGTCTGGCGGCAGCCGCCCGGTGGGTGACCGCGCCCCATGAGGTTCCGCCGCCATTGGGTCGTCGGCCTGGGCCTGGCCCTGGTGCTGGTGTTCGCCTGCATTTCCTGGCTGCAGGTGCGCCAGTTCCTGCATTTCAGCGCCAGCGTCTCCGGTAGCCGCATCCAGGAACTGCGCCGCGCCGCCACCCTGGCCAACGAGTTCGAACGCTTCGAACGTGCGCTCGAACGCAGCGTCTACCTGCCCAACGCCGCCAGCCGCGAAGCCTTGCAGCTGCGCTACGACATCTTCGTCAACCAGTTCATGGTGTTCGCCAACGGGCGCAACCAGCCCGAGGCGACGGACCATCCCCTGTACCGCCGCACGCTGGAGACGGTGAACGCCTTCATCGCTTCCTTCGATCACTACCTGGGCGCGAACCCTGACCGCGAGGTGACCCCGGGCGCGCTGCAGGAAATGCTGACGCTGAGCGAAACCACGATGCGCGAGCCGATCCACGACTACATGCTGTACGCGAACCAGCGCACGACCCTGTTGATCGACGAGCAACGCAACGAGGTGTCCGACCACCTCATCTTCACCCTGGGCCTGACCATCTTCCAGAGCCTGCTGACGGTGGCCTTCGCGATGGGCGTGGTGCAGCTCATGCGCCAGCGCGAGCAATCGCGCCATGCGCTGGTGCGCGCCGAGGCCCGGCTCGTCGAGCACCTGCGCAACCAGGAGCGCCGCCTGGAGCAGTCGGTGGCCGAACGCACGGCCGAGCTCGAGGCCGCCAACCGCAGCCTCGAATTGCTCAGCGCCACCGACGGCCTCACCGGCATCGCCAATCGCCGCCATTTCGACAAGCTGCTGCTGCAGGAGTGGAACCGCCAGGCCCGCCTGCGCCAGCCGCTGGCGCTGGCCATGCTGGACGTGGACTGGTTCAAGCAATACAACGACCGCTATGGCCACCAGGCCGGGGACGACTGCCTGCGCCTGGTGGCCGGCATCGTCGGCGGCTACGTGCGCCGCGCCGGCGACGTGGCCGCGCGCTACGGCGGGGAGGAGTTCGCCTTCATCGCGCCAGGCCTGGACGCGGCCGAGATGCTGCACCTCGCGGAAACCATCCGCGCCGTGGTCGAGCACCGCGGCATACCGCACAGCCTGTCACCGGTCGGCCATGTGACGCTCAGCATCGGCGTGGCGGTGCTGGTGCCCGATGCCCGGACCAGCCCGGAACTGCTGCTGCGCCAGGCCGACGAGGCGCTGTACCGGGCCAAGTCGCAGGGCCGCAACCAGGTGGTCACGGCGGCGGCTGCCGAATACCTCGTCTGAGCCGCTGCGGCGCCGGCCGTTGCCTCAGAACGGATGGTATTGGTACGACCAGGTCTCGCTGAGCGTCTGGTCGCCGTTCTTCAGGTACAGCCGCATGTCCACCGGCTCCATGCCCTCCGCCGTGAAGTCGAACTGCGCGCGCCAGTGCCCGGCGACGCCGTCCGGCACGGCTTCGGTGAACACGTAGGAAAAGCTGCCGCGCGCGGCCCAGAGCACGGCCTCGGGTTTCACGCCGAAGGGCAGGCTGGCCAGCGGACCGCCCAGGAACTCGACCATGAATTTGCGCACGCCGGCCGGCCGCGGCTGGCCCGGCTGCCCGCCGCGGCCGATGCGGGTGGCCACGCACAGCGCCATGGGCGACGGATAGGGCTCGTCGGCCACCCAGTGCAACTTGTAGCGAAAGCTGTAGCTCGACCCCGCCGTCGCCGGCGCCTTGGGCACCCAGAAGGCGCCGATGTTGTCGTGGATCTCGTCGTCGGTCGGAATCTCGACCAGTTGCACCGCGCCGTCGCCCCAGTCGCCGACGGGCTCCACCCACAGGCTGGGCCGCTTGTCGTAGTTGACGCCATCGAGGTAATGATCGAACACGCGGTCGCGCTGCAGCAGGCCGAAGCCGCGTGGATGCGCGTCGGCAAACGACGAGACGACGGTGCGGGCCGGGTTGTTGAGCGGGCGCCAGAGGCGTTCGCCGGCGCCGTTCCAGATCGCCAGGCCGTCGGAATCGTGCACCTCGGGACGCCAGTCGATGGCGGTCGGCTTCTGCGTATCGGAATACCAGTACATCGAGGTCAGGGGCGCGATGCCCAGCCGCCCGACGTCACGGCGCAGGAAGAGCCGGCACTCGATGTCCATCAGCACCGCCTTGTCGCGCTGCATCACGAAGCGGTAGGCGCCGGTGATGCTCGGGCCTTCGAGCAGCGCGTACACCGTCACCGCGGTGCTGCCGGCCGCCGGCGGCTCGAAGTAGAAGTGGGTGAACGACGGAAACTCCTCGGGCCGATCGGGCATGGCCACGTCCAGCGCGATGCCCCGGGCCGACAGGCCGTACTGGTAGAGCTCGCCGATGGCGCGGAAGTACGAGGCGCCGAGAAACGCCACCCAGTCGTTGGTCTGCCAGGGCAGCTGCTGCTGGTCGCCGGTGCGGCTCTCCTGGAACCGGAAGCCGGCGAAGCCCGCGCCCTCGGGCAAGGCCTTGGCCGGGCTGTCGGCCGGCATGTCGAAGTAGCTCGGGTCGTACAGCAGTTCGCGGGCGGTGCGCTGGCCGTCGGCGCCGTCCAGCAGGTGCATGTGCACCGGCGTCTGGAAGTAGCGGCCCAGGTGGAAGAAGGTCAGCGCAAACGGACCCGGCCCGTCCTTGAAAGGCGCGCGGTCGGTGTTGAATTTGATCTTGCCATGGGCGTCGTAGTCGATGCGCTCCAGCACTTCGCGCGGCAGCGGCGTGCCGGCGTCGTAGGGCTTTGCGGCCAGCGTTTTCGCGGTGTCGACCAGGCCATCGAAGCTGAAAGGCGCGGCCGGACCGAAGCGGAGCTCAGCCTGCGCGAGTGCGGGGAGCGGCAAGCCGAGGCTGGCCAGGGTGGCCGAGCCGATGCCGGCGGTGAGAATTTTTCTGCGTTGCAACATAACCCGAATTTAATGGATAGCCGGGCTTTCCCCGATCCGCCGGGACTTTAGGGCGTGGCCGGGATGGCGGGCTACCAATCCTCCTTCACCGCCAGCACCGCGTCCCGCCCGGCCGCGGCGCGCCCGGCCAGCCAGGCCGTCACCGTGCCGGCCGCGACGACCGCTAGGCACAGCGCCACCAGGCGGGGCCAGGGCAGCATCAAGTCCATCGTCCAGTGGAAACTCTGCGGATTGACCACGTAGACCAGCACCACGGCCACGGCCAGGCCGAGCGCCAGGCCGGCAAGCGAGCCGATCAGCGTCCAGGCCGCGCCCTCGGAGGCCACCACGGCCAGGATCTGGCGCCGCGTGAGGCCCAGGTGCGCCAGCAGGCCGAATTCCTTGCGCCGCGCGAGCACCTGGGCGCTGAAGCTGGCCGCCACGCCGAACAGGCCGATGCCGATGGCCACGGCCTGCAGCCAGTAGGTCACGGCGAAGCTGCGGTCGAAGATGCGAAGCGAGGTGGCGCGGATCTGGCCCACGGCGGTGAATTCGATGTCGCCGTTGGCGTGCTGCTTCGCCAGTTCACGCACGGCCTGCTGCAGTGGTCCGGTGTCCGCGCCGGGCCGCAGCTTCAGCGCGATGTCGCTCACGCTGCGGTCGCCGGTGAGCCGTTCGAAATCACCGCGGTCCATGGCGATGGCGCCGAACTGGCGCGCATAGTCGCGCCACACGCCTGCTATGAAAAATGAAGCGGCTTGCGCAGGACTGTCCTGCGTGAGCGTGCCAAAAGATGCTGAAAGTGGCGCGAACGCGGTGCCTGGTCGTGCGCCATAAAGGTCGACCATCGGCTCGCTCACATAGATGCCGATCTGCCCCGCCGGCACGGGCAGCGGGGCACCCACCAGCGGCAGGCTGACCGCGGGATCGGCGCCGATCGGCCGCGACAGCAGCGCCACGGCCGGCTGCCCCGGGTCGAGCTGCAGGCTGCGCACGCGCAGCGTCGTCGCCTGCTCGACGCCGTCCAGCCGGGCCACCGCCTGCACGAAGCCGGCATCGAACAGGCTGGCCTCGCTGGGGCCGCCGGCACCGGCGCCGCGCAGGTAGAGGTCGGCCGGCAGCACCACGTCGAGCCACTGCGTCACCGAGTCGCGAAAACTGGCCACCATCACCGTCAGCGCCACCGCCAGGCTCAGCGAGGCGACCACACCGCTCACGGCCACGGCCGCGCTCTCGCGCACGCGGCGTGCGCGCTCCACGGCCAGCATCGGCAGCAGCCGGTGGGCCAGCAGCGGCGCGAGCCGGTCGTAGAGCAGGGCGATCAGCCACGGCAATACGCTGATGCCGCCCACCAGCAGCAGCGCCACCGCGAAGTAGGCGGCCAGCGGCAGGCCGAACAGCGGCGGCATGAGGGCCAGCAGCACACCGCCGAGCAGCAGCACCGCGCCGAGCCAGCGCGCACGACGCCCGGCCTGCAGTGTGCCCAGGCCCTTGAGCGTCTGCGCCGGCGGCAGCCGCTGCGCCTGGCGCGCCGGCCACCAGCCGCCGACCAGCGCCGCGGCGATGCCCAGGCCGCCATAGACCAGGGCCGCCGGTCCGTCCCATTGCAGGTTCGGCGCCACGCCGGCGAAGTAGCCGCCACCGAGGTCACCGCCCAGCAGCCGCAAGGCCGCTGCGGCCAGGCCCGTGCCCAAGGCAATGCCGGCCAGGCTGCCGATGCTGCCGAGCACCAGCGATTCCCACAACACCAGTTGCAGCCGTTCCCGGCCGGTGAGGCCGAGCACGCCGAGCAGGGCGAACTGCTGCGCGCGCTTGGCCACGCTCAGCGACAGCACCGAGAACACCAGGAAGGCCCCGGTGAACAGCGCCACCAGCGCCAGCACGGTCAGGTTCACGCGGTAGGCGCGCGAGAGGTTGTCGATGCGCAGCGCGGCGTCGACGGGTTCACCGGCCTGGATGTCCGGCGGCAGCTGCAGCGCGGCGAGCAGGGCCGCGTGATCGGTGCCGGGCGCTAGGCGCAGGTCGATGCGCGACAGCCGCCCTTGCAGGCCGAAGAAGTCCTGCGCCGCGCCGATGTCCATCACCGCCAGCGGCGCACCGGCGGCGTTCACATGGCCCGCGATGCGCACGCTGCGCAGAGCCTGGCCGCTCTGGAGTTGGACGCAGTCGCCCGGCCCGTCGGCGCAACGCTGCACGGCCGCTTGCTGGCGCGCGGCGGCATTGAGGAACACTGTGCCGGGCGCGAACAGCGCCATGCGGCCGGCGTCCTCGGCCGGCACCGGCATCAGGCCCGGCGCCACTGCCGCCACCACCAGCGCGTCGATCCCGACCACGCGCAGCGGCCGCCGCTGGCCATCGCCCGCCACGGTGAAGCCCGGCACCTCCAGCACCGGGCTGGCCACCGCCACCTCTGGATGCGTGGCCACCCGGCGAAACAGCGCCTCGTCGAACTGGCTCTGCATGCCGCGCAGGGAAAGGTCGGGTTGGCCACCGACCGAACGCACCGCGCTGGCGAACTCGCTGAGTGCGGAGGCGTTGATCAGGTGCACCGAAAAGGCCAGCGCCACGCCCAGCATCACGGCGAGCACGGCGGCGGCATTGCGCCACGGATGCTGGCGCAGTTCCTGCCAGGAGAAGGTGGCGAGGAGGGAGCGAAGGGCGGAAGCGGCGGGCATGCCGCCGATTGTGCGGCCAGCCGCCGTGGCTTCAGCCGTTACGGAACAGGAAGCTGTAGGCGTTGAGCGCGGGCACGCCGCCCAGGTGGGCGTACAGCACTTTCGAGCCTTCGGGGAAGAAGCCTTCGCGCACCAGCTCGATCATGCCGTGCATCGACTTGCCTTCGTAGACCGGGTCGGTGAGCATGCCTTCCATGCGCGCGCACAGGCGGATGGCTTCCATCGTGCCTTCGTTGGGCAGGCCGTATTCAGGGCCGCCGAAGCGGGTGTCCAGCACCACGTCGGCCTCGGTGATCGGGCGGCCGAGTTCGACCAGGTTGGCGGTGTTCTTCGCGATGCGCAGGATCTGGTCGCGGGTCTTCTCCGGCTTGGCCGAGGCGTCGATGCCGATGACCTTGTCGGCCCGGCCGTCGGCGGCGAAGCCCACCACCATGCCGGCCTGGGTGCTGCCCGTCACCGAACACACCACCACGTAGTCGAACTTGAAGCCGAGTTCGGCTTCCTGCGCGCGCACTTCCTCGGCGAAGCCGACGAAGCCCAGGCCGCCGTAGGGGTGCTCGGAGCAGCCCGCGGGAATCGGGAACGGCTTGCCACCGGCGGCGCGCACGTCTTCCATGGCCTGTTCCCAGCTCGGGCGGATGCCGATGTCGAAGCCGGCCGCGTCCAGGCGCACGTCCGCGCCCATGATGCGGCTCATCTCGATGTTGCCGACGCGGTCGTACACGGCGTCGGAATAGTTGACCCAGTTCTCCTGCACCAGCACGCACTTCATGCCCAGGTGCGCGGCCACGGCGGCGACTTGGCGCGTCTGGTTGGACTGGATGCCGCCGATCGACACCAGCGTGTCGTAGCCGCCGGCGATGGCTTCGGGGATCAGGTATTCGAGCTTGCGCGTCTTGTTGCCGCCGAAGGCCAGGCCGCTGTTGCAGTCCTCGCGCTTGGCGAACAGGTCGACCTTGCCGCCGAGGTGGGCGCTCAGGCGTTTGAGCGGGGTGATCGGCGAGGGGCCGAAGGTCAGCGGGTAACGCGGGAAGTTGGCGAGCTGCATGGGGAAACTCCTGTGTGGTTGAGACGGATGGCATGGATGGCCACAACAGGATCGATGTTAGGAAATATCGGTTTTAATGTGCTTGCGAAAATTCAATGAATTCATCAACAAAAACCGACTTGAATCAAATTCAATGGCTACTAATTCCAAAAAATCAGCTTCAGGCGCAACGAAAGTTCGTACCAAGAGTGTGCCCGCGCCAGCCCCTGCCGACACGCCCGCCGAGGGCCTGGACCGCACCGATCGCGCCATCCTGCGCGCCCTGCAGCGCGACGCCTCGGTGTCGAATGTTGCGCTCGCGGCCAAGGTCAACCTGAGCCCGCCGGCCTGCCTGCGGCGGGTGGAGCGGCTCAAGGAAAGCGGTTTGATCCAGGGCATCGTGGCGCTGCTGAATCCGCGTGCGCTCGACGCCGGCATGCTGGTGGTGATCGGTGTGGTGCTCGACCGTTCCACCCCGGAGTCCTTCGCCGACTTCGAACGTGCCGCGCAGAAGGTCTCGGGCTGCATGGAATGCCACGTGGTGACCGGCGAATTCGACTACTTCATGCTGCTTCGCACCAAGGACAGCGAGAGTTTCAACCGGCTGCATGCGGAGCAGTTGCTCTACTTGCCGGCCGTGCGGCAGATCCGCTCGTTCATGGTGCTGAAGCAGGTGCTGTCGACGACCCAGTTCCCGATCTAGGTTGCTGCATCATGCGAGACGGGCGAAATCTACGTTCGGGCTGAGCCTGTGGAGGCCCTTGGCGACGGCAGCAGGCACTTCGACAAGCTCAGTGCGAACGGGCAGGGGGGCCGCGAAATACGAAAATGTTACGAAAATATCAATGACTCGAATGCGTGCGGGCCGGCAGCCGTTTGGCGCGCGCCTCGAGCAGCACGTACACGCCGACCGCAATGATCAGCGGCAGCAGGTAGTACAGCGCGCGGTAGGCCAGCACGGCGGCCACCAGGGTCGGCGCGGGTGCGTAGTCCGACAGCAGGGCGACGAACACCGCCTCCAGCACCCCCAGTCCTGCGGGCACGTGGGCCAGAACACCGGCCACCGCGCCGGCCAGCAGCGTGCCCAGCACCAGCGGGAATTCGATGCGCTGCTGCAGCAACACATACACCACGGCAGCCATGATCAGCCAGTTCGCGCACGACATGACCATCTGCAACAGGGCCAGGCGCAACGTCGGCAGGTCGATATGGTGGCCGCGCAGGGTCCAGCTCCGGCGCTTCGACACGGCGCACCACAGCAGATAGGCCACCGGCAGCGCCAGCATCACCGCGCCGGCGATCGGCAGCGTGGCCGCATCGACCTCCCAGTGCTCGGGCAGCGCGGGCGGGAACAGCATGAACATCAACCCCGCCAGCAGCAGGTAGCCGATCCAGTTGGTCAGCATGCTCATCGTCACGATGCGCGTGGTGCGTGCCGTGCCCAGGCCGAACTGCGCGTACAGCCGGTAACGGAAGCCGACGCCGCCCACCAGCGAGCCCATGCTCAGGTTGAAGGCGTAGCTGACGAAGGTGATGGCCATCACCGTGGGCGTGGCGAGGTTGTGGCGCGCATAGTGGCGGCCCAGCAGGTCGAAACAGGCATAGAGCAGATGGCTCGCGAGGGCCAGCCCGCCGGCCGCGCACAGCACGGGCAGCGGCAGCGCGCGCAGGCCCTGCCAGACCTCGGCCCATGCGATGCCGCGGGCCTGCCGCACCAGCAGCACCAGCACCAGCGCGAGAAAGACCAGCGCGAGGCCGCGCTTGAACCAGGGCCACCAGCGCCGGCCCGGGTCGGCGGCCGCTGGCACCGGCGCGGGGCCGACAGCCGCCACCGGCCGCGTGCTCATCCGCGGCCCTCGGTCACACCTTGCACGCAGGCGCCCTGCATGGCGCCCTCGACCTGGGCCGGCACGAGCCGCGGCGCATGCGCCGGCAGCCAGCCGGCCCAGGACGGGTAGTGCCGCAGCAGATGGAACACGATGAAACTGCGCGCGATGCGCCAGCCGCTGGCCGGGGCCAGGGTGTCGGCGGCGACCTCGCGGCACTTGTTGAGCACGAGATCCTCGAGGCGTTCGGCGAGCAGGTGGTTGAAGGCCCGGTCGCGGATGATCAGGTTCGCCTCCAGGTTCAGCGACAGGCTCAGCGGATCGAGGTTGCTCGAGCCCACGGTGGCCCAGTCGTCGTCGACCAGCGCCACCTTGCCGTGCAGCGGGCGTTCGCAGTATTCGAAGATCTGCACGCCCGCGTTGATCAGGTGGTGGTAGAGCAGCTCGGCGGCCGTCTTCACGATCGGCATGTCCGGCTGGCCCTGCAGGATCAGGCGCACCTGCACGCCGCGTTTCGCCGCGCGCCGCATCTCGCGGATGAGCCGGTAGCCGGGGAAGAAATAGGCATTGGCGATGGTCACGCGATGCCGCGCCGAGCGAATGGCCGCGCGGTAGTGGCGTTCGATGTCGTTCGTGTGCTGGCCGTTGTCGCGGGTGACGAAAAGCGCCTGGGCTTCACCCACCGCTTCGGCCGCGCCGCTTTCGCTGCGCAGCCTGGCCCGGTGGCTGAACCAGCGCCTGCCCTTGCCGCGGCGTTGTCCCTGGGCCAGCATGGCGTGCACGAAGCGGTGGATCACGGCCACGATCGGGCCGCGGGCCTGCACCGAGTAGTCCTGCTTGGCCTCGGGCCCGAAGTCCGCCAGGTGGTCGGCCGAATAGTTGATGCCGCCGACGAAGGCGACTTCGCCGTCCACCACCACGATCTTGCGGTGCATGCGGCGCAGCATGTTGGTCCGCCAGCGGCCGATGCGCAGGCCGGGGTCGAACACATGGATGCGCACGCCCGCATCGCACAGGGCCCCGATGAAGGCGGGCGACAGGTCGGGCGAGCCGAAACCGTCGATGGTCATGTCCACCTGCACGCCGCGCTTCGCAGCACCGAGCAGCGCCTCGTGCAGTTCGAGCCCGACCTTGTCCTCGAACAGAATGAAGGTTTCCAGCACCACCTCGCGCTGCGCATTGCGGATGGCCTCGAACACGCGCGGGAAGAAGGCTTCGCCGTTCTCCAGCAGTTCGAATTCGTTGCCCGCGGTCCAGCGGCCGCCCGGGGCGCGCGCGCTCACGGCTGCTCCTTGGACGCAGCGGCTCACGGCTGCTCCTTGGACGCAGCGGTCATGGCGACGGGGGGCATGTGTGGAAGCGGCATGATGATGGACGGTGGCGTAAAAATCAGCCTTGGTTGTACGCCGTTCGGCGTCTGGCGGCTGTAGGACGGTGCCGAGCGCGGCTGTGCGCTGTTCAAGGCAGTTTCAGGCGCTGCCGACCGCACCGCTGCGGATGGCCGCGGCACGTTCGGCGATGCCCAGGCGCTGGTCCGGCGTGAGGCGTTCGAGGTTCTGCACCTGCGGGCGCATGCGTGGGTTTTGCGACAGCAACACCGCATGGCGGCCCAGGAAATCCCAATACAGCGTGGTGAACGGGCAGGCGCTGTCGCCTTCGCGCAGTGCAGGGTCGTAGCGACAGCCGGCGCAGTGCTGGCCGCTGCTCATGCGTTCGATGTATTTTCCGCTGGCGATGTAGGGCTTGCTGCCCATCAGCCCGCCATCCGCATACTGCGACATGCCGAGCGTGTTCGGCAGTTCCACCCATTCCACAGCGTCCACATAGACCGACAGGTACCAGGCATGCACCTGCTTCGGCTGCACGCCGAGCAGCAATGCGAACAGGCCCGTCACCATGAGCCGCTGGATGTGGTGCGCGTAGCCGTGTTCCAGCGTCTGCACCATGGCGTCGCGCAGGCAGGCCATGTCGGTATCGCCGCTCCAGTACCAGGCAGGCAGGTCCTCCTGCGCGTCGAGCTGGTTGCGTTCGATGTAGTCCGGCATGCGGGTCCAGTAGATGCCGCGCACGTATTCGCGCCAGCCCAGGATCTGGCGGATGAAGCCCTCCACGCTGGCCAGGGGCGCGGCGCCGCTGCGGTACGCCGCCTCGGCGGCGGCCACGACCTCGCGCGGGTCGAGCAGCTTGAGGTTCAGCGCCGCCGCGAGGTGCGCGTGGTAGAGCCAGGGTTCGCCCGGCCACATGGCATCCTGGTAGCGGCCGAACAGCGGCAGGCGTTCGCGGATGAAACCCCGCAGTGCCTCCAGCGCCTGGGGGCGTGTCACCGGCCAGGCGAAGCTGTCGAGCCGGCCAGGGTGGTCGTGGAAACGGGTGTTGACCAGGGCGATCACTTCTTGGGTGATGGCATCGGGAGCGAACCGACTGGGCGCCGGCACAAAGCCCGGGCCATCGCGTCCGAAGGCTTCGCGGTTTTCCGCGTCGAGATTCCAGGTGCCGCCGACAGGCTGGTCGCCGTCCATCAGCACGCCATGGCGCACGCGCATCTCGCGGTAGAAATATTCCATGCGCAGCGCGTTTCGGCTTTTGGCATGGGCGCGGAACTCGCGCACGGTGGCGTAGAAGTGCCGGTCATCGCGCACCTCCAGCAAGGTGCCACAGGCGGCGGCCACGGCCTTGAGCGCGGTCCAGACCCGGAAGTCGCCGGGTGCGCACAGCACCAGGCGGCCGGGCGCCAGCGCCTCGATGGACTGCCGCAATTTCGCGGCCAGACTGCCGGGATGGTCGGCGTCGTCGAGCCGCGCATAGTGCAGACGCCAGTGGCGTGCCTGCACCGCCTGGGCGAAGTGGCGCATTGCGGCCAGGAACAGCGCGATGCGCGGCTTGCTCGACCACACATGGGTGGACTCTTCGGCCACCTCGGCCATCCACACGGCGTCCTGCGCGGGGTCGAAGCCATCGAACGCCGACGAGGCCAGGTCGAGCTGGTCGCCCAGCACGATCACCAGCGCGCGCAGTTCAGCCACCGGAACCCCGCGCGGCCTTGCGGCAGGCGTCGGAACAATATTTGACTTCTTCCCAGTTCCGCGCCCAGCGCTTGCGCCAGGTCATCGGCCTGCCGCAGGCCGCGCAGGGCTTGCTGGGCAGGGACTGCTTGTTGCCTTTGAAGCCGGAATCGGATCGCATCGCCGCATCATGGCAGCGAAAGCCTCAGGCCGTCGGCCGGCGCCAGAAATCCTGGTGCAGCGCTGCGATGTCCGCCTCGACCTCGGCCACCGGGCCGATCACTTCCACGGCCTTCTGCCCGCTGGCGAAGACCGTGCGGCAGGCCAGGTCCATGGTCGGATTCTCGTGGTGGTTGCCGGTGAGCTCCAACAGGCGCTTCTCCGTCATGCCGAACACGAGCCGGCCGATATGAGCCCAGTATTGCGTGCCGGCACACATGGCGCAGGGTTCCACCGTGGTCACCAGGGTGCAGCCCCACAGGAATTCGGGCGAAAAGTTGAGGGCCACAGTGCGGGCCAACACGGCCTCGGCGTGGTTGACCTGGTCGACGTTGCCCTGTTCGGCGAGCACGGTTTCGAAGTCGGGTGCCACGAGGATGGCGCCGAAGGGATGGCGGCCGAGCGACATGGCCCGTTGCGCGACCGCGTTGGCGCGGCGCAGGTGGCGGGCGGCTTGTTCGGGCGTCATGGCTTCAGGTATTTTGCGAGCCGCGGTGCGCCCAGCCTGTCGTGTGCTTCTCGATGAAGCTGAACAGTTCGTACATCACCATGGCCATGGCGCCGACGACCACCAGCCCGGCAAACGCCAGGCCCATCTGCATGGCCGAGCCGGCCGAGATCAGCAGGTAGCCGATGCCTTCGTTGGCCGCCGTCATTTCCGACACCGTGGTGCCGACGAAGGCCAGCGTGATGGCCACCTTCAGCGAGCCGAAGAAGTAGGGCATGGAGCGCGGCAGGCCGACCTTCATGAGCACATCCCAGCGCTTGGCACCGAGCACGCGCAACACATCTTCGAGCTCGGGCTCGAGCGTCGCCAGGCCGGTCGCGATGTTGACCATGATCGGGAAGAACGAGATCAGAAACGCCGTGAGGATGGCCGGCCCCGCACCGATGCCGAACCAGACCACCAGGATCGGGACGAAGGCGGCCTTGGGCAAGGCGTTGAAGGCCGTCATCAACGGATACACCGCGGCATAGGCCAGGCGCGAGCTGCCGATGACGAAGCCCAGCAGCACGCCGACCACGATCGCCAGGCCGAAGCCGACCATCGTCACCCAGAAGGTGCGCCAGGCATGGCCGGCGATGATCAACTTGAACTCGAGGAACTGCGTCCAGATGCGCCAAGGGCTGGGGAAAATGAATTCCGAGACGTCGAAGGCCGAGCAGATGAGCTGCCACAACACCAGCACGGCCACCAGCAGGATCCACGGCGACCAGGTTTCTACGGTTTTCTTGTGCATCAGGTCTTCTCTGCCGCCACGGTGGTTTGACGGATGCTTCCGATGCGGCCGCGCAATTCCAAAACGATATCGGTGAACTCTTTCGTGTAGGTGACTTCCAGCTCGCGCGGCCGTGGCAGGTCGACCTCGCGCCTGACCACGAAGCGGCCCGGGCTCTTGCTCATCACATACACCGTATCCGCCAGGAACACGCTTTCGCGCAGGTCATGCGTGACCAGGATCACGTTGAACCGCTGCTCGGTCCACAGGTCGCGCAGGATGCACCACAGCTCCTCGCGCGTGAAGGCGTCGAGCGCGCCGAACGGCTCGTCCAGCAGCAGCATCTTCGGCTCGTGAATCAAGGCGCGGCAGATGCTCGCGCGCTGCTGCATGCCGCCGGAGAGCTGCCACGGGAACTTGTCCTCATAGCCGCCGAGGCCGACCTTCTGCAACAGCCGGCGTGCGCGTTCTTCGTATTCCTTGCGTTTGGCTTTGAAGTTGGAGCGGTAGGGCTCGACGATCTCCAGCGGCAGCAGCACGTTGTCCACCGTCGTGCGCCATGGCAGCAGCGAAGGCGCCTGGAAGGCCATGCCCGAGATCTTCAGCGGCCCGGTGACGGGTTGGCCGTCGATCAGGATCTTGCCCATCGACGGCATCTTCAGGCCGGTGGTGAGCTTCATGAAGGTCGACTTGCCGCAGCCCGAAGGCCCGACGATGGCGATGAATTCGCCCTGGCGCACCTGCAGGTCGATGGCCTCGACGGCGAAGTGGTTCTGCGCGAGCAGCTCGTCGTTGTAGGCGAGCCAGACGTCGCGGAAATCAACAAACGCGGTAGTATTCACAAATCAATGCAGAAATAGGCCGCTGGCGCAGGTAATGCCTGCGTGCGCTGCTATAAAAAGAATAGTTTTACTTCTTGGCGGGCAGCACGTTCAACTCGGCGGCGCTGGGCAGAAAGCTGCCATTCCACACCGCATCGGCATTCACGCGGGTCTTGGTGCCGAACGCGTCCGACACCTGCGAAGCCATCAACGTCATGCGCGGGCGGTTGACCTGGCCGAAGCCCTCGGTGCGGGCGTTCGGGCTGTTGATCACGGTGTCGATGGCCATGGTCAGGCGGCGAGTTTCGAGCGCCACGTTGATGATGCCGTCGCGTGCCTTCACGTCTTCGATGGCCGCGGCCGGCTTGGCGATGACTTCCTTCGCACCCTTGGCGAAGGCCTGCAGGAAGGCTTTCACCGCGGTCGGATTTTCCTTCAGGATCTTCGGCGAGGCGATGATGGCATTGCCGTACAGCTTCACGCCGAAGTCGGGGTACGGCAGCACCACCACGTCCTCGGCCTTGGTGCCGCGCGCTTCCAGGTTCAGCAGCGAGGTGAAGGTGAAGCCGGTGATGGCATCCACGTCGCCGCGGATCAGCATGGTCTCGCGCAGCGGTGGGTCCATCGCCGTCCACTGCACGCCGCCGATCTTGTTGGCCTTGGCGAAGATGGGGAACGCGCGGCGGCCGGCGTCGAACACCGGTGCGCCGAGCTTCTTGTTGTTCAAGTCGGCCGGGGTCTTGATGCCGGATTTCTTCAGCGCCATCACCGAGGCCGGCGTGTCGTTGTAGACCATCATGATCGCCACCGGCTTGTTCGGTGCGTCGGGGTTGTTGGCGTGGAACTCCATCAGCGCGGCCATGTCGGCGAAGCCGAGGTCGTAGGCGCCCGAGGCCACCCGCGTCACCGTGCCGCCCGAGCCGTTGCCGGCATCGATGGTCACGTCGAGCTTGGCATCCTTGAAATAACCCTTGGCCGCGGGCGTGAGGAACAGAGCCGACGGGCCTTCGAAACGCCAGTCAAGCTGGAACTTGATGGGGGTCGTCTGTGCGAATGCGGGCAGCACGGCCGCGGCGGCCAAAAGGGCGGCCGAGGACTTGAGGAACAGGCGTTTGGTCATGGGTTTCCCAGCGGAACAAGGTGTGGAGGCTACAAGCAAAAACGGTGCCGTGCCGGTGCCCAGCAGATGCACCCTCACCCCCCATCCCTCTTCAGCGGGCGGGAAAGGGCGAAAATCAAAAACGCGAACGCGCAACTGCCTTGGCCCAGGGACACCGCGGAACGGGCTTTGCCCGGCCGCTGGTGTCGCCCCCTGCAAGGGGGGAGGAGCTACACGCAGTGAGCGACTTGGGGGTGAGCCTGTTTCAACGGAAGGTCGATGCGTTGGCCACCGCCAGCGCCGTCATGTTGACCACGCGCCGCACCGTCGCCGAAGGCGTGAGGATGTGGGCCGAGGCGGCCGCGCCGAGCAGGATCGGGCCGACCGTCACGCCCTTGCCGCCGGTGACCTTGAGCATGTTGAACAGGATGTTCGCCGCGTCCAGGTTGGGGCAGATCAGCACGTTAGCCGAGCCGTGCAGCGTGGTGTCCATGAGTGCGTTCTGGCGCACGTCTTCGGACAGGGCGGCGTCTCCCTGCAGTTCGCCGTCGGATTCGATGTCGGGCGCCATGCGGGCGAACAGCTCGCGCGCCAGGCGCATCTTGCGCGCCGAGGGGCGGTCGGAAGAGCCGTAGTTGGAGTGCGACAGGAAAGCCACCTTGGGCGGCAGTCCGAAACGCGCCACCTCTTCAGCGGCCATCACCGCGATGCTGGCGAGCTGCTCGGCCGTGGGGTCTTCGTTCACGTAGGTGTCGGCGATGAACAGCGTGTGCTTCTCCAGCATGAGCGCGTTCAGCGCGGCGAAGCCGGAGGCGCCTTTCTTCACGCCGATGATGTCGCGCACGTGCTGCAGGTGGCCGTCGTACCGCCCGACCAGGCCGGACAACATGGCGTCGGCATCGCCGAGCTTGACCATCAGCGCGGCGATGGTGGTGTTGGAGCGGCGCACCGCGGCCTTGGCGGCCTCCTGGTTCACGCCGCGGCGGCCCATGAGCTTGTGGTAGGTCTCCCAATACTGGCGGAAGCGCGAGTCGTCCTCGGGGTTGACCACATCCACGTCGCGGCCGATCTGGATGCGCAGGCCGGCCTTGGCGATGCGCGCGGCGATGACCTCGGGCCGGCCGATCAGCACCGGTCGGGCCAGCTTCTCGTCGACCGCCACCTGCGCGGCACGCAGTGCACGTTCGTCCTCGCCTTCGGCATAAGCCACGCGCTTGGCCTCGGGGGCCACGGCCTTGGCGGCGCTGAACACCGGGCTCATGAACATGCCGGTCTGGTAGACGAAGCGCGACAGGGTCTGGCGGTAGGCCTCGTAGTCCTGGATCGGCCGGGTGGCCACGCCTGACTCTTCCGCCGCCTTGGCCACCGCCGGGGCGATGCGCAGGATCAGGCGCGAGTCGAAGGGCGTGGGGATCAGGTAGTCGCTGCCGAAGACCAGCTCCTTGCCGGCATAGGCGGCGGCGACTTCCTCGCTGATGTCGGCCTTGGCCAGGTCGGCGATCTGGCGCACGCAGGCCAGCTTCATGGCTTCGGTGATCTTGGTGGCGCCGCAGTCGAGCGCGCCGCGGAAGATGTACGGGAAGCACAGCACGTTGTTGACCTGGTTCGGATAGTCCGAACGGCCCGTGGCGATGATGCAGTCGGGCCGCACTTCCTTGGCCAGTTCGGGGCGGATTTCCGGCTCGGGGTTGGCCAGCGCCAGGATGATGGGCTTGTCGGCCATGGTCTTGACCATGGCCTGCGTGAGCACGCCGGCCGCCGAGCAGCCGAGGAACACGTCGGCGCCGTCGACCACGTCGGCCAGCGTGCGGGCCGAGGTGTCCTGCGCGTAGCGTTCCTTGGAAGCATCGAAGCCGCCGGGGCGGCCGTGGTAGATCACACCCTTGGAGTCGACCGCGTACACGTTCTTGCGCTGCACGCCCAGGCCGACCATCACGTCCAGGCAGGCGATGGCGGCGGCGCCCGCACCGGAGACGGCGATCTTCACGTCTTCGATCTTCTTGCCGACGAGTTCCAGGCCGTTGAGCAGCGCGGCCGAGGAGATGATGGCCGTGCCGTGCTGGTCGTCATGGAACACCGGGATGTTCATGCGTTCGCGCAGCTTCTGCTCGATGTAGAAGCACTCGGGCGCCTTGATGTCTTCCAGGTTCACCCCGCCGAGCGTGGGCTCCATGGCGGCGATGATCTCGACCAGCTTGTCGGGGTCGTTCTCGGCGAGCTCGATGTCGAACACGTCGACACCGGCGAATTTCTTGAACAGGCAACCCTTGCCCTCCATCACCGGCTTGGAGGCCAGCGGGCCGATGTTGCCCAGGCCGAGCACGGCGGTACCGTTGGTGATCACGCCGACGAGGTTGCCGCGCGAGGTGTATTCGGCGGCCAGCGCCGGGTCGCGTTCGATGTCCAGGCAGGGATAGGCCACGCCCGGCGAGTAGGCCAACGACAGGTCGCGCTGGTTCGACAGCGGCTTGGTCGGCGTGACGGAGATCTTGCCCCGGGTCGGGGTGCTGTGGTATTCGCGGGCTGCGTCGCGCAGGGCCAACTCGGCCGGCGAAAGGTTCGTGCTCATTCTTGTCTCCTCGGAACGTGATGCAGGAAGCCGCTAGCCTACTCCAAAGCGCGGGGGGGCAGGCAGCGGGGGGACTACGTACAAACGCGCAATGACGGGTCGTTGCGGGTTATCGCGCGCCAAGGCGGGTGGTCCGGTGCGCAGGTCGCTCAGGCGGGGGTGGCGAATTCGGCGCCTTCGTAGGTCTCGGGCACGCCGGTGCGGCGCTGGACGATGTCGTCGGCCACCTGCGCCACGCGGGCGCGCACCGATGCCGGCACGTCGGGCGCCATCGCCAGGCGCACGGCCTGCGCGTTGGCCAGGCCGACCTTGCGCACCTTGCCGGCGGGGAACTTGTCGTCGCGCAGGTCGTGCACGGCCTCGAAGACGCCGATGCCCACGTCGGCAATGGCCGAGCCCACGAACACCTTGGCGTCCACGGCGGTCCAGTCGACCACATTGCCGATCTGGCGTGTGCCTTTTTCGCGGCAGGCCTGGGTGACGCCGTCGCGCCCGGCGTTGAGCATGGTGAAGATCACGTCGGCACCCGCGGCCATCTGGGCCAGGGCGACGCGCCGGGACAACGCGTTGTCGTCCTGGTTGCCCGAGAAGTTGGTCAGCAGGCGCACCTGCGGATCGGTGGCCCGCACACCGGCGGCAAAGGCCGCACGGCCCTTGAGTCCGGGCCGCACACGGATGCCGGACATGTGGCCGACCACGCCGGTTCGGGTCGTCAGTGCGGCCAGCACGCCGGCCAGGTAGGCCGATTCTTCCTGCAGCACCTCGTAGCTTGCCAGGTTGACGCCGGTGACCGCGCCCTGCGTGACCGCGAACTTCACGCGCGGAAACTGCGCCGCCACCTCCGCGCAGGCCTCGTTGTTCTGCCCGCCGTGCGCGATCACCAGGTCCACGCCGGATGACACGAGCTCGGCCAGGGCCTTCTCCAGCAGGTCTTTCCTCGGGGCGATGCCGTCGATGTAGCGTGTCTGCGCGCCCAGTTCGGTGCGTGCGCGCTCCAGGCCGCGCCACCCGCTTTCCATGAAGCCACGGTCGTCCATCCTGCCGGCGAACAGGGCACCGACCGACAGGGTGCGGGCTTCGATGCGCGGCTCGCGTTGCGAGGCGCAGCCGGGAAGGAAAGGGGCGGCGAGCAGGGCGGAAGCCCCCAGGGCGAGCTGGCGGCGGGTGGGATCGAAATTCATGGTCGGTGCAAGGTCAAAAGGTTCAGTGTCCACCATCGGACAACGATGCCCGAAGCGAATCCTCGAAGTTGTATCGGGCACCGTTGAAGAACAGGTTCAGCAGCACGGCGGCCATGGACGACAGCAGGATGCCCGACTCGATCAGCGGATGCAGGCCGTGCGGCAGCCATTGCTTGAAGTTGGGCGCGATCAGCGGAACCATGCCGATGCCGATGGACACGGCGACGATGAACATGTTGAAGCGATTGTGCTTGAAGTCCACTGCGGCCAGGATGCGGATGCCGGTGGCCGCCACCATGCCGAACATCACCAGGCCGGCGCCGCCGAGCACCACGGTGGGCAGCGATTCGACCAGCGCGGCCATCTTCGGCAACAGGCCGAGCACGATCATGATGATGCCGCCGGCCACGCAGACGAAGCGGCTGCGCACGCCGGTCACGCCGACCAGGCCCACGTTCTGCGAGAAGCTGGTGTAGGGGAAGGTGTTGAACAGGCCGCCGAGCACCGTGCCCAGGCCGTCGGTGCGCAGGCCGCGCGCGAGGTCGGGTTGTTCGATCTTGCGCCCGGTCATCTCGCCGAGCGCGAGGAACATGCCGGTCGATTCGATCATCACCACGATCATCACCAGGCTCATGGTCAGGATCAGCACCGGATCGAAGATCGGCATGCCGAACTGCAGCGGCATCACGATGTCGAACCAGTGCGCCTGCGCCACCTTCTCGAAAGTCATCATGCCCATGGCCGTGGCTGCGATGCCGCCGATGACGATGCCCAGCAGCACCGAGATGTTGCTGATGAAGCCGGTGGCGTATTTGGCGATCAGCAGGATCGAGGCCAGCACCAGGGCCGACACCAGGATGCCGTCCACCGGCGCGTATTTCGGGTTCGGCACGGTGCCGACGATGGCGAGGCCCTTGGGCATCGGCGCGTTCGGCATGGCCGCCGCCGCATCGGCCAGCCATTTGGCGCTCTCCGGGCTGACGATGTTCGGCGCCGTGGGGCCGAAGGGGTTGCCGAAGATCCAGTTGATGCCGATGCGCATGAGGCTGATCCCGATCACCGCGATGATGGTGCCGGTGACCACCGGCGGAAAGAAGCGCAGCATGCGGCTGACCAGCGGCGCGATGAGGATCGACACCACGCCCGCACCGATCACCGAGCCGAAGATCATCTGCGCGCCCGCGATACCCGGGTTGCCGTTCGCGATCGCCAGCATCGGCGCCACCGAGGCGAAGGTCACGCCCATCATCACCGGCAGCTTGATGCCGAACCACTGCGTCGCGCCCAGCGACTGGACCAGCGTGACCAGGCCGCAGCAGAAAAGATCGGCCGAGATCAGCATCGAGACCTGCTCGGGACTGAGCTTGAGTGCGCGGCCGACGATGAGCGGCACGGCGACCGCACCGGCGTACATCACGAGCACATGTTGCAGGCCCAGCGCGGCGAGTTTGCCGCTGGGCAGGCGCTCGTCCACGGGATGGACCTCGGGAGAAGAAGGCATGGCGGATTCCTTGGTGCGAAGAGGAGGGTGGGCGGCGGGGACGGTACCGGCGGGTTCAAGCATATTCCGTGCTATGCGCAAACCGCCTCATCAAGGTGCATGGACTACGGAATATATGTATGCAATTATGTTTATTCTGTGATTGATAATCCTTGATTGCAATCAATGATTCGAGTGCATGCAAAACATATTCTGGCTGGGCTGATCGCATTCCCGCGGCAGCATCCAGCCGGGCCCGGGCCCGGTTTTCACACAACTCAAGGAGACTTTTCATGACCGTCGTCTACACCCGCACCGGCACCCCCATGGGTGGCAAGCAGTCCGAAGCCCTGGCCTATTTCAGGGCCCGTGCCGCGGCCATCAAGAAGAACTATGGCGTCGAGCCCGAGGTCAAGGTCCGCGCCGGTGGTCCGGTCGGCCAGGTGATCATGATCTCGCGCATGAAGGATCTGGCCGAGTTCGAAGCCACCAAGCGCCGCGTGATCGCCGACACCGCCGAAGGCAAGATCCCGACGGCACCGGACGGCGTCTTTGCCTCCGGCGAAGACGCGCTGTGGCTGGAACTCTGATCCTGACCTGAAACCCGGCGATACACGCGGGCGATGACCCGCGGACGCCGGTCGTCGGGGCGCATCGCGGCCAGGCCGCGCGCCCCGGCGTTTTAACCACCCGTTGGGTAGGAGACAAAAAACATGCAATCCACCGACGTCTGCAAGCTCGCGGACAACGCCAGTTTCAACCGTTTCCATGGCCTCGTGCTGTTCTGGTGCGCGCTGGTCATCGTCTTCGATGGCTACGATCTGGCGGTGGCCGGCATCGCGCTGCCGTCCATCATGAAGGCGTACAGCGTCGACGCCACCCGGGCCGGCTTCATGGTCAGTTCCGCCTTGTTCGGCATGATGTTCGGCAACGTCGTGCTCGGCTCGCTGGCCGACCGGGTCGGCCGCAAGCTGGTCATCGTCGTCTGCATCGCGATCTTCAGCCTGTTCACGGCCGCGGCCGGCTTTGCGCAAGGGCCCATCAGCTTCAGCGTGTTCCGCTTCCTGGCCGGCGTGGGCATCGGCGGCGTGATGCCCAACGTGATCGCGCAGATGACCGAATACGCGCCCAAGCGCATGCGCAGCATGCTGATCACCCTGATGTTCAGCGGCTATTCGGTCGGCGGTGTGCTGGCGGCGCTGCTGGGCAAGAGCCTGATCGAGAGTTACGGCTGGCAGTCGGTCTTCATTGCGGCGGGCCTGCCGGTGCTGTTGGTTCCCCTCGTGTGGAAGCAGATGCCGGAATCCATGGCATTCCTGATCCGGCAAGGGCGCCTGGACGAACTGCGCGACATCCTCGCCAGGCTTTCCCCCGGGTACCGGCCGCAGCGGGACGAACAGTTCATCCTCGCCGGCAAGGCCCGGGCCGGTGGTGCCTCCTTCGGCGCCCTGTTCGCCCAGGGGCGCGGCCTCAGCACCGTCATGTTCTGGCTGACCTGCTTCCTGTGCCTCTTCATGGTGTACGCGCTCAGTTCCTGGCTCACCAAGCTCATGGCGAGCGCGGGCTACAGCCTCGGCTCGGCGCTGACCTTCGTGCTGGTGCTCAACCTCGGCGCCATGGCCGGCGCGGTCGGCGGCGGCTGGCTCGCGGACCGGTTCCACATCAAGTACGTGCTGGCCATCATGTACGCACTGGCCGCCGTGTCGATCACGCTGCTCGGCACACCGTTACCGCTGGGCATGATGTTCCTGATGGTGGCGCTGGCCGGCGCCTCGACCATCGGAACGCAGATCCTCACCACGGCGTACGCCAGCCAGTTCTATCCGGTGGAGATTCGCACGACGGGCCTGGGTGTGATGCTGGGCGTCGGCCGGGCGGGCGCCATCGCCGCTCCCATCCTTATCGGCGTGCTGGTCGGCATGGCCCTGCCGCTGGGCCACAACTTCCTGGCGATCGGCATCCCCGGCGCCATCGCCGCGCTGTCGATCATGCTGGTGAACCATGCCCGCTCGGCCACGGCCTGAGGCCGGCCCTGCGGCCGGCGGCACCATGGGCGCCGACGGGCCTCCGGCGGTGTTCGGTGGCAACATCACGCCGATCCCCACCCAGGCCACGCTGCTGCAGCTGCTGCGCAACGTGCCCCTGTTCCGCCATGCAGGCGACGAAGACCTGGCCTTGCTGGCCGCCAAGGCCCGGCGGGTGCGTGCCAGGCGCAAGGAGGTCCTGTACCGCCAGGGCGATCCTTGCGATGGTTTCCACGTCGTCGTCTACGGGCAGATCAAGATGTCGCTGCTGTCGTGGCAGGGCGCGGACAAGCCGATCCAGCTGATCGGGCAGGGAGGCTGTTTCGGCGACATCACCATGCTCAACGGCGAGGGCTATTTCCTGAATGTTCAGGCGCTGGAGGATTCGCTGTTCCTCTACCTGCCGCGAGACGCCATCGTGCAACTGATCGAGCGCAACAGCGCCTTCGCGATGGCGATGCTGCGCAGCCTGTCTTCGCGGGTGAAGGGCATCGTCGACGACATCGAGGCGTATTCGCTGCAGCCGCCCACCTTGCGGCTGGTGCGTTACCTGCTGCGGCTGGTGCCGGGCGATGGCGCGAAGACGGCGCAGATCCGGCTGTCGATCCGCAAGAACGTGGTGGCCGGCCACCTGAGCCTGACACCGGAGACCCTGTCGCGCTGTTTCAAGGAACTGATCGCCGCACGGTTGGTCGCGGTGGAAGGCAGCAGCGTGCTGGTCCACGATGTCGCGCAACTCACGGCCTTCCTGTCCGCCGCCCGCAGCGGCAAGTTCTAGCCGAGCAGGTCGCGCAGCGTGCGAGCGATCACCTTGGTGGCGCGGCGCAAGTCCTCCAGATCGAGGCGTTCGTCGGCGCGCTTGGCGTGGGACTCGAGCACGGTGCGCGGGCCGGCGCCGTAAATCACGCCGGGAATGCCGGCTTCGGCGTAAAGACGCACGTCGGTGTAGAGCGGCGTGCCCATCGCCGGAATCGGTTCGCCGAACAAGGCTTCGCCATGCTTCTGGATCGCCTGCACCAGGGGCTTGTTGCCCGCCAGCGGCTTCATCGAATTCGCCAGCAGCATGCGCCGGATGTCGACCGTGACGCCCGCGCACTGCGCCGCGGCTTCGGCGATCACCGCGCGGATGCGGGCTTCGACCTCGGCCGGGTTTTCCTCGGGGATCATGCGCCGGTCGAGCTTGAACACCACCTTGCCCGGCACGACGTTGGTGTTGGTGCCGCCTTCGATGGTGCCGACGTTCAGGTAGGGATGGTTGATGCCCTCGACCTGGGAGCTGACCTGCTTGTACAGCGTGTTCTGCGCGTACAGCGCGTTCAGGATGTGCACCGCCGCCTGCATCGCGTCGATGCCGCTCTCGGGAATGGCCGCGTGCGCCATCTTGCCGTGCACCGTGACTTCCATTTGCAGGCAGCCGTTGTGCGCGGTGACCACCTGGTAGGAGAAACCGGCGGCGATCAGCAGGTCGGGCTTGGTGTGGCCGTGCCTGAGCAGCCAGCCCGGGCCGAGTTCGCCGCCGAATTCCTCGTCGTAGGTGAAGTGCAGTTCCACGCCGCCCTTGAGCGGTGCACCCAGCGATTCGAGCGCGCGCACCGCGTAGGTGAAGGTGGAGAAGTCGCCCTTGCTGACCGCGGTGGCGCGGCCGTAGATCTTGCCGTCTTCGATCTCGCCGGCGTAAGGCTGCTTGGTCCAGCCCTCGCCGGGCGGCACCACGTCGCCGTGGGCGTTGAGTGCCACCACCGGGCCGCCTTCGGCATAGCGGCGGCGCACGATCAGGTTGGTGATGCTCTGCATGCCGGCCGCAGCCACCTCTTCGGCGGGCACGGCGTGCTTCTCCACGGCAAAGCCGTAGTCGGTCAGCAGTTCGGCCGTGCGTTCGGCATGCGGCGCGTTGTTGCCAGGCGGCGTGTCGGTGGGCACCTGTACCAGGCGCTGCAGGAAGCCGACCTGTTCGTCGAAATGGGCGTCGATCCAGGCGTCGAGTTGGTCGTAGTCGGTCATGTGGTTGCGGCCGCAGTGGCGGCTTCGTAGGGCTTCAGCGAGCTTCGGTCGCCAAATCGTTCAGAAGGTGGAGAAAGGCATCGACGGCGAGCTGCATGTCGTCGTTGGTCGTGCTTTCCAGGGGGTTGTGGCTGATGCCCGAATTCAGCCCGCGCACGAACAGCATGGCCTGTGGCATGACCTCGTGCAGCTTCATCGCATCGTGGCCGGCGCCGCTGGGCATGCGGTACAGGGGCACGCCGAGGGCGGACACGGCACGCTCCCAGCGCTGCTGCCAGGCCGGGGCGCTGGGTGCCGCAGCGGCGCGCATGGTTTCCTCGAGCGTGCAGCGCAGGCCGCGGCGTTCGCAGATCGCCCTGAGTTCGCCGAGCACGTCGTCGGCCAGGGCGTCGCGCTGGTTATTCACCGGCGCACGCAGATCCAGGCTGAAGCGGCAGGCGCCGGGCACGACGTTGATCGAGCCGTTGGGCACCTGCAGCATCCCCATGGTGCCGACCGAGTCGCCGTCCTGCGCGGCGCGGCGTTCGACGTACAACGCGAGTTCGGCCACGGCGGTGGCGGCGTCGCGCCGGCGGTCCATTGGCGTGGTGCCGGCGTGGCTGGCCATGCCGAAGACTTCGCCCACATAACGCACGCTGCCGTTGATCGAGGTGACGATGCCCAGCGGCAAGTCGAGTTCGTTGAGCACCGGGCCTTGCTCGATGTGCACCTCGACAAAGCCGAGGTAGGCCGCGGGGTCGCGCCGGATGGCGGGAATGTCTTCGGGCTTCAGGCCGGCATGGGCCATCGCCGCGCGCATGGTGATGCCGTCGGCATCCTGCTGCTCCAGCCACGCGGGATCGAAATGGCCGATGAGGGCGCCCGAACCGAGGAAGGTCGCCTTGTAGCGCTGGCCTTCCTCTTCGGCGAAGCCCACGACCTCGAAGCCGAACGGCAGCCGGCGCCCCTGGCGGGAGAGTTCGCGCACGCAGGCCATGGGCACGAAGATGCCGAGCCGTCCATCGTACTTGCCGCCGTTGCGCACCGTGTCGTAATGGCTGCCGGTCATGAGGTATTTCGCATCCGGCGTGGTGCCGAAATAGCGGCCGACCACGTTGCCCACGGCGTCGATGGCCACTTCGTCGAAGCCGCAGCCACGCATGTCGGCGGCGATCCGCGCGGCGCAGGCGCGGTGGGCATCGGTGAGGTAGGTGACGGTGAGCTGGCCGAGTTCGGCATAGCCCGGATCGGTGTGCACGCTCAAGGCTTCCTGCCAGTCCCAGACCAGGTTGCCGAGTTCGGGCTGGTAGCCGAACAGGTCGTTCAGGCGGATCTCGGCGATGCGGTGGATGTTGCGCAGCGCTTCGGCGAGTTCGAAATCGGGGTGGTTCAGCAGCCGGCGTTCGTAGGTGGCCAGGATCACCTGTTTGGCCAGGCCCGTGCCGCGCGGGCCGCGCACGGCCAGCACGAAGGGAAAGCCGAACTTGGCGAGGTAGGCCGCGTTCAGTTCGCGGATGCGCTGCAGCTCGGCAGGCAGGCATTGCGTGAGGCCGGCGGCCTTCTGCTCGGTGGTCGACTCGGCCGTCAGGCGGCCTGCCTCCATGGCCTTTCCCGCCAGCTCGGGATGGGCGCACACCAGCGCCACCTGGGCCGCGCGGTCGGCCGCGGCCAGCACTTGCACCATCGCGTGTTTGAGTTGGGCCAGTGACGCAAACGGCCGGGCTGCGAGCGCCTTTTCGGCGATCCACGGAGAATGTTCGTACAGGCCGTCGAGCAGGTGCAGCGCCTCGGCTTCGGGCGCGGCATTGAGTTGGGCGAGCGTCAGGGCCATGGCTTATTCGGCGGCCGAAGTTGCGGCCTGGTAGGGGTGCACGTCCTTCCAGTGCCGCGCCAGATCGATGCGGCGGCAGATCCACACCTTCTCATGGCTTTGCACGTGGTCGAGGAATTTCTGCAGCGCGCCGAAGCGGCCCGGCTTGCCGAGCACGCGGCAATGCATGCCGATGCTCATCATCTTCGGCCGGTCCAGCCCGGTGGGGTCGCCCTCGGCGTACAACACGTCGAAGGTGTCCTTCAGGTACTGCAGGAAGTGTTCGCCGGTGTTGAAGCCCTGGGTCTGCACGAAGCGCATGTCGTTGGTGTCGAGCGAGTAGGGCACGACCAGGTGCGGCGTCTTGCTGCCGTCGGACTTGGTGACTTCACTCCAGAACGGCAGGTCGTCGCCGTAGTAGTCGCTGTCGTACTCGTAGCCGCCCATGTCGGCCAGCAGGCGGCGCGTGTTCGGGCTGTCGCGGCCGGTGTACCAGCCCACCGGCCATTGGCCGCCGGTCATGTCGCGAATGATGTGGCTGCCGATCTCCATGTGGCGGCGCTCGGTCTTCTCGGGCAGGTTCTGGTAATGGATCCAGCGCCAGCCGTGGCAGGCGATCTCGTGGCCCAGGTCGACGAAGGCCTGGGTCAGCTCGGGATAACGCTCGAGCGCCATCGACACGCCGAAGATCGTCAACGGCAGGCCACGCTTCTCAAATTCGCGCAGGATGCGCCACACACCGGCGCGCGAACCGTATTCGTACATTGACTCCATGGTCATGTGGCGGTTCTCGAAGGCCTGCGCGGTGATCAGCTCGGAGAGAAAAGTCTCCGACGCCGGGTCGCCATGCAGGACATTGTTCTCGCCGCCTTCCTCGTAGTTGAGCACGAACTGCACGGCGATCCGGGCCTGGTTCGGCCACTGCGCATGCGGCACGTCACGGCCATAACCCTTGAGGTCGCGGTCGTAGGGAACGGTGGTGTTTTCGGCTGAGGTCATGGTTCGGTCTTCAAAATGCAAGCAACATTAGCGCCAATCCGCGTTCAATGCACACATCGCACGCGGCAGACAAGCCTGCCTTATTCCAGGACACCGCGGAACCGGCTTTGCCGGGCCGCCAGTGTCGCCCCCTGTAGGGGGTGGGCGGCGACACGAAGTGCGCCAACCTGGGGGGGTGCTAAGCCAGCGCCATGGCGATGTCGTTGCTCGGAATCTTCCGGTCGAAAGTCAGGCTGGCCTCGATGGCGCGCAGGTGCTCCTCCATCAGGCGCACGGCCAGGGCCTCGTCCTTGGCGGCAATAGCCTTGATGAGTTCGTCATGGTCGCCGTTGTGTTCGACCGAGTTTTCGGTCTGGTACATCAGGGTGATCAGCGAGCAACGCGACAGCAGCTCGACCATCATCTGCACGAGCACTTCGTTTTCGAGCAACTGCGCCATGCGCACATGGAAGTCACCCAGCACCTCGGTGCGGTTGACCAGGTCCTTGTCCTTGAGCACCACCTTTTCCTGCGCCAGGTGGTCCTTCAGCGCCTTGATCTTGGCCGGCGTGGCCTCGCGCACGAAGGCGCGCGTCATCTCGGCCTCGAGCATGCGCCGCACCGCGAACACCTGGCGCGCCTCGGACACCGAGGGCGCGGCCACGAAGGCGCCGCGCGCGGGCTCGAGCCGGATCAGCCGGTTCTGCGACAGCTGGAACAGCGCCTGGCGCACCAGCGTCCTCGACACGCCGAAGTGATCGGCCAGTTTCTGTTCGGCCAACTTGGTGCCCGGATGCAGGCGATGCTCCACAATCGCCTTGGTCAGGGCATCAACGATGGTGTTGGTATTGGTGTTGAGTGAAGATTCCATGCCGCTATCATACGTCAAATCCTGTCACTGTATACACGCTTGTTTCGTAAATCCGCACCATTTTGTTGAAGGGCTTCCATGGGATTAAGCACACACGTTTTGGATACCATGCATGGCACCCCGGCCGCGGGCATGGCCGTCGCGCTCTACACAACGGACGGCGAACAGGCGACGCTGGTGAAGCGTTTCGTGCTGAACGCAGATGGACGCAGCGACGGCCCGCTGTACGACAACCACACGCTCAAGGCCGGCACCTACCGGCTGGTGTTCGACGTGGCCGGCTACTTCAAGTCGCGCGGCGTGGTGTTGCCCGAGCCCAATTTCCTGAACAAGGTGAGCCTCGATTTCGGCGTGGCGCACACCGACCAGCACTACCACGTGCCGCTGTTGGTGAGTCCCTGGGCCTATTCGACGTACCGCGGGAGCTGAGCCACCGTTGTCATCGATCTGCCACGTGATTGCCACAAAATCCGGCCATCACGTCAGGTTTATTGCTTCATGAATTACAAATCAAATCGGCGCCAAGCGCTTTCCACGCTTGCGCTGGCTGCTCTTCCTTTTGTAGCGAACAAGGCGTCAGCCCAGAATTTCCCCGAGCGGCCGATCAAGATCATCGTGCCCTTCGCGCCGGGGGCCGGCACCGACGCCGTGGCGCGGCTCATGGCGCAGAAGATGGGCGAGGTGATGGGGGCGAGCTTCGTGGTGGAAAACCGCGCCGGCGCGTCCGGTGCGATCGGCGCGCAGGCCGTGGCCCAGGCCGCGCCGGACGGTTACACCCTGCTGCTGGTGGCGTCGCCGTTCACCACCGTCGCCGCCTCGCTGCCGAATGCCAACTACGATCCGCTGCACCAGTTCGCCCCGGTGGGCATGATCGCCAGCGGCCCGTTGGTCTGGGCGACGAACGCCGCCAGCCCGGCGCACAACATGAAGGAAATGGTCGCGCTGGCGCGGCAGAAACCGGGCGACCTGAACTACGGCTCGGCCGGCGCGGGTGGCGTGAACCACCTGGTGCTCGAACTGCTGAAGTCGCGCACCGGTACCTACATCACCCACATTCCCTACCGCGGGGTGGCGCCGGCCACGATGGACATGATCGCCGGCCATATCCAGCTGGTGACGGGCACCATCCCCGCGCTGCTGCCGTTCATCAAGGATGGCCGGGTGCGCGCATTGGCCGTGACCAGCGCGAAACGTTCGGCGGCCCTGCCCGATGTGCCGAGCATGGCCGAAGCCGGCCTGGGCGGCATCGACGTGGTCAACTTCTTCGCGTTGATGGCGCCGGTCGGCACGCCGCCGGCCGTCATCCAGCTGCTCAATACCGCGATCAACAAGGCCGTGGCGCTGCCCGAGGTGACGGCGCGCTTCAAGCTCGACGCGATCGAGGCCGCGCCCGGCTCCCCGGCGCTGCTGGGCGCCTTCATCGAGGCCGACTACCGCGCCTGGCGCAATGTGGTGCGCGCGCAGAAGCTGACCATCGATTCACTCTGATTCGGGTGGAACGGGGCCGGCCGCGGCCGCCGCACGCAGCTTGTCCTTCTTGCTCGGGCGCTTGCCCTTGATGCCGCCGGTGCCGGGCACGGCGGCCATGTCTTTCACCGGCGTGGCCACGTCCACCGGCTCGAAACCCGCGATCCGCTCGCGCGGCAGGCTCAGGTTTTGGCGTTTTTCGATGAGCGCGAAATGGGCCTCGGTGTCGGCCGTGACGAAGCTCACCGCCAGACCGCTTTCGCCTGCCCGGCCGGTGCGGCCGATGCGGTGCACGTAGTCCACGGCCGAACGCGGCAGGTCGTAGTTCACCACGACCGGCAGCTGCGCGATGTCGATGCCGCGCGAGGCCAGGTCGGTGGTCACCACCACGTCCCAGCGTTCGTCCTTGAATTCCTGCAGCACGGTGTTGCGCGCGCCCTGGCTCAGGCCGCCGTGGAAGGGCGTGGCGAAGATGCCGTTCTTGTGCAGCTTCCAGGCCACGTGTTCGGTGGCGTATTGCGTGGCGACGAAGACCAGCACACGTTCCCAGCCCTGTTCGGTGATCAGGTGGCGCAGCAGCTCGGTGCGGCGCTTCTCGTCGACCTGGATCACGCGCTGAAGGATGGCCGGTTCATTCGTCTGCGTAGCCTCGATTTCCACACGCACCGGGTCGCGCAAAAGGCCTTCGGCCAGCGCCTGCACGTCGGCCGGGAATGTCGCCGAGAAGAACAGGTTCTGCCGCGCAGGCGGCAGCAAGGCCAGTACACGTTTGAGCTCCTCGGCAAAGCCCAGGTCGAGCAGCCGGTCGGCTTCGTCGAGCACCAGCATTTCCACGGCCGACAGCTTGAGCGCGTTGTGTTCCACCAGATCGAGCAGCCGGCCGGGCGTGGCCACGACCACGTCGGCGCCGCCGCGCAGGCCCATCATCTGCGGATTGATCGACACGCCACCGAACACCACGGCCACCTTGGGCGGCTGCGGCAGGTGTTGCGCCAGGCTGCGCAGCACTTCGCCGACCTGCGCCGCGAGTTCGCGCGTGGGCACGAGCACCAGGGCCCGCACGCGCCGGGGCGTGTGGCGCGCACCTTCCTGCAGTCTGTGCAGCAGGGGCAGGGCGAAGGCGGCGGTCTTGCCCGAGCCGGTCTGCGCCGAGCCGAGCAGGTCGGCGCCGCGCAGCACGGCGGGGATGGCCTCTGCCTGCACCGGCGTGGGCGCGGCATAGCCGAGTTCGCCGACGGCGTGAACCAGGGCAGGGGAGAGACCAAGGGAGGAAAAAGGCATGGATGGATTCGGTAGGGCGTTCAGAAGGCTCAGGGCGAGCGGTGCAGCCGCGGCGCGGCCAGCAGGGCGAGGTTTTCATTCACGGCGGCATCCAGGTCGCGCCATTTACCGGAGAGCTTGCCGACGACCAGGGCCGTCTGGAACGCCCGCAGGTCCTTCACGCTCGGCGCGACCTTGATCTGGGCAATGGCCGCGGCCGTGTTGCCGCTCTTGACCAGCGCCATCACCTTGCCCGCCCATTCGTTGGTTCGTGCCATCGGGGTACCTGTTTGTATTGGAGAGGCAGACTGTACCAAGGCGATGAATGCCACGGCTTATTCCTGACCACTGGCACATATAGATCATCGATTGATGTCATAATTCGTGCCTGTCTCGCCACTATCCGGGAGTTATCAACATGCGAACCACCCTTGCTCTCGATGACGATCTGCTGGCCACCGCCGAACGTTTCACCGGCCTGAAAGAAAAATCGGCGCTGGTGCGCGAAGCGCTGAAAGCCTTGATCGAGCGCGAAAGTGCTCGCCGCCTGGCGCTGCTCGGCGGCTCCGAACCCAGCCTCGAGCCTGTTGCTCGGCGTCCATCACCCACAACATGATCCTGGTCGATACCTCGGTGTGGGTCGACCATTTGCAAAGAGGCAATAAAACCTTGACCCATTGTCTGAACGGCGGCCAGGTGTTGACCCATCCGTTCGTCATAGGCGAACTTGCCTTGGGCAGCTTGCAGCAGCGAGCACAGGTTCTGGAAGCGTTGCAGAATCTGTCACAAGCGGCCACGGCGACCGATAAAGAGGTGCTGGGATTCATCTCCACGCATGCGCTGCACGGCATCGGCATCGGGTACGTGGACGCACATTTGCTCGCATCCACGCGGCTGACGCCAGGCGCGACGCTGTGGACCCTCGACAAACGATTGCAGGCCGCGGCGCTCAAGCTCGGCCTGGCCACCAACCTGCTGCATTGATCAACACGATATCCAAGGAGACCCCCATGCACTACCGCCAACTCGGCAAAAGCAACCTGCAAGTCTCGGCCCTGTGCCTGGGCACGATGATGTTCGGCGACCAGACCGGCCATGCGGAGGCGGCCTCCATCGTGGCCGATGCGCATGCGCAGGGCGTCAATTACATCGATACCGCCGACGTCTACACCAAGGGCGCGTCGGAAGAGATGGTCGGCGCGATCCTCAAGGGCCAGCGCGACGACTGGGTGCTGGCCACCAAGCTCGGCAACAAGATGGGCGATCGGCCGAACCAGGCGCACTATTCGCGCAGCTGGATGCTGAACGAGGTCGATGCCAGCCTGCGCCGCCTGCAGACCGACCATGTGGACATCCTCTACATGCACCGCGACTACAACGGCATGGACCTGGAAGAACCGCTGCGTGCGCTCGACGCGATGCTGCGCGCGGGCAAGATCCGCTACTGGGGCGTGTCGAACTTCCGCGGCTGGCGCATTGCCGAGATGGTGCGCATCGCGGCCGCGCTCGGCATGCCCGGCCCGGTGGTCTGCCAGCCCTACTACAACCTGCTCAACCGCATGCCCGAGGTCGAGATCCTGCCGGCCTGCCAGCACTACGGCATCGGCGTTACCTCGTACAGCCCGATCGCACGCGGCGTGTTGACCGGCAAATACGCGCCCGGCCAGGCACCGGCCGAGGACACGCGCGCCGGGCGCGGCGACAAGCGCATCGCCGAGACCGAGTTCCGCGAGGAGTCGCTGGTCATCGCGCAGAAACTCAAGGCCCATGCCGAAGCCCGTGGCATCACGCTGGCGCAATTCGCCACCGCCTGGGTGCTGGCGCACCAGGCCGTGAGTGCGGTGATCGCCGGCCCGCGCACCTTGAAGCAGTGGCAGGACTACGCGCCCGCGCTGGCCTACCAGCTCACCGCCGAAGACGAGGCCCTGGTCGATTCCTTCGTGCCGGCCGGCCATCCCTCCACGCCGGGCTTCACCGATCCGCAATATCCCCTGAACCCACGCATGAAGGCTTGATGGCACCGTGAAGAACAAGTTGTCCCTCGGCGACCTCGGCGGCCTGGTGTATTCCACCGAGGCCGGCCGCATGTGCCCCGATTGCCGCCATCCGGTGGCGCAATGCGTCTGCAAGGCGCTGGCCAAGGCCGTGCCCGCGGGTGACGGCGTCGTGCGCGTCTCGCGTGAGACCAAGGGCCGCGGCGGCAAGGCCGTGACCGTGGTGAAAGGGGTACCGGTCGACGCCGATGCGCTCGTGGCCCTGGGCAAGCAGCTCAAGGCCGCCTGCGGCAGCGGCGGCACGGTGAAGGACGGCGTGATCGAGGTGCAGGGCGATCACTGCACGGCGGTGATCGCATTGCTGCAGAAGCAGGGCCATACCGTCAAGCGCGCCGGCGGCTGACGCCGGATTCGCCCACCGGTCGTTCGCACATCGCACCGGGCGCGGACCGGCGCGGCCTCGCCATCACACGGTGGGCCGGCTCAGGTGCCACAAACGCAGCGCGACGTGGACCTCCAGTGCACGCGTGGCATGGCCCCAGTGGCCCACAAGGTCTTCGATGGTCGACAGCCGTTGCCGCACGGTGTTGACGTGCAGGCCCAGATGCTGTGCGGTCTCCTTGGCATTCTGGTTGTGGTCGAAGTAGCACAGCAGGGTCGCCAGCATCTCCGCGCTTCGTTTTTCCTCCTGGGCCAGCACGGCGCCGAGCGTGGCCCGCAGGTAGGCGTCCAGGCTGGCGCGGTCATGCGTTTCGAACAGGACCGAATACAGCGCCATCTCGTTCTGCCCGAGGATGTGCCCTTTCACGCCAAGCCTTCCGAGGATGGCCAGCGCGCGCCGCAAGGCCGCATACAGGGCTGGCAATTCCTCCACGGCCCTGACCGGCTTGGACAGCACGCCCCGGTAACCGAGGCCGAACTCGCGGCCGGCCAGCGCGGTGAAGGACTGGACCACGTCACCGGCCCGCGTCGTGTTGCACAACACCGCGATGGCGCCGTCGACCTCGTCGGACAGCGTGCCCGGCAAAGGCGAGCCCGTGCGAAGGCGCCGAATCACATAGCCGGCTTCGAGGCCGTCGATTTCAACCAGCAGCAGCGACAGCGGTTGGCCCAGGTTGACGCCGAACCGTTCGGCGCGGTCGCGCATCAGCGCGGGTTCGTCCTGCCTGAACGAGACCATGTTGCGCAGCAGCGCGGAGGCGTCGCGGGTTTTCGCGGCTTCCATCCGTTCCTGCGACAGCAGCACGATGCCGACGACACTCGCCGTGCGTTCGAAGGTGCGCACCGACAGCGCGTCGAGCGCATCGCGGCGGAACAGCAGGATCGCGCCCAGCACGTCCCTGCCGCCGATGACCGACATGACACGGCAGATGTCATGCTCGGTCTGGTAGGCGACCACGGAGCGGCCTTCGCGCCGGCTCGTGTTCAGCGCCTGCCGGATGGCGTCGCTGCGCGGCCCGTGCGGATCGTAGGCGGCCGCGGCATCGCTCGCGTGGCCCGGGGCGATGCCTTCGCTGATCACATGGGACGCCTCGTCCACGATGAGGACGCTGCCCCCCAGCAACTGTGCCACCGATCCGCACAGTTCCGACAGCGATGCACCCTTGGCCAGCAGCGAGGTCAGCTGTTCGTGGGCATCCGCGGCGGCCTGGATATTGCGCGTGTGGCGTTCCAGTTCGGCCCTTGCCGCCTCGGCGTTGCGCAAGGCCGAGGCGGCCTGCTCGAAGGCCATCGCGTTCCTGATCGCCACCGCGCCGTGGGTGGCCAGCGTGCTCAGGATCGAAACGCTCAGGGCGTCGTGCGTGCGGTGGTACCGGTCGGCGACGAACAGCAGCCCGATGACCTCCTGGTCCCAGATCAGGGGCAGGCCGACCAGGGCCGCGATGCCTTCGGCGCGGAAGGTATCGTCGAGCGCGGGGTCGTGCCTGAAGCGCGTGTCGTGCAGGTAGTCGGGCGTGGTGAAGGGCAGGCGCGTCGACATCACCAGACCGGCGACACCGAGGTCCCGGCCGGCGGTCATCCGCGACACGCCCTGCGACAGCGCGCCGTCGGCCGCCAGCGCCTGGAATTCGCCGACGACCGGGTCGTAGACCGACAGCCACGCCAGGTGCGATCCCAGGAGCTTGCGCGCCCTGACCACAATCGCATGCAGCACGTCGTTCAGCTCCAGGCGGCTGGACAGATCCTGCGCCGATTCGCTGACGGCCAGCATGCCCCGTTCGCGTTGCTGCTGGAATTCGAGGCGATTGCGCACCGCCATCGCCATGCGTACGACCTCGACGAGATCGGCCCGCCGGGCGGCGTCGGGCAGGGCCTCGGCGAGCGCCAGCCGCCGGGAGAACTCGTCCGCGGATGCGCCGTGGTTCAGCAACCGGACCAGGTCGGCAAGCAGGTGTTCAACGTTGGCGTCGAGGGGCATTCGGGGGTTCGCTTCCTTGGATCTGTTGGCGGTCCCAGGGGCCTGCCGCGTCAGGCCTGCAGCAGGCGGCGTCGCCGCCGTCCCCCTGGGAAGTGCGTGCAATGTAATCCAGCCGCATCGCCTTCGACGGCCTGGGTCGGCCGGGAAACCTAGGGTTTACACGGCGTCTGCCGCTGACACAGGAAGCCCGGGGTTTGTGTGGGCGAGTCACATTGGATTGCCATCGCCTGGCGACCACACTTCACGCCATTGCCGATCCGATCCAGAGCCACGAACGCCGGCTACCTGGAAACGGTCATTGGCCGAACCAGCGACCAGGAACCTGCACCGATGCCCATTCTCGACGCCCTCCGCCCCGTTACCGGTCTCCGGGTGCTCGTGACCGCCGGCGCCAGCGGCATCGGTGCCGCCGTGGCCCGCGCCTTCCACGAGACCGGCGCGCGCGTGCATGTCTGCGACATCGACCGTGCCGCGCTCGACCGCTTCAACGCGGCATCGCCCGGCATCACCGCCAGTGTGGCGGATGCCGCCGTGTCCGACGACGTCGAGCGGGTGTTCCATGACGTGCAAGGCGCGCTGGGCGGGCTCGACGTGCTGGTCAACAACGCCGGCATCGCGGGGCCGACCGGCCCGATCGAGACCATCGACGCCGCGGCCTGGGAGCGCACGATCGCAGTGAATCTCAACAGCCAGTACTACTTCGCGCGGCGGGCCATCGGGCTGCTGGGCGCGTCCAGCCATGCCAGCCTGATTGCGATGAGTTCCGTCGCGGGACGCCTGGGCTATGGCTTTCGCACGCCCTATGCGTCCAGCAAATGGGCGATCGTGGGGCTGATGAAGTCGCTGGCCATCGAACTCGGCCCCCGCGGCATCCGCGTGAACGCGATCCTGCCCGGCACGGTGGAAGGCGACCGCATGAGCGGTGTCATCGCGGCGCGGGCCCAGGTGGCCGGGGTCGGCGTCGACGCGATGCGCGACGAATATCTGCGCAAGATTTCGCTGCGCCGCATGGTCAGCGCCGAGGACGTGGCGGCGATGGCGCTGTTCCTTTGTTCACCCGCAGCGCGCAGCGTCACCGGCCAGGCGATCAGCGTGGACGGCAACGTCGAATACCTCTGACGCCGGATTTCCGGCCCACGCATGGCCACCACGTTGCGCCACGTTCGCCTTTCGTCGTTCGTACTTTCACAACCAGGAGACACCCATGAAAAAAACCGCCACTTTTGGCTCCGCGCTCGTCGCCTCGCTCGGCCTGGCCTGCTCGGCCGCCATGGCCGCGCCGATCAAGATCGCCGTGATCGAATCGCTGTCGGGCCCCCAGGCGGCGACCGGGCTCATCTACCGCAACGCGGTGCGTTACGGGGTCGAGAAAATCAACGCCGCAGGTGGCTGGAACGGTGAGCCCCTGCAGCTGGTGGAGTACGACAACCAGGGCGGGCCGACTGGCGCTGCGGACAAGCTCAAGGCCGCGATCGCCGACGGCGTGCAGATGGTGGTACAGGGCGCGTCGTCGGCCATCGCGGGGCAGATCACCGACGACATCCGCAAATACAACATGCGCAACCCCGGCAAGGAGGTCGTCTTCTTCAACATGGGGGCGGAGGCGCTGGAACTCACCGGCGACAAATGCCAGTTCTACCACTTCCGGTTCGCCGCAAATTCCCAGATGCGCACCAAGACCCTGGTGATGGCCATGAAGCAATCGAACGTGCTCGGCACGCGGGTGTATGCGATCAACCAGAACTATTCATGGGGCCAGGATATGGAGAAGGCCATCGTCGAGTACGCCCCGCTCGGCGGCTACCAGGTGGTGGAGAAGACGCTGCACGACGTCAACAAGATCCAGGACTTCGCACCCTACGTGGCCAAGATCAACGCGGCCAAGGCGGATTCGGTGCTAACCGGGAACTGGTCCAACGACCTGCTGCTCTTGATGAAGGCCAGCAAGGCCGCGGGCCTCAAGACCCGTTTCGGCACGGTCTACCTGGACCAGCCGGGCAACCTGGCCAACGCGGGGGATCTGGCCGTGGGCCATTACGTGGCGCAGACCTTCAATCCCGAGGTCGGCGGCCAGGCGGCCGAGGCGTTCGTCGCCGACTACAAGGCCAAGACCGGGCACGTGCCGGTGTTCGTGGAGGCGCACACGGCCTTCGGCATGGCCATGGTCGGCGACGCGCTCAAGCGGGTCAAGCCCGAGGGGGGCGCGCTGAGTGTGAAGGCGTTTGCCAACGCGCTGGAGACGACAAAGATCAAGACGCCGATGGGCGAACTCGGCATGCGTGCCGCGGACCACCAGGCGATGCTGCCGATCGTCGTCTCGGCGGTTGCGAAGGATGCGAAGTTCAAGGTCGACGAGACCGACATGGGCTTCAAGCCGGTCAAGCTGTTCACCGCCGAAGAGGCCGCCACGCCCGCGCAGGCTTCCTGCCGGATGCAGCGCCCGGGCTGATCGCCACCCAAGGCTCAAGGCTTGGCCACATCGAGGAATGTCATGGACCAGTTGCTTGTCTCTCTGCTCAACGGTGCCATCTACGGCTTGCTGCTGTTCATGGTTTCGGCCGGGCTCACCCTCATCTTCGGGATGATGGGCGTGCTCAATTTCGCCCACGCCTCGTTCTACATGCTCGGCGCTTATTTCGCCTACACGCTGCAGTCGCTGGTGGGCTTCTGGCTGGCCGTGCTGATCGCGCCGCTGCTGGTGGGACTGATCGGCGTCGTCGTCGAGCGGTATTTCCTGCGGCGCGTGCACCACCATGGCCACGCGCATGAACTGCTGTTGACCTTCGGCCTGTCCTTCATCATCGCGGAACTGGTCAAGCTCTTCTACGGCAACTTCCCGGTCAACTACCGCATTCCGAAGTCGCTCGATTTCCCGGCCTTCAGCCTCGGCGGCGCGGACTACCCGGCGTACCGCATCCTCATGGGGGCCATCGCCATTGCGATGTTCGTCCTGATCTACCTGATGCTGACGCGCACCCGGGTCGGCATCATCGTGCGCTCGGCCATCTACCGCCCGCGCATGGTCGAGGCGCTCGGCCACAACGTGCCGATGGTGTTCATGGGCGTCTTCGGCGTGGGTGCCGCCCTGGCGGGGCTGGCCGGTGCGGTGGCGGGGGCCTTCTACACGACCAACCCGAACATGGCGCTGGAGCTCGGCGTGATGGTGTTCGTGGTGGTGGTGGTCGGTGGCCTGGGCTCGCTCGGCGGCGCGATGCTGGCGTCGCTGCTCATCGGGGTGATCACCTCGCTGGCGGTCGGCATCGACGCCAGCCTGGCCGATCTGCTGGCGCCGATCGGCGCCCGCCAATGGGCGCAGGACGTCGGCGGCCTGCTGACGCTGAAAGTGTCAAGCCTGTCCGCGACCATTCCCTTCGCTCTCATGCTGCTGATCCTGCTGGTGCGCCCCAACGGACTGCTCGGCGAAAAGGCCTGATGCCATGAAGCCCCATCTTCTGCTGCTGGCCGTCGGCATCGCCCTGCTCGTCGCGCTGCCTTTCCTGCTGTCGCAAGGTCTCGTCAACGCCGCCATCCAGATGCTGATCGCGGCCCTGTTCGGCTGTGCCTACAACCTGCTCTGCGGGCAGGGCGGCATGTTGTCGTTCGGCCATGCTGCGTACTTCGGTGTCGGCGCGTTCGCCACCGTGCATGCCATGAATGCGCTCGGCGGCGCCGGCCTGCTGCCGACCCCGCTGATGCCGATTGCCGGCGCGGCGGGCGGTCTGTGCTTCGGCGCCATGGCCGGCTATTTCGCCACCAAGCGCTCCGGCACCTATTTCGCGATGATCACGCTGGCGATCGCGGAACTGGTCCATTCGCTCGCACCCCACCTCAAGAACCTGTTCGGCGGCGAGGCCGGGGTCTCGTCGACCCGCATGCCGGCCTGGGGCCTGTCCTTCGGCTCCACCAACGAGGTCTACTACCTGACACTGGCATGGGTGCTGGTGTCACTGGCCCTGCTGTTTCTCTTCACCCGCACGCCGCTGGGCCGGCTGACGCTCGGGCTGCGCGAGAACGGCCATCGCCTGCGTTTCCTGGGCTACGACACGCACCGCTTGAGCGTGATCGTGTTCGCGATCTCGGCGATGTTCTCCGGCGTGGCCGGCGGGCTGCAGGTCATGAACAATGAAGCTGCCAACTATGCCGTCTTCGATCCGGGCCTGTCGGCCGCGGTGGTGCTCAACACCTACATTGGTGGCGTGCAGGCGTTCCTCGGTCCGGCGCTCGGTGCGGCGCTGATGACCTTCTTCGGTTACGCCGTCTCCGACCTGACGCAATCCTGGTTGCTTTACCAGGGCAGCCTGTTCGTCCTGGTGATGATGTTCATGCCCACCGGCCTGGCCGGGCTGCTCGGTGCGGTCGGCCAGCTGCACCGCAGGTTCGGCCTGGCGGCCCTGCTGCCGCTGTTGCTCCTGTCGCTTGGCGCGGCCCTGTTGCTGAGCGCCGGCGGCGCATTCGCGATCGAGATGCTGCAGCGGGTGTTCTCGCAGGACTACCGGGCGATGGCCGCCACCAACCCGGCGATGCCCTGGCCGCCGATCCCGTTGTTCGGCCGGGCCTGGTCGCCCGTGGCGGCAGCGACATGGCTGTTGCCGATGGCGCTGCTGGCCGGTGGCGGCTGGCTGGGCCGGCTGGCGAAGAGGCGGATGGGCGCGCTCGAAAGCCGCGCGGATGCAGCTCCGCAGCCTGCCTTGGGCACGATGGACAACCGACAACGGAGGCCTGCATGAGCGACGCCATTCTCAGCCTGCGCGGTCTTCGCAAATCGTTCGGCCCGACCGAGATCATCCGCGGCGTGGACCTGGACATCCTCCACGGCGAACGCCATGCGGTGATCGGCCCCAACGGCGCGGGCAAGTCGACCCTGTTCCACCTGATCTCGGGCCAGCTCAAGCCGAGCGCGGGCCGCATCACCTTCGACGGACAACCGATCGCGGGCCGGTCGCCCCAGGCCATCAACCACCTCGGACTGGCCCGATCGTTCCAGATCACCAACATCTTCCCGAAGTTGACGGTCCACGAGAATCTTCGTCTGGCCGTGATGCGCCCCCGCGGACTGCAGTACACGTTCTGGAGGTTCATCGACCGCGATGCCGAGACGCGGCGCCAGACCGAGCGGCTGCTCGAACTCGTGCGGCTGCAGCGGCGCGCATCGACCCTCGCCGGCGAGATGTCGTATTCCGAGCAACGCTCCCTCGAGATCGCCATGACCCTGGCCTGCGACCCGAAGCTGATCCTGCTCGACGAGCCCATGGCGGGCATGAACAACGAAGAGACCGCGTACACCGCCGGGCTGATCCGTGAGGTGACGAAGGGGCGGGCGCTGCTGATCGTCGAGCACGACATGGAAGTCGTGTTCTCGCTGAGCGACCGCGTGACCGTGCTGGTGTACGGGCAGCCCATCGCCACGGGATCGCCCGACGAGATCCGCAACAACGCGGCCGTCAAGGAAGCCTACCTTGGCGAAGAGGTGGCTGCATGACCGCCGCCGCCCATCCACTGCTGTCCGTCACGGACTTGCACGCGCACTACGGCAAGAGCCACATCCTGCATGGCGTGAGCTTCGATGTCGGCGCCGGGGAGGTCATCAGCCTGCTCGGGCGTAACGGCTCCGGCCGCTCGACGACGATGAAGGCGATCATGGGCCTGGTGCCGCCGACGTCGGGCCAGGTGGCACTGCAGGGGCGGCAACTCGCGGGCGCCAGGCCCTACAGCATCTGCCGCGCCGGCGTCGCCTACGTGCCGGAGGAACGCGAGGTGTTCGCCAACCTCACCGTGGACGAGAACCTGCGCATGGGCGAGCAACCGGCACCGCCCGGCGCGATGCACTGGACCATCGCGCACATGTTCGACTACTTCCCGCGCCTGAAGGAACGCCGCAACACCCTGGCGGGCAGTCTTTCCGGCGGCGAGCAGCAGATGCTGACCATGTGCCGCTCGCTGCTCGGCAATCCGCTGGTGATGCTGATCGATGAGCCCACGGAGGGCCTGGCGCCGAAGATCGTCGCCCAGGTCGGCGAGTGCATCCAGGACATGCACGCGAAGGGCGTCTCGGTGGTGCTGGTCGAGCAGAAGCTGGCGATCGCGTTGAAAGTGTCCACCCGTGTCTGCGTGATGGGCCACGGCCACATCGTCTTCGAAGGCACGCCGGGCCAGTTGCTCGCCGATGCGCAGCTGCTGACCGACTGGCTGGCCGTGTGACGGCCGGGCTGCCCATCATCACCCCACACCACCGAGAGAACCCCATGGCGAAGCAGCAAGACAAAGTGATCATTTCATGTGCAGTGACCGGATCGGTGCACACCCCCAGCATGTCGCCTTACCTGCCGTGCACGCCCGACCAGATCGCCGAACAGGCGATCGAGGCGGCGCAGGCCGGCGCGGCCATCCTTCACCTGCATGCGCGCAACCCCGCCGACGGCAGTCCGTCGTTCGAACCGGCGGTGTTCGACCAGTTCGTTCCGCGCATCCGGGCGGCGACCGACGCGGTGATCAACATCACCACTGGCGGCAGCACGCGCATGACGCTCGACCAACGCCTGGCCTATCCGCTGCAGCTCAAGCCGGAGATGTGTTCGCTGAACATGGGCTCGATGAACTTCTCGATCCACACCGCCGCGCGCAAGATCAAGGCATGGCAGCACCCCTGGGAGCAGCCCTATGTCGAAGGCATGGAAGACCTGATCTTTCGCAACACCTTCAAGGACATCAAGCACATCCTGCAGACCCTGGGCGACGGCTGCGGCACGCGTTTCGAGTTCGAGTGCTACGACGTGGGGCACCTCTACACCCTGGCGCATTTCGTCGACGAGGGCCTGGTCCAGGGCCCGCTGTTCATCCAGTCGATTTACGGCATCCTGGGCGGGATGGGCCCCGATCCGGAAAACCTGGTGACCATGCGGACGACAGCCGATCGGCTTTTCGGCCGCGACGGCTACCGCTTCTCGGTGCTCGGCGCGGGGCGGCACCAGATGCCGCTGCTGACCATGGCCGCGGTGATGGGGGGCAACGTGCGCGTGGGGCTCGAAGACAGCCTGTACCTTGGCCGGGGCGAGCTGGCCCGGTCGTGCGCGGACCAGGTGCGCAAGATCCGTCGTATCCTGACGGAGCTCTCGCTGGAGATCGCGACGCCGGCCGAAGCGCGCGACATGCTGGGTCTGAAGGGGCGTGACGCGGTCGCCGTTTGATGGCGAGGGCAGGGCGCGGAGCGGCACGGGGCCGCTTCGGCGAATTCCATGAATGAGGAACTGACTGCAATGAATCGATTACTCGAAGGCCGCGTGGCCATCGTGACGGGGGCCGGTGGTGGACTGGGGCGCGCCCATGCGATGGCCCTGGCCCGGCATGGCGCGCGCGTGGTGGTGAACGACCTGGGTGGCGAACGCGAGGGCTCGAACGCCGAGGCCGTGGCGGAGGAAATACGGCGCCAGGGTGGCGACGCCATCGCCCGAGGCGGCAGCGTGACGGATGAGGCACAAGTGCAGGCCATGGTCCAGGCGACGATCGCCGAATGGGGGCGGGTGGACATCCTCGTCAACAACGCAGGCATCCTGCGCGACAGGAGCTTCGCGAAGATGTCGCTCGACGACTTTCGGCTGGTGATGGACGTGCACCTCATGGGCGCGGTCAACTGCACCAAGGCCGTGTGGGATGCGATGCGCGCGCAGAACTACGGGCGCATCGTCTTCACGACTTCGTCGTCCGGGCTGTACGGCAACTTCGGCCAGGCCAACTACGGCGCGGCCAAGATGGCGTTGGTCGGCCTCATGCAGACCCTGGCCCTGGAGGGTGCGAAGCACAATGTGCGCGTCAACTGCCTGGCGCCGACCGCCGCCACCGCGATGACGCAGGGCATCCTGTCGCCCGACGCCCTGCGCAGCCTACAGCCGGAAAAGGTCAGCCCCGGCCTGGTGGCCCTGGTGAGCGAAGACGCGCCTACGCGCATGATCCTGCTGGCCGGCGCGGACAGCTTCGAATGCGCGCACGTGACGATGACGCGCGGCGTGCACCTGGGAGGCAGCGGTGACGTCGCACCGCTGGTCCTGGAAAAGCTGGACGAGATCCGGGACCGGACCGGCGAGGTCGTGCCGCAGACCGGTTTCGAGCAATACCAGCTCGAGCTGGCCAAGGCCGGGCTGGCCACGGAACTGCCGGCCGGCTAAGCCTGCGCGCGAACGCCAGCGCTCAATACGGCAGCACGAAACCGTTGCGACCGGCGTTCACCCGCACGGCGGTCGGCTTGCCGTCGATGGCCTGTGCGCTCAGCGACACACTCGCGCCCGGCACCAGCAGGCTGCGGTCGCCGGGCTTGAAGGTCACGACCGGTGCGTCGGGCGGGACCACGATGGTCTTCTGCCCGTCCTTGTACTTGAGCTGCAGCGTACGGCCCTTGGGGGCGGCGGCCACGTCGGCCACGGTGGCGTTGGTCATGGTGCTTTCGGGCTGCAGGTCGAACGGATGGAAGCCTTCACCCACGCCGCGCGCGCTCTCGGGGAACACGGTGACCGCGATGGCGCGCTGGCTGCCGTCGGGTTGAGGCATGGCGGCGGTGCCGATGTAGCTGCCGGGCTGGATGTCGGCCAGGGCGATCGGATACACCTCGTTGACGACCATCCGGTCGCTGATCACCAGTGGAATCACTTCGCCGCTGCGCTCCTTGACCGTGAGCATGTTCGGCGTCACGCTCTGCACGGTGCCGCGCAGGCGCACCGTGGGCGGGGCGGCGCTCTGGGCCGTGGTCTGGGGCGGCGGCGCCGTCTGGGCGCCGGACAGGCCGGCCGCGAGGCAAAGGGCCAGTGTCGTTGCGACCTGACGGCATGTTCCGAGAAGCGGTGGGACGAGCGGCGGGGATTGTGAAGGCATGCAAGCTCCGGGTGGTTGGCGTTGTGGATCGTTGTGAACCGTCGAAGGACGTCATCGGTGCGCCGATGATGGCATGGGTTGGTGCGCCGCGCGGGCCAGGGGTTCCCTTGATCTCGCCGCGGGACGCGGACGGCTTGCTTTTGGCGACCCCGTCCCCAACTGAACCCGTCCGAAGCCGAACAACAGGAGCGCTCCCATGACCGAAACATCCAGCATGGTCCACGTCGTCTGCCCGCACTGCCAGACCACCAACCGCGTGGCCCGGGGGCAGCTCGGGAGTGCGCCCGACTGCGGCAAATGCAAACAGCCCCTGTTCACCGGCCATTCGGTGGCGCTTGGCGACGAAACCGGTTTCGACCGCCACATCGGCCGCAACCAGATTCCGGTGCTCGTCGACTTCTGGGCCCCATGGTGTGGCCCGTGCCGCACCATGGCCCCGGCTTTCGAGCAGGCCGCGGCCCAGCTCGAGCCGCAGGTCCGGCTGGCCAAGGTCGACACAGAAGCCGTCCAGAGCCTGGCGGCGCGGTTCAACATCCGCAGCATCCCGACGCTGGCGCTGTTCGTCGGCGGGCGGGAAGTCGCGCGGCAGGCGGGTGCCATGGGCGCGGCCGACATCGCGCGCTGGACCAGGCAGCATCTCGGCTGAACAAAGGCGTGTGCGTCGGATGCACAATGCGGCGCTGTCCTGCATGGCCGGCGTGCGATGCAGGATAGAGTCGGAACCATCACCAGCCAGGCCGCCGCATGACCCAGCCCCTATGTTCCCGCGCCACTTTCCTTCCGGCTGAAGCCATGCCGGGCCGGTTGCCGTGACGTCGACGGCCGGCATGGGATGGCGCGGCGGTCGCAGCGGGCTGGCCCTCCTCGGGCTGCTGGTCTGGCTTGGGCTGAGCGTGGCGTTGCTGATTGCCGATCCGAGGCCGCTGCAGGCCTTGCGTCTGGCGGTGTTCGACCAGTACCAGCGCTGGCATCCGCGGGTTTACCAGGACACGGCGGTGCGGGTCATCGACCTCGACGAGGAGAGCCTCGCCCGCTTCGGCCAATGGCCTTGGCCCCGCACGCGGCTGGCCGAGCTCGTGCACCGGTTCGAAGCCGCCCAGGCCGCGGCCATCGGCTTCGACGTGGTGTTCGCCGAGCCCGATCGCACCTCGCCGCGGGCCATGGCCAGCCTGTGGCAACTGCCCTCGGTCGGTCGCGCTTTGCTGGCCGGCCTGCCCGACCATGACGCCGCCTTCGCCGACGCGCTGCGCGGCAGCCATGCGGTGCTTGGGCTTTCGATGCGCACCGAACGGCCATCCGCCGAGGCGGTAGGCAGTCAAACCCTGCCGCAGTCCGCGCGCTTCGTCGAGATGGGCCCCGCCGCCACCGCCGCCGTGCCCGAGTTCGCCGGCATCCTGCCCGCGCTGCCGGCGCTGGCCGGGGCGGCGGCCGGCAACGGCGCGCTGGTGTTCCTGCCCGACCCGGACGGCGTGGTGCGCCGCGTGCCGCTGGTGCTGCGCGCGGGTGGGCAGCTCGTCCCCACGCTGGCCGCGGAGATGCTGCGCGTCGGCCAGGGCCAGACCAACTACCTGTTGCGCGGTGTGGATTCGGCCGGCGGCGGGCTGGCGGAAGTCCGCATCGGGCAGATGACCCTGCCGACCACGCCGCGCGGCGAGCTCTGGGTGCACTACACAGGCGCGGCACCCTTGCGCACCATTCCCGCCTGGCAGGTGCTGGAAGGCCGGTTGCCGGCCGAGGCACTGCGGGGCCGTTTGCTGCTGGTCGGCAGTTCCGCGCAAGGGCTGCTCGACTTGCGCTTCAGCCCGCTGGGCACGGTCGTCCCGGGGGTCGAGGTGCATGCCCAGGTGCTGGAGCAGGCGCTCACGGATGCGTTCCTGTACCGGCCGGGGTGGGCCCATGCGATCGAAATCCTGGCGGTGGCCGTCGGCGGCTTGCTGGTCGGCGGCCTGGCGTTGACCACCGGGCCCGCCGTTTCGGTGGCGGCCACGGCTTTGCTGATCGCCGCAATGGGCTGGGGCGGGTGGACCGCGTTCGTCGATCATCGGCTGCTGCTCGACCCGCTGACGCCAGCGCTGGGTGTGTTCCTGGCCTTCCTGCTGCCGAGCCTGCTGCGCCACCATGCGAGCGAGCAGCGCAGGCGCTGGGTGTCGCAGGCGTTTTCGCGCTATGTCTCGCCGAACCGGGTGGCGCACATCGTCGAACACCCGGAGGAACTCCAGCTCGGCGGCGATCGGCGGGAATGCAGCTTCATCTTCACCGACCTGGCCGGATTCACCGCACTGATGGAGAAGATCGACCCTGGTCAGGCGGTGGGCCTGCTCAATGCCTATCTCGACGGCATGATCGCCATCGCCTTCCGGCACCAGGGCACGCTGGACCGCATCGTCGGCGATGCCGTGGCCATCATGTTCTCCGCGCCCGTGGCGCAGGCCGACCACCGGCAGCGTGCCTTCGATTGCGCGCTGGCCATGCAGCGTTTCGCCACCGACTTTGCCCGGCGCCAGCATGCGGCCGGCCTGGCCTTCGGCCGCACCCGCATCGGTGTGCACAGCGGAGAAGTCATCGTCGGCAACTTTGGCGGCAGCACCATGTTCGACTACCGTGCCTTGGGCGACGCCGTGAACACCGCGGCGCGGCTGGAAAGCGTGAACAAGCACCTGGGCACCTGGACCTGCCTGTCGGAGGCGACGCTGGCTGGTTGTGCCGGTGCGGCGGTGCGCCCTGTCGGCCGGCTGGTGCTCAAGGGCAAGACGGAGCCGCTGTCGGTGTACCAGCCGCTGAACGACGGGCTGGACGGCGCGTCCGATCCCGAACGCCTGCGGGCCTACGAGGCGGCCTATGCGTTGATGGCGGCATCATCCCCCGAGGCGCTGCCGGCCTTCGAGGCCTTGGCCGCCGACGATGCCGCCGATCCCCTGGTGCAACTGCACCTGGGCCGGCTGCGCGGCGGTGTGCTCGGCGATCTGCTGGTCATGGAGGACAAATGATGCAAAGCCAACGCCACCGCGCCGATGGCGTAGCGTCAACGCACCGTGACTTCGACGCGGCGGTTGCGCGGCTCGGGGGTGTTGTCGGGCGTGGGCACGAGCGGGTTGCGCTCGCCATGCGAGGTCACGTCGACGTTGACGGCCTCGGCCGTGGCCGCCTTCAGCAACTGGCTTACTTGTTCGGCGCGGCGCAACGAGAGAACTTCGTTGGATGCGGCGCTGCCCACGGTGTCGGTGTGGCCGATCACCGAGATGTCGGGTGCGGGCCGGCTGCGCACCTCGGCCTGGATCTGGGCCAGCAGCGCGGCCGAGGCCTTGTTGATGCGCGTATCGCCGATGTCGTAGTACAGCTGGAAGGACTTCGGCGGCCTGGGCTGCGCGCGAACGGCTGCATCGGTATCGCGGCTCAACTGCTGGGCGTCGATGGTGTAGCGCTGTGCGGAATCCTTCAATGCGACGGCGTGGTGCGATTGGTTCAACTCGACCGCCCCGGCAGCACCGGTGTAGATCACCTTGCCTGTCGTGCCATCGTCGTTCTCCAGCAGCACCAGGTAGGAACGCGGCGGAGCGGGCGGTGCCTTCACCTCCGGCGTGGCGCAGGCGGTGGCCAGCAGGGCGGTGATCAACGTGGCCGCGAGCGCGTGCCGGCTGGAAGGACAGAGCGGACGCAGGCTCATTCGACCACCACCACGAAACGCGTGCCGCGCACGCCGATGATCCCGCTGGGTGTCTTGAACTCCACCGCTTCGGGTTTCAGATGAGCAATCGCGCCCGACACATAGTGCATGCTGCCGCTGGCGATTCGGCCGCCCAGCTTCAGGTCGCCCTTGGCCGGCGCGAACAGGTAGGCGTCGAGCGTGAATTCGGTGGACGGGCCGAAGGACATCAGCGTGTTGTCCTTCAATGTCACGCCGAGGCTGCTGGCCGCGGCCGTGCGGATCACGTCCCCGACCGCCAGCGGCGTGCCGACGCGCGCGGGTGCGGTCTTGCCGCCCGATTGCACGCTGGCCTCGCCGGTCAAGGTCTTCACATAACCCACAGGTTGGGCGAAACATGCCGCGGCGCTGGCGAGCAGCATGGCGCAGCCTAGATTCCGGATTGCATCGATGTTCATAGGATTGGCGAAGAAAACCATGGATTTGCTGAGGTCGGCCGACCATAACCCCGGCGGCGCGTCAACCCGGTCGATTGACGGGTACGCAACGTCCGCGCTCCGGGTTTGTGGGCAGTTTTTCACGTCGGAGCGGATTTCGTGATGACGGCCGCACGCGACGGCTGGAGCATCCGCGCCGCACTGACCGGCGCCGTGCTGGCGGCACTGCTGCTGGCGGGCGCCGCAGTGGTGGCGATGGCGTTTGGCGGGTTGGGCGCCAGCGACCTGCGTCTCTGGATGGGGGCTTTCGTGTTGACCTTCCTGTTGCTGGCCGCCGCGCTGGCCTGGTTCGGCGCGCGCCGCTTCGCGGGTCGGCTGGCCGCGCTGGCGGCGGACGCCCGGCGCATCCACCGCATGGACCTGGCACCCACGCCGCGCGTGCGCTCGCGGCTGCGCGAGGTCGACGAGCTCGGCGCGGCCCTGTCGGTGATGAAGGCCTCGGTGCGCGGCAGCACCCAGGCCTTGCAAACCTCCCAGCAAAAGCTCGAAGACCTGATCACCGCAGGGCTCAACATGTCCCGCGAACGCGACATGATGGGCCTGCTCGAGCAGATGATCTGGGGTGCGCGCCAGCTCACGCAATGCGACGCGGTCACGCTGTACATCGTCACCGAGCAGCGCACCCTGCGTTTCGCGCTGCGCACGCGCGACGACCAGTTGCCGGTCGCCGAGATTCCGCTGCACGACCCGGACGGCCGCGAGAACACGCAGTTCGTCTCGGCCTTCGTGGCGCTGCGCAACCAGGCCGTGGTCATCGACGATGTCTATCGAGAAGACCGCTTCGACCTGAGCGGCACGCGCGGCTTCGACGCCACCTCGGGTTACCGCACGGTGTCGATGCTGGCGCTGCCGCTGGCGCCGCGCGAAGGCGAGGTGATCGGCGTGCTGCAGCTCATGAACGCGCTCGATCCGGCGACGGGGGAAGTCGTGCCCTTCGATGCCGAATCGGTCCGGCTGGCTTCGGCCCTGGCCGCGCAGGCCGCGGTGTCGCTCGACAACCACCAGCTCGTGCAGGCGCAGCAGGACGTGATGGACTCGATGGTGCGGCTCATCGCCGGGGCGATCGACGCCAAGAGTCCCTACACGGGCGGGCACTGCGAGCGTGTGCCCGCGCTGGCCATCATGCTGGCCGAGGAGGCCACCGCCGCCAAGGAAGGCCCGCTGGCCTCGTTCGGCTTCCACACGCCCGAAGAATGGCGCGAGTTCCAGGTCGGCGCCTGGCTGCACGACTGCGGCAAGATGACCACGCCCGAATACGTGGTCGACAAGGCCACCAAGCTGGAGACGATCTACGACCGCATCCACGAGATCCGCACGCGCTTCGAGGTGCTGTGGCGCGATGCCGAGATCGATGCACTGCAGGCGCGCCTCGCGGGCGAGGACGAAGCATCGGCCATGCGCCGCCGCAACACGCGCCAGGCCCGGCTGCAGGAGGATTTCGCCTTCCTGGCCGAATGCAACCTCGGTGCGGAATACATGGCGCAGGACCGCGTCGCGCGGCTGCGGCAGATCGCGGAGCAGACCTGGTGGCGCCACTTCGACGACCGGCTCGGCATCTCGCACGGCGCCCAGGCGCGGCTGCACGCGATTCCCGGCCAGGCGCTTCCCGTGCGCGAGAAACTGCTCGACGACAAGCCGGAACACATCGTCGAACGCCCGCCTTCGGCCGCGATGGACCCGCGCTTCGGATTCAAGCTCGACGTGCCCGAGCACCTCTACAACCATGGCGAGCTGTACAACCTGTCGGTGAGCCGCGGCACGCTCACGCCCGAGGAACGCTACAAGATCAACGAACACATCATGCAGACCATCGCCATGCTGGACGCGATGCCGTTCCCCAAGAACCTGCGCCGGGTGCCGGAATACGCCGGCACGCACCACGAGACGCTGACCGGCAAGGGTTATCCGCGGCGGCTCGACGCCTCGCAGCTGTCGGTGCCGGCGCGCATCATGGCCGTGGCCGACATCTTCGAGGCGCTCACCGCGGCCGACCGGCCGTACAAGAAATCGAAGACGCTGTCCGAGGCGATTGCCATCCTCTACGGTTTCAAGCAGCGCCGTCACATCGATGGCGACGTGTTCGACCTGTTCCTGACTTCGGGCGTGTACCGGCGTTATGCCGAGCGCTTCCTGGCGCCGGAACTCATCGACGAGGTGGACATCGCGGGCTATCTCGGCCCGACGAACTGGACCACGCGGCGCCAGCCCGACCCGCGCGAGGGGGAGGCCTGATCCCTCAGGCGAAGGTGTTGAGCTGCGTGCCGAGGCTACCCTCGGTGGCCAGCGGCGGCGGCTCGGGCAGGGCCTGGATCAGCGCCGCGGCCATCGCAGCCTGCGTGTTCAGCGCCTTTTTCAGCACCATGATGTTGAGCGTGTCCGAAGCCGGCGCGGAAGCCGCTGCGGTCGCGCCCTGGACGGCGGGGGTGTTGGCGATGTTCATGGCGCTTTATCGGCCGGCGCGGCGGATTCTTGAGTCGCTCAGGCCGCCACGGCCACGTCGCTGCGGACTTCGGCGGCGATCTCGTACGAGTGCACCCGCGCCGCGTGGTCGTAGATCTGCGAGGTGATCATCAACTCGTCGGCACCGGTGCGTTCGATGAAGGCCTGCAACTGGCGGCGCACCGTGTCGGGTGCGCCGATGGCGGAACACGACAGCGTCTGGTCGAGCATGCCGCGTTCGGCCGGGCCGAGCTGTTCCAGATAGCCCGGGCGGGGCGGCTGCAGCATCGAGGCGCGGCCACTGCGCAGGTTCACGAAAGCCTGCTGCATCGAGGTGGCGAGCAGCCGGGCCTCCTCGTCGGTGTCGGCCGCGAACACGTTGAAGCCGAGCATCACATACGGGCGGCCGAGTTGCTTCGACGGCTTGAAGCGCGCGCGGTAGATCTCGATGGCCTGCAGCATCGCCGCCGGCGCGAAATGCGAGGCGAAGGCGAACGGCAGGCCGAGCTCGGCGGCGAGCTGGGCGCCGTACAGGCTCGAACCCAGGATCCAGAACGGCACCGAAAGGCCGGCCGCCGGCACGGCGCGCAGCGTCTGGCCGGGTTGCACGGGCTCGAAATAGGCCATGAGTTCGACCACATCGTTCGGAAACTGCTGCGCGTCCGAGGCGAGATCGCGGCGCAGGGCGCGCGCCGTGGCCTGGTCGGAGCCGGGCGCGCGGCCCAGGCCGAGGTCGATCCGATCGGGGAACAACGCGGCCAGCGTGCCGAACTGTTCGGCGATCACCATCGGCGAGTGGTTGGGCAGCATGATGCCGCCGGCACCGACGCGGATCGACTTCGTGCCGGCCGCCACATGGCCGATGACCACGGCCGTCGCCGCGCTGGCGATGCCCGGCATGCCGTGGTGCTCGGCGAGCCAGTAGCGGCGGTAGCCCCAGGACTCGGCATGCTGGGCCAGGTCGAGCGTGTTGCGAAACGATTGGGCGGCGGTGCTGCCTTCCACGATGGGGGCGAGGTCGAGGACGGAAAACGGGATCATAGGGGGCGCTTCGGTTGGGGCTCGGCGGAAGGACCGAAACCAGGAGGGCCCATGCTAAGCCGATGCCGCTTCGGGCGTACCGTGGCCCGCCCATGGCCCTGCCGGCATCCCTAGCAATATGGGCGATCTCAAACGAAGACGTCGATCGCGTGTTTCACCGCCGCGGCGACGACGGTCGCATACCCGAGCACGTCGCCCGCCGTGTCGACGGCGGCCGACACCGTGTCTTCCACGCCCTGCACCACGCCCACCACGGCATCGCCGGCCGCCTGCACCACACCACCGACGGCTGCACCCACCACCTGGCTGCCGACGTCGTGCAAGCCGGCGACTCGGCCCACGTTGCCGGCGCTGAGGGCGTACAGCGTCTTGGCCGCGTCCGCCGCCTTGGACGCCACGGCCGCCACCGTGGCCTTCGCGGGCGTTTCGGCCGAGGCCGCGCGTGCGGTATTCAGTGATGAAAGGGGTGGGATGCGGCTCAAGCGGATTCCTTTGGCTGAATGAAACGGCGGATACGGTCAATACATCGTTAAAGAATGCGGTATTCACAATGTATCGGCATTGTCGGGATTTATTGAAGAAATATTGGAGGCATTTACTTTGAGTCCGATTTATTTCATTGGTGGTACGAAATGCACACGAATGAGGAACTGCGGATACGAGGTGTCCATCTTGGTACGAGCGGAATTCGGCGATCCCAGGGGGGCGCCGGCGATGCGCGGGCTTGTTGTACGGTCATCGATACTTTGTTTTGGATATGTACCGCAAATTGAATAGTCCATGGTTTTCTTATCGTGTTTGTATATTTTGCATAAATGAAATATGTCGGTATTCGAATTGACGGGTTTTAATGGGATTTATCTGGTGATGAATATGAGAGGCTGAAAACTAATATCGACTCGTCTTTCAACCGAATCCAAGGAGATCAGCATGGGAAGCGTCAATTCAATATCCTCGCTCGGCGGCTATATGCCCTCGGTGGCCGGGCCGAAGGTGGCGCCGGGCGCCTACGAGGCCAATGCCGCCCAGTACGGAGCGACCACGGCCACGGTGATGGGCGCGGCCAGCGCGATCGGCGATGCGGTGGGCACGGCCTACACGTTCAGCGCGGAGAGCCTTGAAAAGCTCGGCCAGGCCGCCAAAGGCGGGGTCAACGCGGTCACCGACGCGGTGGGCGATGCGATCAACGGTACCGAAACGGCCATCGGCGACGCCGTTCACGACGTGCAGCAGGGCATCGCCGAATTCGGCGACGGCGTCTCGAACCTGGTGCACGAAGGTGTGGATGCCTTGCGAAGCGCTGGCAACGCCATCGCCAGCACGGTCGAAAGCGCGGCGACCAGCGTGGAGGATTCCGTTGCCTCGGCAGCCGGTTCCGTCGGCGATGCCGTGGCTTCTGTGGCCGACGGCATCGGCAGCGCCGCCAGCAGCGCCGCCGCCTACCTGACCATGGGTGTGGCGGCCGGCAAGCAGATGCTCAGCGAGGTGGCGTGATGCGGCCCGTCCATTCACTGGGAGGCCATGGCGCGGCGGCGGCGCCCCAGCAAAGGGACCGGCGCGACCGGCGGCACCGGCCGTATGGCGTCTCGGGCGCGGGCCTGCTTCTCGCGCTCGCGCTGGCGGTCATGATGGTGCTGTCGCTGTCGGGCTGCTCCATCATTTCGCCGGCACCGCTCTGGGAAGCGGCCAAGGGCGCCGCCACGGTGGCCACCGGTTCGCTCTCGATCGCGACGCCCGACGCCAGCAATACGGTCTACCACCTGCATCCCACGTTCAAGGAAGTCTGCATCGAATACAACCCGCAGGCGGAGGTGCCCGACATGGTGCCCGTCTTGCAACGTGCGCTGCGCGACCATGGCGTCGAAAGCCGCGTGTACGACCGTTTTGCCGTACCGCCGGATTGCGACGTCTGGCTGCGCTACGTGGCCGAGGTGGAGTGGGCCGTTCCCGTTTTCGAAGATCAATACAAGCTGAACGTGAGCGCCGTCTCGTTGAAGCTGCAGCGGGCCGGCGGCGTGGTGCTGTCCAGCAGCGACTACCGCAACAACAACTTCATGGGCCGCGGCAAGTGGGCTTCCACGAGCGACAAGCTGAAGCCGGTCGTCAGTGCACTCCTCACCGGTTTCCAGTGAGCCTGCCTGCGACACAAGTCCCAGCCATTCCAGCCATCCAAGGGTGTTCCATGAAACCTCATCTTCCTTCCTCCAACCGGGCGGCAGGCCTCGGCGCGGCCCTGGTGCTCGCCGGGCTGGTCTCCGGCTGCGGCACCGTGTCGGACTCGATCGTCTCGCCGCCAACATTGGCGCCGCCCACCGCGCGGCCGATCAACATCGAGCGGTTGAACAACGGCGCGATCTTCCAGGTCGGCATGCAGTCCTCGCCGTTCTCCGTAAGGCGCAAGCCGCGCAACATCGGCGACACGCTCAAGGTCGACATTTCCGAAAGCCTGTCCGCGAGCAACAAGGTCACCACCGACACCAGCCGCGAGAACGCCGTCGCCACCAAGGGGCCGGGCACCTCCAGCACCAGCGGCGGCCTGATCAACAAGATCCTCAACCTGAACGACTCCGCCTCGGGCAGCGATTCGTTCAAGGGCTCGGGCAGCACCGAGAACACCAGCAGCTTCACCGGCATGCTGGCGGCATCGGTCATCAACGTGCTGAGCAACGGTAACCTGGTGATCGCCGGCGAACGCAGCGTGGCGCTCAATGGCGGCGTGAGCACGCTGCGTTTCTCGGGCATCGTCGACCCGAAGGACCTGTCCGAGAGCAACCTCGTGGCCTCGTCCGACGTGGTCAACGCCAAGCTCGAGGTGCTGGGCCGTGGCGACGTGTCCGAGGCCGGCCGACGCAGCTGGCTGCAGCGCATCCTGACCAACAGCCTGTCGATCTGGTAGCCGCCACCCGGTCCCCCAACCTCAAGGAGCATCCGATGAAATTCAATTTCAGGACCATGCCTTCCCTGGTCGCCGCGAGCTCGGTGCTCGCCGCCGCTTCGTGCGTGGTCGCGTGCAGTCCGGCCCTGGCCGCCATCGACGTGGGTGGCGTGGAGTTCGACGACGCGGCGCATGTCGCCGGCAGGAGTCTCAAGCTCAATGGCGGCGGCATCAGCATGCGGCTGATCTTCAAGGTCTATGCCATGGGCCTGTACCTGCTGGACCGCCGCCGCACGGCCGAGGACGTGCTGGCCAGCGAAGGCCCGCGCCGGCTGATGATCGCCATGCTGCGCGACGTGAGCGGCCAAGAATTCGACGAAGCGGTGATGCGCAGCATGGCCGACAAGGACGACAAGTCCGATCCGGACCGGGACAGCCAGGCGCGTATCGCGGGCCAGATGGCGCAGCTGGTCAGGGCCATCACCAGCCAGCCCGGCGGCCTGCGCAAGGGCGACCTGCTGACGCTGGACTGGGTGCCGGGCACGGGCACCGTGGTCGAGCTCAACAGGAAGCCGCTGACCGAGCCGCTGCGCGACATCGCCTTCTACAACGCGCTGCTCGGCATCTGGCTCGGCGACAAGCCGGTCGATCCCCTGTTGAAGACGCGGCTGCTGGGCCGCTCGACGGAAATGCGCGCCGCCGCCAACTGAGGGCCTGGGGAGGGCGCAAGCTTCCGATGATGCCAATGGCCGCGCGGGCACTGTGGCTTTTGACTGTAGAGTGCGGGGATTCTGGTCAACTGGAATGCGGCATTCCATTCCCCACCCTACAGCCCGCGCGATGAAGCTCAAGCCTTTTTCCCACTGGAGCCTGCGGCTGCAGATGGCGCTGGTGTTCAGCGCGCTGGCGGTCGCCGCGACGGCGGCCCTGTCCTATGTGTGGATCAGCATGCTGACGCCGCGCATCGAGCAGGCCGCGGCCGATGGGCTGCAAGCCGTGGCCCACAATGCCGCGCGCACGCTGAGCGAAGGGCTGTTCGAACGGAGCCGAGAAATGGAGTTGCTGGCCAATGCCGAGCCGATGTGGGTCAACGGCCTGGAGGACGACGGCGTGCGCCAGATCCTGGCGCTGAGCCAGTCGGCCACGCCGAGCAGCCGGTGGATCGGCGTGGCCGACCTGCGCGGCGTCGTGCGCTCGGCCACCGGGAATCTGCTGGTGGGCCAGAGCGTGAAGGAACGGCCCTGGTACGCCAAGGGCTTGAAAGGCGTGTATGTGGGCGACGTGCATGCCGCCAAGCTGCTGGCCGCGCTGCTGCCGCCGGCGCAGGACGGGGCCCCCGAGCGCTTCGTCGATTTTGCCGCGCCGATCAAGGTGGACGGCGTGGTGGTCGGCGTGCTCGCCGCGCATGGCACCTGGGACTGGACGCGCCGCGTCATCGAGTCGCTGATGCCGCCCAGGGCCCGCGAACTCGGGCTGTCGGTGTTCATCTTCGACCGCGCGGGCAACGTGATCTATGCGCCCGACGGCCAGACCGATCGATTTGCCGCCGAAGGCCAGAAGCTGCCGGTGCTCGACCCAGCCCGCGCCATCAGCGTCGGTAACGGCATCCACGTGGCCGTGGTGCCGTGGAAGGATGGACAGGACTATCTGACCTCGGTGGTTCGCCTGCCGGCGCGCACCCCCGCCAGCGACCTCGGCTGGCACGTGGTGGCGAGCATGCCGGTGTCGGTGGCCTTCATCGACGAACGGGCGGCCACGCAGCGCGCCATCTGGGTCGGCCTCGCCGTGGCGGTGCTGGCCACCGGCCTGGCGTGGCTGGCGGCCGCGCGCCTGAGCGCGCACCTGTCGGCCATCACCGCCGCGGCCGGCGAGGTGCGGGCGGGCCGGCCTGGCGCGCAGATTCCGTTGTTGCACAGCAGTGCCGATGTACACCAGCTTTCCACCGCGCTGCACGGCATGACCGAGCGGCTGATGCATGTGCAGGAGGAGACCGAGCAGAGGGTGCGCGACCGCACGCGCGAACTCGAGAAGGCTACGCAGGAGCTGGCCAACCAGGCCCGGACCGATCCGATGACCGGCCTGCTGAACCGCAGGGGCTTCGAGCCGCCGTGGCAGCATGGCCTGGCACTGGCGCGGCGCAGCGGCCGGCCGCTTTCGGTGGTGATGGTGGACATCGACCACTTCAAGCGTGTGAACGACACCTTCGGCCACGAGACCGGCGACGTGGTGATCAAACACCTGGCGCAGTTGATGACCAGCCGGCTGCGGGGCACGGACTGGGTGGCGCGGCTCGGCGGCGAGGAGTTCGTGGCGATGCTGCCCGACACCGACGTCGACCAGGCCGAACGCATCGCGCGGGAACTGGTGCAGGCCATGGCCGCGCAGGAGCTCCCCGCGGTCGGCCGCGTCACCATCAGCGCCGGCGTGGCCGGCCTGGCGCCCGACGTGGACGATGGGGCGATGCTGTTGCGCCGGGCCGATGCCGCGCTCTACCAGGCCAAGCATGGTGGGCGCAACCAAGCCTGCGCGTGGAGCGCCGGCGCCTGATCACTTGCGGATGACAGCCGCCACGGCCTCGCCGAGTTCGATCACCGCCATCGCGTAATAACTCGACCAGTTGTAGCGCGTGACGACGTAGAAGTTTTCCGTGCCGGCCACGTAGCTCGGCGGCTCCGCGCCGTTCTGCAATTCCACCAGTGCGAGCTGGCCCTTGTGCTGCAGCGCATCGCCTTCCAGGATCGCACCCTTGGCGGTGAAGCTGGCCACGCTGAAGCTGGGCAGGATGTCCGGTGCGAGCAGGGCCTCCATGTCCACCGCGGTGGCATCGAAACGCACCGGGTAGTGGGTGGGCATGCCCGGCTGCCAGTTGAACGACTTGAAGTAGTTGGCCACCGAGCCGATCACGTCCGCCGGGCTGTCGAAGAGGTCGACACGGCCGTCGCCGTCGAAGTCCACCGCGTACTTGACCCAGCTCGTGGGCATGTACTGCGGCATGCCCATGGCGCCGGCGTAGCTGCCGCGCAGCGCGAACGGGTCGATGCCGGTGCGGTTGGCGTGGCTCAGGAACTGCTCGAGTTCGCCCTTGAAGTAGGCGCTGCGTTCCCGGGCGCGCGGATGGCTGGCGGGGAAGTCGTAGGCCAGCGTGGCCAGCGCGTCCATCACCTTGAAGCTGCCGACCTGCTGGCCGTAGATGGTCTCCACGCCGATGATGCCGACGATGATCTCGGCCGGCACGCCGTATTCCTTCTCCGCGCGTTCGAGCGCGGCGCGGTTCTGTTCCCAGAAGCGCACGCCGGCCGCGATGCGGATCGGCTCGACGAAACGGCTGCGGTAGACCCGCCAGTTCTTCGGTGTGCCGCTGGGCGCCGGCGTCATCAGCCGCGCCACGCTCGGCAGGAAATGCGCCTGGCCGATGGCCTGGCGCACCCATTCGCGGTCCAGGTCGCGCCGGCTGGCGATGTCGTCGGCATCGGCCATGGCGTCCGCCCGGGTGGCGTAGAGCGGGCCGGCGGCTGCGACCGCTGTCGCAGGCTTCTTTCGTTTAGAGGGTTTTTCGGCGCCAGCGCACAGTGGGAGCGCGCAGGCTGCTATCAGTGCGATAGCAAACGGAATTTTTTTGATCATGAACCTGGCCAGGCCAATTGTTGGAAGACACGCCGGAGTCTAGCCAGCCCGGCACGGCGCTCTGGCGATGCGGCCGGGGCGTAGCGCTGGGCTTCGAGCTGCAGCAGCCAGTCGCGCACGGCGGCCGTGCGGTCGTCGGCTTCGGCATCGAAGTGCCGCGCCAGCAAAGCGGCCATCTGCCGGGGCGGCGTGGCAGCGGGCACCTCCACGCCGGCCTGGCGCAGGCGGGCCTGGGCCTGGGCCAGCAGGCGCAGCCAGGGGTCGTGCTGGCGCCGCTCCCACAGCATCCAGCCGACACCGGCCGCGCCCAACAGCGCCAGCAGCACGCCGATGGCGCGGACCAGATCCTCCCAGCCGGCCACGTCCAGGCCCAGCCGCTTGAGCAGGTCGAGCTGGCGGGTCTGCGTATAGTTCAGCACCCACTGGTTCCAGCGGTTGTTCAGGGCCTCCCAGGCCGCGCGCAGGTTGGCCGCCAGCGTGGGGTTCACCGTGCCGATGGCGGTGGCGAAGACGCCGGCCGGCGCCTGCAGCCGGGCCAGCGAACCGATGCGGCCCGGCGAGACCGCGCCCGTCGGGTCCACGCGCACCCAGCCGCGGCCGGCCTGCCAGACTTCGGCCCAGGCGTGGGCGTCGCTCTGGCGCACGGTCCAGAAGCCGTCCACGCTGTTGATGTCGCCGCCCTGGTAGCCGGTGACGATGCGCGCCGGGATGTCGAGCGCGCGCATCAGCACCACGAAGGCCGAAGCGATGTGTTCGCAGAAGCCGGCCTTGTTGTCGAACCAGAACACGTCGGCCGTGTCCCGGCCGTAGACACCGGGCTCGAGTGTGTAGCTGTAGCCGCCGGTGCGCAGCTTCTCGAGCGCGGCGGCCACGAAGGCCGCGGCATCGGCATTGGCATACCGCGGGTCGCGCCGCAGGTCGGCCGCGAGCTGCAGCGTGCGCGGGTTGAAGCCGGCGGGCAGGTCGACATAGGCCTGCAGGCGCAGGGATTGGCGCTCGGGGCCGTGGCGGAAGTCGGGATAACTCTCGGCGCGGTAGCGCGTGAGGTCGGTCAGCGGGCGGCTGGCCATCCACTGCAGGTCGGGCGTCATGAACACGCGGCCAGTCTGCTGCGCCGGCAGTTGGGGCGGGCTCGGGGCGGCGTCGAGCAGCAGCAGCCAGGGCCGGTTGTTGGGCTCGAGCGTGACCTCGTAACGCACGGGTGGACCGCTGACTTGCAGGTTGGCCTCGCGCGGATTCTCGAAGCCGAAGCCGGCGTACTGTGCGCGCCACTCGCGGCCGTCGAACTGCGACAGCACCGGCCCGCGGAAATACAGCGTGTCCTGCGGAGGTGGCGCGCCCTCGAAGCGCACCCGCAGCGCGATGCTGTCGTCCAGTGCCAGGCTGGCCATGGTGCCGACCTGCATCGTGCCCGACAGGCCGCTGCGCCCCGTCATGCCGTCGCTCGGAATGCCCCACAGCGGCGCCATGCGCGGGAACAGCATGAACAGCACGAGCATGACCGGTGCGCCGAGCAGGGCCATCCAGCCGGCGGTGCGTGCGGCTTCGGCCAGCGGCGGCTTGCCGACGGGCATGTGCGCGTTGACCAGCGCGGTCAGCAGGCCGAGCAGGGCGACCAGCATGGCGGCTGCCGTGAGCAGCGACTGCGAGAAGAAGAAGTTCGTGAGCATCGTGAAGAAGCCCAGGAAGAAGATGACGAAGGCATCGCGCCGCGCGCGCAGCTCGAGCGTCTTCAGCGCCAGCAGCACCACGATCAGCGTCACGCCCGCGTCGCGGCCGAGCAGGGTGCGGTGCGTGGCCCAGGTGGCGGCCAGCGTCACGGCCAGCAGGCCGGCCATCCACCAGCGCGAGGGCAGGGGGCCGGAGGTCCAGGCCAGCCAGCCGCGCGCGAGCAGCAGGCCCGCGGCGAACAGGCTGCACCACAGCGGCAGGTTGCCGATCTGCGGCAGCAGCACCCAGGCGACTACGAGCAGCAGGAACAGCGTGTCGCGGCCCTCGCGCGGCAGTGTCGAGAGGCGGGCCGAGCTGGAGAGGCCGGATCTCGGGGCTTTCAGCACAGGGCGAGCGCCTCCAGGCAACGCCGCTGGTGCGCCGCGCCGCCACCGGGTGCAATCTCGGCGCCGGGCAGGCGCAGCCCGAAATCGAGCCCGAGCTGGTCGGCCTGCAGCACCCAGGCGCACAGCCGCGACAGGCGCTGCTCCACGCTGGCGCTGCCTGCCTGCGCGAAATCGAGCCACAACACATGCTGCTGCGTCTGCGGGCTGTCGCGGCTCACCAGTTCACCGGCCTTGGCGAACTTCTTCCAGACCACTAGCTTGAGCGGATCGCCGCGCCGGTAGCCGCGCACGCCATCGAATTCGCCGCTGCTCTGCGCATGGCCCGTACCCGCGCCGCCGGATTTCGGCTCGCCGGGCGGCAACGGTGGCGGATGCGCCTCGGGCTTGGGGTAGACCATGACCTGCGCGGCAGGCCGCCAGTAGCACCAGACGCGGAAGGTGCCCAGCGGGAACCGGGTTTCGGCCGTGATCGCCGGCACGCGATGCAGGCCGCGCGTGGCGGGCGCGAAGGCCACGTGCACGGTGGCGCTGCCGAGGGCGGGCACGTCGGTCCAGGTCCAGTGGTCGGTGCCGAGCAGCGCCAGGCCGATGCCGCGCCGGGGTGTGCGGCGCTCGCTGCTGAGTTGCACGGTGAGCACGGTGCTGGTGCCGGCGAACTGCGCGTCCGGCGCGACGAGCTTGAGATCGATGCCGCGCAGCGTGGCATGCGCCACATGCATGCCGACCGCCGCGCAGCCCGCGAGCAGGAAGGTCAACAGGTAGCCGAGGTTGAGCTGGTAATTGATGCTGGCCACCAGCAGCACGAGCAAGGTCGCGGCCAGCATCCAGCCCGGGGCGGTGGGCAGGATGTACACGTTGCGCTGGGTGAGGCGCAGCGTATCGGCCAGCGGCAGCCGGCTTTGCCACCAGCGCTGGAAGCGTGCACGCGCCGGGGCGAGGGGGTTGAGGCGCTGGAGGGTGGTGGCAAAGGCCATGGCGCTAGGCACCGTCTGCGCGAAGTTGGCCGAAGCCGTGGGGTGGGAAACAGCGCTTCGACAGCCTCAGGGCGAACGGGGAGGGCAGATGCCAACCGCCGTTCCACACGTCCAGTGCGAGCGCGGCGGGATTTTGATCCCCCGTTCGTGCTGAGCTTGTCGAAGCATCTGTGTCAAGCCCTTCGACCAGCTCAGGGCGAACGGGGAAGTGATTCCGTTCGTGCTGAGCCTGTCGAAGCACCCCTGCCAAGCCCTTCGACAAGCGCAGTGCGGACGGTCGGCGTGGCGTCATCTACGACAAAGGCACGGCGTCGATCATCGCGCGCACCTGTTCCACCGCGCCTCGGCCCGCATCGCCGACCGGGATCAGCCGGTGCGCCGCCGTCTGCGGCAGGATGGCCTGCACGTCGTCGGGGGCCACGTAGTCGCGTCCGCTCAGCAGCGCCTGGGCCTTGGCCGCGCGCACCACGGCGATGCCGGCGCGCGGGGAGAGGCCCTGCAGGAACCAGCGGCCGGAACGCGTGGCGGCGACGAGGTCCTGCACGTAGTCGAGCAGGGGTTCGGACACATGCACTTCCAGCACCTGGCGCTGCAATTGCTGGAGCTCGTGCGGCGTGAGCAGGCTCTCCAGCGTGTTGGCGCGTTCGCGCGGGTCCTGGCCGCCGAGCAGCACCCGTTCGGCTGCGCGGTCCGGGTAGCCGAGCGAGATGCGCATCAGGAAACGGTCGAGCTGGGATTCGGGCAGCGCGAAGGTGCCGAGCTGGTCCATCGGGTTCTGCGTGGCGATCACGAAGAACGGTGACGGCAGGGGGCGCGTCGCGCCTTCCACCGTGACCTGCTTTTCCTCCATGGCCTCGAGCAGCGCGCTCTGGGTCTTGGGGCTGGCGCGGTTGATCTCGTCCGCCAGCAGGATCTGCGCGAACACCGGCCCGGGGTGGAACACGAAGGCCTCGCGGCCCCGCTCGTAGACGGACACGCCGGACAGGTCGCTGGGCATCAGATCGGCCGTGAACTGCACGCGCGAAAACTGCAGCCCGAAGGTGCGCGCCAGCGCGTGGGCCAGCGTGGTCTTGCCGACGCCCGGCACGTCCTCGATCAGCAGGTGGCCACCGGCCAGCAGGCAGGCCACGCAGTCCTGGACTTGAGCGGTTTTTCCCACGATCACCGTGTTAAGCTGATCCAGGAGAGACTTCAATTTGGGCTGTGCAACAAGCATGGCAGGACGTTACACGAAATGACCAGCGATGGCCGGCAATCATGAATAAAACCGGATACTTCACCAGCCCGTCTTGTCGCCAGCACGAGATGGGCGAAGGCCACCCCGAATGCCCGGCCCGGCTGGACGCCATCGAAGACCGCTTGCTCATCACCGGCGTGGCCGACGCCCTGGAGCGGCGCGAGGCGCCTGAAGCCTCTCTCACCGATCTGGAACTGGCCCACACCCGCACCCACATCGCCGCGTTGCGCGGCCTGACCGACGGGCTGCGCGACGAGATCGACGCAGGCGGCCCGACCCATGCCCAGCTCGACCCCGACACCTCGCTATGCGTGCACACCTGGGACGCCGCTCTGCATGCGGCCGGCGCCGCGCTGGCCGCCACCGACGCCGTGATCGCCGGCGAGCTGGAAAACGCGTTCTGCGCCGTGCGCCCGCCGGGTCACCACGCCTGCCGCGATCACGCGATGGGTTTCTGCTTCTTCAACAACGTCGCGCTGGCGGCGGAATACGCGCTCGCGCGGCATGGCCTGTCCCGCGTGGCCATCGTCGACTTCGACGTGCACCACGGCAACGGCACCGAAGACATCGTTTGCGGCGACGAGCGCATTCTGATGGTGAGCTTCTTTCAGCACCCTTATTACCCCGAGGGCGGCTCGCTTTCCACCGCGGCCAACCTGGTCAACGTGCCGGTGCCGGCCTACACCAAGGGCATGGAGGTGCGCGAGATCATCGAAGCCGAATGGATGCCGCGGCTGGAGGCTTTCGAGCCGGAGATGATCTTCATCAGCGCCGGCTTCGACGCGCACCGCGAGGACGACATGGGGCAGCTGGGCCTGGTGGAGGCGGACTACGCCTGGATCACCTGGCGCGTCAAGGAAGTGGCCAAGCGCTACGCCAAGGGCCGCATCGTGAGTTGCCTGGAAGGCGGCTACAACCTGAGCGCGCTGGGCCGCAGCGTAGAGGCGCACGTGCGGGTGCTGGCCGATCTTTGAGCGCCGTCACCTGTGCATAAGGCCGTGACCGCAGGGACCCGAGTGGCATGGACAGCCTGCAGACTTGGCTCGCCGCGCTGACCCGCCCTTCGGCGCTGGCCGAAGGGACGGTGATCGCCGCGTGTGTGTTGGCCGCGCTGGGACTGGCCTGGGCCTTGCGCCGCGGCCTGGGCTGGCGCGAGGAAGGCTCCATCCTGTTCGGCCGCCGGCTGGTCGACGGCGTGTTGTTTCCCCTGTTGCTGCTGTGCCTGGCCTATGTCGCGCAGGCCCTGGTGGCGCACCGGCTGCCGCTGGCGGTGTTCCGCATCGCGATTCCGGTGTTGATCTCGCTGGCCGTGATCCGCCTCGGCGTGAAGGTGCTGCAGGTCGCGTTCAGGGATGCCCCGGTGGTGCGGGTGCTGGAGCGCACCATCTCCTGGGTGGCCTGGCTGGCGGTGGTCCTGTGGGTGAGCGGCCTGCTGCCGGTGATCCTCGAGCAGCTGGACCAGATCCGATGGAAGGTGGGCGGCTCGACGCTGTCGGTACGGACCATGATCGAAGGCGGCCTCACCGCCGGCACGGTGCTGATCATCACGCTGTGGATCTCCTCGGCCATCGAGGCGCGGCTGCTGCATGCGGCCACTGGAGGCGAACTGTCGCTGCGCAAGGCCGTGGCCAATGCCACGCGCGCGTCGATGCTGTTCGTGGGCCTGCTGGTGGCGCTGTCCTCGGTCGGCATCGACCTCACGGCGCTGTCGGTGCTGGGTGGCGCGGTGGGCGTGGGCATCGGCTTCGGGCTGCAGAAGCTCGCGTCCAACTATGTGAGCGGTTTCGTCATCCTGGCCGAGCGCAGCATGCGCATCGGCGACCACGTGCGCATTGACGGTTTCGAGGGCCGCATCACCGACATCAACGCCCGCTACACCGTGGTCAGCGCCCCCAATGGCCGCGAATCCATCGTGCCCAACGAGATGCTGATCACGCAGCGCGTGGAGAACTGGTCGCTGAACAACCGGCGCATCGCGCAGAACACGGTGGTGTCCGTCGGCTACGACAGCGATGTCGACCGCGTGATGACCTTGCTGGCCGATGCCGCGCGCGCCGAGCCGCGCGTGCTGGCCGAGCCGGCGCCCTCGGTCACGCTGTCCAATTTCGGCGCCGACGGGTTGGAGTTCACCGTGGGCTACTGGATCGAAGACCCGGAGAACGGCCTGGGCAATCTGCGCTCGGCGATCAACCTGGGCATCCTGCGTGCGCTGCGCGCGGGCGGTATCGAGGTGCCTTATCCGCAGCGGGTCGTGCATGTGCAGGGCGCGGGCGAGGTGGTGGAGAGCAACCGTTCCGGCACGTTGCCAGCGGCCGGAAACCAACCGGCGCGTCAGGGTTGACCTGGGTGTTCGGGGCCGGCTGGCGCGTTGCTGTGTGGATGGTGTCGGTGCTCTCCTACGTCGAGCAAGCTTACAAAATTTTTTCATTTGGCGAAATATTCAGACTACATCATTGAATTCAAAGGAAAATTTCTCCTGGTACGGCCCTTGCATGATGGTCTTCACTCAACATCAACCAGGGAGATTTCATGAAGAATCTGTTCGTCAAGGCCATGCTGGCTGCTGCAGCCGTGGCTTCGTTTTCGGCGCACGCCGTGTCGGTGAACTACACCTACACCAACACGAACGTCGCCGGTGGCGACCAGTCCGGCAAGACCAGCCCATTCCTGACGGCAGCCAATGTGGCCACGCCAGGCTCGAATGTGTTCGTGGAAACGTTCGGGGCCCGCAACGGCGGCGGCAACAGCCAAGGCTGCGGCCTGGACACCCCGTCCAATCTGGTCAGCCTGAACGGCGGCACCTATGACTTTCGCAAGGGCACCGTGGCCGGTGTCGCCGCGGCACCTGCCGGCGACAGCGGCTGCTACGCCTACGGCCCCACCGCGAACGGCTCGCTGCCAGACGTTGTGACGGTCAACTACTCCGGCTTGCTGTCCACGCTGGGCTCGAACGCCAGCCTCAACTATCTCGGCCTGTATTACGGCTCCATCGACACGTACAACGATCTGATGTTCTACAACGCCAATGGCGACCTGATCACCACGGTCACCGGCGCCAGCCTGATCGCGCAGTTCAACGGGACGTCGGGCAACCAGTCGGCAGATTCGTCGAACATCTACGTGAACCTGTTCTTCAGCCCTGCCGAGCAGTTCACCAGCTTTGCGTTCTCCACGACTGGACGGGCGTTCGAAATGGACAACGTGGCGGTCGGCATCAATGTGTCCAACAACGTCCCCGAGCCTGGCTCCCTGGCGCTGCTGGGCATCGGCTTGGCTGGCCTCGCGGCTGCTCGCAAGCGCAAGAAGGCCTGAGACTCAGCGCCCTGCAAAACCCGCTTCGGCGGGTTTTTTTTGACCGCCTGAAGGTCCTTCGGTCCCGGTGGTTGCATTTTTCAGGGCCAGCGCTGTCAGGGCGTCGCCCGAGTGTGGGTCCGGCGTCGCTCTATGGGGAATGTACAAGCGCCGGCCACCGTGGCGCTCGACCACTAGCATGGTGGCGGGCAAGCCGATCAGTCGCACGAAGTCCTGCAGCACCTGGGGCAGCAGTTCGGTCGACAGATCCGCCCATTCGCTCACGATGTGGCGCCTTTCGCCGTGGCGCGCTTGTGCCAGGACTTCAGGGCCTCGATGCGGGCTGTTAGAAGGCTAAGTCCACGACACAACAGCAGACTTGCTTTGCAAAAAATTTACCGCCAGCGTCGTTAATTCATCAGGCCGGCAGCAGCCCGGCGCTCCGGTAGCCGTCCATGAGCGCGTCGAAGAGCGCGATGTCATTGCGGCTCCGCGCCATGAGCTGAGCGCCGGCGACGGCGGCATAAATGGACTTGGCGCGCTGCTCGCTGGTTTCGGGCGAGAGGCCCATAGCAACAAGCACCTTCGTCAGCCACGCCACATTGACGTCAGCGAAAGCCTGAACCTCTGTTTTCACTTCGTCGGGGAGCTCGTCGTACTCCGCCGACATGAAGCTGACCAGGCACAAGCGGTTCTCGTTTTCAAGTGACTTTCGAAAAATGCTCGGGTAGTTGCGGAGCGCGGCGCGGCTGTCGCCGACCTCCGCGAGCATCGCATCTAGCCCAGCAGCGGTGTCTTGCCAGTAGCGCTTCGCGACAGCGGCAGCAAGGTCTCCCTTGGTTGCGAAGTGGTAGTAAAGGCTCGTGTGCTTGACGCCTACCGTCCCAGCCAACTCACGAAAGTTCAACCCCGCGTAGCCGCGCGACTGCGCAGCCAGCCTCGCGGCTTCCAGGATGGACTCGCGTGCGTTGTTCGGGTCTGGCTTCCGTCCCACGTTAATTTTCCCTTCGACGAAAAATTCTTTGACACGGGTCAATTCTACCGCTTATGATTTATCTACCAAGTGGTTGGTAATCAAATCTGAAAGGACTTTCATCATGGCTCAAGACCTCACTTTCCTCGACGCCACCAAGCTGGCTGAACTCATCCGTACCCGCGAAATTTCCTCCGTGGAAGTCGTCGCGGCGCACCTCGACCGCATCAAAGCGGTAGACCCCAAGGTGAACGCAATCGTGACTCTCGCAGACGGCGCGCTCGAAGCCGCAGAGCAGGCGGACGCCGACGTTAAAGCGGGCAAAGAGCTCGGCCCGCTGCACGGCGTCCCGTTCACAGCAAAGGACTCCATCGATACTGCCGGCGTGCTCACGCAGCGGGGCTCGCCCATCTTCAGGGGCCGTACGCCCGATGCCGACGCCGAGAGCGTGGCGCGCATGAAGAAAGCGGGTGGCATCCTGCTGGCCAAGACGAACCTCCCTGAGTTTTCCTACTGGATAGAGAGCGACAACCTGCTGTCGGGCCGCTCGAACAACCCTTGGGACCTGACCAAGACGCCTGGAGGCTCCAGCGGCGGTGAATCAGCAGCCATCGCCGCGGGCATGTCGCCGATAGGCCTGGGCACTGACTTGGCCATCTCCGTGCGCGGTCCAGCCGCTCAGACCGGTATCGTGTCGCTGAAGGCCACACACGGTCGTGTGCCGATGACTGGCATCTGGCCCCGCGTCCCACGCCGCTTCTGGCACGTCGGTCCTATGGCACGCAGCATTCGTGACTTGGCGCTGGCCTTCTCGCAGCTCGCCGGCCCGGACGGCAAGGATGCCTTCGCCACGAGCACGGTGCAGTTCGATGCTGGTATCGGCCGCCAGCCCGGCCGGCATCTGCGCGTTGGCTGGATGACCGGCCCCGGCTTCGGCCCGGTCGACCCAGAGGTGCGCGCGACCGTGTCCGCCGCCGCAGACGCGCTCAAGGGGCTGGGCATCCACGTCGAGGAAGTCGGCATCCCGGCTCTGGAGAAAGACTTCGCCCTCGATGTCTTCAACCGTCTGCACGTGATGGAAATGAAGGCTGCGTTCGCAGAAGCCACGGCCGGTCGTCATGACGACGAAATCTACAAGATGGCCAAGACCATGCTGAGTCTGCCGGATACCTCGATGACGGACTTCATCGACGCCGAACAGGGCGCAGAGCGCATCCGTGACGGCTACGCCGAGTATTTCAAGAGTTTCGACGTACTGCTCACGCACGTCCTTCCGATTCCCGCCCACAAGCACGGGATCGCCGAGTTCGTCATCGATGGGCACAAGGTCGATGCCACGTACCTTCAAGGTGCAACCGTCCCCCTGAACGTCACAGGTCTGCCAGGCATCTCGATGCGCTTCGGTACGAGCAAAGAGGGCATGCCTATCAACGTGCAACTGGTGGGGAGTTGGCTGGCGGAGTCGACCATTCTGCACGTGGCCTCGCTGCTTGAGGGCGTGAGCCGGGTTCGTGACCTGCATCCTGCGCTCTGACCCTCGTGCCGGTTGAAATGCCCAGCGCATGGGTAGCCGGCAGGTTGGCCAAAAGCTACGCGGCCTTCGGTCGAGTCAAACCGAGGGCTGCCCACGTGGGAACGCCATGGACAATTCATCCGAATCGCACGCCTATGCGTTCAAGGCGTGGTTGAGGCGACCAACTTGCAAAGCATTGACCCCGGGACAAACGAGGTTTCGCTCGACCGCATCGGCGGAGTGGCTCCGTCCAATCAAAAACAACTGGCTGCACAGATGCCGATGAAAAGCAGCCCGCCCTAATGCCGACGTACCGACTGTCTGCTTCTGGCCGAAAGCTACCATCGTATCAGGCACCTTGAGCGCTGGAAAAGTCACTCGAACAGGCTGACCTGATCGCGATTCACGTCAGCCGCGCGGCCGACAATGTTCCAGATTTGGCGCTCCGTCAGATGGTGCTCGGCGGCGAGTTTGCTGGCCGACTTCGGGCCGATCTCCGAGCGGATGCGCTGGTCGCGAAGGTGGCGCAGCGCGACCACGGCCTTGGGAATGTCGAAGTGGTCCTCGCGCCCGTACACCGCACTGAGCTGGGCCAGTTTGTCGACGCCGATCAGTTGCGCAAGATGATGATTCGGCGTCGCATTGAGCGGGATGTACAAGCGCCGGCCACCGTGATGCTCGACCAGCTGCATGGTGGCGGGCAGGCCGACCAGGCGCACGAAGTCCTGCAGCACCTGGGGCAGCAGCTCGGTCGACAGATCGGCCCATTCGCTCACGATGCGGCGCCTTTCACCGTGGCGCGCTTGTGCCAGGCCTTCAGGGCCTCAATCACCGCCGAAGCCTGCTTGGTGGGCAGGAACTTCAGGTCGGCGACACCCATGCCGGCGGTGCGCCCCACGAAAGCCATCATTGCGGCCTTCGAGCCGTCCTTCACGCCGCCTGCCTTCACCAGCTGCTGCCAGTACCAGTCGATCTTGTCGGCCTGGCTGAAGGGCTTCTTGGCAGGCTTCCAGCCGCTGGTTTCCAGGTGGGCAAGAAAGGCCTTGCGGCCAGCGGCGTCGAGCTGGCTGGCCGACGTGACGCCCGTCCTGGCCTGCAGGATGACGCGGTAGTCGTCGTCGGACCAACCCAGGGCGGCGACGCCGATGTGGATGCGCGCCAGGTCGGCGTTGCGATTGTCGCGGGCGAGCTTGCTCATGCGGGCTCCTGAAACAGCCGGTCAAGCAACGGATCGATGATCCACACCCAGATCCCGATCAGGCTGGTCACCAGGAAGCCGATCTGCTGCGCGAAGAAGAACCAATGGTTGTGGCTGTATCGCCAAAGAAAACGTTGGTCACTGCCAAAGCGCGCGGCGCGCAATTCAATGTGGGGAGGTGACCGTTTTGACATGACGGATGCGGGAGGGAAAAATTTCGGTCGCTAGATTTGGCGCGGGTTTCCGGGCGATTTGGGGTGTTTCGGGGCTGACGGTGGTTTTGGCACGGAATGGGACATCCAGGGCAGCGAAACGGCCAGTATGGGCACGGAACGGGCCGAAGTGGGCCGGTGGTGGGTGCGAGTGATTCAACGGGCCTAGAGGCCAGTTTTCATTGGGAAAACAGCTTGCAGCGCAGCGCGCAAAAGGCTTGTGACGGAGGCTTCGCTGTGGTCTTGATCGGGGCTGGAACTCGGACGTTGGGAACTCGGACGGGATCTCGCGTCCGAGTTCGAAAAAGCCAATGCTGTCATGAGGTTACGTACGCAGCGGCCGACAGGCTTCAACGTCCGAGTTCCGTGAACTCGGACGCTATCTCGGACACATTGGCTGGTTAAAGTCGGACGCTTCTCGGGCAGCGCAAGGCCGGCAGTTACAGTGATCGACGGGGCTGGAAAAGCCAGTCGAATAGGTTGACCTGGTCACGGCTTACGTCAGGGGCGCGGCCGACAATACTCGAGATTTGGCGCTCGATCGGGTGGCGACCGCCGGCCACTTTCGGCCGTAAGTTGACGCTGATACGATGACCCCTTTCGGCCACTACCGGACTTCGGCTCCGCGCAGGCTCAGCTGAATTCCACCCTCGACTTCTTCCACGGCTACTTCACGAATCGAAGCAGCGGCACGTCGGCACGCGTCGATGTCATTCGTTGCGTCCAAGCCTCCAAGGCGCACGGAACGCATGATGTCCAGACGCGCTATTTCCTCGAAGCGCACATCGGAACCAGCCTTGACCGTTTCCGGGCCGATGTCCATCCTCCTGGGCACGTACATGTAGAACGCCATGCCGGAATGAAGATGCCAGTGAGCTAGAAAGTGCCCGGCATCGGACAGGCTCGCGAGCACATCTTTCCAGTGATTCATGCGTCGATTATCGGGGTCGAGCAAGGTCCGGTATGGAGCGCGTCGGAAGACCGCTTCGGGCCCAAAGCTGCCGGTCGGCATTTCCCCAAAGCAGACATTGGTGAGTCCTCAATTGCAGCGACTCAGAATTTCTCACCGGGATGTTGTTTCGACACCGAAGCTTTAATGCAGTCAAGGAGTGCCATGCCATAGCTTTGTCGCCGCGCCATCGCGTTGTACTTTCCGAATGAAGGCCTCTGAACAGCTTCTCGCAACTGAGATTTTTCCGAGTCGGTGAAGCTTTCATAAGACGGCGACAAGGCCCGCCCTTGTTCAAAGGTGTCCTTCATAAGCTGCTTGCCAGACGCCAAAAATCTCACTCCGAGCGAAGACTCAAAAAAAGCAGTGAGTTCGGCAACGTCTTCGCCTGCTAAACCTTGGTTCGCCATTGCCCGAGCAATGCATGGAGTCGCATCGCCGAGTTCCGTAGTTGCGACGAATCCCATAAATCTGGCGTACTCCTCGTCACTTCCTTGCTTGCGAGCTCCAAAGACGCGCGATGACACTTCGGCGGAAGCTTTGTAGCTCTCAAGGTATTGGGATGCTCGAACTAGCCGCTCGAAATCTGGCACATCGGCTTGCTGGGCTGACGCAATGCTTGAAGCCATTGAAAAAACCACCGCGGACGCCAGGGAAAATGTTCCTACCGCTCGACTGCGGCGCAGCAACAAGTTAAACAGCGACCTTGAGGACAAGCAATCGTTTGAGGCCAAGGCTGGCTGAGAGTCGTTGTATTTCATGAATTAGCTGAGCGAAAGCAATGTCTGCTGTTGGCCGAATCTAGCCGTTGGGCCGAGAGTAGTCCACAGCCGCGCTAGGAAAGTGTTTTGCAACCACGCGTGGCCTGCGGTCGGATTGGTCCTCTTCCGGGTCCAACTGCTCGGGGTAAGAAAAATGGACTGAAAGCTGCGACCCAACAAGCCCGTATTCCAGGCCACGCCATGAACGGGCAGGCACCTTATCTGCACCGGTCTCCCAAAACTCGTACGTCAAGGTTTTTAGCTCTTCTGACGCAAATCGGAAATTGACTTTCCCTCCGGCATCTGAAAAAAGCACGGAAAGGCCGGTGACGCCGTCTTCTACCTCTGCGTAGAGAAGCAACTTACGCGCATCGACAGGGCACATTTTCTGCAGGGCAAGGCCGACGAGTTGAATGTAATCTTGCATCTGGAGCTAGTTTTAACTGACTGCTTTTGGCCGAATCCGGGCATCGTATCAGGCGGCACAGGGCCCAAAGCGGGCTTGCAGAATGCTCGATAGCTGTCGTTCAGAGACTCATTCCGTCTACAGTTTGTAGCATTGCCATCCGCTTTTCGCGCGGAAACATGCCCTTATCCAGAGCCAGAAATGCCTCCCTAACCACAGCGTACCGGGGAGGGTTCACGAGCTTTGCAAGTATCAAAGCCCTCATGGTTAGATGCTCAATTGGGCCACCAGCGGTCGGGTTCGTATCGGCCAAAGGCTTCTTATTTATCCATTCCTCGACCTCCTTGAGGTCAGCGAAGCGCGGATAAAAAACCTTCTCCGAATGGTCAAGAAGCTCCACTAACTGACCCGCAACTTTCTGGACGTCTATTTCGACCGAAGTCGGCGACACCGTCATGGGGGGTAAATTTTGCTCCCTGGGTTTGTAGAGCAAGGTCCATGTGTGCAACTGGTCCTCGCCGTAAACCATCCCCAACGTGTTCCAAAGTAGTTCGACCTTCTCATGACGTACATGGGCGAAGCAATTGATTTCGTAGAACTTCCCGGCTCCCCTTGCGGTGCCTTGGTTTACAACCACGAAGGAGTCCTCACCGTAATCTCGCTTCCGAACGAAGCAGTCCCATTTTTTCGAAAGCTCGAAGCCGTGTTCGACTAGCTTAGGTCGAAGAATCTTGGCAATTGCTCGCTCCATCCGGTCCATGTTTTCGATTTAGTCGTTGGCTTGTGCAACCGAATGACGGCTCTTGGCCGAAAGCTGCCATCGTATCAGGCACCTTGAGCGGTGGAAAAGTCACTCGAACAGGCTGACCTGATCGCGATTCACGTCAGCCGCGCGGCCGACAGTGTTCCAGATTTGGCGCTCGGTCAGATGGTGCTCGGCGGCGAGTTTGCTGGCCGACTTCGGGCCGATCTCCGAGCGGATGCGCTGGTCGCGAAGGTGGCGCAGCGCGACCACGGCCTTGGGAATGTCGAAGTGGTCCTCGCGCCCGTACACCGCACTGAGCTGGGCCAGTTTGTCGACGCCGATCAGTTGTGCCAGATGATGACTCGGCGTCGCGTTGAGGGGAATGTACAAGCGCCGGCCACCGTGGCGCTCGACCACCCGCATGGTGGCGGGCAGGCCGATCAGGCGCACGAAGTCCTGCAGCACCTGGGGCAGCAGCTCGGTCGACAGATCGGCCCATTCGCTCACGATGCGGTGCCTTTCGCCGTGGCGCGCTTGTGCCAGGCCTTCAGGGCCTCGATCACCGTCGAAGCCTGCTTGGTGGGCAGGAACTTCAGGTCGGCGACACCCATGCCGGCGGTGCGCCCCACAAAGGCCATCATTGCGGCCTTGGAGCCGTCCTTCACACCGCCCGCCTTCACCAGCTGCTGCCAGTACCAGTTGATCTTGTCGGCCTGGCTGAATGGCTTCTTGGCAGGCTTCCAGCCACATGCGGCCAGGTGCGCGAGGAAGGTCTTGCGGCCGGCCGCGTCGAGCTTGCTAGCCGATGTGACACCGGTCTTGGCGTGAAGAATGGCGTGGTAGTCGTCATCGGACCATTGCAGGGCGGCCACGCCGATGTGAATGCGCGCCAGGTCGGCATTGCGGTTGTCACGGGCGAGCTTGCTCATGCGGGCTCCCGAAACAGCCGGCCCAGCAACGGATCGATGATCCACACCCGGATCCCGATCAGGCTGGTCACCAGGAAGCCGATCTGCTGCGCGAAGAAGAACCATTGGTTGTGGCTGTATCGCCAAAGAAAACGTTGGTCACTGCCAAAGCGCGCGGCGCGCAATTCAATTTGCCAATCCAATTGACCGCCATCGCCCGCGCGACAGGCCAACGGAAAAGCCTCCCTCTATAATCGTTTGAAATAGCACGACCGTTCTTTTTTATGGCTGATCATCCGGCGATAGCGGGGTGATGGCCAAGTCGCCGGAGAGCTGCGGCATAGAATCTGCCGTGGTACGTCTCAGTCAAATTCAATAACTCTCTGGAGCCAAACTCATGAAAGTCCTGGTCGCCGTCAAACGCGTGGTTGACTACAACGTCAAGGTGCGCGTGAAGTCCGACAACACCGGCGTGGACATCGCCAATGTCAAGATGAGCATGAACCCCTTCGACGAGATCGCCGTCGAAGAGGCCGTCCGCCTGAAGGAAAAGGGCGTCGTGACCGAAGTCATCGCCGTCTCCTGCGGCGTCACGCAGTGCCAGGAAACCCTGCGCACGGCCATGGCCATCGGCGCCGACCGCGCCATCCTGGTCGAGACCACCGAAGAGCTGCAACCGCTGGCCGTGGCCAAGCTCCTCAAGGCCCTGTTCGACAAGGAACAGCCCGGCCTGGTCATCCTCGGCAAGCAGGCCATCGACGACGACAGCAACCAGACCGGCCAGATGCTGGCCGCACTCGCCGATCTGCCGCAGGCCACGTTCGCCAGCAAGGTGGAAGTGGCCGACAACAAGGCCACCGTCACCCGCGAGGTGGATGGCGGCCTGGAAACCATCAGCTTCAGCCTGCCGGCCGTGGTCACCACCGACCTGCGCCTGAACGAGCCGCGCTACGTCACGCTGCCAAACATCATGAAGGCCAAGAAGAAGCAGATCGACATCTTCAAGCCCGAAGACCTGGGCGTCGACGTGAAGCCGCGCCTGAAGACCCTGAAGGTCAGCGAGCCGCCCAAGCGCAGCGCCGGCATCAAGGTTCCCGATGTCGCAACCCTCGTATCCAAACTGAAAACCGAAGCCAAGGTGATCTGACATGACCGCACTCGTAATCGCTGAACACGACAACGCCTCGATCAAGGGCGCCACGCTCAATACCGTGACCGCCGCCGCCCAGTGCGGTGGCGATGTGCATGTGCTGGTGGCCGGCGCCAATGCCGGTGCGGCCGCCGCCGCCGCCGCACACATCGCCGGTGTGAGCAAGGTCATCCATGCCGACGCGCCGGGCTTCGAACACGGCTTGGCCGAAAACGTCGCCGCGCAGGTGCTGGCCATCGCCTCGAACTACAGCCATCTTCTGTTCCCCGCCACCGCATCCGGCAAGAACATCGCCCCGCGCGTGGCGGCCAAGCTCGACGTGGCCCAGATTTCCGACGTGACCAAGATCGACAGCGCCGACACCTTCGAGCGCCCGATCTACGCTGGCAACGCCATTGCCACCGTGCAGAGCAGCGACGCCACCAAGGTCATCACCGTGCGCACCACCGGCTTCGATCCGGCGGCGGCCAGCGGTGGATCTGCCGCGGTGGAAACCGTCAGTGCCGTGGCCGATGCGGGCAAGTCCAGCTTCGTTGGCAGCGAGATCGCCAAGAACGACCGCCCCGAACTCACCGCCGCCAAGATCATCGTCTCCGGTGGCCGGGCGCTGGGCAGTGCCGAGAAGTTCAACGAGGTCATGACGCCGCTGGCCGACAAGCTCGGTGCCGCGCTCGGTGCATCGCGCGCCGCGGTCGATGCCGGCTACGCACCGAACGATTGGCAGGTGGGCCAGACCGGCAAGATCGTGGCGCCGCAGCTCTACATCGCCGCCGGCATTTCGGGTGCGATCCAGCATCTGGCCGGCATGAAGGACAGCAAGGTCATCGTGGCCATCAACAAGGACCCGGAAGCGCCGATCTTCAGCGTGGCCGACTATGGCCTGGAGGCCGATCTGTTCACGGCCGTGCCCGAACTCGTCGCCGCGCTCTGAGTCGGCTTGTGAGCTGATGGACAAGGGCATCGCGTGCGGTGCCCTTTTTTTGACCCCAAACCCAGAAAAACCGCGAGAGACAAGCCATGAGCTACACCGCCCCGCTGAAAGACATGCTGTTCAACATCCGCCATCTGGCGGACATCGACGCGGTGGCGCGTCTGCCCGGCTTCGAGGACGCAGGTTTCGATACGGCGCAGGCGGTGCTCGAGGAAGCGGCCAAGTTCAACGAAGGGGTGCTGGCCCCGCTGAACTGGGAAGGCGACCGCAACCCCTCGAGCTTCAAGGACGGCGAGGTCACGACCACGCCCGGTTTCAAGCAGGCGTTCCGCCAATTCGCCGAAGGCGGCTGGCAGGGGCTGCAGCATCCCGTGGAGTTTGGCGGCCAGGGCCTGCCCAAGACCATTGGTGCGGCCTGCATCGAGATGTGCAACAGCGCCAACATGAGTTTCGCGCTGTGCCCGCTGCTCAGCGATGGCGCCATCGAGGCACTGCTGACTGCGGGCTCGGACGAACTCAAGGCTGTCTACCTGGAGAAACTGGTCAGCGGCCAGTGGACCGGCACGATGAACCTTACCGAGCCGCAGGCCGGCAGCGACCTGGCCATGGTGAGGAGCCGCGCCGAGCCGCAGGCCGATGGCCGCTACAAGGTCTTCGGCACCAAGATCTTCATCACCTACGGTGAACACGACATGGCCGAGAACATCGTGCACCTGGTGCTCGCGCGGGTGGTCGGGGCACCCGAGGGGGTGAAGGGCATCAGCCTGTTCGTCGTGCCCAAGTTCCTGGTGAATTCCGACGGCAGCCTGGGTGCGCGCAACGACGTGCACTGCGTGAGCATCGAGCACAAGCTGGGCATCAAGGCCTCGCCGACGGCGGTGCTGCAGTACGGCGACCAAGGTGGCGCCACCGGCTTTCTCGTCGGTCAGGAAAACCGCGGCCTGGAGTACATGTTCATCATGATGAACGCCGCGCGATACGCCGTGGGCGTGCAGGGCATCGCACTTGCCGAGCGCGCGTACCAGAAGGCCGTGCAGTTCGCGAAGGACCGCGTGCAGAGCCGGCCGGTGGATGGCTCCATCGCGGCCAGCGCGCCGATCATCCACCATCCCGACGTGCGGCGCATGCTGATGACCATGCGCGCCTACAGCGAGGGTTGCCGCGCCATGGCCACGGTGGCCGCCGCGGCCTACGATGCCTCGCACCACCACACGGATGCCGAAGTGCGCAGGCAGAACCAGGCGTTCTACGAATTCCTCGTGCCGTTGATCAAGGGCTACAGCACCGAAATGAGCCTGGAAGTGGCCTCGCTCGGCGTGCAGGTGCACGGTGGCATGGGCTTCATCGAGGAAACCGGTGCGGCGCAGTACCTGCGCGACGCGAAGATCCTGGCGATCTACGAAGGCACGACCGCCATCCAGGCGAACGACCTCGTCGGCCGCAAGACCGCGCGCGATGGTGGCCAGACGGCGAGGGCGATCGCCCAGCAGGTGGCCGCCGCCGAAGCGGATCTGCGGGCCCAGGGTGGCGACCATGCGCTGGCCGTGGCGCAGAGGCTGCAGGCCGCGCGTGAAGCCTTCCTGGACGCGGTGGACTTCGTGGTGGCCGGTAGCCGCACCTGTCCGAACGCCGTGTATGCCGGCAGCGTGCCCTACCTGATGCTCGCGGGCAACCTCGTGGCCGGCTGGCAGATGGGCCGCGCTCTGCTCGCGGCGGAGAGTTGTCTGGCCAAGGGAGAGGATGCGGCTTTCATGCAGGCGAAGATCGTCACCGCGCGCTTCTACGCCGATCATCTGTTGAGCAAGGCCCCAGGCCTGCGCAACAGCATCGTCGAGGGCGCGGACAGCGTGACCGCGCTGGCGCTGGAAGCCTTTTGAGGTACAGAGTCGCTATCAAAGGGATAGCGACTGTCGCGCCGTAGACAGGCGTTGCAGCCTGATTCTTCCTAAGATCGCACGATCACCTTCCGGAGACCGCATGTCCAGACTTCCCCCCGTCCTGAGCCATCTGCCGCTGCCCATCATCGGCTCGCCGCTGTTCATCATCAGCAATCCCAAACTGGTGATCGCGCAATGCATTGCCGGCGTGGTGGGCGCCATGCCGGCATTGAACGCGCGGCCGGCCGAGCAGCTCGAGGACTGGCTGGCCGAGATCACCGAAACCCTGGCGGCCTACAACCAGGCGCACCCGGATCGGCCGGCGGCGCCCTTCGCCATCAACCAGATCGTGCACAAGTCCAACGACCGGCTGGAGCACGACATGGCGCTGTGCGTGAAGTACAAGGTGCCGATCCTCATCACCTCGCTCGGCGCGCGCGAGGACATCAACGCCGCGGCGCACAGTTACGGCGGCGTGGTGCTGCACGACATCATCAACAACAAGTTTGCCAAGAAGGCGATCGAGAAGGGCGCTGACGGCCTGATCGCCGTGGCCGCGGGCGCGGGTGGGCATGCCGGCGTGAAGAGCCCGTTTGCACTGATCCAGGAGATCCGGCAATGGTTCGACGGCCCGGTGGCGCTGAGCGGGGCCATCGCCACGGGTGGGGCGGTGCTGGCTGCGCAGGCGATGGGCGCCGACTTCGCCTACATCGGCTCGGCCTTCATCGCCACCTTCGAAGCCCGTGCGAGCGACGCGTACAAGCAGGCCGTCGTCGACGGAAACTCCGACGACATCGTCTACAGCAATCTGTTCACCGGCGTGCACGGCAACTACCTCGCACCATCGATCCGCGCGGCCGGGCTGGACCCGGACGCGCTGCCCGAAAGCGACCCGACCAAGATGAATTTCGGCGGCGACGCACGCAAGGCCTGGAAGGACATCTGGGGTTGCGGCCAAGGCATCGGCGCCATCGACAAGGTGCAGAGCACGGCCGACCTCGTGGCCCAGCTCCAGCGCGAATACTTCGAGGCGCGGGCGCGGCTGGCGCTTTAGCCGAAGCGGATGCCGGGTGTGCCGGCACGCCAGGCTGGGTACTTGTGCATCACGCCGGCCAGCAGATCGGAAGCTTCGAACGCCGACAGCCAGGCCTGGAGTTCCGGCCAGGCTTGTGCCGAGAACCAGTCGGCATCGACATGCGCGAACTGCCGTACGAACGGCGCGATCGCCATGTCGGCCAGCGCGGGTCGGCTGCCGAACAGATGCGTGGTCTGGCTCAGCCGGGCTTGCAGCGGCGCCAGGATGGCGGCAGCCGCTTCCCGATGCGACACACCGGTCTCCGGATAGCGCTGCGGGTACTTGTAGCGGTCGAGGTGAAACTTGAACGGGCCGTCGATCTGCTCGATCAGGGCCAGCATGTCGTCCAGGTTGCCCAGCGGCGGCACCAGCCAATCCTCGGGATCGTGGCGTGTCAGCGCCCAGCGCATGATGTCCAGGCTCTGCTCGAGGACCGAGCCGTCCGCATCCACAAGTACCGGCACCGTGGCCTTGGCGGAAACCAGCCGTAGTTCGGCGGGTTTGTCGCGCAGCACCACCTCGCGCAACTCGCAGACCTGGCCGCTGACGCGCAGCGCCAACCGCGCACGCATCGCATACGGGCAACGGCGAAACGAATACAGCACCGGCAACGCCGCCATGTTCAAGTTCGCGGGTTCGGCGGGGCCTGGCGGGCGCCGATATGGGCCTGTTGGCGTTCCCGCGCCAGCGCCACCTGGCGTTCGCGCTCCAAAAGATTGCGTTTTTCGGCTTCGCTGCGGCTGTCGTGGCAGCGCGCGCAACTCACGCCGCGCACGAAGTGGGGTGAGGCGCGATCTTCGTCACCGAGCGGATGGCGACAGGAACGGCACAACTCGAGATCGCCGGGTACCAGACCATGGCCCACCGAGACCCGTTCGTCGAACACGAAACACTGGCCGTGCCAGCGGCTCTCATTCTCGGGCACGGTTTCCAGGTACTTGAGGATGCCGCCTTCAAGGTGGTAGACCTCCTCGAAACCCTGGGCACGCAGCAGCGCCGTCGACTTTTCGCAGCGGATGCCTCCGGTGCAGAACATCGCCACCTTGGGCTTGCCGGCGAGCGGCTGGCCCGGCGCCGAGGCCTGGCGCACCCATTGCGGAAGTTCGGTGAAGCGCTGTGTGTGCGGATTGAGCGCGCCTTCGAAACTGCCGATGCCGACTTCGTAATCGTTGCGCACATCGACGACCACCACATCCGGGTCGTCGAGCAGGCGGTTCCAGTCCTCGGGCTTCACGTACTGCCCGGCCATCAGACCGGGCCGCACTTCTGGCACGCCCATGGACACGATTTCGCGTTTCAGCCGCACCTTCATCCGGTAGAACGGCGCGTGGCTCGCGTGGGCCTCCTTGTGCTGGAGATCGTCGAATGCCGCATGGCTGCGCAGCCAGGCCAGCACATGCCGCACCCCCTGCACAGGGCCGGCAATGGTGCCGTTGATGCCTTCCTCGGCAAGCAGGATATTGCCCAACACGCCGTTTTCTGCGCACACCGCCATCACGCGGGGCTTGAACTCGGCAAAACCAGGCAATTCCACGAACTTGTAGAACGCGGCGGTCAGGAAGTCATTCATCGGATGGGAGGGGTTGCGGCCGAGAGTTTAACGGGGCGTGTCCGCGCTTTTGTCGAGGAAATTTACAAACTCGCGCCAGGTTGTCCAATGAAATGCGGAAAATCGAGAAAATCCATTACGAATCAATGGGTTATTCGCGGTAACGGGGTACGGCACAATTTATGCTACTTAGCTGCTGAAGCGGCATTGCGCTTTTGCGTATTGTGTGACTTATGCCATCGACGACCGAAATGCATCGGGTAGAGTCAGTGGCTGTTGAAATGGTTTGAAAAAAGGCTCGTATGAACGAAAAGAACGAAAACGTGGGTGAAGAAAAGATGTTGGAAGAGACCAACGCAACGCAGCCGTCCGTGCGTTTGCCTTCACGCCGCCGCCTGATCAAACTCGGTGCAGCCGGTGTCCCCGTCGTCGCTACCCTTGCAAGCAGCCCTGCCATGGCCTGGAGCTGCCGCGCGCCATCGGCCTGGGGTTCGAACATGACCGGCAACCTGACCAAAAGCCAGGCCGCCAACCCGGGCCAGAAGTTCTATACCGACGAAACCTGGACAGTGACCAACTGGGCGACCAACACGGCGCGTTCCAACACTGGATTCACCGCGGCCCCGTGGGTCCAGCTCAAGTCGATTCGCTCGAACATCTACTACGGTATCGACAGTTCCGTGGCAGACGCGGACAAGTACAAATACGTCACCATGTCTGCGCTGGTCAGCAACCTCGGTATCGTGCTGCCGCCAGGCGTGAGCGGCTCCACGCCGGTGGTCACGGTGCTCACGACGGCCGACGATTTCACGAAAGCCATCATCACGGCGCAACTGAACTACTTCTTCCCGAGTTCAGCAAACCAGATGAACACCTGTATCGTGGTGCGCGGTCAGAACCAGCTGCCGCTCATGGCCAGCGGTACCTACACCCCCGCGGGCGGCGGTGCACCTTGGGACAAGACCCAGATTCTGACCTACCTGCGCGGCAACTACATCGCCAAGCCTTGAGTCCGGGCCGCGCGGCGGTGGCGTTTGCGAACGAGCCCCTTGTTTGAACGCAGCCATGTCGCTGTGGTCGAGAGCAGGTTCGGGTGAGCACGTCTACCGTGAATGGCCCGATGAAGACCATGCGGTCGTTTATGACGCGGCCTCCGGAAGCACCCATCTGGTCGAATTACTGGGCATGGAAGTCCTTCAACTTCTAGAGTCCTCGCCACGCACACCAGCCGAAATCGCTGAAGTGCTGGCCGCTCGGTTCGACGAGCAGGACGGGCCGGCCATCGTCGAGTACATTAAGACGACGCTGCTGCAATTGCAGGACGCCGGTCTCGTTGTTTCCAAATCTCTTTGAAAATTTCCGAACTTACGCAGGCTGAGTTGAGCGGCGCGTTGCGTCGCGGTAGCCTGCTGCTCGATCTGCATCCTTTCGTCGCGCGGCTCAAGTCGAATCTGCCCACGCTGGCGCACGACCTGGCGCTGATGTACGCCGATTTCCCGGTCTTGCCGCCTGATACCTTCGCCGATTTCCATGTCGAGATCGCGCGTGAGGCGCCTTTGCGCAGCGGGTTCAAGCCCGAAGCCGTGTTCTATCTCGATGGCCGGCCGTTCTTCATTCCCCTGTCGCCGGGCCAGGCCTTCGCCGGGCTGGAATGGGGACTCAACTGGTGCGTGACTTCGACCAGCCACCAATACCTGATCTTCCATGCCGCCGTCATCGAAAAAGACGGCAAGGCCGCTGTGTTCCCGGCGCCACCCGGCTCGGGCAAGAGCACGCTGTGCGCCGGCCTGGTGATGAAAGGCTGGCGGCTGTTGTCCGACGAACTGGCCTTGTACGACATCGACAATGGCCTGATCTACGGCATGGCTCGGCCGATCAACCTCAAGAACCGATCGATCGACGTGATCCGCACCTTCGCGCCCGACGCATGCCTCACCGTGCCGGTGCCCAATACCAGCAAGGGCACGGTGGCGCTCGTCCGTCCACCGGTCGAGAGCGTGCTGCGCGTGCGCGAGCCCGCGCGGCCCCATTGGGTGGTGCTGCCCAAATACCAACGTGATGCCGCACCCGTCATGGCGCCGCACAGCCGTGCGCAAAGCTTCATGCTGCTGGCCGAGCAGTCCTTCAATTACCACCTCCACGGCCGGCGCGGCTTCGACGCCATCGGGCAACTGATCGACCAAGCCGGGTGTTTCCAATTCACCTACAGCCGACTCGAGGACGCAGAGCGCGCCTTCGAAGCATTGCGGCAAGGCGGTGCGGCATGAGCCAGCCGCGTAGGCCGATCCAGCGGGATCTCATCCTGCGCGCGTTGCTGGCGCCCGCATCGGTCACCGGTTTGTCGCCGCTCGAGTGGGATCTGTTGATCCGCCAGGGGCGCCGGGCCAACCTATTGGCGCGGCTGGCCTACCGGCTCGGCGATGCCGGCCTGATCGATGCCGTGCCCCCGCGTCCACGCCTGCACCTGCTGGCCGACAAGCTGTTGTCGGACCGGCAGATCGTGTCGGTGCAGTGGGAGGTCGAATGCCTGCGTCGCGAACTTGCCGACGCCAAGGTGCGCACCGTGCTGCTCAAGGGCGCGGCCTACGTGATGGCCGGCCTGCCCGCGGCTGCGGGGCGGACCTTCTCCGACATCGACATCATTGTGCCCAAGACCAAGTTGGCCGACGTGGAGAGTTGGCTCATGGCGCACGGCTGGCAGAGCGCGAAACAGGACGAGTACGACCAGCGCTATTACCGCCAGTGGATGCACGAGATTCCGCCGCTGACGCACATCCGCCGCGGCACCTCGCTCGACGTGCACCATGCGATCCTGCCCGAGACGGCGCGCATCCAGGTCAACACGCCGGCGCTGTTCGAAGGCATCGTGCCGCTGCCGGGCGCGGCGCACGTCGACGTGCTGCAGCCCTGGGACATGTTGCTGCACAGTGCCACCCACCTGTTCCACGAGGGCGAACTCGACAACGGCCTGCGCGACCTGTTCGACCTGGACAGCCTGCTGCGCCATTTCGGCGCCACGCCCGGTTTCTGGGAAGGCCTGGTGCCCCGGGCACTGCACCTCGGCCTGCAGCGCCCGCTGTATTACGCGTTGCGCTACACCACGCTGCTGCTCGAAACCCCGGTGCCCGAAGCCGTGCTGCAGGCGGCGACCGTGGGCCGGCCCGCATTCGGGGTGGCGGCGCTGATGGATGCTTGTTACACGCGCGCCTTGCGGCCGGCGCATGCCAGCACCAGCAGCCTGGGCACCTGGCCCGCCCGTTTCGCGCTGTATGTGCGGTCCCACTGGATTCGCATGCCGTTCGGCCTGCTGGCGCTGCATCTGGGCCGCAAGGCCTTCGTGCGGCCGAAGCGGCCCGAGCCTGAAAAAGTCGTCGATCCGCACGACGACACGCCGGCGCCAACAACCGCAGGCAAGCCTGCGGACACCGCTGCCGCGGGCTGATCCCGGCTCAGGCGCTGCGTTGCGCGCGCAGATCGCTTCCGGCGGCAGTTTCGGGCTGCTGCACGGCCTGCATGCCGCATACCACGTCGCCGATGATCATGATCGACGGGCTGCCCAGCCGTTCGCGCGCGATGGTCTCGCAGAGCGAGCCCAGGCTGGTCAGCGCCTGGCGCTGGGTGGCCAGCGTGGCGTTCTGCACCACGGCCACGGGCGTGCTGGCCGGCAGCCCGGTCAACAACTCGTCCTGGATGTGCCGCACGCCGCTCACGCCCATGTAGATCACCAGCGTCAGCTTGGCACTGTGGGCCGTGGCGGCGAGCGCGCGCCAGTCGGTGCCGGTGTCGCCAGGCTTGGCGTGGCCGGTGACGAACACCACGCCGTGGGCGTGCTCGCGGTGTGTCAGCGGCACGCCGACCGAGGTCACGGCCGCCAGGCCCGAGGTGATGCCGTTGACCACGTCCACCTCGATGCCGGCCGCGCGCAGGTGTTCCACCTCTTCGCCGCCGCGGCCGAAGATGAACGGGTCGCCGCCCTTGAGCCGCACCACGGTTTCGCCTTCGCGCGCGGCCATCACCATGAGTTTTTCGATGAAGGCCTGCGGCGTGGATTTGCAACCGCCGCGTTTGCCCACGTGCACGATGCGTGCGGTGGGTGAGGCGAAGCTGACGATGTCCTCGTTCACCAGGTCGTCGACCAGCAGCACGGTGGCGGCCTGGATCGCACGCAGGGCCTTGATCGTCAGCAGTTCCGGATCGCCCGGGCCGGCGCCAACCAGGGTGCAGCGGCCGCTGGCGCTGCCGGAGGGCCGTGCGTTCGGAAAGGCCCTGTCGGCTGCGGCGACGAGGCTGGCGGTGGATGCATCGGGAGGTGTGTTCATGCCGTTCATGCGGTTTGGGCCTCGAGGGCGGTGATCTGTTTCGTGAGGCGCAGCAGCAGCGCCACCTGCCGGGCAATGGGCGTGGGCACCGGTTTGCGGCCGGCCAGCACGTCCTGGATGTAGCGCGCGGTGGTGTCGGCGTCGATGTCCTTCGGCAGTTCCGGCACGGCGGCCAGGGGGCCGGCCTGGGCTTCCTGCAGCACGGTGGACTCGCCGGCCAGGAAGCCGGTCATCTGCGGCAGGCGGCGCGGATCGGCCACCACTTCGCCTTCGGTGCCGCGCAGCAGCATCGCGTGGCTCTTCATCAGCGAGAACGTGGCGCCCATCGACACCGCGTATTCGGGATGCGTGTAGCTGCTGACCACCAGGCTGGCGCCGGCGCAGGGGGACATCAGCTTGACCAGGCTGTGTGCCGGGTTGCGCAGGCCGACCACGCGGCGCACATCGAGCAGGCGTTTCAGGCCGGGGCAGAGCAGTTCGGTGGCCGCATAGGCGACTTCGCCATTTGCTACCTTTCTGATAGCAGACAGCGCAGGAAGATCAAGCGCTGTAAGCACATTTGGTACAAAAACGCGTTGCGATTCGGTGGCCGTGCCGTGCAGCAGCACCGGCAGGCCCTCGCGCGCCAGCAGCAGGGCCAGCAGCGGCGTGAGCACCGGCAGCTTGCGCGCCCCGTTGTAGCTCGGCAGCACCACGAGCGGGCGGTCCGAGGCGGGCAGGGCGTCGATGCGTGCCGCGGTGGCGTCGAGGAAGCCGGCCATCTCGGTCGGGGTTTCTCCCTTGATGCGCATGGCCAGGCAGAAGCCGCCGATCTCCAGGTCGGTCACGCTGCCGTCGAGCACCTGGCCGAACAGGTCCGCCGCCTGATCGCGGCTCAGCGAGCGCGCGCCTTCCTTGCCGCGGCCGATTTCCTTGATGTATTGGCTGATTCCCATGGGGCTCGATTGTCGGGTATGGCTGATGACTTTTGGTTATGAGATGGCTTTTGGCTTCGTCTGGGCCCGGCTTTCAGGCCGGCTGCCTTGCGGGCATGGCCATGCGCACCAGCCGGCGCACCTCCGGCAGGCAGGAGCCGCAGTTGGTGCCGCATTGGAGCGCGGCCTGCAGCGTCGCCAAGCACTTCGCTTCTGTGTCGACGACCGTGTTCGACTGCGACGCGATTTGTGCCTGGATGGCCATGTCGGTCACGTTGAAGCAGGTGCAGACCTGCTTGCCGCGCGCCTGCAACGCCACCGGCGCCTTCGCGCCCGGCACCAGCAGCAGCCGGCCGTAGGCCTGGGCCGGCAACTGGTCCTGCAGCAGCGTCTTGATCCAGCCTTCCGCACTGATGTCGCCGGCGAGCACGAAGCCTGCGACTTCGGCGCGCTCGGCTGTGCGCAGCAGCCGCACGGCGCGGCGCTGGCCCTTCCTGCGGTCGGCATAACGCAGGACTTCGGGGCCGCTCAGGCCGAGCAGGGTTTCGATGCGCGCCACCACCGCGTCGGGCGCGGCCTCGTATCCCGCCGCGCGGAACAGCAGGCCGGTGCGCTCGCGGCCGAAAGGCACGCAGGTGGCGAACGGAAACAGCGCCATCAGCTCGCGCAACTGCTCGCGCGCGGCCAAGGCATCGTCTTCGGGCAGCCAGGCCACGCCGAGCAGGGCCCAGGGCAGTTCGGCCTTCAGGATCTTCACCGCCGTGTGCTTGAGTTCGGGCTGCTTGGAGACCGGGCAATACGCCGGGTTGGTGACGGCGTTGATGCCGCCGAGCCGTTTACCGCTGGTGCTCACGCCGCTCAGGTATTCCTCTCCCCAGTGCATGGCGACGAAGGCCTGCGTCGGCGCGACCTCGGTTGACGTCTGCGCTGGCAGCATGATGGAGCCGCGGCGCGAGGTCAGGTGCACCAGGTCCCCGTCCTTCAGCTGGAGCCGGGCCATCGCCTGGGCATGCAGCTGCACGGCCGGCTCGGCCACGTGGCCGAACAGCCGGCCCAGGGTGCCGGTGCGGCTCATGCCGTGCCAGTGGTCGCGCAGCCGGCCGGTGGTCAGCGCGAAGGGATAACGCGCGTCGCGCGGCTCGGCCACGCCTCGGTAGGGTGTGTCGGCGAAACGCGCGCGGCCGTCGGCCGTGGGGAATACGCCGTCCGCGTAGAGCCGGGCCTGGCCAGTCGCCTCGCCTTCGCGCAGCGGCCACTGCTGCGGCCCCTTTTCATCCAGCATGGCGTAGCTCAGGCCGGTGATGTCGAGGTCGCGGCCGCGGGTGGACTCGCGGTGCTCGTTCCAGATGGATTCGGCGTCGGGATAGGGGAACAGGCTGGCGGCCGCGCCACGCGCGGGCATCAGGGCTTCGAGGCGACGTGCGAAGTCCACGGCGATCGACCAATCGTGGCGCGTTTCGCCCGGCGCGGCGACGGCGGGGCGCACACGGCTGATGCGGCGCTCGGAATTGGTCACGGTGCCGATCTTCTCGCCCCAGGTCGTGGCGGGCAGCAGCAGGTCGGCGTAGTCGCAGGTGGCCGTGGTGGAGAAGGCCTCCTGCACGATCACCAGCTCGGCGCGTTCGAGCGCGCGGCGCACCAGCGCCTGGTCGGGCAGGCTCTGCGCGGGGTTGGTGCAGGCGATCCACAGCGCCTTGATCTCGCCGTCGGCCGCGGCCTGGAACATGTCCACCGCGGTCTTGCCGGGCTTGGACGGCACATCGGCCACACCCCACAACGCCGCCACTTCGGCGCGGTGCGCGGCATTGGCCAGGTCGCGGTGGCCGCTGAGCAGGTTGGCCATGCCGCCGACCTCGCGTCCGCCCATGGCATTGGGCTGGCCGGTGAGCGAAAACGGGCCCATGCCCGGCTGGCCGATCTGCGCCGTGGCCAGGTGCAGGTTGATCAGCGCGGCGTTCTTGTCGGTGCCGGCGCTCGACTGGTTCAGGCCCTGGCAGTACAGGCTCAGTGTGGCACCCGAGTTGGCGAACCACCGTGCCGCGGTGAAGAGCTCCTCCCGGCCGATGCCGCAGACCTCGGCCACGCGGTCCGGCGTGCAGTCGCGCAGCGTGGCCTTGAGTTCGTCGAAACCGTTCGTGTGTTCATGGATGTACTGGCGCTGCGTCCAGCCCTCCAGCAGCATGATGTGCAGCATGCCGTTGAACAGCATCACGTCGGTGCCGGGCTGGATGGCCAGGTGCAGATCGGCGGTCCCAGCGGTATCGGTGCGGCGCGGGTCGACCACGATGACCTTCATGCGCGGATTGGCCGCGCGCGCGTCCTCGATGCGGCGAAACAGGATCGGGTGCGCCCACGCCGTGTTGCTGCCGGCGATGAACAGGCATTGCGCGTGGTTCAGGTCGTCGTAACACGCGGGCGGCGCGTCCGCCCCCAGCGTGCGTTTGTAGCCCGCCACCGCGCTGCTCATGCACAGCCGCGAATTGGTGTCGACATTGTTGGTGCCGATCAGGCCCTTGGCGAGTTTGTTGAAGACGTAGTAGTCCTCGGTGAGCAACTGCCCCGAAATGTAGAAGGCCACGGCGTCCGGGCCGTGGTCGCGCACCACCTGGGCGAACTTGCCGGCGGCCAGGTCCAGCGCCGTGTCCCAGGCCACGGGTTGCGGCGGCTGGCCGCGTTGCAGGCGCTGCATCGGCTGCAGCAGCCGCGTCTGGCGTGTGATCGCGGCCGTTGCCGTGAGGTGCAGGGTGGACCCCTTGGTACACAGCCGGCCGAAGTTCGCCGGATGGTCCGGGTCGCCGCGCATGCCGGTGATCTGGTCACCCGTGGATTCGATGACCACGCCGCAGCCAACGCCACAGTAGGGACAGGTGGATCTGGTTTCCGTCACGCCTCGGATCCTTGGTTCGCTTCCGGTTCATCGACATGGTTCTCGCCGAACATCAGCTTGTCGCGGATGTCGGCCACGTTGCGGCCTTCGCGCAGCAGCTTGAAGTAGAAGCTGCCGTCCACCGTGTCGCCATACAGGCAGGCGCCGACCAGCTTGTCGCCGCGCAGCACCAGCTTCTTATAGACGCCGCCGAACGGGTCGCTCATCACGATTTCCTCCGTGCCGTCGCCACCCTGGAACTGGCCGGCGCTGAACAGGTCGATGCCGGTGACCTTGAGCTTGGTGGAGGTCTGCGACCCGACGTAGCGGCCGATGCCGGATTGCGCGAGATGGTTGGCCGCCACCTTGGCCTGCTCGAACAGCGGCGCCACCAGGCCATAGGCGATGCCGCGGTGCGCGGCGCATTCGCCCACCGAGTAGATGCGCGCGTCGGTCACGGTCTGCATGGTGTCGTTGACCACGATACCGCGGTCGACGTGCAGCCGCATCTTCTCGGCCAGTTCGGTGTTGGGGCGGATGCCCACGGCCATCACCACCAGGTCGGCCGGGATCTCGCGGCCGTCCTCGAAGCGGATCGCCGTGACGCGGCCTTCCGGGCCGCCCACGAGTTCCTTGGTCTGCGCGCCCAGCAGGAAGCGGAGCCCACGCGCTTCCAGCGACTGTTGCAGCAGCCTGCCCGCGACATCATCGAGCTGACGTTCCATGAGCCAATCGTTCTTGTGCACCACCGACACCTTCATGCCGCGCAGGGCCAGGCCGTTGGCGGCCTCCAGGCCCAGCAGTCCACCGCCGATGACCACGGCGTTCTTGTACCGGGTGGCCGTGTCGATCATCTCGTTGGTGTCGGCGATGTCGCGGTAGGCGATCACGCCCCGGAGGTGGTTGCCCGGTACCGGCAGCATGAAGGCGTTGGAGCCGGTGCACATCAGCAGGCGGTCGTATTCGGCTTCGGTGCCGTCCTCGGCGCGCACGATGCGGTTCACGCGGTCGACTTCGACGACCTTCTTGCCCGCATGCAGCGTGATCTGGTGCTCGGCGTACCAGGCCCATGAATTCAGCACGATCTCGTCCAGCGTCTGCTCGCCGGCCAGCACCGGCGACAGCATGATGCGGTTGTAGTTGGGGTGTGGCTCGGCGCCGAAGACGGTGATGTCGTAGAGCTCGGGGGCGATCTTCAGCAGCTCTTCGAGGGTGCGCACACCGGCCATGCCATTGCCGATCATCACCAGTTTCGATTTTTTCATGGGGTAGCTCCAGGGCGTGCCGGGCGGCGATGCGGTGTCAGGCCAGGCCAGTCGTGGCGCGGGGGGCCGGGGCCAGGTCGGTTTCCGTGCGGCGCATGGCCAGCGCCGCGTCCAGCAGCTTCTGCTCGGCGGATTTGTGCTGTGCAGAGAATCTCACGGAGATCGCGCACAAAGAAGTGCCGGCCACGATCAGGCCGAGGATCAAGAGGGTTTGTTGCGGCGTGTCGGTCGCCTTGTTCAGGAAGCCCGCGGCCACCGCGCCGATGTTGCCGCCGGCGCCGATCAGCCCGGCCACGCCGCCCAGGGCCTTGCGGTCGACGAAGGGCATGACCGCATAGGTGGCGCCGCAGGCCATGTGCGTGAACAGGCCGAACAGCGCCATCGCGCCGATCGCCAGCGCCACGCTGTCGGCCTTGCTGAACAGCACCAGGCCGATGCCTTCGCCGAGCATCAGGCCGAACAGCAGCAGCGTTCGGCCGTCCAGGCCGCGGCGCGCGGCGATGCGGTCGCTGGCGATGCCGCCGAGCGCACGGGCGAACAGCGCCAGCGCGCCGAAGATGCCGGCGGCGAAGCCGGCGTTGGCGATCGACAGGCCGAAGCGGTCCACGTAGTAGCTGGCCGCGATGTTGTGGATGAAGATCTCCACGCCGAAGCAGGCGCCGTAGGTGGCGGCCAGCATCCACACGCGGTAGTTGCGGCAGGCCTGCAGGAAGATGGCCATGCCACCCTTCTTGCCGCCTTCGATCTGGATGCCCCTGGCGCGCAGGTCGACGATGTCGCCCTGCGGCGTGTCCTGCGTGTAGCGCGCATAGACGAAGGCCATCACCACCATCGCCACGCCGGGCACGAACATCGCCACGCGCCAGCCAAAGGCCTGCTCCACGCCGAGGCTCAGCACCGCCGCCACCACCAGCGGCATCAGGCTCTGCGCGGCGCCGCCGCCGGCATTGCCCCAGCCGCCCACGGTGGCGTTGGCCGTGCCGACCACGTTCGGTGCGAACATCACGCTCGTGTGGTACTGCGTGATGACGAAGGAAGCGCCGATCGCGCCGATGCACAGGCGGAAGAACAGGAACACTTCGTATGACTTGGCGAACGCCAGCCCGAACACCGGCAGGGCGCCGACCAGCAGCAGCCAGGTGTAGGTGCGGCGCGGGCCGTATTTGTCGCACAGCGGGCCGATGATGAGCCGCACCAGGATCGTCACCGCCACCGAGGCGATGTTGATGTTGGCGATCTGGTCCTTGGTGAGGCCAAATTCGGCGCGGATCAGCGGCATGAGCGGTGCCGCCGCGAACCACGCGAAGAAGCACACGAAGAAGGCCAGCCAGGTGACGTGAAAGGCCCGCATCTGCGGCGTGGAAAACGAGAACAGGTCGATGCGGTTGGCCTTCGGGCCGGTGGCATTGACGGTGGGGGAGGAAAACAACATGGCGACTCCGGGGCCGGCTGCGTTCGAGCCGGAGGGTGAGGCACACCATTCGCGCACTTCGTTGTGCGCTGGCCCGCGGTGCTGGGGCAAAGACCGAACGCTGCGTCGCGTTCAGGGAAAGCTCAGCAAAAGCCATGCCATATCATTGCCACTGCCTCGCCAGCACGGCCGCAAAGATGGTGCGCGACTTGCGTACAGCCTCTAGTCGAATGTCCTTTTCCCTCTGAAAGCCACGAATTTCCCCCATGATTTCTGCCCTTGTCGACCTGCACGGCCTGGAGGCCACGAAAGGACCGCATCCCCTGGTGGCCGACCTGGAGGCCGCGGGCATCCAGGTGCTCGGCGCCAGCATCGATCGCAGCAAATTGGTGCAGGAAGTGGTGCGCCATGCACCAGATGTGGTGATCTGCCTGGATCCGCTGCCCAGCGACCTGCTGTTCAGGACCACGCAGGCCATCGCCGACACCGCGCCGTGCCCGGTGATCGTGTTCACCAACGACGCGGGGGTGGAGCACATCGCGCGCGCCGCCGAGTCCGGCATCCATGCCTACGTGGTCAACGGCTATGGCGCGCACCGGCTGCGGCCGCTGATCCACATCGCGCAGGCACGCTTCAAGCGCGAGCGCGCGCTGCAGACGCAACTCGCCGACCTGGCCAACCGCTTCGAGGAACGCAAGATGGTGGACCGCGCCAAGGGCATCCTGATGCATGCGCGCCAGGTGTCGGACGACGACGCCTTCCAGATCCTGCGCACGGCGTCCATGCACACCAACCAGCGGCTCGGCCAGGTCTCGCAGCAGATCATCCACTCCGCGCGTTTCGCCGATGCGGTGAACCGCGCGGGCCAGTTGCGCATGCTGTCGCAACGGCTGGTCAAGCTGCAGTTGCTGCAGATCGCCGGCGCTGGGCAACAGGCGCAGCCGCTGCTGCAGGATTCGGTGCAACGCATCGAGGCCAACATCGCCGGTCTGGGCAAGACCCTTTCCAAACCCACCTTCGGCGACCTGCTGGGTCAGGTGGTGCGGGGCTGGGGCGAGCTCAAGGCCGCGCTCGATCCGCAAGGCGGCATCGATGCGCGCCAGGTGATGCGCGTGGACAGCCTGGCCGAGCGCCTGCTCGACGACGCCGAGCGCCTGACCAACGACCTCGAACACGCCGGTGCCGCGCCGCCCTTGCACGTGCTCAACGTGGTGGCGCGCCAGCGCATGTGGTCGCAACGCTACGCCAAGTACGCGCTGCTCGGCGCCATGGGTGCGGTCGGTGCCGGCGGCGGCGTGGCCGCGCGCAACCAGGCCGGCCTGCTGGAGGCGCGCACGGCCTTCGAACAGGCATTGAGCTTCTTGAACGGCATCCCGCTCACCTCCACCGGCATCCGCGCCTCGCTGGAAACCGGTGCTTCGCACTGGCGGCACATGGTGGTGGCGACCGACGGCCTCCAGGGTGGCGGCGCGGCGATCGGACAGCTCGCTGCAGCGAGCGAAGGTGTGCTCGATGTCTTCGAGCAGTTGACCGAGGACTATGAGAACAGCATGCAGATGCTGGTCGGCTGACGCAGGATTTTCGCGGGGCGGTTGACGCCCTGGTTTGATCGTGGAATACTGTGATTAACAACAGTACTTCATGAGCGACGCCCACATTCCCCTGCACGCCCTCAAGGGCCGCGGCGCGGCCACCCGGCTGGCGCACCGTTTCGAGCGTGAGCAGCGCGGCGCGTTCGACGACGGCTGGGGCACGCTGGAGGATTCGGAGAAGGACCAGGAAGAGGCCTCGGCGCCGCAGACCGAGGTGCGCTTCGAGGACGTGAAAAGCGCCATCACCCGCAACAGTTCGCCCGACATCTACTTCGACTACGGGCTCAATCCCTATCGCGGCTGCGAGCACGGCTGCATCTACTGCTACGCGCGGCCGACCCACAGCTACCTGAATCTTTCACCCGGCCTTGACTTCGAAACCCGGCTGATCGCCAAGCGCAACCTCGCCGAAGTCATGGCAAGTGAACTGCTGGCGCCGCGCTACGAGCCGCGCCTGATCGCCATCGGCACGGTGACCGACGGCTACCAGCCCATCGAGCGCGAACTCGGCCTCACGCGCGCGGCCATCGAGGTGCTGGTGCGCTGCCGGCACCCGGTGGCCATCGTCACCAAGGGCAGCGGTGTGGAGCGCGACATCGATCTGCTCGCGCCGATGGCGGCGCAGCACCTGGCCGCGGTGTATATCACGGTGACCACGCTCGACGGCGAACTGGCACGCAAGCTGGAGCCGCGGGCGGCCGCGCCCTACCGGCGGCTGCGTACCATCCGCATGCTGGCCGAGGCCGGCATCCCCGTCGGCGTGAGCGTGGCACCGCAGATCCCTTTCGTGAACGACGACATGGAGCAGGTGCTGGCCGCCGCCTTCGATGCCGGCGCGCGTTCGGCTTTCTATACCGTGCTGCGCCTGCCCTGGGAGGTGAGTCCGCTGTTCCGGCAGTGGCTCGAACTGCACTACCCCCAGCGCGCCGACCGTATCATGGCTCGGGTGCAGGACATGCACGGCGTCAGCGATGCCCAACGGCAGAGCGGCAAGGACTACGATGCGAATTTCGCCACGCGCATGAAGGGCACGGGCCTGTGGGCCGACCTCATCCGCCAGCGGTTCGAGAAAGCCTGCGCCCGGCTCGGCATGAACCGCGTGCGGCACGAACCCAGGCTGGACCTGTTCCGCCCGGCGAGCCTGCTCGGCCAGGCATCGCTGTTCTGACGGCGGTCAGGGGCTTTTCGTTGCCGCGGCCTGCCGGTCGGTACAGGGCGCGAACAGGTCGAGTGCCGGCTGGTAGACCGCGGTCTGCACGCCCAACATGCCCAGCACCGAATGGAAGTAGTTGTCGTGGCTGATGCGCTCGTCGGCGCGTTTTTGCAGGCAGCCGGTGCTGATGCGGCTGCGGGCCTCGAAGGCCGGCGACAGCCAGGTGATCCACGGCACGTGTTTCTGTACGTCCGGCGCGATGTTGTAGGGCATGCCGTGCAGGTAGATGTTGTTCTCGCCGAGCGATTCGCCATGGTCGGCCACATACATCATGGCCGGTGCCGACGCCGTTTCCTGCGTCTTGAGCCAGTCGACGGCCGAACTCAGGAAGTGGTCGGTGTAGAAGATGGTGTTGTCGTAGGCATTCACCAGTTGCGCGGGCGAACATTCCTGCAGCGCGTTGCTGGTGCATTCGGGCATGAACTTCTTGAACGCCGTCGGCGTGCGCTTGTAATACGCCGGGCCATGGCTGCCCATCTGGTGCAACACCACCACCACGCCTTTGGCGCGGCGCTCGGCGGGCAGGGCCTTGATGCGGCCGTCCAGGTCCTTGAGCATGATGTCGTCGAAACATTCTCCCTCGCTGCACAGCGCGGGATCCTGCAACTGCGTGGTGCTGACGTTGGGTATGCGGTCGCAGGCCCCCTTGCAGCCCGACTGGTTGTCGATCCACAGCACCGCCATGCCACTGCGCGAAAGCACGTCCATCAGGCCTTCGTAGTTGGCCTTGCGGTCTTCGAAGGCGGTCCGGCCGAGGTGCGAGAACATGCACGGCACCGAGGCCGCGGTGTTGGTGCCGCAGGACCAGGCGTTGCGGAAGCTGGTCAGGCGCTCGTCCGGCCGGGCGGCCAGGGCGGACAGGCCGGGCGTGGTCGGCCGCGCATAGCCGTTCAGGGCGAAGTTGCCGCTACGGCCGGTCTCGCCGAGCACCAGCAACAGCAAGGGCGGCTTGCTGGCCGTGTCCGTCGCGTCGGCGATCCGGGCGTCCTGACCGAGCGGCAGGATCCTGGTGTTGTCGCGTTCGAAGGGCTTGGCGGCCACCTTGCCCAGGGCGTAGAAGGAGTTCAGCGGATTGATGAGGTAGCGCAGCTGGGTGTGGTTGCGCATCAAGGACGACATGTCCTGGAACACGGCGAACAGCGCGCCGATCAGCACCGCCAGGCCGAGCGCGAAGCTCAGCAGGTTGCGCAGCAACTGCCGCAGCACCGGCGTGCGGCGCACCGGCTGGCGCCAGGCCCACCAGGCCGGCAGGATGCCCAGCACCACGATGGCGGCCGCGAACTGCCAATTCAGCAGGTCGCGCGTTTCTCGGGCGTCGGTCTGCAGCGCGTTGACCATCATCGTCGGGTCGATGACGATGCCGTAGGCCATCATGAAATAGCCGCCCGCGGCCGCCGACACCAGGAACAGCGTGATCGCCGGCTTGAGCGTCCAGCGCCAGGCGAAAAGGCTCAGCAGCGCCGTGGTGGCGCCGGCGATCATCACCGCGAAACACAGGCCGAACCACAGGCCGCGAACGGTCTGCAACTCGGGCAGTTTCAGCAACTCACGCCACAGCGGCAGGTTGCACACTGTGGCGATCCACAGGCTGGCGGCCAGCATCAGCCAGAGCGACTGGCGCTGCCGTTCGGGCCGTTGGGCCGGCGATGTGGAGGAGGGCGCGACTGCGGAGAAGGAAGGGGGCTGGGGCCGGGACATCCCTCCATTGTCGCGCCAGCCGAGGGCATTAAGCCTGCTTTAAGTCGATCGGCCCGCGCTTTGGCGCGATGAGGGCGGCGCAGCGCGGCCGGGCTTGGGCGGCTTGCCGGAGCGCAGCGCGGCTTCCCACGCGCGGCGTCCCCACAAGGCAGCCTCCGACCGGTCCTCGAAGACATCGGCCGGTGCCTGCCGGTAACTCATGGCCGTGATCCGGCCCTGGCGTTCGTAGCTGAAGGCTGGCAAGTCCAGCGCATCGAAGAACCCGGCGGTCTGCGCGTCTGCCTTGAGATAGAGCGTCTCGCGCACCACCAGGGCGAACATGCGGCCTTCATGGTAGATGCCATGGCCGCCGAACATGCGCCGGGCCTGGATGCGGCCCATGCCTTCGAAAACCTCGTGCAGACTCTGAACGAACGCGCTCATTGGGGCTCGCGCCGTTTCAGGCGCCCACCAGCGTCGCCGCGTGGTGGCGCAGATGGTCGGCCATGAAGCTCTGGATGAAGTAGTAGCCGTGGTCGTAGCCCGTATGGCGGCGCAGCGTGAGTGGCTGGCCCAGGCCTTCACAGGCGGCTTCGAACAGATGCGGATGCAATTGTTCGGTCAGGAATTTGTCGGCCAGGCCCTGGTCGATCAGGATGCCCTGCGGATAGGGCGCGACCGGCTGGTGCCGCATGAGTTGCGTGGCGTCGTGTTCGAGCCAGCGGCTCTGGTCGGCGCCGAGGTAGCCGCCGAAGGCCTTCTGGCCCCACGGGCATTGCGTGGGGGCGCAGATCGGCGCCAGGGCCGACAGCGACTGGAAGCGGCCGGGGTGGCGCAGCGCCAGTGTCAACGCGCCATGCCCGCCCATCGAGTGGCCGAACAGGCCGATGCGCTCGCTGTCGATCGGCAACGCGGCACCCACCAGCGGCAGCAGTTCCTGCATCAGGTAACTTTCCATGCGCCAATGCGTGGCCCAGGGGGCTTCGGTCGCATCGAGATAGAAACCGGCGCCGACGCCAAAGTCCCAGCTGGCGCCCTCGCCCTCGACCTGCGCGCCGCGCGGGCTCGTGTCAGGTGCGATCAACGCGATGCCGAGTTCGGCCGCGAGGCGCTGCGCACCGGCCTTGACCATGAAGGTTTCTTCGTTGCAGGTCAGCCCCGCGAGGTACATCAGCGCCGGCACCGGGCCTTGTCCTGGTTGCACGGCCTGCGGCGGCAGGAACACCGAAAAGCGCATCGGCAGGCCGATCTCGCGCGAGTCATGTTCGTAGAAGCGCAACACGCCGCCGAAGCAGCGGTGCTCGGACACCAGCTTCAATGTTTCAGCCATGGCTCAGTACAGAACCACGCCGCGGATCGACTCGCCAGCTTTCATCAAATCGAAACCCTTGTTGATGTCTTCCAGCGGCATGGTGTGCGTGATCAGGTCGTCGATGTTGATCTTGCCTTCCATGTACCAGTCGACGATCTTCGGCACGTCGGTGCGGCCGCGCGCGCCGCCGAAGGCCGAGCCTTCCCACTTGCGGCCGGTGACGAGCTGGAACGGCCGGGTGCTGATCTCGGCGCCGGCTTCGGCCACGCCGATGATGATGCTGCGGCCCCAGCCCTTGTGGGTGCACTCCAGCGCCTGGCGCATCACCTTGGTATTGCCGATGCATTCGAAGCTGTAGTCGGCACCGCCGTCGGTCAATTGCACGATGGCATCGACCACGTTCTCGGTGTTCTTCGGATTGATGAAGTGCGTCATGCCGAATTGGCGCGCCATGGCTTCGCGCTCGGGGTTCAGGTCCACGCCGATGATCTTGTCGGCGCCGACCATCTTCGCGCCCTGGATCACGTTCAGGCCGATCCCGCCCAGTCCGAACACCACCACGTTGGCGCCGGCCTCCACCTTGGCCGTGAAGATCACCGCACCGATGCCGGTGGTCACGCCGCAGCCGATGTAGCAGACCTTGTCGAACGGCGCGTCCTCGCGGATCTTGGCCAGCGAGATCTCGGGCGCGACGGTGTAGTTGCTGAAGGTGCTGGTGCCCATGTAGTGGAAGATCGGTTGGCCGTCGAGGCTGAAGCGGCTCGTCGCGTCAGGCATCAGGCCCTTGCCCTGGGTCCCGCGGATCAGCTGGCACAGATTGGTCTTGCGCGACAGGCAGAACTTGCACTGGCGGCACTCCGGCGTGTAGAGCGGAATCACGTGGTCACCCTTCTTGAGGGTGGTGACACCGGGGCCGACGTCGACCACGATGCCTGCGCCTTCATGGCCCAGGATGGCGGGGAAGATGCCTTCCGGATCGGCACCCGAGAGGGTGTAGTAGTCGGTATGGCAGATGCCGGTGGCCTTGATCTCGACCAGCACTTCGCCGAACTTCGGGCCTTCGAGGTCGACGGTTTCGATGGTCAATGGGGCGCCGGATTTCCAGGCGACGGCGGCTTTGGTTTTCATTCGGATGTTCCCTGCGGTGCGATGGACAAACCTGCACTATAGCGACGCCGACGAAGCACGGCCCGCCGGCGGCATGGCGCCGGGAGGGAACTAGATCGGCCGAGCGAGAATAGGCGCCCAGTTCTCCCAGGAGCCAGATTGCGAACCGCTTTTTCCATGTTCCCCGCCGCCGCCGTGCCGCGCCTTCGCCGTGCCGTGGCGGCCCTGCTGGCCGGCGCGGCGCTCGCCGGCTGCATGTCCACCCCACCGGTGGCGCCGCCAGCATTGCCCACGGTGCAGATTCCCAGCGCCGCGCTACGGCCGCCGCGCATCGGCCTGGCGCTCGGCGGCGGTGCGGCGCGGGGCTTTGCCCATGTGGGCGTGATCCAGGTGCTCGAGGAGGCCGGCATCCGGCCCGATCTGGTGGTCGGCACTTCGGCCGGCAGCCTGGTCGCGGCGCTGTATGCGAGCGGCAAGAGCGGCGCGCAGCTGCTGCGGGTGGCGCAGACCATGGAAGAGGCCGCATTCACGGACTGGACGCTGCCGATCTTCAGCCGCGGCATGCTGCGCGGCGAGGCGCTGGCGCGTTACGTCAACGCGCAACTCGGCGGCAAGCTGATCCAGGACATGCCGCTGCCCCTGGGCATCGTTGCCACCGACCTCAACAGCGGACAGGGCGTTCTGTTCCAGCGCGGCGACACCGGTACGGCCGTGCGGGCCTCCAGCGCGGTGCCAGCGGTGTTCCAGCCGGTGAAGATTTCGGGTCACGAATACGTGGACGGTGGCCTGGTCTCGCCCGTGCCGGTGCGTTATGCGCGGCAGATGGGGGCCGAACTGGTGATCGCGGTGGACATCTCCAGCCCGCCCGAGGGCAACCTGGCCGGCGACACGCTGCAGATCCTGCTGCAGACCTTCGCCATCATGGGCAAAAGCATCAACACCTACGAACTGCGCGACGCCGACCTGGTGGTGCGGCCCGGTCTCCTGGGCGTGCAGAGTGCCGACTTCAACGCCCGGCTGCGCTCCATCGAAGCGGGCCGGCAGGCCATGCTGCAGGCCTTGCCCCAGCTCAGGACGGCGATGGAAGCCAGGCGCAAATAGACCTTGAGTGACGACGCCAGACAAAAAAAGGCCCCGTCTTGCGACGGGGCCCTGCAAGGATCCCTGAGCCGGATGGCTACGAAAGGACCCGAGGAGACTCTCTGAAATCCGAGTCGTGCAGCGAATTAACGCTTCTTGGTGGCAGCGGCGCCAGCGTTCACGGCGGTCGTGGCCACAGCCTTGAAGTTGGCTTCGGCGACGTCGGAAGCTTGCTTCACGGCCTTTTGCACGGATTCGAAAGCGTTGTTGGCGGTGGCCATGGCGCTCTTCATCACGGCGACGGCGGATTCGGAACCGGCAGGCGCGTTCTTCACGGCGCTGTCGACCAGACCGGCGATCTTCTTCTGAGCTTCGGAAGCTTGCGATTCGATGGCCTTGGTGAATTCGGTGCCGGTGCCTTGGGCGATGTCATACAGGTGACGGCTGTAGGCGGCGGTCTTCTCGGCCAGAGGCTGCAGCAGGCTGGCTTGCAGGGCCAGCAGCTCTTGCGCGTCCTTCACGCTCAGCACGGCTTGCGAGTGCGAAGCGGCTTCGGACAGGGCAGCCTTGGAAGCGGTCACGTTCAGCTCGACCAGTTTTTCCACGCCTTCGAAAGCCTTGTTGGTCAGGCCGAACAGGGTTTCGACGGTTGCTTTGTGGGAAGCCAGAATTTGTTCTGCGGTCAACATAATCAATATCTCCAGTAAATAAAAAAAGGGAACCTAGGGACTGCTCCGACTGATCTTTCCGGCCGACCCGGTTATGTTGCAGTGCAGCATGGATTGAATTATAGGCACCGATTCCTGGCTGGCAAGCGCTTTTCGCTGCACTGCAACATATTAGGGCGCAGCTCCTAAACCGCGCGGCCGCCTCGATCCGGAGATAGCGCAGGCGTAAAAAAACCGCCCAGGCATTGCTGCACTGGACGGCGTAGAGGCTCTCGCCCTTCAATCCGATGTCGCGCCGATATGCTCCGGCGCGACGCTCCCTGATGGGTTACATGCCGTACTTGGTCTTGGCGTCGGCGATGCAGGTGTCCTTGGCATTGCCGCTCATGGCGTCGCAGCGTTCCTTGGCCGCGGCATACAGCGCCTTGCGGTTGTCGGCCGTGGCTTCCTGGCGGGTTTCGGCGACCTTGGCGGTGTTGCCGTTATTGGCCTTCATCGCCGATTCGGCGACCTTGGCATTGCCCAGGGCCACGGTGTGGGCCGCCTTGGCATCCTTCACGCACACGTCCTTGGCGTTGCCGGAGAGGTCATCGCACTTTTCCTTGGCCGTGTCGTAGGCGGCGTCGGCCTTGGCCTCGCGCACCTTCACGTCGTTCTTGGCGCTGGGCTTGTACTGGGCATCGTTTTCGGCCTTGGCGACCTTCTCGGCGCCCTTGGCTTCGGAGACGCAGATGTCCTTGGCATTGCCGCTCATGGCACCGCACTTGTCGCGGTTGACCTTGAAGTCGGCTTCGATACGCTCGTTCTGTGCCTTGTGCTCGGCCGAGGTCAGGGCCATGGCGCCCGTGGCGCAGCCCAGGGACATGGCGAGGGCGAGGACGAGCTTAGTGTTCTTGATATTCATGGTGTTATTCCTTCAGAGTCAAAGTTGTGATGGAGATGATTTGGGAAGCGGGATCAGGATTTCTCGAAGAAGAAACTGGGGTTCTTCTTCTCCCAATCCAGCACTTCACGGTCCGCGGCTTCCTGCGTCAGGCCGTGGCGCTGCTGGATGCGGCCGATCAACTGGTCGCGGCGGCCTTCGAAGACGTCGAGGTCGTCGTCGGTCAGCTTGCCCCATTGCTCCTTGAGCTTGCCCTTGAACTCTTTCCAGTTGCCTTCGATGCGATCGCTGTTCATATGGCTCTCCTTCTTTTTTGCGGTACATGTCCGCCGGCTGCAACGCGTCTTGCGTGGTCAGTTCCGGCGTGAGATGACTGTAGGCAGAGCGGCGCGGCCGGGTGGTAGGACGCGCCGATTGCGGGGCGTAGGCTGAAGCCGACATTCGTTGCCCGCCAGGGATGCCACAATGGCGCTTCAGAAATACGGTCCACCGCCTACCGCCCGGACAAGCGGAGTGCCCAGCCTGCCTCATCATGATCATCACCAGCCTGCTCGACACCGACCTCTACAAGTTCACCATGATGCAGGTCGTGCTGCACCAGTTTCCCGGCGCGCAGGTGGAGTACAAGTTCAAGTGCCGCAACCCCGGCGTGCAACTCGCGCCCTATGCGGCCGAGATCCGCGACGAGATCCGCTCGCTGTGCAGCCTGCAGTTCCAGGACGCCGAACTCGCCTACCTGCGCTCGATGCGCTTCATCAAGAGCGACTTCATCGATTTCCTCGGCCTGTTCCGGCTCAACGAGAAATACATCCAGGTCACGCCGCAGCCCTCGGGCGAGATCGAGATCTCGATCAAGGGGCCGTGGCTGCACACCATCCTGTTCGAGATCCCGGTGCTGGCCATCATCAACGAGGTCTATTTCCGCAACACGCAGACGGTGCCTGACTTCATCGAAGGCCGGCGGCGGCTCGACGTGAAGATCGGCGAACTGCATGCCGAGGGCCTGGGTGAGCTGAAGATCGCCGACTACGGCACGCGGCGCCGCTTCAGCAAGGCCTGGCACGAGGAGGTGCTGCGCGTGCTGGTGGCGCGGCTCGGCGCCGGGCCGCGCGGGCAGTTCGCGGGCACCAGCAACGTGTTGTTCGCCATGAAGCTCGGCCTGACGCCGCTGGGCACCATGGCCCATGAATACCTGCAGGCCTGCCAGGCGCTGGGTCCGCGGCTGCGCGACAGCCAGGTGTTCGGCTTCGAATCATGGGCCAAGGAATACCGCGGCGACCTGGGCATCGCGCTGTCCGACGTCTATGGCATGGACGCCTTCCTGCGCGACTTCGACATGTATTTCTGCAAGCTCTTCGACGGCGCGCGGCACGACAGCGGCGACCCGTTCCAGTGGGGCGAGCGGCTCATCGCGCACTACCGCAACAACCGCGTCGACCCGTTGACCAAGACCCTGATCTTCAGCGACGGCCTCACCGTGCCGCGCACCATCGAGCTGTACCGCCAGTTCCAGGGCCGCTGCCTGCTGGCCTTCGGCATCGGCACCAACCTGACCAACGACCTCGGCGATCCGCCGGCGCACGTGCCGCTGCAGATCGTCATCAAGATGGTGCGCTGCAACGGCCAGCCGGTGGCCAAGCTGTCCGACACGCCGTCGAAGAACATGTGCGAAGACGAGAAATACCTGGCCTACCTGCGCCAGGTCTTCGAGATCGCCTCGCCAACATGATGCGCCGCGCCATACTTTCGCTGGCGCTGTTGTCGCCGGGCCTGGCGCTGGCGGCCGAGGTGCCGGGCGCGCAGCTGTCGGCGCTCTGGGGCGTGCCGTTCGCCGGCATCCTGCTGTCGATCGCGCTGTGTCCGCTGTTGACGCCGGCCTTCTGGCACCACCACTTCGGCAAGATCGCGGCGGCGTGGTCGCTGGCCTTCCTGCTGCCCTTCGCCGCCGTCTACGGCCCGGCGCTGGCCGGCAGCAGCCTGGTCCACGCGCTGGTGGCGGAGTACATCCCGTTCATCATCCTGCTGACGGCCCTGTTCACCGTGGCCGGTGGCATCTACATCCGGGGCAACCTGCATGGCAGCCCGGGGCTGAACACGGCCATCCTGGCCATCGGCGCGGTGCTGGCCAGCTTCATGGGCACGACCGGCGCCTCGATGCTGTTGATCCGCCCGCTGATCCGCGCCAACGACAACCGCCTGCACAAGGCCCATGTGGCGATCTTCTTCATCTTCATCGTGTCCAACATCGGCGGCTCGCTCACGCCGCTGGGCGACCCGCCGCTGTTCCTCGGCTTCCTCAAGGGCATCGATTTCTTCTGGACGGTGAGCCACATCTTCCAGGAGACGCTGTTCCTGATCGGCGTGCTGCTCGCCTTGTTCTATGCGCTGGACAGCTGGTATTTCCGCAAGGAAGGCGTGCTGCGTGCCGACCCGACGCCCGACACAGGGCGCGTCGGCTTCGATGGCGGTCTCAACTTCTTGCTGCTGCTGGCCGTCATCGTGCTGGTCTTGCTCAGCGGCCTGTGGAAGTCTCCGGTGGCCTTCGACGTGGCCGGCACCGAGGTCGGCCTGCCCGGCCTGGTGCGCGACGCCGGGCTGGTGCTGGTCACGCTGCTGTCGCTGTGGCTCACGCCCGCCAAGGTGCATGCCGACAACCAGTTTTCCTGGGGCCCGATGCAGGAGGTGGCCAAACTCTTCGCCGGCATCTTCCTGACCATCATTCCGGTGATCGCCATGCTGCGCGCGGGCACCGACGGCCCCTTCGGCGCGGTGGTGGCGGCCGTCACCCGGCCCGACGGCCAGCCCGACCCGGCCATGTATTTCTGGGCCACGGGGCTGTTGAGTTCCTTCCTCGACAACGCGCCGACCTACCTCGTGTTCTTCAACACCGCCGGCGGCCATCCGCAGACCCTGATGACCACGCTGGCACCGACGCTGGCGGCCATCTCCGGCGGTGCGGTGTTCATGGGGGCGAACAGCTACATCGGCAATGCGCCCAACATGATGGTCAAGGCCATCGCCGAGGAACGCGGCGTGCGCATGCCGAGCTTCTTCGGCTACATGGCCTGGTCGGTCGGCATTCTGGTGCCTTTGTTCATCGTGACCACCTTCATCTGGTTCAAGTAGTGACCATTCCCAACATGTCCAAGCCCAAGATCCTCGTCGCCCGCGCCGTCTTTCCCGAAATCATCGCCCGGCTCGAACAGCATTTCGACGTCGAAGCCAACCCGTCGGACACCGTCTTCACCAAGGCCGGTCTCATCGAGCGGCTGCAGGGCAAGGCCGGCGCCTTCACCACCGGCAGCGAACGCATCGACGCGGAGGTGCTCGAGGCCTGCCCGGATCTCAAGATCTGCGCCAACATGGCGGTCGGCTACAACAACTTCGACATCGACGCCATGACGGCCGCCGGCGTACTGGCCACCAACGCGCCCGACGTGCTGACCGAAACCACCGCCGACTTCGGCTTCGCGCTGCTGATGGCCACGGCGCGGCGCATCACCGAGAGCGAACATTACCTGCGCGCCGGCTTGTGGACCAAATGGGGGGTGGACATGTTCACCGGTGCCGAGATCCATGGCAGCACCCTGGGCATCATCGGCATGGGCCGCATCGGCCAGGGTATCGCCAAGCGGGGCGCGCACGGCTTCGGCATGAAGGTGATCTACCACAACCGCTCCCGGCTCGACCCGGCGCTCGAAGCCGAATGCAAGGCCCGCTACGTCGGCAAGGAGGAACTGCTGAAGACCGCCGACCACGTGGTGCTGGTGGTGCCGTATTCGGCGGCTTCGCACCACACCATCGGCGCGGCCGAACTCGCGCTCATGAAGCCCAGCGCCACGCTGGTCAACATCGCGCGCGGCGGCATCGTGGACGATGCGGCGCTGGCCGTGGCCCTGCGCGAGAAGCGCATCGCCGCCGCGGGCCTGGACGTGTTCGAAGGTGAACCCGTGGTGCATGCCGCGCTGCTGGACGTGCCCAACGTGGTGCTCACGCCGCACATCGCCAGCGCCACCGTGCCCACCCGCATGGCCATGGCCCGTCTGGCCAGCGACAACCTGATCGGATTCTTTGAGGAAAACAAGCCGCTCACGCCCATCAATCCTGCGGTATTAGCTACAAAATAGATAGTATCGATGCCGTTTGACCTGTCTGCGCTGGGCTGGATCGCCATCGGTCTGGCCGTGCTGAATTTCATCCTGTTGGCGGTGCTGCTGCTGCGGGGCGCGCCGCGCTTCGATCCGGCCGAGGTGCTGGCTGGCGTGCAGCAGGGCAACGAACACATCGAGCGTGAACTGCGGCGCGAAATCACGGAATCCGGTCGTGCCGCGCGCCAGGAACTGGCCGGCAACATGGCCACTTTCCAGCGCACGCTGATGCAGCAAAGCGGCGAGGCACTGCGCACGCAGAACGCGCAGATCGACGCGTTTGCGCAGCAACTCACGCTGCTGCAGAAGACGCTCTCGGACACCCTCACCACGCAGTTGCAGAACCTGAGCGAGGCCAATGCGCGGCGCCTGGGCGAGGTGCGCGCGACGCTCGAATCGCAACTCGCCCAGTTGCAGCAAAGCAATGCCGCCAAGCTCGACGAGATGCGCCACACGGTGGACGAGAAGCTGCAGACCACGCTCGAGGCGCGGCTGGGCGAAAGTTTCAAGCAGGTGGCCGACCGGCTGGAGCAGGTGCACAAGGGCCTGGGCGAGATGCAGTCGCTGGCGCAGGGCGTGGGCGACCTGCAGCGGGTGCTGACCAATGTGAAGACGCGCGGCATCTTCGGCGAGGTGCAGCTCGGGGCCTTGCTCGAACAGGTGCTCACGCCCGAGCAATACGGCAAGCAGGTCGAGACCAAGCCGCGCAGCAACCAGCGCGTGGACTTTGCCGTGCGCTTCCCCGGCCGCCAAGGTTCGGATGGCGACGGCGCGCCGGTGTGGCTGCCGATCGATGCCAAGTTCCCGCGCGACGACTACGAGCGCCTGCTCGACGCGCACGAACGGGCCGACGCCGTGGCCGCCGAAATCAGCGCCAAGGCGCTGGAAGCGCGCATCCGCGCCGAGGCGAAATCGATCGCCGAAAGCTACCTCGCGCCGCCGCACACCACCGACTTCGCCATCCTGTTCCTGCCGATCGAAAGCCTGTATGCCGAGGTGTTGCGCCGTCCGGGCCTGATGGACAGCCTGCAGCGCGACCACCGCGTGACACTCGCCGGCCCGACCACCTTGCTGGCCATGCTGAACAGCCTGCACATGGGTTTCCGTACGCTGGCGCTGGAGCAGCAGGCCAGCGAGGTGTGGAAGGTGCTCGGTGCGGTGAAGACGGAATTCGAGCGCTACGGCGAATGGGTGGCGCGCATCCGCGAACAGGTGCAGAAAGCCTCCGACACGCTGGACAAGGCCGACACGCGCACGCGCCAGCTGCGCCGCGCCTTGAAGGTCGTGGAGGCGCTGCCCGACGCGCAGGCCAAGGCCTTGTTGGCCATCGATGCGGTAGACGAAGAAGATGCGTCCACCGGCAGTTCATGAGGCTTGAAGCATGAACGCTGCCCTGGCCCGCCTGATCCTGGCCCACGTCTGTGTGCATGCCTGCATGGCCGGCACCCGGCTGGCCGCGCCGTTGCTCGCGCTGAGTCAGGGTTATGGTGCCATGCCGGTCGGCTTCCTGCTGGCGCTGTTTGCGCTGACCCAGGTGTTCCTGGCGCTGCCGGCCGGACGTTATGCCGACCGCCACGGTCTGCGCCGGCCGGTGATCTATGCGGTGGTCGCCGCCGTGCTCGGCGCGGGCCTGGCGGCGGTGTTCCCGATCTACCCGGTGTTGTGCTTCGCGGCGCTCACCACGGGCGGCGCCACCGGCGTGGCCTCCATCGTGCTGCAGCGCCATGTGGGCCGTGTCGCCGAGGGCGCAACCCAACTCAAGCAGGTGTTCAGCTGGCTGGCCACCGGGCCGGCGTTTTCCAATTTCTTCGGGCCCTTCTGTGCCGGCCTGATGATCGACCACGCCGGCGCCACGGCCGGCGCGCTGTCCGGTTACCGGACCGCGTTCGCCGCCATGGCGCTGCTGCCCATCGTCAGCTGGCTGCTGGTGCGCACGGCGAAAGAGCTGCCGCGCATTCCGCATGTGCCGGGCGCTGCAAAGCCGCGGGTGTGGGACCTGCTGCACGAGCCCATGCTGCGCCGCCTGCTGCTGGTCAACTGGGCGCTGTCCTCGTGCTGGGATGTGCACACCTTCGTCGTGCCGATCCTGGGCCACGAGCGCGGATTGAGTGCGTCCCTGATCGGTGGCATTCTCGGCGCGTTCGCCATCGCCGCGGCCGCCGTGCGCGTCATCATGCCGCTGCTGGCCGAGCGGCTGCGCGAATGGGCGGTGATCACCGGGGCGATGGTCGCCACGGCGGTGCTGTTCGCGGTGTATCCGTTCTTGCCGACCGCCTGGACCATGGGCCTGGTGTCGGTGCTGCTCGGCCTGGCGCTGGGCTCGGTGCAGCCCATGGTGATGAGCACGCTGCACCAGATCACGCCCGAGCACCGCCACGGCGAGGCGCTGGGCCTGCGGCTCATGAGCATCAACGCCTCCAGCGTGCTGATGCCGATGCTGTTCGGCGCCCTGAGCTCGCTCATCGGCGTGGCCGGGCTGTTCTGGATCGTCGGCGCCTTCGTGGGTGGCAGCGCCCGCGGCGCCTGGCTGCTCAAGCCTCCAGCTGATAGAACGCTTTGATCGCGTCCCAGCCGGCCTGCGGCTCGTCCACGTACTGGAACAGCTTCAGGTCCTCGGGCGAGATCGCGCCTTCCTCGATCAACACGTCCAGGTTCAGCAGGCGCTTCCAGTAGTCGGAGCCGAACAAGATGATCGGCACCGGCTTGGCCTTGCCGGTCTGCACCAGCGTCACCACTTCGAAGAGTTCGTCGAGCGTGCCGAAACCGCCCGGGAAAGCCACCAGCGCCTTGGCACGCATCATGAAATGCATCTTGCGCAGCGCGAAGTAGTGGAACTTGAAGTTGAGTTCCGGCGAGACGAAGCGGTTGCCGCTTTGCTCGTGCGGCAGCGCGATGTTCAGGCCGACGGTGAGCGCGCCCATCTCGTGCGCGCCGCGGTTGGCCGCCTCCATGATGCCCGGCCCGCCGCCGGTGCAGATGTAGAGGCGATCGGCGGCTTCGCGGCCGGCGCTGTAGGTTGCGACGAGCCGCGCGAACAGCCGCGCCTGGTCGTAGTAATGGGCGTTGCGCATGCGCCGCTCGGCGACCTTGCGCATGGCCGGGTCGTCGCTCGCGCGTGCGGCGGCCAGTTCCTTCTGCGCATCTTCCGGTGCCGGAAAACGCGCGCTGCCGAAGACGACGATGGTGTTTTCGATGCCGAGTTGCTGCTGCTGCAGGTCGGGCTTGAGCATCTCGAGCTGGAAGCGGATGCCGCGGGTCTCGCGGCGCAGCAGGAACTCGGGATCGGCGAAGGCCAGCCGGTAGGCGTCCGCGGCCAGGGGATCACCGTTGTTGGCGTGCGCCTGAAGGTCGGCCCAGGCCTGGGCGAGCTTGCTTTCTTTGATATTTTCAGTGGTTTCCATAGGGGGCCATTGTGGGGGTAAAACGGCGGCTTTCCGTTGGCTTTGCTCCCGGCTGGGCGCGCAGGTTTTTCCTGGTGTCCTACAGCAGTCTCAGGCAACGCCGACACCTGTCGAGCACAGCTTAAATGATAGTGATCACAGGTAGATGACGGGTGTCAGTTACCGCAAACCACCGCAAAGGATTTGACATGAACAAGAACCAAGTTTCCGGCCGCGTCGACCAGGTCGCCGGCAAGGTGAAGGAAGTCGCTGGCAAGGCCGTCGGCAACGACCGGCTGGAAGCCGAAGGCAAGGTTCAGAAGGGCATTGGCAAGGTCGAGGCCACCGTGGGCGATGCCCGCGAGAAGGCCAAGGACACCGCCAAGAAAGCCGTCGACAAGTTGTGATCCGCACCGGCCAGCCGCTTCGGCGGCCGGTCGCCATTTGACCGGGAGACAGAAATGCATCAATTCAAGCAAGCGAACCCAGGCCTGCGCACGACCCTGGTGGCGGCAGGCGCATTGGCGCTGACCCTGGGCCTGTCGGCCTGCAACAAGCAGGACGGCGGCCAGACCGTGGGACAGAAGCTCGACAACGCCGTGGCCAAGACCGAACAGGCGGCGGGTGAAGCCAAGAACGACGCGAAGAACGCCATGGCCTCCGCCGAATCCTCGATGAAGGGTTCGGGCAGTGAAGCCAAGGCCGACGCGAAGGAGGCCGCCAACGCGGTGGCCAACACCGTGGACGACATGGCGATCACCACATCGGTTTCCGCCGCGCTGGTGAAAGATCCGGACCTGAGCGCCATCAAGATCAACGTCGACACCAAGAACGGCGCGGTCAGCCTCAGCGGACCGGCCCCGTCGGCTGCCGCGAAGGAACGCGCCACCTCGATCGCACAGGGGGTCAAGGGTGTGACATCGGTGACCAACAACTTGACGGCACCGGCTGGCTGATCCGATCCTGGTGACAGGGGCCAAAAAACTGCTTCCACGGAGGCAGTTTTTTTATGCCCTAGAAGCTGGGGAGGAGGGCCGCGACGACCGGCCAGGCGGTGGCATTTCGCCGGATCCTTCGCCGCAAGATGTGCAAAGACAAAGGGCAGGCTCTGGACGTTCCAGATGCCTGCCCTTGAAGGTCCGGCGGGGCACGCCCCGCGGTCCTGGCCTCGACGGCCGGGATTAAGGACGGATCACGAGGTTGTTGCGCACGCTGTTGACGCCCTTGACACCGCGAGCGATCGATTCGGCGGCAGACTTTTCGGTTTGCGACTTGGCGAAGCCGGACAGCGCCACCGTGCCGTTCAACGTCTGCACGTTGATGGCGCCGGCATCGACGGCCTTGGATTCGACGAACTGGGCCTTCACCTTGGTGGTGATTGCCGCGTCGTCCACGTACGCCCCAGCCGATTGCTGGTCGCGGACGACCGCGCAGCCGGTGGTGACGATGGTGATACCGGCCAGGGCGGCGAAAGCGAGAGCACGAGCGTATTTCATGATGATTCCTTCAGATATTTTGAGTTTGTGTCGGTGCGTAGTTGAAAGACATCCGGGTCTGCGGCACCACGCCGACCCGGCTGCAAAAAAGGATAGCGGACTTCATGCCCCGTCCGCGTTCGGCGGTGCGAACAGCGTCACGGCGGTCGAGGTGAATCCCGACGATTTCAAAGGCGCGAGCAGCAGGGCTGTCAACGGCAGGATCTTCCACGGCTTGATCACCATCGCCGCGGCGCCCACGGCCGCCGCGATTCCGACCATCTTGAACGGCTCCTGGGCCGCGTATTCATCGATCGAGGGGCGGGCGATCTGCACCGCGTAGTTGACTGGATGGTTGCGCCACCAGCTGCGCGCCAGGAACTTGAGCTTGCCCCAGGTGCCACGTGGCGCCAGCGCCGGATCTTCGCTCATGCGTTCGTCTTCATCGTGCTGTGGCAGGCGGCCCCTCGCCATGTGGCGGGAGATGGCGTTGCGGCTGAGGGCCAGGCGTTGCTTGGCACTCAGGGAGGTGATGTCCAGGCCTTCAACGTCCATGATGGCCTCCGGCGGCGCGCAAGGTGGCGACATCGCTTTCGATCTGCGACTTGAATTCGGCATAGTGGCCGCCCGACAGCGGTTTCCTGGCGAGCACGAAGGCGACGAGCGCCAACAGCAGCGCCACGCCGGGCACCGCCGCCAGTGCCCAGTGGAAGTGGCCGTGCATCACGCCCAGCATCACCGCGGTGCCGGCAAGCGTGAGGCACAACATCAGCATCAAGCCCATCATCACCCAGGCCATCGCCTTGACGACGAGCTCCGTACCCACGGACTTGGTTTCCTCGCCGAGCAGGGCGGTGTAGCCCGAGAGATGGTCCACGATGAGATCCGGTCGTGTGACCAGCGTGGAAAAGATGGGATGCAACATGGCGGGCGGCTTGGGTGGCTGATGGTGTTTAGGAAAGGCGAGGCCGCTTCTGGTCGACGGGCTGCGGGGCGGTCAGTAGTCGTTGTGGTTGCGACGCGAGACCAGCAGCGCCGCGATCACGGCGCCGGCGGCAGCGGCGATCAGCACCGACTTGACCGGTTGCTCGGCCACGTAGCGGGTGGTCACGTCGGCGTATTCGGCAAGGCGCTGCTGCGCCTTGGCGCGTGCATCCTGGGCGAGTGCGCTGCTGCGGCGTGCGAGTTCCTGGGCCCGGCTGGCGATGTGGTCGATGGCGGGATCGATGCTGGCGCGCAGGTCGCGGGCCTTGCGGTCGGCCCGGCCGATCGCGTCGTTGGCCAGGTCGCGGGTGCTGGTCACGGCTTCTTCGGCCGTTTGGAACACGGTGTCGGAGAGGTCACGGGTGGCGGACTTCAGGTCGTCAGTCTTGGAGAAAGGGGAGTACATGGCGATGTCCTTATAAAAATGTTCTTGCAAGAGGAGGCAGCTTCAACTCTTCTTGAGCAGGCTGATGACGAAACTCACCACGGCCATGATGGCGAAGATGAAGAACAGGATCTTGGCGATTTCCACGGCACCGGCGGCGATGCCGCCAAAACCGAAGATGGCCGCGATGAGCGCGATGACGAGGAACACCACGGAGTAATGCAGCATTTGTTTCTCCTAGTCGGGTCGAGGCCCTTGGGTTGCATTGGGACTCGGAATCGAATCGCCTGCCGCTAGGTTAAAGACACTGCTGTCGAGAGCCGATCAGTCTGGGGCGGCTCGCCGCGTCATCCGCTGCGCGGGTTGCGCGTAGGACCGGGCCGACGGTGCGGCCGGCCGCGCGGCGATGCGGCTCAAGTCGCCGAAGCCGCCGGCTTGCTGGTGGGCAATACGGCGGAGATGTGGGTGCCGCCGCTCACCGAGGAGGTGATCGTGAGCTTGCCGCCGGCGGCCTCCACGCGATGGCGCATGCCGGTCAGGCCATGGCCCGAAGGCGAGAAGTGGCTGGAGTCGAAACCCCGGCCGTCGTCGCCCACGTCCACCGAGATGTGGCCGCCATAGTTCTGCATGCTGACCGTGACCTGGCTGGCCTGCGCATATTTGCCGATGTTGGTGAGCGACTCCTGCACCAGCCGGTAGACGGTGAGTTGCGAGGATTCGTCGAGCTCCACCGGCTCGAGGTTGGTGGTGACCGGCAGGCCGGAGCGGTCGCCGAATTCGCGCGTGAGGATTTCCAGCGAGGCGTGCAGGCCGAGGTTGGACAGCGAGGAGGGGCGCAGGTCCTCGATGATGCGGCGCTTGAGCGCGATCACGCTGTTGAGCGTTTCCGTCAGATGCTGCAGCCGCTGCACCGCGTCGGGCGACTCGCTGCCCATGCGCGACTTGAGCCGCGCCACGTCGAGTTTGGCGGCGGTGAGCAGGGCGCCGAGCTCGTCGTGCAGTTCGCGCGCAAGATGGCCGCGTTCCTCCTCGCGCACCTGCTGCAGGTGGGTGGCCAGTTCGGCCAGCGTGGCCGTGCGTTCCTTGACCTGCTGGCCCAGCAGGTCGCGTTCGCGCTGCAGGCTCTGCTGCTCGCGCTGGTCCACCGCCTTGAGGGCATTGGTCTGGCGCAGGTACATGTAGAAGGCCAGCAGGCCGATGACGGCGACGATGGCGATGCCGATGCGCGACAGCTGCAGGGACTGCGTGATCTGCGACTGCCCGCTGGACAGCCGATGCCGGCTCACGTCGATGAGCTGGTAGGACTGGTTGCGGATCGCATCCATCTGCTCCTTGCCGACGTCGGTGGTCAGCACGAATTTCCAGGCGTCGTCATTGCCCTGCTTGCGCAGGCGCACGCTCACGTCCATCTCGGCGAGTTTGCCCTGCACGCTGCGCGACAGCATCGCGAAGCCGGCCAGTTCCTCGGGATGCGGCATGTACAGGCGGCGCAGCGTGTCGAGGTTGGTGTTGAGGTTGGAAGTGGCGAGCTGGTACGGCTCGAGGTAACGCGCATCACCGGTCAGCAGGTAGCCGCGCTGTCCGGTCTCGGCGTCCAGCATGTACTGCAGCAGCTTGTTGAGCTCGCTGCTGGTCTGCTGCGCCTCGGAGATGCTGCTGAGTGCATCGACCGAGCGCTTGTAGGCCGTCTCGTTGATGCCGACCAGAACACAGGCGGCAGCCACCGCAAGCGGCAGGCTGATCGCCATCTTTGGAATAGAAAACCATCGCATAGACGTGTCCAGTGACTTAAGCCAGTTAATTCGTGAATAATGAGCAACGTGCAATCGGCCGATATGACCGCAACCGCTGCAAATTCAAGTTCATGCCTGCGGCTGCAGGCACCCAAAAGAGAGAGAGATCCAGATGATCAAGATCGGCATTGTGGATGACCACGCCATCGTCCGTTCCGGACTGAAGCAGTTTTTTTCCGACCACGTGGACCTGCGTGTGGTGGGCGAGGCCGCGAGCGGCCGCGAGGCCATCGACCTGGTGCGCAACACCGAGATGGACGTGCTGTTGATGGATCTGTCCATGCCCGGGCAGACCGGCATCGACGTATTGGCCATGATCCGCGCCAAGGCGCCGGACCTGGGCATCCTGATCCTCAGCGGTTATCCCGAGGAGCACTACGCGATGAACCTGATCCGCCAGGGCGCGAGCGGCTACCTGAACAAGGAGTGCGACCCGATGGAGATCGTGAACGCGATCCGCACGGTGTCGATGGGCCGGCGCTACATCACGCCGGCGGTGGCCGAACTGCTGGCTCAGCAGATCAACCGCAAGGGCGACGCACCGGCGCACGAACAACTGTCGGAGCGGGAGTTCCAGGTGTTCCTGAAGCTGGCCAAGGGCGAGACGGCAGGAGACATCGCCAATACGCTTTCGCTGAGTGTGAAGACGGTGAGCACCTACCGCACGCGTCTGATGGAGAAGCTCAACCTGGCGTCCAACAGCGACCTGACCTACTACGCGCTGAAGAACAAGCTGATCGATTGATGGCCTGAGCGGCATCAGGCGGCTTCAGATCCTGGAATCAAGATCTCTCCGCCTGTTCGACGCAGAAGTCGATCAGGGCGTCGATTTCATTGGATTTGTCGAAGACCGCATCGACCCCGAGTTGCTCACAGCGCTTGCGGATGTCGGCGGTGGCATAGTTGCTCAACACCACGATCTTCTGGCCCGGCAGGCGTTGCCGCACCGCGGACAGCACCCCGAGCCCGCTGCCTTGTTTGAGGAAGAGATCGACGATCGCCAGATCCCAGTCGGCTGCATGCTCCGACAACCACGCCTTCCCCTCGTTTTCGGTTTCGGCCGTGCCTACGGCTTTGATGCCCGCCAGTTCTTCCAGCGTGGCGATCAGATTTTCGCGAATCGTCGGATTGTCTTCGACGATATATGTTCTCAGTCCCACGTTTAGCCCATGTCAAGCGGTTGGTGCTATGCATCTTCATCGATCGCGTGCAGTCCAAACCGGTAGCCGAAGGATTTGAAAAGCATTCTCTTGAACGTACCGCCTCGATCCATTGCATTGTGCCAGTGCCGAGGGTCGGAGTTCGTAGGACTCGGCCTACAGTCGCGCCGCTGTAGGCCAGTTCCCACGGCACTTTCCGCCGCGGACCCACCGCGCGGTGCAGCATCCGTGGCAACAATTTGTGAGCGACGGGCGTGATCCCGTCGGAACAACCAGCCCACGATCATGCAAGCCCTGTTCAACTCCGCGCTGGCCGCTGTGGCTACGCTCACCGCGGCCGCGTCGATTGCCTTCGGCGAAACCGCCACTGCGGATCTGGCCCTGGCTGGTGCCCGGCCATCCGGGCCTCCGGTGGTGCAGAAGCTCGACTTGCAGCGCTATAGCGGCGCCTGGTTCGAACAGGCACGCCTGCCCAACGTGTTCCAGCGGGAATGCGCCTCCGACGTGATCGCGCGCTACACGCCGCAAGCCGGGGGGCTGAAGGTGGTGAATGGCTGCCGCACGGCGAATGGCGGATCCCGGGAGGTCGAAGGAGAGGGCCGTCGCGTGGCCGCGCTGGGCTCGCCGGAAGGCCAGCTCGAAGTGCGTTTCGCCCCGCGCTGGCTCAGCTGGCTGTCTGCCGTCTGGGCCGACTACTGGGTGCTCGAAATCGACCCTGACTATCAAGTGGCACTGGTCGGCACGCCCGACCGCGAATATCTCTGGCTGTTGTCGCGCGCGCCATCGCTGCCCCAGGCCGAGCGCCGGCGCTGGCTGGCGAAGGCGGCGCAATGGGGCTATGCCGTCGACAAGGTGGTGCTCACGCCGCAGTCGCCCGATGGCGCGCCTGGCCCCGATCACACCGAGACCCACGGAACCCACGAGACCCAGGAAACCCACGAGACCGTCTCGCGACGCTGACAGGCTGCGCCGGGGCGCCGTATGCCGGCCCAGCCGGACCGGCATCGCTCTGCTGATAAGCTCGGCCGATGCCTGATCTCAGTCTTTCCGCGCTGCTGCGCCAGCGCGCCTTCGTCCGCATGTGGTTCGCGCGCTTGTTCGGCACCACCGGCAACCAGATGCTGATGGTGGCCGTGGGCTGGCAGATGTACGACCTGACGCACAGCGCTTGGGATCTGGGCCTGGTCGGCCTGTACCAGTTCGTGCCGGCGCTGCTGCTGACCCTGGTGGCCGGCCATGTCGCCGACCGAGTCCACCGCGGCCACATCGTCGCGGCCTGCCTGGCCACGCAGGGCTTGGCAGCCATCACCCTGGTGCTGGGCACGCAGGGTGGCTGGGCCAGCCGCGAACTGCTGCTCGCCGTGTCTGTGGCGCTGGGTGTGGCGCGTGCTTTCCAGATGCCGGCGCAGCAGGCGCTGACACCGATGCTGGTGCCGCCGGCAATGCTGCCACGCGCCATGGCGCTGAGTTCGGCCGGCATGCAGTCGGCCATCATCGGCGGGCCGGCCCTCGGCGGCGTGATCTTCGTGGCCGGTGCCAGCGCGGTCTACGCGACCTGCGCCGTCCTGTTCCTGATCGGCGGCGTGCTGGTTGGCGGCCTCCGCTACGGACACACGCCGGCGCCACGGGAGCCCGTGACGGTGCAGAGCCTGCTGGCCGGCGTGTCCTTCATCTGGCAGCGCAAGCCGGTGCTCGGCGCGGTGTCGCTCGACCTGTTCGCGGTGCTGCTCGGTGGCGCCACCGCGCTGTTGCCGATGTATGCCAAGGACATCCTGCACACCGGCCCTTGGGGCCTGGGCCTGCTGCGGGCGGCGCCTGCCGTGGGCGCGCTCGTCACATCGGTGGTGCTCACGCGCTGGCCGCTGGAGCGGCGCGTGGGCCGCACGCTGCTGCTGGCGGTGGGGTTGTATGGCGTGTGCATGCTGGTGTTCGGCGTGTCGCGCGACATCCGGCTGTCGATGCTGGTGCTGGCCATCTCCGGCGGGGCCGACATGGTCAGCGTGGTGGTGCGCCAGACCCTGGTGCAGCTCGAGACGCCGGACGGCATGCGCGGCCGTGTCAGCGCCGTGAACTCCGTGTTCATCGGCGCGAGCAACCAGTTGGGCGAATTCGAGTCGGGCGCCACGGCGGCGCTGTTCGGTCCGGTCGGATCCGTGGTGCTGGGTGGCATCGGCACCCTGCTCGTGGCGGCGGCCTGGACGCGTCTGTTCCCGTCGCTGGCCCGCCGCGACCGCATGGCGTAGCGCGGCGGCCGTTACTTTACGGTGCAAATCAAGCTGTCGGCGGAATGGAACCCTGTAGTTTCCCCAATGGCTTACTAAAATTGTGGGTTTAGATTGACCACAGGCCGTTCGCTGGTTGAACGGCTCATCACTCGAGACCATCCGACATGAGTTCTGCACCTCTTCACGCCAACGCTCCCGCCGGGAAGCGTCCCCTCTACAAATCGCTATACGTCCAGGTGCTGACCGCCGTGGTCATCGGTGTGCTGCTGGGTCATTTCTATCCGCAGACCGGCGAAGCCATGAAGCCGCTCGGCGACGGCTTCATCAAGCTCATCAAGATGATCATCGCCCCGATCATCTTCTGCACCGTGGTGGTCGGCATCGCCGGCATGGAGGACATGAAGAAGGTCGGCAAGACCGGCGGCCTGGCCCTGCTGTATTTCGAAATCATGAGCACCCTGGCGCTGATCGTCGGCCTGATCATGGTCAACGTGATCCAGCCCGGCTCCGGCATGAACGTCGATGCGTCCACGCTCGACACCAAGAGCATCTCGGCCTATACCGGGCCGGGCAAGATGACGGGCACGGTCGACTTCATCCTCAACGTGATTCCGTCCACCGTGGTGGACGCCTTCGCCAAGGGTGAGATCCTGCAGGTGCTGCTGTTCGCCGTGATGTTCGGTTTCGCGCTGCACAAGTTCGGCGGTCGCGGCACCATGGTGTTCGACTTCATCGAGAAAATCTCGCACGTGCTGTTCGACATCGTCGGCATCATCATGAAGGTGGCCCCGATCGGCGCCTTCGGCGCGATGGCTTTCACCATCGGCAAATACGGCATTGGCTCGCTGTTTTCGCTCGGCAAGCTGATGGGCACGTTCTACGGCACCTGCCTGATCTTCGTGTTCCTGGTGCTGGGCATCGTGGCGCGGTTGCACGGCTTCAGCATCTGGAAGTTCGTCAAGTACATCAAGGAGGAACTGCTGATCGTGCTCGGCACCTCATCGTCCGAATCGGTGCTGCCGCGCATGATGGAGAAGATGGAGAACCTCGGCGCCAAGAAGTCCGTGGTCGGCCTGGTGATTCCCACCGGCTATTCGTTCAACCTCGATGGCACCTCGATCTACCTGACCATGGCGGCGGTGTTCATCGCTCAGGCCACCAACACGCCACTGACCTTGTCGCAGGAGCTCACCCTGCTGGCGGTGTTGCTGCTGACCTCCAAGGGTGCGGCGGGCGTGACCGGCAGCGGCTTCATCGTGCTGGCCGCCACGCTGTCGGCCGTGGGCCATGTGCCGGTGGCCGGCCTGGCGTTGATCCTGGGCATCGACCGCTTCATGTCGGAGGCGCGCGCGCTGACCAATCTGGTGGGCAATGGCGTGGCCACCATCGTGGTGGCCAAGTGGACGGGCGACCTCGACAACCAGCGTCTGCAAGCCGGCCTGAACAACGAGACCTGGGTGGAAGCCAACGAGCCCGAAGCCGTGCTCGACCAGAAGACCGCCACGCTCGGCGGCGCAGGCTCAACCGGCCGGTGATTCCCGCGGGCCGTTTGGCGCTGCGGCGCCGAACAAAGCCCGCCGCGCTTCCTCGCTCAGTACCGGCGCCCGCAGCTCGCGGCCGAGCGCCAGCCCGCGCTTCACCGCCGGCCGCTGCGATACCTGGTCGTACCAGCGCTGCACCTGCGGAAAATCCTTGAGCGTCACCTTCTGAGCGCGGTGGATGCGCACCCAGGGCAGGATGGCGATGTCGGCGATCGAATACTCCGGCCCGGCCACGAACTGGCCGGTGCGTCCGAGCTGGGCGTCCAGCACCCCATACAGGCGGTGGACCTCGCGGCCGTAGCGCTCGATCGCATAAGGAATCTTTTCGGCCGCGTAGGCCAGGAAATGGCCGTTCTGCGCGGCCATCACCCCAAGGCCGCCCACCTGCCACATCAGCCACTGCAGCGTCTCGTGCCGAGCGCGCACCTCGGTGCTGAGGAAACGGCCCGTTTTCTGCGCCAGGTACATCAGGATCGCTTCGCTTTCGAACAACTCGATCGGCGTGCGGCCCTGGGTGGGATGGTCGTCGATGAGCGCCGGCATGCGGTGGTGCGGCCCGAGCAGCGCCATGAATTCGGGTGTGAACTGCTCGCCCCGGCCGATGTTCACCGGGACCATGCGATAGGGCAGGCCGCACTCCTCCAACATGATGGAGACCTTCCATCCGTTGGGCGTCGGCCAGTAATGCAGCTCTATCATTTCCATTCCTTAGCGCAGGTGCTGAGCGGGCCGAATCCCCGCACAACAAATTGGGTGCAGTCGCAGTATTTCATGCTTCACGGCGCGTGAAACGGTAAAAAGACCGTGCATTTGCATCAAAGCACAGACAAGTGTTGCGTATTACTTCAACCTGAACGACACGTCGCAGGCGACCGGGCAAGGTCGCGAACGGTCGCCATCCGGCTTCGTGCGGCACAATGATTCCATGAGACAAACCTCCGTACACCATGTGCCGGGCACCACGCCTCTGGTACTCGACTCGCCGCACAGTGGCGTGTGTTACCCCGACGATTTCGACCACGCCTGCGACTTCATGCTGCTGCGCCAGGCCGAAGACACCCATGTCGAGAAACTCTACGATTTCGCGCCCGCGCTCGGCGCGGCCTGGATCGAGGCGCACTTCCCGCGCAGCTACCTGGATGCGAACCGCGACACCACCGAAATGGACGTGTCGCTGCTCGACGCACCCTGGCCGCATCCGGTGGCCACCGACCCGCAGGTGATGGCCAAGGTACGGCTCGGCAAGGGCCTGATCTGGCGCACCACCGACGACGGCATGCCGCTTTACCGGCGCAAGCTCTCGGTGGCCGAGGTGGAGGCGCGCATCGCCAGCTGCTGGACGCCGTACCACGCGGCCGTGGCCGAAGCCATCGGGGCGGCGCACGCGCGCCACGGCTACAGCATCCACCTGAACTGCCATTCGATGCCGGCCGTGGCCTCGAAGTTCGCCACCGGCTTCCCCGGCGAGAAACATGCCGACTTCGTGATCGGCGACCGCGACCAGACCACGGCCAGCCCGGCGCTGTCGCGGCTCATCGTCGACCACCTGCAAGGCCTCGGCTACGACGTGGCCTACAACCATCCCTACAAGGGCGTGGAACTGGTGCGGCGCCACAGCGATCCGGCCGCGCACCGCCACAGCATCCAGGTCGAGATCAACCGCAAGCTGTACATGGTCGAGGAAACCCTGGAGATCACCGAGGGCTTCGCGCCGCTGCAGGCCAGCCTGCGCTCGCTGGTCGAGCTGCTGCGCACAACCGACCCGAGGGCCTTGTGATGGACCGCGTCGATTGTGTGGTGATCGGGGCCGGCGTGGTCGGCCTGGCGGCGGCGCGTGCACTGGCGTTGCAGGGGCGCGAGGTCATGGTGCTCGAGGCAGCCGACGGCATCGGCACGGGCACCAGTTCGCGCAACAGCGAGGTGATCCATGCCGGTATCTACTACGCGCAGGGCTCGCTCAAGGCGCAACTGTGCGTGGAAGGCAAGCGACGGCTGTACGCCTACCTGGATGAGCGCGGCCTGGCGCACCGCCGCTGCGGCAAGCTCATCGTGGCCACCGACGCCGCGCAGATGGCCGCTTTGCAGGGCATCATCCAGAAGGCCGCGGCCAACGGCGTGGACGACCTGGTGCTGCTGAGCGCGGCCGAGGCCCAGGCCATGGAGCCTGCGCTGCGCTGCGTCGGCGCCGTGTTCTCGCCGAGCACCGGCATCGTCGACAGCCACGCGCTGATGCTGTCGCTGCAAGGCGACCTCGAACATGCGGGTGGCCTGGTGGTGCTGAATTCGGCGCTCGACCGTGCCGCGTGCACGCAGGAAGGTATCGCGCTCGTGGCGCAGGACGGCACCGAGCTGCTGGCCACCAGCGTGGTCAACGCCGCCGGACTTGGTGCGCAGGCACTGGCCCTGCGTTTCGACGGACTGGCGCGGGAGCACGTGCCGCCGAGTTATTTCGCCAAGGGCAACTACTTCACCCTGGCCGGGCGCGCGCCGTTCAGCCGGCTCATCTATCCCGCGCCCGAAGCGGCGGGTCTGGGCGTGCACCTCACGCTCGACCTCGGCGGCCAGGCCAAGTTCGGGCCGGATGTGCAATGGGTGGACTCACCCGACGACCTGGTGGTCGATCCGGCCCGCGGCGACGCCTTCTACGCCGAAGTCCGCAAGTACTGGCCCGGTCTGGCCGACGGCGCGCTGATCCCGGGTTATGCCGGCATTCGTCCCAAAATCCAGGCGCCGCACGAGGCCGCGCACGACTTCGTGATCCAGGGGCCGGCCGTGCACGGTGTGCCGGGCCTGGTGAACCTGTTCGGCATCGAGTCGCCCGGCCTCACGAGTTCGCTGGCCATCGGCGAGCGGGTGGCCGGGTTGCTGGCCAGCGCTAGAGCGTCCGGTTGAACCACCACAGCGACAGCGCCGCCGCCACCACCGCCAGCAGCGCCGCGGCCAGCGCCAGCAGGCCCGACAACTCGGTTTCGCGCGCCTCCACCCGCATGCGGGTGCTGAGGTGCTCGTACACCGTGCGCAGGTTCTCCGCCGTGCCGGCGTAGAAGTATTCGCCCTGGGTGGTCGCGGCCACGGCCTTGAGACTGGGTTCGTCGAGCCGCAGGTACATGGACCAGCCTTCGGAGCTCGCGACCTCGCCGTCCACCGTGCCCAGTCCCACGGCATACACCTTCACGCCGTGGTCCGCCGCCATCTTTGCGGCCTGCTGCGTGTCCACGCCGGTGGTGCGCCGGCCGTCGGTGAGCAGGATGATGGCGGCCGAGGTATAGGAGCCCGGCGCCACGGGTGCAACTTCCTTCTTCGGAGGCTGATCGGCTTTTCCGGTCGCGTCCAGGGGCTTGCCGCGCTGGCGCCGCTCGCCGAATGTCATTTCGCCCAGGTCGATGCCTTCCTCGGGGAACAGTTCGGCCAGCGAGGCCACGATGCCGCTGCCCACGGCCGTGCCGGTCTGCATCTGGAACTTGTCGATCGCCGCGACCAGGTCTTCACGGTTCAGCGTGGCCGGCTGCACCAGTTGGGCCGAGCCCGCGAAGGTGACGATGCCGACCCGCACGTTCTTAGGCAATTCCTGGAGGAAGGCCTTGGCGGCCTCCTGCGCGGCGACCATCCGGTTGGGCTTGACGTCGTTGGCGCGCATGCTCAGCGACACGTCGATGGCCAGCATGATGGTGGCATGGTCGGAGGGCAGGGCGATCCTGGCCATCGGCCGCGACGCGGCCAGCACCAGCGCGGCCATGGACATCAGGAGCAGTGCCGGCGGCAGATGGCGCCGCCAGTGGATGCCGCCGCCCATCGCCTGCCGCACGGTGGACAGGTTGGAGAAGCGCAGCGTCCGCACCTTCCTGCGCCGCAGCAGCCAGACATAGGCCAGCACCAGCAGCGGCAAGGCGAACAGCAGCCAAAGGGTTTGCGGCCACAGGAAACTCATCGGAAGGTGCATGATTCCCTCGGGATGTCGGGCTGGATTGATGCGGTGCAGCATCCATTGTGTACCCGACTTCCAGGAACCGTGCCCGCGGGCCCGAGAAGCCCCCGGTTCCGCATCCGCAGGCGAGGGCGCTCAGCGCCGGACGCTGGCTCGGATCGCCTCGGCTGCCTGGCGCACCAGGGCCGGGCCACGGTAGATCAGGCCGGTGTAGATCTGCACCACGTCGGCACCGGCGGCGATTTTTTTCACCGCGTCGTCGCCGCTCAGGATGCCGCCCACGCCGATGATTGGGAAACCAGGGCCCAGCGCAGCGCGCAGCTGGCGGATCACCTGGTTACTGGCCTCGAACACCGGCGCGCCGCTCAGGCCGCCGGCTTCTTCGGCATGCGGCAGGCCGGCCACGGCCTCGCGCGAGATGGTGGTGTTGGTGGCGACCACGCCGTCCATGGCATGCCGTTTCAGCGTCGCGGCAATCACGGCCACCTGGTCGGCGTCGAGGTCGGGCGCGATCTTCACGAAGATCGGTACGCGCCGGCCGTGCTGCGTGGCCAGTGTCTCGCGGCGTGCCGCAACGGCCGACAGCAGGCCATCGAGGGCTTCGTCGCTCTGCAGCGCGCGCAGGTTCTTGGTGTTGGGGCTGGAAATGTTGACCGTCACGTAGTCGGCATACGGATAGACGCCATCGAGCGCGGCCAGGTAGTCCTGCGTGGCCTGCTCGATCGGCGTGGCGGCGTTCTTTCCGATGTTCAGGCCGAGCAGCATGGGCAGGCCGCGCGTGGTTTTGCGGAACCTGGCGCGCTGCACGTTGGCCAGGAACGCGTCCAGTCCTTCGTTGTTGAAGCCCAGGCGGTTGATCAGCGCATTTTTCTGCGGCAGGCGGAACATGCGCGGCCGCGGGTTGCCGGGCTGGGCCTTGGGCGTGACGGTGCCGACCTCGACGAAGCCGAAACCCATGGCGCCGAAGGCGTCGATGCAGCGCGCGTTCTTGTCCAGGCCCGCGGCCAGGCCGACGCGATTGGGGAATTTCAGGCCGGCGAGGGTGATCGGGTCGTCGATCCGGGCCTGTGCGAACGCGCATTGCAGCGGCGTGTTCTGCAGCCGGGCCAGGTTATCAAGGGTGAATTCATGCGCGGCTTCCGCGTCCATGCTGAACAGAAAAGGACGGGCGAGGCCGTAGGGGAGGAGGGACATCGGATAATTGGGCTTGTGATCGAGCAAACAACATCAGCAAAACCCGGATTTTCCCAGATGAGCACCACCAACTCCGTTTTGTCCCAGGACGCCCTCAAAACCCTGGTCGGCCTGGCCGCGCTGAAATATGTCGTGCCCGGCGAAATCGTCGGCGTGGGCACCGGCTCCACGGTCAACAAGTTCATCGATGCGCTGGCCACGATGAAAGACCAGATCAAGGGCGCCGTGTCGAGCTCCGAGGCTTCCACCGAACGCCTGAAGGCGCTGGGCATCCCGGTGTTCGATGCCGGCGAGGTGGCCGAGCTGTCGGTCTACATCGACGGCGCCGACGAGATCGACAGCCATGGCTTCATGGTCAAGGGCGGCGGCGCGGCGCTCACGCGCGAGAAGATCGTGGCGGCGCAATCCAGGCGTTTCGTGTGCATCGCGGATGCGTCGAAGCTGGTGCAGACGCTGGGCAAGTTCCCCTTGCCGGTGGAGGTCATTCCCATGGCCACGACCCGCGTGATCCGCCAGTTCGCAGCCATGGGCGGCACGGCTCAGGTGCGGATGAAAAACGGCGCACCGCTGGTCACCGACAACGGGCAACACATCGTCGACGTCACGGGCCTGTCCATCGTCGATCCCCTGGCTTTCGAGTCGGAAGTGAACCAGTGGCCGGGCGTGGTGACGGTCGGGGTGTTCGCCCACCAGAAGGCGAACGTCTGTCTTCTCGGGACCGACGAAGGCGTCAAGACCCTGACGTTCTGAGCCCCGCGGCTCAGAACTGGATGCCGGCCGGATTGGTGTTCGACGGCGCGTTGCGCGGCTGTTGGTCGGCCTGCGCCGCCGGTGAGGCATTGCCCGATGGTGCGGCGGCCGGTGCGTCCAGGGGTTTGGCAGCCACCAGCGGCGTGGCCGCCGGTGCGCGGTAGGTCGGGGGCAACTGCGAGGTCTTGGGATAGGCCGCGGCATCGAGGTACTGCGTCCACTCCACGTCCGAGAAGCCCTTGAGCTGCTGCCCGCCGATGGTGCCGAACGGCAGGTTGCTCTCGCCGCTGATGCGCTTGAGCGCGTCGATGTCCTCGTTGGTGGTGATGGTGCGTTCGCTGAAAGGCACGCCACGGCTCACCAGCAGGTTGCGCGCGGCCGCGCAGGGGTTGCAGTCGGGCGCGGTGTACAGCGTCACCGGGAACCGGCGCACGATCTGCTGCAGTTCGTAGGGCAGGCCGGCGCCAGCACTGGCGCCCGATGCGGCGCGTCCCCCGGTGCTGACACTGGCCTTGCCGGCCGCGGCGGGCGGCGGCGGCTGGTCGGAGAACGAGACCTTGCCGTCCGGCCCGACGATGCGGTAGACCGTCTGCGCCGATGCGCCCTGGCCGGCGATGGTCAACAGCGCCAGGCAAGCGGCGGTCAGGGTGATCTTCGACAGGGTCGGCAGGTGCATCGTCGTGGTGTCTTCAGAAGTGGATTCGAACAATCAAGCCATGCCCTGGTGCCGCAACAGCGCGTCGAGCGTCGGTTCCCGGCCCCGGAAGGCCTTGAACGACTCCATCGCCGGGCGGCTGCCGCCGGCCTCGAGGATGGCCTCGCGGTATTTTCGTCCGGTTTCGATATTTGGCAAGCCGTCGGTGCCCGCGGTTTCCTCGAAGGCCGCGTAGGCGTCGGCGCTCAGCACCTCGGCCCATTTGTAACTGTAGTAGCCGGCCGCATAACCACCGGCGAAGATGTGGCTGAAGGTGTGGACCGAGCGGCTGAATTCGGGTGCCGGCAGCACGGCCACTTCGGCGCGCACGGCGCGCAGCAGCGCCATGAAGTCACCGGAAGGATCGTGGTCGGTGTGCAGCAGCATGTCGAACAGCGAGAACTCGATCTGGCGCACGGTCTGCAGGCCGCTCTGGAAGTTCCGCGCGGCGACCATCTTGTCGAACAAGGCGCGCGGCAGCGGCTCGCCGGTATCGACATGGGCCGTCATGTGCTTGAGCACGTCCCATTCCCAGCAGAAGTTCTCCATGAACTGGCTCGGCAGTTCCACCGCGTCCCACTCGACGCCGCTGATGCCCGACACGTCGCGTTCGTTCACCTTGGTCAGCATGTGGTGCAGGCCGTGGCCGAACTCGTGGAACAGCGTGGTCACGTCGTCGTGGGTGAGCAGCGGCGGCTTGCCGTCCACGCCGCTGGCGAAATTGCAGACCAATTGGGCAATCGGCGTCTGCAGTTGGTGGTTGTCCGGCCGCAGCCAGCGCGCGCGCACGTCGTCCATCCAGGCGCCGCCGCGTTTGCCGGTGCGTGCGGACGGGTCGAGGTAGAACTGGCCGACGAGTTGCGGTGCCAGGCCAGGGCCTGCCGGGCGTTCGATGCGGTAGAACGCCACCGACGGATGCCACACCGGCGCCACATCCTGGCGGATCGACACCTCGAACAGGGTCTCGATGATCTTGAACAGGCCGGCCAACACCTTGGGCGCGGTGAAGTACTGCTTCACCTCCTGTTCGCTGAAGGCGTAGCGCGCTTCCTTGAGCTTCTCGCCCACGTAGGCCCAGTCCCAGGGTTGCGGGTCGGCCAGGTCGAGCTGGCCCGCGGCGAATTCGCGCAGGTCGGCCACGTCCTTCAGGGCGTAGGGGCGGGCGCGGGTGCCGAGGTCGCGCAGGAAGGTGATGACCTGTTCCGGCGAATCGGCCATCTTCGGCACGATCGAGACCTCGCCGAAGTTGCGGTAGCCGAGCAGTTGCGCTTCCTCGCGGCGCAGTGCCAGGATTTCGCGGATCAGTTCGGTGTTGTCGTACTGCAGCGCATCGGGCGCGGCCTGATCCGAAGCCCGGGTGACGTAGGCGCGGTAGAGCTTTTCGCGCAACTGGCTGCTCTGCGCGAACTGCATCACCGGCAGGTAGCAGGGCATCTTCAGCGTGAGCTTGAACAGGCCTTCCCGTCCGTCGGCCTTGGCCGCGGTGAGCGCGGTGGACAACACGTCTTCGGGCACGCCGGCGACTTCGTCGATGGTGGCGTAGTAGGCGTAGGCGTCGGTGGCATCAAGCGCGTTTTCGCTGTATTTCTGGCTCAGCTCGGCCTGGCGTTCCTGGATCTTGGCGAACCGTTCCTTGGCCTCGCCGGTGAGGTCGGCGCCGCTCAGCACGAAGTTGCGCACGGCATTCGCATGGGCGCGGCGCTGCTCGGGGTTCAATGCCGCAGGGTCGATGGCCTTGTACTTGGCGAACAGGCGTTCGTCGGCGCCCAGGCGCGTCCAGAACTCGGTCACGACGGGCAACGCGGCGTTGTAGGCTGCGCGCAGTTCAGGCGTGTCGGCCACGCTGTTCAGGTGGCTCACGGCGCCCCAGGCGCGGCTCAGTTCCTCGGTGGCGACGTCGAGCGTGGCGGCGATCGCCGTCCACTCGGCGGGGAAGTCGGGCTGTGTCACCTTCTCCAGCGCGGTGCTGGCGTTGGCCAGCAGGATGTCCATCGCGGGCTGTACATGTTCGGGCTCGATGCGATCGAACAGCGGCAGGTCGGAGAAATCCAGCAGCGGATTGGCGACGAGAGGATGGGAGAGGATCGGATTGGTCATGGTGTTTAGTTGGCGCCAGGGCGGTTTGGTTCAAGTGCAAGGTCGCATGCGGCTCAATCGCCGCGATAGCGCCCGGCCATCAGCGGCTGGCGTTCTCTGCCGCCGTGATGGTGTTGACCAGCAGCATCGCACGCGTCATCGGGCCGACGCCGCCGGGCACCGGCGTGATCCAGCCCGCGACCTGGCTCACGCCGTCGAAATCGACGTCGCCGCAGAGCTTGCCTTCGTCGTTGCGGTTCATGCCGACGTCGATCACCACCGCGCCGGGCTTGACCATGTCGGCCGTGAGCACGTTGCGCTTGCCGACCGCCGCGACGATCACGTCGGCCTGCAGCGTCATGGCCTTCAGGTCCGCCGTGGCGCTGTGGCAGATGGTCACGGTGGCGTTCTGCTGCAGCAGCATCAGCGCCATGGGTTTGCCGACGATGTTGCTGCGGCCGATGACCACCGCGTGTTTGCCACGCAGGTCATAACCGATGGATTCGATCATCTTCATGCAGCCGTGCGGCGTGCAGGGCCAGAAGCCGGGCTGGCCGACCATCAGCGCGCCGGCGCTGGCGACGTGGAAACCGTCCACGTCCTTGGCCGGGGCGATGGCCTCGATGACCTTGTGGCTGTCCATGTGTCGGGGCAGCGGCAACTGCACCAGGATGCCGTGCACCAGCGGGTCGTTGTTGAGGGCATCGATGCGCGCCAACAGTTCGGCCTCCGCCATGCTCGCAGGGTAGCGTTCCAGCGTAGCCTCCAGGCCGGTCTGCTGGCTGTCGTTGACCTTGTGCTTGACGTAGACCTGGCTGGCCGGGTCGTCGCCGACCAGCACCACGGCCAGGCGCGGCGCGATGCCGCGGGCCTTGAGCGCGGCCGTGCGGCCGGCGACTTCGGTACGGATTTTCTGGGCGAGGGCGTTGCCGTCGATGCGTTGGGCTGTCATGTTTGTGGCTCACCCCCAGTCTGCGCGCACGGCGTGTCGCTGCGCCAACCCCCTGGCAGGGGGCGAACCCAGTGGCCCGGCAAAGCCGGTTCCACGGGTTCCCTGGCATTCGATCCGTTGTGTCGTTGAATGGGAGCTGATCGTAAAAGTTGTTAAATGAAAACGCCCGCTGGCCTAGGCGAAACGGGCGTGGGTAGCTATGGTGTTGATAGCGTCAGGCAGGCATCAGGACTTTGGTGCCTGCTGGCCGAGTGCGATCTTCAGCAGGTCGGCCACCGTGTTGGCATTGAGCTTTTCCATGATGTTGGCGCGGTGCGCCTCCACCGTCTTGATGCTGATGCCCAGGTCGTCGGCGATCTGCTTGTTGAGCCGGCCAGCCACGATGCGCTCGAGCACCTGGGTCTCGCGCGAGGTGAGCTTGGACAGCAGCGCGCCGCGGCTGGCAGCCTGCTGATGGTCGGTGAAAGCGCCCTTGGCGTGTTCGAGCATGCGTTCGACCAGACCCACCAGTTCGTCTTCCTTGAAGGGCTTCTGGATGAAATCCATGGCGCCCTTCTTCATCGTGTCTACCGCCATCGGCACGTCGCCGTGGCCGGTGATGAACACGATGGGCAGCGGCGACTTGCGTTCGATGAGCCGGTCCTGCAGTTCCAGGCCGGTCATGCCGGCCATGCGGATGTCGACGATCAGGCAGGCCACCTCGCGCTGGTCGTAGCGGCTCAGGAAGGATTCCGCCGAATCGAAGCAGCGGACGCGGTAGTCCTTGCCTTCGAGCAGCCATTGCAGCGAGTCGCGCACGGCTTCGTCATCGTCCACGACGTAGACGGTGCCCTTTTTTGGAATCAAACTCATGCAGTCACTCCGGAGTCTTTAGGAAAATCTTTGAGGGAATTCGCGGGGTTGGCGGCCTGTTGCGCCACCGGCGTTCCGGCCGGGTGCGCAGCCTGTTGAGGGACCGTGCTCGAAGCGGGGTTCGACAGTGCCAATGCGGGTTTTGCCAACGGTATCCAGAATGTGAAGCGGCAGCCTGTGCCTTCCGTTCCATTGTAAAGGTTCTCGGCCTGCATCCGGCCCATGTGCGACTCGACGATGCTGCGGCACAGGTTCAGTCCGATGCCCATGCCTTCGGGCTTGGTGGTGAAGAAGGCCTCGAACAGCCGTTCCTTGACCTCGGGCGCGAGGCCGCGGCCGGTGTCGGTCACGGAAAACTCGATGCCGGGCTTGTCCTCCTCCAGCTTCGGCAGCACGCGCAGCTCGATGTTGCGGTGCGCCGTGGGCCGCTCGGCCAGGTCGATGGCTTCGGCGGCGTTGCGCAGCAGGTTCACCAGCACCTGCTCGATCAGGATCGGATCCACCAGGAGCCGTGGCAGCCGCGCCGCCACGTAGTGGCTCAGCCGCACATTGCGCCGGCGCAGTTCGATGTTGGCGAGCTCCACCGCTTCGAAGACCATATTCTCCACGTCGGACAGGCTGCGGTTGGGCTCGCTGCGTTTCACGAAGGACTGGATGCGCTGGATGATCTGGCCCGCGCGCTGCGCCTGGCGGGCGGTCTTCTCGAGTGCGGCGATCAGGTCGGCCTCGGCGATGCCCGCGCCGTTGATGCGCGAGATGATGCCGTTGCAGTAGTTGGTGATCGCCGCCAGCGGCTGGTTCAGCTCGTGGGCCACGCTCGACGCCATCTCGCCCATGGTGATGAGCCGGCTCGAGCTCTGGGCGCGCTCGGTCTGCGCCGCGTATTGCTCCTCGGCGCGCCGGCGCGGCGTGATGTCGGTGGCGATCACCATCTGCACCAGCCGGCCGTCGACCCAGCTCAGGTAGCGCGAACGCACTTCCAGCCACTTGCCGAGCGCGGGCGCGTAGATCTCGGCGCTTTCGACCTCGGTATTGGTCAGGCTGTCGGTGGGCAGGCCGGCGAAGGAGTCGACGTCGTCGAGCGCCTCGTCGTTATCTGGGTTCACCGGCATGCCGGCCTGGGCCACAAGTTCCTCGTGCCCGTCGGTCTGCACGCCGAACCAAAGGCGATAGAGCTTGTTGGCGAACAGCAGTTCGTGGCTGTTGATCGGCGCCACCGAGACCGAGGCGTCGAGCGCCTCGAGCACGGTGGTGAAGCGTTCGTACGAGGCGGAGAGCTGTTCGCGGATGCGGTTGGGCTCGGTGATGTCGGTCATCGAGGTCATCCAGCCGGTCTGCTTGCCCACCGCGTCGATGAGCGGTGACACATACAGCCGTGCGTCGAAGATCGAGCCGTCGCGGCGCTTCACCCGCACCTGGAAGCCGGTGGGCGTGGAGCGGCCGTTGAGTTCGTCCTCGAGCCGGGCCACCAGGTAGTCGCGGTCTTCCTCGGGCCAGTAGACGAAGGGCGCGGTCTTGCCGATCAGTTCGGACTCGTTCCAGCCCGTCATCTGGCAGAAGGCCGCGTTCACGTAGCTGATGCGGCCCTGCAGGTCCAGCGCACGCATGCCGGTGAGCATGGAGTTTTCCATCGCGCGGCGGAAGTTGGTCTCTGCGACAAGGGCTTGTTGCGCCTGCAATCTGCGCCGGGTGTGGCGCCAGTTGCCGATCAGCATCCAGGCGGTGAGCACGCTCAGGGCGCCGACCAGCCAGAACAGGCCGCTGCCGATCACGCCCTGCGAGGTGCGGTAGGCCTGTGCGCGCAGCACCAGGCCGTTGCCCACCGGCGACACCGGCACCTCGTAGGCCTCGGCCTGGCTCGACCAGGGCATGAAGCGACTGCCGACCGGGCGGATCGGCAGCGCATTGCCCGCCAGCACACGGCCGTTGCCGTTGAGCAGCGAGACGGCATATTTGGCCTGCACCTCGGACGGCACGCCATAGCGCAGCAGGCCCTCGTTCGCGTATTCCGCCAGCAGCACGCCGGAGAAGCGGCCGCGGTCGTTCAGCGGGATGTGCAACTGCAGCAAGGCCACGGCCTCGCTGCCCGCGGGTTGTGCGTAGATCGGCTGCTGCAGGTCGCGCGCCAGGCTGAAAGTGCTCTCGGTGTCGCCGCCAGGGCGCAGCACCTGGTCGGTCACGCGCGCCTGCGCCGGCGGCAGGCTGGGCGCGGAGTAGGCGGCGATGACGCGGCGGCGTTCGTCGATCCAGCTCACGGTCTGGACCTCGGGGTATTGCGCCACCAGCGATTCGGCGCGGCTCACGAATTCCTGCGCGTCGACCTCCTCGTTGGAGATGTCGCGGCCGATGCGCATCAGCTGTTCCTGCCGCTCGAGCAGGCGCAGGCGGATCTGCTGCTGCGTGTATTCGACGTCGCGTTTCACGGCCTCCTGCTCACGCTCGATTTCCTGCAGCCGCAGGTACATGAACGAGGAGCCGATCGCGGCGAAGAAAAGCAGCACCGCCACGAGCGGCGCGAGCATGGCGTAGCGGTCCTGCCTGTGCGGCGTCTGCCGCCTCCACCAGGTGCGCCACCAGTTGCCACGCCGCGACGGCCGCGGGGTCGGATTGAGAGGCGATGGGCGCGATGGCATCCCTGGAGTGTAGAGGAGCCGTGTCGCTTTTAACCGCAAAGGCGCGAGGCCGCGTGCGTAGTTCTTCGGATGGTAAAAATCACATTATGAAATCAATAATCGCATCTTGAAATCTCAAAACAATTATGAGAAACTCCCTTGCGTCAGTCGAAAAAACTGCCGTTTCAACCATCAGAATGACGTCACCAACAAGAGGAGACAACGCATGTCAGCATTACCCCTGAACGTCGGCGCAGCCGCGAACGACGCGGACAGCCAGGAAACCCGCGAGTGGATGGATGCCTTGTCCGCCGTGATCCAGAGTGAAGGTCCGGAGCGCGCCCATTTCCTGTTGGAGCAGCTCCTCGAGCACGCGCGCCAGAGCAGCATCGACATGCCGTTCTCGGCCACCACCGGCTACGTGAACACCATCGAGACCGACAAGGAAGAGCGTTCCCCCGGTAATTTGGAAATTGAAGAACGCCTGCGCGCCTACATGCGCTGGAACGCCATGGCCATGGTCGTCAAGGCCAACCGGCTGCACCCGGCCGACGGCGGCGACCTCGGCGGCCACATCGGCTCCTTCGCCTCGCTGGCGAGCATGTTCGGCGCCGGCTTCAACCACTTCTGGCACGCCGAGAGCGAAAACCACGGCGGCGACTGCCTCTACATCCAGGGCCACGTCTCGCCGGGCGTCTATGCCCGCGCCTACCTCGAAGGCCGCCTGACGGAAGAGCAGCTGCTTCACTTCCGCCAGGAAGTCGACGGCAAGGGCCTGTCCAGCTACCCGCATCCGAAGCTGATGCCCGAGTTCTGGCAGTTCCCCACCGTCTCCATGGGCCTGGGCCCGCTGATGGCCATCTACCAGGCGCGTTTCCTGAAATACCTGCACGCCCGCGGCATCGCCAACACCGAAAACCGCAAGGTCTGGGTGTTCTGCGGGGACGGCGAAATGGACGAAGTCGAATCCATGGGCGCGATCGGCCTGGCCGCGCGTGAAAAGCTCGACAACCTGGTCTTCGTCATCAACTGCAACCTGCAGCGCCTGGACGGCCCGGTGCGCGGCAACGGCAAGATCATCCAGGAACTCGAAGGCGAGTTCCGCGGTGCCGGCTGGAACGTGATCAAGCTGATCTGGGGCAGCAACTGGGATCCGCTGCTGGCGCGCGACAAGGACGGCGCGCTGCGCAAGATCATGATGGACACGCTGGACGGCGACTACCAGGCCATGAAGGCCAACGACGGCGCCTTCGTGCGCAAGAACTTCTTCGGCAAGGACCCGCGCACGCTGGAGATGGTCGCGAAGATGAGCGACGACGACATCTGGAACCTGCGCCGCGGCGGCCACGATTCGCAGAAGGTCTATGCCGCCTTCCACGCCGCCGTGAACCACAAGGACCAGCCGACCGTGCTGCTGATCAAGACCGTCAAGGGCTTCGGCATGGGCAAGATCGGCGAAGGCAAGAACAACGTCCACCAGACCAAGAAGCTCGCCGACGAGGACATCAAGGCCTTCCGCGACCGCTTCAACATCCCGATCCCGGACAGCCAGATCGCCGACGTGCCTTTCTACAAGCCGGCCGACGACACCCCCGAGATGAAGTACCTGCACGAGCGGCGCAAGGCGCTCGGCGGCTACCTGCCGCACCGCCGCACCAAGGCCGACGAGAGCTTCACCGTGCCGTCGCTGGACACCTTCAAGTCGGTGATCGACCCGACCCCCGAAGGCCGCGAGATCTCGACCACGCAGGCCTACGTGCGTTTCCTCACGCAGCTGCTGCGTGACCAGGCGCTGGGCCCGCGCGTCGTGCCGATCCTGGTCGACGAGGCGCGCACCTTCGGCATGGAAGGCCTGTTCCGCCAGGTCGGCATCTACAACCCCGCGGGGCAGCAGTACACGCCGGTCGACAAGGACCAGGTCATGTACTACAAGGAAGACAAGGCCGGCCAGATCCTGCAGGAAGGCATCAACGAAGCCGGCGGCATGAGCAGCTGGATCGCCGCGGCCACGAGCTACAGCACCAGCAACCGCATCATGGTGCCGTTCTACGTGTACTACTCGATGTTCGGCTTCCAGCGCATCGGCGACCTGGCCTGGGCGGCCGGCGACATGCAGGCCCGCGGCTTCCTCCTGGGCGGCACGTCGGGGCGCACCACGCTCAACGGCGAAGGCCTGCAGCACGAAGACGGCCACAGCCACATCCTGGCCAACACCATTCCGAACTGCGTGAGCTACGACCCGACCTTCGCGCATGAAGTCGGCGTGATCCTGCACCACGGCCTGAAGCGCATGGTCGAGAAGCAGGACAACGTCTTCTACTACCTGACCCTGCTCAACGAGAACTACGCCATGCCCGGCCTCACCGCCGGCACGGAAGAGCAGATCATCAAGGGCATGTATTTGTGCAAGCCCGGTGGCGCACAGAAGAACCGCGTGCAGTTGCTCGGCTCGGGCACCATCCTGCGCGAATCGATCGCCGCCCAGGAACTGCTGGCCAACGAATGGGACATCGCCGCCGACGTGTGGAGCTGCCCGAGCTTCAACGAGTTGACGCGCGACGGCCAGGACGCCGACCGCTTCAACCTGCTGCATCCGCTGGAGACGCCGCGTGTGCCGTTCGTCACCGAGCAGCTCGCCAAGAGCACCGGCCCGGTGGTGGCATCCACCGACTACATGAAGGCCTACACCGAGCAGATCCGTCCGTACGTTCCCAAGGGCCGGACCTACAAGGCCCTGGGCACCGACGGTTTCGGCCGCAGCGACTTCCGCAGCAAGCTGCGCGAGCACTTCGAGATCAACCGCCACTACATCGTGGTGGCCGCGTTGAAGGCCCTGTCCGAGGACGGCGTGGTGCCGGCGGCCAAGGTGGCCGAGGCGATCGCGAAGTACGGCATCAAGGCCGACAAGATCAACCCGCTCTACGCGTAAATTGCGCGTCAAAAGCTAGCTTCGAAGAACGGCGCCGTCTCCACGCGGCGCCGTTTTCCCCTGTTCCTGGAGACAAAACATGGCATTGATTGAAATTAGCGTCCCCGACATCGGCGACTTCGACGAGGTGACCGTCATCGAACTGCTGGTCAAGCCCGGCGACACGGTGAAGGCCGAACAGTCGCTGATCACGGTGGAAAGCGACAAGGCCTCGATGGAGATTCCATCGTCGGCCGCCGGTGTGGTGAAAGAAGTCAAGGTCAAGCTTGGCGACAAGGTCAAGGAAGGCTCGCTGGTGGTGATGCTCGAGGCCGAAGGCGGTGCCGCGGCCGCGCCCGCACCGGCTGCTGCGCCCGCAGCGGCCGCCGCCGCACCTGCGCCAGCGCCTGCTGCCGCGCCCGCTGCTGCGGCTCCTGCCGCGGCCAGCGGTCCGGTCGAAGTGTTCGTGCCCGACATCGGCGACTTCAAGGACGTGACCGTGATCGAGGTGATGGTCAAGACCGGCGACACCATCAAGGTCGAACAATCGCTGATCACCGTGGAGTCCGACAAGGCCTCGATGGAAATCCCTTCCTCCGCCGCCGGTGTGCTCAAGGAACTGAAGGTCAAGATCGGCGACAAGGTCAACATCGGTGACCTGCTGGCCGTGCTCGAAGGCGCGGCCGGTGCTGCACCTGCCGCACCAGCGCCAGCACCGTCGGCCGCACCTGCCGCCGCTGCACCGGCCCCGGCGCCTGCCGCCGCCGCTGCCGCGCCGGTGGCCGCCAGCGCTTCGGTGCCGGCCCACAACCCGACCACCGCACCCACCGGCGCACTGCCGCACGCATCGCCTTCGGTGCGCAAGTTCGCGCGTGAACTCGGCGTGCCGCTCGAAGAAGTCAAGGGCAGCGGACCCAAGGGCCGCATCACCGAATCCGACATCCAGTCCTTCACCAAGTCGGTGATGGCGGGTACGGCGCAGACCAAGGCCCAGGCCGCGAACGCACCCAAAGCCGCGGGCGGCGGTGGCGAGGCGCTCGGCCTGCTGCCGTGGCCCAAGGTCGATTTCACCAAGTTCGGCGAGATCGAGCGCAAGGACATGTCGCGCATCAAGAAGATCAGCGGCGCCAACCTGCACCGCAACTGGGTGCTGATCCCGCACGTCACCAACCACGACGACTGCGACATCACCGAGCTCGAAGCTTTCCGCGTGAGCATGAACAAGGAGAACGAGAAGGCCGGCATCAAGCTGACCATGCTCGCCTTCATGATCAAGGCCTCGGTGGCCGCGCTGAAGAAGTTCCCCGAGTTCAACAGCTCGCTCGACGGCGAACAGTTGGTGCTGAAGAAGTACTTCCACATCGGCTTCGCGGCCGACACGCCGAACGGCCTGGTCGTGCCCGTGATCAAGGACGCCGACAAGAAGGGCGTGATCCAGATCAGCCAGGAAATGGGCGATCTGGCCAAGAAGGCGCGCGACGGCAAGCTCGGCCCGGCCGACATGAGCGGCGCCTGCTTCACGATCTCCAGCCTGGGCGGCATTGGCGGGCGGTATTTCACGCCGATCATCAACGCGCCCGAGGTGGCGATCATGGGCGTGTGCAAGAGCCAGATCGAGCCCAAGTGGGACGGCAAGGCCTTCGTGCCAAAGCTGATGCTGCCGCTGTCGCTGAGCTGGGACCACCGTGTGATCGATGGCGCGGCTGCTGCGCGCTTCAACGCGTTCTTCGGCCAGGTGCTGACGGACTTCCGCCGGGTCCTGCTCTAAATGACCACGGTCGTTGTCGTCAAGAAGGCGGGCCAGGTGGCGATCGCCGCCGACACGCTGGTGACCTTCGGCGACACCCGCCTGGGCCACCGCTTCGAGGACAACAGCAAGATCTTCAAGGTGGACGGCACGGGCGGGCCGAGCTACATCGGCATGGCCGGCACCGTGGCGCATTTCCCGGTGCTGCGCAAGGCCATGACGGCCATGCCGAAGGACCAGTTGCACCTGGGCAGCAAGGACGATGTCTTCGAGACCTTCTCCAAGCTGCACGCTGTGCTGAAGGAAGGCTACTTCCTGCAGACCAAGGAAGACGACAACGACCCGTACGAATCGAGCCAGTTCACCGTGGTGGTGGCCAACGCCAGCGGCATCTATGGCCTGTATAGCTACCGCGAGGTGTTCGAGTTCAAGGAGTTCTGGGGCATCGGTTCGGGCCGCAGTTTCGCGCTGGGCGCGCTGCATGCGTCCTGGAACACGGCCAAGAGCGCACGCGAACTCGCGCTGCAAAGCGTGAACACGGCTTGCGAGTTCGACAAGAACTCGGCCGGCCCGGTGGAAGTGTTCACGCTCAAACTGAAGAAATGAGACGGTGAGCGCGCTGGCTGCGCTCGCCGACAACCCAATGTGGAGATGAAAAATGGCAGCCGTTGAAATCAAAGTTCCCGATATTGGCGATTTCGCCGAAGTCACCGTGATCGAATTGCTGGTCAAGGTGGGCGACACCATCAAGCCCGAGCAATCGCTGATCACCGTGGAGAGCGACAAGGCCTCGATGGAAATCCCGGCCTCGCAAGGCGGCGTGGTCACCGAGCTGAAGGTCAAGCTCGGCGACAAGGTGGCCGAAGGCTCCGTCGTGCTCGTGGTGGAAGCCGCCGGCGCAGCGTCCGCACCAGTTGCTGAATCAAAACCGGCTCCAGCGCAGGCAGCACCTGCGCCAGCTGCTATGAATACCGTAGCGGTACCAGCGCCCACTGCGGCCAGCTTCGCCGGCACCGCCGACCTGGAGTGCGACGTGGTCGTGATCGGCGGCGGCCCCGGCGGTTATTCCGCGGCGTTCCGTGCGGCCGACCTGGGCCTGAAGGTCATGCTGGTCGAGCGTTACGCCACGCTGGGCGGTGTCTGCCTCAACGTGGGCTGCATCCCGTCCAAGGCGCTGCTGCACGTGGCCTCGGTGATGGACGAGGTCAGCCACATGGCCGCGCTCGGCGTGGACTTCGGCGCGCCGACGGTGGACATCAACAAGCTGCGCACGCACAAGGAGAAGGTCATCGGCAAGCTGACCGGCGGCCTGGCCGCCATGGCCAAGATGCGCAAGGTCACCATCGTGCGCGGTGTCGGCTCGTTCGTCGGCGCCAACCACCTGCAGGTGGCCGAGACCACCGGCAAGGAAGGCCAGGAGCAGACCGGGAAAACCCAGACCATCGCCTTCAAGAATGCCATCATCGCCGCCGGTAGCCAGGCCGTGAGCCTGCCGTTCATGCCAAAGGACCCGCGCGTGGTCGACAGCACCGGCGCCCTGGCGCTCAAGGAAGTGCCCAAGCGCATGCTGATCCTCGGCGGCGGCATCATCGGGCTGGAAATGGGTACGGTGTACAGCACGCTGGGTGCACGCCTGGACGTGGTGGAAATGCTCGACGGCCTGATGCAGGGCGCCGACCGCGACCTGGTCAAGATCTGGCAGAAGATGAACGCGCCGCGCTTCGACAACATCATGCTCAAGACCAAGACCGTCTCCGCACGCGCCTTGCCCGAAGGCATCGAAGTGACGTTTGCTTCGGCGGAAGAGGGCGGCACCGCACCCGCGCCGCAGGTCTACGACCTGGTGCTGCAGGCCGTGGGCCGCACGCCCAACGGCAAGAAGATCGCCGCCGAGAAGGCCGGCGTGGCCGTCACCGACCGCGGCTTCATCAATGTCGACATCCAGATGCGCACCAACGTGCCGCACATCTTCGCCATCGGCGACATCGTCGGCCAGCCCATGCTGGCGCACAAGGCGGTGCACGAGGCGCACGTGGCGGCCGAAGTCATCGCCGGCGAACTGCAGGGCAACAAGGAACTCGCCGCGGCCGCGTTCAACGCCCGTGTGATCCCGAGCGTGGCCTACACCGACCCCGAAGTGGCCTGGGTCGGCCTCACCGAAGACCAGGCCAAGGCGCAGGGCATCAAGGTCAAGAAGGGCCTGTTCCCGTGGAACGCTTCCGGCCGCGCCATCGCCAACGGGCGCGACGAAGGCGTCACCAAGCTGCTGTTCGACGACTCCCCCGAGGCCCACGGCCACGGCAAGATCCTCGGCGGCGGCATGGTCGGCACGCACGCCGGCGACATGATCGGCGAGATCGCGCTGGCCATCGAGATGGGCGCCGACGCGGTGGACATCGGCAAGACGATTCATCCGCATCCGACGCTGGGTGAAAGCATTGGTATGGCGGCTGAGATTGCGCACGGCAGCTGCACCGACGTGCCGCCGCAGAAGAAGTAAGTTCTTCGCTTAGGTTGCTACTGATTCGGTAGCTGGCCGCGCAGGTTCCGAAAGGGCTGCGCGGCTTTTTCATGCCTGAATCGACGGTCGTCCCTGTTGCCGACCCTGTCCGTATTACCACTTTGGGCAGCCGTCATAGCGGCACGGCATTCGGTATATTCCTTGCTGCACAAATTGAAACAAATGCCCAGCCTTTCCCCGGCCCGTCGATGAGCCTTCGCCCCGAATCCGCCACCAAAGTCTTCGCCGCTCCCCTGGACTGGACCGCAACACCCGCCGAGGGCGAGCCCGAGAACCCGTGGCGCATCGCGCTCGAGGCGACCGGTGCCGGTGTGTGGGACTGGGATTTGCGCACCGGCGTGCAGCACCACTCGAAGCGATGGGAGGAGCTGCTGGGTTATGACGGCACGGCGCATCTCGAGGGTGGCTACCGCGAGTTCATCAATCTGGTGCATCCCGACGACATGCCGGCGCTGCAGGCGGCGTTGGGTGCCTGCCTGGACGGTTCGACGCCCGGCTTCCAGCAGGACGTGCGGCTGCGGCACCGGAACGGTGCGTGGATCTGGATCGCCTCGCGCGCCACCGTGGTCGAACGCGATGCGGCCGGCAAGCCGCTGCGGCTGATCGGCAGCCACACTGACATCACCGAGCGCAAGCAGGCGCAGATGGCGGTGCAGGACACCGAGAACCGCTGGCGACTGGCGCTGGAGAGCACCGGCGACGGCGTCTGGGACTGGCACATCCAGAGCGGCGCCGAATATTTTTCCAAGCGGTTGATGGAGATCTACGGCTTTGGCGAGGGCGAGATGGCGAACCTGGCCGAGGAAATCGACGGGCGCACGCACCCCGACGATCTCGCGCAGATGCTCAAGGACCGCCAGGCGCATTTCGACGGCCTCACCGCCACCTATTCGAACGAGCACCGGGTGCGCTGCAAGGACGGCACCTGGAAATGGGTGCTGAGCCGCGGCATGCTGATCAGCCGCGATGCCGAGGGACGGCCGCTGCGCATGATCGGCACCCACACCGACATCAGCGACCGCAAGGCCTCCGAGGTGCTGATCTGGCAGCAGGCCTTCTTCGACACGCTGACCGGCCTGCCCAACCGGCGCATGTTCCGCGACCGGCTGGAGCAGGAGATCAAGCACTGCCGGCGCGATGCGCAGCAGCTGGCCATCCTGTTCATCGACCTGGACCATTTCAAGGAAGTCAACGATACGCTGGGCCACGACAACGGCGACCTGTTGCTGGTCGAGGCCGGCCGGCGTATCCAGGCCTGCCTGCGCGAGCTCGACACCGTGGCGCGCATGGGCGGCGACGAATTCACCGTGATCCTCACCGAGGTCAACGACGGGCGGCGGCTCGAACCCACGCTGCAGAAGATCCTGCGCGCGCTGGAGCGGGTGTTCCAGCTCGGCAACGAACAGGTCTTCGTGTCGGCCAGCATCGGCGTCACCCTGTACCCGTCGGACGCGCAGGAGATCGACGGCCTGTTCAAGAATGCCGACCAGGCGCTGTACGTGGCCAAGGGCGCGGGGCGCAACCGCTACAGCTTCTTCACGCCTTCGCTGCAGGAGGCGGCGCAGACCCGGGCCAGGCTGGCGGCCGATCTGCGCCATGGCCTGCTGGAGCACCAGTTCCGCGTGGTCTACCAGCCCATCGTCGAACTCGCCACCGGGGCGGTCCACAAGGCCGAGGCGCTGATCCGCTGGCTGCATCCGACGCGTGGACTGGTCAGCCCCGCGCATTTCATCCCCATCGCCGAATCGAGCGGCCTGATCGTGGAGATCGGCGAGTGGGTGTTTCAGCGCGCGGCGCGGCAGGTGCAGACCTGGCGCGAGCGCCTGCATCCCGACTTCCAGGTCAGCGTGAACAAGTCGCCCGCGCAGTTCCAGCACGACGGCGAGGGACGTCCCTCCTGGGGCAGCCAGCTCGCCGCCATGGGGCTGCCGGGACGCAGCATCGTGGTCGAGATCACCGAAGGCCTGCTGCTCGACACCAGCCGGCGCGTCACCGACCACCTGATGGCGCTGAGCGATGCGGGCATCGAGGTCTCGCTCGACGATTTCGGCACCGGTTATTCCTCGTTGTCGTACCTGCAGAAGTTCGACATCGATTTCATCAAGATCGACCAGTCCTTCGTGCGCCACCTGGTGGCCGACTCGACCGACCTGGCGCTGTGCAAGGCCATCATCCTGATGGCCCACGAGCTCGGCATCAAGGTGGTCGCCGAAGGCGTGGAGACGGCACAGCAGCGCGACCTGCTGACCGAAGCCGGCTGCGACTATGCCCAGGGCTACCTGTTTTCGCGCCCGCTCTCGGCACCGGAATTCGAGGCCTGCCTGGCGAACCGGCGCTTCCTGCCGGTGACCTGATTCCACTTTCCCGAAAAAAACTTGCGCACGGGTGCATCCAAAACCGGCGCTGGCGTGTAGTACCTGCAGCAGCCGTGAAACGCTGCGTTCCGGTTCCCAACGTCAACCTTCGAGGAGATTTCCATGTCGATCAAAAAACTGTCCGCACTCTCTGCCGTGGCCGCCGCATCCGCTGTCCTGCTCGGCGCCTGCGGCTCCATGGGCGCTGCGCCCGCCATGATGTACAGCCAGGCCAGCCTGCCCGATGCCGTCAAGGTGCCGGCCGGCAACAGGGTGGCCATGGAGACCGTGGGCGTGGGCGAGGTCACGTACGAGTGCCGCGACAAGGCCAGTGCCCCGGGCATGCCCGCCGCGCCCGGCATGATGGAATGGGTTTTCGTCGGCCCGAACGCGGTGCTCAACGACCGCGGCGGCAAGGCCGTGGGCAAGTATTACGGCCCGCCGGCCACCTGGGAATCGATGGACGGCTCCAAGGTCACGGCCACACAGCTCGCGGTGGCGCCGGCCGGCGCAGGCAATCTGCCCTACCAGCTGGTGAAGGCCAATCCGGCCATGGGCAGCGGCGCGATGGCCGGCGTGACCCACATCCAGCGCGTGGCCACCAAGGGCGGCGTGCCACCGGCGACGGCCTGCAGCCCGGCCAACAAGGGCGCCAGGGAAATCGTGAAGTACCAGGCCGACTACATTTTCTGGAAAGCGGCCTGATCGGAAATTTGCCGCCGTCCGCAAAACATGCGGCCGGCGGCGGTTTCGTGGACTAACATCGGCGCGGGCGCTGTTGCCCTTCCAACCGACCGGGCCGAGCGGACCGACTTTTCCTTTCGTGACGACCGACGCCCACCACGCAGCCGACACCTTCGATTACGAACGAGCGTTGCAGCGGTGCGCGCGGGGCGATCGCATGGCGCTGCAGGAGATCTACCGCCGGGAAAGCCGCCACCTGCTGGGCGTGGTGCTGCGCATCGTGCGCCAGCGCCAGCAGGCCGAGGACGTGGTGCATGACGCCTTCATCAACATCTGGAGCCGCGCGGAGGGTTTCGACGCCACGCGGGGTTCGGGCCGGGGCTGGATCTACAGCGTGGCGCGCAATCTGGCGCTGAACGCGGTGCGCAACGGCGCGCGCGAGGTGTCGGTCGACGAGGAAACCGCGGAGGCTCTTGAAGTTCGACAAGCCATGGACGCCCATTCACAGACCGTCGACGCGTTTGCCCTGAATGCCAGCGTGGGCCGGCTCAACGATTGCCTCGCCCGGCTGGAGCCCGGCCGGCGCAACTGCATCCTCTACGCCTATGTGGACGGGTGCTCGCACGGCGAGATCGCACAGCGCACGCAAACCCCGCTGGGCACGGTCAAGGCCTGGATCAAGCGCGGCATGCACACCTTGAAGGAGTGCATGGGATGAGCGCAGCGCCGGGCGACGATGATCTTGCGGCCGAATACGTGCTCGGCACCCTGTCGGCCGCGCGCCGTCGAGAGGTGGAGGCGCGCATCGACGTCGACGCTGAACTGCGTGCCGAGGTGCTGGCCTGGCAGGAACGCCTGCTGCCGTTGACGGCGTTGGCCGAACCCGTGGCGCCATCGGCGCAACTCTGGCAACGCATCGAGCGCAGCCTGGCCCCGTCGAAGATGCTCCAGGCGCGTCCGGCGCGCGGACGCTTTGTTGGCTGGTGGGACAACCTGCAGCTCTGGCGAGGCCTGGCCGGTACCGGTTTCGCCGCGGCGGCTGTGCTCGCCGGCGTGCTGGTGACGCGGCTGTCGCCGGTGCCGGCGCCGCAATACATGGTGGTGCTGGTGGCGCCGCAGGACAAGGCGCCCGGCTGGGTGGTACAGACCAGCGACAGCCGACGGCTGAGCCTGATCCCGCTGGGCGCGACCGCGGTGCCGGCCGAGAAGTCGCTGCAGTTCTGGACCAAGGGCGACAATTGGAGTGGGCCGGTCTCGCTCGGCCTGGTCAAGCCCGGCGAGACGGTGCAGATACCGCTCGACAAACTGCCGCCGCTGCAGCCGAATCAATTGTTCGAGCTTACGCTGGAGCCGGCGAACGGATCGCCCATTGACCGGCCGACCGGGCCGATCCAGTTCATCGGCCGCGCCGTGAAGCTGATCTGAGGTGCGGCGCAGGGGCTGGGCATGTTAGATGCTTACGCTCGACTGACATCGGCCCGCACCGGGCCGCATCCAGCCGGGCAACACGGGAAGGGGTCGACGACAGTGGCAACGGGGCAAGGGTCTTCACCGATGGGAACGCCGGGCAGCGCGCGCGCGCGCCGGCTGTGGCGCCTGGTCGTGGCCGGCCTCATGGCGGCCTCGATGGTGACCACGATGTCCGCCCGGGCCGATCCAGCCTGCAAGCAACTGGTGGCTACCGGCAATCCGGAATACCCGCCTTTCCTGTGGCGCGACCCGGCCAACGAGACGCGGTTGATCGGCGCCAATGCGAGCCTGATGCAGTTGTTGTCCAAGGAAATCGGCGTGCCCATCGAAGTCCGTTACGCGGGCTCCTGGGCGCGGGTGCAGGAAGAAGCACGGCTGGGCCGCGTGGACCTGGTCGCCGGTGCGTTCTTCACCACCGACCGACTCGACTACATGGACTACGTCTACCCGCCGCTGCGCGAGACCAGTTCGGTGGTGTGGGAGCGCCAGGGTGCGACGCAGAAGTACCAGCAGTGGGCGGACCTCAAGGGCCGCGCCGGCGTCACCGTCATCAACAACAGTTTCGGCGAGGAGTTCGACCGTTTCGCGCGCGCGAACCTGAAGATCGCCACCGTGCCGAGCCTGGAGCAGGCGCTCAAGATGCTGCAGCTCGGCCGGGTGGACTACCTGATCTACGAGGAAGACCCGGCCAACGCCTACATCGCCCAGCTCGGCATCGGAGGGCTGGTCGCTGCCAGCCCACCGGTGAGCAATGAACGCCTGTACCTCACGCTGTCGCACAAGTCGAGCTGCAACACGCCCGAAATGCGCGCTGCGCTGGCCAAGGCCCTGTACAAGTTCGGCCGGCAGAACGTGATGAAGAAACTCGTCGACGCCGGCATCCAACTCTGGCGTACCCAGTAGGCGCTACGCCGATCGACCAAGCCGAGTAACGTGCCCAAGCTATCGCTCAGACAGGTCATCACGCTGGGCGTGGCGCTCGGCATCACCTTGCCCGCGCTGCTGCTGGGCAGCCTGGTGTTGAAGGAGCGGCACGAGCGCGAGCTCGCGCTGCGCATCGGGGAGCCGATGGCCCAGTACGCCCAACTGCTCTCCAGTGCGATGGCGATGCCGATCTGGAACGTCGACAAGGCGGTGGCCAAGCAACTGGTCGACTCGGTGATGCGCAACCCGGACGTGGTCGAACTCACGGTGATGGACGAGTTCGGCAACGTCTTCGTGAGCGCGGAGGAAAACACCCGGCGCAGGGGCACGGTGCTGCGCCAGCAGCGCGGAGTCAATCTCGATGGCCGGCCGATCGGCATGGTCACGGTGGCCTTGAGCACGGCGCGCATCGAGCAGCAATGGTGGGGCGATTTCGCGCAACTGGGCCTCGCGCTGCTGGCCCAGGTCGGTGTTTCCTTCCTGCTGGTGTTCTTGCTGGTCGACCGGCGCGTGGTGCGCCCGCTGTACAAGCTGCAGCTGGCCACCGCCAAGCTGGCGCGCGGCGAATTGGAGCAGCCGCTCGACTGGCACCGCCGCGACGAGATCGGCAGCCTGGCGCTGGGCCTGGACCAGATGCGCGCCGCGCTCGGCGCGCTGATCGCCGAACGTGACATCAAGAACGCGGACTTGCGCCAGGAACTGCACGATCGGCTGCAGGCCGAGGAAGCCCTGCGTTTGACCGACGCCAAGTTCAAGGCCATCTTTCACGCGTCGCCGCTGGCGATGACGGTGTCGCGACATGCGCCGGGTCACCCCATCGTCGACATCAACGATGCCGGCCTGCGGCAGTTCGGCGGCTCGCGCGAGATGCGGCTCGGCCAAAGCCACGGTTTGTTGTGGCGCCGAGCGCGCGACCAGGCGCATGCCCTCGAGGTGATCGAACACACCGGGGAGATCAAGGGTTTCGAAGCCTGGCTGCGCCGCATCGGCGATCAGGCCGGGGACGAGGATGACAATGCGATCCTGTGCGAGATCTCCGGGCGCATGGTGGCCCTGGGCAGCGAACAGTTGATCATCCTGGTGCTGGAAGACGTGACCGAGCGCAAGCGCGCGGCCGAGATGATCTGGAACCAGGCCAACTTCGACCGCCTGACGGGACTGCCGAACCGCCATCTCTTCCAGGAACGACTGGAGCAGGAAATGGCGGAGGCCGCGCGCGAGGGACGCTCGTTGGCGCTCGTGTTCTTCGACCTCGATCTCTTCAAGGAAGTCAACGACACGCTGGGCCACGAGATGGGGGACGTCCTGCTGCAGGAGGCCGCCCGCCGCCTGCGAGTGGGGGTGCGGCAGAACGACCTGCTGGCGCGGCTCGGCGGGGACGAGTTCACCCTGATCCTGAGCGGCCTGGCCGACATCGGCGACGTGCACCAGATCGTGCAGGACGCGCTGGAGCGGCTGGTCGAGCCTTTCGTGCTCGGCGGCCAGCAGGTGCACATCTCGACCAGCGCCGGCGTGACCTTCTATCCGCAGGACGCGACGCTGGTCGAGACCTTGCTGAAGAATGCCGACCAGGCCATGTATGCCGCCAAGAGCCAGGGCCGCAACCGCTACAACGTGTTCACGCCGTCGATGCAGGACGCGGCGCAAAAGCGCATGCGGCTGATCAACGACCTGCGCGTGGCCATGGCCGAGAAGCAGTTCAGCATCCATTACCAGCCGATCGTCGACCTGCGGACGGGCCAGGTCCACAAGGCCGAGGCCTTGATCCGCTGGCGCCATCCGGTCGAGGGCCTGGTGAGTCCGGCCGATTTCATTCCGATCGCCGAGGAGACCGGCATGATCGTCGAACTCGGCGACTGGGTGTTCCGCGAGGCGGTGAAGCAGGTGGCGGCATGGCGTCGGACGCACCATCCGCAGTTCCAGGTCAGCGTCAACGTCTCGCCGATGCAATTCCGCAACGAGGGCATCGACCAGGCATCGTGGCTCGCGCACCTGAGCGCGATGGGCGTGCCGGGCCAGGGGGTGCTGGTGGAGATCACCGAAGGCTTGCTGATGGATGCCGGGCACAACGTGAGTGGCCAGCTGCAGGTGTTCCGGCAAGCCGGCATCGGGCTGTCGCTCGACGATTTCGGCACCGGGTATTCGTCGCTGTCCTACTTGAAAAAGTTCGACATCGATTTCCTCAAGATCGACCAGTCCTTCGTGCGCAATCTCACCACCGACCCGGACGACATGGCGCTGTGCAACGTGATCATCGTCATGGCCCACACGCTGGGCCTGAAGGTGGTGGCCGAGGGCGTGGAGACGCCCGCCCAGCGCGACCTGCTGGCCGCGGCCGGCTGCGACTACGGGCAGGGCTATCTGTTTGCGCGGCCGGCGCCGGCCGGCGAGATGCCGTTCGCGCTGCCCATGGCGGGGCTCAACCGGCCTTGATCACGTCGGCCGGCAGATCGCGGCCGTGGTACTTCTTGTAGATGGCGTTGAGCTTGCCGTTCTTGAGGTTGGTGGTGACCCAGCCGTTGATCCACTCCTTGAGCTTGGGCTCGCCCTTGTTCATGGTGATGCCCAGGCCCGAGTCGAGCTGCGAGAACTTCAGCTCGAAATTCTTGCCCGGCGCGCGCTTGTTGATCTCGCCCATGTTCGACGGCGTGCTGGAGAAGATGTCGACCTGTCCGGTGACCACCGAGGTGATCAGCGTGGCGTCGTCTTCGTAGCGCATGATCTCGGCGCCCTTGGCTTCCTTGGTGGTCAGCGTGTCGTTGGTGGTGGCGCGGGTCAGGCCGATGCGTTTGCCGGCCAGGTCGGCGTAGCCAGTGATCTTCATGTCCTTGGGCGCGGCGACCATGATGGTGATGGCGGAGTAGGGGATCGAGAAGTCCACCACCTTGGCGCGCTCCTCGGTGATCGACAGGCTCGAGATGACGAGATCGGCCCGCTGGGCCTGCAGCGTGGGGATGCGCGCGGCGGTGGTGATCGGCACGATCTCCAGCTTCACGCCCAGATCCTTGGCGAGTTCGGTGGCCGTGTCCACGTCCGAGCCCGTGGGCTGCAGGTTGGCATCGGCATAGCTGAACAGCGGCGTGCCGATGGCGATGGCCACGCGGACCTTGCCAGCCTTCTTGATGTCGTCGAGCTGATCGGCCAGCGCGGCATGGGCGCCGAATGCGAGCAGGGCGGCCGCCAGCGCGGTGCGGGTGAGGATCTTCGAGTTGTTCAAGTCAGTCTCCTTGGGGTTGTGAATCGGGGGGAAGGAATGCGGTAGCTGTGGCCCAACGGCCGGCCTCAAAGCCCGTTGTCCAGGAAAGCCCTGAGCTCGGGGGTCTGGGGCGCGTCAAGCATCTCTCCGCCGCCGACCTCCCAGACCTTGCCCTGGTGCATGTAGATGATGCGGTCGGCCACGCGCTTGGCAAACGCCATCTCGTGCGTCACCAGCAGCATGGTCATGCCGCCAGCGGCCAGGTCTTCCATCACGCGCAGCACCTCGCCGGTGAGCTGCGGATCGAGCGCGGAAGTCACCTCGTCGAACAGCATCACCTTGGGCGACATGGCCAGCGAGCGCGCGATGGCCACGCGTTGTTGCTGGCCGCCCGAGAGCTGCTCGGGATAGGCGCCGGCCTTTTCCTTCAGCCCGACCTGCTCGAGCACCCGCAGCGCGACCTGGCGCGCTTCGGCCGTGGCCAGCTTCTTCACGTGCTTGAGTGCGAGCAGGATGTTTTCTTCCACCGTGAGGTGCGGAAACAGGTTGTAGCTCTGGAACACGATGCCGACTTCGAGGCGCAGCTGTTTCAGGTCGATGGCCGGGTCGTCGACCCGGATGCCGCAGACCTCAATGCTGCCCCGGTCGATGACTTCGAGCCGGTCGATGCAGCGCAGCGCCGTGCTCTTGCCCGAGCCGCTGGCGCCGATGATGGCAATCATCTCGCCCTTGGCGACCTCGAAGGAAACACCCTTCAGGACCTGGTTCGAGCCGAAGCTCTTGTAGACCTGATCCAGCTTAACGATGGCCCCCCGGCTGGCCACTGCGTGTGCTTCGCCACCCCCCGTGGGGAAGGCTTGTCCGCCTTGGGGGCGGCCCTGCGGCGTACTATCGATTGGCGACATTCAGTTTTCTCTCCATCGCTTCGCTCCAGCGCGAAAGCGGATAACACAGGGCAAAATAGAACGCGCCGACGATCGCGAAGATCAGGAACGGCTGGAAGATCGAGTTGTTGATGATCTGGCCCGCGCGGGTGAGTTCGACGAAGCCGATCACCGAGGCCAGCGAGGTCATCTTGATGATCTGCACCAGGAAGCCCACGGTGGGCGGCAGGGACAGCCGTACCGCCTGCGGGATGATCACCAGGCGCAGCGTCTGCCAGCGCGAGAACGCCAGGCATTCTGCGGCCTCCCATTGCGGCTTGGGCATGGCCTCGACACAACCGCGCCAGATGTCGCCGAGGTAGGCGCTGACGTAGATCATCATCGCGATGCCAGCGGCCGCCAGTGCAGGCAGCGAATAGCCGTACACCGACAAGCCGAAATACACGATGAACAGCAGGATCAGCAGCGGGATGCCCTGCACGCATTCGATGTAGACCAGCGCCATCCAGCGCAGCCAGGCCTTGTGCGAAATGCGCGCCAGCATCACGCCGAAGCCGCCGACGCTGCCGAGCACGAAGGCCAGGGCGGACAGCACCAGCGTCCACCAGATCGAGGTGAACAGGTACAGCAGGTGGGTCCCGGTGAAGCTGCCGAGGCCGAAGTTCATGCCGCACCCCCGCGGCTGGCCACCGCTGCCGTGGGCGGCAACGCCGTCGCCCGGCCGTTGCGCGCATTGAGCGCCGCGGCCTGGCGCACCACCCGGCGGCGGCGGAACAGGTATTCGCCGAGCAAGCTGGTCAGCAGCTTGATCGCCAGCGACAGGACCAGGTATAGCGCCGCCACCACGATGTAGGTTTCGAGGGAGCGGAACGTGTCCGACTGCACGGTGTTGGCGATGGCCGTCAATTCCTCCGCCGAAATCTGCGAGGCCATGGCCGAGGCCTGCATCATCAGCAGGAACTGGCTGGTCAGCGCCGGATACACCTTCTCGATCGACGGCTGGAGCATCACGTGCCAGCCGATGCGCCATTTGGACAGGCCCAGGCATTCTGCTGCCTCGATCTGGCCCCGGGGCACGGATTCGAGTCCGGCGCGGATGATTTCCGCGGCGTAGGCGGCGATGTTGATGATCATCGCCAGCACGGCCGCGGCGAAGGTCGGCATGCGCACGCCGAAGCTGGCCAGGCCGAAGTAAAGCAGGAAGATCTGCACCAGGAAAGGTGTGTTGCGCACGACCTCGATGTAGGCCGAGCAGATCTGCGAGATCGGCGTGATCCTGCTGCGCTTGGCGAACGCCACCAGGGTGCCGACCGCCACGCCGACCACGACCGCCACGGCCGTCATCTTCAGCGTCAGCCAGGCACCGTTGAGAAAGACCGGCCAGTAGGGCACGAGCGGAGAGAAGTCGAGGTGGTACTTCACGGCCGCACGCCCGGCGCAAAGGCGGTGGAATCCACCCGGTTCATCAGATTCATCAACACCCTTGCTTATCTGTTGTCGTACAACGAGAGCTGCGATTATGGGAGGATTGGTCAGGCCAAAAGGGGTGGGTAATCCCTGGGACGGGCCACGTAAATGCCATGACCTATCTCGATGCGACGGCGAAATCGAGGAACTTATTCACGGTTAGTTGTAACCGTTAAATTTCACTTATGTCGATTTTATTAACAGTTTTCGCCCAAAGGTTTTTGAATTATCAATGTAAGTAATTGATTTATAACAAAAAATTTCTTTGGCATGGCTTTTGCTTAACTGTTTCAACTCTAGATTCACTAGAAATAATCAAGGTCAAATATGAAAAAATTGTTTGTAAGTGCAACGTTCGCTGCCGTCGCTCTGCTGTCCGTTCCGGCGCAGGCCTTCACCGTGTCCTTCGCCTACACCAACACCAATGTTCCTGGTGGTGATCAATCCGGCAAGACCAGCGTTCTGCTCGGTGCCAACAACGTGGCGACGCCCGGCTCCGGTGTGTTCGTCGAAACGTTCAGCGCCTTGAATGGTGGCGGCAATTCACAAGGTTGCGGACTCGACACGCCTTCCAACCTGGTCAGCATCACCGGCGGTTCCTACGGTTTTCGCCAGGGCTCGGTCGCGGGCGCTGCAGCACCCGCCGGCGACAGCACCTGTTTTGCCTACGGTCCTGCCATCGGCGGCAAGCTGCCTGACGAAGTCAACATCAACTATTCCGGCCTGATCGCTGCCGCTGGTGGCAACACGCTGAACTATCTGGGCCTGTACTACGGTTCGATCGACACCTACAACGATCTGATCTTCTACAACGCGCAAGGCGGCGTCATCACCACGGTCACCGGTACCAGCCTGATCTCGCTGTTCAAGGGCACCTCGGGCAACCAGACGGCCGACTCCTCGAACATCTACGTGAACCTGTTCTTCAGCCCTCAGGAGCAATTCACCAGCTTCTCGTTCAGGACCACCGGCATTGCCTTCGAAATGGACAACGTGGCCGTTGGTTTCAACGTGAGCGCCGTTCCCGAGCCGGGCTCCATCGCGTTGATGGGCCTGGGCCTGGCCGCGCTGGGCGTGAGCCGCCGCCGCAAGAGCAAGGTCTGATCACGACCTGAGCGGCGGTCTCAGGACTCCCCGTTCGCCCAGAAGCCCGCCGGACGCGTCGTCCGGCGGGCTTCTGTCATTGGGCCGACGCGGCCCTCGCAACCGTTATCATCGGGGAGTGGACAGCACGCTGCCGGATTGGATCCGGCGTTTGCCGCCGCATCCACGCATCTGCCCGTAGCTCAGTTGGATAGAGCATCAGCCTTCTAAGCTGAGGGTCACAGGTTCGATCCCTGTCGGGCAGGCCAACCAATGGCCACCTTCACCATGTCGCGGCCATCTCATGTGGAAGCCCGCCTGGCAAGCGCGGCTTCATGGTTTTTGAGTACGCCGGTGAATCGCTTGCGCCAGAGTCGATGGCTTACGGTAGGATGTAACGAAACCCTTCGTCCTCGCCCGAGAATCGACGCTGATGCCCAATACCGCGAGCCTGCTCCCGTTCGCACGAGGCCGACAGATTCCTTCCTGGTGGTCTTGGCTGGCATTGAGCCTGGTGCTCATCGCTGGCGTGGTGCTATCGGTGCACGAGGCGCTGCGCATCCGTACTGCCGAGACGACGCTGTTGCAACGGAACTTCGACAAAGATGTGGACGATGCGCTGGCCTTGGTGCTGGCGCGGGTCGCCGCGCAGGAGCAACTGCTGCGGGCCGGCCTCGGGCTGTACACCGCTTCGGACGAAGTCAGCGCCACCGAATGGCAAACCTTCACCCAGCAGATGCGGCTGCATGGCCAGTATCCGGGCCTGCGCTCGTTCGGCTATGCCGGCCGCATCAAGGCGGTGCCATCGGCTTCGCCACCGGAGCAGATGCCGGTGGTGTACATCGAGCCGACCGACGAGGCCGCGTCCGGCGGTGCGCGCAACAGGATGCTGCGCGGACTGGACATGGCAGCGTTGCCGGTGCTCCAGTCGGCCATGGTGCTCGCGCGCGACAGCGGTGAAGCCGCCCTGTCCGGCAAACTCGAACTCGCCGGCATGCCCGGTGTGCCGGCCGAGGTGCAGTCGGTGATGTACATGCCGCTGTACGACGGCAATGCGGTGCCGGGGGAAGTCGCGCAACGGCGCCAGGCGATCCGGGGTTATGTGTTCGGTTTCTCGCGCATGGACGAACTGGTGGAGTCGGCGCTGCTGGGCCAGGTCGATGCCATGGCGGTGGAGTTGTTCGACGGGCGGCTTCCCGTGCCGGAAGGGCGCATCTACAGCGCCCGCACCGCCGTCGCGCGCGGCGAACCACCGGCGTTGGAGCGCGTGGCGCAGTTCGAGATGGGGCAGCGTGGCTGGACGCTGCGCTTCGAGGCCCTGCCAGCGTATGCCGCCACGATGCCTGCGGGCCGCTCGGCATCCGTGCTGGCGGCGGGCCTGCTGCTGACCTTGTTGTTCACCGCTGCCCTGGCCTTCCTGATGCGCCAGCGCGCCCGCGCGGAACGGCGGGCGGCATCCATGGGCAGTGCCTATCGGCGCAGCGAAGCACGCGCGCAGACCATCGTCGCCCACACCTCGGAAGGGATCCTCACCACCGACGCCGATGGTCGGGTGCTGAGCGCCAACCCCGCGGTCGAGGCGATTTTCGGCTGGGCTCCAGAAGCCCTGGTGGGGCGACCGCTGGAGAGCCTGGTCGCGTTGCCGCTGGGCGAACTTGGCCAGCCCGATACCGGCGATACGTTGCGCCGCGAACTGGCGGCCACTACCCTTGACGGCCGCCAGGTCCTGGTGCGCGCCGCAGCCAGCGTGATGGTGCTCGATGGCCAGAGGGGCTATGTGGTGATGCTCAGCGACATGACGCAGCAAAAGCTGTCCGAGCTGGCCGCCGCCCGCATCGCACAGCTCAACACGGCCATCCTGCAGAGTGCGCCATTCATGGTGGTGAGTTGCGACAAGGCCGGCGTGATCCAGAGCGTGAATGCGGCCACCGAGCGCATGTTGTGGTATCGGCGGGACGAGCTTGTCGGCCGCAGCGTGTTCGAGACTTTGCTGCTGCACGACGAGCTGGTGGCCCACGCGGCCCAGGCTTCGATCGATCTGGGCATGGAGGTGCCTGCGCGCGCCCTCGGCGCCCGCGCGTTGCGGGGGCTGGCCGACGAGAGCGAATGGACACTGCTGCGCAAGGACGGATCGGCGTTGCCGGTGAACTTGGCGGTCGCGGCGATGCGCGACGCGCGTGGCCTGCCAACGGGTTTTGTCGGCATCGCCTATGACATCAGCGAGCGCAAGCGTTCGGAAAACTACATCCGCCATCTGGCGCACCACGACGCGCTCACCGCGCTGCCGAACCGGCTCCTCCTGCAGGACCGCGTCGAGGTGGCCATCGAGCATGCCAAGCGCAGCGGCCGGCAGGTTGCAGTGATGCTGCTCGACCTGGACCACTTCAAGCAGATCAACGATTCCCTCGGGCATGGGGTCGGCGACGCGGTGCTGCAGGCCGTGGCCACGCGGCTGCGTGAGACGGTACGGCATTCCGATACGGTGGCCCGCATGGGCGGCGACGAATTCTGTGTGGTGCTCAGCGACCTCGACGATCGGGCCGAGGCGGTGCTGGTGGCCCAGAAGATTCTGGAGGCGGTGCGGCCGACGATGCCGGTCGGTGAGCGGGAACTGCACATCACGGTCAGCGTCGGCATTGCGGTGTTTCCCGACGACGGCCTGGCGCTGGCGGCGCTGCTGCAGAACGCCGACATCGCCATGTACGCCTCGAAGAAGCGCGGACGCAACGCATTCGAAGCCTTCGCGCCTGCGATGCAGGCCGATTCCAACCTGCGCATGACGGTGGAGGAGGGGCTGCGCACGGCGTTGGCGCAGGAAGAACTCGTCCTGCATTTCCAGCCCAAGGTGGCATTGGCCGATGGCCGCCTCCTCGGGGTGGAGGCGCTGCTGCGCTGGAACCGGCCCGGCCATGGCCTCGTCGCGCCCAGCGACTTCATCGGGCTGGCCGAGGATTCCGGCCTGATCCTGCCGATCGGGGAATGGGTGCTGCGCCAGGCCTGTGCCGACGCCGTGCGCATCAGCACGCGGCTGGGCTACGCGGTGCCGATGGCGGTGAACATGTCGCCGCGCCAGTTTCGCCAGCCCGGGCTGCTGCACCGGGTGGAGGAGGCCCTCGAGACTGCCGGCCTGGCGCCCGCGCTGCTGGAGCTCGAAATCACCGAAAGCGTGCTGATCGACGACACGGAAGTCGCCGCCGCGCTGTTGCAGGCGTTGCATCGCAAGGGCGTGCGCCTCACGATCGACGACTTCGGTACCGGGTATTCGAGCCTGAGTTATCTGCACCGTTTTCCGGTCACGACGCTGAAGATCGACCAAAGCTTCATCGCCGACCTGCCGAGCAATCCCTACAGCGAGGCCATCGTGGCGTCGGTGATCGGCCTGGCCCGGTCACTCAAGCTGCATGTGGTGGCCGAAGGCGTGGAGACTGCCGAGCAGCACCAGCGCCTTTGCGCCCACCAGTGCGAGGGCGGGCAGGGTTATCTGTTCAGCCATCCCCTGTCGCTGGAGGCGCTGTGCCAGATGCTCGAGCAGCGCCAGTCCGTCGAGGCTGATGTGACTTAGCCGGCAGGCCGGCGCTCGTGCTGGGTCTTGCCGAACAGGACCTCGCGGGCCTTGTCGTCGGTGATCGGCTTGCGCAGGCCCGCCAGCACTTGCACGCCGCGCTGCACCGCCGGCCTCGCACCGACGCGGTCGAACCAGTCTTTCAGGTGCGGATGGTTGGCCCAGTCGATGCCCTGGTTCTGCCAACTGCGCAGCCAGGGAAAGATGGCGATGTCGGCGATGCTGTAGGTCGCGCCGGCGATGTACTTGTGGCTGGCCAGTTGCGTGTCCATCACACCGTAGATGCGCCTGGCTTCGTTGGTATAGCGGTTCACCGCATAGTCGATCTTTTCCGGCGCATACATGCGGAAATGGTGGGCCTGGCCCAGCATCGGGCCGACGCCACCCATCTGGAACATCAGCCACTGCAGCACCTCGAACTTGCGCCGGTCCGACTTCGGCAGGAACTTGCCGGTCTTGGCGGCGAGATAGAGCAGGATCGCTCCGGACTCGAACAGCGCGATGGGCTGGCCGTCGGGGCCGTCCGGGTCGACCAATGCCGGGATCTTGTTGTTCGGACTGATCTTCAGGAACTCGGGCTTGAACTGGTCGCCCGCGCCGATGTCGACCGGAATCGCCTCATAGGCGAGCCGGCATTCCTCCAGCATGATGTGCACTTTGTGCCCGTTCGGCGTGGCCCAGGAATAGACTTGGATCATGGATTCACTCGCGATGAGAGTCGCTTTCCTGGCCGCAACGGCCAGGCTTCGCAAGCCTCGACTCTAGGCGAAATCGCATCTTTTCGCCGGCCAGGCCGGCCGGTGGCCCACCCAGTCAACGGGCATTGACGTCGGCGGCTCAGCCGGCGTACTTGCCCAGTTCGTTTTTCGCGATGGCGTTGCGGTGCACTTCGTCCGGGCCGTCAGCGAAACGCAGCGTTCGTGCATGGGCATAGGCGTAAGCCAGCGGGAAGTCGTCGCACATGCCGCCCCCGCCATGCGCCTGCATGGCCCAGTCGATCACCTGGCAGGCCATGCTGGGCGCCACCACCTTGATCATGGCGATGTCGTTCTTGGCCACCTTGTTGCCGGCCACGTCCATCAGCCAGGCGGTCTTCAAGGTGAGCAGCCGTGCCATGTCGATCTTGCAGCGCGCCTCGGCGATGCGTTCCTGCGTCACTGTCTGGGCCGACACAGGCTTGCCGAACGCCACGCGCGACGAACTGCGCCTGCACATCAGTTCCAGCGCCCGTTCGGCCAGCCCGATCAGCCGCATGCAATGGTGCACCCGTCCGGGGCCGAGGCGACCCTGGGCGATTTCGAAACCCCGTCCCTCGCCCAGGAGGATGTTGGACGCTGGCACGCGCACGTTGTCGAAAGTCATCTCCATATGGCCGTGCGGCGCATCGTCGTAGCCGATGACCGACAGCGGTCGGATCACCTTCAGGCCGGGTGTGTCGGCCGGAATCAGGATCATGCTCTGCTGTGAGTGCCGCGGCGCATCCGGGTCGGTCTTGCCCATGGTGATGTAGATCGCGCAGCGTGGATCACCGGCGCCCGAGATCCACCACTTGCGACCGTTGACCACGTAGTCGTCGCCATCGCGCTCGATGCGCGTTGCAATGTTGGTGGCGTCGCTCGAGGCCACGTCGGGCTCCGTCATGGCGAAGGCCGAGCGGATTCGGCCCTCGAGCAGCGGCTTGAGCCAGCGCTGCTTGTTGTCCTCCGAGCCGTACCGCGCGATGGTTTCCATGTTGCCGGTGTCGGGGGCGGAGCAGTTGAAGACTTCGGGGGCCCACGGCACGCGGCCCATGATTTCGGCCAACGGTGCGTATTCCTGGTTCGTCAGCCCCGCACCATCGAAGCCGGCCACGGCCGCGCTGTCCACGGGCAGCCACAAGTTCCACAGCCCGGCGTCGCGTGCCTTGGCCTTCAGGCCCTCAATGGTCTGCAGTGGCGTCCAGCGTTGGCCGGCGGCGGTGTTGGCCTGCAGTTCGGCGGTGAATTTCGGCTCGGCCGGATAGACATGCTCGTCCATGAACCGCAGCAGGCGTGCCTGCAGTTCCTTGGTCTTGGGGGAATAGTCGAAGTCCATCTGTTTCTCCGGAAGTGGATTGCTGGTTGATAGGCCGGTGCGCCCGGATCAGGCTTTTTGGGCGAACTGCCATGCCATTTCGGCCAGCGGCCGTGCGCCGGCGCCCGAGGCCACGGCCTGCGCGCTGGAGGCCGTACCGGCTTCCGCGCGTTTGGCAATGCCCTGAAGGATGGCGGCCAGGCGGAACATGTTGTAGGCCATGTAGAAGTTCCAGTCCGCCTGCAAGGCGTCGAAATCGGCGAGGCCGGTGCGTTCGCAATACCGGCGCATGTAGTCGGCCTCGGCAGGAATGCCCAGGCGCTGGAGGTCGAGCCCGCCGATGCCGCGGAACATGCCCGGCGTGATGTGCCAGGCCATGCAGTGGTAGCTGAAGTCGGCCAGCGGATGGCCGAGCGTGGAAAGCTCCCAGTCGAGCACGGCCAGCACCCGCGGCTCGGTCGGGTGGAACATCAGGTTGTCGAGCCGGAAGTCGCCGTGCACGATGCTGGTCTTGCTGTCGTCGCGTGCGCTGGCCGGCATGTGTTCGGGCAGCCAGGCCATGAGCTGGTCCATCGCCGGGATCGGCTGGGTGATCGAGGCAAGGTATTGCTTGCTCCAGCGGCCGATCTGTCGCTCGAAGTAGTTGCCGGGTTTGCCGTAGTCGCCCAGGCCGCGCGCCGCGTAGTCGACCTTGTGCAAAGCGGCGATCACACGGTTCATCTCGTCGTAGATGGCGCTGCGCTCGGCCGGCGCCATGCCGGGCAGCGCCTGGTCCCACAACACCCGGCCCTGCATGAATTCCATCACGTAGAAGGCCCGGCCGATCACGGATTCGTCCTCGCACAGGCAGAGCATCTGGGGCACCGGCACGTCGGTGCCATGCAGGCCGCGCATCACGGCGAATTCGCGTTCCACCGCATGGGCGGAAGGCAGCAGCTTGGCCTTCGGGCCGGGCTTGGCGCGCATCACGTAACTCTGCGCGGGTGTGACCAGCTTGTAGGTCGGATTGGACTGGCCGCCCTTGAAGATTTCCACCTTGAGCGGGCCGGCGAAGCCGGGCAGATGGTCGGCCAGCCAGGCGGCGAGCACGTCCTCGTCGAAGGCCTGGGCGCCGGTGACGGCGCGGGTGCCGACGAAGTGCTGGAAATCGGTCATGTGGATGCTTCCCGGATGAGGTTGAAGGCCACGCCGCCGACGGCCTTCAGTTGTTGTCGGCGTCGACGATGCGCATCAGCGCGTCGCGGTTGCGTACGGTGAGGCCGGCAGGTTCGATGCGGATGACCTCGTCGCGCTCCATCGCCTTGAGTTCCTGGTTCACGCGCTGGCGCGAGGCGCCGAGCAGTTGCGCAAGTTCCTCCTGCGCAAGCTGCAGGCTGATGCGCACCTCGCCCGCGTTGGCCAGGCTCTGCACGCCGTAACTGCGCACCAGGTGGATCAATTGCTTGGCCAGGCGCGCCCGCAGCGGCAAGGTGTTGAGGTCTTCCACGAGGCCGAACAACTGGCGGATGCGACGCGCGGAAAGCCGCAGCAGCGCCTCGTAGAGTTCGGTGTGCGTGGCGAGGATCTTCTTGAAGTCGGCCTTGGCCACACACACGATGGTGGTATCGCCATGCGCATAGGCGTCGTGGGTGCGACGGTCGCCGTCGAAGATCGCCACGTCGCCGAACCAGATGCCCGGCTCCACATAGGTCAGCGTGATCTGTTTGCCCGACACCGAGGTCGAGCTGACGCGCACCGCGCCCAGTGCGCAGGCGATCCATTCCTCGGGCGGTTCGCCACGGACGGCGATGAGTTCCGCGTCCTTGTAGCGTTTGACGTAGGCGCATCGAAGAATGTCGTGTCGAAGAGAAGGTGAAAGGGTGGAAAACCAACGCCCTGCGTTGATCGCCGCGCGCTCTTCGATGGTAAGAATCGGTTCGTCCATGGACTGTCTTCTGAGTGACTGCTGAAAGCGCGATTGTCACGCGCGGGACGACGCCGATGGCTCAGGGTTGTCACCTGAGCGTCTGGGGCGGGGCCGATGGCCTCAGTGGTAGCCTGGGGTCTGCTTGTTCAGGAACGCGTCGATGCCAATGCCGGCGTTGGCATGGAAGAGGTTCTTCACGAAATGGTCTCGCTCGCTGGCCAGTTGCTGCGTGAGCGTGTTCCCGGGTGCGTCGTTGACCAGTTCCTTGATGCTGGCCAACGCATTCGGCGCGCGGGCGTTGAGCCGCTCGGCCAGCGCCAGCGCTTCCGCCAGTGCCTGTCCGGCATCGACCAGGCGATTGACCAGCCCGAGCGAGTGCAGGCGCTCGGGCGGCATGCGTTCGCCGAGCAGCAGCAGTTCGGCCGCCAGCTGGCGCGGCAATGCCCGCGACAGACTCCAGCTCGCACCGCCGTCTGGTGAGAGCGCGACGTTGCTGTAGGCCATGACGAAGACCGCGTTGCGCGCCGCGACGACCAGGTCGCAGGCCAGCGCCAGCGAAAACCCGGCACCTGCGGCGGCGCCCTCGACCGCGGCGATCACCGGTTTGGGAAAGGTGCGGATGGCTTCGATCCAGTTGTGCAGGCTCTCCACACTCTGCGCCGGGACCTGTGGCGACAGCGCGCGGCTTTCCTTCAATCGCAGCAGGTTGCCGCCGGCGCAGAAGGTGCTGCCCTCGCCGGTAATGACCACGCTGCGCACATCGGGGCTGGATTCAGCCACGCTCAGCGCCTCCACGCCAGCCGCGTAGATTTCAGGGCCGAGGGCGTTGCGATGCTCCGGATTGCTGAGGGTCAGCACCATGGTCTGGCCATGGCTGATACTTTTGAGTTCGGCGGGCATGGAAATCCGTGGTGGCAGGAACGGGAAGCCCTGGCTATTTTTCCTCGTGGCGCAGGCTTAGGCCGATGGCGCCGCGGCGGCGCAGCCAGGGGCTGGGACGGTAGCGGGGGTCACCATACACGGTTTGCAGGTTGAACAGCACTTCCAGGACGTTCGTCGGGCCGTAGCGGTCGCCCATGGCCAGCGGGCCCAGCGGATATCCAAGGCCGAGCGTGACGGCCGTTTCGAGATCTTCGGGCGAGCAGATGCCCTGCTGGCACATGTCGGCCGCGATGTTGACGATGGTGGCGACCACGCGCTGGCTCACGAAGCCGCCGCTGTCGCGGATCACGCTGACCGGCTTGCCGTCGCGCGCGAACAGCGCATGCGCCGCGTCGCGCATGTCGATGCGGGTCGCCGGGTTGGTGGCCAACACGCGGCGCTTGGTGGCCGCGTCCTCGACCAGCATGTCGATGCCCACGGTGCGCGCGGGATCGAGCCGCTCCACCACCGCCACCGTGGTCACGTCGAAGCCCAGCGGCGCCACCAAGGTCAGCGCGGCGGGGGAGGGCGCGCTGCCGGTTTCGATCTTCGCACCCAGGTCTTTCAGGAGCTGCAGCAGTTCGGCCCGACGGCTCGCCCGCGGCGACACCCATACCGGCGGCAACTCGGCCACCGTGGGCACGGGCGGCTCGGCCGGCATCTGCGCCACGCCATCGGCATACCGATAGAAGCCTTCGCCGACCTTCTTGCCCAGCATGCCGCCGGCCAGGCGTTGCGCCGTGATCACGCTCGGGCGGTAACGCGGCTCCTCGTAATACTGGCGGTACACCGACTCCATCACCGGATGCGACACGTCGAGCGCGGTGAGGTCCATGAGTTCGAACGGGCCGAGCTTGAAGCCGATCTGGTCCTTCAGGATGCGGTCGATGGTGGCGAAGTCGGCCACGTTTTCCCCGACAATGCGCAGCGCCTCGGTGCCGTAGCCGCGGCCCGCGTGGTTGACGATGAAGCCCGGCGTGTCCTGGGCCTGGACCGGCGTGTGGCCCATCTGCTTCGCGTAGGTGGCCAGGTCGGCGCTGACGGCGGGCGCGGTCTTGAGGCCGGCGATCACTTCCACCACCTTCATCAGCGGCACCGGATTGAAGAAATGGAAACCCGCGAACTGCTGCGGCCGCTTGAGCTTGGCGGCGATCGCCGTGACCGAGAGAGAAGAGGTATTGGTGGCCAGCACGGCCGTGCTGGCCACGATGTCCTCGAGCTCGGCGAACAGGGCCTGCTTCACATCGAGCCGTTCCACGACCGCTTCGACCACGAGTTGGCAATCGGCCAGATCGGCAAGGCTCGTGGCGGACTGGAGGTTGGCCTTGGCCGCGCCGACTTGCTCCGCACTGAGCCGGCCTTTCTCTGCCAATTTGTCCCATTGCGCAAACACAGTGTTGCGCGCTGTTGTCACCGCGTCCGCCTGCATGTCGAAGAGTTTGACCGTGCTCCCAGCTTGTGCTGCAATTTGCGCAATGCCGCGGCCCATGGCCCCCGCGCCAACGATTCCGAGGACTGGATACATAATTTTCATGGCGCGAATTATCACTTCCTGTTTCTGATGGTATGGTGTGATCGGATCTATAAAAATTTGTAAAAAATTGCAGTGAAACTACGAAATACCCTCCTCGGATCCACCTTGCTGGTTGCCGCGTTTGGCAGCTCCGCGCTGTCTCTGGGACGTGCCCGTGGTGCGGTGGTTCTGGGGCAGCCGTTGGACCTGTTGGTCGACGTGCGGCTCGATCAGGCGGACGACGCCGTGGGCCAGTGTTTCGATGCCGAAGTGTTTCATGCCGACAGCCGGGTCGATGGCAATCGCGTGCAGGTGACGGTGCAGAACGTCACGCCGGCGCTCGGCGCGGTGGTGCGCATCCGCTCGTCGGCGATCGTTGACGAACCGGTGCTGAGCGTCACACTACGTTCGACCTGCGGGCAGACCGCCTCGCGCCGGTACGACTTCCTCACGGATTTTCCCGTCGAGACGCGCTCCAGTGCGGTGCCGACGGTGATTCCGTCGGCGGTCACGACGGGTTCTTCGAGTGCGGCCCCAGTGCCCCAGGACGCGCCAGCGGGTATTGCTTCTGCACCAGGCGCCAGCGCTGCACCAGCGCCAGCGCCAATTCGTGTGGCCCCGGCACCGGTTCCGCGCGCGGTGGTCGCGCCGCGTCCACCGCGACCCGCAGCCGCGGTGGCAACTCGCCCACCGGCGGCAGCTCCGGTGCGCGCCCGTGAACAACAACAGACGGCGCGCACGGCCCAGGCATCTGCAAGCGAGGCTGCGCAAAGTCGTCCGCGGCTGCGGCTGGATGCGGCCACCGTCGCGGAAGACCGGTTGGTGCCGCTCAAGTCGTCATCCGAACTCCTGAGCGCGCCGACCGACAATGCCCAGCAACGCGCCGAAGCCACCGCGGCATGGCGTTCGCTGAACCAGTTGCCGGCTGAGAATCCGCAGGACGAGAAAGACCGGTTGCGCCTGCAGGCGCTCGAGGCCGAGGGCAAGGCGCTGAAAGCACAGCTGGCCAAAAACGAAGAAGACTTCCGCTTGCGCCTCGAGCGGCTCGAAGCCAACCGCTACGACAGCAACATCGTCTATCTGCTGCTGGCCCTGTTGTTCGCCGCCTTGCTGGCCGCGGCCTTTTTCTGGAACCGGGCACGCAAGAGCGTGGCCCTGGTGGCCGACTGGTCGCGTCAGAACGATCCCCAGGTGGCTGCAGCCGATGCTGCCGCGCTCGCCGTTCAGGCCGGCACCGTGAACTCGCGCCAGGCGCCGCTGGAGCCCGAATACACCGCGGCTACCCGCAACCCCACGCGGCCGGCGCCACTCGCCCCGGCGGTACCCGCGGCAAAGGTGGCGGATCCGGAGATCGACGAATCGTTGTTCCAGGACCTGAAGAAGCTCAACACCATCACCTTGCCGCAGGTCCGACCAGCGGCTTCGGCCAGCCTTGGGGCCCCGGCGGCGGGCCATGCTGCGCGTGGCCTTTCGCCGGAAGATTTTTTCGACGTTCAGCAGCATGCCGACTTCTTCGTCTCGCTCGGCCAGTACGACCAGGCCATCGACGTTCTGAAGAAGAACATCGACGAGAACATCGAGGTCAGCCCGCTGGCCTATCTGGAACTGCTGAAGATCTATCACACGCTGAGCCGGCAGGACGACTACAACCACCTGCGTGACGACTTCAATCGCATCTTCAATGGCAATGTGCCGCCGTTCGCCTCGTTCAACGACGAAGGGCGCGGCCTGGAGGACTATCCCTCGGCCCTGCTGGCCATCGAAAACAACTGGGGTACGCCGCAGGTGCTGGACGTCATCGAGTCCAACCTGTACCGCGCGCCAGGTGCGTCGTCCGGCCCGGCCTACGACCTTGCGGCCTACCGCGAATTCCTGCTGCTGTACGCGATCGCCAAGACCATGGTGCGGCGCAGCGGCACGTCCTCCGTCGACATTCCCCTTGGCAGGGTGACGCGCGAGGCGCCGCTGGCGGCGACGGCTCCCGCAGTGCCGTTGAATGCGGCAGATGCAACCAATGCCGCGCTCGCCGCCAGCATGGTCGCTCATCCACCGGTCTCCAGGCCGCCACCGCCTTCCTTCGAGAACTCGCTGTCGGCCCTGCTTCTCGACGAGCCAGTGTCCCCCGAGCCCTCGGTCGGTGATTCGCCGACGCAGCCGATGCTGCTGATGGCGGACACCAGCATGCCGCCGGTGCAGCCCGCGTCGGGGGTGGATATTCCTTCCTACAAACAGCCGCTGGATCTCGACCTGGACTTGGACCTGAATCTGGATTTCTCGAATTCGGAGCTGCAGGTGATGGGACATTCGCACGATGTGAGTGCACCGCCGCTGCCGATGTTGGACTTGCCCGAATCTTTTCCACCGAGCCCGCCAGCCGGGTCGCCCGCGCCGGCAGATGTCCCTCCCGGCTTCCCGCCGTCGACTGGCCTGGACAGCAATCTGATCGAGTTCGACCTGTTCGATCCGAGCATCGAAGCCAAGATCTCGCCCAAATCGAAGTGAGCCGAGGCGGAAGTTTTCCGCCTCCGGATGTTCACGAGCTGTTCAACGCCTTACCTGCAGCGAGCCCGGATTCACGATATTCACCGGCGTGCCCTTGATGAAGTTCAGCACGTTGTCGAACGCGGCGCTGAAATACATCTCGTAGCTGTCCTGCTCCACATAACCGATGTGCGGTGTGCAGATGCAGTTCTCGAGCCGCAGCAATGCGTGGCCCTGCAGGATCGGCTCGCTCTCGAACACGTCGACGGCAGCCATGCCGGGATGGCCACGGTTCAGTCCGGCGAGCAAGGCGTCGGGCTCGATGAGTTCGGCGCGGGAGGTGTTGACCAACAGCGAGGTCGGCTTCATGCGTGACAGGTCGTCCAGCGTGACGATGCCACGCGTTTCCTCGTTCAGCCGCAGGTGCAATGAAACGATATCGGCCTCGGCGAAGAATGCTTCGCGGCTCATGGCCACGCCCAGCCCGTCGGCCAAGGCCTTCTGCCGCGAGGCTTCCCGGCCCCAGACCATGACGTTCATGCCGAAGGCCTTCGCATAACCGGCGATGATCTGGCCGATCTTGCCGTAACCCCAGATGCCGATGGTGCGCCCCCTGAGCACGGTGCCAATGCCGAAGTTGGGCGGCATCGAGCCGGCCTTCATGCCCGACTGCTGCCACGCGCCATGTTTGAGCATGCCGATGTATTGCGGCAGCCGGCGCGTGGCGGCCATGATCAGCGCCCAGGTGAGTTCGGCCGGTGCGATCGGCGAGCCGCCGCCTTCGGCCACCGCGATGCCTTTCTCGGTGCAGGCGCCCACGTCGACATGCGGGCCGAGCCGGCCTGTCTGCGAGATCATCTTCAGCTTGGGCAGCTTTTCGATGAGTTGGCGGTTCAGGTGGGTTCGTTCGCGGATCAGCACGATGATGTCGGCGTCTTTCAGCCTCACCGACAACTGGCCCAGGCCCTTGACGGTGTTGGTGTAGACCTTGGCGGCATAGGGTTCGAGCTTGGCGGCACAGTTCAGCTTGCGCACCGCATCCTGATAGTCGTCGAGAATCACAATGTTCATGGCGCCATTGTGCCTTGAGGCCATTTGATTTTCCGCCCGCAGGCCGCAAGCCAGGCCTTCAGGCGCGTAGCGTTAACACGCTTTTACAGCGGGGTCGCTGACCGTCAGCCCATGGCCAGCGCCGATGAGGTGCCCGCCTCGAGTGCGGCCAGGCGATCGAGTTCGGCGCAGACGTCGGCCATGCGGCCTGAAATCACCATGCGGCCGACGAGCGTCGACGAGGTGGACGCATCCATGACACGGACCACGCGCAGCGGCCGTTGCGCCCGCAGGCTGCGTGCAGCCTGCCGCGGCGCGGTGGGGCAAGGCAGCAGCGGCGCCGCCGCGTGATCGGAACCAAGTGAGACGAAGCCACCACCAGGTGTCATGTGGCCGGCGTGTGGTACCGCATGGCCGCTGCGGCCACGCGAGCGCGCGGGCCGATGCCAGACTGCTGGCGGTGCGTTATGCGCCGAAGCGGCCCGCTGGTCGCGCGGCGCAAGCCAGCCGATCACACCTTGCAGCGACTCGATCAGGTTGGCGGCAGAAAACAATGCGATTCCCATGTGAAAACTCCTTTGGTACCAGAGATAAGACACAGGCAGGATTGCAAAAGAACACGCCGCAACGGGGTTGCCGGCCGCTTGCACGGCCCAACGCCCGCCACCCGTTGTGGCATGGGGATGCGCGAGAGCGCTACATGAGCATGGTGTTGCGGATCAGCCCGACGGCCAGGCCTTCGATTTCGAAGGGTTCGCCGGGGGACACCACGATGGTCTGGAAGTCGGGGTTCTCGGGATGCAGCTCGATTGCATCCCTGGTGCGCCTGAAGCGCTTCACGGTGACCTCGTCGCCGAGGCGGGCGACGACGATCTGGCCGTTCTTGGCTTCCTTGGCCGACTGCACGGCCAGCAGGTCGCCGTCGATGATGCCGATGTCGCGCATCGACATGCCGCGCACCTTGAGCAGGTAGTCGGGCTTGTGCTGGAACAGGCTGCTTTCCACGTAATACGTCTGGTCGACGTGTTCCTGCGCCAGAATCGGCGAACCGGCGGCCACGCGTCCGACCAACGGCAGGGCCATCTGCGCCATGCCGGGCAGGGGCATGCTGTAGCGGCTGCGCGACTCGTTGATGGAGCGCAGCGTGTCGCTCTTGAGCCGGATGCCGCGTGACGTACCGCTGACGAGTTCGATGGCCCCTTTTCGCGCCAGGGCCTGCAAGTGCTCTTCCGCCGCATTCGCCGACTTGAACCCGAGTTCGGCAGCGATCTCGGCGCGGGTGGGCGGGGCGCCGGTACGCGACACTGCGGTCTGGATCAGTTCCAGGATTTGTTGCTGGCGGGCGGTGAGTTTGGCGGGAAACTGGGTCAAATCCATGTGTGGCTCCGGAGCAGTGCAGGGCATGAGGTTCTGGATCGTCAGGCTGTTTGAATATCCAGTACCTGTATTTTTGTTCAGTTTTTGAAAGATTGCAAGCGATGTCGGAAAAATCTGTTGAAACTTCCACGGCTCGCATCGTGGTGCTGGGCACCGGCGGCACCATCGCCGGCACGTCCGCCACGGCCGGCGACAACATCGGCTACACCGCGGCCCAGGTCGGTGTGGACCAATTGCTCGAAGCCATTCCTGCACTGGCCCGAAGCGGCTATGGCATCGTCACCGAGCAGGTGGCGCAGGTCGACAGCAAGGACATGGATTTCGCCGTCTGGCAGGCGCTGGCCGGCCGCGTGGCGCACTGGCTCGCGCAGGACGACGTGGCCGGCGTGGTGATCACGCACGGCACCGACACGCTGGAGGAAACCGCGCTTTTCCTGCAGGCCGTGCTCGATCCGGCCAAGCCCGTGGTACTGACCTGCGCGATGCGGCCGGCCAGTTCGCTGTCGCCCGATGGCCCGCAGAACGTGCTCGATGCCGTGGCCGTCGCCGGCAGTGCCGGTGCGCGTGGTGTGGTGGCCGTGTGCGCGGGCGTGGTGCATGGCGCCTTCGACGTGCAGAAGGTGCACACTTACCGGCTCGATGCGTTCGGCTCGGGTGATGCCGGGCCGGTGGGTTATGTGGAAGAGGGCGCGCTGCGACTGTTGCGCGCCTGGCCGTCGGGCCGATCGCTTGTTCCCGCGGGCATTGCGGGCAAGGTCGTTGGCGCCTCAGCCGTGGCTGCGGCGGACTGGCCGCGCGTCGAAATCGTCATGAGCCATGCGGGCGCGGGCGCAGGCCTGGTCGAGGCGTTGGTGGCGCAGGGCGTTGCTGGCCTGGTGGTCGCCACCACCGGCAACGGTACGGTGCACCATGCGCTGGAGGCCGGCCTGCTTGCGGCGCAGGCGCAAGGCGTGCAGGTGTTGCGCGCCACCCGCTGCACCGGCGGCCGCATCCTCACCACACCAGGCGCTGTGCTTCCCGATGCAGGCAGCCTGTCGCCGGTGAAGGCACGCGTGGCGCTGCTGCTGATGCTGCTCTCTCCAGCCCGCACATGAAAAAGGCCGCTCCTCGGAGCGGCCTGGTTTTGGTGCAAGGGCGTGTCGATCAGGACGAGAGGGCCTTGAGTGCGCGCGCGGTGATCTCGTCCACCGTGCCCATGCCGCTGATGGCACGGTACTTCGGGGCCACCTCCGGTTCGGCCTTGGCCCAGTTGGCGTAGTAGTCGACCAACGGGCGGGTCTGCGCGCTGTACACCTCGAGGCGCTTGCGCACGGTTTCTTCCTCGTCGTCCTTGCGCTGGATCAGCGGCTCGCCAGTCACGTCGTCCAGGCCCTCGACCTTCGGCGGGTTGAACTTCGTGTGGTAGGTGCGGCCCGAAGGTGCGTGCGAGCGGCGGCCGCTCATGCGTTCGATGATGGCTTCGAAGGGCACGTCGATCTCGAGCACGTAATCCAGCTTCACACCGGCGGCCTTCATGGCTTCGGCCTGCGGGATGGTGCGCGGGAAGCCGTCGAACAGGGCGCCGACCGCGCAGTCCGGCTGGGCCATGCGTTCCTTGACCAGGTTGATGATGAGATCGTCGCTCACCAGGGCGCCGGATTCCATGACGGCCTTGGCCTGCAGGCCCAGGGGCGTGCCGGCCTTCACGGCGGCACGCAACATGTCGCCGGTGGAGATCTGTGGGATGCCGTATTTCTGGCAGATGAAGGTGGCTTGCGTGCCTTTGCCCGCGCCAGGTGCGCCCAACAAAATCAATCTCATGGATGTCCTCGGAGTTTTAGAAGTCGTGGCGATGCTGGCCGCGCAAGTGGCCGCAACGCTTCATTGGAGAAGGATAGCATGCGCCACCCTGCAGCTGGCTGACAGGCGACGCGCGCGGCGTGTGTGCGCCCGTTCGGCTCAGCGTGGTGTCAATACAGTTTGCGTACCCGTTCCAGGTCGTCTGGCGTGTCGACACCCGGGCCCGGCGCATGTTCGGTCACATGCACCGCGATGCGGTGGCCGTGCCACATCGCACGCAGTTGCTCGAGGGCTTCGCAGACCTCCACCGGCGCCTGAGCCAGCGTGGGAAACAGCTTCAGGAAGCCGGCGCGGTAGCCGTAGATGCCGATGTGGCGCAGCGGGCTGAGCGCGGGCGGAAGCTGCTTGAAGCCGGGCAGGGCTCCGGGCACCGCGGGGACGGCGCCGTCGCGCCACCAGGCGATCGGTGCGCGGCTGAAATACAGCGCGCGCTGTTGTGCGTCGAGCACCACTTTGACGACATTGGGGTTGGTGTAGTCGGCCAACTGGTCGATGACGTGGGCGGCCGTGCTCATGCTGGCTTCGGGCCTGGCCTGCAGCAGCGCGGCGACCTCGTTGATCAGCACGGGCGCGATCAGCGGCTCGTCGCCCTGCACGTTGACCACGATGGCATCGTCGGCCAGGCCGAGCAGGTGGCAGGCTTCGGCCAGCCGGTCGCTGCCCGAGGGGTGGTCGTTGCGCGTGAGGATGGCGTCGATGCCGTGGGCCTGGCAGGCTTCGATGATCTCGGGGCTGTCGCCGGCCACCACGGTGCGCACAGCGTCCGACTGGCGCGCGCGCTGGGCCACGCGCACCACCATCGGCACGTCGCCCAGGTGGGCCATCGGTTTGTTGGGCAGCCGGGTCGAGGCCATCCGCGCGGGAATGAGGACGGTGAAGCTCATGGCGATACCTGCTTGCCGCTCACAAACCGAGCTCTTCGTCGCTGAGGGTGCGGGCCTCGGCCTCGAGCAGGATCGGAATGCCGTCTCGCACGGGATAGGCCAGCCGCGCGCTGCGCGAGCTCAGCTCCTCGCGCTCGCGGTCGTATTGCAGCGGCCCTTTGGTCACGGGGCAAACCAGCAGTTCAAGAAGTTTCGGATCCATGCGGAGGTTCAATCGGTGTTCGGGAGGGCGACCAGGGTGATCGTCAGGCAGACGCCGATGATAACGAGGCCGACCGCCCCTGCGTGAGCGCATCGACCCGCGCGTCCAGCGCGGCCAGGAAGCCGGCGTCGAGCGTCACGGCCAGCGGCACGGCCAGCGCATCGGGCGCGCGACGCCACAGCTTTACGGCGTCTTTTTCGGTGCAAATGAGCATTTCACGCTGATCCGGCTTGCGCTGCCAGCTATCGAAATCGGAGTGGTCAGGCAGGGCTTCCGTGTGTGACAGCGTGAGCCCGGCTTCGCGCAGCATGCCGAAGAAGGCCTCCGGCTGGGCGATGGCCGCCACCGCGTCCAGCGGCTTGCCGCGCAGCGTGGCCAGCGGCACCAGGGTGCCGTCCTGCCGCACGGCGTGGTCCGCCAGCGCCCGCCGCGCACGGAAGCCCGGGATCGTCGCCAGGGCCGGATGCGCGCCGGTGTGCAGCACCAGATCGACGGGCCGCGGCCAGGCTTCGCGCAGCGGGCCGGCCGGCAGCAGCCAGCCGTTGCCGATGCCGCGGTCATCGAAGACGCAGATCTCCAGATCGCGTTGCAGCGCGTAATGCTGCAGGCCGTCGTCGCAGACGATGAGATCGGTGTCGGGATACCGCGCCAGCAGCACCTGCGCCGCCTGCAGCCGGCGCCGCGCCACGAACACCGGCACGCCGCAGCGCCGCCGCACCAGCAGCGGCTCGTCGCCGACCTCGGCAGGCAGGCTGTCCGGCCGCACTTCGCGGCAGTCGTCCGCGCCTGGGGGCATCACCCGGCCATAGCCGCGCGAGATCACGCCCACGCGCAGGCCGCGCGCCGCGAGATGTCGCACCAGCGCCATCACCACCGGCGTCTTGCCCGAGCCGCCGGCGATCACGTTGCCGACGACGAGCACCGGCACGGCCGCGCGGCCGCTTTGCAGCAGGCCGGCGCGGAACAGCCGCCGCCGCAGGCGGCTCAGCCCGCCATAGAGCAGCGAGACGGGCCACAGCGCGCACGCCAGCGGGCCCCGGCCGCGCCAGGTGCGCAACAGGATGGATTCGATCGATGAACGCTGCATGCGCGCCCGCAGGCCGCTGCTCAGCGGTTGCCCGACAGGGCCGACTGGGTGGCGAAAGTGATCTGCGACAGGCCCGCGCGGCGTGCGGCTTCCATCACCGTGATCACCGACTGGTGCGCCGCGCTGGCATCGGCGCTGATGATCAGCACCATGTCCTTGCCGCCGCCCTTGGACGCATTGCCCAGCACCTGGGTCAGGGCGTCCAGCGTGCGACCTTCGACCAGGGTGCGGTTCACGGCGTACCGGCCGTCGGCGCTCACGGCCACGATGATTTCCTTGGGGCGGTCGCGCTGTGCCTCGGCGTTGGCCTCGGGCAGCTTGACCTGCAGTTCGGTGAATTTGCTGTAGGTGGTGGACAGCATCAGGAAGATCAGCACGACCAGCAGCACGTCGATGAACGGGATCAGGTTGATCTCGGGCTCCTCGCGGGAGCGGTGGCGGAAGTTCATGGCCACGGCGGGTTCAGCGCTTCTTCAGCGCGTTCAGGTGCCGCGCGAACTGGTCGGCGGCAAGTTCCAGCGTCAGCAGGTATTCGTCGACCCGGGCGCGGAAGTAGCGCCAGAAGATCAGCGAGGGAATCGCCACGATGAGGCCGAAGGCCGTGTTGTAGAGCGCGATGGAGATGCCCTGCGCGAGCTGCGCCGGGTTGCCGCCCGCGCCACCCATGCCGCCGGATGCGCCGCCCTGCGAGCCGAAGATCTCGATCATGCCGATCACCGTGCCCAGCAGGCCGAGCAGCGGCGCGGCGGAGGCGATGGTGGCCAACGCGCTCAGGTATTTCTCGAGACGGTGCGCGACCGCGCGGCCCGTGCTTTCCATCGCACCGCGCACTTCTTCGTCGCTGCTGCGCGGGTTGGTGTTGAGCGTGCGCAGCCCGCTGGCCAGCACTTCGCCCAGGGCCGAGTTCTGCGCGAGCTGGTTCACGATGCCCGGCGCCGGCACGCTGGTCTGGGCGACGGTCAGGACTTCGCCCAGCAGCTTGGGTGGGGCGATCCTGGCCGTCTTCAGGCTCACAAAACGTTCGATGACCAGCGCCAGGGCCAGGATGGAGCACGCCACCAGGGGCCAGATCGGCCAGCCTGCGGCTTGAATGATCGAAAACAAAATTAGGGCACTCCGCAGAGATAAACTCGACGCGATTATGGCCCAGCGACCGCGACGGTCGCAGACTTTGTACACCGCACCCAGTCAAGGTTGGGGGCCCGGCGCTCACCCACAGAAGTTGTGGATAACTTTGTGAAGAACTCATCTCAGGGCGCGCCAAAGCCAGCATTCATGCGGTTTCGTGTCAGATCGATGAAAAATTAAGCAGAAAAAAATCAATTGAAATCAATCACTTACCACGTAAATGCTGCGTATGGCGCGTGGTCCTACACAAGAGCGGGTGGTTTTCCTAGCACAGCCAGCGCTGTGGAGTACTACGAAATTTTTTGCTGCAAAGCAGCATGTGCGGGCGGCCGGCCTTGATCGAAAACCCAGCATCGGCGCCGCTTGTGTGGCCGGTTGGAGCGCTATGCCGCGCCATTGCTGACGCGCTGGAGGCGCGCTTCAATCCCGTGGCCGTGCGCGGCGAGATTTCGGGCTTCTCGCGCGCTTCCAGCGGGCATTGCTACTTCAACATCAAGGACGCACAAGGCCAGATCCGCTGTGCGATGTTCCGGCGTGCCGCCAGCTTGCTGGGTTTCGTGCCGCGCGACGGTGAGCTGGTCGAGGTGCGCGGGCGGCTCGACATCTACGGCCCACGGGGCGACCTGCAGCTCATCGTCGAAAGCCTGCAGCGCGCAGGGCAGGGCGCGCTGTTCGAACAATTCCTGCGGCTCAAGGCCAAGCTCGAATCCGAAGGCCTGTTCGACGCGGCACGCAAGCGCGGCCTGCCGGTCCTGCCGCGCGGCATCGGCGTGGTGACATCGCTTGGCGCCGCGGCGCTGCACGACGTGGTGACCGCGCTGCGCCGGCGCGTGCCGCACATCCCGGTGGTGGTTTCGCCGGCGCTGGTGCAGGGCGCGGGCGCGCCGGCGGATCTGGTGCGAGCGCTATTAAATTTGTATCACCTTGCGCAGGATGGATCAGCCCGGGAGGCCGATCCGACCATCGACGTGATCCTGTTGGTACGCGGTGGCGGCTCCATCGAGGACCTGTGGGCCTTCAACGACGAAGCCGTGGCGCGGTTGATCGCGCAAAGCCCGGTGCCGGTGGTCAGCGGCGTGGGCCACGAGACCGACTTCACCATCGCCGATTTCGTGGCCGACCTGCGCGCGCCCACGCCCACGGCGGCGGCCGAACTGGTGGCCGAGCCGCGCGACGTGTGGCTCGGCGCGCTGGCCCTGGCCGGCGAACGTCTCGCAGATGCCGTGACGCGCCAACTCGATGCGCGCGGTCAGCGGCTGGACCTGGCCGCATCGCGCCTCGGCCGGCCTTCGGGCTGGCTCGCACGCCAGCAGGCACACCTCGGCCAGCAGCAGCAGCGGCTGCGCTACGAGACTCTGGCCCAACTCGAGCGGCACCACAACCGCTGGCGCCTGCGCGAGGCCGAATTCCCGGCCAGGCTGCAGCAGGCGTTGACACGTTCGCGCGAACGGCTCGACCGCGCCGAGCGCAGCCTGGCGCTGCTCGATCCGCGGCTGGTGCTGCAGCGCGGGTATGCGCTGTTGAGCACGGCCGAAGGGCGACCGCTCAGCAGCGTGGCCCAGGCGACCCCCGGCCAACCCGTGCGGGCCGACCTGGCCGACGGCGAACTCGCTCTGACGGTGCAGACCGTGCGGCCCGGTTGAAGTCCTCGGGGCCGGCGCCGAATTGGCGGCCGGCCTACGACGGCGTTGCGCTTTAGTTTCTACAATCGCTTTTCCCACCACCAACTCACGAGGAAGAAAAATGGAACGTACCCTGCCACCATTGCCCTACGCACAAGACGCGCTGGCGCCTGCCTACTCCAAGGAAACCATCGAGTACCACTACGGCAAGCACCACAACGCCTACGTCGTGAACCTCAACAACCTGCAAAAGGGCACCGAGTTCGAAGAAATGCCCCTGGAGGACGTGATCAAGAAGTCCAGCGGCGGCATCTACAACAACGCGGCGCAGATCTGGAACCACACCTTCTTCTGGAATTGCATGAAGCCCGCCGGCGGCGGCGAGCCCAGCGGCGCGCTGGCGGCGGCCATCACCGCCAAGTTCGGTTCTTACGCGGCCTTCAAGGAAGCCTTCACGAAGTCGGCCGTCGGCAACTTCGGCTCCGGCTGGACCTGGCTGGTGAAGAAGGCCGACGGCAGCGTGGACATCGTCAACACCGGCGCCGCCGGCACGCCGCTGACCACCGCCGACAAGGCGCTGCTCACCGTGGACGTGTGGGAACACGCGTACTACATCGACTACCGCAACCTGCGTCCCAAGTTCGTCGAGACCTTCCTGAGCACCCTGGTCAACTGGGAATTCGCCGAGAAGAACTTCGCCTGATTGCAGGACGTTGCGGCAGGCATGCCGCAAACCAAAAAACCGGCCTCAGCGCCGGTTTTTTTATGGGAGACGAAGGCCGCGAATCACTTCGCGTCGAACGGCCGGCCGGTGAGCTTGCTGCCGGCCTTGATGCCCTTCTTGGCGAACCAGCCCTGGTTCATCTCGAGCACGTAGCGCACGGGCTTGGTCGAGCAGTGCGAATCGAGCGTCTGCGGCGCCATGTCGGCCATGTTGGCGATGGTGCCGTCGTCCTCGACGAAAGCCGCGGTCAATGGCAGCAAGGTGTTCTTCATCCAGAAGCACTGCTGGCTGGGCTGCTCGAACACGAACAGCATGCCTTCGCCCTGCGGCATCTCCTTGCGGAACATCAGGCCGATCTGGCGCTGCTCGGGCGTGAGGGCCACCTGGGTTTCGATGAGGTACATGCCCGCGCCGATCTTCACGCGCGGCAGGTTGGTCTGGGGGCCGTCCTGCGCGTGGGCCACGCCGCCAATCAAACAGGCCGCAGCCAACGCACTACGGAGCAGGGAAGACAAAAAAGTTTTCATCGGTCGTCGATTTCAGGGATGAAGGCGGCGCCATGAAAAACGCCCGCCGAAGCGGGCATTCTGACGCAAAGCTGTAAAGCTTGAGCGCTCGATGAGCGGCCGATTTAAGCGGCTGCCTTCTTGACGTGCTTGGTCTTCTTGGCGGAAGCGTGCACGGTACCCTTCTTGTGGGTGGCCTTCTTGGCGACCTTGGCTTCGGACTTGGCGGCCGGTGCAGGGGCGGCCGCGGCTGCGACAGGCGCGGGGGTGGCGACAGGAGCTGCCGGGGCGGCGGTTTGAGCGAAAGCGCCAACAGCGAACAGGCCGGCGATCAGAGCGGAGATGATTTTGTTCATGGTGAAATCCTTGGGTGCGAGACAGGTGAAGAGAGCGAGAGCGGTTTGAGGAAGCTCCTTCCGTTTCAAGCGGAAGGTCCATCCGTAACGAGGGGCATTTGTGCGTGGTTGACAGGGCTTCGAAAAAATATTCGGGCATAGAATCGGGCGGCTTTTCGCCAGCGCCAGGCCGCTGCGCCGCACGACCTCTGCATGCCCTTTTCCTGTGAACACCGGAGATTTCCTTTGACGTATCAGCACATCCAGGTGCCCGCCCATGGCACCCCCATTTCCGCCAACGCCGACATGTCGCTGAACGTGCCCGACGAGCCGATCATTCCCTTCATCGAGGGGGACGGCACCGGCGCGGACATCACGCCGGTGATGCTGAAGGTGGTGGACGCCGCAGTGGCCAAGGCCTATGGCGGCAAGCGGAAGATCCAGTGGATGGAGATCTATGCGGGCGAGAAATGCACCCGCGTCTACGGCCCCGATGTCTGGCTGGCCGACGAGACCTTGCAGGCGGTCAAGGACTACAAGGTGGCGATCAAGGGCCCGCTGACCACGCCGGTGGGTGGCGGCATCCGTTCGCTCAACGTGGCGCTGCGCCAGGAGCTCGACCTCTACGTCTGCCTGCGCCCGATCCGGTATTTCAAGGGGGTACCCTCGCCACTGAAGGCGCCGGAGAAGACCGACATGGTGATCTTCCGCGAGAACTCCGAGGACATCTACGCCGGCATCGAGTTCGAGGCCGAATCGGCCAAGGCCAAGCAGCTCATCAAGTTCCTGCAGGAGGAACTGGGCACGAAGAAGATCCGGTTTCCCGCCACCTCCGCGCTCGGCGTGAAGCCGGTGTCGATCGAAGGCACGCAGCGGCTGGTGCGCAAGGCCATCCAGTACGCCATCGACCATGAGAAGCCGAGCGTGACCCTGGTGCACAAGGGCAACATCATGAAGTTCACCGAAGGCGGCTTCCGCGACTGGGGTTATGCGCTGGCGCAGAAGGAATTCGGTGCCGAGCTCATCGACGGCGGCCCGTGGATGCGCCTCAAGAGCCCGAAGACGGGCAAGGAGATCGTGGTCAAGGACGTGATCGCCGATGCCTTCCTGCAGCAGATCCTGCTGCGCCCGGCCGAATACAGCGTGATCGCCACGCTGAACCTGAACGGCGACTACCTCTCCGACGCGCTGGCCGCGCAGGTCGGCGGCATCGGCATCGCGCCCGGCGCCAACATGAGCGACACCATCGCCATGTTCGAGGCCACGCACGGCACCTCGCCCCGTTATGCCGGCAAGGACTATGTGAACCCCGGCTCCCTCATCCTGTCGGCCGAGATGATGCTGCGCCACATGGGCTGGACCGAAGCGGCCGACCTCATCATCAGCGCCATGGAGAAGTCCATCGCCAGCAAGAAGGTGACCTACGACTTCGCCCGGCTGATGGAAGGCGCGACGCAGGTCAGCTGCTCGGGCTTCGGGGAGGTGATGATCGAGCAGATGCAGGACTGACCGGCCGACGCGGCCGTTAGAATCTATACCGTTCCGCGCCATGTGCGGAGCTCCGCTAGGGGTGTTGGCCTGGGTTGTCTGCAACCCGGTCCGACTGAGAAAGTCCCTTTGAACCTGATTGAGGTAATCCTCGCGCAGGGAAGCATTGAACAGGATCTGGCCGGGCACTCCTCTCCGCAGTGGAGGCCATCTCGAACGGCCGAGAACGGGTCCGCCAAGCTGCCTTGTGATGATGCCGAAGGCATGCCACGTGACCGCATACCGCGCTCCCTTCAAATTCGTGTTGACCCGCACCGCCATGGCCACCAGCCTGTGCCTGGCCTTGCCTGCCATGGCGCAAACCGCCCCCTCGCTCGCTCCCGTGACCGTCAATGCCGAGACCGCAGCCAGGCAGGCCGACGTGACCGGCTTCGGCGACACGCCGCTCGCCGAGGTGCCGCTGTCGGCCACCGTCATCGGTGCCGGGCAGCTGCAGGCTTCCGGCGCCCGCCGGCTGGCCGACCTGACGCAGTTCGACGCCTCGGTGGCCGACGCCTACAACTCGCCGGGGTATTGGGACTTTCTGAGCATCCGCGGCTTCACGCTGGACAACCGCTTCAACTACCGTCGCGAAGGCCTGCCGATCAGCGCCGAGACGTCGATCCCGCTCGACAACAAGGAGCGCGTCGAAATCCTGCGCGGCACGAGCGGCATCCAGTCGGGCACCAGCGCGCCGGGCGGGCTGGTCAACTACGTGGTGAAGCGGCCGACGGAACACGATCTGCGCAGCGTCACCCTCGAGGCCAGCGGCGGCGGCAGTGTGCTTGGTGCGGTCGACCTCGGTGGGCGCTTCGGCGTGGACCGCGTGTTCGGCTATCGGCTCAACGTCGCGCATGAAACGCTGCGCCCGCTGGTGCACAACCTCGACGGCCACCGTGATCTGGCGGCACTGGCCGCCGATTGGCGCGTGGGGCGCGATACCGTGGTCGAGGCCGAGTTCGAATGGAGCCACAAGTCGCAGCCGAGCCAGGCCGGCACCAGCCTCATCGGCAACCGCCTGCCGGCCGTGCCCGACCCGAAACTCAACCTCAACAACCAGCCGTGGTCCCAGCCCTCGGTGTTCGACGCCTTCACCGGCAGCCTGCGCATCGAGCAGGCCATCAACGACAACTGGCGCTGGACCGGCCAGCTCGGCAGCCAGAGACTCAAGACCGATGACCGCCTGGCCTATCCGTTCGGCTGCGGCGCGGAAGGCAACTACGACCGCTTCTGCAGCGACGGCACATTCGATTTCTACGATTTCCGCAGCGAAAACGAACGCCGCCTACAACAGGCGGCCAGCCTCGGCCTCAAGGGTAAGCTGCAGACCGGCGCCGTCTTGCACGACGTGAGCCTGGGCCTGATCCGAAGCCGCGTGCACAACCGTTTCGAACAATCGGCCTATAACTACGTGGGCACCGGCAACATCGACGGCACAGCCGTCGTGCCGGCCGATCCGGCGCTGACCACGCCCAACACCAACCGCGACGAACGTTCACTCGAACTCTCTCTCAGCGATGCCGTCCACTGGACGCCCGAGTTCACCACCTGGCTGGGTCTGCGCCACACACGGCTGAACCGCAGCAGCATGAGCACGGACGGCAATGAAGCCACCAGCTACGCGACCAGCCTGACCACGCCATGGGTCGCCGCCAGCTACAAACTCGCAGCCCAGGCCATGGTCTACGCCAGTTATGGCGAAGGTGCGGAATCGCAGGTTGTGCCCGACCGCCCGCTGCAATACGCCAACGCCGGACAGGCTCTGCCGGTGCTCAAGTCCCGGCAGTTCGAAGTCGGGCTGAAGGGCGGCGACAACCGTCTCGGCTGGCAACTCGCGTACTTTCGCATCCAGCGCCCGGCCACCAACATCGATGCCTGCGCGGCCACCACGCCGTGCGAAGCCACCTACGACGGAGACGCCGTGCACAAGGGGCTGGAGGCCAGCGGCCAGTGGCGTGCCGGCCCCTGGCAACTCGACGGCGGCGTGACCCTGCTCGACGCCAAGCGCCGCGGCAGCACGGCCGACCCCGCGGCCAACGGCAAACGCCCGACCAACGTGCCTGACTGGGCACTGCGCGCCCGCGCCGCCTATGCCGTGGCCGCCGTGGCCGGCCTGCGGCTCGAGGGCACCTTGTCGCACGAAGGTCGACGTGCCGTCCTGTCGGACGAATCCATCATGCTCGGCGGCTGGACCCGGGTCGATGCCGCGCTGCGCTACGACACCCGGATCGGCGCCACCAACACCGCCTGGACCTTCGGCGTCGACAACCTGTTCGACCGCCGCTACTTCCGCGAATCGCCGTACCAGTTCGGCCATGTCTACCTTTTCACCGGCGCGCCGCGAACTTTTCGCATCGCGATGACGGCCTCCTTGTAAAAACGACAAAAATGTGGCTATAATTTGAGGCTGTGATGTTCCTCAATAGCTCAGTTGGTAGAGCGCCGGACTGTTAATCCGTAGGTCCCTGGTTCGAGCCCAGGTTGAGGAGCCAGGAAATTCAAAGCCTCGCACGCAAGTGCGGGGCTTTTGTGTTTCTACTGGGGCGACACGGGGGGCGGTCGAATTCGATGGTGGAAGATGCGAAATCAACACCCATGGACCAGGATCACGCCATGTATTCGGTTTTCCATCGCCCATCAGGCTCTCGGCCACGCCCAGGTGGCAGCGGTCGGTTCAACGGCAGGGGCTGTGGTGGCTTGAGGCGCTGCATGATTCATTCTTCAGACGCTGTGCGATCCCGGCATTGATCTAACGCAAGTTATGCGCGAATTTTGAAACGTTTGCCCGCGTTGACGCGCTCAGTGCAACGACTCGGCTTCCTCGGCCGTCAAGCCGCTACCCATCGTTTGCATCAATTCCACCGAAAGCTTGCCGAACGCGGCCTTGAACAGCGAGGCCCGTAGGGCATCTCCCTCCGACAACGGGCTCGGCCGGGTCTGCGTCTCGTGTCGCGCCAGGGCCTGATCGAGGCCGTCCTGCAGCATCGCCATGGTCAAGGCGCGTTGCGTGGGCGACTGGGTGGCGATGCGCACGCGCAGCAGGTTGGCAAACCACTGCAGGATGGCGGTCTGTGCGGTGCCGTGCATTTCAGCGGCAATGGCATCGGCGTCGAGTGGCGTTGTTTCGGGCATGGCGGTCTCGTGGCGAGGGTGGGGATTCAATATACGCCCATCGCATTTGGCTGCGCTTGGCTTGCGCCATTGGCCTACAAGTCGCAGCCCGCCGCCGTCCGTAGAGTGAATGAAAGCTCATCTTCATTCCAGCACGAGGCAATGCCGAGCACCACCATTCTTGTCGAAGACAGCAGCAGAATCCGCGAAGTCCTGGTGCCGAGCATGGAGGAACTCGGCGACATGCGCGTCATCGCGGTGGCCGAGTCGGCTTCGGAGGCCATCGTCACGCTGGCGCGGCACGACGCGGTCTGGCAGGTCGCGGTGGTCGATCTCTTCCTGCGCGAGGGCTCGGGCCTGGACGTGTTGCGCGCGGTGCAGCACCGGCAGGCGTGGCAACGCGTGGTGGTGTTGACGAATTACGCAACGGCGGAGATCAGGCAGCGTTGCTTGGCGCTGGGTGCGGATGCGGTGTTCGACAAGTCTACCGAACTCGATGCATTTTTCGCGCTGTGCCAGTCCTACGGTAGCGCCTGAAGCTTCGAGTCGATCAGTCGGGCTGCGTTGGCAGGCGCGCCATCAACTGGCGGGCGGCGGCTTCGGGGTCCGGCGCCGCGACGATGGCGCGCACCACGGCCACCGAGCCGACGCCGCTTTCCAGCACGGCCGGAAACCGCTCGGCATCGATGCCGCCGATCGCCACCAGCGAATGCTCGCGCATCAGCCGCGCATAGGCCTTCAGCCGCGCCGTGCCCTGCGGCGCGGTGGCCATCTTCTTCAGTGTGGTGGGAAACACCGCGCCCATTGCGACGTAGCTCGGACTGCAGGCATCGGCGCGCAGCATCTCGGCGTAGCCGTGGGTGCTCACGCCGAGCCGCAGGCCGGCATGGCGCAGCGTGGCCAGCTCGGCCGGGGTCAGGGCGTCCAGGTCTTCCTGTCCCAGGTGGACGCCGTAGGCGCCGGCTTCGATGGCAGCCCGCCAGTGGTCGTTGATGAACAGCAGGCTTTGCGTACCCCGCACCGCAGCCACGGCGGCCTGCACTTCGCGGCGCACGGCTTGTGCGTCGTCCGACTTGAAGCGCAGCTGCAGCGTGGGCACGCCGGCACGCGCCATGCGTGCCACCCAGGCCGCATCGGGCAGCACGGCGTAGAGCCCGAGGCGGCGCGGGCCGGCGGGAAAGGCATCGGCGCGCGGCCACGGTGCGAGGCCGAAGTCGACCGGCGTGTCGGGCCACCGCGCGGCCTCGAACCGGCCGATGCGGTGGGTCTGCGCCTGCCAGGCGCGGGCCAGGCATTCGGCGTCGATCGCGATGAAGCCCAGCGCGGTGCAGGCCTGCTGCGCGGCGCGGTAGACCGGGTCTTCGCTGGTGAAGTGCGTGGTGGTTGAGGGGGCAACGGGTACATCGATCGCAGGGCCGTCGGTAAAGGTGGGAGCATGGGCTTCGAGGATGGCCTCGGCCATGGCCCGGATGGCAGTGTCGTCGGAAGACATGGGTCGGGGCTTTCTAGTTCTGGTGCCAGAACGGCGTACCCAGCACGGGTGTGCTGGGCTGGGCCGCATGCTGCTCGGCCATTGCGCCGCCCAGCCGTGCGCCGCGGCCCGCCGCCACCGCGTCGGCGAAGGCGCCGGCCATGCGCACCGGATCCTGCGCCAGCGCCACGGCGGTGTTGAGCAGCACGGCGTCGAAGCCCCATTCCATCACCTGGCAGGCGTGCGATGGCAGGCCCAGGCCTGCGTCGACGATCATGGGCACGTCCAGCCGTTCGCGCAGCATCTGCATCGCATAGGGGTTGACCGGCCCCTTGCCGGTGCCGATGGGCGCGGCCCAGGGCATCACGGCCTGGCAGCCCACGTCGACCAGGCGGCGGCACAGCACCAGGTCTTCCGTGCAGTACGGCAGCACCTTGAAGCCGTCCTTGATCAGGCGCTCCGAGGCTTCGACCAGGTTCAGCGTGTCGGGCTGCAGCGTGTAGTCGTCGCCGATGAGTTCGAGCTTGATCCAGTCGGTGGCGAACACCTCGCGCGCCATGTGGGCCGTGGTGATGGCCTCCTGCAGGCTGTGGCAGCCGGCGGTGTTGGGTAGCACCGGTACTTTCAACTGCCGCAGCAGTTCCCAGAAGGCGTTGGGCAGGCGCTCGGTGGTGGCCGAGCCCAGGTTCTGCCGCCGCAGCGAGGCGGTGACCATGGCCGGCCTGGCGCGGCGGATCGCCGCTTCCATCACGGCTGGCGACGGATAGCGGGCGGTGCCCAGCAGCAGCCGGCTGTCGAAGCGCTGGCCGTAGAGGACGAGGGCATCGTCTGGATCGATCGGGTGCATGTTCAACCTCCTGTGACGGGCTGGATGATTTCGATGTCGTCGCCGTCGCGCAGCAGTGTGGATGCGTGCTGCGTCGATGGCACGAATTGCTGGTTGACGGCGGTGGCGAACGGCGGGCGGGCTTCGATGCGGACCAGCGCGACCGCCAGGCTGGCGCCTTCTGGCAGATCGTGCGGCAACTGGTTGATCAGGACTTTCATGCGGCAGTTTCCAGGGGGTTCTCGATGCGCAGCGCGAAGCGCCGGGCGAGGGTGTCTTCACCGGTTTCAACCCACTGCAGCACCGCGTCGAGCACGGCCGGCGAGATCATGAAGCCGTGGCGGTACAGGCCGTTGATCTGCAGCACGTTGGGCGCCAGCCGGCGCAGTGCGGGCAGGTTGTCGGGCAGGGCGGGGCGGCATTGGGTGGCGATCTCGAGGATGCGCGCTTCGGCAAAACCGCTGTGCACGCTGTAGGCCGCGCTCAGCAGTTCGAGCGTGGAGCGCACGCTGGCCGGCGAGAGGTCGTCGGATTCGATCTCGGTGGCGCCGATCACGTAGACGCCGCCCGGCTTGGGCGCGATGTACAGCGGATAACGCGGATGGATCAGCCGTGTCGGCCGTGTCAGCATCACCTCGGGGGCCAACACGCGCACCACCTCGCCGCGCACACCGCGCAGGCCCGACCAGTCAGGCCGCGCACCCAGGCCGCGGCAGTCGAACACCCAGTGGGGCTGGCCGGTCGCGCCGGGCCTGAATTGTTCGGGCGCACGCGGGCTGTGCCAGTGCAGATGGACGCCGCTGCGCTCCAGCGTCTGCAGCAACGCGGCAAGCAGCGCGCGGTTGTCGAGCTGGCCTTCGCCGGGCAGGTAGAAGCCCTGGCCGAAACGGTGGCCCAGGCTGGGCTCCAGCGCGGCGATGCCGTCCGCGTCGAGCGCCTGCATCGCCGGCAGTTCGGGCAGTTGCCGCTGGGTGGTCTGCAACTGCTGACGCAGGCGGGCGGCCTCGGGCGCGTCCTGCCGGTGCCACAGGATCAGCGTGCCCTCCCGCTGGAAGAACACCGGGGCATCCGCGTGGCAATCGAGCTGCGCGATGAGTTGCGGCCAGCGCGCGAGCGCGTGGTGGCCCATGCGCACCACGCTGGCCTCGGTGACGGCCGATTCGGCCAGCGGCGCGAGCATGGCCGCGGCCACGCGCGCGGCGGAACCCTCGGCCTCGGGCCCGCCTGCATCGAACAGCGCCACCGCGCAGCCCTTGCGCACGAGCGCGAGCGCCAGCAGCCGGCCCATCAGGCCTGCGCCGAGGATGGCCACCGACGAGGAGGAGGTCAGAGCTTCCATAATTCAGGCATGAACCCTTCCGACACTTCGAATGAAAACGAGGGCGTGCCCCTGGCGCGTTATGTGCGCGTGTTGTCCATCGCCGGCTCCGACAGCGGCGGCGGCGCGGGCATCCAGGCCGACCTGAAGACCTTTGCCGCGCTGGGCTGCTACGGCATGACGGCCATCACCGCGCTCACCGCGCAGAACACCCGCGGCGTCAGCGGCATCCACGGGGCGCCGCCGTCCTTCCTCAAGGCGCAGTTGCAGGCCGTGCTCGACGACATCGGCGCCGACGCGGTGAAGATCGGCATGCTGCACGCGCCGGAGCTGGTCGAGGTGGTGGCCTGGGCCATCGACCACTACCGCTTGAAGAACGTGGTGCTCGACCCGGTGATGGTGGCCACCAGCGGCGACCGCCTGATGGCCGCCGAGACGGTGCAGGTGCTGGTGCGCCAGCTGTTTCCGCGCGCCACGGTGGTCACGCCCAACCTGGACGAGGCCGCGCTGCTGCTGGGCCGGGCCATCGAAGGGATCGATGCGCTGGACGACGCGGCCACGGCCCTGCTCGCCCTCGGGGCGCCGGCGGTGCTGCTCAAGGGCGGCCATCTGCCGGGCGAAGAAGTGCTCGACGTGCTGGCCCAGGCCGGCGGTGCGCGCCTGCGGCTGCCAACGCATCGCATCCCCACGCCGAACGGGCACGGCACGGGCTGCACGCTGTCCTCGGCCGTCGCCTGCTACCTGGCCCAGGGGCTGGCCTTGCCGCAGGCCGTGCAGCAGGCGCGCGGCTACATCCTGCAGGCCATCGCCGCCGGCGCGCAAGTGCGCACCGGGCACGGCCACGGGCCGCTGAACCATGGCTTCGCGCCGGTGGCGATGCACCTGTTGCCGCTGTGAACTCATGGCCTTGATGTGGCGGCCGGCCGGCTGAGCCAGGCCAGCGCGAAGGTGACGGCCAGCGTAGGCAGGGCCGAGCCCCACTGCGGCCAAAGCTGCGCGAGCGCGTGGTACAGCGCGATGCCGGCCAGCCAGGCCAGCGCGGCCGGCCAGTCGATCCTGCGGGCCTGCAGCGCGAAGCTGGCACCGCCCGTGCCGAGGCGGCCGAGGATGACGCCATACAGTGGCACGAACACCGAACTCAGCATCAACAGGAAGGGCTCGAGGCTGTGCATGGGCAGCACCAGGGCCAGCAGCGTGCAGGCCACGGCGATCAGCAGGCCCCAGCGACGCACGCTCCAGCGCGGCAGCAGGCTGTGCGAAGACACCGCGCCCGAATACACGTCGCCGTAGGCGTTGTCGAGCTCGTCCACGAGGATCAGCCCCAGCGCCAGCAGGCCGCCCTGGGCCAGCAGCAGCGCGGTGACGAGGCTCACCCCCGGCTCGGCCACGCTCACCACCATGACGCCGAGCGCATAGCACCAGATGTTGGCCAGCACATAACCGAGCCAGGTGCCGCCGAAGCTGCCGCGCCGGCTGCGGCCATGGCGCGCATAGTCGGCGACCAGCGGCAGCCAGGAGACGGGCATGGCGATCACCAGATCGAGCGCCGACATCATGCCCATGCTGCCGTCGCCGGGCCGCTGCCAGAACGCGGCGAAACCCTTGGCCGACAGGGCGCTGGCGAACTGCCAGCTCAGCCACAGCAGCGACACGATCACCAGCGGCAGGCCGAAGCGGCTAACGAAGCGCCGCACCAGGGTCAGCATCGAGCCGGCCATCAGCGCCGTGAGCACCGCGCCCCAGAGCAGCGTGGTCCACAGCACGCCGCTGGCACCGCTCAGCGTGATGCCGAAGCTCTGCTGGGCAATCGCGGCCGTGCCTTCGCGCATGATGACGAGTTCGAAGGTGGTCCAGCCGATGAGCTGCACGATGTTCAGGCCCACCGGCAGGCGCGCGAACAGGCTGCCGTAGCTCGCATGCATCAGGCCCGCGCTGGACAGGCCGCTGGCGCAGCCGATGCGCGCCGTCCAGGCCAACAGCCCTGCGCCCACGCACGAGCCCAATACGATGGCGAACAACGCTTCGCGCGTGCCCACGGCCGGCACCAGGTAGGCACCGACCTGCATCACCAGGAGCCCCACGCCGAGGCTGAACCACAGGGCCGCCTGGTCGCTCCAGCCCAGCGCGCGCTGGTGGCTCGCGAGCGGCGTCAGCGCTTCGTTGACAGGCGGGCTGGAAGGGCCGACAGGCAAGCCGGAGGAAGATAAGGACGGACTGTTCATGCACACGCTCCAGACGATGCGGCGGCAGGAACCCGGGCCGACAGGCGCCATGGCAAATGGACGGCGGTGTCTGGCCTGCTTCCCTGCGCGAGGATTACCTCAATCAGGTTCAAAGGGACTTTCTCAGTCGACATGGCGGGTCGATACGCGCCATGCCAACACCCCTAGCGAAAGCACCCACGCGGGGTGCAGGGCGCGATTGTAGGCCGATGCGGTCTGCGCAGATTTCTTCCGGCTGCGTCAACGAAAATACCGTATGTACAGTTATGTCCCGGGGCCGTATGGCGGCCTGCTGGCTGTTACAAAATACGGCGGTTTTTGCAGGAAGACGATGCCTTTTCACAGTGTCGCCACGGTTTTAGCCCCGGCCGCACCGATAATTACTTTAAAAATGTCAGCTAAGTCTTTGATCTTGTGAAATCTTTTCGATTTCTATAAACTCGCCACACCCTATTTCTCGCCTGGAGATGTTTTTCATGTCCTCCAACGAAAGCCCTGCCTTGAAGCGCCTCCTACAAATTGTTTCCATCTTTACCTGCGCCGCCGCGCTGGTCAGCCTGCCCGCCGAAGCGGCCCAGCGCAAGAAGGTCGTCATCCAAAAAAAGCAGACCACCACCGTGGCGGTCAAGCGCAACGCCAAGGCGACCGGCACCACCGCCAAGTCCGTGCGCGCCACCGGTAGCGGCAAGGCCACGCTGGCCGCCCGCCGCAAGGGCGTGGTGCGCGCCGCCGCACCGATCATTCCCGCACCGCAATCGTTCGGCCAGCTCGCCGGGCTGCATGCGGCCAACGACCCGCTGGATCTGAAGTCCAGCGTGGCGCTGGTGATCGACCAGGACACCCGGGAAGTGCTTTTCAGCAAGAACGAAAGCGCCGTGCTGCCAATCGCATCGCTCACCAAGCTCATGACCGGCCTGCTGGTCAACGAAGCCCATTTGCCGATGGACGAGATGATCACCATCACGCAGGACGACGTGGACACCGAAAAGGGCAGCCGTTCGCGCCTGACGGTCGGCTCCTCGCTGAGCCGCGGCGAGCTGCTGCACCTGGCACTGATGTCGAGCGAAAACCGCGCCGCCCATGCACTGGGCCGCACCTATCCCGGCGGCCTGGCCACCTTCGTTTCGCTGATGAACGCCAAGGCAAGGATGCTCGGCATGAAGGACACCAAATACGTTGAGCCGACCGGCCTGTCGAGCAACAACCAGTCCAGCGCCAACGACCTGGCGCTGCTGGTGAACGCCGCCTATGCCGAGCCCACGCTGCGCGAGCTCACCACCTCGACCGGTTATGAAGTCGACGTGGGCCGCCGCACGCTGCAGTTCAACAACACCAACCGCCTGGTGAAGAACCCGAACTGGGACATCGGCCTGCAGAAGACCGGTTTCATCAACGAGGCGGGCCAGTGCCTGGTGATGCAGGCCAAGATCGCCGGCCGCAAGCTGATCATGGTGTTCCTGGATTCGGCCGGCAAACTCAGCCGCCTGGGCGACGCCGAGCGCGTGCGCCGCTGGGTCGAGTCCAGCCCGACGGTGATGCACACCACCAAGCCGTTCACCGGCTGATCAGCGCTTGTAGCCCAGGGCCTCGGAGATTTCGTTGGCCGTGGCCTGCAGCTTCGGCAGCCAACCTTCGTCCAGCCGGTCGGCCGGAGATGAAATCGACAGGCCGGCCACCAGCCGGCTCTGGTCGTCGTAGATGCCCGCGGCCATGCAGCGCACACCCAATTCCAGTTCCTCGTTGTCGCGCGCGATGCCGTACTGGCGCGCCTTGGAGAGTTCGCGCTCCAGCATCGGCAGTTCGGTAAGACTGTTCTTCGTGTGGCCGCTCAGCCCGGTGCGGGTGGCATAGGCCCGCACGCGCTGCGGATCGTCGGCGGCCAGGAACAGCTTGCCGACGGAGGTCAGATGCAGCGGCGCGCGGCCACCGATGGCCCGCACCACCTGCATGCCCGAGCGTTCGCTGAAGGCGCGCTCCACGTAGACGATTTCATCACCCTGGCGCAGGCTCAGGTTCACCGGTTGCTGGATCAGGCGGTGCAGTTCGCGCATCGGCGCCAGGGCCGCGTCGCGCACGCTGAGTCGGCCCTTCACCAGGTTGCCGAGTTCGAGCAGGCGCATGCCCAGCCGGTAGCTGCCGGGCTCGGGCCGGTCGACGAAGCGGCCGGTGGCCAGGTCGTTGAGGATGCGGTGGGTGGTGGAGGGATGCAGGCCGGTCTTCTCGCTGATCTCCTTGAGCGACATCGCTTCCTCGCGCGAGGCGAGGGTGTCGATCAACTGGAACATGCGTTCGATGACCTGCACGGTGGGCGTGGCCTGGACGTTGGGATCAGACTTTCTCATGGGAATGGGGCCTGCTCAGCAAAGGTGATTTCATTTTACTTGGTGAAATGCCCGTTTGCACCATGCGAAACCCCTCCCGCCCGTCTCAACCGTCGTGCGAGTTGACGGGCAGCGACCACCGGCCGTCCACCAGCACCTCGTGCGGCCCGAACCGCGCCTTGTAGCTCATCTTCGGGCTCTCGGCGATCCAGTAACCCAGGTACACATGGGCCAGGCCCATCTGGCGTGCCTGCTCGATCTGCCACAGCACGTTGAAGGTGCCGTAGCTGGTGTGTTCTTCCGGCTCGTAGAAGGTGTAGACGGCGGAGATGCCGTCGTCGAGCACGTCGAGGATGGAGACCATCTTCAGCGCGCCGGCCGACCCGTCGGGTAGCGTCTCGCGGAATTCCACCAGCCGGGAATTCACCCGGCTCTGCAGCAGGAACTGCGTGTACTGGTCGATGCTGTCGTGGTCCATGCCGCCGCCGGCATGGCGGCCGTTCTGGTAGCGCAGGTACAGCGCATAGTGCTCGGGCAAGAAGCACAGCTTCAGCACCCGGGTCTGCAGCCGGCCGTGGCGCGCCCAGGCGCGTCGCTGGCTGCGGTCGGGCTGGAACCGACCCACCAGCACGCGCAGCGGCACGCAGGCCTGGCAGCCGTCGCAATAGGGGCGGTAGGTGAACATGCCGCTGCGCCGGAAGCCGTTGCTCACGAGTTCGGAGTAGGTCGTGTTCTGGATCAGGTGGCTCGGCGTGGCGACCTGCGAGCGCGCCTGCCGCGCAGGCAGGTAACTGCAAGGATAGGGTGCAGTGGCGTAGAACTGCAGGGTCTGCAGAGGCAGGTCGTTGAGATGGGTCACGCGGAGGCCTGTGGTTTCGCCAGAGCAGCTCGGTCCAGCTCGCACCAGTATAGGGGCTTGAATTCCCAGGTTGGCCCGGGCAGCAGCGCGTTGCGGGCGACCTGTTGCAGGAAGGCGGCACGTGGGATTTCTCGTGCGCCGAGCGTGGCCAGGTGAGCGGTGTTCTGCTGGCAGTCGATGATGGGAATCTGCTGCGCGCGGCAGAAGGCCACGAGCGCGGCGAGCGCGATCTTGGATGCGTCGGAAACCCGGGTGAACATCGATTCGCCGAACACCGCGCGGCCGATCGCCACGCAATACAGGCCGCCGGCGAGCTGGCCGTCGATCCAGGTCTCGATGCTGTGCGCCGTGCCGTGCCGGTGCAGGGCCTCGTAGGCGCGCACCATGTCCGGCACGATCCAGGTACCCGACTGGCCCGGCCGCGGGCTGCGCGCGCAGTGGCGGATCACCTCGCCGAATGCGGTGTCGAAGCGCACCTCGCAGCCGGGCTGCGCCTGGAAGTTGGCCAGGGTCTTGCGCAGGGAGCGGTGCAGCCGGAATTCGGCCGTGTGCAGCACCATGCGCGGATCGGGGCTCCACCACAGGATCGGCTGGCCGGTGCTGAACCACGGAAAGATGCCGTGGCTGTAGGCCTGCCTGAGCGTCGCCACGTTGAGCGCGCCGCCCGCGGCCAAAAGGCCGGGTGCGGGGTCGTGTTCGCCCCAGGCTTCGGCGGCGGGAGGGAAGCTTTCCCCCGGTGTCAGCCAGGGCAGCCTCGAGGCGGGTGATTGCATGGCGTTGGTCGGTGGCGGGTCTGCCGCAATTACACATCATCGCGGCACCGGTGTGCAGCCCTTGCGCCATTGGCAACAAGGGCAACCACGGCATCGCGGAAAAGAGCTATGGAAAAGATAGCGTCTCTCGCAGTTTCGGTCTGCGTCAGATGTCATTTCGGTCTAAATCCGGCGTGCTGGCGCCCGCGTCGGCCGCAGCGGATAAACTGGTCACCCATACAGCCCCCGTTGAACGCCGTCCATTTTCCCGTCCAGATGTCCGAATCCCACCATGCCACCGCCGCGCTGCAGGCCTTCGACCACGTGGTCCAGGCCGCGGGCGATTTCCGCAGCCGGCCCGGCCAGCGGCTGATGGCCGAGCGCGTGGCCCACACCTTCGCCGAGGCCACCCTGGGCAAGGTCGACGACGATGGCGACGAGCCGCTGCGCGCCATCGCCGTGGTGCAGGCCGGCACCGGCGTGGGCAAGTCGCTCGCCTATTGCGCACCGGCCATCGCCATGGCCATCGCGCGCAAGACCCGGGTGTTGATCTCCACCGCCACGGTGGCGCTGCAGGAGCAGCTCGTCACCAAGGATCTGCCGGCGCTGGCGGCGCTGATGCCCGAGCCGTTCCGTTTCGGCCTGGCCAAGGGCCGCGGCCGCTACGTGTGCAAGCTCAAGCTGGCGCGGCAGGCGGGCACGGGCGAGGGTGGCGCGGGAGAGGACGACGATCTGTTCGCCGACGAACTGCCCGTGGGCGGGATGGCCGGCGTGCGCCACGACGAGGAGGCGCGCCAGGCCTTCTACGCCGGCATGGTGCGCGACCTGGCCGGCAACACCTGGGACGGCGACCGCGACAGCCTGGCGCTGCAGCCCGAAGCCGACTGGTGGATGCCGGTGGCGGCCGAGGCCAGCTCCTGCACCGGCAAGCATTGCCCGGTGTTCAACGGCTGCACCTATTTCGAGAAACGCAAGGAACTGGTGGGCGCGCAGGTGATCGTGGCCAACCACGACCTGCTGCTGGCCACGCTGGGCACGCGCACGCTGCCCGATCTCGACAACTGCCTGCTGGTGCTGGACGAGGCGCACCACCTGCCCGCCGTGGCGCTCGACAAGTTCTCGTGCGCGATGGACCTGAGCCGCCTGGGCTGGATCGAGACGCTGGCCGGCCGCGCCAAACGCATCGGCGGGCTGATGCAGGTGTCGGAGGCGGCGGACGTGGGCCGGCAGGCCGCGCAGCTCAAGCAGTCGCTGCAGGACGTGGCCGCGCTGGTGCACGAGCTCTACGCGGGTGTCTTGGCCGAACCCCGGCCCGGCGGCTGGGGCGGCCAGGCACAGGGCCCGGCGCGGGTCCGGCTGCCGCAGGGCCAGTTGCCCGCCGAACTCGAGGAGCCGCTGCAGATGGTCGGCATCATGGCCGAAGGCTTTCTGGCCGTGCTCAATGCGATCTCCAAGGCCCTGCGCACCGAGATGCGCGACAGCCCGAACGAGGCGCGCCGGCTGTCGGTGCTGTATGCGCAGCTCGGCACCCTGAGCCCGCGACTGGAAGGCGTGCACGCTACGGTGCAGCTGCTGCTGAAGGAGGCCACGCCGCCCAGCGCGCCGGTGGCCAAGTGGTTCACGCTGCAGGAGAACGGCGGCGGAGGCACGGGGGCCGGCGCGGTGAACATCAAGGCCTTCGCCAGTCCGATCCTGCCGGGCACGCCGCTGCGCTCGCAGCTGTGGTCCAAGGTGCGCGCGGCCATCGTCACCTCGGCCACGCTCACCAGTTGCGGTGAATTCGATTTCTACCTGCGCGAGGCCGGCCTGTCCGACGACGAGGCCGTCACCACGCTCGAGGTCGCAAGCCCCTTCGACTACGCGACGCAGGGCCAGTTCGTCACCGTGGAGACGCTGGCCGATCCGCGCCATGCGGGTTCGTTCACCACCGAGATGGTGCAGATGCTGCTGCGCGACGCGGCCAAGGTGAAGCACGGCGCGCTCGCGCTGTTCACCTCGCGCGACCAGATGCGCCAGGCGGTGCAGGCCCTCACGCCGGTGCTGCGCGCCGTGGTGCTGGTGCAGGGCGAGCTGCCGCGCACGCTGCTGCTGCAGCGCCACCGCGAACGCGTGCTGCAGGGCGGGCCGTCGATCATCTTCGGCATGCAGTCTTTCGGCGAGGGGTTGGATCTGCCGGGCACGCTGTGCGAGACGGTGTTCATTGCCAAGCTGCCGTTCGCCTCGCCCGACGACCCAGTGGGCGAGTCGCGTGCGGAATGGCTGCGCTCCGTGGGCCGCGATCCGTTCACCGAACTCGTGGTGCCGGCCACCGCCATCCGCCTGGCCCAATGGGCCGGCCGCGCCATCCGCACCGAGACCGACAAGTCCTTCGTGTACTGCTACGACCGGCGCCTGTCCGGCACCTCCTACGGCCAGCGGCTCATGCAAGGGCTGCCGCCGTTCCTGCGGCTGCGCAAGGATGCGCGCGGGCAGATGACGCCGGCCTGAGTCAGGGCGCCAGCCGGTCGCGCACCAGCGTCGTGAAATACGCCGCGCCCACAGCCAGGATGCTGTCGTTGAAGTCGTAGCCCGCGTTGTGCAGCGGCAGCCCTCCGGGCTCGCCCGGTGCGCCGTTGCCGATGAAGGCGAAGTTGCCGGGCACGTGGCGCAGGAAAGTGCCGAAGTCTTCCGAGGCCAGGATCGGCGGCGTGTGGCCATCGACACGCGCAGCGCCCACCACCTTGGTGGCGGCGGCCACGGCGTAGTCCACCTGTTCGGCCGGGTTCACCGTCGGCAGGAACTCGTGGGTGTAAGTCAGCTTGCCTTGCGCGCCGTGCGTGGCGCACACACCTTGCACGATCTCACCCATGCGGCGCTCGAGCAGGGCCTGCACCGCGGATGCATAACTGCGCGTATCGCCGCGCAGCGTCACGTGGGTCGGTATGGCGTTGCGGATGCCGTCGGTGACGAATTCGGTGACCGAGACCACGGCCGGGTCTACCGGGTCGACGCTGCGTGCCACGATGGTCTGCAGCGCGAGCACGATCTCGGCCCCGACGACGATGGGGTCCACGCCCATGTGCGGCCGCGCTGCATGCGTGCCGCGGCCGACGATGTCGATCGTGAAGTTGTCTTCCGAAGCCATGATGCCGCCGGCACGTGTGACGATGTGGCCCGCCGCGATGCCCGGCATGTTGTGCACGCCGTAGATTTCGTCCATCGGAAAGCGCCGCAACAAGCCGTCGTCGAGCATGGCCTGCGCGCCCTTGCCGTGTTCCTCGGCGGGCTGGAACACGAACAACACCGTGCCTTCGAAGCCGCCTGCGAGCGCCAGCAACTGCGCCGCGCCGAGCACCATGGCCATGTGGCCGTCGTGGCCGCAGGCGTGCATGGTGCCGGCGATTTCCGACGCGTAGGCGCGCCCCTCGGCGCGTTCATGGATCGGCAGCGCATCCATCTCGGCACGCAAGGCGATGGTCTTGCGCCCGGTGAAGTTGCCGCGGCGCAGCACACCAACCAGGCCGGTGCCGCCGATGCCGCGGTGCACCTCGATGCCGAGCCGCGTAAGCTGCACGGCGACGTGGTCCGAAGTGCCGTATTCGGCGAAACCGGTCTCGGGACGGCGGTGGAAATGGTGGCGCCAGTTGGTGAGGGTTTGGCTCAGGGCCAGGGGCAGGCTTTCGGACATGGCGGAGCCTTTCAGAGGGTATCGAAACGAGAGGCCGGGATGCGTGCGGCGACTTCGGCGGCGCTCTGGCCCACGGCCGCGGCATAACGCGCCTCGTCGGTCGCGCCTTCGGTGTTGATCAGCAGCACACGCGCGGTTTCGTCGAGGCCGAGCGCGGTCTTGATGTCGGGCGCACCGCAGGCCGCGAGCAGGCCGGCCAGGCCGGCACTGCCGCTTTCGCCAGCCACTACAACCTCCGCATCCTTCAAGGGCCGTGCGAGCCGCCGCATCGCGGCCACGGCATCTTCGTCATCGACCGCCATGAAGGCGGTGGCCATCGGCTGCAACAGGTCCCAGGCGAGCAGCGACGGCTCGTAACATTCGAGCATGGCCATGGCCGTCGGGGCGTCGGCATCGATGCGCACGGCCGTGCCGGCTTCGGCGCTGGCCAGCAGGCAGGCGGCGCGTGTGGGCTCGACGATCACCACACGCGGCGCGGGCTCGAACACGCTGGCGAGGCTGGTCGCGAGCGCGGCGGCGAAGCCGCCCACGCCGGCCTGCAGGAACACATGCGTCGGTGCGGCGCCCAGTTGGCTGTGCAACTCATGGGTCATGGCGGTGTAGCCCTGCATCACCAGGGCCGGAGCCGTGGTGTAACCCGGCCACGAGGTGTCGGACAGCAAGGTCCAACCGTGGATCTCGCACTGATGCTTCGATTCGGCCACGGCATCGTCGTAGCTGCCCGGCACCTCGTGTATCTCGGCACCGAAGCGGGCGATGGCCTCACGCCGTTCGGCGCTCACACCCTCGTGCACGAAGATGATGGCCCTGGCGCCGACCAGCCGTGCGCCTGCGGCCACCGACTGGCCATGGTTGCCGTCGGTGGCACACGCGAAAGTCATGCCGGCTGCAATGGCAGCCACGGCGGAATGGCCGGGCCGATCGGCCGTGCCGTGCGCGGGCAGGGCCAGCGAACCGCTTGCCGCGCGCGGCAGTTCGTCGGCCGTGACGTTGCGGTTCAGGCGTCTGGAGGCTTCGGCCAGCACGAGCCGGAAAACCGCATAGGCGCCACCCAGTGCCTTGAAGCTCTTTAGGCCCAGCCGCGCGCCTTCGTCCTTGATGGAGACCATGGCCAGTCCCTCGCGTTCGGCGATGCCGCGCAGGTCGACCAGCGGTGTGGGCCGGTAATCGAAACATTCACGCAGCAGCGCAACGACAGCGCGTGCGGCGTTCGCGTCGAGCATGGGGTGGTCCGGCGGCACGGCGCCGGGCTGTGGATTGCTGAGGTAACGCATGTTGAGGTTCTAGCCTGCGATAGGAGGATGCTGCAATACTATTCATCCACCCTGGTTTCTTTACTCGAAAACAGGGTGTGTGGTGCAACGTTTTTGCGTTTTGAAAGAGAGCCCATGGAAGTCGCGATGCCGCAGGCCTTGACCCTGGATGCCTTCGACCTGCAATTGCTGGCGCTGGTGCAAGCTGACAGCCGCATGCCGCAGAGCGCGATGGGCGCGGCCGTGCACCTGTCGACGGCCGCGGTAAACCGGCGCCTGAAACGCCTGCAGAAGGCCGGGGTCATCGAGCGCTTCAGCGCCGTACTGGCGCCGCAGGCGATGGGCCATGGCCTGAGCATCGTGGTCGAGGTGGAGGCGGAGAACGAACGCATCGACCTGCTGGATGCGATGAAGAAGGCGTTCAAGGCCTGCCCGCAGGTACAGCAGTGCTACTACGTGACGAGCGAGTGGGACTTCATCCTGATCCTGTGTGTGCGCGACATGGCGCAGTACACCGCGCTCACGCGCCAGCTGTTCTTCGAGGGCAGCAACGTCAAGCGTTTTCGTAGCCTGGTGGTAATGGACCGGGTGAAGGTCGGGCTGGACGTGCCGGTCTGATGCTTGGCCGGCCGTCGGTCGGTCCAGACCCGTCAAGCCCGCCGCGGCGGCTCACCCAGCGGCAGCAGACCCGAGCTCAGGGCGCTCGAGGCTTTCTTCAGCGGGGCCTTGCGTGGCAGGCGCAGGGTGAAGACCATGCCGCCCTCGGCGAGGTTCGCGGCCTCGATGCTGCCGCCCAGGACGTCGTGCACCAGCTGGTAGACGATGTGAAGCCCGAGGCCGGTGCCGCCGGAGTGCCGGCTGGTGGTGTAGAACGGATCGAAGATGCGTGCCAGGCTGGACTCTGGCACGCCGATGCCATCGTCCGAGAACCAGATGCAGACATGGTCCGGCCCGTCGGCCAGCGCGCGCACCGTGATCTGCCCGCCGGGCCGGTTCACGAAGGCATGGGCCAGCGCGTTGTCCAGCAGGTTGGCGATCACCTGTTCGAGCGGGCCGGGGTAGCTCTCCATCTGCAGCCCGGGCGCGAGGTCCAGCTTCAGCTGCACCGGGTTGCCGTGGTCCCACTTGCGCAGGCGTGGGTCGGCGTCGAGCACGATCTCGGCGAGGTCGAAGCGGCGCTGTTCCATCGTGGTGCGGTCCACGGCCACCTGCTTGAAGCGCTGGACGATGCCGGCCGAGCGCCGCAGCGAGGTGAGTACCACGTCCAGGGCGGCGTGGCTCGAAGCCACATAGTCTTCGAGGTCGGACTTGCGCAAGCCCTGCTTCAGCAGCAGGGCCAGCACGTCCAGTCGCTGCTGCACCGTGGAGAGCGCCAGCGTGGCGGTGCCCAGCGGCGTGTTGAGTTCGTGCGCCACGCCGGCCACCATCAGGCCCAGCGAGGACAGGCGGTCGGCGCGTGCGAGTTCCGTCTGCACCGTCTGCAATTGTTCGTTGGCCTGGCGCAGTGCGCTGTTGGCGGCCTGCAGTTCCTCTTCGTGCGCCTTGCGGGCCGCCAGGTTGCGGCCGGTCTGCCAGCCCAGGCGCAGCGTGATGAGCACGGCCACGGCGAAGATCGTCGCCAGCACGGCCTTCCAGCGCCAGGTGCGCTGCAGCGCGGCCTCGGGGTCGATGCGCACCAGCAGCCGCAGGCCGAGCGCGCCATCCGCGACCTGGCCGCGCACGCCGGCCAGCGTCAGGTCCTGGCCGGGTGTGATGCGCTTGAAGGCCCAGGCACCGCCGGCGTCGCGCAGCTCGCCGTGGTCCTCCTGCTGCACGGCCTGCCACAACGCGGGCTGGCTGTGGGACAGCGCGCGGTCGGTGCGCCCCAGCTGGCCCGCCCAGTCGTCGGCCTTGTTCGGCCCCTGGATCCAGTAGCCCTGGGCATTGAGCAGGTACACGCCGATGCGCTGCTGCCGGCTGAGTCCGGCCAGCCGTTCGAGCAGCCGGTTGGCGCGGTAGTTGATGACCACGATGCCGCGGCGCTGGCCGTTCACCACCAAGGGGCTGGCCACCCGCAGCGTCGGCTCGAGCGGACGCTCGATCACGCCGTTCTCGACGTTCAGGTCCAGTTCGGAAAAATACACGCTGCCCGCGGGCAGACGCAGCGCTTCGTGGAAATACGGCCGGCTGCCCTTGTTCTGCAACTGGGCCGCCGAGACGACCACCGGCGGGCCGACGCGCTGGTTCACGCGCAGGCGCTCCATGCCTGTTTCGTCGATCCAGCGGACCTGGTCGTATTGCGGCGCGCTTGCGGCGAAGCTGGTGAAGAGTTGGGCGATGGAGGAGTTGGCCGAGACGTCGATCAGCGGTTGCCGGGCCGTGAGTTCGCTGAGAAAGGCCACGTCGCGGCGCAGGCTGCCGAGGGTGCGCACGATGATGTCCGAGGTGTCCTGCACGGTGTCGTCGCGGTCGCGCAGCAGCGGGCCCTCGAGCGCGGCATCGAGTTCGTGCCAGGCCAGCGGGAAGAGGATCAGCAGCAGGACCAGCCAGGGCAGCACCATGAACACCAGACGCCTGCGCACGCCGCGCATGGCTTCGAATTCGCGGCGCCAACGCGAGCGCGGGGGCCGATTCGGCTTGGACGCCAGCGCGAACGGCGGACGCGACCCGGCCGCTGTCTGGATGGTGGAAGGGTTCGACGCCGGCATCAGGCGCCCGGGCCCAGCCGGGCCATGAAGGCTTCGAGCGGTTCGGGGCGGCCAAACAGGTAGCCCTGCGCCAGACGGCACCCGCGCGCCTGCAACCAGTCGGCCTGCGCCTGGGTTTCCACACCTTCGGCCAGCACCTGCATTTGCAGCCGCTGGCCGAGCATGATGACCATGTCGGCGATCACCAGGTGCGGCGAGACCTGGCCGATTTCGGCCACGAAGCAGCGGTCGACCTTGAGCGTGGTCACCGGCAGCGCACGCAGGTAGCCAAGCGAGGAATAACCCGTGCCGAAGTCGTCGATGGCGATCGGGAATCCTGCCTCGCGCAGCCCGCCGAGGATCTCGCCCTTGGCCAGGTGATCCTCCATCGCCACCGATTCCGTGATCTCGATCTCCAGCTGCGCCGGCGCAACACCGTGGCGGTGGATGGCATCGGCCAGCTCCAGCGGGAACTCGCGGCGCGACAGCTGCAGCGGCGACACGTTGACCGCGATCGACAGCCGCGGATGGCCGGCATCGCGCAGCCGGGCGAGGGCGGCGCAGGCCAGCTCGATCACTTGGCGGCCAAGCGGCACGATCAGGCCGTTGGCTTCGGCCATCTGCACGAATTCGCTCGGCGGCACCTTGGTGCCATCGGCCAGGGTCCAGCGCGCCAGCGCCTCGGCGCCGACGATCCTGCCGGTGGCGAGTTCGACCTGCGGCTGCAGTTCGATGCGGATCTCGTTGTGGTGCAGCGCGTGGTAGAGGTCGCGCGACTGGTTGAACCGGCGGTTGCTCTCGCGCTCCATGCCCGGCTCGTAGTCGATCAGCTGGCTCATGCCCTGCGCGCGCGCCTGTTGCAGGAGCAGCGTGCCCATGGCCATGGCGCCGCGCGCCGAGCCGGCGTAGCGGTCGAGGTCGATGCGCGACGCACCCACGCCGATGAAGGGGGGGTGCGTCGGATCCTCCGGGTCCCAGGATTCGAGCTTGTCCACATATTCCGCGCGCAACATCGCGGTCTGTCCGAGGATGCCGAAGGTGTCGTCGTGCAGCCGCGCCACGATGCACGGCGGCGCGAACACCATGCGCAGGCGCTGCGCCATCTTCTGCAGCATCAGGTCGCCCTGTTCGATGCCGAGCGACAGGCAGCTCTGCGAGTACTTGTCGAGGTCGATGAACAGCAGGCTGCGGTCGCGCGGCGCGGCGGCGGCGAGCACGCTCTCGATGCCGCGCAGCAGCGCGTTGGCGTTGGGGATGCTCAGCAGGCTGTCCTCATAGGCCAGTCGGTCGAGCCGGCTCGTGAGGGACACGTTGATCAGCCCCGAGTTGATGTTGGAGGCGAACACGCTGAGCAGCTCGCGTTCCGTGGCGTCCAGCGTGCGGCCGGTGGCGAGGTAGGCGGCGGCATGCGGGCCGCTGTCCGCGCCGCGGAAGAACAGCACCTGGCTCACCGGCGTCTCGATATTGCGCTGTTCGGTGAGGCCGCGCACCAGCAGTTCGCGGATTCCTGCGTCCGATATGCGCGAGATTTCCTTGGCGATGCAGGAGGTGAAGCGCCCGGCCGCGCCCACCACACGCGCGGTCTGCGGATCGGAGCCGTTGACCTCCTGCACGCACATCATGCCGTCGGCTTCCAGGCCGAGCACCCGCGCGAGTTCTCGCACCATGCGGCCGGAGAAATCGGGCAGGTCCTCGGCCCGGGTCAGGCTGTTGCTGGCTTCGACAATGGTCTGCAGGCCGCGGCGCGCGCTGCGCAGGGCCCGGATCTGCTCCCAGGTGCGCAGGTTGCTCGTGAGGATGCCATGCAGCCGTTCATAGGTGAGGTCGGTCTTGAGCCAGTAGTCGCTGATGTCCAGCGTGTCCAGCGAGACCTGCATCGACGACACCCCGGGCTGGCCGGTGACCAGGATGATGCGGACCTCGGCGTTGCCGAGGATCTCGCGCACGCTCTTGACCAGCCGCAGGCCGGCGTCATCGGTCTCCATCACGATGTCGAGCACGATGACCGCGATGTCTGGAGACTCAGTCAGGATCTTGGCCGCCTGGGTGGCCGAACTCGCCGACAGCAGTTCGACCGCATGTCCCTGGTAGCGGAAGCTGCCCAGCGCCAGGCGCAACGAACGCTGGAAGTCGGCATCGTCGTCGACCGTGAGGACGGTCAGCGTGCGGTGGGCCGTCTGAGCGGGGGAGTTGGCCTCGCCGGCTTCCGGTGCGAATGCGAACGCGTCGGGCTCATGCCCCGTGCGGTGGCTGTCGGCACCTGTTCGGTGTGGTTGTCCCGCCTGATCGATGGCCATCGAATCGCTCCCTCCTGTGTGCAAGTCCGGCTGGTGCCGCGATGCCGGTCCGGAGCTGGATGCTGAAAACCAACTACGGACGTTACAAAAAATGCCGTATTCAGTTTATGCCCATTCGGGCTCGAAAGCTTCGAAGTTTAAATAGGAAATTTCTCTCTTCAGCCCAATGATTACCCTCGGTGGAGGACGCGGGCGAGGCATGCGGGTTAATGCCGGAGCGCCTTCGGATTGGGCGCCCTTCCCAGTGAAGATCCGTTTGTAGGATATGGCTTACAAAACGCGCACACCGATTATGTAAATCGAATGAGTCGATCGGGTAAATCCTTCATGAGCAATAAGGCCCGCTTGTCCTTGCCCAATTTCGCGCCGCCGGTGCATATTGCAGGTCTGTTCGATGATCGAACGAAATCGTAATAATCCCGCCCGCTGCGGTACGGCTCAGCGGGCCATCAGGGCTGCGGCCTGCGCCAACCAGGCGCGGCACCATGCGATCGCCGCCGTCTCGGGCGGCGTGTCGCTCAGCGCGTCGATCACGCAGATTTCACCGATGCGCCTGGCGCCGAGATCCTGCAGGCGCGCGTCGAAGCGCCGGCCGCCGCCGGCGAACGTCTCGCCGTAGCTCGCGTCGCCGAGCGCCACCACGCCGTATGGCACGTGGCCGAGGTAGCGCGGCTCGGCGTCGAGTGCGTCGTAGAAGGCCTGAGCGTTGTCCGGCACGTCGCCCGAGCCGAAGGTCGAGGTGCAGACCAGGTACAGCGTGCCTTCGGCGGCGGCGTCGAACACGTCCGGTCCGAGTCCGTCCATCGGCGTCACGTCGATGTCGTCGACGAGATCGGCGCAGTCCATCTGGATGGCCTGTGCGACGGAGGTGGCGGTGCCGGTCATGCTGCCGACGAGGATGGCGAGTTTCATCTGTGAAGAGGTTGGGGGATCGAGCGCGGATTGTCGCTGCTGCCAGCGGCCGACGATGCCAGCGTTGCCACGTCGGACAACTCGGCATGCCAGCGCCCGGCGCGCCGCGCTGTGGCAGCATCGGCCATGGCTCAAACAATCACCATTCCAACGAGCCCGGCGTCTTCGATGTCCGGTGCGACCCCGTATTCCGCCGCCGAAAAGCGACACCGCATCTTCTCGATCATGGCCGCGTCCAGCGGCAACCTGGTCGAGTGGTTCGACTTCTACGTCTACGCGTTCTGTGCCGTCTATTTCGCGCCTTCGTTCTTCCCCAAGTCGGATCCGACCGCGCAGTTGCTCAACACCGCCGGCATCTTTGCGGCAGGCTTCCTGATGCGGCCGATCGGCGGCTGGCTGTTCGGCCGCATCGCCGACCGCAACGGCCGCAAGAACTCGATGGTGATCTCGGTGGCGATGATGTGCGGCGGCTCCCTGCTCATCGCCTGCCTGCCCACCTACGACCGCATCGGCGCCTGGGCGCCGGCGCTGCTGCTGCTCGCGCGGCTGTTCCAGGGGCTGTCGGTCGGGGGCGAGTACGGCACCACCGCCACCTACATGAGCGAGGTCGCGCTGCGCGGACAGCGCGGCTTCTTCTCCTCGTTCCAGTACGTGACGCTGATCGGGGGGCAACTGCTGGCGGTGCTGGTGGTGGTGATCCTGCAGCAATTCCTCGACGAAGCCGAACTGCGCGCCTGGGGCTGGCGCATCCCATTCGTGGTGGGGGCGGTCACGGCGGTGGTGGCGCTGCTGCTGCGCCGCACGCTGCACGAGACGTCGACTGCCGAGACGCGGGCCAACAAGGAGGCCGGCACGCTGTCGCACCTGTTCAAGCACCACAAGGCCGCGTTCTTCACCGTGCTCGGCTACACCGCCGGCGGCTCGCTGATCTTCTACACCTTCACCACCTACATGCAGAAGTACCTGGTGAATTCGGCCGGCATGCCGATCAAGACGGCCAGCAACGTCATGACCGCCTGCCTGTTCGTCTACATGTGCCTGCAGCCACTGTTCGGCATGCTGTCCGACCGCATCGGCCGGCGCAACAACATGCTGCTGTTCGGCGCGCTCGGTGCGCTGGCCACGGTGCCGATCCTCACCGCGCTGCAGGGTGTGAGCAGCCCCTTCTGGGCGGGCGTGCTGATCGTGCTGGCGTTGGCCATCGTGAGTTTCTACACCTCGATCAGCGGCATCGTGAAGGCCGAGATGTTCCCGCCCGAGGTGCGCGCGCTCGGCGTCGGCCTGGCCTACGCGGTGGCAAACGCGGTGTTCGGCGGCTCGGCCGAATACGTGGCCCTCGGACTCAAGTCCATCGGCCATGAATCGGTCTTCTACTGGTACGTGACCGGCATGATGGTGCTGGCTTTCCTCGTGAGCCTGCGCCTGCCGCGCGAAGGCAAGTACCTGCACCACGATCATTAATTGCCGCAAATTTTGCGCCGTGGCCGAAGCACCGCAAAAACCGATGTAGAATCTAAGTCTTGTCGGGGCGTAGCGCAGCCTGGTAGCGCATCTGCTTTGGGAGCAGAGGGTCGTGAGTTCGAATCCCACCGCCCCGACCATTGATTCTGAAGGCCTTTTTCCTATTTTGGAAAAGGGCCTTTTTTCTAACAGAATCGCGCGTTTCTAACGGGTCGCCGTTATCTGAGTCGTCGCCATGCTGGCGATGTAGTCGGCGGTCTGTTGCTCGGTGGAGTGCCCGCCCATAAGCCGCGCCGCCTGCATTCCATCTCTCTTTTCCTTGTCGGTGAGCGATTTCGCGCGAATATCGTGGAAGTGGCAATTCACATATCCGGCACGCTCCACCGCCCGGCTCCACGCTGAGCTGGCCCCGCTGTACCGGTAGGGCTGGGCGTTCTTCGTGGTGATCACATACCGGATGTGGAGGTTGCCGATGGCCTTGATCCGGGCGATCACGGCCTTCAGCTTCGGCGTCCACAGGATCAGGATGCGCACCGCGGTGGAGTCCTCGGTCTTCCCGGGCTCGAATGTGATGCCGTACCGGTTGATGTTCGACCACTCCAGCGCCAGCAGGTCGCCGATCCGCTGCCCGGTCAGGTAGGCCAGGTCGATCAGGGCGCAGAGCATCGGCCCCGACTTCGTGCGCTTGCCGTCCTCGCCGTACATGGCGGCCACCTTGATCCGGCGCAGCTTGCTGTCCGTGATGTAGCGCCGACGCGGCTTGATCGACATCGTCTTCGTGCTGTCGACCGGGTTGCTCCCCGGGTCGCGCATGTCCTTCTCCTCGGCGAACCGCAGGATCTCGCGCAGCGTGGCGCGGTAGGCGTTGTAACTGCGCGGCATGGTCTTGTAGGCTTTCAGGAACTCGATCACGCTGGAAACCTTCACGTCCTTCGCCCGAAACTCCTTGAAGCTCTCGGACAGGACCTTCGACCGGTACAGGTCGTTCTCCTGGGTCTTGGCGCCGCGCGTGGTGCTCACCTCCTTCATCCAGGTAGCGATCAGCGCCGGCATGCTGTCGTCGGTAGCGTCGATGACCATGAGCTCAGCCAGGGCCCGGTACATCGCCGGCATGCCCTCCGAGACCCGGCTGAGCTTCGTCCATTTGCGGATGTCGCCCTGGGCCGTGACGTACCAATAGGTGCCGCTGCGCTCGAAAACACGCTTCGGCAGCTCTCGCTTCTTCATGCTGGGATCCCTTTGCGGCGCAGCGTCGGTGGCCGCACGCGCGGTTCGTTGACGGTGGCCGGCTTGCCGCCGGCGCAGACCGCATCGTAGTGCGCGCGCTCCAGGACGACGCGACCTGTAGTAGGCCCGATTCTGGCCCTGTAAAAGCCCTGTTTGCGCAGTTCCTCCTCCTGGTCGCCCGGGCGTTTGTAACCAGTGAGGGTCAGGATTTCTTCCTCGGTCATCAAGAGGCTGTTCATTTCTCGAGTTCCTTCAGAGCTTCATCGCGCGCAGCATTGAGTTCGGCCATCTTGGCCGGATCGCCGCCCCTGTCGGGGTGGTAGGCGCTGGCCAGGCGCCGGTAGGCTTCCCGCACGTCGGCGGCCGTGGGCAGCAGCAGCGCCTGCAGGCCCAGCACCACCTGCCAATCGCGCTTCATGCCGGCGACAATCGGCGCGGGCAGGGCGGCGAAGCCAGTGAAGGCACGCTCGAGCACGACGGCGCCGCCGTGCCGCTCGATTGCGCGCATCGCCTCGATGGTGGCCGCGAGCGCCGCGATGTTCTGTTCGACCTTGGTGTAGCGGTCGATGGCCATGCTGCGCGGCTGGCCGTTGTATGGGTCCTTCCAGTACACCGCGGCGCCCGGGTCGCGGGGCGCAGCCTGCGCGGACAGCGGGAAGCCATCGCGGCGCAGCTTCAGGTTCGTGCTCAGGATGACATCCTGCCGACGAACGGCCATGCGTTCCAATTCATCAAGCAGCCGCGTCGTGGCCTCGGCGATGCTGATGTCTTCGAGAGACGCGTAGGACCGGCCGGCCGAGCGGCGCCGGATGCCGAAGCGGCCAATCTCCCACTTCAGGGGGTCGGTACGGCGCCAGCCTGGGGGCCAGGTCAATGGGGAGGCTGTGATGCTCATGCAGTTGCTCCCGCGGCTTCTTCGCGCCGCTGCTTCTCTTCACGGCGGTGCACCTCCTCGAGCACAGCCTTCATTTGCTGCGGGCTGCTGTTCGCAATGAACTGGTCGTAAAGGTCGATCATCACCCCGAGTTCCAGGAAGGCCGGCCCATCCATACCCCAGCGGCCGGTCGCTCTCTGCCGCGCCTGCACCCGTTTCAGTGCAGCGGTGGCGGCGTCGCAGGCCTCGACGCATCGTTGATCGACCGACTCGCTACGCACGAGCGTGATGTTGGCCGTGTCCACCAGCGTGGCAAAGTCATCGACCGTGGCCTGGCCAGTTCGGAAGGCCTCGAAGGCAATCCGCGTCGGGATCAGGAGATTGGTCACCTCGGCCTGCAGGAACGGACCGACGCGGCCGAAGGCGCGTTCCATGGCACGGGGGTCGCGCTTGAATTTCGATTGCTTGCGGTGAGCGGTTTTCATCGAAAGCCCCTTCCGAAAATGGCCTGCATAAGCGCGATGTCGGGGCTGACCGTTGGCCGTGCCGTTGCGAACGCGGGCCCCTCGTCCGGCTCCTCATACGCGTCGAGCAGCTCCAGCGCACGTGTGGCCATGGCCGCCGCTGACTCAATGGACTTCAGCATGGCGTTGTGCCGGTCCAACTGGCCTGTGATGAGCATGTCGACCAGGTTGTCCCCGGTCTTCACCTTGACCTTCCCGCGGCGTTTCTCCAGCCGCGTGATCTTGGTCTTGGTGTCCGCCTTCTCACGATCCGCGTTCGCCAGCATGTCTTTCAGGCCGGCGCGCACATAGTTCACGATGTGGCCCTCGCGCTCGATTGCCTCCGAGAAGATGTCGACTAGCAGTTGCGTGGCCTTGTCCATCAGGCTGGGCCCCGTGCGGTCCTCGCCGGTGGCGTCATAGTGCGCGCGGCGCTCGGGGTCGAGCAGCACTTCGCGCGCCTGGTTGACCTTGGCCATCGCGGCGTCGCTGCCGCCTTCGCGATCAGGATGCGCGGCGCTGGCGGCGCGGCGTGCCGCCGACTTCAATTCGTCGGGTGTGGCATCGGGCTTGCAGCCCAACGTGTCGTAATGCGTCATGGTGCTTTTGGCGCTTGGCCAACCTCCTTGCGTTTCAGATTGGTGCAAATCTCGACCACGCGCTTGCACTGGTCGAGGTCGAAATAGCCGATGTGGGTTTCCTTCTTCGTCAGGCCCATCTGCTGGGCCAGCCAGGCGTAGCCGGCACGCCTGGCCTGACCCTGCTTGACCTTGTCGCGAACCATCTTTCGCTGCCAGAGCGGGTCGAACGCGGCATGCGCGGCTTGCTTGGCCTTCCGTAGCGGCGCGTCGGCAAGCCGGCCCAAGGCGTTCTCGGTACCAGGATGGCACCCGCACCAGGCCTGGCACGGCACGCATACCCACATCGGACCGTAGTCGCGCTGGTAGGGGTAGCCAGGCTGGCCCAGGCGCAGCAGGTGCGCTTCATCGTGGCATTCATCGCAGCGCTTCATTGCGCAGCCCATCGAACGCCACAAGCCGCGGTGCAGCGACCGTCGCTCAGGCCGGTGGCGGCCGAGACCGTGAACACCAGCTTGCTGCCGCACCGTGGGCACGGTTCGACGCCTTCGACGTCAGCCGCTGGCCGGAATGCCGGCGGCGCGCAGTGGGCCAGCTTCACCCGCGTGAGGGCCTGGGCTATCTTGGGCTGCAGGTGCAGGAATGCGGTCGTGGTCATGCCTTCAACTTCCGGTCAAAAGTGGCGCAGAGCTGCGCGTCGCCGCCGGTCATGATCCGTGTGCGGCCCAGCGCGTCGGTCTTGTCGGCCAGGATGAACATCGCCTTCCGGCCATGCTCCCGGCACAGATCGCGGAATGCCCGGTCGAAGTCGACGGTGTGCGCCATCGGCTGTGCGGGCAGCGCTTTGTCGTTGTCGATGCCCATGGCCTTGTGCAGCATCTCGTGGGCCTTGCCGATATCGCCCTTGTGCAGTTGGTCGTGGGCCTGGATGGCGAACTCGGCCACTTCAGCGGCAGTGGGCGCGGTCATGGCTTGATGACCTCGAAGCTGACGGCCCACACCCACGGGTTCAAGTTCCATGATCCGTAGCCGTTGATCGACTCCCAGAGAGCGCGGTAGGCTTCCCGAGCTGTCTTGAATCCAAGCTGGTCCCAGTCGTCCAGGTCGTGCGGGTTGTGCTCGCGCCAGTGCCATCCGCCGCGGATGTGAGGAATGATCCCCTCGGCCTTGGCATCCTCCTCGCTGATATCCCCCAGGCGCTCGACGCGCACCTCGGTGATCTCCAGCAACATGCGACTGGCCCAGCGCGGCATGTGGATGGAAGGCGTCCAGCGATGGGGCTGTCCCTTCCAGTCAGCGGCGTAGATGACATGGAGAGGATTGCGAAAACGCTCCGGCACGCCGGCGATCTTTCCATCGCGGCATCCGGCCCACGAGGTGTAATTCCAACTGCCGTCGTCGACCGGGTCGGGAGCCCAGGACTCGCGAACCCACAGGAGGTCGCCTGGCCGGCCGTAGGGGCACGGTATCCGCGCGATCGTCTCGTGCACATCATGGCCTGGGCCATCGCCCCACAGCCACGACAGTTCTGCGACACCGGGTGCGTCGTCGTCCATGCCGACGCTCAGGCTCGGGCCGGTAGCCTGCTTGAACACGCGCCGTGTCTGCCTCTTCGCGCCGGCCAGGATGGCGCGCACCATGTCGCCCTGGAACAGGATGGGCCGCTCGCGCGGCTGTGTGACGGCGTTCATGCTGGAAACCCTTCCCACGTGCGGCCGTCGAGCATCCGCCCGGCGGCCTTCTTGCCTACGTGATCGACCACGCCGAGCGGGAAGGGCTGACCCGGAACGAGCGGAACACAGCTCAGCTTCTTGTCGCTCTTGGCCACCTCCGCCATCGTCCGCTCGCTGGGCGCGAACTCGCCCCACTGCTTGAACAGGAACGGCACACCTGCCGATTCGCACTGGTCGCGCAGGCTGCGCGCCCAGTGCGGGTGCATCGGCCGCGCGCCGGGGCCGCTCTCACCGCCGACGATGACCCAGTGGACAGCTGGAGCATCTCGATCGGCCCGGCGCAGCACGTTGGCAGTAATGATCGGGTCGAACTCGTGATGGCCGCTTCCTGCGACAGGGATGCTCGTCAGGTTCACCGCGCCCAGGAGCGGCTCCATGCTCAGGAAGCGCACACGCGCCGGCACCTGCAGCAGCTTCGTGATGTCGCGATCGGCCTCGGGCTGGTTCACGATCGTGGCACCCAGCCACACGTGGGCCGGCCATCCGCCCGGCTGCAGCCAGCGGACCGGGACCATCTTGCGGACATTGCCGATGCGCTTGGTGAGCACCAGCAGGTCCAGATTCGTCGCGGCCTCCATCTCGGCGAAGAACGCATCGCGCCATTCCTGCGGCACCTCGTTGTCGAACACGTCGGACAGGCTGCTGCAGAAGACGCGGCGGCGCACCGGATCCATGTCGCGGGAGCCGCAGTCCGGGCATTCAGCGCCGTGGTCACCGGCGCCCATGTTGGGCCCGAAGTCCATGAACGGCTTGCCTTCGCTGCGGGCGCCACAGTCGCCACACTGGAAGAACTCGCGCTTGTTCCAGCGGCGCAGGCTGTTGCGGTTGTGCTCGCTGGTAAGACGGCGCGGCGCACCGGGCCCCCAGTTCACCGACTGGCCGCCGCCGAAGCGCGCGTTGCGAGCCTCTGCGTAGCAGTGGTTACAACCAGGGCCGACCTTTGTGCAGCCTTCCCACCAGTTCAGGGTGGAGTCGGTCCATTCGATCTTGCTGGCGGCGCTCATACAGCACCTCGCACGCTCAGGCCCACTGCCACGTTGCGCACCCAGATGGGCTGCGACGACAGCATGAAGGTCTCGCCCGACCAAGCCAGCAGCAGCGTGGTGCCCATCACCTCGCCGATCGCCTGGGCCGCATCGCTCGGCACCGCGTTGCCGATACGCTCGCGCCATGCCTGATCGCTCAGGCCGTCCAGCTCGAGCTGGTCCTCGGGATCGACAAGCGACTGCAGCGCGGCCAGCTCCAGCGTGGTGAAAGGCCGGTGCCAGGTGCCGTCCAGGGACTGAATGCGGCAGATCAACTTCTGCGCCGGCGCGGGCATGATCTGTTTTTGGACCTCGGATGTAGGCGCGAAATCGGGAGTTCGCGGGTCAGCTACATTCCAGCGGCCGTTGTCGTGGCCGGCGGCAGCGCTCACCGCGCCAGCCGCTTCTTCCCACGGCACCACGCCATAGTGGCCGGCCGTCAGGTAGGCGTCGCCCTTGTCGCGCTGGATGCCGCTGCGAGGGTCGGCCACCGCGAAGGCTCCTTCTCCGGACGTGCTGCCGGCGATCACCGCCCGGGCGTCCTTCTCCCATGGCGTGACGTGGTAGCGGCCGTGCAGCTTCGCGGGATCCTCGCCGCCACGCGGATCGGCGACGGCCTGGCCAGTGCCGTGCGCGCTGGTGACGGCCATTGCGGAACCCGACCAGGGCACGATGCGGTATTCGTTCGAATGCTTGGCTGGGCCACCGTGGCGCGGATCGGCGACGGCGTAAGCACCCTGGCCAGGATTCTGCTGGCCAGCGATCGCACCGGTGCTGTCTCCCCAGGCATGCACGCCGTACGCTTGGCCGTCGCTCCACTTGGCCGACTGCGAAAAGCGCACGTCCGCCACCGCGAAGCGCCCATTGCTGGGCAGCGACTCGCCCGACACGGCGCCGGCGGTATCCTCCCAGCGGTTGACACCATAGCCGGCGGCGTAGAGCTGCTGGCGCGGGTCCGCGATCGAGAACGCGCCATTGCTCGGCGAGCTGCGGCCGGCGACGGTGCCGGATGTGCCATCCCAGCGCTGTACGCCCAGGTAGCCGTGGTGGAACTCGGGCACCACCAGGTAATCGCGCAGGTGGCCGTTCTCGACGGCCAGCTTGTTCAGGCTGCGCCAGTCGGAGCCGGCCTCGACGAAAGCCAGGCGCACCCAGGTTTTCCACTGCAGGGAGGGCACGCGGTGCATCGGGCCGGCGCGCAGGTCACCAGGCAGCAGCATGCGGCCCAGAACGTCGCCCACGGCGCGCAGGTTGCGCTTCTCAGGCTCGTACAGGAAGGGCGGCACCTTCTCCATGTGACGGGCCACCAGGAGGAAGCGCTTGCGGCTCTGCGCCAAACCGCCGATCTCGCCGCAGTCGTGGGTGGTTTCGGCCACCGCGTAGCCGTAGGCGCGCAGCAGGTCGACGATCTGGTCCAGGAGGTGGCGCCCGCGCGTGGCGATGCGCGGCACGTTCTCGAACAGCAGCAGCTCGACCGGATCGTCCTTGAAGGCTTCGAGCAGCAGCCACACGCCGCGCAGCGTCAGCCGGTTCAGGGCCTGGTACTTGCCGGTCAGGCTCTTGGTCTCGGAGAGCAGGCCGCTGAAGCCCTTGCACGGCGCCGACAGGAACACGATGTGCGGCCGTTCGCCGCCGAATGCGCGGTGGATGTCCGCCGTGGTGGCTTCGCGCCAGTCGGCCGGCGGCTGACGATCGTGGAAGGCGACGTATTGCTCGCGGTCGAACATGTCGAGCACGGTGCCGGCCACGCCGGTGAGCTTGCCGAAGTCGCGGATGCTGGCCGGGTCCACGTCGATCCCGCCGATGCAGCGGAACTTCGCGCGCTTGTTGCCCACGCACGGCCGGGCCCGGTTGAAGCCCTTGGCGCCGCCGCCGAGGCCGCAGAATAGGTGTCCGTGGCGAATTTCTACTTGTTCGATCATGATTTTGCGTTTTCGTAGGCCGCGTCGATCAGGGCGTTCGCGTTGAGCCGCGTCGCACGCTGGCCCCTGATGACTTTCAGCCGTTTGAAGTGCTGCAGGACATCCATGCGCACCTCGAGTGGGAAGGGAGAGAAGGGCGGCGTGCACCTGGCATCCAGGAAGAGAACGCCATCGATGACGACGAACTGAAGGAAGGCATAGCACCAGCCGTGCAATTTGCCGCCGGCGATCACGCCGGTCTGCGCCAGCACGCCCGTCCAATGCACGCGGCCCGTCGTCATCGCTCGTCTACTTCGCTACTGCCAGGCGGGAGGGCCGGCGCGTGGTCACCTTCGGAGCTGGTGCGCTGCTGGCGCCGGCGGTCGCGACGAAAGCTTGCTCGGGCGTGAGAGGCGACGCCGCGGTGGTGCCGGGCTTGTCACCCTTGATCGGGAAGGGGTTGTCATCCACCTTCGCCGCGGCACCGGACTCCTCGCCTTCCTCGTCCTTCTTGTCGTCGAGTGGGATCGACTTCTGCTGCGCGACTTGTGGCGCGGTCAGTTCGATCTCGACCTCGTGCTGGTGGAGCATGTTGAGCGCGCCCGACGAATCGCGGTCGACATCGGTCGAATACAGCGTGAAGAAAACCTGCGTCGTCCCGCCGTCCTTGGCCACCAACTTGAAGCTGTCAACCTTGGAGTCGCGCAGCTTGATGTTGGATGGGCCACCGATGCCGTGGTCGATCGAGAAGACGCAGCCGGTCATCTCGTCGTTCCAGTGCAGCGCGCCGAGCCGTGCGCCGGCTTGGCGCAGTTGCGGCAGGTCGCTGACGATCTCGATGCCTTCGAGCTGCTTCTGCACCTTCACGCTGGACGGCGTCTTTTCGTAGAGGAAAGTGCGCAGCGACGGATCGAACATCTCGAGCACGTTGTTCGGCACCGTGGCCATCACGCGGATCTTGATGCCAGGGATCAGATCCTTCTGGCCCATCTTCTTTGCATAGGGCTCGACCTTGCACAGCTTGGCTCTGGTCTTGCCGATTAACTCAAATCGCATGGATTTCTCCTGTGGTTGCGGGGTTGGGAAAGGGTCAGGACATGCGCCAGACGCGCGCTTCGGTCTTGGATACGCGCGAGACCTTGAAGACGCCGGGGAGCTTGTCGCGCGAGCGCTTCAGGATGGCCGCGCTGATGCCACCCATGTTGTCCGCCGGGACGAGGGTGGAGTCGCCCGGCTCGGCGAGCATCTGGAACAGCGGTTCCCACTTGCCGGTCAAACGGGGCACCCGCTTGCGGTAGGGGATGCCCTTCTCCACCTTGAGCGTGGAGAAGTCGAAGGGTTTGGCGGCGCGGGAAGTGGCCGCCGGCTTGGGCTCCGCAGCCTTGGGCGCTGCTGGCGCCGGCCGCGCGAAGGGGTTGTGTGCGCCGTGGCGTGCGCCGGCGCGGATGGTGTCTTGGATCGATTCCATGGCGATCAGAAGAAGTCGCCAGCGACGGCTTCAGCGGCAGCGGGCGCGGCAGCGGCGGGCGCTGTGGCTTGCGTGGCCGGCTTGTTCAGGTCCTGGATGGCGAAGAACACATCCAGCGCCGCGCGGGTGTCGGCCAGGGCGCTGTGGGCGTTCTCCAGCGGTTTGCCCATGAAGAACTGGTAGGCCTCGCCCAGGTTGGCCGACTTGTGGTGGTTGCGGCGGGCCGCGACCATCTTGGGCGTGGGCGGCAGCTTCAAGATGGGCGTGCTGAGAATCTGCGTGCAGTGGGCCTTGCAGGCCTTCCAGTCGTCGCGCTGCTGGTCCGAGAAGTGCTCGGGGAAGCGGTGCTGCGCGATGCGTACGATGCGGCGGTCGAAGCTCTCGTTGTGGGCGATCAACGGGCGGCCAGCCCACAGCGCCATGAACATCTCGACGGCCAGGTCTTCGGCGATGCCGACGTCCATCGCGTGTTCGTGCGTGATGCCGTGGATGGCGGCCATCTCTTCGGTGATCACCCAGCCTTCAGGCCGGATCACCACGTCCATGCTGGCGACCGTCCGCCGGGTGTCGAGGTCGACCAGCAGGCCAGCCAGTTGCACGATATGTGGCTGGTCAGGGTGTTCGCTGGGCGAGCTGAAAAGGGGGAGGCCGGACGTTTCCGTGTCGTATCCGAGTGCGAGGTTCATGCTGATCCTTGGTGGTGGAGGAGTTAGGCAGCGGCGGTGGCGCTGATGGATTCGAGGCGCTGGACCATGGCGGCCAACATGTGCGGCCAGTCGCGCTCGTGGAACAGCACGGCGGCTCGGTCTTTCGCGGCAGGCGTGAAGCCAAGCAACCGCAGGCCTTCGGCCGAGGTGGACAGGCCGCAGGGCAGCAGGCGTTCGTTGATGACGCCCAGGCGCAGGGTCGGCGGTGAGAGCGGTGCGGGCACCGGCGCAGCGGCGCGTGGCTTCAGGGCAACCACGGCCGGCGCTGCGACGGGAGCTGGTGCTGGCGTGGCGGCCACCGCGATGGGTTCGGCCTGGGCAACAGGCGCGGCGGCGCTGGCCTCCCGATCGGCCAGCATCTCGCGAATTTCCGCGACGACGCGATCCTTGGTGCTCTGGGCGGTGCCCATCAGCGAACCGAAGTTCTCCTCGTCGATGACCCAAGCCTCCGTCTCGGCCAGGGTGTCGCGGATGCATTCGATGGTGCCACCCTTGCGTACGCCAGCTCGGCCCAGCACGGCAATCATGGCTTGTTGCTGGATGCCCTGGATCTGCTGCAGCGCCATCTCGTTACGCTGGCGCTGCTGTTGCTCGGCCCTCGCACGCTCTTCTGCGGCGATGCGCTCGCGCGTGTCCTCTTCTTCCTTGGCCTTGGCCGCCTTGTGGTTGGCGATCCGCGTGGTGACGATCAGCTTGAAGTCGTCGAGCGGCTTGAAGATGATGAGTTGCAGGTCGGCGAACAGAAACCCGTAGCCCTCGGCCGCGGCTTTCGTCCAGGCGCGTTTCTCGCGCACGTCCTTGGCGCAGGTGTCGGCCGCGATCTTGCAGCGCGCCAGCTCGGTGTTGACCGCATCCTGGATGCTGGCCAGGGAGCGCTTGTTCTTCACCACAGCGTCGAAGTCTGGAATCGCCGTCTGCAGGACGATCGGGCTCACTTCCTCGTTCAGGCCGGCGAGGTGCGCCTGGAAAGCTGCGCGGCCAGTGAGCACGATGTTCTCGCGGCGCGCATCTTTCTCGCGCTTCACGCGTTTTTCCAGATCGACGGCTCGCTCCGTGGCCAGCCTGTCCAGATGCTCCAGCGTGTTCAGCACCTGGTCCACGCTCTGCATATCGGCGCGCACGCGGGCCGCCGCCTGCTTCATGCCAGCGGAAACTTCGCGCAGCCATTTCGCGTCGGCGTCTGCATCAGAGAACTGTTCGTCGGTTTCGAGGACCGTGTTGATGCCCTGAATGCGGTCCAGCGCGATGGCCTTCCACTCGTCCAGGTTGCTGTCGGTGATTTCGCCCTTGGCATTGACGCGAAGTGCGGGCAGGGCTTCCTGCAACTTGGGCACCGGTTTGTTTTCGATCACCACACTGGAAGGGCTGTAGGCGGCCAAGTCCTTTTCAAACTGTTCCCAGCCGGCCGCGACGTCGGCGGCCAGGGCCGCGTCAGGCTCGTACCAGCAGTGGCGTTCCTCGACCAGCGCCTCCCCGCGCCACTTCGAGGCCATGAACAGGGACCGGCTGGAGCCGGACACCATGTGCTGGTGCTCCATCTGCACGCGGTACATCAGCGGCAGGTCGGCGCCGGTCGCGCCGTCGACCATGGCGGCGCGCAGCGCGTCATTGAGCGTCTTGTGCTCGTAGTTGATCGACTCGTCCATCGTCAGGCCGTCGAACGACGCCGACAGCTTGCCCTTCGAGCCGACCACGGGATACAGCGGCTGGCCGATGAACTCCTCGGCGAGCGGCCGGGCCAGGCGCTCGAAAGCGTGGCCGTTGTCGAAGCGCTTCTGCAGCTCTGGGCTCACCTCCTCGGTGAGGCCGGTGTGCAGGCGATGCAGCAGCTGGTCCCGCGTCTCGTAGGGTGAGCACCCCATCATGGCCGGCGCGTCGCTGGCGTTGAAGTGGTTGCGGCGATAGGCGTGCCATTCGGCACTCCCTTGTTTGAGGTTGTGCTGAATCACTCGGCTTCTCCTTGGGTGGCAGGGACGGCCCACGAGGCGATTTCGACCTTCTGGTCGGTGGTCAGCCGCTCGCGGGTTTCGATGGTGGCAATGAGGTCGTTGACCGACTTCCTGCCGTTGGCGACCGTAGCCTTCCAGGCTGCGGTGTTCTTGGCGAACGATTCCGGCGTGCAGATCGGCACCCCGTCGTCGGCGTCTTGGTCGGCGCCTGCCTGCTGTTCGGCGGGATCCGGTTCGTTGATCGTGACGAAGTTGCCGTCGATCACGGCGCCGCGGCCTTCTTCTGCGGCATTGCTGACGGCCAGCGCGTTGCTCAGCTCGATCGACGTCGGCATGTACTTCAGCACCTGCAGCAGCGGCACCTTGCGGGCGTACATCTCGGGGTCGCGGTAGCTGTAGTGCTTCTGGCCGACCTTGTTGTACTGGTTGCGGTGCTTCCAGATCTTCTTGATCGTCCAGACTTCGATCACCGGCCAGTTGCTGCCGTTCACGCGGCCGACGGCGTACACGTGCGTAATCTTGGTCGGGTCGTCTTCGTCGCCTGGCTGGTGCCGCACGAAAGGTGTGTCGCCCAGCGAGTAGTCGAACGTGTCGCCTTCGAACACCGCCCCGGTCCACACCGACACGCGGCCGCTGCGGTTGGCGATGTCGACCAGGCCCTTCCAGCCAGGCACGAATGTGCAGGTCGTACCGTAGGGCACCAGGAAGCCCTGGCCGTTGACGCCTGGCTCCAGGCCCAAGGTGGCCGCCGTCATGATCGAAGCCGCGATGCTGTTCGGGTTGCAGAGCTGCAGCTTAGGCGTGCTGCTGAAGGCGGTGAGCGCCAGCCGCGCCATACGGTCGGCCGTGAGGTGCTTCGGCAGCGCGAGCGCCATCTGGGGTTTGAGCCGGTCCATGAAGCGGCTCATCTCCGCAATAGGATTCGGCGCACGGGTATTCGTGACACTGGTGTTCATGAGGGTGCTTTCAGAAAAAGGTGGAGAAGAAGAGGCTGGCCAGGCGGCCGTAACCCCAGAAAAGGAGGCCGCAGGCCGCGATGCAGGCGAGGGCGTACCAGCAGAGCTCGCGGCGGGCGCGCTCCTCGAGGCGGCGGTGTTCTTCGAGCGTCATGGCTTGATCTCCCGAGCCGCGGCGTTTGCTCGGGCCACTGCAGCCGCGGCGCGAACGATGGCTGCTCGTGTGGCCGCGCGGGGGTCGCCGTCGCTGTGGGCCATCGACCAGGGGCGTTCGTCGCCTTCGCGTGCCACGCTGCCGTAGGGCTGGATCCGAATGTTCAAATTCAGCGCGACGGCCAGCCGCAGCGCGTCACCGTCGCTTTTCAGCGGGTTCCACGAATCGGTGTCGATGCCGTTCGCGGAAAGGACCAGCATTCCCCGCTCCGGGCAGTCCCATTGCGCGCCGTTGCCCACGGCCTGGGCCGCAAGTTCGAGAAGGTCGCGGGCGCTCATTTCGCAGCCACCTTCGGCGCGCGGAGTTCGCAGCCGGTGACCACGCCGTTGGCGTCGGAGATGATCTGGTGGCGCTTCGCATCGAAGGGTTCACCGCATATCGCCGCGAGCGCTTCTTTCAGCGGGCCAGGGTCGGCCATGGCCGCAGACTTAGCCGGAGCTTCCACGCTCGGGCAGACGATCACGATGGCCAGGCCCAGCGCCAGCGTGAAGCCGCAGGTGTAGTGCTTGAGCTTCATACGCGCACCACGAACTGGATGAAGTTGGGGTGCAGCAGCTCGACCTTGCCGTCGGGATGCTCCACGATCGCGGCCGTGAAGATGGGCGCGCCGGTTTCGTCTTGGTTGTAGTCCACGCCCCAGCCGAGGAACGTGCCGTTGGAGTGCGGCGTGAGTTCGTTGCGACCGGCGGTTTCGTTCCGGACGTAGCGCAAAATGGTGACTGCGCGAGCTGCGGGCATCGCGGGGACAACCGGCTCTTCGCAGAGCATTTGGATGGGCAGCGTGCAGGAGAGCGACTGCGGCACGGCTTCGAGCAGCGAAACCACTTGGCGCCGAACGTCCAGCATGGCGCTCATTGATTTGGCGTACGTCGTCGACTTGTCGGTCAACACCCGATACGACTGCTCGGCGCTGGCCAGTTTCATCCTGGCGTTGGTCAAGTCCTGCTTGATCCACAGCGGATAGAGGTCGGCCGCGTTCACAGCACACCACCGAAAGGCTGGTTCACCTGGGCTTCGACCATCCGCTGCTCGCGACGTACCTTCTCGGCCTGCGCCTGCAGCTTCTCGACCACCAGCTCGACGCACTGCTGCACCGTCAGGGCGTTCATCACCTCGCGGTCGTCAAGGACCACGTTGAACTCGTCTTCCAAGTCCATGCACAGCTCGACGCGATCGAGCGAGTCGGCCATGCCGGCGTCCTCGATCAGCCGCGTGGCCGACGTGACCGTGAAACGCTCGACGCATGCCGAGGCCGCCACGACATTGCAAACGCGCGTCTCCACGCGGGCCCGCTCTTTTTCGTCCATTGATGTGCTCCGTCCAGTTGAAGGGAGAGAGCCATCAGGTCGGGCCGCTGTGTTGGCGCAGGGACAGTGCCACCGCTTGCGCCGCGTATCGCACGCGGCCACCGAAACCATTGCCGCAACCGGCCCGACCTGATGACTCTCTGAACAAACCGTCGCTGCGGGATGTCTGAACGAATTAAACTATAGTTAAAGACGGTGTGTCAACTATAGTTCATGTGACCACGTGAATATTCCCGAACAACTTGAAGTGGAGCGGGGCCGAGCGTAAAAAAAGCCACCCGAAGGTGGCTTAGATCGTGAGAGGCATGGAAGGCAAAAACCTCGCGCCCTGGGGCGACATCATCTTGCGGGTTCGATTTCGTCCCTGGGGTCGTCGAGGTTCGTATCGATTTCTTCCCTCTCGCAGCTCATCGCCGAGGTCTGCGTCTTGGCGTCTCGCCAAACCGTGCACCGCTGGGTGTGGAGCAGGAGCCCGTCGAGCTGACTCGTCGGAATTGCAATTTGAATTACGTCGCCCTCGGAAGTGGGATTCACTTTTACCGTGGGTCCAGCCGCGGCTGTGGCTTTGTTCTTGCGGACCTGTTCGGTAAGGGCCGCAGATCTCGCCTTCGCATGCGCAGTTGGAGTGCTGCCAGCGAGCTGGTACAGCCAGAGCCCGCCGGCTCCCACCACGATCCAGAACGCGACATGTGAAAGATCAGATAACTTGATCAAGTTCAACCTTGGTGAAAATTACCCGTCACGTTGTGAGAGGTGAACAGACTGTAAGCGGACTCTTACAAAATCCGCCATGATGACGACGTTAGTCGACATTTTTACTGGACCTGGCGTCGTTGGGTATCCATCTCGGTGTCGATTTCCCCCAATAGTTTGGCCAGCCGTTCGATGTTTTTTGATGCGTCGTCAGGCCTGGTAGCCAGAGCCTCGAGAACAATCGCAGCCATCTTTCTGTCCGTCTCGTCAAGGGTAGAGAGCTTGTCGACCAGCAAACGGGCGATGTAGTGAATGCCGGGCTCCGGCGGAATCAGCGCGACAGGCGCTGGAGCGGGCGTGACGCTCGCCTTCGGTTCGCGCATAGGCCCCTTGCCTGTTGCGAGCCACTTCGGACTCACCTTCAAGAAGTTCGCGGCCTTCTCGTTGTTGATCGCCGTGAAACCGCTGGACGCGCCCGTCGTCATTTTTTTCACGGCTTGATAGGACACGCCCAAAGCAGTAGCCAGCGCCGGAATCTTGACGCCGGCCTCCTTCATTGCCAGAAGTAGTCGGTCCTTGTGCTCAACCATAGTTGGCACGATAAGCGACGCGCGTCTAACTATAGTTGCTTCTTTCGATGAACTATAGTTTAATTCCGTCATGCTCAAAACCAAAGCCATAGAACTTCTCGGGGGCTCGATCAGTGCCGCTGCCGATGCCATCGGCGTCTCCTATCAAGCGGTCGACAAATGGCCTGACGAGCTTCCGGCGCGTATCGCTGACCGCGTGCTTGCGGTGCAGGCGCGCAAGCACCTGTCACCTGAGTTGATCGGGGAAGAGGGCGCTGCACCCACCGAAGCGCCGTCGGCGTCGCGTGCACTGCGATAGACGCCATGCGCTCTCGTTGCCATTGCGCGAGATTGAGTCAGTAGGCGCCAGTTCGATGGCGCTCCCCGTTCCCACTTTCCGGACAGACCCATGCCACACCCCGATGAAGATTTCAGTCCGCAAGATGCGTTCGCGCGCGGCGGCATCACCAGCCCCTTCGGCAAGCTCACGCAGCCGCTGAAGACACACGTAGACGAGAACACCGAGACCGAGTTCATGCGTCGCGCGACTGCGATCGATCAAGTGCCGGGCGAGCGCCTGCGGGATTTGGTCTACCTTGATGTCCATGGGATGACTTATTTGGAGATGGTGGCGAAGCATCGCCGCGATCTGCTCGACCAGCAAGGCACACATTCGGGCCGCGATCGGACCAAGTCATGACCAGCCTCACGGATCGCAAGACCCTTGAGGCGTCGGCCCAGGCTGCCGCCAAGGAGCAGCTCGAAACCGGCGTGCCACAGCACAACCCGTGGGCCGAGCTGAGTGACAACGGCGTGGTGTGGCGCGAAGCGTTCGACGCGGAGATGGCGAAGTCACCGGCCGGGGCGGAAGCCTGATGGACGCGTACACCGCCTTCCTGAAGGCCAAGGTCACCCTGGCCACGGAGACCGGCTTCCCGTGCGAACCGCACGAGGTGAACCCGATGCTCAAGCCGCACCAGGTGGCGTCGGTGTGCTGGGCGGTGCGCGGCGGCTGCCGCGGGCTGTTCAAGGCGTTCGGTCTGGGCAAGACCTTCGACCAACTCGAGATCGTGCGCATCACGCGCAGCAAGGCCGGCGGCATGGGCCTGATCGTCATCCCGCTGGGCGTCCGCCAGGAATTCCTGCGCGACGCGGCCAAGCTGGGCATCACGGTCAAGTTCATCCGCCGCATCGAGGAATGCACCGACCCCGATGGCATCTACCTCACCAACTACGAGACGATCCGGGACGGCAAGCTTGACCCGACGCTGTTCACCGTGGCCAGCCTGGACGAGGCGAGTTGCCTTCGCGGCTTCGGCGGCACCAAGACCTTCCGCGAGTTCATGGCGCTGTTCGCCGGCGACCGCAAGACGATGGTGGCGCGCACGCGCAGCGCCGGCGTGCGGTACCGGTTCGTGGCCACGGCCACGCCGAGCCCGAACGAATACATCGAGCTGCTGGCCTATGCTGCCTTCCTGGGCATCATGGACGTGGGCCAGGCCAAGACCCGGTTCTTCAAGCGCAACAGCGAGAAGGCCGACCAGCTCACCATCCATCCGCACAAGGAACGCGAGTTCTGGCTGTGGTGCGCGAGCTGGGCGCTGTTCGTGCAGCGGCCGAGCGATCTTGGCTTCAGCGACGAGGGCTACGAGCTGCCGGCGCTGGACGTGCGCTGGCACGAGATCGCCGCGGACCACGACGAGGCCGGCCACGAGGTCTACGGCCAGGCCCGCATGTTCAAGGCCGAGGCGATCGGCATCATCGAAGCCAGCCGGGAGAAGCGCGACAGCCTGTCGGCGCGCGTGGCCAAGATGATGGAGATCCGTGCTGAGGACCCGGGCGCGCACCGGATCCTGTGGCACGACCTCGAGGCCGAGCGTCACGCCATCGAGCGGGCCATTCCCTCGTCGGTCAGCGTCTATGGCAGCCAGGACCTGGACGAGCGCGAGCAGGCGATCGTCGACTTCAGCGACGGCAAGTTCCAGGAACTGGCGGCCAAGCCGGTGATCGCGGGCAGCGGCTGCAACTTCCAGCGGCACTGCGCCTGGGCCATCTTCCTGGGCATCGGCTTCAAGTTCAACGACTTCATCCAGGCGATTCACCGGATCCAGCGCTTCCTGCAGACGAAGCCGGTGCGCATCGACCTGATCTACACGGAGGCCGAGCGCCAGGTCCGCCGCGACCTGGAGCGCAAGTGGTCCCAACACATCGAGATGGTAGAAAAAATGTCTGAAATCATTCGCGAATACGGTCTGTCGCAGCTCGGCATGGCCGAAAGCCTGACGCGGGCCCTGGGCGTCGAACGCGTGGAGGTGAAAGGGCAGGGCTTCACCTGCGTCAACGACGACTGTGTGAAGGAAACCGCCCGCATGGCGAGCGACAGCGTCGGCCTGGTGCTGACCAGCATCCCGTTCAGCACGCAGTACGAATACAGCCCGAACTACGCTGACTTCGGCCACACCGACAACAACGCGCATTTCTTCGAGCAGATGGACTTCCTGGTGCCGGAGCTGCTGCGCGTGCTGCAGCCAGGCCGCATCGCCGCGATTCACGTCAAGGATCGGATCGTGCCGGGCAGCATGACCGGGCTGGGCTTCCAGACCGTTTACCCCTTTCATCTCGACACGATCCAGTGCTTCCGCAAGCACGGCTTCGGCTACATGGGCATGAAGACCATCGTCACCGACGTGGTGCGCGAAAACTCTCAGACTTACCGGCTCGGATGGTCGGAACAGTGCAAGGACGGGTCCAAGATGGGCGTCGGCATGCCGGAGTACTTGCTGATCTTCCGGAAGCCGCCCACCAGCACCGAAAAGAGCTACGCAGACCAGCCAGTCGTGAAGAGCAAGCCCTTTTCGCTGGATGCCGAAGGCAATCAGGTGCCATTCGACAAGAAGCTGCAGATGGTGGCTGGCACCGGATATTCCCGTGCGCGCTGGCAATTGGACGCCCACGGCTTCACTCGCAGCAGCGGCAATACGCTGATCGAGCCGGCGCATCTGGAGAACCTGAGCCACTCCGCCATTTTCAAGCTGTTCAAGAAATTCAGTCTCGAGCAGGTTTACGACTTCGAGCACCACGTGCGCGTGGGCGAACATCTTGAAGTGCGCAGCAGGCTGCCAGTGGACTTCATGCTTCTGCAGCCGCAGAGTTGGAGCCCGGAGGTCTGGAGCGACATCACGCGCATGCTGACCCTGAACGGCGCGCAATCGGCCAAAGGTCGCGAGATGCACCTGTGCCCGATGCAGTTCGACATCGCGGACCGTGCCATCAATCAGTGGTCAATGCCAGGGGAGGTGGTCTACGACCCTTTTGGTGGCCTCATGACAGTGCCATATCGGGCCATCAAGGCCGGGCGCGTGGGCTACGGCTGCGAACTGTCTACCAAGTACTTCCTGGATGGTGTGTCGTACTGCGAAGCCGCGGCCCGCGAGATGGCCATGCCGGACCTGTTCGCGGCGCTTGAAGCCGAAGACACAGCCGAGGCCGCATGACCGAGTTTGAAAAAAACAGGGCGGGTGCAGGGGCCAGTTCGGATTGCCCCACACACAGCATCGCCGCCGCGAATTTCAACGTATGTAGGCAAACACAGCAATGCCTATCGGATGGCGCCTACAAATCGACAGCGCGCCTGATCGACGAGGTGCGCGCGGCGGCTGCAACGCTGGCCGGCAAGCAAATGGAACTCTGCTACCGCTTCGGCGACATCCACGGCGCCAAGCGGCACATGCGCGAGATGCACGCGCAGATCGAAGCGCGCCGCGCCGCTCGCGATACCGGCTGCTACTTCACCGAGCAGGGCCATGCCGACGGCACCGCGCTGCGCCAGGAGGCCGACCATGGCTGAATCTTGGATCAGGATGCGGGGCAGCCTCGTGAACAACCCCAAGGTCATCAAGATGGCTCGGGTGCTGCTGGCGGACGCTGAATTCATGGAGTGGTTTGGGTGTGACGGCGTCACGTCGGCGTCACGCTGCGTCACGGAACGTCACGCCAGCGTCACGCGGCGTCACGTTTCGGTCGTGACGCGCGTCACGGTCGGAGCGCTCGTTCCGTTGTGGTCGATGGTCAGAGAGTGCGCCTCCAGCGACGAAACGCTGCGCGACATCACGCTTTTCGAGGTCGATGAAATGGCCGGAGTGCCCGGTTTCGGCCGCGCGATGGTGGCTGTCGGGTGGCTGTTGGAGCAGGCTGATGGCAGTCTCCAGTTTCCCAACTTTGGAGAGCACAACACCATTACGGAGAGCCGTTCTACCGAGGCAAAGACCCCTGCGGAGCGAGCCCGCGAATATCGCGAGCGGAAGAGAAAGGAGAGCGATTCCGAGCATCACGATTCCGTCACGCTCGATTCGTCACGCGGCGTCACGCACGCGTCACGTGACGCCGTCACGCAAAAACGTGACGCGTCACGTGACACCGTCACCACAGAGAAGAGTAGAGAAGAGAAGAAGAATACCTCTACGTCGACAGCCAAGCTGCCGACCTGCCCGAACGACACGATCGTTTCGATCTACCACGAGGTGCTGCCTGAACTGCCGTCCGTCAGGCTGATGACCGTGAAACGGAAGCGCGCCATGGCCACGCTGTGGAGCTGGGTGCTGACATCGAAAAAGAGCGATGGCAGCCGGCGGGCCGAGAGTGCCGACCAGGCCGTCGAGTGGCTGCGCAACTACTTCGAGCGAGCCCGCGACAACGACTTTCTGATGGGGCGCACGCCGCGCAACGGCGAGCACGCGAATTGGCAGTGCGACATCGACTTCCTGCTCAGCGAGAAGGGCATGAAGCAGGTCATCGAAAAGACGCGTGAGGTGGCCACCACATGAACGCCCCCTACGAACCCGAGATGCTCGACGCCATCGCGAGCACCGAGGCAGAGCAGGCGCTGCTGGGCGGCCTGCTGATGGACGACCGGCTGTGGGACGCGGTCGGCGACGTGCTGAAGCCCTCCGACTTCTTTGGCGAGCTGCATCAGTCGATTTTCTCGACCCTCATGGTGCAGATCATCGCGAACAAGCCCGTCGACGTGATTAGCGTGTTCGACACGATGCGCGGCCAGGTCGAGCTGAAGTACCTGCACCGCTTGAGCCAGTTCGCGCCGTCGTTCTCGAGCATGCGGCAGTACGCCGGCATCATCCGCGAGCGATCGGTGAGCCGCGATTTGCTGGCTGCCGCCGCCGAGATCCAGGACTTGGCCCGCGATCACACCATCCCGTTCGAAACGCGAATGGACGAGGCTGCCGGCAAGCTGGCCAAGCTGCTGCCGGACTCGCCGCGCGACGACTGGCAGGATGCTGGCGACGGCATGATGCAGTTCCTGGAAGGGATCGATCGCGCGCACAACGGCGAGGAGGACTTTCTTCCGACCGGGCTGAAAGAGATCGACGACAAGCTCGATGGCGGCATGCGCAAGGGCGAGGTGATCGTGATCGCCGGCCGGCCAGGCATGGGCAAGACAGCGCTGGGCATGACCATCTGCGAGAACGTGGCCGATGCCGGCGAGCAGGTCGGTTTCCTGTCGATGGAAATGCCGAAGGCGCAGGTCAACCGGCGCCGCGTCGCGATGAAGTCCGGCGTGCCGTTGCACAAGCTGAAGCGACCGGAACGCATGAGCGACTTCGACTGGTCGCAGATGACGGCCGCCGTCGAGAAGGTGCGCCTGTCCCCCATGGACGTGAGCGACCAGGGCGGCCTGAACATCAACCAGGTGCGCCTGAAGGCTCGGAAGCTGAAGCGCCGCAAGGGCCTGCGGGTCCTGATGATCGACTACATCGGCCTGATGGAAGGCACGGACAAGAAGGCCAACCGTAGCACGCAGCTCGGCGAAGTCAGCCGCGGCATCAAGGCGCTGGCCAAGGAACTGGACTGCACGGTGCTGCTGCTGGCCCAGCTCAATCGCGACGTCGAGAAGCGCCCAAACCAGCGCCCCATGATGTCCGACCTTCGGGAATGCGGCGACATCGAGCAGGACGCCGACATCATCCTGTTCGTCCACCGGCCGATCCACATCAAGCCCGACCTGGGCCCCGAGTGGAAACGCTACGCCGAGATCATCCTCGGCAAGCAGCGCGACGGCGACAGCGGGATGGTGCTGGACATGCAGTACGTCGGCGAGTCGGTGCACTTCTTCGACTGGGTGGGCGAGCGGCCGACCTCCCTGGTGCTGACCAAGAGGTCCGAGCTGTGATCACCACGCCGATCCCTCCCATCACCCCGCCCGTGGTCCCCGCGCAGCCGGTGCCGGCCGCGGTGCTGCAGGTCTACCACTACCGCGACGGCGACCAGCTCCGGCTGAAGCCGGTGCAGGCCTTCGACTTCTACCCCAAGGAAAAACAATGATCGTTGTCTCGATTGACCCTGGCTTGACGGGCGCCTGCGCCGTGCTCGGCCACAACGGCCTGCGCGCTGTGTTCGACCTGCCGACCATGAAGATCCCGAACATCGGCCCGAAGGCGATGGTGCAGAACAAGATCGACGGCCGCGCCCTGTGCTCGCTGCTGTTGCAGCACTGCCCGGCAGCGGAAGGCACGCCGACCGTCGTGATCGAGGCGGTGGGCACGATGGGCGGCGCGAACAACGCCGTGCAGACCCAAGGCTCTCTGCTGCGCTCGCTGGGTGCCATCGAGACGGTGGCCGAATGCCTGAAGTTCCCGGTGGTGTACGCCAACCCGCAGACCTGGAAGCGCTGGTACGGGCTGATTCAGAACGGCGCGCTCACCGAACTCACCGCGTCGCAGCGCACGGCGGCCGCGAAGCGCAAGGCGATGGACACCGCGCGGGCGCTGTTCCCGGGTTGCGCCGAGATCTCGCGCGCGAAGGACCACAACCGGGCCGAGTCGATCCTGCTGGGCCACTGGTGGCGGCGGAACCACGTGGAGCAGGGCGCCGATGCCCTGGAAGCAGCATGAGCGGCCCCTGCATCATCCTCGAGGTGTCCGACGCCGAGCAGTGGCCGCCGTTTCGCGGCTGCAAGAAGATTCGGGAGGCCCGCCGGCCCACGGTGTTGCACCCCAGCCGTGAAGTGGCCGAGCAGGAAGCCCTGCGCCTGGCGGCCGAGAACGTGCACAGCCGCTTCCTGGTGCTGGAGGCCTCGGTCGTAGCGGCAGCCGTGAAGGTGCCGACACACATCACGCTGGGCGGCCGGGTGGTTGCAGAGCGTTTCATGCCGGCATTGATGCAGGTCGACGAGGACGAGGTGCCATTTTGATCGCCCAGTTCTGCATCGGCCTGTTCGGCCTTACCGCGCTGGCCATGACGATGTTCGGCAACGAGCGCGCGCGCCGCTGGTCGCCGATCGTCGGGATGTGCGGCCAGCCCTTCTGGATCTACTTCTCTGTAACCAGCAGCGCATGGGGCGTGCTGGTTCTGTCGGCTGCCTACGCGTTGGTCTACGGCAGCGCCATCTGGGTGCACTGGGGATGGAAACGGTGAGCACGATACACGTCATTTCCGTGTCTGGCGGCAAAGACAGCCTGGCAACGCTGCTGATTGCCATCGCGCGCTGCGGTCTTGCCAACGTGGTCGCGATCTTCTGTGATACCGGCAACGAGCACGACGACACCTACGCCTACCTCGACTATCTCGAGGGGGTGCTCGGCATCAAGATCGTCAGGCTAAAGGCCGACTTCACCGAGCAGGTTCTGGCGAAGCGGCAGTTCATCGCCCGCGATATGCGCACCCGTCGGGAATACGACACGCGCCTGGTATTCGAGGCCGACGGCGTGACGCCGGTGCCAAAGCGCGACGGCCGCGGCGTGATCGTGTTGAACAAGAAGGGCAAGCCAGTGCAGAAAACGGTGAAGGTCGGCGGCGGCCGGCGTGTCCGCTGGAGCAACAAGGCGAAGCGTCGCGCGCTGTCGGTCATGTTCCCGACTGGCAACCCATTTCTCGACCTGTGCATGTGGAAGGGGCGTTTCCCCAGCCGCAAGGCGCAGTTCTGCACCGAGGAACTGAAGCGCAACATGGCTGTCGGCTTCCAGATGGAATTGATGGATGCGGGCCATAACGTCGTGAGCTGGCAGGGTGTACGCCGCGACGAGTCGGAAAACCGGCGTGACGCGAAGAAGATCGAACGCGTCGGCCGCGGTCTGTGGATCTTCCGGCCCATCGTGGAATGGTCGGCGGCGCAAGTTTTCGAGCTGGCGGCCTCGCGCGGCATTCGCCCAAATCCGCTTTACCTCCAGGGCATGGGACGCGTCGGTTGCCTGCCGTGCATCAATTGCAGCAAGCCCGAACTGCGCCAGATAGCCGCACGCTTCCCAGAGCATCCAGCCCGCATCGCCGAGTGGGAGCGCATCGTCGGAATGTGCTCCAAGCGCGGATACAGCACCTTCATGACCGATGCCCACCCGGCCAAGGATCGCCGCGTCATCTTCATGGCGTTGAACATCGAAGCTCGCGTGGAATGGTCCAAGACCACGCGCGGCGGCAAGCAGTTCAACCTGCTCGACGAAGTGGAAAACGACGGCGAGGCCGGCTGCAGCTCGTCCTACGGCCTATGCGATCAGGGAGAGACCGCGTGAACGACAACGTCAAACAATTCCCCGGCACCGAGCCGCTGCCGGTCAACCCGATCACCCTCGAGGTGCCTCCTTTCGGCCACTGCGCGCACGACCTCATCACGCTGGACGGCCACAACCGCACGGTGCGCTGCACCACCTGCAGCAAGGTGCTCGACCCGTTCAACTTCCTGAAGGACAACGCGCTGACGCTGCAGACGGCCTGGCGCAACTACCGGATGGTGATGGAGAGCGTCCGCCAGAAGAATGAGCTCCTCGAGGTCCTGAAAAAGGAAGAGGCTCGGCTGAAGGGGCTGATCCGACGCCACAAGGAAAAGGTCGAGCCGCCGATCGACACGCGCGGGAGGCATCTTTGAACGCTCCCGCCTGGGTCCTTTGGATCATCTTCTGGCTGTGGTTCGGCGCGTATGTGTTGCCGGGCATCCTGGGGGTGTTCGTGTGACCGTCCTCCTGAAACCAGTTGGCCGCGGGCGCTGGAACATCCTCACCATGCGCATCGAAGGCGTGCATCTGGCGCCGTTCACGGTGGCCGTCGGCGCAATCTGGGTGCTCGGCGGGGTGAACTTCAGGGTGTCCGAGGTGTTGCCGTGATCGAGCAGCGCCTCGTCCAGGATCGGCACAGCGCGCACGAGGCCGCGCTTTCGCTCTACGCCGTGGCGAAGCACGGCACGAAACGGGGCCGCCGCTTCGTGATGCAGCTCGTGAGCGACGAGCCTGATCGCCGGCACCAGCTCCGCAAGTTGTTTCACGGCCCGGTGCTGGCCGACATCTCGCAGCAGGTCAGGCTTCCGGACCCTGACACCGGCCTGGTCGTGCGCTACACGCCCAAGGCGTGGAAGCAGCTCTTCGCCGAGATGTTCATCGAGCCGCGCTTCGAGCGCCAGGTGGTGCGCGGCCGTCGTGTCGTCGTCGAGCTGCCGCGCAGCACCGAAGCGCTGACAGATGACCAGTTCGCGAAGTTCACGCTGCAGGTGATCGTGTTCGCCGTGGTCGAGCTCGGCGTGGAGTTCACGGAGGAGGGTGCCCAGCCATGAAGTGCGCTTGTGAGGGCGGCTGCTTGCTCGCCGGTGATCCCCGCAACTACCTGATCGAAGTGGACGGCAATCGCTTCCATTTCGAGATGCACCACTGGTGCGGCCCGGCCGTGCTGACGGCTGGCGGCGATATCGCGACGAACCAGCCCGGCCCGCGGCACCCGTTCTGGACGGCTGTCACCTTGTGGGGATGGCAAGGCCGCAAGGTCGATGCCGATGGCCTGTGCGTCTGGGAGAAGCCCGTCGAGCCCGAATACGTGCACATCGTCGGGCGTCACTACGCCGCCGCGAACAGCGCTCTGGCCAAGAGGTTCGGCAAATGACGGCCGTCATTCTGACCTTTGCTCAGCGCGTGCAGCACGGCGCCGGCGAGGCTTTCTGCCTCGGCTGTGGCCATACCTGGGCTGCAGTCGCTCCCACTGGGGTCACTGAATTTGAGTGCCCTCGTGCCACGCGATCAAGGGCAAATGGAAATTTGAGTTTTCTCCCAGCCCTGGCCAGCTCGTACGCGAGTGCGCCTGTGGCAACCAATATTTCTACCTCACGCCGGAGGGCCACATGTGCGCCAACTGCGGGATCTACCAACAGTACTGAACAGCGAAGTGGCCGCGCTCCCTCGGCCGCACAACTGAAAGATGAACATGGACACCTCAAACCTCCCCCAGTGGAAATGCCACAAGGTCGTGCGCGCGGCCAAGATCGACTCCGTCACGGTGGGCCACTTCTCAGGCGCCAAGCTGTATCTCGCCGGCGTGCCAGATCCAATCGATGTTTCAGAGGAGTGGCAGACCAAGCACGCGCCGCGCGCCGGCGGCTACTTTGTGGTGTACGACGACAGCTATTCGAGCTTCAGCCCGGCCAAGGCCTTCGAGGAAGGCTACACGCTTCAGTTGCCTGTTGCCGGGCCGATCATGCGCAACGGGGCAGCGGCCGATCCGGAGAAGTTCGGCGAGGTCGTGATCGACAGTGCCGCTCCGCGAGCCTTGGCTGCGCACCAGCAGCGCGTCATCGATGAGAAGAAGGACCTGGACGAGAAGCTGCAGAAGCTGAGCGCCTTCTATTCCACGCCGATCTTCCACGGCCTGCCCGAGTCTGAACAGACCCGGCTGCTGCGCCAGGGCGTGGCCATGCGAGCCTATTCTCAAGTGCTCGGCGAGCGCATTGGTGAATTCTGACCATGCGCCGCAAGCAAGAGATCCACCTGCAGCCCGGCAACTTCGGACGCTCCGTCGAGGTCCGGGTGATCACGCGCAACGCCGATGGCGACGTTGACTTCGAGGCGCTGCCGCTGACGTTTGAAAAGTTCGAGCCCAACCAGGAATGGCGTGCGCCCGTCCTGGAGATGGATCGTGACGCGGCCCAAAGTTTGATGGACGAGCTCTGGAGGATGGGCTATCGGCCTGAGCGTGGCCATGTCACAGCCAGCCAGATCGCCGCAACGGAGAAGCACCTGGACGACATGCGCGCCATCGTGTCGAAGCTGGTCAAGGTGGAGTTGCCGACGTGATTCCGCTATTCGCCTGGCTTCAGAGCAAGCTGCAGGTCTTGCTGGTGCTGCTGTTCGTGTTCCCGTTGATCGTGCGTCACTGCCTGGGCCGTGCCTATGTATTCAGGGACGCGCCGCTGTGGGTGGTCGAGGCCGTTGCAAAGCAGCCGCTTCATGAGGATGCCGATTTCGACGAGTTCATCAAGGACGCTCAGGAGGAGCTGGTCTTGCGGCAGCGTCGCCGGCGGCTGGAGGTCGACCGATGATGCGCCGCACTGCGATCCGGTCGAAGCCGCGCCAGCGCGAGAAGGCCGAGCGCGTCTACAAGACGCCCACGGTCGCCATCGGCCGCTTCCGGCTGCCCGCGCCGGTGAACGACGAGGTGCGCGCCATCCCGAAGGAAAACGCCCTGGAGTGCGAGGCCTACCTCCGCCTGGTGGCCAGCCTGCCGTGCATCCGCTGCTCGATCGTCGGCTACAGCCAGGCCGCGCACCCGCCGCCGACCGGCAAGGGCATCAAGCGCGACGACCGCTTGTGCTTCCCGCTCTGCACGGTTCGCGTGGGCATCAAGGGATGCCACGGGCCATTCGACAACTACGAGCTGATGTCCCACGCCGATGCCGTGCGGCAGGCGCTGGTCTGGGCTGCCCAGGTGCGCGCCGTGATCGTCGGATTCCGGCTCTGGCCGAAGAACCTGCCCATGTGGGACGAAGTGAATTAGCTATGAAAACAGGAGTGAAACCCACCATGACTACGACGGCAGAAGCAGCGCAGGACCGTCAATCTGCAGCCATCGACCTGCGGCTCAACGAGCTGCTGGTCATGTGGCACCGCCACCAGCAGGGCTACCGGCTTTCGGCAGGGTATTCGTCGTCGGACGCCACGTGCCGCGACTTCCGCACGCCCGGGCACTGGGACTGGCAGAACGGGGCCAGCGCCAGCCGCGCCGACGACCTCGAGGTGCAGGCCATCAAGGACGCCATGGAGCGCATTCCGAACACGCCGCACCGCTGGCATACCGCGCTGGCCTTCCAGGCGCGCAACCTGGCCACCGGTTTCGACGTGTGGCATTCGCCGGTCCTGCCGAAGACAGAAGACGAGCGCGAGGTGCTGCTGATGGAAGCGCGCACCAAGCTGCTGATCCAGTTGCGCCGTGATGGCGCAATTGGGTGACCGGACCAGATAAAAACGCGCGCACAAGTTATCTAACTGTCTAGGAAGACTTGCGCTAGAGTCGTTGAGACATCCCACAATTTGGAGGCATATTGGAACCACTCGTCGCAAATCTTAAGACGGTTCAGGACTGCAAAAATCTCGCCCAGAATGCACTCGCACTTGGCAAGCCAGAGATAGCGGAGCAGTGTAGAAAGCGAGGAGTTCAGATCCGGGCAGAGGCGTATGGGGCCGAAAGCGACGTTCAACGCGAGTGCATCGAAGCCGTCTACGCCTACGAGGAAGTCCTTGGCGTGAAGAAGGGCCGACATCAGCGCGCCAGCCGAACTTGGCCGATGATTAAAGAATTAGGGATCATCCCTGCGGTCGAGAGAATAGTTGCCCTGCGAAAACCCTCCGCCGGCTTCGTGACTTTGGAAGAGATGGGCCTGAAGGAGTTTGCATTCGAAGCCGTTATTCTTAGGCATCCGATGCATTTCTCGGTCGAGGCCGTGCGCATTTCCGAAGCTCGCATGAAAGTGGCTTGAAATCATTCTTCGAACCGTCTTATATCCGCCCATGGGTGTGTTCCATGACACCTGATATTCTTTTAGGCTTTCTCTCCTATCTCGGCAAATCCATGCAAATTCGTCACCCTGTACTCCTTATCGTCCTGGTAATCATTGGCTTAGGCATGGTGAACAGCATGTTCAATGAACCGACGAAAATCGATCCGGCGGAGCAGGCAAAAATGGCAGATGAGAAAACCAAGTCCAAGATGGAGCACTGCGAGAGTAAGGGCCTCATCTACACCGAGCGAGCTGGCGCTTCAGATGGAGAGTGCGTCACTGCCGCGGAACTCATGAAGGTGGGCCTTGAAAGCCAGCGCAAGCTTGAGGAAGCACAGAAGGCTGCAGCCAGCCGCGGCCTGAAGTAACTGGCGCTGCCGGGCCCGACGCATGTTGAGTTTGTAGGACAACACCTTGACACAACGTTAGTTTTCAAATCCAATCGCGTCCGGTGGGATAGGTGCCACCAAAATTTCAAGGCCAGCGTCATTGCTGGCCTTTTTCGTTTCTCGGCATGAATACGCGAGCTTTGTCCTGGCCGGGATCCTATCGAGTGACAAGCGTGGGCCTGGCGAACCCTTTGTGCAGCAGTCAGCCTTCCCTCCATGACCGCCTGAGAGCGTCGCAGCTTGGGCTTAACCGCTGGTGCAATACCGCCGGATCGAGTAACCGGCACAGTTTCATCGTGGGGTACCGCAAGGTACTTTCGCCCGCCCTCCGGTAACGGTCGGCGGGCTTTTTTCTTTTTAAATCCGCTCAGCACAAACCGACCGGCCGCCTTCCCATTTGCGGCTCTGGAAGGCAACGAGCGGCCGTCGCAGTGTGCACGGCGAATACACCTGCCCCGGTAGGCCTGTAGCACAGCTCCCACTCCTCCCTAGGGACGCTGCAGGCCGCCCGGCCCACTTGTCTCCTCTGGTGCACTGCGCAATCGGTGCATCAGTTTTTCGACCCGTCCGGCTCACCCCGGGCGGGTTTTTTTACTTGAAGGATCGCCCATGGCCACCAGGAGCGAGTGCGATACAGGCTGGGGCGACGCCAACGTGGTCGGCAAGCGCCACATCAGCACGCTGCCGCGGTATTGGATGACGCGCCTGTACGTGGCGCTCTCCACCCTGACCGGGGTCTACACCATGTGGACCGAGCCTTCCGCGCTCACGCACCGCCTGATCGAGAAGAGCGGGCAGCAAGGCTGGATGCTGGCGGCAGGCCTGGCGGCCGTCGCGATGGTCGCGATCGCCGACGTCATCGTCAATGACTTGATGCCCGAGCGGTTCCGCCTGGTCACCGCGAAGAACAAGCGGCACCTGGTCTATTGCTTCCTGGCGCTCGGCATCTTGTGCATGACGTACGTGTTCGTCTCAGGCGACGGTGGCTGGTACCGCCCGCTTGTCCTTCCCTTCTGGATCGACGCCCTGTTCGCGGTGGGCGTCGCCTTCTTCGATTCGTTCCAACGCCACCGGGCCCCCCAATGATGCGCAAACTCCATGACCGGCTGACCACACAGGCCAGCGCGCGCCTTACCGCGTCCCTCCTGCGCCGCCTGATTTGGGGCCTGATCGCCATGGTGTGGCTGCCCCTGGCCGCGCTGCCGGCGCTGGCCGCCATCTCGCCCGGCGCCGTGGCGTTGGTCGATCCGCTGAACATCCAGCCGGCGCTGCTGTTCACTGCCGTGGTGATCAGCACCATGTCCGGAGCGACGTCGCTGCTGATGCGCATCGACCGCGAACTCTCGGCCGCCGCCGGCAAGCCGCTGCCACGCCCTTGGATCATGAGCAGCTCGCACATGTTCGGCGCCTGGCTCGCCGGCATTCTGGCCTTCATCCTGAGCCAGCAGTCCGGATTCGGCCTGTGGTCGACGCTCGGCTCCGTGCTCAGCGCGAGCTTCCTGGGCTCCAAGTTCCTGGAAGTGATGACCGAGAAGTACCTGTCGGCTGGCTCATACCGCAAGAACGTCGACCCGGCTTGAAGGAGATCGCCATGAAGACCACCAACGACTGGCTCCGCATCCTGACGTCCTGCAACGTGAAGCCGGCCACGGCGATCGCGTGGGCGCCAGTGTTCGCCAACACCATCAGCGACGACACATTCAGCAGCCCCGACGACTTGGCGCCGTTCCTCGGCCAGATCCTGGTGGAGTCGCGTCTTCTCGAGAAGCTCGAAGAGGACCTGAACTACACCACGGCCGAACGCATTTGCGCCGTCTGGCCACGCCGCTTCCCGACGCTGGCCGATGCCCGCCCGTACGTGCGCAACCCCGAGGCCCTGGCCAACCGCACCTACGGCGGCCGGATGGGCAACGTAGAGATCGGCGACGGCTGGCGGTACCGGGGCCGCGGCTTCCCGATGATCACCGGCCGCACCGGCTACGCCTTCACCGGCGACCTGATCGGCCAAGACCTGGAACACACGCCCGAGCTGCTGACGCAGCCGCACTTCGCGCTGCAGGCCGGCATCCAGTGGTGGGAGAAACGCATCCCCGACGCCATCCTGAACGACCCCGAGGCCGTGACGAAGAAGGTGCAAGGCGGCGATGAGGCCCTGGCCCGCCGCATCGAACTCACCGACCTGGCCCGCGCCGCACTGGCATGAACATCCCGACCTCTCCACTGGCCGTGCTGGACATCGTGCCCGGCTGGGCCTGGGCCGCGCTGCTCGCCGCATACATGGTCCACGGCTGCGCAGTAGGCCATCAGCGTGACGTCGCCCGCCTGGACGCGCAGGCCCAGAAAACCAGGGTGTCGGACCTGAACACCGCTATCGAGCGCAACAAAGGCGAGGCCGCCCAGAAGCTGGCCGCCGAATCCGAACGCGTGCGCAACGCCGAACGCGCACTGCAAGCCCAGAAGGACGCACAGGAGATCCGTGATGCACAAGCCAAGACCGTTTCCGATGACCTGCGCCAGAAGCTGCGCACTGCTGCTGGTCCTGCTGGCCGGCTGCGCGACCCAAACGCTCCCACCTGCACCGGAGGTGGGAGCGGTGGTGCTGGCGCCGAAGGCGCAGCTCCCGGCCATCCCGCTGATCGTCCAGCAGACGGAGCCGAAACCGGCGGGCTACTTTCAACGGACCTTACTGGACTACTTCAACGGCTCACCCGCGAAGCCGACGCCATCAACGACGCCTACGCCAGTTGCAAGCCCACGGTGATCAACGACAAGACGGCGAACTGAGATGACGACAGCGAAGCGGCTCCGACCGGCCCAAAAGGCGGCGATTGCACAGAAAACAGGCAAAACCGGTGCGCGTACGCCGATTCTGAGCAAGCCAGCAGCACCAGCACGCACACCGCAGCCGCTGACGGCTCAACAGCGCCTGTTCATCTCGGAGTACCAGAAGGACCGCAACGCCACGCAGGCCGCCATTCGCGCCGGCTACAGCAAGCGCACGGCCGCGCAGCAGGGCAGCCGCCTGTTGATGAATGTTGAGATCAGCACCGCCATCGAAGCGCAGATCGTGAAGCGGATCACGGCAAACGACCTCACAGAGGACCGTATCGCACGCGAGCTGGCTTGTATTGCCTTCCTCGACCCGCGCCGGCTTGTCGATGCGAACGGCGTTTCTGTGCCTCTCCATGAGCTGGATGAGGACGTCGCAGTGGCGCTGGCTGGCGTGGAAGTGGTGGAGGAGTGGGCCGGCACGGGCGACGAACGCAAGCTGGTGAGCCGGGTGAGGAAGTACCGGATCGCCAGCAAGGTCGACGCGCTGGACAAGGCCATGCGTTACCGCGGCCTGTTTAAGCGTGACAACGACCAGGCGCGGCCGATGGTGGTGATCAAGGACTACACGGGGCGGAAAGCTGCATGATTTGCGCGATTCGTCCCAGCTTGGTATGGCAAAAGCCGGCTTTCTATGCCTCGGCACGCTCGATCTGTCCTAAAGCATGACGCCGCAGATCGAATACACGTACGTGCCGCAAGGCCCGACGTTGGAGCAGTACATCCTGAGCACGGCGCAGCGGACGTTCATCTGCGGCCCGCTTGGGTCCTCGAAGACGAATGCGAGCTGCTGGAAGTCGTTTCGCGTGATGCTTGGCCAGGCGCCCGACAGCACCGGCGCCCGCAAGACCCGCATCCTGGCTGTCCGCAACACCTACAGCGATCTCTTCAGCACCACCATCAAGGACTGGCTGGAGATGTTCGAAGGCCTGGGCAAGTTCAACCGCGGCGGCCTGGAGCCACCGACACACCACGTGTCGTTCGATCTGCCCGACGGCACCTTCGTCGATGCCGAGATGATCTTCCTGGCACTCGATCGGCCCGACCACATCAAGAAGCTGCGCGGCATGCAGCTCACCGCGGCCTGGCTGAACGAGGTGAAGGAACTGGTGTTCGCCGTGCTGGAGATGATGGACTTGCGCGTCGGCCGCTTCCCGCAAGCTGTGCCGCCGACCTGGTACGGCATGTTCGGCGATACCAACGCGCCGGACAACGACCACTGGTATTACCGGCTGGCCGAGGAGGTGAGGCCTGAAGGCTGGGTGTTCCTGAAGCAGCCCGGCGGCCTGACGCGCAAGAACAAGGATGCGGCCTGGGAGCCCAACCCGCTCGCCGAGAACGTCAAGAACCTGCCGCTCAACTACTACATCAACGGTGCGCAGGGCAAGACCGAGGCCTGGATCCTGGTCAACCTGGCCAACGAATACGGCTTCGTCGCCGACGGCAAGCCGGTGTACCCCGACTACCGCGACAGCACGCACTGCAAGGAATTCGAGCTGGTGCCGAATCTGGGCCTGCACATCGGCCTGGACTTCGGCCTGACGCCGGCGGCCTGGATCGGGCAGCACCTGCCCAACGGTCAATGGCGCATCCGCTACGAGCTGGTGACCACCGACACCGGCGTGATCCGGTTCGCGCTCGAGCTGAAGCGTTTCCTCAACGAGAAGTGCCACGGTTTCCCCATCGTCTCGATCACTGGCGATCCTGCTGGTGACCAGCGCCAGGCCGGCGACAAGGAAGAACGCACGGTGTTCCAACTGCTGGAGGCGAACGGCATCCCTGCGGTTCCGGCCCACACCAACGTGTTCGCGACGCGCACCGAAGCCGTGAACGCACCGATGCGCCGAATGATCGACGGCCAACCCGGGTTCCTGCTGCACCCCGACTGCAAGGTCAGCCGCAAGGGCATGCAGGGCGACTACAAATTCCGCCGCATGAAGGTCAGCGGCGACGAGCGCTACATGGACGTGCCAGTGAAGAACGCGTCGAGCCACCCTTGCGAAGCCGGCCAGTACCTGATGTTGGGCGGCGGCGAAGGCGTTGCCGCGCTGACCGTGCACAACCCCAACACGGCCGCGGACGCCGCCAAATTCCGACGCCTGAGAGGTAACCGATGACCCCATTGAAGCCATACGACGACCGGGCGGGCGACACGTCGCGCGACTCGGCGAGCGGCGGTTACAGCCTGTACGCCCTGGAGCGCATGCTGCACGACTGCGGCGGCCAGCCGCTCTGGCGCGACCGCGCCGACCTGTGCGCCGCCTACTACGACGGCAAGCAACTCAGCCCGAAGCAGGAGCAACAGTGCATCGCCGAAGGCCTGGACCTGCGCGCCACGAACCTGATCCGGCCGGTGATCAACTCCGTCCTCGGCCAGGAGGCGAAGAGCCGCACCGACGTGAGCGTGCAGGCCGACGACGACAGCTACACCGACGTCGCCGAGGTGATCGGCGCCAAGCTCAAGGAAGCCGAGCGCGAGACATCGGCGCACATGGCGGTGTCGAACGCCTATGCGTCGATGGTGAAGACGGGCATCGGCTGGGTGCACGTCAGCCGCAACGCCGACCCGCTGGCCTACCCGTACAACGTCGAGGACGTGCATCGCAACGAAATCTGGTGGGACTGGCACGGCCAGAAGGGCAACACGCTGTTGAACGGCTGCCGCTGGCTGGTGCGCAAGCGCATGATCGACCTCGACGAGATCACCGCGGCCATGCCTGAGTTCAAGGGCGTGCTGGAGCGCGCCGTCTCCGGCTGGGATTCGCTGATCGCCGAAGGCTATTTCGTCGGTGAGCCTGACCAGATGCTGGTCGATGCGCTCGATCGCGAACGCCGCTTCCGCGTCGCGCGGCAGGACTGGGTGGACACGGCGCGCAAGCAGGTGAAGATGTACGAGGTCTGGTACCGCGTGCCCGCCAGCGTCGTGGTGCTGACCCTGGCCTCGGGCAAGAAGGTCGAATACGACCCGAAGGACCAGCGCCACAACGAGGCGATCTCGCGCGGCCTCGTGCAGGTCACCAAGGGCGTGACGTCGCAGGTGCGCATGGCGCTGTTTGCCGGCCCGCACCGCCTGATCGACATCGGCACCAAGAAGCGGGTGTTCCCGTACTTCCCCTTCTTCGCCTTCCGCGAGGACGGCGACAAGAGCCCGTACGGCCTGATCGACGGAATGATCAGCCCGCAGGACGAATACAACGAGCGTCGGCTGCGCATCCAGTGGATGCTGAAGGCGAAGCAGGTCTTCGTCGAAGAGGATGCGCTGGCCACGCAATACAACACGATCGCCGACCTGGCCGAGAGCGTGATGCGTCCTGACCTGGTGGCCGTCCTGAGCAAGACCCGCACCAACCCCAACGGCGGCCTGACCGTGAAGAACGAACTGTCCATGCAGCCCGAGCAGTTCACGGTGATGGGCGACGCGAAGCAGTTGATCCAGGACACGGCTGGCCGCTACGGCAGCCAGCTCGGCAGCGCTCAGGTCCAGTCCGGCGTGGCCAACAGCATCCTGGTGGAGCAGGGCGAGCAGTCGATGGGCGAGATGAACGACAACTATGTGTTCGCGCGCCGCTCCGTCTTCGAGTGCTTGAAGGAAGACATCGCCGCGGACCACCAGCAGCCGAACCTGCAGGTGCCGCTCGGTTCAGGCCGCACGCGCCGCATCATCGTCCTGAACGCCTGGGACCGGCAGACCAACCAGCCGGTGAACACGGTGAAGGATGCCGATGTCCGGACGGCGCTGGCCGAGGTGCCCAGCACGCCGGCCTTCCGTGGCCAGCAGCAGCAGCAACTCGCCACGATCATCCAGGCGCTGGCCGGCAACCCGAAGGCAGTGGCCATCCTGGCACCCGCGTACCTCGAAAGCTCGAACCTCAACAACCGCCAGCAGATCGCGGACGACCTGCGCAAGGCCGAAGGCTTGCCGGTACCAGGCGACAAGGCCGGCGCCGAGGCGGCCGAGCAGCAGCAGATGGCCGCCGCGCAGAAGGCCCAGATGGCGCAGGAAGCGATCGGCCTGGCCAATGTGCAGGGCGCGCAGGCCAAGGCCCGGCTCACGGCCGCGCAGGCCGGCGAGATCGAGCAGCGCGTGCAGTCCGGCGTGGAGGCCAACGAGACGCGCGCCAACACCGCGAAGCTGATCACCGATGCGCAGCTCAACCAAACCAAGTCGGTCGAGATCGAGGCGGCCCTGGCCAACCCCGTCGACCACGCCGCATTGATCAAGGAGGCGCTGCACGAAGCCATCGCGTAGCGCCTTCACCAACCTCATTCACGAGCCCGCCCTGTGTGGGCTTTTTCGTTTCCAGCCGCCGATTCAGTCCCACGGGGATCGGTGTGTACGCAGTGGCAGCCACCCGCGGTCCTCTCGTCCAGGCCGTGGGTGTTGTTCTTTTGGACGGTGGCGAAAGCCTCGGTGATCGACCGTAAACGACAGGAGTGGTAATGACGACAGCGCAATTTGACAACGGCGAACGCGAGATCCTGAAGCAGTTGGAGAGCGACTTGAAGGACGAGGGTGAGCTGGACCACCAGCAGACCGACCCGCAAGACGATCCGAACGCAGGACAGACCGACCCCGCAGCAGCACCTGCAGCAGCCCCAGCACCGGCACCCGCCGCTGCGCCGGCCGCGGCACCGGCTCCCGCCCCAGCAGCACCGGCACCAGCGCCGGCCCAAGTGGACACGCAGCCGCCGCAAGGTGACACGCGTGCCGCGCTCCGGGCCTCACGCCATGCCGAACGCCGCGCGAAGGCTGAAGCCGAACGGCTGCGCCAGGAACTGGCCGACATCAAGGCCGGCAAGGCCCCACCAGACACCAGCATCTCCGACGAGGAGCTGGCAGACCTGGAGAAGGACTTTCCGGTCGTGGCCAAGGTCGCCCGACGCAATCGCCAGTTGGAAGGCCAGGTGGAGAGCCTGCGCCAGCCCGTCGAAGAAGGCTTCGTCCCGCCCACGTACGAGGACCCCAGCATCCAGGACGCGATCGACACGGTGCCCCAGTTGGTGGCGTGGCAATACGACCCGGATGCGCAGGACAAGTTTGCCCGCGCCATCGAACACGACGAGCTGCTGAAGGTGGAACCCGCCTGGCAGAACCGTCCGCTGGCCGATCGGCTGGTCGAAGTCACGCGGCGCGTCCTCGCCGAAGCGGCACCCGCTCCTCAGACCCAACGCAAAGACCCGCAGGCGGTGATCGCCGCTGCGCCCACGCAGTCGCCCCAGCAGATCAGCGACTTCAAGGGCGGGGCACTGCCCAACAAGACCGAGCCCGACTATTCGAGGATGAGCGACGAAGAGATCATTCGCTCGCTGCCTCGGATGTGACGGCCATTCCATTTCATAGGAACCCGAAATGTCCAACACCTCCGTGCCATCCGGCAATCCTCTTGCCAACAAGCAGTACTCCAAGGCCCTCTCGGCCATGGCAGTGCGCCAGCCCACGCCCCTCGCGGCGCTCACCGGCCCAATGCCGAGCGAGAAAGACGCGATGGACAAGCTGGCCAAGCAGCAAACCACGACCGACATGCCCGTCGTGCGCGTCGATGAACTGGCCAAGGGCCCGGGCGATACCGTGCAGCTCGACTGCGCGCACGTCGTCAAGCTCCGCGCCGTCATGGGCGACCAGAACGCCGAAGGGAAGGGCGCCGCGCTGAAATACAGCACCCAGGACATCAAGATCGACATGGCCACCCTCCCGGTGTCCGGTGGCGGCAAGATGACCCAGCAGCGCACGCCGCACAGCATGCGTCAGAACGCGCTGGCGCAGCTCAAGTCCGGCATGCCGCGCTTCCGGTGGCAGCGTTGCCTGACGCACCTGGCCGGTGCCCGTGGCAACCAGGACAGCACCGACTGGATCCTGCCGCTGACCAGCGATCCCGAGTTCGTCGAGCAGATGGTCAACACCGTCCGCGCCCCGACGTTCAACCGCCACTTCGTGGTGAACGCCGGCGGCCTGACGCAGGGCGGCGCGCAGCTCGCATCGCTGGCGACCACCGACCTGCTGAAGCTCTCCTGCATCGACGAGCTGGCCGCGATCTGGGGCGAAATGGCCGTGAAGATGGCGCCGATCCAGATCCCTGGCGACCCGGCCGCCGGCGATGACCCTATCAAGGGCATCCTGCTGATGGACGAGCTGGCCTGGGACGCCATGATCACGGACACCACGTCGAGCAACAACATCCGGACCTTCGAGGTCAACGCGATGAAGCGCGCCGAATACGGTGACCTGAAGCGGCATCCGCTGTTCTCGGGCTCGCCGATCCTCTGGAACGGCATCCTGATGCGCAAGATGCAGTTCGGCATCCGCTTCAACGCCAGCGAGCAGACCAACATCGTGACGCAAGCCAACCGGCTGACCGCCACGGAATCGGCTGTGACGATTGCTGCCGGCCTGAGCACCACGCACCAGGTCAGCCGCTCGCTGTTCCTGGGTGCGCAAGCCCTGGGCATCGCCTCCGGCGCGAACCGCACCAGCGAGGAAACCTACTCGCTGCTGGAGAACTACACCAACTTCGGCCGCAACCTCGAGTTGGCCGGCGAGGTGATGGGCGCCGAGCAAAAGCTGCGCTGGTCTCTGCCGAACCCCTCCGGCGACCTGGAGCCCACCGACTTCGGTGTGGCCGTCATCGACAGCGTGGTCAAGCGCCGCAACGTCAGCTAAGCCGCTGACGCCATCGACGGGGCTCCGGCCCCGTTCGCATTCCCTTCCCATTTCAGGAGTAATTCATGGCTTCCATCAAAGCACTCAAGGCGACTGCACCGCAGTTCATGGACAACGACGGTCGCGCCCACTACAACACCGACAAGGTGATCCTGGGCGCCGCGCCAGGTCTGGGCGTGCCGGCCGCGGGCGACACCATCGACTTTCGCATCCCCGGTGGTGCGCAGGTCGCCAGCCTGGCCCTGCAGATCGACGACTGCGACACCGGCGCGGCCTTCGTGTTCAGCGTCGGCTATCGCCCGGTCGATCCGAACAGCTCGCTCGCGCCCAACGCCACCTACTTCGCCGCCGCTGGCCAGACCACCGGCCAGGCCGGCGGCCGTCTGGTGTGCGCGTTCAAGCCGATCAAGTTCGAAGAGGATGTGTACGTGCAGCTCGTGGTGGGCACGGCGCCCGCCGGCATCGCGGGTAACCCCGAGATCCACATGATCGCTGGCTACAACTGCGTCGGCCAGAAGTAACCCGTCGCATCCGACTGCAACCCCGAAGGGCTGGCCATGGTGGCCGGCCCTTTTTCATTCCTCAAAAGGAGCACACCATGACAAGAATTCGCTACGTCGGCGCCAAGGATGCCGAACGTGCCTTCATCGACAAGACCGGTATCGTGTGGACGCCCGGCGATGAACACGAGATCGAAGTGGGCACGGCCTCGCGCATGCTGCAGCACCCCGATGTGTTCGCCGATGCCGAGAAGTTCGCCGCGGCTCAGAAGTTCCAGGCCGAGACCCAGGTCGCCGTGGTGCTGGGCGCCGGCGCAGGTGCTGGCCTGGCTCAAGCGATCGCGAACATCCCCGGCGTGCGCGTCACCCTGATGGACGAGGACGTGCTCAACGGCTTCGATCTGTCGAACCTTAGCCCCAGCGAGTGGAACGCTCTGGACGAAGAGGCCCGCCTGCAGTGGATGGCCGACGCGGACAGGCTGATCGACACGCCGCCCGGTCCCGATGCGCCGCAGTTCACCATCCTCGTTGACGGCAAGGTCACCGCCCTGGATGACCTGGACAAGACGGCGCTGCACGCTCTGGCGAACCAGTTGGGCGTGAAGGTGCACCACAACGCTGGCGCCGAGAACGTGCGCAACGCGCTGCTGGCCGCGCACGCGCCGCCCGCAGACGGCGAGAAGGCTGCTGATACGACCGAGACCGCAGGCGCAGCATGAGCCGGACCGTCCAGCAGGCCATCGACTCGGCCCGACTCACCATCAATGACAAGGACGCCTCGCGCTTTGCCAACGCCGACATGGTCGGGTTCCTGGTGGACGGTCTCAATTACGCGCGCCAGATCCGTCCCGACCTGTTCCTCGGCAATTTCGGCACCGATATCGACACGCTGGTGCTCACCGCCCCGTTGCCCATCACCTCGCAGTACTTCCGCCCGATGGTGGATTACCTGATCGGCCGCTGCGAGATGACCGACGACGAATACGCATCGAGCGGCCGGGCTGAACTGATGGCCAAGCTCTCCACCGGGTTCCTGACATGACTGCATTCGCTGCCTTCTACGACCACCTGATGCCCGAGCTGAACGGCGTCACGACGGCGATGGTCGACCTGCACCTGCGCATGGTCGCGCGCGAGCTCTGCCACGATGCGCTGGTGTGGCGCGTGCCGTTTACGCCGATCAACCTGGTGGGCGGGCAGGCCGCCTATTCGCTGGCGACGGCAGAGACGATGGCCGAGCCCGTGAAGGTGCTGAGCTTCAGCCTGGCCGGCGTGCCGATCTACGACGCCGAGTATGTGCCCGCCGACTGCTGGTGGAACAGCGCCGAGACCGAGGCCAAGGCGCCGAAGTACCGGGATGGCAGCACGCCCTTCGCCCTGTCGCTGGACCTGGCACAGATCATCCTCGATGACGCCGAGAAGCCGACGGCCTCCCTGGCCGGTGGCCTCAAGCTGATCGGCGCGCTGCAGCCGACGCAGGACGCCACCGCGCTGCCCGACTTCCTGTTCTCGCGGCACCTGGACACGCTGCGCGCCGGCACGCTGGCCCGCCTGATGGTGATGGCGCAGCGGCCCTGGACGAATCTCACGCAAGGCGGGATGTACATGTCGGCCTTCACGGCGGGCAAAGCCTTCGCCGCGAAGGAAGCGCGGTATGGCCAGACCCGCAAGGCGCTGCGCGTGCGCAAGTGGGGGTGATCCATGAAGCTCATGGTGTCGCAGTTCCTGGGTGAGAACCGAGCGCTGCATGAAAAGCTGCTGCCCGCGACCGTCGGCGTGCGCTCGCTGAACCACAAGCCAGGCTCCGGCGACTTCCGGCCTTGGCGCAGTCCTTCCACCGTGGCCACGGTACCGGCCGGGCGCCAGACGATCTACCGCATGGGCCGCGACGTGGCGAGCGATGCGCGCTACTGGCTGTCGTGGACCGGCATCGTGCATGCCGTGCGCGGGTTCGACCCCGACGACACGACCGAGCGCACCTATTACACCGGCGACGGCGTGCCCAAGGTCACCGACAACCTGGCGCTGGATGGCACCGATCCGCAGGTGAACCCCGCCGCGCCCCGCCTGCTGGGTGTACCCGCTCCGGTCTCGGCGCCGATCGTCACGACCGATGCCGGCACCGGCACAGGCGATGTGTCGGCCTACTACTACGTCTACACCTACGTCACCGACCGTGGCGAGGAGAGTTCGAACAGCCCGGTCAGCGCCATCAACAACCGCCAGTCCGACCTGACAGCCACGCTGTCCGGCTTCGCAGCACCTCCGGCTGGCAACTACGGCATCACGCTGATCCGCATCTACCGCACCCAGACCGGATCCAGCGGCACGGCCGACTTCTTCTTCCTGCGCGAGATCGCCGTGGCCACGCCGACGACGTCGGATGATGGCCGCGCGCTTGGCGAGACGCTCTCCACTTCCACGTGGCTGATGCCGCCGGCGGACCTGAGCAACCTCACCACGCTGTGGAACGGCATGCTGGCCGGCATCAGCGGCAACGCGGTGCGTTTCTGCGAGTCCTACGTGCCGTACGCCTGGCCGATCGCGTATGACACGGTGCCGCCGGACGGCAAGCCCGTCGGCCTGGGCGTGTTCGGGCAGAGCCTGCTGGTGCTGACCACCGGCCGGCCGGTGCTGGTCACCGGTTCGACCCCGGATGCCATGGATGCCACGCCGCTGGAGATCCCGCAGGGCTGCGTGTCGTCGCGCTCCGTGGTCGGCATGGGCTCGGGCGTCGCCTGGGCCAGCAACGACGGGCTGTGCTTCTACGGTACCGGCGGCGCGCGCATCCTGACCGCAGGCATCATGACCCGGGCGAACTGGCAGGCCTTGAACCCGGCCAGCATCACCGGCTGCATGTACGAGGGCCTGTACTTCGGCAGCTACGACGATGGCACGGGCCGCAAGGGCTTCATGGTGGACCCGAGCAACACCGCGGGCATCTACTTCCTGTCGGTCGGCTATCCGGTGGCGCACTTCGACGAGCTGCAGGACCAGCTCTACGTCCTGAACGGGGTGAACGTGCAGCGCTGGGACGCCGGCGAGGCCATGACGGCCACCTTCCGCAGCAAGGTCTTCCACCTGGCCAACCCATCGAACATGGTGTGCGGCGAGGTTGTAGCCGACACCTACCCGGTGACCATGCGCGTTTATGCCGATGGCGTGCTGAAGTTCACCAAGACGGTCCCGGACGCACGCATCTTCAAACTGCCGGCCGGCTTCAAGAATTCGGACTGGCAACTGGAGATCGAGACCACGGGCACCGTGCAGTCGGCAGCGCTGGCGACCAGCATTCCTTCGATGGCGGCCACGGCATGATCGACGATCGCAAGGACCTGCCGTCCCCGGACTCGCCGAACTTCCTGGGGCGCGTGCGCGAGGTGCTGCAGACCTACATGGGCAGCCAGGGCGATCCGCTCAAGCGCGGCGTGATGATCGGCGACTTGACCGATGCGGGCATCGTCGCGCTGCGGCCGGGCTACAAGGGGGGAAAGTACCCGATCGCCGGCATCGGCGACGCCATCGGCACCGGCCTGCAGGGGCCAGCCGGCCCGCCCGGCCCAGCGACCCCCTACGAACCCGACCTGACGCCGCCCCCCACACCCACTGGATTCGCGGTCAGCTCGGCGATCAGCAACATCTTCATCGAGCATGACGCGCCGGCGTACACCCAGGGGCATGGCCACGCGCGCACCGTCGTGTATGGAGTGGTCTACAGCGGCGGCGCCTTGCCGGTGTTCGACGATGCGGCCGAGATCACCGAGTTCAACGGCACCGTCTTCGCCTATGCCACCAACCCTGCCACCACCTGGCACCTCTGGATCAAGTGGCGCAGCGTCGATGGCGTGCTGTCCGCGACGCCCGCCGGCGGCGTCAACGGCCTGACGACGACGACCGGACAGGACGTCAGCAAGCTGGTGCTCGCGATGACGGGCCCGGGCAATCCCTTCACGGTCGTGCCCGCCGAGGTCACTTTGCCGGACGGCAGCGTGGTCCCCGCCGGAACGTACACCGCAGACGCGTTCATCCACAACGGACAGATCACCAACGCAAAGATCGCAAACCTGGCGGTCGACAACGCGAAGATCGCCAACCTGAGCGTGTCGAAACTGACGGCGGGCTCGATCGCCGTTGGCCAATACATCCAGAGCACCAGCTTCGTCTCAGGATCTTCAGGCTGGCGGATTCACGGCAATGGCACGGCTGAGTTCGCGAATGCCATCGTCCGCGGCGCGATCTACGCAACGTCGGGAACCTTCACGGGCACCCTGAACGCCTCCACCATCAATGGCGGGACCATCAACGGCACGACCGTGAGCGCCAGCACCATCAATGGTGGAACCATCAATGCGACGCAGTTGAACTCGGTCTACGTCGCGTCGGCCTATATCACCGGAGCACAACTCGACATCTATGGGGATGGCGGAACAGGATACGGTTACATCCGCAACGTCGGGAAGTGGTGGGGGGACGGTAACAACGGCTGGGTGTTTTCGCGCAACGGCAATGACGGTTCCGTGTTCGCGGAGATCAAAGCCGGCGCTGGCCGTATTTGGATGGCGTCCTGGGGCGATTATGGAATCCAATTCCCGGGCATCCTGATGACCGGTGGCGGCCTCACCATCAGCCAGGTCGACGTCATCAACACACTGAACGTCGCGGGTAATGCGATCACGGTGCCTGTGGCGGTGTACACGTCAGGCGGTTTCGCGCCGGTGGCGGGGGTATGGACGAGCGCGCAAGCGGTGGGCTTCAACTGCAGTGGCGGTGCTATCCAAGTACTCGGTCTTGTCAACTTCTTTCCGGAAGGTGGAGCCGAAGGCAGCAGCCCTGGTTCGTGCGTCCTAGGCCTATATCGGGACGGCGCCCAGCTTCAGGTTAGCAACACAACAGCACCCGGAAATTTGGTGGGAATGATCGTGGACTACCCGGGGGCGGGCTACCACGTCTACGAACTGCGGGTGATCACCGGTGGAGCCAGCGGGACCATCTCGAACAGGACGATTTCTCTTCTGGAGGTGAAGCGATGAGCGTGGGCCGCTATGCAATCTACGCTGCGCCCACCGGGCCTATCAGCCGCGTGCTCACGGCACCTTTGGCGCAGATGCAGTACCAGACCAGCGGCACCGAACAGTGCGCGCTGCTCGATGAGGGCGACGACGCCACGCACTACATGCGCGACGGCCTGCCGGTTCCCTACCCGACGCGCCCCGAGGGCGCTTACTGGACGTTCGACTACCAGGCCGGCTCATGGCTCGACCCGCGCGACCTGCAGGCCAAGAAGGACGCCCGGTGGGCGGTCATCAAGGCCGCCCGCGAACAGGCCGAGTTCGGCGGGTTCGCCTGGGACGGGTCCACATTCGATTCGAACGCCATCAGCCAGTCCCGCATCCAGGGCGCTGTACTGCTGGCCGGCATGGCGCCGGACTTCACCATCACCTGGACGCTCTCCGACAACAGCACCCGGCTACTCGATGCGGCAGGCATGGTCGCCGTCGGCGCGGCGCTCGGCGTGCACGTCGGCACCCAGTTCGAGATCGCGCGGCAACTCCGCGACGCGATCTATTCCGCAACCACTCCGGAGGCCGTCGCTGCTGTGACGTGGCCCGCATGATCGGCCGCGAGCTCTTCTGCACGCTGCTCGCCCAGCACGCCGGCCAGGCGCTGACGCGCGAAGTCGCTGTGGACCTGATCAACGCCATCTTTCCAGATCGCTCGATCGACCCGGCACGCTTCGCCCCTGTCGAATACCGGGGCCTGGTGTTTCAGGTCGAGCGCTTCCGTGACATCGAGACGGAGATTCACGCGCTGCATGCCATGCACTGGGCCGAGACGGAGCGCTACCGCGACGCGATGGCCATGGTGCCGGACTACGAGGGGTTCAAGGAAAAGGAGCGGGACGGCGGGCTGATCCAGTTCACCGCCCGCGCGGACGGCGCGCTGGTCGGGAACATCCGCATGTACCTGTTCCGCAGCATGCACACCCAGCAGCTCGCCGCGAAGGAAGACACGTTCTTCCTGCTGGCCGCGCATCGCAGCGGCTTCACCGCGATCCGCTTCTGGCAGCACATGGAGAACGTGCTGCGCGCCCTGGGCGTGAAAGAGATCACGACCGACAGCAAGGTCACCAACAAGGTCGGTCGGCTCAATGAGTACTTGGGCTATGCCCACGTCGCCGACGTTTATCACAAGCTTCTTTAGGAGAGCAATATGTGCAGTGCAGACGCCCCCGACATGACCGCGTCGAACGCGATCGCCGCGAGTCAGGTCCAGCTTTCCCAGGAGCAGCTCGACTGGGCGAAGCAAATCTACGGTGAGACCGCGCCCGACCGCGCCGCTGCCGCGCAGCGTGCGCAGCAAGTGTCCGACGCGCAGCTCGCGTCGATGAACACCCAGACGCAGATCGCCCAGGAGTCGAACGACTACCAGAAGGGCACCTTCCGCCCGCTCGAGCAGGGCATCGTCGCGGATGCGCAGAACTACGACACGGCCGCGCGCCGCGACGAGAAGGCCGCTCAAGCGATCGCCGACGTTTCGCAGCAGGCCGGCCTGGCCCAGGCCTCGACGAATCGGGATCTTGCACGGAAGGGCGTGGTCCCCGGCAGCGGCAAGTCCCTCGCGCTGAACAACCAGCTCGCGCTGGGCACGGCCACGGCCAGCGCTGCGGCCTCGACCAAGGCGCGCGACGCCGTGGAGCTTCAGGGCTACGCGCGCAAGCTGGACGCGGCGAACTTGGGCCGGGGCCTTTCCAGCAGCCAAGCCACCAGCGCAGGTCTCGCCCTGACGGCCGGCAACAGCTCGTCCCAGAACGCGAACGCCGCGCTGGGCGCCACGACCTCGGGCACTGGCCTCGTCCAGCAGGGCTACCAGGGAGCGCAACAAGGCCTGTCCTCGGCCGGAAACATCTACGGGCAGGTCGCCAACATCGAGAACCAAGCGAACAACAACAGCGGGGTCATGGGCGCGCTTGGGCAACTGGGGGGCGCTGCGATCTTCAAATATTCCGACAAGCGGATGAAGCACTCGATCAGGAAGATCTCCGGCAAAAAGGCGTTGAAGGCGCTGAGCAGCGCGAAGCCTTCCACCTGGAAATACAAGAAGGGCTCGCCGGCGGACGACGGTGGCAAGACCCACGCCGGACCGATGGCGCAGGACATGCAGCGCGCGCTCGGCGACCGCGTGGCGCCCGGTGGCCGAATGATCGACATGGTGGCCGAGAGCGGCGTGCACCACGCGGCCATCAACGAGCTGCACAAGCAGGTCAAGGGCTTGGCATCCGCTGTTCGCCGCCAGTCCAAGGCTCACTGAGCCGCTGCAAATTTAGGAGCACATCATGGGTAAAGGACTCGCATCGTTCGCCGTCGGTTTCGGTACCGGCTACCTCAACGCCTCGCGTCAGAAGGAGATTGACGACGAACGGAAACAAGACCGCGCGAATCGCCAGATTGAATTCGACGCGCGAATGGATGACGTGAACCGCGCGAAGCAGGAGCGCAGCGCGATCGTCGACGCTGTGAAACCGGCCGCCGTCAATGAGAGCGCCGCAACGCTGGACATGGGCGATGGTCCCAAGGTGTACGACGACGCCGGCGTGGCCAACTCGGACATGCGCCAGGCGCGCACCATGGGGCTGTCCGACGTGCAGGCGCCGCAGCAGACCATCGCCGTTAACGGCCAGTCGTTCGCCACGCGTCCGGAGGCCGATGCCGCGGCAGCGGCGTACAACGCGCCCGAGGCGACCGACAAGCGCGTCGGCTTGGCCATGGCGAAGTCGGGCAACGTGCTGGGCGCGAAGCAGTACGAAGCCGCATCGCGTCAGAGCCAGACCGGCGCGATGGCGCTGGCCGACCAGCTCTACAAGCGCCAGCTCGGCGAGGCCATGCAGGCCGGGCACGAAGGCATCGCGAACTGGATCTCGAAGAGCGGCGGCGACGGCCTCAAGGACCACCAGTTGACCGTCATCCCCAGCGCGGACGGCAAGATGGTCACCTACGGCAAGGTCGGCGAGGACGGTACCGTCACGCCGCTGCCGCGCCTGACCTTCCCCAACAACCAGGACGGCGCTGTGATGGCCGCCCACCTGCTGGACAAGACGCTGACGCCCGATCAGCGCTACAGCCACATGGTGACCGAGCAGAAGACGGCGGCCGCCGCGACGCTCAAGCTGCAGGAACTGGATCTGAAGCGCCGGCAACTCGAGGAGGTTGCCATTCCGAACGCCGAGACCAAGCAGCAGCTCGCCGACGTGAAAACCCAGATGGCCGACCTGAAGGGGCAGGGCGCCTCGGACAAGGTCAGCCGGGAGGAGCGGCTGCGCTACACGACGCTCTTCACCGACGCCGGGCGCCGCGCCGCTGAAGCGCAGAAAGCGCTGACGGCGCTGCAGAAAGACCCGCTCTATTCGATGGCCAAGGAGGGCTCCCCGCAGTTCGTCGAGATGCAGGGCCTGCGCGACGCCATCGCGTCGCACCAGGAGGAGCGCGGCATCTACCAGAAGCTGCTGGCCGGATCGCAGAGCGGCGATGCGCCGGCGCCCGCACCGGCAGCAGCACCAGGTCCCGCGCCCGCCTCGTCGCCCGGGCTGGGGAACACGAGCAGCACCACCATCCCGAAGGCCGTGCAGACCGCGCGCGACGGGGACAGCCTGAGCATCCTGAACGGCGAGCTGGCCAAGGCGCAGCAGCGCGCCGCGCAGGGTGACACCCGCGCCGCTGGCGACGTGGAGGCCATCCAGCGTGAGATTGCGGTGGTCTCCAAGAAGGCCGGCCGCGCCGCGCCGGCGCCGGGCCTGGCCAACGTCAAAGCCGCGGTGTCTGGCGCGAAGACGCCCCCGAACGATTACAGCCAACTCTGGAAGTGACCCATGCCCAAACCGTGGAGTGAAGTCGCCGGGTCCGATGGCTTCAAGGCCCTCGCGCCCGAGCAGCAGGACGCCGCACGCCGCCAGTACTTCGACGATGTCGTCGCGCCGCGCGTGCCGGCCGAGCATGTCGACGATGCCTGGAACCAGTTTGCCACCGACGCCGGCGTGGGCCGGCGCGAGCTGCCGGCTAGTGTCGCGCCGTCGTCGGCTGGTGCTGGTCGCGGCAGCGTGTCGCCGCCGGTGGCCGGTGAGGCGCCGGTACCAAGCCGCGCCGAGCGCATCGCGGCCATGGACGCGGAGACCGACCCGTCGAACCCCGCGTACATGCCGATCACCGAGAACGCGCAGAACGCGGTGCGCGCCGACGCGCGGGGCCTGGGCGATGCGAAGCGCACCCGATACCCGGGCCGCGTCCTCGATCGCGACATTCCTGCGGTGACCGCCGGCGGTGCCGCGCGCGATGCGGTGGCCGGCGCGCTGCAGATCGGCCCGACCGCCGTCAAAGGCGTGGGCGACCTGGCGCGGCTGGCCACCGGCGATCGCTTCGGCAAGGGCATCAGCGATTTCGCGGAGGCCGGCAACAAGGCGATTCAGGAAGTGGTCGGCTCCGATCGCGCCGCCGCGCAGCGCACGCGCTTCGAACAGGACATGGCTGACCCCGCGCTGAATCCCGCCGATGTCATTGTCGGCAACCCCGGCGCGCTGGCCGACCAGGTGCTCCCGAACGTCGGCAGCATGGCGCTGCCGGCAGGATCCGCGATGGCGGCCGGCAAGTTGGCGCAGGCCAGCAAGGCTGCCCAGCTCGCCAAGGTGATCGACGAGGGCACGGTGCTGGCCCGCGCCGAGCGCGCGCGTGAAGCGGCCACGATCGGCACCACCGTCCTGCAGAATGCCGCCGACACGTACGGCACGGTGCGCGACGCCGGCGGCGATCAGGGGCAGGCCTACCTGGCAGCGGGTATCACGGCACCGGCCACCTACGTCGCAGGCCGGCTCACCGGCGGCGGCGCCGAAGGGGAGATTGCCCGCGCCATGGGTTCGAAGTCGGTGGCGCATGGCGTGCGCGAGATCGGCAAGGGGATGGCCAAGGAAGGCGCGCAGGAAGTCGGCGAAGAGGCCGGCCAGTACCTGGGCGAGACGGTGGGCAAGGGCGACGCCTTCGACGCCGGCGCGGCCGGCAAGCGCCTGGCCGTGGCCGGCACGCTCGGCGCGGTGATGGGCGGCGGCGTCGACGCCACGATCCAGGCTCGAGACTTCGCGGCGGCCGCGCTGCGCATCAAGCGGCTGCGCGACGCGGGCGAGGACGGCCCGGCCGACCTGCTGCAGGGCAAGCTGGATCGCCAGCAGGCCGCTGCGGCGGTGGACACGGAGCTCGCCGGCATGGCGCCGCACACAGAGTTCGCCCAGCAGCCCGGCTTCCAGGCCGATTACCGCCAGCACCGTATCGACGGCGTGAAGCCGGTGGAAGCGGCAGGCCGCTCGGCGCTGACCAGCGGCTTCCGCGCCGCGGCCGGCGATGCCAACGTGCCAGCCGACGCCGTGGACGCCGCGCTGGCCGCCGCGCGCGACATGCCGATCGACAAGGTGCCGAGTTTTTTCCAGAAGTTCACCCAGCGGCTGGCCGCCAAGGGCGTGATCGCTCCGGTACAGAACGCCGAAGGCCTGGGCGCGCTGTTGGCCGAAGCGCGCGATGTGGCCATGGACGCGGCGATGGAGTCGGTCTACAAGCCGGACGACGTGCGCGGCACCATGAACGCCGTGCAGGAACTGGAAAATGCAGGAAACCCGGCTGGCGATGCGGAAATCGGCCCCTCCGATGCAGGAAATGCCGCTTCTGAAACGCCGATCGCCAATCTTGATCCGGTTCGTCCGGAGATCGAGGCGGCCGCACACGAGGCCGCGACCAGCCCGCTGAACGATTTGCCTGAGCCGACGCCGGCGCAGAAGGAAGCAGGGAACTACCGCAAGGGCCACATCAACGTGCATGGCATGGACGTGGCCATCGAGAACCCGAAAGGCTCGGAGCGCCGCGGCGTGAGCCCTGACGGCACCGAGTGGGCGAACACCATGGGCGGCCACTACGGCTACATCAAGGGCACGGTCGGGGCCGACAAGGACCACGTCGACACGTACATCGGGCACAACCCGGACAGCAACCGCGTCTTCGTCATCGACCAGGTGAATAAGGACGGCAGTTTCGACGAGCACAAGGTCATGATGGGCTACGACACGCCCGAGCAGGCGCGCGAAGCCTACATGAGCAGCTTCATGCCCGGCTGGACAGGCCTGGGCGCGATGACCGAGCTTCCGGTTTCGGCATTCAAGTCCTGGGTGCACGACGGCGCGAAGAAGAAGCCGCTCGGCACGCTCGATGTGCCGGCCAAGGCCGCACCGGCCGAGGCAGCGCCCGATCCTGGAACGCCGGCGCCTGCCAATGTTCCAGCGGATGTTCCAAGCGCTCCCGTTGGACCTGTTGGTCGTGACGGCACCGCGCTCGCCGATGGCGGCAAGCCGTTCAAGACGCGCCGCGCGGCCGGCGATGCGCGCAAGCTGCAGCCGCACCTGCGCGTGGTGTCGGTCGACGGTGGCTTCGCCCTCGATGAGAAGACGCCGGCGCAGCTCGCGGCCGAGGAAAAGGCAGCGCGGCGCCTGCGCACCGGCGGCGCCAGTGAAGCCGGCATGCCGATCCCGGCGCACGCTTTCATCGCCGACCAGGGCGGCCTGGCCAAGTCGGTGATGGCCGATGCGGGCTTCGACCGGAACGTACGTGTGCGCAGCAAGTGGCTGTTCGCCGGCGCCGGCAAAGGCTTGACGCTGGAGCAGGCAACTGGGACACTCGCGGCGGCGGGATACCTGCGCGCCGATGCATCGCAAAACGATGCGCTGGCGCTGATTCGCAAGAGCCTCACCGAGCCGCAATACACGCCCGAAGGCTGGGAACGAATCGCCGAGGCCGAGCAGGAGGCTAGGCGGCTGCAGGCGTTGGATGACGCGGACCCGGATGTCCAGCAGGCGGCGGCAGACCTTGCCGAAGCCAGCGATGACTTCCTCGATCGCTTGAACGACGATGACATTCCCGACATCTGGGCCCGTGGCCAGGTGATGACCGAAGCCGATGCCGATTTACTTTTTGGAGTGCCCAGTGAACAAACAGCCGACACCAACACCGCAGGACCGCAAGGCCTTCGTGAGCCTGTCGAAGCTGACGCCGGAGCAGCGCCGCCGGGTGATCGACCGAGAGACGGTGAAGCGGGCAGCCCCCGCGAAGAAGTAAGCCAGAACCCCGCCGACGCGGGGTTTTCTGTTTCTGGGGCCACCGAAGAGGATGCGCCCACTGGCCTGACGGCACCCACCAAGGCAGACATCCTCGCCCAGCAGCAAGCCAAGGCCGACGGCGACAAGGTGGCCGAGGATGCTGCACGCGCCGCCGATGCCAAGGCCAAGAAGGCGACCGAGCAGCGCGAGATCGATGCTCGCCAGGAAGCCAGCGCCGACAACTTTCAGCTCGGCCAAGACCCCATGGATTCGCTCACTGGCCAGACCAGCATGTTCGATCCACCCCCATCCGGAGATGCCGCTGAAAAGCCGGCCCAAGAGCGCGCGGACGTCGAGCTCCGCAAGCGCCTTTCCATCCTCAAGTCGATTCGCAAGTGCCTTACGGCATAACCATTTTCAGGAGTTCATCATGAGTTATCCAGACGCTGTGCGCGGCAAATACGATGCCGCCGGCAAACTTCGTGCGTTGATCAAAGACCAGTTTGGCTTAGAAGAGATAGCACTCGACGGCCCGGCTGGGGGTGGGAGTGCCGGTGCGTCGAAAATGACGATTGGCCCTGATGTCACTGGCAACCGGCCTTTGGCGGCATCTGACGACAACACGGTCGTTCCGCTTGCAAGCCCCGGCCTAACGCTGACCATCCCTCTCGGTTTGGACGGCGCTGACCTAAACACAAGATTCGCTTGCGCAATCCGCCTGAACGGCACTTCGGGCTTTGCATTCGCCGCTGGCGTGACGGTGAACGATGTTCTCGGCCCGGGCACTGTGTACCGTGCTGCGTCTGCTGGGCGTACGGTCTTGCTTTACGGCATCGCCGCCAACAAGTTTGAGTTAGCCGGCGTCGATGCTGCGGCGCCCGCCGATGATGCAGATTTCACTGCGTTTATGGCTGCGGTCACAGGCAACGGTGGAACGGTGCAAACGTCTTCCCAAAACGTTCAGAAGGCCAAAATTGCTAGCCTTAAAGCGAACAGCAGCGAACTGTGGAATTTGATCCGCCGGGCCAACTCCTGCATCGGTGACTTTCCAGCTACGTTTGTACCGCTGAAAAAATCGGTTGGCGGCGCGCTGGACGTCAACCACAGTCTGGTCTCAGGCGACTACGCCGAGAACGCGGGTTGGAGCACCGACGGAAGCACGAAGTGGATCGATACGACCTATGTACCTACGGAGCCAACAGGTGGGATTCACGTCTACTTGCGAACCCCGGTGACTTCCAGCACGACCATTCGGAGCGTTGTTGCTGCGGCGGATGCCGCTGGCCAGTTTGGCTTGAGCGCCAACACAAGCGGCACCGGGAGCGGCGTGTCTGGCAACTATCGTGGCAAATGGGGCGGCGCCTATGCTGTTACCGGGCCGTTCAACAGCGGCGGTATGGCAGCCGGGTTCTACAGCTTGATCCGATCCTCCGCCACGCTTGCGCGGCTGTACAAAAACGGCGTCCTGGCGGCCGAGGCCACGACAGCAACCACCGTTGCGGCCCTGGCTACGGCATTTGCTCTGTTCTGCCGGAAAACTGACACTGGCCAAGACAACTTTCTTGAGTCCGGCGCGCGGATTTCTGGCTACTACTTTACCGACGCGATGACGGATGCCCAGGTGTTAGCGCTGTATAACGTCGAACAAACGGCTCAAACGTCTCTGGGGCGTAACGTATGAAGACGCTGGCCATCCATTGGGCCGGCCTATGGGCCGGGGCGCCTGGCACCTACGGCGCCTATGAAAATGGGATCCTTGGCCCGACGACCTGGGAATATCGGCGTCCATACTATGCGGTCCGCTCTGGCTCCGCGATATTTGCCAACTGCAATTCCCAGGATGTGATTGATCTCGACTTGACGCTGATGCTGTCGTCGGGCATTTCGCCGATGTACCTGCCGTACGTCAGCGAGCCGAATTGGCTGCTTCCCGGTTTTGGAACAGAAGATCCCGTTTTTGCAGCGGGGATGAACGGAAGCATTAAGGGCTACTTCAACAGCACGTTGGCGTCGAAACCTCAATTCTGCGTGCTGATGGAGGGATACCGCGCATGGTGGACGCCCAACACGAACGTGACCGGGGACTGGCTGCAGTTCATGCGTGCCTGGGTGGACAAGTTCTTCTCCAACCCCAACTACTACAAGTGGAACGGGCGGCCGGTCTGGGGCATGCTGAACTGTGCCAACTTTGCGCAGTACACCTCGGGCAACGACTATGCGGTGGCGAAAGCGAAGATTGACGCCCTGCGCGACTACTCCGTCGCCCAGGGCTACGGTAACCCATACTTCATTTGCCTCGACAACAACACCAGTTCAGGACAATACCTGGGGTGCGATGCCTACAGCCAATACGCCGCCACATACAACAACGCGAGCAACAGCCAGTATCCGTATTCCACGCTGGTGGCGCCGACTCAGGCCAAATGGACCAACGACAAGAACACAAACAGCGCCCTGACCGGTCTTCCCCTGAAGGTCGTGCCGCACATTACGACTGGGTGGGACTTCAGGCCGCGAATCGGCAGTGGCAGCAACGCAGGCGGGGAGAACAACCCAGCCTCCTGGATCGCGACGCCAACCACGGCAGAGTTCATGGCGCACTACGGGGCAGCGAGCGCTTTCATCAATGCCTACCCTACCGCATGCGAGAGTGGGCTGTCGATCTGCTACGCCTGGAACGAGTTTTCGGAGGGCGGGTGGTTGTGCCCGACGGCGGGTGACAACTATGGTGATCGCATCCGGGCAATCGCTGCTTTCCACGGTCTTGCTGGGCCGCCTGCAGCCAGAATCAATATGTCACTGCAGGCTCTGATGCTGTCGGCCTAGCCGTTTGAGGGCGATGCGTCATGCAAGTTGTCAACGCCGGATTGGCACTGAACTTGCATTCCGCGTCATCTCGTATAGGCAATAGCAGCCTATGATGCCTCGCATGCCAAATCCGCCTACCCATTCCACAAACAACCTTGACGTCCAACGGTTGGTGTTCGCCACTGCGGTGCTGCTCTCGCACTCATTCCCTTTGACAATGGGGAGCAATGCGGGCGAGCCGCTCTTCGCTTTGTTTGGAACGTTGACGTTGGGCGAGGTTGCTGTCGACTGTTTCTTCATACTTAGCGGTTTTTTAATATCGAGAAGTTGGTTGTCGGAACCCCGAGTGCTGCCGTATTTGAAGAAGAGGATATTGAGGATTATTCCTGGCTTCGTAGTTGCATTCCTTTTTTCGGTTTTTATCGCGGGATGGATCGGCTCGACTAACGGAGTGTCGTATTTATCTCAATTGAATATGCTGAGCTTGGCATCGAATGTCCTAAATCTAACTCAGCCGAACGCACCTCCAACGTTTGAAGGATCGTTTTTTCCAGATGTTAATGGTTCGCTGTGGAGCATCAGGTACGAATTTGTTTGCTACCTGCTGGTGCTGTTGTTGGGACTGATGTCAATCATCAACAGGTCCTTCATCATGGTGTCGTTGTGGATCTTGTCATTGGCCGCGTTTCTCATTTTCAGAGTTGGCTACGCGGATGCCTCGGCTGTAGGTGCGATACGTGGCGGCGACCGAGTGATGCTCTTGAGACTGCTTCCTATGTTTCTCAGTGGCGCCGTGATAGGACTGCTGGATCTGCATCGCAATGCAAGTTGGAAGTGGCTGGCATTGGCAGCCTGTCTGTTAATCGCGGGCCTGACCTACCGGTATACGGCTGAAATAGCGTTAGCAAGTGCGGGCGCCTATTTGGTGCTAGGCGTCGGCTTCAAGAGCGGCAAACCTAAGTTTATTGAAAATCTGCCAGATATTTCATATGGCGTTTATCTCTACGCGTGGCCCATACAGAAACTCGTGGTGCATTTCGGATTTGCAAATGGTCCTTGGAAGCTATTCTTTATCTCACTTGTGCTTTCAGTGTCGGCGGGGGTGCTAAGTTGGCACCTGATTGAGAAACCGGCACTTTCGTTGAAAAAAAATAGATTCCTGCTTTCGAGACTTGCTGGAGTGAAACCGTCCTAAGTGAAAACTAGGGTGGGCCCACCCAATCTTCCCAGGCATTCTGAGCCACCTTCGGGTGGCTTTTTCGTTTCTGAAAGGCCACCATGCGCACGATCAAAGCTTTGTTGGCCACCGCACTGCTATGCGCGATGTGCTGCGTCTGGCTGGCCGCCGGCCGCTGGCGTCAATGGCGCGGTCTCCCGGTGAAGGACAACTGCTTCACCTGGGCCGTTCGCAATTCCAGCTACGACGCGGGGGACGGCCTGATGCTCCACAAGTCGTCGAGCGGCTGGTTCCCCCACGTGTCGGTCGTGCGCGGTGCGCGCAGCAAGTCGCGCACGCGGATCGCGATCGAGGAGTTCATCCCCCGCCACCGGGTGCCGCAACAGCGCCCGCCCACCACGTTCGATGGGCAGGTGCGACGCACCGTCCTGATCCGCGAGTCGGAAAGCCTCGACGTCGAGTTCTGATCGCTCTCATCCACCGGAGATTCCATGTCCCTGAAACGATGCCTCTCCAAGGCAGGCGCAGCCTTGCGCACCCAAGACCGGGAGGCCATCGAAGCGCGGGCCGCCGCCCTGCAGGCCGACGGTACCGACCAGGCCGTCGCCGAGGCTCAAGCCGTCGACGAGCAGATCGCTGCTGTCGAAGCGCTCCTGGCCAAGCCCGCGGCGAAACCGGTATCGGCCCCAGCGCCTGCGAAGATCGACGACTTCGGCGAGAAGTTGGCCGGTGCCCGAAAGGACTATGCGACCGTCCTCAAGGAAGCGGGCGACGTGAGCGTATCGGCCGAGCCGCTGTCCAAGTCTTGGCCGGAGCCGGACTACCAGAAGCTGCTCGACGCCGGTACTGACCCCTGGACCGTCGCCTTCCTGCATGCCGTGCGCGACAGCGTGCCGACCAAGCCGCAGAACAGTTGGAAGTTGAAGCGCTGGGTCAGCGACGTGGAGACCAAGCGGAACTTCGCCGAGAAGCTGGCCAGCGGGCTGTGGAAGCGCGACGCGGTGGAGCCGTTCGTCCGCCCGGGCGGTTCGATGCGCGACATCGGCGCGAACATCGACCTGTACGAGGACCTGGGCCACGCTCGATCGTTCAAGGGCATCGAGGTCAGCAGCGCCGCGTACAGCATGTACCAGGGCAAGGCATACAGCCCGGCGAAAATCATCTGGACGGTTTCGCAGAAGGCGAAGGCGACGGCTTTCGGCAACTGGCCCCGGGAGCTGGCCAGTGGCGACACGCGCGCCGAGGCTATGGCGAACTTCAAGGCTAAGCTGGACATGCTCGACCTGGGCACCAAGGCCAAGGGTCAGCCGCAGTACCAGATCTATCGCCGGCGCAGCGCCGGTACCGACTACATCATCGGCAAGAAGATCGGACGCGAGACCATCGACCTGAAAACCCTGCCCGACCTGAAGGCCGCGCGCGAGTTCATGGCCAACAACGGCGCCGAGCTGGACGCCCTGCTGGCGAAGTACAAGCAGACGCCGCTCGAGCGCCGGCCCGACAACCAGCCGCGCGTCGGCGACGATCACCGCAACGGTGCGCCCGTCACGCCCAACAACTTCGCGGACACGTTCGGCTTCCGCGGCGTGCAGTTCGGCAACTACGTCGAGCAGGGGCGCCGGCAGTCCGACCTCAACGAGACCTACGACGCCCTGATGGACATGGCGGCCGTGCTCGGCATTCCGGCCCGGGCGCTGTCGCTCGGCGGCCGGCTCGGACTGGCCTTCGGCGCGCGCGGCCGCGGCGGCAAGAACGCGCCGGCCGCGCACTACGAGCCCGGCACCGTGGTGATCAACCTGACCAAGGCGGGCGGGCCAGGCTCGCTGGCGCACGAGTGGTGGCACGCCCTCGACAACTACTTCGCCAAGGAAAGCGGCGGCGGCGGGTATGCCACGGACGGTGGCGCGATCGATGAGCTTCGCGCCGAGATGCAGGCCGCCTTCCGCGCCGTCAGCGCTGCGACCCAAGCCAAGGGCCTGCGCGATCGCTCGCGGGAACTGGACAAGCGCCGCGGCAAGCCCTACTGGGACACGCCACTCGAGTTGTCGGCCCGGTCGTTCGAAAGCTACGTCGTGGCCAAGCTGCAGGACCAGGGCGCCGCCAACGACTACCTGGCCAACGTGGTGAACGCCGAGGCGTGGGACATGGAAGAGAATGCCCGAGCCGCCGCACTGGGCAAGGAAGCGCCCCCATCGTTCCCATACCCGGCGATGGCCGAAATGCCCGCCGTGCGCGCCGCGTTCGACAACTTCTTCCATACCGTGCAGACCAAGGAGGACGCCGACGGCAACATCGCGCTGTTCTCCCGCGACGGCGACACGGCGCCGCTGGGCGGCATGCCCGTCAACCAGGTGAAGCAGATCGTGGCTGACATCACGGCCGGCTGGTCCAACATGCCGCCGGTGCGCGTGGTTGCAAAGCGCCTGGACCTGCCCGTGCACGCCCCCTACGACACGCGGGGGTTCTACAACGGCCAGGTCTGGATCGTGGCGCGCAATATGCATTCGCCCGAGGACGTGGCCAAGACCCTGGCGCACGAGGCGATCGCGCACCACGGTCTGCGCACGGCGCTGGGCAATACCGAGTTCGCCAAGTTGACGCGGCAGATCCAGATGGCGATCAAGACCGGGAACAAGCCGCTCTCCGAGATTGCCCGCTACGTCCGCGAGACCTACGTCGACGAGGCCGGCGACTTCAACCTGAACCCGACGCAGGAAGCAGACGAGATCGCCGCCAAGGTGGTCGAGGACGCGGTGGACGCGAGTGGCCAGTTCCGCCCGGGCTTCGGCTTCGTGAAGCAGGCCTATGCGCGTCTGGCGCAATGGCTGCGCGAGACGATGGGCATCAAGGTGCCTTTCACCATGGCCGAGCTCCACGGCATGCTGGTGTCGGCGCAACAGGGCTTGCAGGTCGGCTCCCGCACCGGTGGCCGCATGGCGCAGCCGAGGGAACTGGGAGAAGCATTTCAACGGGGTGAGGAAGTGGACGGCGCGTTCGCTCGCGGCCCTGGCAACGGCAATACAGGTCAAGCCAGCTTGTTCCAGCCGAACATCTGGAGCACCCCGGAGCCGACCCGCATCGACCGGATCATCTACGAGCTGCAGGACGGTCGCGTCGACCTGAAGCGCGTGCAGACCGCGATCGAGCAGTCCGGCCAGCAGATCAAGGAGGAGTTCGACGCCCGGCTGGCCGAGACCCTGTACCCCGGCCGCGTAGCGTATCGCAGCCAGAGCTTCCTGGATAGCGAGGCCAAGCCGCTGCTGCAGGCCATGTCGCGCAACAAGGTGTCGATGGACGAGCTCGCCGACTACCTTCACGCGCGCGGCGCCGAAGAGCGCAACGTACAGGTGGCGAAAGTGAACCCGAACATGCCGGACGGCGGCGCCGGTACCAACACCAAGGGTGACCTGATGACCACGGCCAACGCCGCGGCGTATCTGGCCGGCATCTCGCCGCAGCGCATGGTGCTGCTGAAGGCGCTGGCGGCCCGGGTGGACGCCATCACCGCGGGCACGCGCGAGCTGCTGGTGGCCGAGGGCCTGGAAAAACAGGAGACCATCGACGCCTGGACGGCGGCCTACAAAAACTACGTCCCGATGTTCCGCGACGAGGCCGCCGCCGGCGCACCGCATCCGACGGGATCCGGCTTCACCGTGAAGGGCAGCGCCAGCAAGCGCGCCACCGGCAGCACCAAGGAGGTGACGAACATCCTGGCCCACGTGCTGATGCAGCGCGAGGCCGCCATCACCCGGGCCGAGAAGAACCGCGTGGCGCTGGCGCTGTATGGCCAGGCGCTATCACATCCGAACCCGGAATTCTGGACCACCATCAAGCCCAGCATGACCGCGGCATCCATCGGCGCCGAACTGCAGGCCATGGGCGTGGATCCGATGACGGCACAGGTCGGCATGGAGGGGGTGCCCACCATCCGCACCGTCGACCCGGTGACCGGCAAGATGACCGACCGGCCGAACCCGCTGTACAAGAGCCTGCCCGGCGCCATCCCGCTGAAGGTGAACGGCGAGGACCGCGTGCTGATGCTGAACACCACCGGCGAGCGCGGGCAGCGCCTGGCGGAAAGCCTGAAGAACCTCGACGGCCTGACCAAGCTCGACCTGGCCAACAGCATCATCGGCAAGGCCACGCGATGGCTGGCCGCCGTGAACACGCAGTACAACCCGGCCTTCGGCTTGGCCAACCTGACGCGCGATGTGTTCGAAGGCGCGATCAACCTGGGCAGCACGGCGCTGCGCGGCCATTCGACGCGGGTCATCGCCGGCGTGCCGTTCGCGATCCAGGGCATCGCGCGGGAACTGGCCGGCAACAGTAAGGGCAATCCATGGGGCGACCTGTACCGGCAATTCGTGGCCGACGGCGGCCAGACCGGGTACAAAGAGAACTTCCGGGACGCCAACGACCGCGCCGCAGCCATCGAGAAGGAACTCGCGGCCGTCGGCCGGGGCAAGCTGTCGCCATCGCTGTACGCGCACGCCGCGCTCGAGCTGCTCGAAGGCTTCAACACCTCGATGGAGAACGGCGTCCGGCTGTCGGCCTACAAGGTGGCGCTGGACAACGGCATGAGCCGGGGCCAGGCCGCGCGCCTCGGCCGTGAGCTGACGGTGGACTTCAACCGCAAGGGCAGGGCGGGGCGCGAGATCGGCCCGCTGTACGCCTTCTTCAATGCCAGCGTGCAGGGCTCCGAGCGCGCGCTGCGCACGCTCACCGGGCCCACGGGCGCCAAGATCATTGCCGGTGGCCTGGCGCTGGGCGTCATCCAGGCGCTGATGCTGGCCGCGGCCGGCTATGACGACGACGAGATCCCGGAATTCGTGAAGACGCGGGCGCTGATCATCCCGGTGTTCGGCGCCAAGGAAAAGCGATACGTCAGCATCCCGATGCCGCTGGGTTTCCTGTGGGTGCCGAACACGGGGCGCGTCGTCACCGAGCTGGTGTTGAACGGTGGGAAACAGGTCGCCAAGCGCATCACCGGCGCGATCGGCGAGATTGCCGGCACCTTCAATCCGCTGGGGGGCGGCAACATCTTCACGGCCGACGGTGCTCTGAAAACCGTAGCGCCGACGCTCGTTGACCCGCTGATCGAGATCGGATTCAACAAGAATTTCGCGGGCGGCACAATCGAGAAGCAGAGCTACGGCGGTGAGACCGACGGCCGGCCGGGTGTGGCCCGGGCCAAGGAAAGCACCATGCGGACCACGACGGGCCAGGCATACATCGGCATCAGCAAGGCCTTGAACGCCATCGCCGGCGGCACCGACTACGAGGCCGGCGTGGTCAGCCCGACGCCGGAGCGCTTGCGCTACATCGCGCAGACCGTGGGCGGCGGCGTGCTGCGCGAGATCGAGAAGAGCGTGAACGCCAGCACGGCCGCCAGCCGCGGCGAGCCGGTCAAGCCCAGCCAGATCCCGGTGCTCGGCCGGTTCTATGGTGAGGTCGACCCCGACCAGGTGCAGACCAGCCGGTACTACGAGTCCACGAAGCGGCTGAAGACCCTCGACAGCTCGTTCAAGGCGATGGCCAAGGCAGGCGACCGCGAGGCGCTGCAGAAGTTCATGGACGAGAACCCGGATGTCGTGATGGCCAAGGCCGTCAACACCATCCAGAGCAAGGTCTCGGCGTTGAACAAGATTGCGGTTCAGACCGTGGGCGATCCGGCCATGACGAAGCAGATCGACGACGCCCGCGTGCAGAACATGACGGCGTTGAACGATGCGATCAAGGAGATGGAGCGCTCGACCTCGGCGCCCACGCTGGGCGACAAGCTCCGCGCCGCCATGAAGCCGAAGGCGGCCGAAGCGGCGCCGTGATCTTGCTGCCGTCCAGTGGACGGGTCACCAGCCGAACTGCTGCTTCACCGCCAGGCACCGCAGGCGTTCAGCCTCGCTATTCACGAACAGCGTGCCTTTGTGGTCGTGATCGGGCGGCCCGGTGAGGTAGCAGCGTTGGTCGGCCGCCGCCCAGTCCAGGAACCGCCAGAGCACGTCGTCGGGGAGCATCAGCAGGGCCTGCACCTCGTTGATCGCGAGCCGTTGCTTGTCGATCTGAGCATTGGCCAGCACATGCTCCCACCAGTGCCGGTACTGGCCGTCGGGTGACGTCGGCGGGTTGCGTCGGTTGTATTCGGCCTGCAACTCCATCGTGGAGGGGCGCCGGCAACTCCAATGACGCACCGGCCCGCTGTCCGGGTCGCCCTCTCGCCCCACGAGCACCACGTATTCATCGCTGACTTCCGCAAGCCGCACGCGCTGCAGGGGCGGCAGCTTCGATGTTCCCTGTCCCGCCAGTTGCGATCCCAGCGGCACCAACAGCGCCGTGCGAATCTTCGTTTCCACAGACGATGTGATGCGAAGGTTCCCCCACGTCTCAACGGTGGTGACCTCGTGCCGGGCACGTTCCGGCGAATGAGCGATGACTGCAAAATCCACTGTGTGAGCATACAGTGGTTTTGCGGTAGGATGGGCTCATGTGCAACCGCTACACCAGTCCGGAAGATTTGGACATCGAGCGTTTCTGGAACACGCCCAGGGGAAAAACGCTGCCGCTATGGCCGCCGACGCAGTTCCCGCGCAGCCCAGGACCGTTCATTCGCCGTGCGCGGGATGACGCCGGCTATTCGCGCGAGCTTGTGGTCGGGCAGTGGGCCCTGATCCCGTGGTTCGCCAAGACTGCGAAGCTGCCGTACAGCACGAACAACGCGCGCAGCGAGGACATGGAGAAGACGGCCAGTTACAAGCAGCCATGGGCCCGCGGCCAGCGCTGCATCATCCCGGCGCTGGACTTCGACGAGCCGAACTGGGAGAGCGGGAAAAACGAGTGGTGGCGATTTCGCCGCGCCGATGGAGACCCCTGGAGCCTGGCCGGCCTGTGGAATACCTGGACGGACAAGGCGACGGGCGAGGTGCACGAGAGCTACACCATGCTCACCCTCAACGCCGACCAGCACCCGCTGATGCGCCGCATGCACAAGCCAGACCCGAAGCTCGGGCCCGACCAGCAGGACAAGCGCAGCGTGATACCGATCGAGATGGCTGACGTGGACACGTGGCTGGTGGGGACCCAGGAAGAGGCGAGGGTGCTTCTTCGGCTGTCGGTTGCCGACTTATTCGATGCAGGTCCAGTCCACGCTTGATGTGCAGATTGCCATCGGAAAGCGCGCCGTCCGGCTGAGATACTGCCGGCATGATCAGTAAATTATTCGACGACGGGCCGGTCAAAGCGGTGTTCGACCACGTGCGCAACGCCGGCATTGCTGCGGCCGTGTTTTCAGCAGCTTCCTGGATGCTCAAGAGCGTCGAGTGCGATCCGGTTAGGCACGCGCTCAACGTCATCGGAGGCGTGGCCCTGGGGATCGGCGGCCTGTGCCTGCTGACGTTGGTTCTGGTAAGCGGGCACAGGAAACTGGTTAGGTCGAACTTGCCCCGGTCCTGGAGATGGGCTTTGAACGCAATCCAGTGGGTCGGTTGGGTCCCGTTTTTGTGGGCAGTCGCAAGCCGTCAGAGCTGATCTAAATAATTAATTTGGAAATCTAACGCAAGCTTCTGATCAGAGCGAGAAACTATGTCGAACGGGACATTTCGCGTTAGAGAAAATTAAACTAGCTTGTTGATTTACAAGGATTTTGAGACTGCTTTGGGAGCAGAGGGTCGTGAGTTCGAATCCCACCGCCCCGACCATTTTTTCAAAGGCTCCAGCCGTTCGGCTGGAGCCTTTTTTCGTTGGGGAAAGCGCGATCGTGCTGCTGGTTGCCGGTTTGAAGTCGCTGCGCGTTCAACCCCTGCGCAGTGTTGCGGCCAGCAATTCCTTCCAGCCGCCGACCTGGAGCGGCCGTTTGCCGACCCACTTCATCGCCATGCCGAAGGCATTGCCGTACTGTTTCCGGCCACGGTAGAAGTAGCAGTGATCCTGCATCACCATGTCGAGCCGCCGCACCAGGCTGGCCCGGTGCGCGCCGGCGAGTTCGCCCTGCAGCAGCATCTCGATCATCAGGTCTTCCTTGAGGTAACGCGGCGTCTCGCCGTGGGTCAGGCTCGCGGCGTGGATGCGGTAATAGCTGATCTCGTAGTCGATGCGCCACAGATCGTTGGCCACCGCGCACTGGAACCACAGGTGGTAGTCCTCGGCGCGGTGCAGCTTTTCGTTGAACAGGCCCATCTCGTTGATCAGGTCGCGTTGGATCAGTACCGCCGTGGTCTGGATCAGGCACTCCTTCGCGAAATCGAGGAAGGGCCGGGGCAGGTGCTCGAGCCTGGGGTACTGCGACGTGCCGGCCATGTCAGCCGCGAGCCTGGCGCAATCCGCCTGGTACTGGGCCAGCGTCAGCTCGGTTCTCAACAGCTTGAAGCGGCCTGCGATCCAGCGGATGCCCGGGTTGCTTTCGATGTAGTGCCAACGCAGCGCCAGCGCATACGACAGCCAGATGTCGTCGGAGTCGATGAAGCCGATCCAGGCGCCGCTCGCCTGCGCGATGCCGGTGTTGCGCGCGCCTGCCGCGCCCTTGGACCGCTGGTTGGTGATCACCCGCACGCGGTCGTCCATGCCGGCGATCTCCGCAAGCATGGCCACGGTGCGGGCGTCGGTACTGTGGTCGTCGACGATGATCAGTTCCAGGCTCGGCAGCGGCCGGTCGTCGATCGGCAGCTGATGCAGTACCGAGTGCACGGCCTCGCGCAGGTAGTCGCCGGAATTGAAGACGGGCATGACCACCGAGACGTCTGGTTGGGGACTTGAAGCTGCGGGCATGTCGGCGTGGTGGGATGGAGTGGCGCTGACGAGGGCCGTCAACAGCGCAAATTTTACAAGCGCGCTGGCTATACTCCGCACTGCTCCGGGGTGCCTTTGCGCTGAGACGGCTTTGATGCCGAACCCGATGAACTTGAACCGGTTAGTACCGGCGGAAGAAGAGCGTTTCCTGTTGCGGCATCACGTGCACGGCCCTGGCGCCGCTCCGTGGGCCCGACCGCAGGGGCACTACCGGGGCATCCACCAGCACCTGAAAGGCCCCGATGAACGCTCCCGACCGCCTCGACCCCGCCAAGTTCGCCGAACTCCTGGCACTCACCCGCGAACCTTTTCCAGCCTCGCGCAAGGCCTACCTGCGGGGCCGGCTCCACCCCGATCTGCGCGTGCCGGTGCGCGACATCGCGCTCTCCAATGGCGAGGCGGTTTCCGTCTACGACACCTCCGGCCCCTACACCGACGCCGGTGCGAGCATCGACGTGCGGCGCGGGCTCGAAGCCTTGCGCGCGCCATGGATCGCGGCGCGTGGCGACACCGAGGCCTACGCTGGTCGCGCGCCGCAATCGCTCGACGATGGCACGCGCGACGAAGCCCACGCGCGCCTGGCCGCGCTGCGCCTGGAAGCCGCCGGCCTGCAGCGCACGCCACGCCGCGCCAGGCCTGGCGCCAACGTGACCCAGATGCACTACGCGCGCCGCGGCATCGTCACGCCCGAGATGGAATACGTGGCGATCCGCGAGAACGGCCGCCGCGAATGGATGGCCGATTACCTCGGCGACACCACGCGCGAGCAACGCCTCGCAGGCAACCCCATGGGTGCGCAGATCCCGCGCATCATCACGCCCGAGTTCGTACGCGACGAGGTGGCGCGGGGCAGGGCGATCATCCCGGCCAACATCAACCATCCCGAGATCGAGCCGATGGCCATCGGCCGCAACTTCCTGGTGAAGATCAACGCCAACATCGGCAACTCCGCCGTCACGTCCAGCATCGACGAAGAGGTGGAGAAACTGGTGTGGGCCATCCGCTGGGGCGCGGACAACGTGATGGACCTGTCCACCGGCCGCAACATCCACACCACGCGCGACTGGATCGTGCGCAACAGCCCGGTGCCGATCGGCACGGTGCCGATCTACCAGGCGTTGGAAAAGGTAGGCGGTGTGGCTGAGGACCTGACCTGGGAGATCTTCCGCGACACGCTCATCGAGCAGGCGGAGCAGGGCGTGGACTACTTCACCATCCATGCGGGCGTGCGGCTGGCCTACATCCACCTCACGGCCGGCCGGCGCACCGGCATCGTCTCGCGCGGCGGCTCGATCATGGCCAAGTGGTGCATCACCCACCACAAGGAAAGTTTCCTCTACACGCACTTCGAGGACATCTGCGACATCATGAAGCAGTACGACGTGAGCTTCTCGCTCGGCGACGGCCTCAGGCCCGGCTCGGGTGCGGACGCCAACGACGAGGCCCAGTTCGCCGAACTGCGCACGCTGGGCGAACTCACGCAGGTGGCCTGGAAACACGATGTGCAGACCATGATCGAAGGCCCGGGCCACGTGCCGATGCACATGATCCAGGCCAACATGGTCGAGCAGCTCAAGCACTGCCACGAGGCGCCGTTCTACACGCTGGGCCCGCTGACCATCGACATCGCGCCCGGCTACGACCACATCGCCAGCGCCATCGGCGCGGCCATGATCGGCTGGTTCGGCACAGCCATGCTGTGCCACGTCACGCCCAAGGAACACCTGGGCCTGCCGGACCGCGACGACGTCAAGGCGGGCATCATCGCGTACAAGATCGCCGCGCATGCGGCCGACGTTGCCAAGGGGCATCCGTCGGCGCGCGCGCGGGACGACGCCCTGTCCAAGGCGCGCTTCGAGTTCCGCTGGAGCGACCAGTTCAACCTCTCGCTCGACCCGGACACCGCGCGCGACTTCCACGACGAGACCCTGCCCAAGGACTCGAGCAAGGAAGCGCATTTCTGCTCGATGTGCGGCCCGAAGTTCTGCTCGATGAAGATCACCCAGGACGTGCGCGACTATGCGGCGCGGCGCGGCGTGAGCGAGGAGGTGGCCTTGCAGCAGGGGCTGCGGGAGAAGTCGGCGGAGTTCCGCGATGCGGGCGGCGAGTTCTACATCCCGATCCGCCCCGTCACCGGTGCCACATCGTCTTAGCGCGTTCATGATTGCGTTAACATGAAAGCATGAAGTCAGCGGCGTCGCCCAAATCCATTGCCAAGCCGGGCCAGCGCGCCCCGCGGCGTGGCACGGGCGGCATCACGCTCAGTGACGTGTCCAAGCTCGCGGGCGTGTCGGCCATCACCGTGTCGCGCGCGCTCAACACGCCGGCCATGGTGTCGCCCGAGACGCTGGAGCGCGTGCGGGATGCGGTCGCCCGCACCGGCTATGTGCCCAATCTCATGGCCGGCGGCCTGGCGTCCAACCGCAGCCGGCTGGTGGCGGCGCTGGTGCCGACCATTGCCGGGCCGGTGTTCCTGGAGACCATCCAGGCGCTCACCGAAAGCCTGGCCGAGGCCGGCTGTCAGCTCATGCTGGGACAGAGCGGCTACGCCGATTCGCGCGAGGACGCCCTGCTCGACGCCATCATCGGCCGTCGCCCCGACGGCATCGTGCTGACCGGCATCATGCATTCGGCGCAGGGGCGGCAGCGCCTGCTGGCGTCCGGCATTCCGGTGGTGGAAACCTGGGACCTGACGCCCACGCCGATCGACATGCTGGTCGGGTTTTCGCACGAGAAAGCCGGGGCGGCGGTGGCCGATCTGCTTTTCGAGCGCGGCTACCGGCATCCGGGCCTGGTCACGGCCGACGACCATCGCGCCACCTTGCGCCGCACGGGATTCGTCGAGCGCCTGCGCGCGCTCGGCGTGGCCGAGGTGCCGGTTGTGGTGGCACCGCCGCCGACCACGCTGGAGGGCGGGCGCACCGGCCTGGTCGAACTGCGCAAGGTGTGTCCACGGCTCGACGTGGTGTTCTGCAGTTCCGACGCCCTGGCCCACGGCGTGATGACCGAAGCCCAGGCGCAGGGGCTGACCGTGCCGCAGGACGTGGCGGTGATGGGCTTCGGCAACCTCGGCTTCGCGGCCCACACCCATCCGGCGCTGAGCACCGTGCACATCGACGGCACGGCCATCGGCCGCCAGGCGGCCCGATTCATCCTCGACCGGGTCGATGGGGTGGACACGGGGCCGCGCATCCGGGACATCGGGTTTTCACTGATCGATCGGGCCAGTCTGTAGGTTGACGCTGCCGGGTGGTTTCGTTAACATCGATTTGTTAGCGCTAACATAACTACGGCAGCAAAATTCCATGACCACCCGCAAAACCCCCGAGACCCTGCGCAGCCACAAGTGGTACGGCGTGAAGGACCTGCGTTCGTTCGGCCACCATTCGCGCACCGCGCAGATCGGCTACCACCGCAGCGACTACATGGGCAAGCCCATCATCGCCATCATCAACACCTGGAGCGATATCGCCTCCTGCCACAGCCACTTCAAGCAGCGCGTGGAAGAGGTCAAGCGCGGCATCTGGCAGGCCGGCGGCTTCCCGCTGGAGATGCCGGCCATCACGCTCAGCGAGGCGATGCAGAAGCCCACCACCATGCTCTACCGCAACCTGCTGGCGATGGAGACGGAGGAGTTGCTGCGCTCGTATCCGGTGGACGGCTGCGTGCTCATGGGCGGCTGCGACAAGACCACGCCGGCGCTGATCATGGGCGCCATCTCCATGAACCTGCCCAGCATCTTCATGCCGGCCGGCCCGATGCTGCGCGGCGACTACAAGGGCAAGGTGCTGGGCAGCGGCTCCGACACCTGGAAGTACTGGGCCGAGCTGCGTGCGGGCAACATCACCGAAGAAGACTGGCAGGACGTGGAAAACGGCATCGCCCGCTCGCCCGGCCACTGCATGACCATGGGCACGGCCTCCACGCTGACCGCCACGGTGGAGACGCTGGGCCTGACGCTGTCCGGCGCCACCTCCATTCCCGCGCCCGATTCGCGCCACCAGCACATGGCCACGCTCACCGGCAAGCGCATCGTCGACATGGTCTGGGAAGACCTGAAGCCGCTCGACATCCTGACGGCCACTTCCTTCGACAACGCCGTCACCACCGCGCTCGGCCTGGGCGGCTCGACCAACGCCATCGTGCACCTGATCGCCATGGCGCGCCGCGCCGGCGTCGACCTCACGCTGGCGCGCTTCGACGAGATCGCGCGCAGGACGCCGGTCATCCTCAACCTGCGGCCGACGGGCAAGTATTTGATGGAAGACTTCTATTACGCCGGCGGGCTGCGCGCCTTCCTGGTGCGCATGGGCGACATGATCGACGGCAGCACCAGGACCGTCAGCGGCCGGACGTTGGCCGAAGACATCGCGGGTGCCGAGGTCTACAACGACGACGTGATCCTGACCCGTGAGACCGCGCTGGTCGCGAAAGACGGCCTGGCCGTGCTGCACGGCAACCTCGCGCCCGGCGGCGCGGTCATCAAGCCCGCGGCCATGGAGCAGCAGTTCCGCAAGCACACGGGCCGGGCGGTGGTGTTCAAGGACTACAACGACATGGCCGCGCGCATCGACGCGCCCGATCTCGACATCGACAAGGACAGCGTGATCGTGCTGCAGAGCGCCGGCCCGCAGGGCGCGCCAGGCATGCCCGAATGGGGCCAGTTGCCGATCCCGCAGAAACTCCTGAAGGAGGGCGTGCGCGACATGGTGCGCATCAGCGACGCGCGCATGAGCGGCACCAGCTACGGCGCCTGCGTGCTGCACGTCACGCCCGAGTCGCACATCGGCGGCCCGCTGGCCCTGGTGCGCACCGGCGACCTGATCACCCTCGACATCGAGGCTCGGCGTATCGACATGCAGGTCAGCGACGAGGAGATCGCGCAGCGCCGTGCCGCCTGGAAGAAGCCGATCCCGAAGTTCTCGCGCGGCTATGGCGTGTTGTACCTGAAGCATGTGCAGCAGGCCGACAAGGGCTGCGATTTCGACTTCCTCGAGCCCGACTACGTGGACCCCTCCGAGGTCGGCACCGACGCCGGCCCGGCCGGCGAGCCCGAGATCCACTGAACCAGCCGCGGCACAACACCCTATCAACTTCGGAGACAAATCCATGCCATCCTTCAACATCCCGGCCCGGCCGCCCCAGCGTACCTCACGTCATCCATCGCCGCGCCGCTTCCTGCTCAAGTCGCTCGGCGGCCTCGGCCTGGTTTCGATGCTGCCGTCCCTGGTGCGGGCGCAGTCGGCCGAAGCAGGCTATCCCAGCCGCTCCGTCACCTACGTCGTGCCGTTCACGCCGGGCGGCTCCACCGACGTCATCGGCCGTGCGCTCACGCAGAAGCTGTCGGAGCGACTGGGCCAGCCTTTCGTCGTCGACAACAAGCCCGGCGCCGCGGGTGCCGTCGGCGCCGGCATCGTGGCCCGGGCCAAGCCCGACGGCTACACGCTGTTCGGCGGCACCATCAGCACGCATGCGATCAACGCCAGCCTGTACAAGAATCTACCGTACGACCCGGTGAAGGATTTCGAGCCCGTTTGCCTCGTGGCCATGCTGCCCAATGTGCTCATCGTCGACCCCAAGCTCGGCGTGAACTCGGTGGCCGAACTCGTGGCCCTGCTCAAGCGCGACCCGAGCAAGCGCAACTTCGCCTCCAGCGGCGCCGGCACCTCGACCCACCTGGCCGGCGAAATGTTCGCCGACCTCATCGGCGTGAAGCTCGACCACATCCCCTACAAGGGCACGCCGCCGGCCATGATGGACGTGTCGGGCGGCCTGGTGACCTTCATGTTCGACCAGATGACGGGCGCCGCGCCGCTGGCTGCCGGCGGCAAGCTCAAGCTCCTGGCCGTGACCACCGGCAAGCGCATCGCGTTGGCGCCGCAGCTGCCGACGATGATCGAGTCCGGCATCGCCGGCTTCGAGATGTCGTCCTGGCAGGCCGTCTACGCACCCAAAGGCACGCCCAAGGCGATCGTGACCAAGCTCAACAGCGAGATCGTGGCCATCCTCGCGCTGCCCGATGTGAAGGACAAGCTGCAGACCCAGCTCGGCATGGAGATCGTCGCCAGCAGCCCCGAGCAGCTGGCCGCGCACATGGCCAAGGAGATTCCCCGCTGGGGAGCGCTGGTGGCCAAGTCGGGGGCCAAGGCCGATTGATGTCTTGACGCTCCTGCGCACCCGTTCGCCCTGAGCCCGTCGAAGGGCATTCGGCCCCGAGCTGATCCGAGCCCTTCGACAAGCCCAGGGCGAACGGGAAAAGTAAACCGCTTTATCAACCATCGACGCCACACCATGTCCGACCTGAACCCCACCACCCTGGAAAACCTGCGCCACGTGAGCGTGGCCACCCTGTGCACGCAGCTGTTCAAGCGCGGCTTCCGCAATGTCTTCCTGCAGGGCATCGCGCGGCTGACCGACCCGAGCGGCGGCAATCTGGTCGGCCCGGCCTACACCATGCGCAACATCCCCGCGCGGGAAGACCTGGACCAGATCAGCGCGTTCCAGGACCCGAACCATCCGCAGCGCAAGGGCATCGAGAGCGTGCCGCCCGGCCATGTGCTGGTCATCGACTGCCGCGGCGAGACGCGCGTGGCCTCCGGCGGCGGCATCCTGACCACGCGGCTCCAGGTGCGCGGCGCGGCCGGCCTCGTCTCCGACGGCCCGGTGCGCGACAGCGGCTTCATCGCCGAGATGGATTTCCCCGTCTACTGCGCCGGCGGCAGCGCGCCGCTGAACCTGATCCACCACCATGCGGTGGACCTGAACGTGCCCATCGGCTGCGGCGGCGTGGCCGTGTACCCGGGCGACGTGGTGGTCGGTGACGACGAAGGCGTGGTCATCATCCCGGCGCACCTGGCCGACGAAGTGGCCCGCGACGCGGTGGAGCAGGAAAAGATGGAGGTCTTCATCCTGGAGAGAGTGCAGGGCGGCGCCAAGCTGGCCGGCACCTATCCGCCGAATGCCGAGACGCTGGCGGCCTATGCCGAATGGGCCAAAACCCGGGGCGCCTGATGGGCCCATCTGCTATCGATTAAATAGCTGACGACGCCGGTTCCACCAGCGCCAGAGGCCGATTTGACCTCAAATTCCGGAGACAAGATGAAAACTTCCCTGCTCGCTTTCTGCGCCGCCGCGCTGGCCGCCTCCGCGCCAATGGCATCCGTGGCACAAAACTTCCCCACCAAGCCGATGACCATCGTCGTGCCGGCCTCCCCCGGCGGCGCGATCGACCTGGCGGCGCGGCTGATCGGCCAGAAGCTCACCGACGCCTGGGGGCAGCCGGTGGTCATCGACAACAAGACCGGCGCCACCGGCATCATCGGCACCGACTTCGTGGCCAAGGCCGCACCCGACGGCCATGTCCTGGCGCTGGTGGCCAGCAGCCATGCGATCAATCCGAGCATGGTGAAGAAGCTGCCGTTCGACACGCTCAAAAGCTTCGAGCCGGTGATCCAGACCCATGTGGTGCCGCTGATGCTGGTGGTGTCGAACACGCTGCCGGTGAAGAGCGTCATGGAACTCAAGGCCTACGGCCTGGCCCATCCGGGCAAGCTGTCCTTCGCCTCCAGCGGCTCCGGCGGCGCGCCGCATTTCTCCGGCGAGCTGTTCAAGAGCATGGCCGGCATCGACATGGTGCACATCCCCTACAAGGGCAGCACGCTCGCGCATCCCGACGTGATCAGCGGCCGCGTGTCGCTGATGTTCGATACCGTGGCGGCGATCAACGTGCAGGTCAAGGCCGGTACGGTGCGCGCGCTGGCGGTGACCACGGCCAAACGCGCCTCGGTGGCCCCCGACGTGCCGACCATGATCGAGGCCGGCATGCCCGGCTACGAGACCAGCACCTGGGGCGGCCTGCTCGCACCGGCCGGCACACCGAAGGCGGTAGTGGCCAAGCTCAACGCCGAGGTCAACAAGATCCTGCTGATGCCCGACGTGCGCCAGCGCCTGCTCGATGCCGGCATCGAACCCGGTGGCGGCACGCCGCAGCAATTCACCGACTTCATCGGCACCGAAATGGTGAAGTGGGCCAAGGTCGCGAAAGACGCCGGTATCAGTCCAGAATAAGTGTCCTGTCCACTGCCCACGCACAAGCCCATGAAACCATGCCTCCTCCAGGTCGGCGCCCTGCTGCCCGCGCTTGAAACGACACTGAACGAACGCTACGACATCGTCCCCCTCTGGAAACAGCCCGATCCGGCCGCCTACCTGGCCCGGCACGGCGCCGAATTCGTCGGCGCCGTGACCTCGGCGCGCTTCGGCGCGGACACGGCGCTGATCAACGCGATGCCCAACCTCAAGGTCATCTCCAGCTTCGGCGTGGGTTACGAGACGATCGACATCGCACTGGCCAGGTCGCGTGGCATCCCCGTGGGCTACACGCCCGACGTGCTCAACGACTGCGTGGCCGACACCGCCTTCGGGCTGGTGATGGACGTGGCGCGTCAGTTCAGCGCCTCCGACCGTTTCGTGCGCCGCGGCGACTGGCAGAAGGGCACCTATCCGCTGACCACCAGGATCAGCGGCAAGCGCCTGGGCATCATGGGCCTGGGCCGCATCGGCCGCGTCATTGCCAAGCGCGCTGGCGGCTTCGACATGGAGGTGCGCTACCACAACCGCAAGCCGGTGGCCGACGTGGCCTACGCCTACGAGCCCACCCTCAAAGGCCTGGCCGAATGGGCCGATTTCCTGGTGATCGCGAGTGCCGGCGGGCCCGAGACCCGGCATCTGGTGTCGAAGGAGGTGCTGGCCGCGCTCGGGCCGCAAGGCTTCCTGGTCAACATCTCGCGCGGCTCGGTGGTGGACGAAGCCGCCCTGGTGCAGGCGCTGGAGGCCAGGACCATCGCCGGCGCCGGGCTCGACGTGTTCGGGGACGAACCGCGTGTGCCCGAGCGGCTGTTCGCGCTGGACAACGTGGTGCTGCTGCCGCACCTGGCCAGCGCCACCCACGAGACGCGCAAGGCCATGGGCGACCTGGTGCTGGAGAACCTGCGCCGCTTTTTCGAGACCGGCCGGGTGGCGGTCGCCGTGCCTTGAGGGCGGCGCCGCGTGAACGCCCGGTCAACGCGGGTGAAGCTGCGGTAAAGGGGACGAATGGCAATTGTGCGGCGTGCCCGACAGGTCTATAACGGAAGCCGTCGCATCCAATAACCTACACCAATGCGACGGGCCTTTTTGTGGACGGCATCCGCCCCGGAAGGGCCGGGTGTTGACTTGAAAGGGTTCCATGTCAGACCTTCCTCTCCCCACATTCCGCTTCCCAGCAGGCACCCACATCGTTCAGGTCCAGCCGCCGCAACGCGGCGCGGTCACGATGGCGTCCCCGGCGCTCGACGTGTTCACCGACCTGGCCCAGATCCGCGCCGCCACCGTGCAGCCGCAGAGCGGCCTCGGTCAGGCCGAGCTGAAGATGATCCACCAGGGTGTGCGGCTGCTGTTCGTGGTCTCCGACATGCCATCGGTGGACGGCATCCTGACGGCCGCCGACATCGCCGGCGACCGTCCGATGCGGCTGGTGACGCAGCGCGGCGTCAAGTACCAGGAGCTCACCGTGGCCGACGTGATGACGCCGCTGTCCGAGATCGATGCGGTCACCTTCGCCTCGCTGCAGCGCGCCACGGTGGAGCAGGTGGTGGGCACGCTGCTCAGCCGGGGCCGGCCGCACCTGTTGGTGATCGACTCCGAAACCGCCGACGGCTCGCCGCGCATCCGCGGCCTGATCTCGCAGACGCAGGTGGAGCGCCAGCTCGGCCGGCAATTGCAGCAAAGCGGCATGGCCCGCACCTTCGCCGAAATCGAACAGGTGCTCGCCGGTCACTGAACGCACGGCGGATCGGGCCGGCGGCGATCCACAATCACCGCATGCGCACCTTTCTGCTTTTCGTCGCCACCGCGGTCTGCGAGATCGTCGGCTGTTACCTGCCCTGGCTGTGGCTCAGGCAGGGTGGGCCGATCTGGCTGCTGCTGCCCGCGGCGCTGTCGCTGGCGGCCTTCGCCTGGCTGCTGACGCTGCACGGCACCGCCGCCGGCCGTGTCTACGCGGCCTACGGCGGGGTGTACATCGGCGTGGCCATCGCCTGGCTGTGGGCGGTGGACGGCATCCGCCCCACGCCGTGGGACATCGCCGGTTGCGCCGTGGCACTCGCAGGCATGGGATTGATCATGTTCCAGCCGGATTGACGGCGCCGCTTCGTCTACAGTCGGGCTTCCAACCCAGGACGAACCACAGAAGGAAAACGCCGACCCATGCCAGCCGATGCGCCCGTGCGCCCGACCGCCGCCCTGCCCAGGCCCCGTATCTACCTGGCCGGGCCGGACGTGTTCTTCCGCGATGCGCCGCGCATCTTCGAGAGCCTGAAAGCCGCCTGCGACCGGCTCGGCCTGATCGGTGTGGAGCCGTCCGATGGCGGGCTGGCCGACGGCTTCCAGGGCAACGATGAAGCGCTCGCACAACGCATCTACGAGGGCAACATCGCCTTGATCCGCGAGGCCGACGCGGTGCTTGCCAACCTGCAGGATTTCCGCGGCCATGAGCCGGATTCGGGTACGGTGTTCGAAGTCGGCTTCGCGGTGGCCCTGGGCAAGCCGGTGGCCGCCTATGGCGTGGGCGCGGGCAGTTATGCGGACCGTGTGAGCGCGCTGATTCCGTGTGAAAAAGACAACACCGGCATCTCGCGCGAAAAGGCCAGCGGTACCATGGTGGAAGGGCTGGGCCAGCGGCTCAACCTGATGTTGTCGCGCTCCACGGCCATTGAGGCCTCCGCGGAGGCCGCACTCGCGCGGCTGGCCTGGATGCTGGGCGTGGGCGATCCAAACTGAGGTGCACTGCATGAGGTTTCACCGATTCCAGCGGGCGCAGCGCATGGCGCTGGTGGTGTTGCTGCCGGTGTGGCTGCTCGGCTGCGCGACCCGCCCGCCCAACAACCACGTGCCGGCCAGCGGTTTCGGCAACGAGACGGGCGGGGCCGACGTCGCCTCGCGCCTGTCGGCCGACCAGGCCAACGACGTCACCATCTACGCGGTCAGCCTGGTCGGCACACCGTACCGCTACGGCGGCAACACGCCGGATGCGGGCTTCGATTGCAGCGGCCTGATCGGCTACGTGTACCGCGAGCGCGCCGGCCTCAAGGCGCCGCGCACCGTGGCCTCCCTGGTGAACTGGGGCCAGCCGGTGACGGCCGGCACGGTGCGCACCGGCGACTTGGTGGTGTTCGGCCGCGGCTCGAACGTCACCCATGCGGGCATCTACGTCGGCGAAGGGCGCTTCGTGCACGCGCCCTCCAGCGGCGGCGAGGTGCGGCTCGACCAGTTGGCCTCGAGCTACTGGTCGCGCCAGCAGATGGCGTTTCGGCGACCCTGAAGTTGCCCTGGAGTTGGGGACGTCCTGGCAACTGCCGGGCTTGTCCTACAGCGTTTTCCTTCCTGCGTGTTATGGTTTTTTCACAAAAAACAGTCACGTCGAAAAGGGAGGATTCGGAATATGCCGAGGATGTTCAACAGGCCGCGCCTTGCCGTGCGGAAGCTGGCCTGCGCCACGGGCGCCATGGCCATCGTCGCGTTGCTGGGGCCGGCGGCGGCCCAGGCCGCGAAGCTCACTTTGGGCAATGGGGACCAGGTCAGCGGCGAGATCCTCGACCTGAAAGACCAGACGTTGCGGCTCAAGTCGCCGCTGTTCGGCGAGGTGAAGATTCCCTGGTCGCAGGTGGCCGAGCTGAGATCCGACGAAGGGGTGCGCATCCGGCTCGCCGACGGCACGGAGCTCCAGGGCCAGCTGGTGCTGCAGCCCGATGGCAAGGTTGTCGTCGCCCAGGGTGCCGCACCCGCGCGCGACCTCGAGCGTGCCGATGTGGCCCTGCTGAACCCGCCTGTGGCGGACAACGCGACCAAGTATTCCGGCCATGCCACGCTGGGCGGCACCTTCAACCGGGGCAATTCGCGCGACGATGCCCTGAACCTCGATGCCGAACTCGTGGCCCGCGCGCCGACCAACCGATACACGCTGAACGCCGAATCGCACGAGGCGAAGTCCACCGGCGTTACCACCACCTCGAACCGCCTGTTGTCCGGCCAGTACGACCGGTTCCTGACGCCGAAGGACTACCTGTTCGTCAACGCCAAGGCGCAGACCGACAAGCAGGCCGACCTCACCTTGCGCAGCACGCTAGGCGCGGGCTACGGCCGGCAGTTCTTCGAGACCGACGTGAAGAAACTGTCGGCCGAGGCCGGCCTAAGCTATGTCAACGAGAACTACGACCTCGCGGCCAACAAGTCCTTCCCGGCGCTGAGCCTGGGCCTGAACTACGAACAGAAGTTCTTCGACAACCGGCTGGTGCTGTTCAACAAGACCGATGTCTCGGTGAGCCTGAGCAACACCCAGGACACCTTGCTGAAGAACAAGTTCGGCTTCCGCGTGCCGATCGCCAACGGTCTCAACCTGAGCACCCAGCTCAACATCTCGTACGACCATTCGCCGCCGCTGGGCGTGAAGAAGACCGACACCAACGTGGTCGTCGGCGTCGGCTACGCGTTCTGACGGGCGTCAGGCCGGCTCGACGCCGTTGCGCAGCTTGGCCTCGACGGAAGCCGGCGCCACCATGAAGGCCAGCAGTTCGCGCACCGCCTCTGGCTGTGCGGAGGTGGCTGCCAGGCCGGCCGAGAAGGTGGTGATGATCTGGATCGCGTCGGGCAGCGGGCCGAGCACGTCGATGCCGGCCAGGTGGACCAATTCGCTGAGCTGCTGAAAACCGAGCGCCACCTCGCCCTTGGCCACCAGCGAGCCGACCGGGACGCCGGGCGGCGCCTGCACGATGCGCGGCTTGATCTCGTCGGCAATGCCCCAGCTTTCGAACAGCTTCACCAGGTGCACGCCACTCGGGCCGGTGGAGTAGCTCACCGTGGGCGCGGCCAGCACGGCGCGTTTCACGGCGTCTTCGCTGCCCACGTCTGGATGCGGCGTGCCGCTGCGCACCGCGATCGACACGCCGGACTTGGCCAGATCGACACGGCTGCCGGCGACGATCTTGCCATCCTTGGTCAACGACTCGATGGCGTTGGCGGCCAGCACCACGATGTCGAAGGCCTCGCCGGCCTGCACGCGTTTGGCCGCGTCCACGCCACCGACGGATTCGAGCACGACCTCCTGCGGGGACGATTTCCTGAATTCGGCAACGAGTTCGGCCAGCACCTGTTTGGTGGCCATGGAGGAAATGATGCGGATGGGGCTCGGCATGGGGTCTCTTTCGAAAAATGAAGGTGTCGGAACGACGGCGCCGCAATTTTGCCTTCAGCGGCACTTCGGCGCATGCACGGCGCGGCTCAGTGCGCGAGCGCCATGCCCGCACAGGCCGCCGACAACAGCGACGCGGCGGTGCGCACGTGGTTCCAGCGCAGCCACTCGCGCAGATAGACCGGCCAGTAGGCCGCGGCCTGCGGTGAGTCGGGATCCATGGGCCTGAGCTTCTCGTTGCGCGGCACGTTGCAGGCGCCGGTGACGACGAAGGCACCGAGGAAGAAGAGCAGGCCAGAGGCCAGCAGCCAGGCCGATCGCGCCGTGCCCCACGGGTAGAAGCCCGCAAGCACGCAGATGGCCGACAGCACCGTGGTGCCGATGAAGATCGCCATGAACAGCGGTTTCAGTACCACCAGGTTGATGCGCTGCATGGCCGCGACGCCCTGGTGCGCGGGCAACTGAGCCAGCGCCTTCATCACGAAGGCCGAGAACGCGAAGAACACGCCGCCGACGACGGCGGCGCCCAGACAGGCCAGCAGGGGCAGGGTGGACAGCATGCGGCGGCGCCTCAGTGCTGGGGCGTAGCGGCGCGCAAACGCAACTGCCACAGCGCCACCACCAGCCCGGCGATGAGCGCCAAGGCGACGATCAGGTGCTCATGGTGCCTCAGGTTGCCGATCGCACGGTGCGCGAGTTGGCTGATGGCCACGCCGAAGAAACTCACGACAAAGGCCCACAGCAGCGCCGCCACGGCCGACAGCGGCACATAGACGGCGGCACGCATGCGGCCCATGCCCAGCGCGATCGGCAGCACGATGCGCAAGCCCCAGGCGAAGCGCATGCCCATCACGATGGCCACCGGATGGCGGTCCACGAAACTTCGCACCTTGTCCAGCCGCTGCTGGATGCGCGGGTACTTCTCTCCGATGGTGGCGCCGCGGCGCCGCCCCAGGAAGAAATAGAACTGGTCGCTGAGGAAGGCCGCCGCGGCGCCGCAGGCCACCACCAGCGGCATCTGCAGGTAACCCTGGTGCACGGCGTAGGCGCCGAGCAGCAGGATGGTTTCGCCTTCGAACAGGCCGGCGAAGAAGATGGCGTAGTAGCCGTATTCCTGGAGGAGGTGGGAGGTGTGCATGTCAGTGACGCCCGGCCGCCCGAAGGCACTGGAGCGCCCCCTCGGGGGGCAGCGATACGCGAAGCGATGAGCGTGGGGGCTGTTTCATGTCAATGGCTGGAATCTGGGTGCGTCGGGTGGATCGACGCGTACATGGCATGCTATCGCCTTTCCTCCGTCAGATTCCGATGCCGATGACCCGATTGTTTTGTTTCCCACCGCCGCGCAGCCTGTTTCTGGCCGTGTTGATGGCGCTGTGCCTGGCTTGCGGCGCGGCCCGTGCGCAGCAAGCCGCCGCGGCGCCCGTCGACGACGATGCGGCCCTGGATCAGGCACGCAGCCAGATCCAGCTGGTGCAGAAGAGCCTTGCGACGGCGCGCGACGACGACAGCCTGCTGGCTTTGCGCACCGCCGCCCTGGCCGCGCGCGACCAGGCCGATGCCACCGCCACGCGGCTGGCCCCGCAACTGGCCGGCGTGCAGGCGCGGCTGGCCGAACTCGGTGCGCCGCCGGCCGACAAGAAGGAGCCGGCCGACATCGCCAAGCTGCGCGCCGACCTCGAAAAAAGCCGGGTGACGCTGGATGCGAACGTAAAGCTCGCGCGGCTGCTGTCGGTCGAAGGCGAGCAGGCGGCCGACCAGATCTGGGCGCAGCGCCGCTCGCAATTCCAGGCCCATCTCGGCGAACGCACGGCTTCGATCCTGGCCAAGCCGTTCTGGTCGGAACTGGCCGACAACTTCGTGCAGGATGCCGGGCGGCTGTCGAGCCTGGGTGCGCAGCTGTCGGCCGCCGTGGCGCGGACCACGGCCGGCGTCTGGGCCGGCGGGCTGCTGGCGGTGGTCCTGATCGTGGGGCTGCGCCTGTGGGCCGGCCGCGCGGTGTTGCGCGTGGTGACGACCCGGGTGCCCCCCGGGCGGCTGCGGCGTTCGCTCTATGCGCTGCTGCATACGGCGCTGGCCGCGCTGGCACCGGGCCTGATCGCGATGGTGGCGTACCAGGTGCTGGTCTGGGACGCGCCGCTGCCCGATACCGCCGACGAACTGCTCACGCACACCGTCGGCTTGCTGATCTTCGGCGGCTATGTGACCGGCCTGGGCAACGCCCTGCTGTCGCCGGCGCGGCCGAGCTGGCGGCTGTCGCACATGCCCGACGGCGTGGCGCGCGGGCTGCGCGCCTTTCCGCTGGCGCTCGGGGTGATCACCGTGGCAGGCTGGGTGGCCGAGCGCTTGTACGCGCTGGTCAACGCCAGCCTGGCGACCACGGTGGCGCTGAACTGCATCCAGGCGCTGGCCCTGGGCCTCGTGATGGTGTGGGTGGTGATGCGTGGCGAACGGCTGCGCCGCATCGAGGAGGCCGAGACCAAGCCGCGCGAGGACGGCCCGCCCCGGCGGCCGACCTGGCTGGCCGCGCTCACGGCGGTGGTCTGGCTGGTCCTGGTGACCAGCATCGGCAGCCTGGTGCTGGGCTACGTGGCCTTCGGCAGTTTTGCCGTGCGCCAGGTGGCCTGGTTCGGTGTGGTCGTGCTGTCCGCCTACTTGCTGTCGGTGTTCATCGACGACGTGTGCATGGGCTGGCTGGCCGTGCGCGAGCCCGAAGGCGCGGCGGACGCGCCTGCGAATGCCGCGGACAAGCCCGTCGTCTGGCGCTTGCGCAACCAGTTCGCGGTATTGCTGTCGGGCGCGCTGCGTGTGTTCATCGCGCTGGTGGCGCTGATCCTGATCGTGGCGCCGTTCGGGGAGGGGCCGTCCGAGCTGTTCCAGCGCACCGGCGAGATCAGCGCGGGCCTGTCGATCGGCGAGGTCAACCTGCGCCCGGATGCCGTGCTACAGGCCCTGCTGGTGCTGGTGCTGGGCTTGACGGCGGTGCGCCTGCTCAAGGGCTGGCTCACGGCCAAGCTGCTGCCCACCACCAGCCTGGACGCCGGCATGCAGACCTCGGCCGTCACCCTGTTCAACTACGCGGGCGTGGTGCTGGCCGTGGCGCTGGCAATGTCGGCCGTGGGCATCGGGCTGGAACGCATCGCCTGGGTGGCGAGTGCCCTGTCGGTGGGGATCGGTTTCGGCCTGCAGGCGGTGGTGCAGAACTTCGTCTCGGGGCTGATCCTGCTGGCCGAGCGGCCGGTCAAGGTCGGCGACTGGGTGGCGCTCGGCGGCGTGGAGGGCGACATCCGCCGCATCAACGTGCGCGCCACCGAGATCCAGATGGGCGACCGCTCCACGGTGATCGTGCCCAATTCCGAGTTCATCACCAAGACCGTGCGCAACGTGACCATGGCCAGCCCGCTCGGCCTGGTGCAGATCAAGCTGCCGATGCCGCTGGACACCGATGCGCTGCGCGTGCGCGACCTGTTGCTGGCGGCCTTCCAGGCGCACGGCGACGTGCTGGACAGCCCCGCGCCGAACGTCGCGCTGGACGGCATCGACAACGGCCGGCTGGTGTTCAACGCCACCGGCTACGTGAACTCGCCGCGCCTGGCCTACAACGTGCGCAGTGCGCTGCTGTTCGAGGTGCTGCAGCAGTTGCGCGAGGCCAAGCTCACGCTGTCCAACCCGTCGACCATCCTGATGGGGCCGGGCCTGACAGGGCTGGGCGGGCCCCCCGCCGTGCCGCCGCCGCTGGCGTAGCTACTGCTGCTGGCCCTGCCGCGCGCGTCGCTCGCGCAGCACGGTGACCGAATCGCCGCCTTCGCCCCAGTTGTCGGGATCGACCTCGTCGATGATGACCACCACGCTGTCCCGGCGCTTGTCGAGCACGTCCTGCATCAGTTGCGTGACGCCGGCGATCAGGGCGGCCTTCTGTTCGCGGGTGGTGGGTTTCTCGCGGCGAGTGAGGCGGATGTTGACAAGAGGCATGAGGGCTCCGTTGAACGCGAAAGTGGTGACAAAAGGGGGCGAGAGGCGCCTTGCCATTCTCGCCCGGAACGGGTTCAGGGTGTGAAGGTCGGCAGCCCGAGCTGGCTCAGCACGGCGTTGCCAGCAGTGCCGTTCAGGCGCACGGTCTTGACGGTGCTGAGGCGGTCCTTGAACCCCCAGTACACCTGGCCGCCCCGCTCGACGAACACCCGTTCATAACTCAGTGCCGCAAATTTCGTCGGCAGGCCGCTGAAGGTCATCACGCGGCCATCGCCGAGGGTCGTGATGGTGTAGGTGCCGGTACCGGCCACGGTGCAGTTGCGAGTCGAGTCGTTCGAGGCACGTTGCAGGCAGGTGTAGTAGGTGGTGGCATTGCTGCTGCCGCCCGCAAAGGACACCCGCAGCCTGGTGTTGGTGGTGTAGAAGCCCGCCGTGGTGCCGGGGCCGACCGGTGCATTGCCCAGCGTGCCCATCGAAGTCGTGGTGTTGCCCCAGCCTTCGTTGGGTGTCAGGCTGGTGTAGCTCTGCCCATTCAGGCCACTGTCGGTCTGCTGGTTGTAGATGCATGGCGTGCCCGGATTGCGCGCGATCATGGTCTCCAGCGTGACGGCCTGCGACGCATTGTTCCCGCTGACGTTGCAGGCCACCTGGCGGTTCACTGTGGCGTTGCCGCCGGCGGCGACATCCGCGTCGGCGACGGTGACGATGTTGCTGGTTCGCACGTCGTAGCCGATGGCCGTGGCGGTGGTGGTGTCGGTTTGCGAGATCAGGCGTGACTCGGCGGGGAAGGTCGCGGTGCCCACGCTGGCCGTCACCGCACCGGTGAACCAGGTCGGCGCCTTGCCCCAGTTGCCGCCGTCGGTGCGGGTGCTCTGGATCAACGCGAAGATGTCCGCCATCGACCGGCTGGAGATGTCGGACGTGACGCGTTGCGTCGTGCCGAGGTTGCGGCCGTCGCAATTGTTGTAGCTGCTGCGGCCCTGCGCGTCGCGCACGGTGCTGGTGTTCTGGAAATCCACCGTGCAGCCGACCCAGGCCGTGCCGCTCCAGTGCAGGTCGCCGGCGCGCGCCGGGTCATTGTTGATGTTCCAGATCGTGTCGACGCCGGCGACCCTGGCGTGTCGGATCGAGCGGTAACGGGTCAGGCCGTTGGCGTCCGGCGTGGCTTCGGCGGCGGTAGAGGTGAAGATGCGCGTGTACCAGTTGGCGGTGTCGCCCGCGTTCACCCAATCCAGCGAGAAGCTGGCCACCGGCGTGCTGCTTTCGGTAACGGCCGGCGCAGTGGCCAGACTCACGGCCGCGGCTGCGGTGGCGGGCGTGAGGCCGGCGTCGGCCACCACGGTGCCGACGGCGCTGGCGATAGCCGATTTGCAAGCGGCCGACTTCCTGTCCCCACAGGCGTCGGCCACGCTGGCGTCGCTGCCCGCCAGCACGGCGGCTGTCAGCAGGTTGGTGGCGTTGGCCAGGATCGCCTTCTGGATGTCGGCGGAACTGCCCAGTGCAACGGTCTGGCTCTGGATGGCCGCCACCAGGATGCGGGCTGCGTTGGCCGATTGCGCATCGGCGGTCGCCGCCGCCACGTAGTTGGCCAGGGGGGAACTGCTCAGGCCTGCCTGCGCCTGCAACGTGTCCGCCGCCGCTGCGGGGCTCAAGCCCAGGGTGCTCACCATCTGCTGCACAAGGGTCGTCAATGGGCTGATGACCGGGTTCGACACCGGGGCCGTGAGCCGGTAGGCCGTGGCGACCGGGGTGTTCGGATCGTCTTCATCGATCGCGCCCACCGGCACTTCCGCCACGACCGGGTACTTGCCCAGAGCCGAAGCGAGCACCGGGAAACTGACAGCGCCGCCCGCCGTGCTGGTGCCGAAGGGTTCGTCGGCGTCGCAGGCGCCATTGCCGTTCAGGTCCAGGCACACCTTGGCGCCGCTGAGGGGGCCGTCGATGACCGTGAGCGACAGCATGCTGGTCTCAGGGGCCGGCGCAGGGGCTGGCGCGGCAACTTCTGCGCCGCCACCGCTACCGCCTCCGCAGGCGGCCAGCAGGCTGGCCGCCGTCAGCAGTGCAAGTTTCGTACGTGTTTTCATGGCTTTGTCCTTGAGATGTTGGTACTTCGGGCTGAAGCAACAACATGTTCGGGAGACCCACCTGACGCGTCATCCTTCCGTCATGCGATGAAAGCGCGCGTGCTCCGTCAAACGGTGGATGAAACCGTGCCCGCTCGCGCGGTGGCCCACATCACCCCACGGAGATCAGGCCACTGCGCAACCGGTGGCGGCCTGCCAGATGTGGTACCACTGCTGGCGGTCCAGGCGCAAATCGGCGGCGCCGGCGGCGATGCGCACCCGGGCCGGATCGGTCGTGCCCAGCACCGGGATGACGCCGGACGGATGGCGCATCAGCCAGGCCAGGGCCACCTGGTCCGGCGTGGCACTGCCGAGGGCTTCGCCGACCTCGGCGAGCGCGGTGCGCAGGCGCTGCATGTCCGGGGCGTCCGCGGTGAACAGCGCGCCGCCGCCCAGCGGCGACCAGGCCATGGGGATGCAGTGCTGCTCCTGGCAGAGGTCGAGCGTGCCGTCTTCGAACGGCGCGCGGCGCAGCACGGAGAGCTCGATCTGGTTCGCCGCCAACTCCGGCAGGCGCGCGGCCAGCAGCCGCTGCTGAGACGGGCTGAAGTTGGAGACGCCGACATGCCGCGCCTTGCCGGCCCGTACCATCTGGCGCAGCGTGTCGGCCAGTTCGTCCGCGTCGAACAGGAAATCGGGCCGGTGCACGAGGAAGAGGTCCAGGTGGTCGGTGCGCAGTTTCTGCAGGGACGCGTCGAGGCTCGCGCGCAGGTGGGCCGCGCCGTTGTCGTAGTGCTTCACGCGGTGCGCGGGCCGTGCGTCGGAGACCAGGCACACGCCGCCCTTGCTGACCAGGCGGACCCGGTCGCGCGGGACGCGCGATGCGGCCAGGGCGTCGCCGAAAGCCTGTTCCCCAGCGTAGTTGCCATAGATGTCGGCGAGATCGAAGGTGTCGATGCCGACATCGAGGCTGGCGGCGATCAGTTCGACCAGGCGAGGCCGTGGCAGCTGCACGCGGCCGGCGCGCCAGAGGCCGAGTACCAGGGGCGATAAGCGCAGGCGCTCGTCGGGACGGGCGTCGGGTTGAGGTTGTGGGATGGTGTGCATGGATGAAACCGGTGATGGGAAAAGGGCAGTCGGAAATCGGGAATGAGAGCTCGGATCGTATGCCCTATCCCGGCGGGGCAGGCGACGCAGCCGCCGGTGCAGCGGCCCGTACCACCGCCAGGAAGGCGGCCAGCGCGGCGTTGTCCTGCGGAGTTTTCCAGACGCAGTAGGCCTGCGAGTTGGCGGTGGAGCGGTCCAGCCGCACGAACACGGCACCGTCCATGCCCGAACGCCGCAGCGCCGCCGGCACCAGGGCCACCCCCATGCCCTGGGCCACCAGGGACACCACGCTGAGCCAGTGCCGCACCTCGTGGCGTACGTCGGGGGTGAAGCCCGCATCGGCGCAGATACCGAGGATGCGCTCGTGGTAGTCGGGCGAGGCGCTTCGGGCGAACAGCACGAAAGGCTCGTCGCGCAACGCTTCGAGGGCGACACTGCGCTTGCGCGCGAGCCGGTGGCCGGCGGGCAGGCAGCAGACGAAGGCCTCGTCGGCCACCAGGATCTGCGCCATCTCGTCGGCGACGCGATGGGTATGCACGAAACCCACGTCGAGCCGCCCATGGGCGAGTTCGCCGAGCTGGTCCTGCGAGTTCAGCTCCTTGAGCACCACCCGGACCTCGGGGTTGCTGGCCTGGAACCGGCCCAGCATCTGCGGCAGGCCACGAAACAGCATGGCCCCCACGAAGCCGACCTGCAGCCGCCCGGTCAGTCCCTGCGCCACGTCGCGCGCGTGCCGTGCCGCATCCGCGGCGTGGTCGAGCAGGGCCCGCGCCTCTGGGACGAAGGCCTTGCCGGCGGCGGTGAGCCGCACTTCCTTGCTGTTGCGTGTGAACAGCCGCGCGCCGACGGAGGCCTCCAGCTGCTGGATGTTCAGGCTCAGCGGTGGCTGCGAAATCGACAGGCGGCGGGCCGCCCGGCCGAAGTGCAGCTCGTCGGCCAGGACCAGAAAGTAGCGCAGATGGCGGAATTCCATGATTAAAAAATTGTATCGTCGAAGAGATATTCGGGATTGGACAAGCATCGACGGGTTTTCAACAATGGGCCCAGGAGACAACGCCCATGAACGCAGACACATCGAGGCCAGGCGCGCATACGGCGGCCGCCGCGCCGATCCCTCACCCGCATCCGGTGCCCGACCAGTCCGGCGTCAACCTGTTCACCAGCGACCCCGGCCTGCAGGCCCTGCTGTCGGCCTATCTCGCGCCGGAACTGCTGGCCCATCTACAGCCCCGGCTGACGCAACTCGGCGCGCTGGCCGGGGGCACCCTGGACGCGCTGGCCCACACCGCCGACAAGAACCCTCCCGAGTTGGTCCATCGCACGCGCGCCGGCATCGACAGGCAGATGATCGTCAAGCACCCGGCCTACGTCGAGATGGAGCGGCTCGCGTTCGGCGAATATGCCCTGGCCGCAATCTCGCACCGTGATGACGTGCTCGGCTGGTCGGGGCCGCTGCCGGCCACGGTGAAATACACGCTGACCTACCTCTTCGTGCAGGCGGAGTTCGGCCTGTGCTGCCCGGTATCGATGACCGATTCGCTGACCCGCACATTGAAGAAGTTCGGTGCGCCCGAACTCGTGGCGCGCTACCTGCCCGCGCTCACCAGCCTGGACATGGACACGCTGGCGCAGGGGGCGATGTTCATGACCGAGCAGGGCGCGGGTTCGGACATCGCCACCACCGCCACCATGGCCTATCCGGTGGACGGAGCGCCAGGGGCTTACCGGCTCGAAGGCGACAAGTGGTTCTGCTCCAATCCGGATGCCGCCTTGGCCATGGTGCTGGCCAGGGTCGACGGCGGCGCGCCGGGCCTGAAGGGGGTGTCGCTGTTCCTGCTGCCGCGCGAACTGGAGGACGGCACGCGCAATGCCTATCGCATCATCCGGCTGAAAGACAAGCTGGGCACGCGCTCCATGGCCAGCGGCGAGATCCGGCTGGAGGGCGCGAGGGCCTACCTGGTCGGGGAGCCGGGGCGTGGCTTCGTGCAGATGGCCGACATGGTGAACAACTCGCGCCTGTCCAACGGGGTGCGCGCCGCCGGCCTGATGCGCCGCGCGGTGAGCGAGGCGCTGTTCATTGCGCGCCATCGCGAGGCTTTCGGCCGCAAGCTGATCGCGCTGCCGCTGATGCGCCGGCAACTGATGAAGCTGCTGCTGCCGAGCGAGCAGGCGCGCAGCATGGTGTTCCAGACGGCCGAGGCGCTGCGCCGCGCCGACGCCGGCGATGCCCAGGCCTACGGCCTGGCGCGCATTCTCACGCCGCTGATCAAGTTCCGCGCCTGCCGGGACGCACGCAAGGTGACGGGCGACGCGATGGAAGTGCGTGGCGGCTGTGGCTACATCGAGGAATGGAGCGATGCGCGGCTGGTGCGCGACGCGCACCTGGGCTCGATCTGGGAGGGCACGAGCAACATCGTGGCGCTGGACGTCATACGCGCCATCAAGCGCGAGAACGCCTTGCCGATTCTGATGGCACACCTGGCGCAGCTGCTGCAGGCGGCGGACCTGGCAACCGTGGAGCGCGATGAATTCAGCGGGCTCATGGGCCGCGTGCAGCGCCTGGCCGAGGCCGCCGCGGCGGACGGCGGCGAGCCGCTGGCCCGGCGCGCGGCGTCGGCGCTGTACCACCTGGCCTCGGCGGCGGCGATGCATTGGGAGGCGGCCCGCATCGGCACACTGGAACGCCGGCATCTGGCCGGGCTGGTGGTGCGCCACCGCCTGCTGCCGGCCGATCCGACGGCGGCCGGTGCCGCCGACACCGCCGCAGAGCGGTTTTTCCTGGGCGACTGATTTCCGGCACGGCCGTGGCGGTGCATTTCCATTTCAACAAGGAGACAAAAATGACCCAACGCAGAACCTGTCTGCTCGGCGCTGGCGGCTGGCTGGCCGCTTCGCTGCTGCCCCTGTCCGCCCTGGCGGAGAACACCGGCGCCTTCCCGTCGAAGACGCTGACCCTGGTGGTGCCGTTCGCCTCGGGCGGGCCGACCGACGCGATGGCCCGTACGTTGGCCAATGCGATCCGGCCCTTGCTCGGCCAGACGATGATCGTCGACAACAAGCCCGGTGCCGGCGGCAACATCGGCGCCGAGTGGGTGGCACGTGCGCCGACCGACGGTCTCACGCTGCTGTTCGGCACCTCCGGGCCCCTGGCGATCAACGTGAGTCTGTACAGGAAGATCGGCTACGACCCGATCAAGAGTTTCGCGCCCATCATCCAGATCGGCCACCTGCCCAATGTGCTGGTGGTGCATCCCAGCGTGCCGGCGGCCAACGTCAAGGAGCTGATCGCCTACGCCCGCGCCAACCCGGGCAAGCTGAGCTATGCCTCGTCGGGCAATGGCGCTTCCTCGCACCTGGCGGGCGTGCTGTTCAACATGCGTTCGGGCACCGACATCCAGCACATTCCGTACAAGGGCACCGGCCCGGCCCTGAACGACCTGCTCGGCGGCCAGGTGACGATGTCGTTCACCGATGTGTTGACCGCCTTGCCGCACATCAAGGCCGGCAAGCTCAAGGTGCTGGGCGTCACCACGGCCAGCCACTCGCGTGCGCTGCCCGAGGTGCCCACGCTGGAAGAGCAGGGTGTGAAGGACTTCGACGTGAGCGTGTTCTTCGGCATCGTGGCGCCGGCCGGCACGCCGCCGGAAGTGGTCGCCAAGTTGAACACCGCCTTCGCCACCGTGCTGCAGCAGCCCGAGGTGAAACAGGTGCTGGCGGCACAGGGCCTGGAGCCGGCGCCATCGACCACGCCCGCCCAACTGGCGGGCTTCATGAAGTCGGAGCTGGCCAAGTGGCACGACGTGGTGAAAGCCTCCGGCGCCACCGTCGACTGACCTCCATCGTCCATCCAACCTGGAAAGCCCTCGCATGCCAGAACCCACCTCGCCCGGCGCACTTGCCGGCATCCGCGTGATCGATTTGTCCCGTGTGCTCGGCGGGCCTTACTGCGGCCAGATCCTGGGCGACCACGGCGCCGACGTGCTCAAGGTCGAGCCGCCGCAGGGCGACGACACGCGCGCCTGGGGACCGCCGTTCCAGGACGGTGTGGCGTCCTACTACCTCGGGCTCAATCGCAACAAGCTCGGCACGCAGCTCGACCTGACGACCGCGTCCGGCCGCGAGGTCCTGCTCGGGCTGCTGGAAGGCGCCGACGTGCTTGTGGAGAATTTCAAGACCGGCACCATGGAGAAATGGGGCCTCGGCCATGAGGTGCTGGCCGAGCGCTTCCCCCGGCTGGTGCATTGCCGGGTGAGCGGCTTCGGCGCCGATGGCCCCCTGGGCGGACTGGCCGGCTACGACGCGGCGGTGCAGGCGCTCTCCGGCATCATGAGCGTGAACGGGGAAGCCGGCGGCCAGCCGCTGCGGGTCGGCCTGCCGGTGGTGGACCTGGTCACCGGCCTGAACGCCGCGCTCGGCGTGCTGATGGCCCTGCAGGAGCGCGGGCGCAGCGGCCGGGGCCAGTTCGTGGAGGCCAGCCTGTTCGATTGCGCCTTGTCGTTGCTACATCCGCACGCGGCCAACTGGTTCCTCGATGGCCGATCGCCCGGCCTGACCGGCAATGCGCATCCCAACATCTATCCGTACGACGCGTTTCCAACGGCTGGCGTGCCGGTGTTCCTGGCCGTGGGCAACGACCGGCAATTCCGCCTGTTGTGCCAGCATCTGGCCACCAGCTGGGCGCAGGATGCGCGTTATGCGACAGCGGGGGCGCGTTCGGTGAACCGGGCGGCGTTGCGGGAGGCCATCGAACCGGTTCTGTCCACGCAGGACGGCGCGGCGCTGGCCGAGGCCCTGATGGCCATCGGCGTGCCCTGCGCACCCATTCTCACCGTGGATGCTGCGCTGCAGCACCCGCATACCGCGCACCGGGAGATGGTGGTGCGCATCGGCAACTACACCGGGGTGGGCTCACCGATCAAGCTCAGCCGCACGCCGGCGTCCTACCGGCACGCGCCGCCGACGCGCCTGGGCAAACCGCCGGACGAGTCAACCGCGGGCTGAACGCCGCAGGGAAGTTCAGGCCAGGGGCGCCGCTGCGGACTGCGGGGCCTGCTGCTCGGCGTGGGCGGAATACACCCCGTCGATCTGTTCGTTGATGGTGTTCCACAGCGGCTTGACCAGGGCGCGCAGGCTGTCGTACATGCCTTCGACCCGCAGCATCGACGGGATGCGCTGGCCCCGGTGTTCCACCGGCCCGCCGATGGGCACGATGTGCACGCCGAGTTTGCCGAAATGCTCCGCCAGGCGCGGCTCGGTCAGGGTGAACAGGTATTCGACGCCCTGGCGCCGCGCCAGGGCCACCGCGCCGATGTACAGGCTCACCGGGATGAACGGAAAGCGCGGCTGCTGCTCGTTGCCGAAGTCGTTGTCGGAGATGACGGCGGCGCTGTGCTGTTCGCCCTTGCGTCGGCGGAACTCGGACAACACTGCCAGCCTGGACACCTCGGCGATCCGGTGGCGCGGCAGCTTGGCCGGATCGATGATGCTGCGGTCCAGCGTGTTGCGGCAGGTGAGCTCGAACGGCAGCGGCGCATCAGGATCGGCGTTGTCGGTCAACACCACGCGCGCACAACCCACCAGGCGGCTGGGCTCTTGCGCGGTGCGCACCAGGCAATGCACCGAGCGCGCATCGTATTGGTCGGTTTCCCGCTGGTTGTCGCGCACCGGCTCGAAGCCGAGTTCACGCGCATACACGTCGTGTCGGATGAAAAAGACATCGTCGATGCGTTCCGGCTCGAGCGCTGGGGCGATGGAGAAATAGGTCTTGTAACCGTCGCCGAGGTGGGCTCTTGTGGGTTCTGTCATGGGAAACCTCTTGGAATGCTGGTCTGCAAGAACTTTGCGCCTTGTTTCAATCTTCGACCATTATTCACGAAACTTCAATGCTTGCGCGCCGCAAGGTGGTCTGAATGCAAGGCAGTTCCAGGCTTGAACCCTTGGTCGTGCCGGCTTGGCCCGTTTTCGAACGAAAGAGGTGACAGGAGGTCTGCATCCGCGCAATTCGCGCGCAGATTGCTCGGCGCTTCGTAGAAGTCAGCAGCCGTTGAGTACCAGGGACCAAGGCGTCTTCTGCCAGGCCAGCACTTCTTCGCGCAGCAGATGGGCCGACTGGGGATAGGCATCGGCCCATCCGTTGCGGCACTGCAGCAGGAAGTTGGCGGGATGGGCCGCGCTGCGGGTCAGCTGCACGCCCTGCACGTCGGGGTCGCGGCGCGCATGGCACAGGATCACCGCCAGCCGCAGCGCCAGCAGCTGCTGGATGAAATCCGCGTCGCCGAGATCGACCTCGAGCTTCCTGAGCTTGCCGCGGTGGCCCAGCACGAGCTGGCTCAGCCGGTGCAGCTCCGACAGGGCGAAGCCCGGTGCGTCCGCATGGTCGATGATGTAGGCGCCGTGCTTGTGGTAATCGCTGTGCGAGATGTGACAGCCGATCTCATGCAGCTGGGCCGCCCAGTGCAGCTTGCGCTGTGCGCGGGCGATCTCCTCGGGTGGTACGCCGGCGAATTTCTGCATCTGCGCGAACAGCCGGCTGGCCAGGTCGCCGACGCGGCGCACCTGTTCGGCGTCGGCGCCGAAGTTGATGGCCAGCCGTTCGACCGAGGCGCTGCGAAGATCGGTGCGGTCCTGCTGGCGGTCCACGAGGTCGTACAGCACGCCGTGCCGCAGGGCGCCGTTGGCGGCATGCATGCGGTCGATGCCGAGCAGGTCGAACACCGCGCGCAGCACGCTGATGCCGCCGCCGATCACCAGCTTGCGGTCGTCCTTCATGCCTTCGAAACGCAGCCGGTCCACGGTCTGGGCCTTGAGCAGCTGTTCGGAGAGCCAGTCGAGCCCGCGCCGGTCGATCAGTCCCGGTGTCCAGCCGGCCGCGCCCAGGATGTCGGCGACCGCGCCGACCGTGCCGGACGCGCCGTAGGCCACGTCCCAGGTTTCACGGCGGTAGGCGTTCACGGCTTCGTCGAGCACGGCCTTGGCGGCGATCTCCGCGATGCGGAAGGCGTCCTGCGTGAATTGGCCGTTGGGGAAATACTTCATCGACCAGGCCACGCTGCCGACCCGGAAGGATTCCATGGTGCGGGCCTCGAAGCCTTCGCCCAGGATCATCTCGGTGGAACGCCCGCCGATGTCGAGCACCAGCCGGCGTTCGTCGGACTGCGGCAGCAGCCGGGCCACGCCCTGGTAGATCAGCCGGGCTTCCTCGCGCCCGGGGATCACGTCGATCGGGAAACCCAGCACGGTGTTGGCCCTGCTCAGGAACTCGTCGCGGTTGCGCGCTTCGCGCAGGGTCTGCGTCGCCACGGCGCGCACCTGACGGCGCTCGAAGCCGGCCAGCCGCTCGCCGAAACGCGCCAGGCAGTCCCAGCCGCGCTGCATGGCTTCCGGCGTGAGGTTGCGCGCTTCGTCGAGGCCATTGCCCTGGCGAACGGTCTCCTTGAGGTATTCGGTGCGCTGGATGTGACCGTGGTCGAGGCGGCCGATCTCCAGCCGAAAACTGTTGGAGCCCAGGTCGAGGGCGGCGAGGAGGGTACCGTTTTGCATCGTATGGCTGAATTTCGTGCGCAGCATAGCACCCGGCTCAGGGCGCACTGGCGCGGGCGGCCTGCCCGAGTGTTGGACAACGTAACACGCCAACAATGGCGGGTGCTATGGAATTTATAGCTGGGAACGCGCCTGTTGAAAGCGCTGGAGGGCTGTTCGACCACAAGGCCTGTCCAGTTGGCCAGTCTAGGCCGGTTTTGTGACTGTGGCATGACGGCCACTTGACGATCCGGCGAAGCGCCGGGGCGGTGTCCGGGCGCCGGGGACACGTGTTTTGTCACGGTGTTGTCACACAAGCTTCTTAAATTCTCCTCATTGCAGCGGTGGGTGCTGCGCCGAAAACTCCGTCCAACAGTCACTTTTCAACTCACTTCAAGGGTTTCCTGATGAAAACAAGTTTCAAATTCGCCATGACCGGCCTGGCCGCGCTGTCCTTCGCAGGCGTCGCCTTTGCCCAGGACGTGACCGGCGCCGGCGCCAGCTTCCCCGCGCCGCTGTATTCCAAGTGGGCTTCGGACTACAACAAGGCGACCGGCACCAAGATCAACTACCAATCCGTCGGCTCCGGTGCCGGCCTGAAGCAGATCGAGGCCAAGACCGTGGACTTCGGCGCCTCCGATGCGCCGCTGACCGACGACGAGCTCAAGGCCAAGGGCCTGATGCAGTTCCCCACCGTGATCGGCGGCGTGGTGCCCGTGGTCAACATCCAGGGCATCAAGCCCGGTGAACTCAAGCTCAGCGGCCCGGTCCTCGGCGACATCTACCTGGGCAAGATCACCAAGTGGAACGACCCGGCGATCAAAGCGCTGAACGGCTCCCTGGCGCTGCCCGACGCGGCCATCGCCCCCGTGCGCCGCGCCGATGGCTCCGGCACCAGCTTCGCCTTCACGAACTACCTGAGCCAGGTCAACCCCGAGTGGAAGAGCAAGGTCGGCGAAGGCACGGCCGTGAACTGGCCCACCGGCGCCGGTGGCAAGGGCAATGAAGGCGTGGCCGCTTTCGTGGGCCGCCTGCCGAACTCCATCGGCTATGTCGAATACGCCTACGTCAAGCAGAACAAGATGACGTATGCCCAGCTGCTGAACGCGTCCGGCGCCTTCGTGTCGCCCGACGACACTGCCTTCAAGGCGGCCGCAGCCGGCGCCGACTGGGCCAAGAGCTTCTACCAGATCCTGAACAACAAGCCTGGCAAGGACGCCTGGCCCATCACCACGGCCACCTTCATCCTGATGCACAAGGTGCAGGACAAACCCGAAAAGGCCGCGGCTTCCCTGAAGTTCTTCGAATGGGCCTACAAGGAAGGTGACAAGACGGCCGACGACCTCGACTACGTGCCGATGCCGGCCGCCGTCAAGACCATCGTCGAGAAGGCCTGGGGCGACATCAAGGACGCCTCCGGCAAGGCCGTGGCCTTCAAGTAAGCCGTCCAGCCACGCCATCACCGAAGAGCCGCACAAGTGTCTTCTACACTACCGGTCAACGGAGCTCCCATGGGAATGCCCGGCACATCCGCAGGGCAGGGGAGCGATCGCTCTATGACCAAACCACCTTCGCAGACGCCGGTGCGCATCGGGCCCATGGCCGACCGGCTGTTTGGCCTGGCCGCGAAAGGGGCGGCGCTGCTGACCCTGGCGCTGCTCGTCGGCATCCTGCTGTCCCTCATCGTCGGCGCCTGGCCGGCCATCGCCAAGTACGGCCTGAGCTTCCTGACCAGCACCACCTGGGACCCGGTCAAGGAAGAGTACGGCGGCCTGGTCATGATCTACGGCACGCTGACCACCTCGATCATCGCCCTGGTGATCGCCGTGCCGGTGAGCTTCGGCATTGCGCTGTTCCTCACCGAGCTCTCGCCGGCCTGGCTCAAGCGCCCGCTGGGCACCGCCATCGAACTGCTGGCGGCGGTGCCGTCCATCGTCTACGGCATGTGGGGCCTGCTGGTGTTCGGCCCGATCCTGTCGACCTACGTGCAGCAGCCGCTGCAAAGCCTGTTCAGCGGCGTGCCCTTTCTCGGTGCGCTGGTGTCCGGCCCGCCGGTGGGCATCGGCATCCTGTCGGCCGGCATCATCCTGGCGATCATGATCATTCCGTTCATCGCTTCGGTGATGCGCGACGTGTTCGAGGTCACGCCGCCGCTGCTCAAGGAGTCGGCCTACGGCCTGGGCTCCACCACCTGGGAAGTCATGTCGCGTGTGGTGCTGCCCTACACCAAGGCCGGCGTCATCGGCGGCATCATGCTCGGCCTGGGCCGTGCGCTGGGCGAGACCATGGCCGTCACCTTCGTGATCGGCAACATGAACCAGCTCGATTCGCTGAGCCTGTTCCAGGCCGCCAACAGCATCACCTCGGCCCTGGCCAACGAATTCGCCGAAGCCGGCGCGGGGCTGCACCAGGCGGCGCTGATGTACCTGGGCCTGGTGCTGTTCTTCATCACCTTCGTGGTGCTGTCGCTGTCCAAGCTGCTGCTGATCCGCCTGAAGAAAAATGAGGGGTCCAAGTCATGAGCGTCGCGATGAACCGCTTCGAGCTAGCTCGCACCGCAGTGCGCAGCACGGAGGTTTCCGAATGACCACGAGCGAGATGTTGCTGCAGAACGCAGCGCTCGAGCAGACGCGCAACGCCAAGTACGCGTCGCGCAAGCGCGTGAACCAGGTCGCGCTCGTGCTGTCGCTGGCGGCCATGGCCTTCGGCGTGTTCTGGCTGATCTGGATCCTGTGGGAGACGATCCGCCTCGGCGTGGGCGGCCTGGCGCTGTCCACCTTCACCGAGATGACACCGCCGCCGAACGAGGACGGCGGCATCGCCAACGCCCTGTACGGCTCCTTCCTGATGGTGCTGCTGGCGACCTTCGTCGGCACGCCGATCGGCATCATGGCCGGCATCTACCTGGCCGAGTACGACACCAAGGGCTGGCTGGCCTCGGTGACGCGTTTCGTCAACGACATCCTGCTGTCGGCACCGAGCATCGTCATCGGCCTGTTCGTCTACGCCGTGGTGGTTTCGCGCTTCAAGAGCTTTTCGGGCCTGGCCGGTGCGCTGGCACTGGCGTTGATCGTGATTCCGGTGGTGATCCGCACCACCGAGAACATGCTGCAACTGGTGCCCGCCGGCCTGCGCGAAGCCGCCTATGCGCTCGGCACCCCGAAGTGGAAGGTGATCATGCGCATCACGCTCAAGGCCGCCCGCTCCGGGGTGGTGACCGGCGTCCTGCTGGCCGTGGCGCGCATCGCCGGCGAGACCGCACCGCTGCTGTTCACCGCACTCAACAACCAGTTCTGGACCTCGAGCCTGACCGAGCCGATGGCCAGCCTGCCGGTGACGATCTTCAAGTTCGCCATGAGCCCGTATGAGAACTGGCAGAAGCTGGCCTGGGCCGGCGTGTTCCTGATCACCGTGGCTGTCCTTGGGCTCAACATCCTCGCCCGGGTTTTGACCCGCGAAAAACACTAAATCGAGAATTGCACATGGAAGCCACACTGTCACGTACCGCGCCCACCTCGGCGCGCTCCATCGCCCAGGAAACGCCCAAGATCTCGGTGAAAGACCTGAACTTCTACTACGGCAAGTTCCATGCCCTCAAGGGCATCAATCTGGAAATCCCCGAGAAAAAGGTCACCGCGTTCATCGGCCCTTCGGGCTGCGGCAAGTCCACGCTGCTGCGCACCTTCAACCGCATGTTCGAGCTGTATCCCGAACAGCGCGCCGAAGGGCAGATCATGCTCGACGGCGAGAACCTGCTCACCAGCAAGAAGGACGTGGCGCTGATCCGCGCCAAGGTCGGCATGGTGTTCCAGAAACCCACGCCGTTCCCGATGTCGATCTACGACAACATCACCTTCGGCGTGAAGCTGTTCGAGAATCTGAACGCCACCGACATGGAAGAACGCGTAGAGTGGGCCTTGCGCAAGGCGGCATTGTGGAACGAGGTCAAGGACAAGCTGAACCAGAGCGGCTCGGGCCTGTCCGGCGGCCAGCAGCAACGCCTGTGCATCGCGCGTGGCATCGCCATCAAGCCCGAGGTGCTGCTGCTCGACGAGCCTTGCTCGGCGCTGGATCCGATCTCCACTTCGAAGATCGAGGAGTTGATCACCGAGCTCAAGACGGACTACACGGTGGTGATCGTGACCCACAACATGCAGCAGGCCGCGCGCTGCAGCGACTACACCGCCTACATGTACCTGGGCGACCTGATGGAGTTCGGCGCGACGGAAGAGCTGTTCTTCAAGCCCAAGCGCAAGGAAACGGAAGACTACATCACCGGCCGGTTCGGTTGATTCAAGGAGACACCATGGCAGACAAACATCTCTCCACCCAGTTCGACAGCGAACTCAACGCCGTCTCCACCCGCGTGATGGAGCTCGGCGGCCTCGTCGAGTCGCAGATTCGCCAGGCGATCTATGCGCTGTCGCAGTTCAGCATCGAGGTCGCGCAGCAGGTGGTCGAAGTCGAGACCCGCGTGAACGCGATGGAGATCGACATCGACCGCGAGCTCTCCAGCATCATCGCGCGACGCCAGCCGACCGCGCGCGACCTGCGCCTGTTGATCGCCATCTCCAAGACCACCGCCAACCTGGAGCGCGTGGGCGACGAGGCCAACAAGATCGCACGCATGGCCATCTCCATCATCAACAGCGGCTCGGCGCGCTCGCTGCCCACGCTGGACCTGCGCGTGGCGGCGGACCTGGCTTCCGGCCTGCTGCGCAAGGCGCTCGACGCCTTTGCCCGGCTGGACACGGCCGCGGCCGTCAACATCCTCAAGGAAGACGACCTGATCGACCAGGAATTCGACGGCTTCGTGCGCAAGCTCATCACCTACATGATGGAAGACCCGCGCACCATCTCCAGCAGCCTCGATCTGCTGTTCATCGCCAAGGCCATCGAGCGCATCGGCGACCATGCGAAGAACGTGGCCGAATGCATCATCTACATCGTCAAGGGTGCGGACGTGCGCCACACAACGATGGCCGAAGTGGAGTCCGCGGTCCAATGAAGATGCCCCGAGTCCTGATCGTCGAGGACGAGCCGGCCATTGCCGAGCTCATCGCGGTCAACCTGCGCCACAGCGGCTTCCAGCCCACCTGGGCGATGGACAGCGTGACGGCGCAATGCGAACTCGACGCCGTGCTGCCCGACGTCATCCTGCTCGACTGGATGCTGCCCGGCGAAAGCGGCCTGTCCCTGGCGCGCAAGTGGCGGGCGGACGCGCGCACCAAGGCCGTGCCGATCATCATGCTGACCGCGCGCGGCGACGAACACGACCGCGTGGCCGGGCTGGATGCCGGCGCCGACGACTACATCACCAAGCCTTTTTCCACCAAGGAGATGCTGGCCCGCATCCGGGCGGTGCTGCGCCGGCGCGCGCCCGAGCAGGCCGGCGGCACGGTGGCCATCGGTGCACTGGTGCTCGATGCGTCCACCTACCGCGTGACCTTCCAGGAACAATTGCTGAAGATGGGCCCCACCGAGTTCAAGCTGCTGCACTACCTGATGCAGCACGCCGAGCGCGTGCACAGCCGTTCGCAGCTGCTCGACCGCGTCTGGGGCGACCACGTGTTCATCGAGGAACGCACGGTGGACGTGCACGTGAAGCGGCTGCGCGAGGCGCTGGGCGCGGGCGGCACCATGATCGAGACCGTGCGCGGCGCAGGCTATCGCATCACGGCGCAGCCGCAGGTTGCGGCGCCAGCGGCGGCCGCACCGGCATCGTTGTCGCCATCCTCGGCCGCGGCCTGACTGGTAAGCTGGGTTTCCATTTCCATGCCGTTGGCTTGCGCCAGCGGCTGTTTTGCCATTGCCGCCCATGTGGTTCCGCATCTTCTTTTTCCTGAGTTTCCAGCTGGCCGGTGCCGCGCTGGGCTGGCATCTCGCGGCCGAGCGCGGCGCGCTGGCCTGTTTGTTGGTCGCAGGTCTGCTGTGGCTGGGCATCGACCTGTTGCGCGGCGCGCGGGTGATCCGCTGGCTGCGCAAGGGCAGCAGCGCCGAAGCGCCGCAGATGCGCGGCCTCTGGGGCGAAGCCTGCGACCGCATGCGCCGGCTGCTGCGCCAGTCGGAGCAGAAGACGCGCGACAGCGAACACCGGCTGCAGGAGTTTCTGGCCGGCATCCAGGCTTCTCCGAACGGCGTGGTGCTGCTCGACCGCGAAGGCCGCATCGAATGGTGCAACCAGATGGCGGCCGAGCATTTCGGCTTCGATCCGCAGCGTGACGTCCAGCAACTGATCGGCAACCTGGTGCGCGAGCCCGCCTTCGCCGCCGGCTTCGCCCAGCCGGATGGCCTGCGCGGCATCCAGATGCCCGGCCGCAACAGCACCCTGTCGCGGCCGGTGCGGCTGGCCGTGCACCTGTACCCGTATGGCGAAGGCCGGCGTTTGCTGCTGTCGAGCGACGTGACGGCGCTGGAGCAGGCCGAAGCCATGCGCCGCGATTTCGTGGCCAACGTATCGCACGAGATCCGCACGCCGCTGACGGTGCTGTCGGGCTTCGTCGAAACCCTGCAGACCCTGCCGCTGGACGAGCCGGAGCGCGCCCGCTACCTCGACCACATGGCCCAGCAGGCCGAACGCATGCAGTCGCTGGTGCAGGACCTGCTGACACTGTCGCGCATCGAAGGCAGCCCGCTGCCGGGCGCGAGCGTTTGGATTCCGCTGAAGAAGCTCGTGGGCGAGTGTGCGCACGAGGCCGAGGCCCTGTCGGCGTTGCTCACCGCGGGCCATGCGCGGCCGCACCGGCTGCATTTCGGCCCGATGCCCGAAGCCGAGATCGCCGGCATCTCCAGCGAGTTGCTGAGCGCGATGTCGAACCTGGTCAGCAATGCGATCCGCTACACCCCGGCCGGCGGCCAGATCGACGTGAGCTGGCAGACCCTGGCCGACGGCCGCGCCGAATTCTCCGTCAAGGACACCGGTCCAGGCATCGCGGCCGAACACATTCCGCGCTTGACCGAGCGCTTCTACCGCGTGGACACCAGCCGCTCGCGCGAGACCGGCGGCACGGGGCTGGGCCTGGCCATCGTCAAACACGTGGCGCAGCGCCACGGCGCCGAATTGCGCATCGAAAGCAAACCCGGACAGGGCTCGCGTTTCGCGATCGTCTTCCCCGCCAGCCGGTTGCGCGACGGCACGGCCGCCGCCAGCGGCGCGCGCCACGCGGCCTGATTTCAGGGTCGGCGCGGTGTGCGGCTGCGCCGCATCGTCTGCCAGAGGATGGCCACGAACACCAGCGCGGTGACCGCCAGGGCGGCCGCGCTGGAGGCCCAGAATGCCGTCGGGTGGCGCAGCGCCGGCCAGGGACCCAGGCCGTCATACGCCAGATGCACGCCGCCCGAAAGGCCGAGGCCCCACAGCAGGGCGCCGTAGACCAGCAGCGGCAGTACGGTCACGCGGTAGGAACGCAGCACCGCCACGCACACCGCCTGCACGGCGTCGGCCAGGTGGTAGAGCGCCACCCAGGCCAGCAGGCCGGTGGCCATGGCGATGACGGCGGGACTGCTCGCGTAGGCCGCGGCGAGCCAGCCGCGCCCGAACCACAACAGCGCCGCGAGCAGCACCGCCGTGGCCAGCGCCATGCCGAAGCCTGCGCGGATCGCCGCGCGCGCCCGCCGTGCATCACCCGCGCCCAGCCAATAGCTGGCCCGGGCGCTGGTGGCGATGCCGAAGGACAGCGGCGACATGTACAGCACCGCCGCGAGGTTGGCTGCGATCTGGTGCGCCGCGGAGGCCACGCTGCCCAGCCGGGCGATGAACAGTGCCATCAGCGTGAACGACGTGACTTCGACCATGATCGCCAGCCCGCCCGGCAGGCCGAGCCGCAGGAAGGCCGCGATCTGCCGCGCGTCGGGCCGTTCCATGCGGCGCCACAGCCCATAGGGTTCGTAGAAGGGCCGCGTCCGCAGGGTCCCGAGCGCCACGGCGAGCATGGCGTAGTTGACCACCAGCGTGGCCCAGGCGCAGCCCACGGCACCCTGCGCCTCCAGCCCGAGGCCGCCGAAGGTGAACCATACCGACAGCGGGATCTTGAGCGCGAGCGAGCCCATCTGCACCCAGGTCACGAGCAACGGCTTGCCCAGGCTCTGGTTGAGCGTGCTGTAGACGCGGAACAGCAGGGCCGGCGGCAGGGCCATGGCCAGCACCGCGAGGTAACGCGTGACCTCGGCCTGCAGCGCCGGCGGCACCTCGGCCCAGCGCAGCAGCGGCGCGGGCAGCAGCAGTGCGGTGATGCCGAGCAGCATCAGCAGGCCGCAGAGGTACATCGACTGGCGCACGGAACGGCCCACGTCGCGCGGCCGGCCGGCGCCGAACAGCTCGGCCCAGATCGGCAGCAGGGCCTGCAGCACGCCCATCAGGGCCACGAAGATGCTGACGAACACCGCGGAGCCGACCGACAGCGCGGCCAGCGCATCTTCGGCGTAGCGGCCGGCGACCACCGTATCGGTCACGCCGAAGGCCATGACGGCGAGCTGGCCGACCAGCACCGTGCCGGCGTGGCGGGCGATGTAGCCGCGTTCGGACGGCTGGCTGGCGCCGGTCAAGGCTGGATGCGCCTGTAGAGCAGCACGTCGTCGTTGGTTTCGGCGCGGCGGCGCAGGCTCAGGCGCAGCGACCAGGCGTTCATGTCCACATCCTGCGGCAGCGTGTGCTGGTCGTCGGCGTCGACGATGAGCCACGGGCAGCTGGCCTCGCGCCTGGCCCATTGCAGCTGCATGTTGCCGTGGTACTTGAAGGCCGCGATCTGGCCGCGGTTGAGCCCGTAGACTTCGACACAGCCCGGCGAGCCCGGCTGACGGTCGGCTTCCATGGCGCTCTGCACGCTGCGCACCAGCGGCACGTAGCTACGGCCCCATTCGAGCAGCGGCAGCCACAGCGTCATCATCAGGAGCCAGCACAGCGCCACGCCGCCGGCCGGCAGCACCAGGCTTTTCCAGATCGCCGCGCGATGCCGGCCCGCGCGCCATTTGACGAGCCAGGCCCAGGTCAGCGTGGCCACCAGTGCCAGCGCCAGAGCGATCCACGAGAACACCGGCTCGTAGCCGGGTGCGAGCCGGGCCACGTTGGCGGCGGGCTGGCGCGGCACACCGGTTTGCGTGGCGATCCAGATGACCCAGATGCCGATCGCGCAGGCGGTGAAGAACAGCAGCGTGAACCAGTCGATGAGCGCGGCCACGGTGCGGCTCAGCGTGGGCAACGCGAACGCCGCGAGCGTGGCCAGCGCGGGCAGCGCCAGCAGCAGCGAACGGTCGGCCGAGTGGGTGGTGAGCGTGGTGCCGAGCGCCACGGCGACGAACCACAGGGCCAAGGCCAGATGCCGTCCGAAGTTGCCGCTGGTCAACTGGCGGCGCCAGCGCCACAGCGTCCACAGGGCCAGGGGCCAGACCGGCCAGGTGAACCACAGCAGGAGCCGCGTCAGGCTGCGCCAGTCGTGCCAGGTGGCTTGCGGCAGTTCGATGCGCCAGCGCCACAGGTCCAGGTGCTCGGCCAGGCCGGCCGCGAGCAGGGTGCAGGCCAGCACGAAGCCGGTCCAGGCCAGGCTGCGCGCGGGCGTGTGCTGCGCGGTTTCGCCGCCGGTCAGGCCGTGTTCCTCGTGGCGGTCGAGGAAACATACGAGCGCGCCGCCCAGGCCGAGCAGCACGGCCATCGTGGGTGCGCCCGACAGCGCGAGGGCGGGCAGGCCGATCGCCAGGCCGAGCGCCGGTCCGCGCGTGCGGTAGGGCATTGCAGCCAGCGCGTAGAAACTCACCGCGGTGAAACAAAGTTGTGCCAGCGCCGGCGTCGTTTCATGCGACAGCTGGGCCATGCCCAGGCAGGCCATCAACGCCAGCAGGCCGCCGTCGGCCATGGCGCGGGCGTAGTCGGCAGGCTGGGCCTCGCCGCCGAAGGCGAAGGCCACGGGCTGCGCGCGCGGGCTGCGGGCCAGGAAATACACCGCGTACCAGGTGGCCACCAAGGTCAACGCCAGCAGCAGGCTGAAGACGAAGCGCACGGCGAAATCCGGGGCCACGAACCCGGGCGTGATCTTCATGACCACCGCGCCGATCCAATAGGGCAGCAGGGCGTCGATGTCCGGCGCCAGGTTCAGCAGGCGAGGATGCAGCCAGCCGGCCGTGCCCGCCGCCAGCTCGGCCATGTAGCCGAAGGCCGTCATGTCGGCTGTCTTCCACGGCGCGCGGCCGATGAAGCCCGGCAGCACATAGGCCGCACAGAAAAGCCAGAGCGCCAGCCGCGGCAGGCGGCGCACGCCGGCCTGCGTGACGATGGCAGGGGTGGGTTTATTCACGGGTCAGGGGCAACGGGGGTTCGATGATAGATGCACACGAGGTCGCGGAAAGCAAAAAAGGCAGCACGGTAACCCGAGCTGCCTTTCGTGGCGAAGCGGAAGACTTATTCTGCGGCTTTGGGGGCTGCAGCGGTGGTCTTGCCGAAACGGTTGCGGAAACGCTCGACGCGGCCACCCATGTTGTCCACGGATTTTTGCGTGCCCGTGTAGAACGGATGCGATTCGCTGGAGGTGTCAAGCTTGTACAGCGGCAGCTCGCGGCCGTCTTCCATCTTGATGGTTTCCTTGGCGTTGACGCACGAACGCGTCACGAACTTGAAGTTGTTGGACAAGTCCATGAAGCAAACTTCGCGGTAGTTCGGGTGAATGCCTTCTTTCATGATTCTTCCTTGAGTTTCAGCTGCGGTAGCCGGGCCAGCCAATCTGACCTACTTTCCGCAAAAAGCCTTTGATTATATACCGATGGGCTGGATCAACCGCCCCGGCGCATCATGTCGAAGAATTCCACGTTGTTCTTCGTGGCCTTCATGTTCTTGAGCATCAGCTCCATCGACTCGATTTCGTCCATGTTGTACATGAACTGGCGCAGGATGCGGCTCTTCTGCAGGATCTCGGGGGCCAGCAGCAGTTCCTCGCGGCGGGTGCCGCTGCGGTTGAGCTGCAGCGACGGGAAGACGCGTTTTTCGTACAGGCGGCGATCCAGGTGGATTTCGCAGTTGCCCGTGCCCTTGAATTCTTCGAAGATCACTTCGTCCATGCGGCTGCCGGTGTCGATCAGCGCGGTGGCGATGATGGTCAGCGAGCCGCCTTCCTCCACGTTGCGCGCGGCGCCGAGGAAGCGCTTGGGCCGTTGCAGCGCGTTGGAGTCGACACCACCGGTCAGCACCTTGCCGGAGGACGGCACGACGTTGTTGTAGGCGCGGGCCAGGCGCGTGATCGAGTCCAGCAGGATAACCACGTCCTTCTTCAGTTCGACCAGGCGCTTGGCGCGCTCGATCACCATTTCGGCCACGTGCACGTGGCGCGCGGCGGGCTCGTCGAAGGTGGAGGCGATGACTTCGCCCTTCACCGAGCGCTGCATTTCCGTCACTTCCTCGGGCCGCTCGTCGACCAGCAGCACCATCATGTAGCTGTCGGGGTAGTTGGCGGCGATGGCGTGGGCGATGTGCTGCATCATGACCGTCTTGCCGCTCTTGGGCGGGGCGACGAGCAGGGCGCGCTGGCCCTTGCCGATCGGCGCCACGATGTCGATGATGCGGCCGGTGATGTTCTCGTCGCCCTTGATGTCGCGCTCGAGCTTCATCTGTTCCTTGGGGAACAGCGGCGTCAAGTTCTCGAACATCACCTTGTGCTTGTTTTCCTCGGGGCCGCCGCCGTTCACGCGGTCGAGCTTGTTCAGCGCGAAATAACGCTCGCCGTCCTTGGGCGTGCGCACTTCGCCTTCGATCATGTCGCCGGTGTGCAGGTTGAAGCGGCGCACCTGGCTCGGGCTGATGTAGATGTCGTCGGTGCTGGCGGTGTAGCTGGTGTCGGGGCTGCGCAGGAAGCCGAACCCGTCGGGCAGGATTTCCAGCACGCCGTCGGCAATGATCTGCTCGCCGGTGCGCGCGCGCTTCTTGATGATGGCGAACATCAGCTCCTGCTTGCGCATGCGGCCGGTGTTCTCGATTTCAAGTTCTTCGGCTTGCTTCAAGACTTCAGACACGTGCAGTGCCTTGAGTTCGTTTAAGTGCATGGATTGACTCCGGCTTGGAGTTCTTTGAGGGGAAGGGGGAGGTGGCTTCGAGGGGGCTTGAGGGGCCCCGCTCGTCGGTATCAACCGGGTTATCGAACCAGGTCGCCCTGACTGGCAACCTGGTGAACTGAGCGAATTATGACAGGAAAAAAGTGAGCGCCGAAGCCGCGCTGCTGGCGGCTTCGGTAAGGGGATGCATCAGGCCAGTTGCTGGTCGATGAAAGCGGTGAGTTGCGCCTTGCTCATGGCGCCGACCTTGGTGGCGGCGAGTTCGCCGTCCTTGAAGATCATCAGCGTCGGAATGCCGCGGATGCCGAACTTGGCGGGGATGTCGCGGTTCTCGTCCACGTTCATCTTGGTGATCTGCAGCTTGCCTTCGTAACCGGTGGCGACTTCGTCGAGAATTGGCGCGATCATCTTGCAAGGACCGCACCATTCGGCCCAGTAGTCCACCAGGACGGGGGTGCTGGACTTCAGGACGTCCGCGTCGAAGGTTGCATCGGAAATATGTTTGATGAGTTCGTTGGCCATGGGGATTCCTTGATGAGTGCCGGTACGACTAAAGTTGCGGCATTGTGACAGAAAGCAAGACCGGCCGTCGCCACGCATTACCCTATCGCCGGCATAGTGAAAAGCCATCGCCGCCGGGCCATCGCACCGCTTCGTCCACCCTTCATTTCAAGCCCTGATGCCCCTCTCAGCCTCCCATCCCGTCGACCGGCTCTGGCGCGAACCCGCCACCGGCTGGCTGGCGCGCATCGCCGCAGAGATCGACGCGCGCGGCGCGCATGCCGCCCGCAGCGTGGTCCTGCTGCCGTATGCGCAGCTCATGCCGCTGGCGCAAAGGCTGTGGGCCGAAGTCCATCCCGACGGTTTCGCTCCGCGCTTCGAGACGACGCAGAACTGGGCGCGCGGCCTGGGCGGCACGGCGCTCGGCGCCATCGACCTGCGCGGCGACGCCGCGCTCGACGGCCTGCAAGCCCCGGCGCTGCTCGATGCCGCGGGCCTGGGCGCGCAGCGCGACGCGCTCGCCGGCCGCCTGGTCGAAGCCGCGCACCAGCTCGCGCCGCTGGCCGCGGCCGTCGCGCCCGCGGACCGCGCGGCCTGGGCGGTCTCGGCGCGTGCGGCACTGGCCACCGGCATGGATTCGCCGGTGCTGGCCTGGGAGGCCGCGGTGGCCCGCATCGCCCTCGAATGGGCCGCCATCTCCGCCTACACCACCGACGTGTTGTGGTCGCCTGGCCTGGCCGCTTCACTCGAATGCGTGGTCGTGCTGCAGGGCTTTCAAGCCGACGGACTGGTCACGGCACTGGCGGCATCGTGGGGCGACAAGGCGGCCGTGCTGCCTTGGCAGCCCGAACTCGAAACAGCCGATGACTTGCCGCCCGCGATCCATGCCGCCATCCACGCGGCCCTGGACGCCGAGGACGAAGCCCAGCGCGCCGCGGCCTGCGTGCTGCGCCATGTCGAGGCCGGCCGCATCCCCGTGGGCCTGGCCGCCATTGACCGGCTGCTCACGCGCCGTGTGCGCGCCATGCTGGCCGCGCACCACGTGGCCATCCGCGACGAGACCGGCTGGAAGCTTTCCACCACGCGCGCGGCCGGCCATTTGATGTCGGCCCTGCGCGCGAGCCGTTGGGACGCCAGCAGCGACGCCGTGCTCAATTGGCTGAAGAACGCGCCTGCCTTCGCCCCGAGCGTGGTGCGCGTGCTGGAGAAGAAATTGCGCCAGGCCGCGGCCACCGACTGGAGCGGCTGGAGCGCCTCGGCCGTCTTCGATCGCGAGGCTCTGGCCGAGCGCGTTGCGGAATGTGTGAATCTGGCCAACACGCTGCGCGCCGGCCTGCAGCGCGCACGGCCGCTCGCCGCCTGGCTGGCGGCATTGCGCGACGTGCTGCAACAGAGCGGCCAGTGGACGCTGCTCGAAGCCGATGCCGCGGGCGAAAAACTGCTGGCGGCGCTGCGCCTGGTGCCTGGCGCCGAACACGAACTCGCCGGCCTGCCACAGGCCGCACGGCGGCTGTTGGCTTTCGAGTTCGGCGCCTGGGTCGACACCGCGCTCGAGTCGGCGAGTTTCGTGCCCGACTATCCGCTGCACGAACAGGTAGTGATCACGCCGCTGAGCCAGTTGCTTGCGCGGCCGTTCGCGGCCCTGGTCCTGCCCGGCTGCGACGAGATCCGCCTGGCCGCTTCACCCGAACCGCCCGGCGCGTGGACCGCCGCGCAACGCGCCGCGCTCGGCCTGCCTTCGCGCGACGCCATCGCCGCGAGCCAGCTCGCCGCCTGGCAGGACGCGCTGCGCATGCCCATGGTCGATGTGCTGTGGCGGCAGAGCGATGCGAGTGGCGAGACCCTGTTGCCGAGCCCGCTGGTGCAGGCGATCCAGCCCGGTGCGAATGCGGTCGCGGCCGTCGATCCACGGATGGCCCGAACCGTCGTGGCCACGCCGACGCTGCGCCCGCTGCCCGTGGGCCAGGCCTTGCCGGTCACGCACCTGTCGGCGAGTGCCTATGAAGACCTGCGGCGTTGCCCCTACCGGTTCTTCGCGCTGCGCCAGCTCGGGCTGAAGGAGCCCGAGGAGCTGGAAGGCGAGGTCGACAAGCGCGACTTCGGCAACTGGCTGCACGCCGTGCTCAAGACCTTCCATGAAGGCCTGAAGCAGGCGCCCGAGCCCGAACATGCGGCGCGCCTGGCCTTGATCGACGCGGCGGCCGCGGCCACCACGCGCGACATGCGTCTGTCCGAAGAAGAGTTCCTGCCGTTCGCCGCCGCCTGGCCGCGCGTGCGCGACGGCTACCTGGCCTGGCTGCTGCAGCACGAGGCGGCCGGCGGCCGTTTCGAGGAGGCCGAAAGCCAACGCGAGTTGCCACTCGGTGCGCTCACACTGATCGGCACCATCGACCGCGTGGACCAGTTGCCGGCCGGAGAAGACGGCGAAGCCGCGGTGATGGTCATCGACTACAAGACCGAGAACCAGACCCGCACGCAAAGCCGCATCAAGCAGCCGCTCGAAGACACGCAGCTCGCGTTCTACGCCGCCTTGCTGCCACACGACACGCTGCGCGCCGCCTACCTCAACGTGGGCGAAAAGGACGGCAGCAAGAGCTTCGAGCAGACCGCGGTGGTGGCCGCGCGCGACGCGCTGGTGCACGGCATCATCACCGACATGGAACGCATCGCCGAAGGCGCGGTGCTGGCCGCGCTGGGCGAGGGTGCGGCCTGCGAGTTCTGCGCGGCGCGAGGCCTTTGCCGTAAAGACTTCTGGTCTTGAAACTCACTCAAAGAAGAATCTCGATGAAACCCTCCACCGTCGTCTTCGATCTCGGCGCCGTGCTGTTGCACTGGCACCCCATCGAACTCGTGCAACGCGTGTTGCCCGCCCATGCCCACAACGAAACCGAGGCCCGGCGCATCTGCGCGGCGCTGTTCGGGGGCTTCGTGCCGGGATCGGCCTGGGCCGAATTCGACCGTGGCGCGGTCGAGCCTGAAGCCCTGGCGGCGCTGCTGTCGCCCGGCACCGGCATTCCCGTGCCGCAACTGCTCGACTTCATCCTCGCCGTGCCCGACCACCTGCACACCAAGCCCGACACGGCGGCCCTGCTGCCGCGGCTCCAGGACCAAGGGCATCGGCTGGTCTACCTGTCGAACATGCCGCAGTACTTCGCCGATCGCCTTTTCGCCGAACGTACCTTCTTCCACCATTTCGAAGACGGCATCTTCTCGGGCCGCGTGGGCCTGATCAAACCCGAGCACGGCATCTTCGAACTGGCCGAGCGCCAGTTCGGTCTCGAGCCGGCACGCACCATGTTCATCGACGACAGCGCGCACAACGTCGCCACGGCGCACGCGCGCGGCTGGGGAGCGATCCAGTTCCACGACGCCGCGCAATGCGAGGCCGACCTCCAGGCCCATTCCTGGCTGACCTGACCACGCCACCCATGTCCTCACCCGCCTACGAACACAACGGCCGGCCGGTCCGCCGGGAAGCCTTCTATGCCATCGCCTGCGACCCGCGGCGCAGCGTAGCGGTGGAAGCCTGCGCCGGCGCGGGCAAGACCTGGATGCTGGTCTCGCGCATCCTGCGCGCGCTGGTCGAGCCGCGCGAGGGCCGGGACGCCGCGGCGGCGCCACACGAGATCCTGGCCATCACCTTCACCAAGAAGGCGGCCGGCGAAATGCGCCAGCGGCTCAACGAGTGGCTGGTCGAATTCGCCGCGGCCGAGCCTGCCCACTTGGTGGCCGAACTCGTCGCGCGCGGCGTCTCGCCCGAGGCCGCGCCGGCCCGTGCGGCCGCGCTCCAGGGCCTGCATGCCGCGCTGCTCGCGCATGGCCGGCCGGTGCAGATCCGCACTTTCCACAGCTGGTTCGCCGCGCTGCTGCGCACCGCACCGCTGGCCGTGCTCGACGAACTCGGCCTGCCCGCCAACTACGAACTGCTGGAGGACGACAGCGAGGCCGTGCGCCTGGTCTGGCGGCGTTTTTACACGGCGCTCGTCGCCAAGCCGGATGCGCGGGCCGATTTCGACGCGCTGGTGGCCGAACACGGGCGTTTCCAGGCGCAGAAGGCGCTGGCGTCGGCGCTGCAGAAACGCGTGGAGTTCGCGCTCGCCGACGCGCAGGGCGTGGTCGATGCCTCGGTGCTGCCGTTCGATGTGCAGTTCCCCGAATTCGCGGGGCTCGAAGCGCCCGAACACGCCTGCTGGCGTGGCGCCGGGCGTGTTTTGCTGCTGGAAGCCGCATCCTGCCTGGGCAAGGCCAGTGCGAAGACTTTTGCCGCCAAGGGCGACGAACTGGTGATGGCCCTCACGGCGGGCGACATCGGCGGCGTGATGGCGGCCTTGCTCACCGCCACCGGCGGCGCACGCAAGTTCGGCGACAAGATCGTCGGCATCGAGAACATCCGCGCCGCGCAGGAACTGGTGCTGCGGGTCGCCGAGGCGCAGCTGCAGCAGGCGGCGTGGACGCACCAGCAGCGTATGGCCCGGCTCACGCGCCTGTTGGTGGCGGAATTCGCCGCGCTCAAGCGGGCCCAGGGCTGGATCGACATGAACGACGTGGAGCGCGCGGCCTCGCGCATGTTGTCCGACGAGGTGCTCAGCGGCTGGGTGCAGGAGCGGCTGGATGCGCGGGTGCAGCACCTGCTGATCGACGAGTTCCAGGACACCAGTCCGCTGCAATGGCAGTCGCTGCATGCCTGGCTCAGCGGCTATGTGGGCGCTGGCAGTGCGGCACCCAGCGTGTTCATCGTCGGCGACCCCAAGCAGAGCATCTACCGCTTCCGCCGCGCCGAGCCGCAGGTGTTCCGTGCGGCCCAGGCCTTCGTGCGCGAGGGGCTCGATGGCGACCTGCTGAGCTGCGACCACACGCGCCGCAACGCGCCGGCCGTGATCGACGCCGTGAACGCCGCCATGGGCGAAGCGCAGGCCGCCGGTGCCTACGACGGTTTTCGCCACCACACCACGGAATCCACCATGCAAGGCGCGGTGCTGCAGCTGCCGGCGATCGAGCGCGAGGCCGCTGCGACAGCCGCCTTGCCCGAAGACGCCGAGGGCGGATGGCGCGACAGCCTGACCACGCCGCGCGAGGAGCCCGAGGAAACGCTGCGCAGCCTCGAATGCCGGCAGGCCGCCGCCTGGCTCGCGCAGCAGATCGCCCACGGCGACAGTGATGGTGGCCTGCAGCCCAAGGACGTGATGGTGCTGGCGCGCAAACGCGACCGCCTGGCCGTGATGCAGGACGTACTGCGCAGCCTGTCGATTCCCACGCAGCAGCCCGAGAAGGCCGACCTGGCCGAAGCGCCCGAGGTACAGGACGTGGTGGCGCTGCTCGATGCCCTGGTCTCGCCCGCGCATGACCTGTCGCTGGCACGCGCGCTCAAGTCGCCGCTGTTCGGCGTGCCCGACGACGCCTTGGTCGAGCTGGCCCTGCTGCAGCGCGCGGCCCGGCACCTGAGCTGGTTCGATTTGCTGCAAATTCAGGAGCAGCTACCGCAGTCCCTGATTGCGCCAGGGCCTGTTTTGATGCGATGGAAGCGCTGGATCGACAGCCTGCCGCCGCACGACGCGCTCGACGCCATCTACGCCGATGGCGACGTGCTGGCCCGGTTCGCCGCGGCCGCCCCGCCCGCGTTGCGCGGGATGGTGCTGGCCAACCTGCGCGCCTTGCTGGGCACGGCGCTGCAGCTCGACGGCGCGCGTTATGCCACGCCGTATGGGCTGGTGCGCGCGCTCAAGGCCGGCGGCGTCAAGGCGCCGGTGAGCGCCGATGTCAATGCCGTGCGGCTGCTCACCGTGCACGGTGCCAAGGGCCTGGAAGCCAGGCTGGTGTTGCTGCTCGACACCGACGCCGCCGCGAGCAAGGCCGAGACCATGGGCGTGCTCGTCGAATGGCCGGGCGAGGCGGCGGCGCCCGAACGCCTGGTGTTCCTGGCCAGCGAAACCCGGCCGCCGGCCTGCACCGTGGCGGCCGTGCGCACCGAGCAGGCCGCGCGCCAGCGCGAGGAACTCAACGCCATGTATGTGGCCATGACGCGTGCACGCCAGATGCTCGCGATCTCCTCGGTGCAGCCGCGCCATGCGGTGGAGGGCAGCTGGTGGCAGCGCCTGGCGCCGCTGTCCGACGCGGTGCCCGTCTCTGAAGAGGCCATCGAGGTCGATGCCGTGGCGGAGCCTGCGTCTGACTTCGTGCTGCAGGTCCTGCCCGCCTTGTCACAGCAGCTGCAGCAGCCACCACTGACGGTGGCCTCGATCCCCGCCAAGGCCGAAAGCAGCCCTGGAGACGCCGCCAGTTCGGCCATTGGCCAGGCCATGCACCGGCTGCTCGAATGGGCGCGGCCCGGCGTGCCAGAGGTATCGCCCCACCACCTGAGCGCCGTGATGCGCGAGTTCGCCATCGACGCCCGGCAGGCCGAGCAGGCAGCGGCCATGGTCGCCGCCATCCGCGCGGGCGAAGGCGCCTGGGCCTGGGACGCGGCACTCATTGCCTGGCAGGGCAACGAAGTCGCGCTCAACCACCAGGGCCAGAGCCTGCGCCTGGATCGCCTGGTGCAGCGGCGTGACAGCGGCGAATGGTGGGTGCTCGACTACAAGTCCGCGCTGCAGCCGCAACGTCAGGTCGAACTGGTGGAGCAACTGCGCCGGTACAGGACGGCCGTGCTCGCGCTGACGGACGGCGCGCCGGTGCGGGCGGCGTTTTTGGCGGTGAATGGGGCGGTGGTGGAGGTGGTGTAGGGCGAATCCGATCGTTCCTTGCCGTCATGGGAAGGAGAAGGGCAAGTCCAAATGAAACACCCTGACCAGCACGAAGGTGAAGAGCGCCAGGCCCAGGAGCGCCAGCACGAAGGCTGCGACCGCCTTGGCTGTCGCGCGCAGCACCGCCGCGCGCTTCGCCTTCCCGTTCTCCTTCTTTCCTTGCTCGTAATGCCACTTGACCGCGAAGAACATGCCCGTGCCGAGCACGAGCAGCTTGAAGATCACGAAGACGATGGGGAACCAATCCATGATTTGAGTATTTCCAGGGGGAGATGAGAGAACCTCTGCGACGGCCATGCCGAGATGGTGGTGCTTGCACGTTCCAACGCATGTTAGTCAAAAGCAACTTCGATCCATCGGGACAAAACGTCCAGGGTCAAAGCCAGACAAGATGGAGGTAGGTATGCAGGCCGAAATCCGAGCCGCGCCAGGCGTGGTGAAATCGGCGCCCATCCATAGAGAAAGACGGCATGACGAATCGAACTGAGCCCACGGGCAAAACCGCGCTGGTCATCGGCGGCGGACCGGCGGGCTTGATGGCGGCCGAGACCTTGTCGGCCGCCGGCGTGCAGGTGCAGCTCTTCGACGCGATGCCTTCGGTGGGCCGCAAGTTCCTGCTGGCCGGCAAGGGCGGGCTGAACCTGACCCATTCCGAACCGGCGGACGTGTTCGCCACACGTTTCGGCGCGCGCCAGCAGCAGGTCGCGCCGTGGCTCGCCGCACTCGATGGTGCCGGGCTGCGCGAATGGGCGAAGGCCCTGGGCGTCGACACTTTCGTTGGCAGTTCGGGCCGGGTGTTTCCCACCGACATGAAGTCCGCACCGCTGCTGCGCGCCTGGCTGCACCGCTTGCGCGAAGCCGGCGTGGTGTTCCACATGCGGCACAAATGGACCGGCTGGGATGGCGATGCGCTCGTCTTCGACAGCCCCAAGGGCCCCTTGCGTGCGCAGGCCGACGCCGTGGTGCTGGCGCTCGGCGGCGCGAGTTGGGCGCGGCTCGGCTCGGACGGCGCCTGGGTGCCGCTGCTGGCCGCGCGCGGTGTCGATGTGGCACCGCTGCAGCCGGCCAATTGCGGCTTCGACGTCGGCGACCCCGAGGGCGCCGGTACGCGGCCCGCGCGCGGCTGGAGCGAACACTTTGCCAGCCGCTTCGCCGGCCAGCCGTTCAAGACGGTGGCCATCTCGGTCACCGGCATCCACGGCGAGCCCTTCCATCGCCAGGGTGAATTCGTGGCCACGGCCGGCGGCCTCGAGGGCAGCCTGGTCTATGCCGCCTCCGCGCTGCTGCGCGATGCCATCGCGGCCAACGGCCGAGCCACGCTGTGGCTGGACCTGCTGCCCGACAGAAGCGCCGAACGCGTGCTCGCCGACGTGCGTCATCCGCGCGGCTCGCGCTCGCTGTCGAGCCACCTGAAGAGCCGGCTCGGGCTGGACGGCATCAAGCTCGGCGTGCTGCACGAACGCCTGGGCAAGGAAGCGATGAACGATCCCGCCACGCTCGCCGCGGCCATCAAGGCGCTGCCGATCCACCTGGTGGCCACGCGACCGATCGACGAGGCCATCAGCACGGCGGGTGGCGTGCGTTTCGACGCCATGTCCGCCCAGGGCATGCTGCAAAACCTGCCGGGCGTGTTCTGTGCAGGCGAGATGGTGGATTGGGAAGCCCCGACCGGCGGCTACCTGCTCACGGCCAGCATGGCTAGCGGGCGTGTGGCGGGGCAGGGCGTGCTGGCCTATCTGGGGCTGCCGCAGCCGTAGCCGGCCCGCTGCGGGCGGGCTGGTCGGGCCTCGTCCGCAGCAAACGGTTTGCCGATGGCGGCCGGGCGGTGTAAAAGCGCAGGCATGGCGCCTCCCGGTGCCCATGGAGTTCAACCGCCATGCCGTTCGAGTCGACCACTCCCGCGCCAGCGCCACCTCGGCCCCCGCCGCCCGGCGACGCGATCGCCGAGCAATTCGCCCTGGCCGACAGCCTTGCGGCGCTGGCCGCGTCGGAGCAGGCCGCCGTCCATGCGCGCCGGGTGGCGGTGCTCAAGGGTGATGCCGATACGGCCGAGCTGAATCTGCCGCGCGTCGGGCTGGCGCTGTCGGGCGGCGGGGTGCGCAGCGCCACCTTCGCACTTGGCCTGCTGCGCGGCCTGGCGCAGGACCGCGCCCCGGCCGAGCCGGATTCTTCTGCGTCCACAGCCGATGACACGGACGGCGATGCGCGCACGGCCGCACCCGCCCGGCCGAGGTTGGCCGCCGAAGGCTTGCTCGGCCGCCTCGACTACCTCTCCACCGTTTCCGGCGGCGGCTACACCGGCGGCATGTTCGGCCGGCTGGTCGCGGCCTATGGCCTGGCCGAGGCGCAGAAGATGCTCTCCGACAGTGGCGCCTCGGTGCTGGAGTGGCTGCGCCGCAACGGCCGCTACCTCACGCCCGCGGGCTCGCGCGACACGGGCATCGCCGTCGTCACCTACCTGCGCGCCTGGCTGGCGATCCACACCGAGTTCATGTTCGCCTGTTGCCTGGTCGGCCTGGTGGTGGTGGCGCCGCATCTGCTGCAGCACAGCCAGCAATGGGTGGACCCGGCGGGCTGGGAGCGCTGGTACAGCCCCTGGTGGCCGCTGGCCGTCGGCCTGTGGGCCATCGCCTCGCCGGGGCTGATCGCCGGCTACTGGGCCGCGCGCGACGCGCCTGAGCGCGAGAGCGATGGCCACGGCGGTGGCCGCAGCGACGCCGTGCCCAACAGCGTGCGCCAGCGCCCCGGCGCACGCGATGGCGTCTTCATGCTGACCGCGGCGGCGTCGGCCTGGGTGCTGTGGCGGCTGCTGCAACCCGGCGGCACGGTGGACCCGCTGCGCTACGGCCTGAACTGGCCCACGGCGGGCCTGCTGGCCCTGGTGTCGCTGGCATCGGGCCAGGCCATCGTGCTGGGCTGGTTGTGGTTCACCCGTGAGACCTATGCGCTGAGCGTGGCGCGGCTACGCAACTGGCTCACACGGGCGCTGCGGGTGGTCCTGCTGGCTTCGCTGGCCCTGGCGGCGATGGGCGCGCTCGACCGCCTGAGCTGGTGGGTGCTGGAGGAGTTCCTCATCGGCAACCAGTGGCTGTGGGGCGGCGTGGGCGTGGGCAGCGTGGTGCTGGTGGTGCTGCGCGCGCTGATCCAGCCGCTGCAGCAGATTGCCGCCGAGACCAGCAAGCAGGCGCAGAACTGGTTGCCGCGCCTGCTCAGCGTGGGCAGCCTGGTGGGCGTGGCGGCGCTGGTCACGGCCTGGCTCACGGTGCTGCAGTGGTTCGTCTTCGCGCCCGAGACCTTCAGTGGCCTGCGCGACGTGCCGGCCGTGCTGCGCGCCGGCCTGCTGCTGCTCGGCTGGCTGGTGTGGATGCTGCTGACGGCGGGCAATGCGCAGATGGCCAACACCTCGTCGCTGCACAGCTTCTACCGCGGCCGGCTCACGCGGGCCTACCTGGCGGTGGGCAACCTGCGGCGCAGCATCGACAAGGACCATCCGCACCATGCCGATGTGACCACGGTGGTGGAGGGCGACGACACCCGGCTGGCCAACTACCGGCCCGAAGCCACGGGCGGGCCGATCCACTTGGTCAATACCTGCCTGAACCAGACGCGCGACGACCAGAGCGGCCTGTACAACGCCGACCGCAAGGGCACGGCGCTCACCGCCACCTGGCGTGGCTTCGAGATCGGCCCGGAGCAGTTCCTCGGCATGCGGCCGAGCTTCGACGCCGGCACGCTGGGGCGCTGGGTGGCGGTGTCGGGCGCAGCGGCTTCGCCCGGCGCGGGCGCCTACACCTCGCGCGGATTGGCCCTGCTGGTGTATTTCCTGGGCGTGCGGCTCGGCCACTGGATGCGGGCGCCGCGCGAACGCGTCACGCTGCGCTGGCTCAGCCGCCTGGCGTGGGACTGGTGGCCCAAGCCGCTGATGTTGACCAGCGAGGCCTCGGCCACGTTCTTCGGCGTGGAGCGGCCGTGGTGGTACCTGTCGGACGGCGGGCATTTCGAGAACACCGGGGTCTATGCGCTGCTCAAGCGCGAGCTCGATTTCATCATCCTGTCGGACGCGAGCTGCGACGCCGACTACGAGTTCGGCGACCTGGAAAACCTGGTGCGCAAGGCGCGCATCGACTTCGGGGCCGAGATCGATTTCTACAGCCAGGACGAGGCCTCGCGCCTGTTCAGCATGGACCCGGCGATGATCACCGTGCTCTCGCCCGAGGACATGGCCAACAACCATTCCTGCCGCGGCGTGCTGCTGGCGCGCATCCGCTACCGCGAGCGGCCCGGGCCGGACGGTGCGGCCTTTCGCCCGGAAGGCACGCTGCTGGTGGTCAAGCCCAACCTGCACGACGCGCTCGATGTGGACCTGCTGGCCTACGCCCAGAAGCACGAGAGCTTTCCGCACGAATCCACCGGCGACCAGTCGTTCGACGAAGCCCAGTGGGAGAGCTACCACCGACTGGGCGAGGACTTCGGCCGTGCGCTCAGCGACGACTGGCTGGCGCAACTGCCGGGCTGGCACAGCCCGGCGAAACACAACATCCGCATTTCCGCGCGGCTGAGCGGCAGCAAGGGCGAAGCAGCGCCGCGCGCCGAGCCGCTGTGGCGCCGCGGCGCGCGCGCCACGGCCATCGGTACCACGCTGGGCGTGGGGTTCTCGGGCACGCTGCTGCTGTCGATGTGGCAGGTGCAGGACCAGTTGCAGCGCAACCGCAGCGACGAGCAGACCGAGACGCGACAGCTCTTCACCGACGTCTCCAAGGGCCTGCAGGGTGTGGACGGCGCCTGCCCGCAGATCCCCGAGCACGTGGTGACCCAGGCCTCGCTGCTGTTCGAACTGCGCGGCAGCGCGGCGATGCGGCCGCTGGAACAGGCGGGTCTGGACCGTCTGGCCGGCCGCATTGCGGAGGAATGCCGCAAGGACGTGACCTCTGCGCCGGGTTGCCTGAGCGCCTACCAGCGCATGCAGAGCGACCTGTGTACCCTGGTGCGCAAGGCGCCGACCGAAGACACGGCGCTGAACTATTGGCACCCGGGCACGTCGCCGGAGGAACAGGCCCGGGCCGCGGGCCGGGTCTGGCGGGCCGTGGCGGGCTATTTCCCCAGCTTCCCCGGCCTGGGCCGCCTGCCGGTGGAGGTGGCCACCGCACCGCCGCCCGCTGCGCCGCCGGTGCAGATGCAGGTGCCGCAGACTGAGGCCGTGCCTCAGGCGGCGGCCGCCGCCGACGCCGCCGCCGAAGCCGCCCTGAACATCATGCCGCTCAGGGCCTGCGCACGGCCGGGCGGCGGCAGCAGCACGCTGTACCTGCAAATCTACGACGAGGCCTCGCGCCCGGCGGCCACGGCCTTGCGCGAAGCGCTGCAGGCCCAGCCCGGCAACCTGGTGCAGGTAGCGCCCATCGAAAACGTGGTGCGCAGCGCCGAGCTCAAGCAGCAACGCCGCGCCGTGCCCTGGCCCAAGCCGACTTTCGTGCTGCACGACCCGGCCAGTGACCGGTGCGCCGTCGCGCTGTCGCGTTTCATCGGGCCGCCCTGGAGCGCGGCCCAGGCCGGCGACACCGAGCCGGTGTGGATCCGTGGCCTGCCGCGGAGGCTGCAGGCCACGCCGGGGGTGATCGAACTCTGGCTGCCGCCGGTGGACCCGGCGAACTGCACGGTCTGCGACCGTTGACTTGTCCTGGAATGTTGAACCGGATGCAACCAAACCGGAGCCGGCCGGCCCTACACTAGGGGCCTGAGCATCATCTTCATGAGGGGGCCGCACCGACCATGTTCAACCCGCGTCACATCCGGTTCGCAGTGGGCGTCCTGCTTGCGGGCCAAGGCACGGCTTTCGCGGATTCCTGGTTTTCCATCACCGGTGATCCGCTGGATCCGGCGGTCGAAACAGTGCAGGTCGCGCCCGACACGGTGGTGGTGTTCGGCGACATGCGCGTCATGAAGATTCGCACCAACCGCGCGGCGGTGCGCAAGGGGTTCGACGGCCTGCCATTTCGCTCCTACGAGTCGAGCGTGCAGATCGACTGCACGACCCGCGAAGCGAACTTCCGCCGGCTGGAACTGTTCGACGATGCGCTGTGGCGCGGCGCGGGCCGGGTGCTCGACTTTGCCAACGCCGCAATGCCGAGGATGTTGTTCCAGGACATGCGTCCGAATCCGGTGGAGCGCATCGTCCAGGCGGCCTGCGATGTGGGCAAGGTACAGAATCGGTAACAGGGCCTCGGTCAGGCCCTGGGGTTTTCCTCAGCGCCGCTTCATCAGCGACAGGAACATCGCCGTGCCGATGGCGCCGTGCACCTGCGTCGTCGGATGCATCGCGTCCCAGAACAGGAAGGGCGGCAGGTAGCCGTTCTGGGTCACGTCCACGCAGGTCGCGGGGTTGCGGAACAGGCAGTCGACGGCGCCGGTGCCGGGTGACAGGTATTCCACTGCGGGCACGTCGGCCGACACGAGGCCGCTGGCCAGCAGCGCCTCACCCAGTGCGTAGACGTCCACGCGGGTGATGTTGGCCTTGGGCAACTGGTAGGACAGTCCGCGCAGCGAGACCTCGAGCAGCGCGTTGTGCTGCTTGGTCAGCTTGGTGAACAGGGCGCCTTTGCCCTGCGCCACGGCAAAAGGCGTGATGCCCATGTCGGGCAGGTTGGGCACCAGGAAGTCGCGTGCGCCTTGCGCGTAGAGCGCACGGATGGCCGTGGTCACGTTGCCCACCACCACGTCCGGGCTGTAGGTGATGTTCTGCAGGTAGTCGTTGGAGCCGCTCCACACCGTGAAGAGGGTATTGGGATGAGGCTTTTTGCCCGCCATGGCCTGGCTGTAGAGGTTGACCTGCCCCAGCAGACCGGGCACGGTGAAGCCCATGGGCGTCTGGGTGGAGACGCCCGACGAGGAGCCGCCGAAGGCAAAACTCACGCTGGTCTTGTTGCTCAGGTTCTGGTCGGCCAGAAACGGGAGCAATTCGGCATTGTTCTTTCGGGCCAGCAGCCGCCACAGGTATTCGACGGCCACCGGACCGTTCGTGAAGCGGCCTTTCCAGTAGGTGGCATACGGTGTAACGGACGGTGGAATGGCCGGTACCGTGGTCGGCGTGGTGGCGATGAAGTCGTTGCCCGTGTCGGACAGGCTGTCGCCGAAGGCATACATGGCGGAATAGTTCGGCAGCAGGCCCGCCCATGCGGCCGGCAAGCCGAGCAGAACCACTGGCAGGCAGAGCCCGCGCAACACAGACCGGATTGGAATAGCCATGGAATTTCCCTGTTTGGTAGAAGTGGATGCATCGCGTTCGCCAGTCGCCTCGCACGCGAGGGCTGGCGCGAAATCATCTTACGTAACAAACGTGCGAGAGAGTTACTTCTGTACAACGATTTGCAGGACTTGACAGGGTTGCGGCTACGAAACGAGGTGAGCCGCGCCGAGTGTGCGGTTCTCGGAAGCCTCAAGCGGAAGGCGGATCGGCCGCCTCGCTCATTTCCCGGACCTTGGCGGCCAGCGTGAAGATGTCGAAGGGCTTGGTCAGCACCTGCATGCCGTGGTCCAGCAGGCCATTGCCCACGGCCGCATTCTCGGCGTAGCCGGTGATGAACAGCACCTTGAGCCCGGCGCGCGTGACGCGGGCCGCATCGGCCACCTGGCGGCCGTTGAGCCCGCCGGGCAGTCCCACATCGGTGATCAGCATGTCGATGCGGCCGGGTGCCTGCAGGATGCGCAAACCCGATGGGCCGTCATCCGCGGTGAGCACCTCGTAGCCCGCTTCTCCGAGCACCTCGGCCATCAGCGTGCGGATCGTCGCTTCGTCCTCGATCACCAGCACGCGTCTGCCCGCGCCGCTATGAATCACCCCGGCATCGGGCGCCGGCTCGACCTCGTCGCTGGCGCCGACGTGGCGCGGCAGGTAGAGGCACATCGTCGTGCCCTTGCCGAGCTCCGAATACACGCGCACCTGGCCACCGGACTGGCGCACGAAGCCATAGACCATGGACAGGCCCAGGCCCGTGCCCTGGCCCATCGGCTTGGTGGTGAAGAATGGATCGAAGATGCGCTGGATCACTTCCGGCGGCATGCCGGAGCCGGTGTCGGTGACGCTCAGTGACACGTACTGGCCCGGGGCGAGGTCGCGCCCGGCCGCGGTGCGGTCGTCGAACCACTTGTTGGCGGTCTCGATCGTCAGCCGCCCGCCGTGCGGCGCCATCGCGTCGCGCGCGTTGATGCACAGGTTCAGCAGCGAATTCTCGAGCTGCGAGGGGTCGATCCGCGTCGCCCAGAGCCCGCCGGCGCCCACCACCTCGAGCACCACGTCGGGCCCGGTGGAGCGGCGGATCAGCTCCTCCATGCCGGCCACCAGCCGGTTCACGTCGATCGGCTTCGGATCGAGCGTCTGCCGCCGCGCGAAGGCGAGCAGCCGCTGGGTCAGCGCCGCTGCGCGCTTGATGGCGTCGGTGCTCATGCGCACGTAACGCTCGGTTTCGTCCAGCCGGCCCTGCTGGAGCCGCTTCTGCAGCACCTGCAGGCTGGCGCTCATGCCGCCGAGCAGGTTGTTGAAGTCGTGCGCGATGCCGCCGGTGAGCTGGCCGACGGCCTCCATCTTCTGCGCCTGGCGCAGCGCCTCCTGGGCATCGAGCAACTCGCGCGTGCGCGCCGATACGGCCGCTTCCAGGCCTTCGTTGGCGTCGCGCAGCCGGGCTTCGCTGTCGCGCAACGCCGCGGCGGTACGCACGCGTTCCGCGGCGGTGCGCGTGCGTTCGGCCACTTCCTGGATGAACTGCAGATCGTCGTCGGGCCAGGCGCGGACCTCGGTGTCGTTGACGAACAGGAAGGCGACGAGCACGCCATGTTCGAATACCGGCACGTTGACGAGCGAACGCACGGCCCTGGCTTGCATGGCGGCGCGTGCCGGCAGGGTGCGCGCATCGGTATGGACGTCGGGAATGCGGACGATCTCGTTGCGCTTGAGGTCGTCGATGAACGAGCCGTAGTCGCGCAGGCGCAGCATGCCGGCGACGGAGGGCACACCCGGCGCGGTCCAGTCGCGCTCGACCCACAGGGTTTCGGTGGACAGATCGACCAGGCCGAAGCCGACGCGGCTCGCGCCCAGTGTCTGGCCGAGAATCGCCGCGGCCTTGAAGCCGACTTCGGCGACATCGTCGAGGTCGCGCAGCGATTCGCTGAGCCGGGCCAGCGCATCGCGCCGGGCCATGGCGCGACGGCGCTGGCTCACGTCGCGCACCACCGCCAGCGAGCCGAAGCGTTCGCCCTGCGCGTCCACCAGCGTCGACAGGCTGATCTCCACGAAGAGCGATTCGCCGCTGATGAGCCGGTGGTGTGCCGCAATGCTGGTGCGCTGCGCCGGACGGCCTTCGGCATCCTTCGGGGGCGCCGGCTCTTCGTCGCCCTCGATGGTTTCGGTGAAAAGGCTGGCCTTGCTGCGGCCGAGCGCATCGGCCGCGGCCAGCCCGTATTTTTGCTCGGCCGCGGGATTGATGAAGATGAGGTGGCCGGCAGTGTCGAAGGCGAAAACCGCGTCCTGCATCTGCCCGAGCACGTCCTGGCGAAGGCGGTTGCTGGCCGCGCCTGCGCTCTCGAGCAGGAAGATGTCGTTGTTGACCACCAGGGCGTCGACATCGCCGCCGTAGATTGCCTGCAGCGTGTCCTCCATCTCGCGCAATCGCATCCGGAGCTCTTCGTTCTCCGCGGCAAGCGCGCCGTCCTGCGTTGCAGGTAGCGTGCCGTCACGCGAGGGCGCTGGCGCGTTCATGGTTCGCCCGACACAGGTTGCAGGCCCAGCGAGACACGCAACCGTTCGGTGTCCGACATGTCGCCCACGAAGCGTCGTTGCGGCAGCGGAGACAGGCGCACCAGCGTCGGCGAGGCGATGATCTGATCGAGCTTGGCCTGGGTCACGTTGGCGGCGATGTCGAGCACTGCGAGGCGGTGCAGGCCGGGCAGGTGCCGCTCGAGGAAGCTACGGGAGTTGACGATGGCGCGCGAGGAGAGGGGGGAAGCCGCGCTCACATACAGCCGGTAGAGCTGGGTGCGGTTGCGGCTGCTGGTTTCATGAACCATGGCGTCAGCCCAGCGGGCGCACGTCCAGGCCCACCAGCACCCGTTCCTGGTTGGACAGGTCGCCGATGATCTTGCGCATGGGTTCCGGAAACTTCCGCACCAGGGTCGGCACCGCGAGGATCTGGTCGCCGGCCGCGAGCTGGGGATTGACCAGCAGATCGATGACCTCGATGCTGTAGCGTCCGGCCAGATGGTCTTCGCACAGCCTTTTCAGATTCTCCAGCGCGGCCGCGGAGCGCGCCGTTTTGCCGGCGATGTAGAGGCGCAACTGCCACTCGGGCTTCTTGCTGGCCATGGCTTAGCCCCTCGACCTGGGATTGGATGTGGCGCTGCGGGCCGCGGACATGCTGCGGGCCCGCGTCTGCGCGCCTTCGGCTTCCATCTGTTCTCGGGCGATGGCGAATTCGACTTCCCCGGCGCGCTCCTCGGCCTCGAGCGTCAGCGCCGCGATCTGCGCGTCGAGCGCCTTGCGCCGGTTCGCCAGGTCGCGCAGGCGCCTGGCGTGGTCGCGCCCGCGCAACTCGGTGCTGGCCTGCAGCTGGGCCTCGTGCGACTGGCGCGCCGTGCCGGTCAGCACCTGGTCGCCGAACATGTAGACATCGATCAGGTCCACGCCGCGGTCGGAGAACACGAACTCGCGGACCTGGTTGGAGTGCGCCATGCCGCGCGATTTGAGCACCTGCAGGGTGCGCGTGCGCTCGCCGTTGAAGGCCACGTTGTTCAGCCAGAGCCAGCTGTCCATGAGCGAGGAGACGCCGACCTCGGAGCTGGCTGCGGCGGCGCTGTCGCTGGTGAGGCTGGTGAACAGCGCGGTCGTGCCCTTGGTCTTGAGGAAGTCGATCAGGCGCATCAGCGTGAGCTTCAGGCCCGCATCCTCGGTGTGTTCGGTGAGGTTGCTGATCGGGTCGACGGCCACCACACTCGGCGCGAATTCGCTCACCAGGTTGTACATGTGCACCAGGTGCTGTTCCAGCCCGTGCAGCGTCGGCCGCGTGGATTCGATCTTCAGCAGGCCTTTCCTGACCCAGCGCTCCAACCGGATGCCGATCGACTGCATGTTGCGCAGCAACTGGCTCTCGGACTCCTCGTAGGCGAACAGGATGGCCCGTTCGCCCCGGGCGCAGGCCGCGTCGACGAAGGAAGCGGCGATGCTGCTCTTGCCGGTGCCGGGCGAGCCGGAGACCAGCACGCTGCTGCCCTGGAACACACCCAGGCCACCGAGCATCTCATCCAGCCCCTGGATGCCGGTGGCCACGCGCTGCCTGGACGCCGCATGGTTGAGCGCCAGCGAGGTGATCGGCAGCACCGAGATGCCGCGCGCGCCGATCAGGAACGGATATTCGTTGGTGCCGTGGGCCGAGCCGCGGTACTTGACCACGCGCAGCCGGCGCGTGGACACCTGGTTCACGATGCGGTGGTCGAGCAGGATCACGCAATCGGCCACGTATTCCTCCAGGCCATAACGCGTGAACGAGCTTTCCCCGCGTTCGCCGGTGATGACGGCGGTGACGCCCCTGTCCTTGAGCCAGCGAAACAGCCGCCGCAGCTCGGCGCGGAGGATGGCGTGGTTCGTCACGCCGGCGAACAGCGCCTCGATGGTGTCGAGCGCCACCCGCTTGGCCTTGATGCTGTCGATGGCATAACCCAGCCGGATGAACAGGCCCTCGAGGTCGTATTCGCCGGTTTCCTCGATTTCGCTGCGTTCGACGCGAACGAAATCGAGTGCGATCTTCTTCTGGCGCTGCAGCTTTTCCAGATCGAAGCCGAGGGAAAGCATGTTTTCGGCCAACTCGGCTGCGGTCTCCTCGAACATCATGAAGACGCCGGGCTCGCCGAAATCCTGCGCGCCGCGCACCAGGAACTCCGCCGCCAGCATGGTCTTTCCGCAACCCGCCGCGCCGCAGACCAGGGTCGGCCGGCCGGCAGGAAGACCGCCATCGGTGATTTCATCCAGGCCGAGGATGCCGGTCGGGGACTTGCGGAGCTGGGCGCCCGACGTCGAGGGAGAAGCTTTGCGCTGTCTGAGAGCCATGGGCGAGAGCCGCCCGCAGCAGGGGCTACGAACGGGGGCTGAAAATGATCCAGTCGATTCTAGGGAGGCAACTTCTGCCGGGCTGTAGGTGAAGGCCGTGTATTCGTGGGTGCGCTGCACCTCGTACCGGGATCCCGGAAAAGCCGAAAAATCGCCATTTCCGTGATGGACTGCCTCGAACCTCTAGCGGATTGCATGCCGATGTCACAGGCCCGTCACGGCAGAGCGAAGCACCGTCTACCATGCGCGCCGGTAGGGCCGGACCAACTCGGCAGGCCCCCGGCATGAGGTTCCCCTGTGCATCCCGTCTGGTTGATTATTCTGGCGCCGCTGGCCTTGATCGCGTTCCCATTGAACGTGGGCATTCCCGTGGCCGTTCTGGCCATCTTGCTGCTCTTGTTCAAGGCGGGGGACGAATAGGCCGAGGCTGCTGCGCGTCACATCCGGCGCGGACCTGACTTCGCCTTTGTGGAGGCCACAAAGGGAAATGGAATGAGGTTGACGAGCCTTGACCCCGGCACTGGCTCCACAGTTAGGGCTGCTTGGTTCCCCACCTGACCCGGTTGGCCGCTTCACCATGCGGGAAGGCCCGTCAGGACATATTGTAGGCGACGATGGCATGTCCTTGCGCGCCGTGGGCCTGTCCGGACCACTTCTTCTGTAACGGCGTTTGACGTGCAGCGCCACCTTAGAATCCGGGCATGTCCTATCTCGTGCTCGCCCGCAAGTACCGTCCCCGCAATTTCACCGAGATGGTGGGGCAGGAGCACGTGGTGCAGGCGCTCGGCAATGCGCTGACGACGCAGCGGCTGCACCATGCCTATCTGTTCACCGGCACGCGTGGCGTGGGCAAGACCACGGTGTCGCGCATCCTGGCCAAGTCGCTCAACTGCCAGGGTGTGGATGGCACGGGCGGCATCACCGCCAGCCCCTGCGGTGTGTGTCAGGCCTGCACGGACATCGACAGCGGCCGCTTCGTCGACTACACCGAGCTCGACGCGGCCTCGAACCGCGGCGTGGACGAGGTGCAGGCGTTGCTCGAGCAGGCCGTCTACAAGCCGGTGCAGGGCCGCTTCAAGGTCTTCATGATCGACGAAGTGCACATGCTCACCAACACCGCGTTCAACGCGATGCTCAAGACGCTGGAGGAGCCGCCCGAGTACCTGAAGTTCGTGCTGGCCACGACCGATCCGCAGAAGGTGCCGGTGACCGTGCTCTCGCGTTGCCTGCAGTTCAACCTGCGGCCGATGGCGCCCGAGACGGTGCTCTCACACCTCACCCAGGTGCTGCAGACCGAGCAGGTGCCGGCCGAGCCGCTGGCCTTGCGGCTGCTCGCGCGGGCCGCGCGCGGCTCCATGCGCGACGCGCTGTCGCTCACCGACCAGGCCATCGCCTTTGGCAGCGGCCAGCTCACCGAGGCCACGGTGCGCCAGATGCTGGGCAGCGTGGACCGCAGCTATGTGTTCCGGCTCATCGAGGCGCTGGCCAACGGCGACGGCAGAAGCGTCGTCGAAACCACCGAAGCATTGCGCCTGAACGGCCTGAGTGCCGCCTCCACGCTGGAGGAGATGAGCGCGGTACTGCAACGCATGGCCGTGATCCAGGCCGTGCCCGGCTGGAGCGATGGCGCGCAGGATGCCGCCGACCCCGAAGCCGGCGACACGGCCCGGCTGGCCCAGGCCATGCCCGCCGACGAAACCCAGTTGCTGTACAGCCTGTGCCTGCATGGCCGTGCCGAACTGGGCTTGGCGCCCGACGAATACGCGGCGTTGACCATGGTGCTGTTGCGCCTGCTGGCCTTCAAGCCGGGCAGCGTGGTACGCGCCTCGGCGGAAAAAAAAACTCTGAATGATGGAGGGCGGCCGCCTGCGGCCCATCCATCGACCACCCCCCCAGTGCCGCCCCCGGCATCGGTGCCGGCACCGCGGCCTGCGCCCGTTGCCGCCACGGCCCCGGTCTCGATTGAACCGGCGGTACCCGCCGCGGCCCCAGCGCACACACCGCCATGGGAAGATGCACCTGCACCTGCACCTGCACCTGCACCTGCACCTGCACCTGCACCTGCACCGGTGGCAGCCGTCAATGACGTGGTCGGCATTCCTGTGCGCGTCCAGGCCGAACCCGGCGAGCGCCTGCAGCCAAGACCCGTGCAGCCCGGTGCCGTCCCCGCACCGGGTCGCCCCACGGCGAGCAGCTTCGTGCCGACAGAGGAGGGCGATCTCTGGCATGCGACGGTGCAGCAGCTGGTTGCCGCCGAGGCGATCACCGCGCTGGCGCGTGAGCTCGCGCTGCAGTCGCAACTGGTGGCCAGGGATGGTGCACACTGGATGCTGCGCGTGGAACGCGAATCGCTGAACCAGCCGGCCAGCCGCGAACGCCTGCGCGCCGCCCTGGGTGCGATGCCTGGTGTGGACGGTGCGGAGGGCGCGGCCACGCTGAGCGTCGAGGTGGGTGTGGTCAGCGACAGTCCCGCGCGTCGCAATGCCGCCGCAGCGGCCGAGAAACAACGGGTGGCCGAGGAGATCCTGCTCGAGGACCCCTTCGTCCAGTCGATGATGCGGGACTTTGGCGCGAAAATCGTGCCCGGCAGCATCAAGCCCCTTTAACTTTTTCATCTCTTCTCTAGGAAAACTCATGTTCAACAAAGGACAACTCGCCGGCCTGATGAAACAAGCCCAGGCGATGCAGGACAACCTCAAGAAGGCCCAGGACGAACTGGCCTTCGTCGAAGTCACCGGCGAATCCGGCGCGGGCCTGGTCAAGGTGCTGATGACCTGCAAGCACGACGTCAAGCGCATCACCATCGACCCGAGCCTGCTCGGCGAAGACAAGGACATGCTCGAAGACCTGGTGGCCGCCGCCTTCAACGCCGCCGTACGCAAGGCCGAGGAAACCAGCCAGGAAAAGCTGGGCAAATTGACGGCGGGCATGCCGGGACTGCCAGGCGGTATGAAATTCCCGTTCTGATGCGGCGCGAGGGCGGCCCCGCCGGTGATTGGCCGATCGATGTCTGATTCCAGTTCGCTCAACGCCCTGATCCAGGGCTTGCGGCGTTTGCCCGGGGTGGGGGTGAAGTCGGCCTCGCGCATGGCCTTTCACCTGTTGCAGCACGACCGCGAGGGCGCGCAGATCCTGGCGCAGGCCCTGGCGCAGGCCGCCAGCCATGTGCGGCATTGCGAGCGCTGCCATACCTTCACCGAAAACGCGGTGTGCGACACCTGCCTGGATGCGACGCGCGATGCGGGCAAGCTGTGCGTGGTGGAGACGCCGGCCGATCAGTCCGCGCTGGAGCGCACCGGCGCCTACAAGGGTTTCTATTTCGTGCTGATGGGCAGGCTGAGTCCGCTCGATGGCATCGGTCCCAAGGACATCGGGCTGCAGAAACTGTTCGACCGGGCCGGCGACGGCGCGGTGCAGGAGGTGATCCTGGCCACCAACTTCACCGCCGAAGGCGAGGCCACGGCCCATGTCATCGGCGAGACGCTGAAGGCCCGTGGCCTGCGCGTGACGCGGCTCGCACGCGGTGTACCGGTGGGCAGCGAACTCGAATACGTGGACCTGGGCACCATCGCGCACGCTTTGGTCGACAGGCGCTGAGGCCCGGCCTCGGCGGAGCTACGGTCGAGTTACGTGGAAACCCCCATGGGGATGTCCTGATGGCGCTTTGGGGTGGAGTTGTTAAGCTTTTCGACACCAAGGCCCGAAACAACGATCCATGCACCCATTCCCCATCCAACGCCGCCGCTTCGCGATTGGCGCGGCCGTGGCCGCGGCCGCCGTGGCCTGTCCGGCGCTGCGCGCGCAGGGCAAGCTCGAAAAATCCAGCATTTCCATGGCGGTGGGCGGCAAGGCCGCGTTCTACTACCTGCCGCTGACCATCTCCGAGCAACTGGGCTACTTCAAGGCCGAAGGCCTGGAAGTCGAGATCAGCGACTTCGCCGGTGGCGCGCGCGCGCTGCAGGCGGTACTCGGCGGCTCGGCCGACGTGTGCTCGGGCGCGTTCGAACACACCATCAACCTGCAGAGCAAGGGCCAGTTCTTCCAATCCTTCGTGCTGCAGGGCCGCGCACCGCAGATCGCGATCGGCATCTCCAACAAGACCCTGCCCGACTTCAAGTCGCTGGCCGACCTCAAGGGCCGCAGGATCGGCGTGTCCGCGCCGGGCTCTTCGACCAACATGGTGGCCAACCTGGTGTTGTCGCGCGCGGGGATCCAGCCCGGCGACGTGAGCTTCATCGGCGTGGGCACCTCGGCCGGTGCGCTGACCGCCTTGCGTTCAGGCCAGATCGATGCGATGAGCAACACCGACCCGGTCATGACCATGCTGGAGCAAAAGGGCGACGTGCGCATCATCGCCGACACCCGCACGCTCAAGGGCACGCAGGACGTGTTCGGCGGCGCGATGCCGGCGGCCTGCCTGTACGCGCCCTTGGAATTCATCCGCAAGAACCCCAACACCACGCAGGCGCTGGCCAACGCCATCGTGCACGGACTCAAGTGGCTGCAGACCGCCGGCCCGGGCGACATCATCAAGACCGTGCCCGAGAGCTATCTGCTTGGCGACCGCGCCCTGTATCTCGCATCGTTCAGCAAGATCCGCGAAGCCATCTCGCCCAATGGCCTGGTGCCCGAGGAGGGCCCGAAGACCGCACTCAAGGCGCTGTCCAGTTTCGATGCCACGGTGAAGGCCGACAGGATCGATCTCGCCAAGCTCTACACCAACGAATTCGCCCTGCGCGCAGGCGAGAAGTTCAAGGCCTGAGCCGGTGTGAGAGAACCGACCGCGCACGCCGATTCCGCATGACCGACCCGGCGCTCGAATTCCTGCATGTGTCGTGTGCCTTCAGGTCTCGCAAGGACACCGGCCCGGCCGCGTACGAGGCGGTGGCGGACACCACCCTGCGCGTGGGGGCGGGCGAGTTCGTCTCGTTGGTCGGACCCACGGGCTGCGGCAAGTCCACGCTGCTGAATGTGGCCGCCGGGCTGTTGGGGCCGACGGCCGGCGAAATCCGCGTGTTCGGCCATCCACTGGCCGGCATCAACCGGCGCGCGGGCTACATGTTCCAGGCCGAGGCGCTGATGCCGTGGCGCAGCGCGCTGGGCAACGTGATGGCCGGCCTGGAGTACCGCGGTGTGTCCGCCGACCAAGCGCGCCAGCAGGCGCTGGACTGGCTGGGACGCGTCGGCCTCGAAGCCTTCGCCGACCATTATCCGCACCAGTTGTCCGGCGGCATGCGCAAGCGCGCGGCACTGGCCCAGGTGCTGGCGCTCGACCCCGACATCATCCTGATGGACGAACCCTTCAGCGCGCTCGACATCCAGACCCGCCAGCTCATGGAAAACGAGTTGCTGGACCTCTGGGCCGCACGAAAGAAGGCAGTCTTGTTCATCACCCACGACCTTGACGAAGCCATTGCCCTGAGCGACCGGGTGGTGGTGCTGTCGGCCGGGCCCGGCACGCATCCGATCGGCGAATTCCGCGTTGACCTGCCGCGCCCGCGCGACGTGGCCGAGGTGCGCATGCATCCGCGGTTCGTCGAACTGCACGCTCAGATCTGGGCGGTGTTGCGCGACGAGGTGCTCAAAGGCTATGCGCAGCAACTGCGCAGAGTGGCCTGACGATGAGAGAGCACAAGTTGCGCGGTTTGCGTGCGTGGCAGACAGGCTTGCTGGTGTTGCTGCTGGCCGTGTGGCAACTGGCCTCGCGCGACCAGCGGCTTGCGTTTTTCCTGGGCGAACCGGTGCAGGTCGCGGGCCGGGTGTGGTCCTGGTTCATGCCCTTCGCTCTCGGCCCGGGGAGCGTCTTTCCCGAGGGCCTGCCGGGGCGGGCCGACATCTACCGCCACCTGGGCACGACGCTGCTCGAGACGGGGCTGGCCTTCGCTATCGGCACGCTGTCGGGCCTGGTCGGCGGCCTGTGGCTGGCGCTGGCGCCGCTGGCGAGTGCGCTGCTCGACCCGTACATCAAGGCCGCCAATGCCATGCCTCGGGTGATCCTGGCGCCGATCTTCGCGCTGTGGTTCGGCCTGGGCATCTGGAGCAAGGTGGCGCTGGCGGTCACGCTGGTGTTTTTCGTCGTGTTCTTCAACGTCTACCAGGGCGTGAAGGAGGTCAGTCCCGTCGTGCTGGCCAACGCGCGCATGCTCGGCGCCAACCGCAAGCAACTGCTGCGCACGGTCTATCTGCCGAGTGCCACGAGCTGGGTGTTCTCCAGCCTGCATACTTCGGTCGGCCTGGCCTTCGTCGGTGCGGTGGTGGGTGAATACCTGGGTTCGGCGCGCGGCGTGGGCTACCTCATCCTGCAGGCCGAAGGTACATTCGACGTGAACACCGTGTTCGCGGGGATCGTGGTCCTCACCGTGTTCGCATTGCTGCTCGATGGCGCGGTAGGCCGCGTCGAGCGCAGGCTCATGAAGTGGCAGCCTCGCGGCTTGGACATGGAGAAACTTTGAATACGGTCGCTCATCCCTTTCTGCGCCCGCGCGGCAGTGCCGCCCGGGTCCTGAACGAAGAACTGTTCTTCGACCTGGTCTACGTCTTCGCGGTCACCCAGCTCTCGCATTACCTGCTGGACCATCTCACGCCGCTGGGCGCCGTGCAGACCCTGCTGATGTGGTTCGCCGTCTGGCTGGGCTGGCAATACACGGCCTGGGTCACCAACTGGTTCAACCCCGGGGCCTTGCCTATCCGCTGTGTGCTGTTCGCCATCATGCTGGTGGCGCTGGTGATGGCGGCAGCATTGCCGCAGGCCTTCGGTGAACGCGGCCTGGTGTTTGCTGGCTGTTATGCGGCGATCCAGGTCGGACGCACGCTGTGGGTGCTGCTGGCGCTGGGGCGTGGTCATGCGCTGCAGGCCAACTTCCGTCGCATCCTGGCCTGGCTGCTGGTCTCGGCGGCGCTGTGGATCGCCGGCGGCCTGGCTGGCGACATGCAGCAGCGTCTGCTGTTGTGGATGGCAGCGGTGTTGTGCGAATACGTGGCGCCGATGTTCGGCTTTGCGTTTCCGGGCCTGGGGCGTTCGGCCACCAGCGAATGGACCATCGACGGCGGGCATCTTGCCGAGCGCTGCCAGCTGTTCGTCATCGTGGCACTGGGCGAATCGATCCTGGCCAGCGGTGTGGCCCTGGCGCAAGAGGCGCAGTGGCATGCAGGCGACCTGATGAATTTCCTCGTCGCCTTCGCAGGCAGCCTGGCCATGTGGTGGATGTATTTCGACACGAGCAGCCAGCAGGCTGCGCACAAGATCGAGCATTCCGATGACCCCGGCCGCATCGGCGCCTACTTCCACTACACCCACGTGATCCTGGTGGCGGGCGTCATCGTCTGCGCCGTGGCCGACGAACTGGTGATCGGCCATGGGCCCCACCACGTGGAGGCCAAGTACCTGGCGGTGCTGCTCGGCGGCCCGGCCATCTACCTGCTGGGTAATGCCCTGTTCAAGCGCGTGGTGTTCGGGCGGGTGCCACTGTCGCACCTGGCCGGGCTTGCCGCCTTGGTGCTGTTGGTGGGGATCGCCGCGCACGCCACGGTGGCGGTCATCGGCGCGGCCACCACGGCGGTGCTGGCCGCAGTGGCGGGCTGGGAAGCCGTGGCGCGGCGGCGCCCCGGCATGGCGACCCGCACGCACTGAAACCGACGCCTACTTCTTGCGCGCCTTGCGCACCACGGTGTTCGACGGTTTGCGGGAAATCTTCTGAATGTGGGCCGGCGTGGTGCGGCCGGTGGTCGTGGTCGCCGTGTTGGTCGTACGCTGGGCCGCGCTGCGCACCGTCACCGGCAGGTACACCGTGACGGCCTGGCCGGCCTTGAAGGCGGCACCGGGCTTGACGTTGTTCCAGTCGGCCACGCTGGCCACGCTGAGCTTGTAGCGCGCCGCGATGCTGGCCACGGTCTCCTTGCGGCCGGCCTTGACCACGGCCTTGCGGTTCACGATCTCCGGCGACAGGCTCAGTTGCGCATGGTCGGCGACCTGGCCGGTCACGTCGTCCATCTTCGCCGAACGCGGCACCACCAGCGCCGAGCCGGCCTTGACCAGCATGCGCGGCGGAATGTTGTTGATGTTGCGCAGGTCGGCCTCGCTCATGCCCACCTGCTGGGCGATGGCGCTGACGCTCATCGTGGTCGGCGCGGTCCAGGCCGTCCAGCTGGCGTACTGGCCCTGGCTATAGGCTTCCAGGTTGCGGCGGAACACGTTGGCGTTGTCCCAGGGCAGCAGGATCTGCGGCGTGCCCGCGGCCAGGATCACCAGGCGATGGGCCGACGGGTTCAGCGCCTTGAAGTCTTCCAGGCTCACGTCGGCCAGCTTGGCGGCGAGCGCCACGTCGATGTCGCGCGAGATGTCCACCGACTGGAAGTAGGGATGGTTTTCGATCAGCGGCAGATCGGCGTTGAACAGTTCGGGATGGGCCACGATGTTCTTCACCGCCTGCAGCTTGGGCACGTACATGCGGGTTTCGGCCGGCATGTTGAGGTCGGCATAGCCGGTGGGCAGGCCCAGCTTCTGGTTGCGCGCAATGGCGCGGCCCACGCTGCCTTCGCCCCAGTTGTAGGCGGCCAGCGCGAGTTGCCAGTCGCCGAACATGTCGTGCAGCTTCTGCAGGTAGTCGAGCGCGGCGCGGGTCGAGGCCAGCACGTCGCGCCGGTCGTCGCGGAACACGTTCTGTCGCAGCTCGAAATAGTTGCCCGTCGCCGGCATGAACTGCCACATGCCGGCGGCCTTGGCGCTCGAGACGGCCTGGGGATTGAAGGCGCTCTCGATGTAGGGCAGCAGCGCGAGTTCGGTCGGCATGTCGCGGCGCTCGAGTTCCTCGACGATGTGGAACAGGTATTTCTTGGAGCGTTCCGTCATGCGCAGGATGTAGTCGGGCCGGGTGGCGTACCACTGTTCGCGGTCGACCACCAGGTCGCTCTCGAGGTCGGGCATGGCGAAGCCGCGGCGGATGCGCTCCCACAGGTCGGCCGGCGGCGAGAGCTGAGCCACGCCGCGCGAACTGGCCTCGGCCGCCGTGATCGGGCGCAGCCGGCCCATCGGGTATTCGGCGGTGTGGGCCTGGCCGGCCGAGGAGGTGGAGGAGGTGGAAAGGGGATCGGCCGTCTTGTCGGTCTTGTTGGCCATGTTGGCGCAGCCGGTGAGCCAAAGCAGGGCGGCCAGGCCGATGAACTGGTGAAGTTTCATGTGAATTGATTTTTCCATGTCCGCAGTGCGCCGAGCACGCCTGCTTCGTCATGGCTGGTGTTGTGGTGGTCGAACGCCCTCGCGGCCTGTTGAACGGCGGCTTCGCGGGTGCGCAGGAAAGGATTGATCTGTCGCTCCAGCCCGATGCTCGATGGCAGGGTGGGCTGGTGGCCGGCCCGCAACGCCTCGCAGCGGGCTGTGTAGTGGAGCAGTTCGGCGTTGCCGGGTTCCACTGCCCGCGCAAATTTGAGATTGCTCAGGGTGTATTCGTGGGCGCAGCATACGCGAGTGGCCGCAGGCAGGGCCGCCAGGGCACTCAACGAGGCCAGCATTTGCATGGGTGTGCCCTCGAACAGCCGGCCGCAGCCGCCGGAGAACAAGGTGTCGCCACAGAACACGGCCGGCGCGCCGCCAAGGTCGGCGCAGTAGAAGGCGATATGGCCGGCGGTATGGCCGGGCACGTCGATGACCTGGAAGTCCAGTCCCAGTGCGCTGCAGTGGTCGCCGCCCTGCAGCCGCACCAGCGGCTGCGGAATCTGCTCGCGCGCCGGGCCGTACACTTGGGCGCCGGTGGCGTCGCGCAGCGCATCCACGCCGCCCGTGTGATCGGCATGGTGGTGCGTGACTAGAATCGTGTCGAGCTGCAGGCCCCATCGTTGCAGCGCATCGAACACCGGCTGCGCGTCACCCGGGTCCACCACCAGGGCACGGCGACCGTCGTGTACCAGCCAGATGTAGTTATCCGCGAAGGCGGGCAGCGGAAGTAAGTTCATGAGCGGTCAAATTATAGGTTTGCAGGAGTGGTTTGAAACACCCCCTGGCCGCTACCTGCTGGGCTGGGAGCAGGCGCGCTTCGACGAAGCGGTGGCCGACATCTTCGGCTACCACGCGCTGCAACTCGGTCTGCCCGCGCTCGCCGGCCTGCAGAATAACCGCATGCCGCACCGCTGGCTGGCCAGCGATGCATCTTTACCCGGCCCCGCCGCGGCGCGCACCGCCCTGGTGACGGACTTCGCAGCCCTGCCTTTCGCCGAGGGCAGCCTCGACCTGGTGCTGCTGCCGCATGCACTGGAGCTCAGCCCCGACCCGCATGCCACGCTGCGCGAGGTCGAGCGCGTGCTCGTGCCCGAGGGCCGGGTGGTGGTCTGCGGCTTCAACCCGGCGAGCCTGTGGGGCATGCGCCAACGCCGCGCACGGCTGTATCGCCGGCTGGGCTTCGGCGAGCTGTATCTGCCCGACGCAGGCGAATTCATCGGCTTCTGGCGTCTGCGCGACTGGCTGAAGCTGCTCAGCTTCGAGGTTGAATCGGTGCGTTTCGGTTGCTACCGCCCTTCGGTGGCCAGCGAGGCCTGGCTCAATCGTTTCGAATGGATGGACCGCGCGGGCGAACGCTGGTGGTCGATCTTCGGCGGCGTTTATTTCATGGTGGCGGTGAAGCGGGTGCGTGGCATGCGCCTGCTCGGCGCCAATTGGAAGCCAGTCAAGGCCCGGGCCAGCGCGCCGGTGCCGGTGGCCAACCGCCAGCATCGCGCCGGTCACGGCCATGATGCGGGCTGACCATCCGGTCCTAGTGGCCGATATGGCCGATATGGCCGATATGGCCGGTATGGCCCGTGTGGCCTTGGTTTTTTTCAACAGGAAGCAGGAGTTCGTTTGACGCAAGTAGAGATTTACACCGACGGTGCGTGCAAGGGCAACCCGGGACCGGGCGGCTGGGGCGTGTGGCTGAAGTCGGGCGCGTTCGAAAAGGAGTTGTTCGGTGGCGAACTTGGCACCACCAACAACCGCATGGAGATGATGGCCGTGATCCAGGGCCTGGCGGCGCTGAAGCAGCCGTGCCAGGTCACGCTCTACCTCGACAGCCAGTACGTGCTCAAGGGCATCACGGAATGGCTGCCGGGCTGGAAGGCGCGGGGCTGGCGCACCGCGTCGAAGGAGCCCGTGAAGAACGTGGAGCTGTGGCAGCGGCTCGATGCGCTGGTCAGCGGCGGCGGCCACAAGATCGACTGGCGCTGGGTGCGTGGCCACAACGGCAACCCCGGCAACGAGCGCGCGGACATGCTGGCCAATCGCGGCGTGGACATGGCCCTGGGCCGGAGTTGAACATGGACGACACCGGTGACGCGCCGACCGCGCCCGCGCAGACCTTTCTCTGGCACGACTACGAGACCTTCGGCACCAAGGTCCGGCGTGACCGGCCCGCGCAGTTCGCAGCCATCCGTACCGATGCCGATCTCAACGAGGTCGGCGAGCCGATCATGCTGTATTGCCGGCCCGCGCCCGATTACCTGCCCGACCCGGCGTCGTGTCTGCTCACCGGCATCACGCCGCAGACCTGCCTGGAAAAAGGCATTCCCGAGCACGAGTTCGCCGCGCGCATCAACCAGGCGCTGGGCGCGCCCGGCACCATCGGCGTGGGTTACAACACCATCCGCTTCGACGACGAGATCACCCGCTTCATGTTGTGGCGCAACCTCATCGACCCGTATGCGCGCGAATGGCAGAACCACTGCGGCCGCTGGGACCTGCTCGACGTGGTGCGTACCGCCCATGCCCTGCGGCCCCAGGGCATCCAATGGCCGAAGAACGCCGAAGGCGTCACGAGTTTCCGGCTCGAACACCTGAGCGCGGCGAACGGCCTTTCGCACGAGGCGGCACACGACGCCTTGTCCGACGTGCGCGCCACAATCGCGCTGGCCCGCCTGATCCGCGACAAGCAGCCGCGGCTGTTCGAATTCTGTTTCGGCCTGCACAGGAAGGAGCGCGTGGCCGCCGAACTCGGCCTGCCGACCACGCTGCAGAACGCACGGCCTTTCCTGCACGTCTCGGGCATGTTCGGCGTCGAACGCGGCTGCCTGGCGCTGATGTGGCCGCTGGCCATGCATCCGACCAACCGCAACGAGCTCATCGCGTGGGATCTGGCCTTCGACCCGGGTGAATTGGGCCGCTTGCGTGCCGAGGACATCCGGCTGCGGCTGTTCAGCAAGGCCGAGGACCTGCCCGAAGGCGTGACGCGCCTGCCGGTGAAGACCGTGCACCTGAACAAGTCGCCGATGGTGGTGGGCAACCTGAAGACGCTGTCGGCCGAAATGGCGGCGCGCTGGGGGATCGACGTCGCCAGGCAACTGCGGCATGGCGAGATCGCTGCGGCGCTGCCCGACATGAGTGCCATCTGGCCCGAGGTGTTCCAGAGGCCGGCCGAGGCGCACCGCGCGGACATCGACGAAGACCTGTATGGCGGTTTCCCCACGCCCGACGACCGGCGGCGGCTCGACCGCCTGCGCAGCCTGTCGCCCGAACAGTTGGCCGCCGCGCGCAGCAGTTTCGACGACACGCGGCTCGAGGAGTTGGTTTTCCGCTACCGGGCGCGCAATTTCCCCGCGAGCCTGTCGGAGCAGGAGCGGGGGCGGTGGCTTGAGCACTGTGCCATTCGGCTTTTCGACGGAGCCGACGGCGCGCGCACCCTCGAGGCTTTCTTCGCGCAGATCGATGCGCTTTCGGAGGAGGCCGACGAACGTGGTGAAGAAGTGCTGGGCGCGTTGTACGACTACGCGGATGCGATCGCGCCCGAGCGGGATTGACCCATTTCGTATACGTGTGAACGAAGGTAACTCCGTGATTGCGGACTTTTATCGCACGCCCATTCTTAATTAAGACCTTGGACGGCACGAGTTATCGGTTAGCCCGACAATTGCTGCACTGCAGCAAATCGGGTTAATTAATTAATGCGCAAAAATCTAGGCAGCTTGTGGCTGAAAAGTTTCAAGCGCATCAGCAAGGTCCAGCAGCGGCAAGGCACGGCGCTGCTGCGCAGCCTGCTCGGCGCGCCCGCACCGGCCAAGCGCAAAAGCGAAGGCACGGTGAAAAAGGTGCTCAAATCGATCGGCCTGCTGCAGGCGCCGACGGCGTCACGCGCCGCCGTGCGCAGCACCCCTGCGTCCAAGCGCCGCGCCGTCACGGGCGAAAAGGCCGCGAAGGCGATCAAGAGCCCGGCTGCCCGCGGCGCGGTCAAGCCCGCGGCCGGCCACGGCCAATGGCTGCGCTCCTACCATCTCGAGCCGTCTGGCGGCCTGGCAACGCCGCCGCGACGCATGGACTACTGGATGTTCGTGCCCACGCGCGCGCTGGCGGACCGGCACAAGCCGATGCCGCTGGTGGTGATGCTGCACGGCTGCACCCAGACGGCAGCGGAGTTCGCCCAGGGCACCCGCATGAACGCGCTGGCGCAGCGCAAGGGCTTTGCCGTGTTGTACCCGCAGCAACTGGCCTCGGTGGACAACAACCGCTGCTGGCACTGGCATCTGCGCGCGACTCAGCAGGGCGGCGGCGAGGTGCGCTGGGTGGTGGGCGCGATCCACAAGGTGATGCGTACGCTGCCCATCGACGCCAGCCGCGTCTACATCGCCGGGCTGTCGGCGGGCGCCGCGCTGGCGCAGATCGTGGCCTTGCGCCATCCGCAGCTGATTGCGGCCGTGGGCCTGCACTCGGCGCCGGTCTTCGGTACGGTGGATTCGCGCATGGGTGCGTTTTCAGCGATGCAGCACGGCTCGAGCCACAGCCTGGCGCACGCCGTGCACGACATGGCGCTGTCCCCCGAATTCCCCCGCATGCCCGCAATCCTGCTGCAGGGCGATGCCGACAAGGTGGTGCGTTCGGTCAACCTGATGCAGCTCGCGCAGCAGTTTCGGCTGGTGAATCACATCGACGATGCAGCGCAAGAGCCGGTGCCGCACGAATTCGCAGAGCGCCTGACGGGCCGCAGTCCCCGCCATGCGTACCAGGTCCTCGACTACAGCCTGGGCCGTTCCACCCTGGTCCGCGTGTGCCGCATCAAGGGACTCGACCACGCCTGGAGCGGCGGCGATGCACAGTTCCGTTTCAATGCCGCGCCAGGGCCGGATGCGAGTCTCATGATGTGGAACTTCTTTCAGATGCACCGCCGGGTCGATAGCAAGTAGCGTTCCACGCGGACAATGTCGGTCGAATCCGACAAGGCTTCGGGTTGAAACAGAGCTTGTGCTGAATGGCCGTCCCTCCATAATGGGCTCCGTCCAAGGAGGGGTCGCGATGCACAGCATGGATGGTCCGGCACAAGGTCTCGAATCGGCTCTCAGGCCTTCCGGCGGCCGGCGGCTGCATGTCTGGCCGGTGGCGGTCTGCGCCGCCATGTGCGGGGCTTCGGCGCTTGCCGACGGCGATGGTGGCGGCAGCGCGACCGTGACCGCTGCCAGCGGCCTGCCCCCGCCCGCTTTCGAAATCGCCTCCAGCACGGCGACGGGCAGTGCGAATCTCGGCAATTCCAACACCACGCGTCTCGAGATCAATACCTGGAGCCGCCCGGCCGCGCAGCCGGCGCTGGGCCTGGCTGTCGGTGTCGATACACCCCCCGCCAATTGGACCGGCAACCGCGCCCAGTCATCGATCGACGTCGGCGTGCGTTGGCGCTCGGCACCGGTGAACCAGCGGCGCATCGACGTCGTGGCCTTTCGCCGCATCAGCCAACCGAACCAGCCGCAGGACGCCTACACCCTGATCCAGAACGCGGATCAGCCGATCTATTCGGCCCGGGTCGAAATGCAGTTCAAGAGTGCGAAGTTCGGCGGTCTCACGCCCGAATTCGGCGCGATCGGGATGCAGCTGGATGGCGGCGGCAAGGTGGTGCTGCGCAGCAAACGCGGCGGGCCGATGGTGTACTACCGCTCCAGCTTCTGAAGCTACGCCTTGCCCGGCGTGGCCACGCCCAGCAACTGGTGCAGCCGGGGCGAGGTGGTGGTGTATTGCAGCAGCGTGCGCCGCTCCGGGAACACGATGGCCACGGCGCCGAAGGCCGCCAGCACACATTCATGGAAACCGCAGACGATGAGCTTCTTCTTGCCGGGATAGGTGTTGATGTCGCCCACGGCGAAGATGCCCGGCTCGCTGGTGGCGAAACGCTCGGTGTCCACCTCGAGTTGCTTGCGCGCCATGGCCAGGCCCCAGTCGGCCACCGGCCCGAGCCGGGGCGACAAGCCCTGGAACACCAGCAGGCGGTCGGCCGGCAGAACGTGCAATTGCGCGTCCACGTCGGAGACGTGCACGGCCGAGAGGCGGCTTTCGCCGGCTTCCACACGCGTGTCGAACCCGATGATCTGCCCGACGCGGAAAGCCATCTGGCCGGCCTCGCACAGCGCCTGCATCTCGGCCAGGGCCGCGGCACCGGCCTGCAACACGTCGCGGCGGTGCAGCAGCGTGACGCTGCCCAGGCCACGCGAGGCGAGGTCGAGGGCGCACTGCAGCGCGGCTTCGTCACCGCCCACGACCACCACGTCCCGGCCCGTCAGGTCTTCCGCCGGTGACCCATGGTAGAAAAGGTCGCGGCCTTCGAGGGTCGCGATGCCGTCGACCCTGAGCCGCCGCGGCTGGAAGGCGCCGACGCCGGCCGCGATGAACACCGTCTTGCTGAGAAACGTCTTGCCGCGCGAGGTGCCGAGCAGGAAACGGCCGTCGGCCTGGCGCGCCAGGCTCGCGACTTCTTCACCCAGATGGAACACCGGCTCGAACGGCGCGGCCTGCCGCATCAGGGACGCGACCAGTTCGCGCCCGGTCGTGGCCGGCACGGCAGGAATGTCGTAGATGGGTTTGTCGGGGTACAGCTCGATACATTGGCCGCCCGCATAGGGCAGCGCATCGATCACGTGGGCCTTGATCTCCAGCAGGCCGAGCTGGAAGACCTGGAACAGGCCGACCGGGCCGGCGCCGATGACGACGGCATCGGTTTCGATCGGAGCCGGCGCGCTCATTTTCAGCGGATCAGCGCGGCGAGCTTGCCCGTCTTGTCCTTGAAGTCATCCGCGTCCGGCAGGGCCGGCTTGCGCTTGGTGATGCTCTTCCAGCCATCGGCGCGCGCGAGTTCGGCGTTGAGCTGGATGAAGGCGAGTTGGTCCGGCGGCAGGTCTTCCTCGGCGAAGATGGCATTCGCCGGGCATTCGGGGATGCAGACCGCGCAGTCGATGCATTCGTCCGGGTCGATCACCAGCATGTTCGGGCCTTCGCGGAAGCAGTCCACGGGGCAGACATCCACACAGTCGGTGTATTTGCACTGGATGCAGGATTCGGAGACGACGTGGGTCATGGTATTTGCAAAGGTAAGAACAGGGGAAACCCGTGATTTTAAAGCCTGTCGCCGAGGATGCGGCCGGCGCTCAACGCACCAGCACCGCGCCCGCGGTCTTGTTGCTCGCCGTATCGACGAGCACGAGCGCGCCAAGCGAGCGCGATTGCAGGTAGGGCAGGGTGGCGATCGGTTCCTGCAGCGCGAGCTCGACGTGGCCGATGGCGTTCGGCGGCAGCTCGGTGGCGTCTTCCTCGGCCAGGGTGTTGATGTTGAGCCGGTGCACGATGCGTTTCACCTTGGCCTTGACCCAGCGGTGGCCGTGCAGCGCCCAGTAGACGCGGCCGGCGACCAGCGGCTCGTCGTCGAGCCAGGCGACCGTGGCAGAGAGTTCGCGCTGCGCCTCGAAATTCCCGCTCGCCAGCAGCCAGTCGCCGCGCGACACATCGACCTCGCGGTCGAGCACGATGCCGGCGCTGTGACTGGCCGACACGTTGCCCGGGCGCCGCGCGTGGTCCAGCACCTGGGCCACTGTGGCCGTCTGGCCGCTCGGCAGAATGCGGATTTCCTGGCCTGGCTGCACGGCGCCTGTGGCGACGCGGCCCCAGAACACGCGGCGGCCCTGCGAGGTGTCCGCGCTCGACGAAAACTTCTCCACCCACTGCACCGGGAAGGCGAACGGCTGGTCCACTTCGGCCGGGGTGCCGGGCAATTGTTCGAGGATCTGCAGCAGCGTCGGGCCGCTGTAGCCGCACCAGTCGGGCAGGTCCGCATGGCCGGCCTCGACCACGTTCCAGCCCTTCAGCGCCGAGACCGGCACGATGGCTTCGACGGGGATGCCGGCGGCCGTGGCGAACTTTCTCAGCGCGCCCGAGATGTTGGCAAAGGCCAGCGTGGAATCTTCCACCGCGTCGAGCTTGTTCACCGCGAAGACGATGCTCGGCACGCGCAGCAGGTTGCACAGCAGCGAATGGCGGCGCGTCTGCGGCAGCAGTTCGAGCGCGGCGTTCTTCCAGTCGAGCTTGGTCGCATCGACCAGCACCACGGCGGCGTCGGCGCTGCTTGCGGCGGTGACCATGTTGCGCGTGTACTGCTCATGGCCCGGCGCATCGCCGATGATGAACTTGCGATCTTCGGTGTTGAAGTAGCGGTAGGCGACGTCGATGGTGATGCCTTGCTCGCGCTCGGCGGAGAGGCCGTCGGTCAGCAGCGCCAGATCGGTTTCGCCCTGGCGTTGTACGCCGGCCAGATGGTCCTGCAGCACGGCCTTGGTGTCCACCAGCAGGCGGCCAATCAGCGTGCTCTTGCCGTCGTCCACCGATCCGCAGGTGATGAATTTCAAGGCAGAAAGTGCCGTAGCGCCCGTGATATCTGCGGGAGTAGCTATGGAAATGGTAGCGTTTGTCATATTCTCAATCGTCAAAGGACAAGCGTGTCTGATTCCAGGGACACCGCGGAACCGGCTTTGCCGGGCCGCTGGTGTCGCCCCATGCAAGGGGGTGGGCGCGACACGCAGTGCGCAACCTGGGGGTGTTCAAAAATATCCGTCTTTTTTACGTTTTTCCATGGACGCCTCTGAGGTCTTGTCGTCCATGCGCGTCGCACCGCGTTCGCTCACGTCGGCGGCGAGCGTCTCGATCACCACGTCGCCGGGCGTCGCGGCAAAGCTTTCCACCGGACAGGTGCAGGTGATGTCGCCCACGGTGCGGAAGCGCACGTCGCGTTGCTCCGCGGTTTCGCCGGCCTTGAGCGGCGTGAGTTCGGTCACCGGCACGAGCAGGCCCTTGCGTTCCACCACTTCGCGCTTGTGGGTGTAGTACAGCGAGGGCAGGGCGATGTTCTCGCGCTCGATGTATTGCCACACGTCGAGTTCGGTCCAGTTGCTGATCGGGAACACGCGGAAGTGTTCGCCGGGCTGCAGCCGGGTGTTGAACAGCGTCCACAGTTCGGGCCGCTGGGCCTTGGGCTGCCATTGGCCGAAGCTGTCGCGGTGGCTGAAGATGCGCTCCTTGGCGCGGGCCTTTTCCTCGTCGCGGCGCGCGCCGCCGATGAGCGCGTCGAAGCGGAATTCCTCGATGGCTTCGAGCAGCGTCACCGACTGGTGCACGTTGCGCGATTCGCCCGGATGCGCCAGGCGCACCGTGCCGCGCTTCATCGAATCCTCGACGTTGCGCACGATGAGTTCGGCGCCGAGCTCCTTGGCGCGGAAGTCGCGGAAGTCGGTCACCTCATGGAAGTTGTGGCCGGTGTCGATCATCAGCAGCGGATAGGGGATGCGGCCGACGCCGAAGGCCTTCTCGGCGCACTTGAGCAGCACCAGCGAATCCTTGCCGCCGGAGAACAGCAGCGTGGGCCGTTCGAACACGGCGGCCACCTCGCGCAGGATGAAGATGGTTTCCTCCTCGAGCGCGTCGAGGTGGGCGTTGCTCAGGTGGTGTTCGGCGGATTGCAGCACGGCGTGGTCGGTCAGGGCGTTCATGGGTGGGGTCAAGGTCAGTGGACCTCAGTGGGCAAGATGCAGGCCGCACTCGCGGTTGTCTTCGCCCTTGGTGGGGTCCACGTAGTCGAAGTTGTTGGGCAGGCCGTGGGTTTCGCAGTATTCGTGCAGTTCCTTGGACGACCAGTGCAGCAGCGGCGCGACCTTGATCAACCCGTCGGGGTTGATGCTCACCGGGTCCATCTGGGCGCGCACGGCGGTGTCGGTGGCGCGCAGTGCGGTGAACCAGACCTTGGGTGCCATCTCGCGCAGTGCGCGCGCAAAAGGCTCCAGCTTCACTTCTTCGGTGAAGGCGGCATGGCGCGGATCGTCCAGCGCCGGCGTCGGGCCGTCCACGGCCTCGCGGTGCGCACGCGAGCGGCGCGGCAAGTACACCTTGAGGTTCAGCTTGAGCCGTTCGGTCACTTCATCCACGAAGCGGTAGGTGGCCTCGGTGTTGTAGCCGTTGTCCATCCAGACCACCGGCACGTCGGGCTTCACTTGCGTGACCAGGTGCAGGATGACCGCCTCGAACGGGCGGAAGTTGGTGGTGACGATGGCAGGCTGGCGCAAACCCAGCGCCCAGTCCACCAGTGCGGGGGCGTTGCGGCCGAGTTCGGCGTTGATGCGGGCGAGGTCGAAGGATGACATGGTTCTCTCTCGGGATGTTCAGGCCGAATGCTGGCGTTCGAGCTCGCCGGCGTAGGCGGCCGCGTCCGGGCCGAGCGTGCTGGCGGGTTCGGCGAAATGCGGCACCACATGCACGGCGTCGCCCTGGTAGAAGCCCTTGTAGCGGTCGAACTGGCGCTGCGCGGCGCTCGCGTCCACGCCTTCGCGCAGCACGGCCACGTCGAAGCCGCTGCGCTGCATCTGCACCAGCTGGTCGATCAGCACGTCGCCGGTGGCGCGGATCTCGCCCTGGAAACCCAGGCGGCGGCGCAGCAGGAAAGCCTGGCTGAAGGCGCGGCCGTCGGTGAACTTGGGGAAGTTCAGGTCGATGCGCGACACGCCTTCCAGCGGCACCGTGCGGGGATCCACGTCGTTGGCCAGGGAAATGGCATCTTTTTGGCCTTCCGCAGGGGCGGTATGGGCGGCGAATGCTATCAATTTCATATCGTTTTCCTCAGGCGGCCGTGGCGGCTTGCGGCGCGGCGCGGCCGGTGCTGGTGCGGGCGGCGTTCGCGGCCTGCTTGAAGGGGTCGTGGCCGACGCGGCGCAACGTGTCGATGAAGGTCTCGGCCTTGTCACCGGCGCTCTGGCGCACGCTGCGGTAGGTGTCGAGCACGGCTTCGATGACTTCGGGCACTTCGGCCGCCGCGAACGACGGGCCGACCACCTTGCCGGCACCGGCGGCGCCGCTGAGGTCGGAGCCATCCGAGCCGCCGAGCGTCACCTGGTACCACTCCTGGCCGTCCTTGTCGACGCCGAGGATGCCGATGTGGGCGCTATGGTGGTGGCCGCAGGAATTGATGCAGCCGCTCATGTGCACGTCGATCTCGCCGAGGTCGTGCAATTCGTCCAGGTCCTGGTAACGCTGGCTGATGGCCTCCGAGATGGGCAGCGAACGCGCATTGGCCAGCGCGCAGAAATCGCCGCCGGGGCAGACGATCATGTCGGTCAGCAGGCGCACGTTGGCCTTGGCCAGGCCGGCCGCGTGGGCTTCGGCGTACAGCGCGGGCAATTCGTCGGCGCGCACCCAGGGCAGCACCAGGTTCTGGTCGTGCGTGACGCGGGCCTCGCCGGCGCTGTAGCGGTCGGCCAGATCGGCGGCGATGTCGAGCTGTTCGCCGGTCGCGTCGCCGGGCGAATAACCCAGCCGCTTGAACGACAGCGTGACGCAGCGCAGCGCCGGGTTCTTGTGCGGCGCCACGTTGCGGGCGAGCCAGCGCGGGTAGTTGGTGTCAGCCGGGTCGATGGTCGGGATCGGCATGGCCGACAGGGGCAGGGTACCGACGCGGCTGGCCGGCACCACGAAGCTGGCCGAGACGCGGTCGAGTTCCTGCTGGCTGATGGTGTGCGGCGCGCCGTCGTGCGTCAGGATCTGCTGGTATTCGGCTTCCACCTCGTCGATGTAGCGCTGGCCCTCGGCCTTCACCAGGATCTTGATGCGGGCCTTGTAGATGTTGTCTCGGCGGCCCCAACGGTTGTACACGCGGACCACGGCTTCCAGGTAGTTGAGGATCTGGTTCCAGGGCAGGAACTCGCGGATCACCGTGCCGACCACCGGCGTGCGGCCCATGCCGCCGCCCACCATGACGCGAAAGCCGATCTCGCCGGCTTCATTTTTGAGCACATGCAGGCCGACGTCGTGCCAGGCCGTGGCGGCGCGGTCGTCGGTGGCGCCGGTGATGGCAATCTTGAACTTGCGCGGCAGGAACGCGAATTCGGGGTGCAGCGTGCTCCATTGCCGGATGATCTCGGCCAGCGGCCGCGGATCGGCCACTTCGTCGATGGCCACGCCAGCGCGTTCGTCGCTGGTGGTGTTGCGGATGCAGTTGCCGCTGGTCTGGATGCCGTGCATGTTGACGCTGGCCAAGAGGTCCATCACGTCGGCGCTCTTGTCCAGTGGAATCCAGTTGAACTGCACGTTCTGGCGCGTGGTGAAGTGGGCGCAGCGGCTGGGCAGGCTCTTCAGGTCGGAGAGGCCGGGGTTGGCCTTGGACAGGTCGTTGTCTTCCTTGTGGTCGTAGTCGCGCGCGATGGTGGCCAGGACACGCAGTTGCGCGCTGTTCAGTTCGCCATACGGCACGGCGATGCGCAGCATCGGGGCGAAGCGTTGCACGTACCAGCCGTTTTGCAGGCGCAGGGGGCGGAATTCCTCCTCGGCCAGCTTGCCGGCCTGCCAGCGCTCCAGCTGGTCGCGGAACTGGCTGGCGCGCGAACGCACGAACTGCTTGTCGAACTCGGTGTATTGGTACATCTTGTGGTCAGGTTTTCATCGATGGGATGCGGTGCGCGCCTGGCTGGCGCCGCCGCCCCGATTTTTACAAAGCAATCAATTTCGTGCCGGCATAGGCCAGCAGCAGGGACAGGATCGAGCGGATCAGGCGCTCCGGCGTCTTGCGCATGAGTTGGGAGCCGATCCAGATGCCGGGCAGCGAGCCCAGCAACAGCTTGGCCAGCAACGCCCATTCGACCGAGCCGATCGACGCATGGCCCAGGCCGGCGACCAGGGTCAGCGGCACGGCATGGGCAATGTCGGCGGCCACGATGCGCGGCAGCGGAAGCGCCGGATACAGCAGCATCAGCACCAGCACGCCAATCGCGCCCGCACCGACGGAAGTGAGTGTAACCAGCGCACCGATGACCGCGCCGAACAACACCGGCAAGGCCTTGTGGCGGGGCTTCGCGTCGGCCGCGCGGTTCAGGGTCTGGCGCGGGCCCGCCTTGCCGAGCACGGCCTTGTACAAGGTGGCGACGGCGGTCAGCAGCAGGGCCACGCCCAGCGTGGTGGTCATCGCCATCTGCACGGCTGGGTCGGCCGGGCCGACGCGGTTGAGGATGTACAGGGTGATCAGCGAAGCCGGAATGCTGCCGCAGGCCATCAGCAGCATGACGGGCCAGTCGATGACGCGGGCGCGGGCGAGCGCCACCGAGCCGCCCATCTTGGTGAAGGCGGCGAACAGCAGGTCGGTGCCGATGGCCAGGTGCGGCTTCACGCCGAAGAAGAAGATCAGCAACGGGGTCATCAGCGAACCACCGCCGACGCCCGTGAGGCCGACCACGAAGCCCACAAAAAAGCCGGCCAGAACAAACGCGATATCGTGCATGGCCGCGACTATAAAAGCCGCGCTTATAAAACCAAACTACTTATTCGTTACACCAATATGCGCATATGCATATTTGGAATTTGTTGGTTCACGCCTTTTCCAGCGGTGGCGCCACGCCGTATTTCTCGGCCCAGGGCGCGAGCGACGGCATGATCGACGGATACAGGTCCACGCCTCCACGCAGCTGCGTGTCTGACAGCTTCAGGCCACCTTCACCGGGCGTGCGCACCGGTTTCTCGGGGTTGGCGGGCCTGGATGCGCGGCAGCGGTCGGTCACGGTGTCCATCTGGCGCGTGAAGGCATCCAGGCCGGCGAAGGCGCGCGGATCGATGATCTGCAGGAACACCGTGGCGCCCCAGCCTTCCTTGGCATCGGCACGTCCATGGCCGGCCAGGCCGCCGGTCAGAGCCTCGACCAGCAGGGTCAGGCCGTAGCCCTTGTGGCCGGAATCCATGCCGCCCAGCGGCAGGATCGTGCCCTTGGGTTCCTGGAACAACACGGCCGGGTCGGTGCTGGGCTGGCCATGGCCGTCCATCACCCAAGCCGCAGGCAGTTGCCGGCCTTCCTTGTGCAGCCGGTTGGTCAGGCCGTTGGTGGTGGCCGATGTCGATACGTCCATCAGCACCGGCAGCGTGGAGGTGGGAATGCCTGCCGAGATCGGGTTCGGCGTGAACACCGCGTCGAGGCCGCCGAACGGCGCCACGCTTTCGCCGTTCGGGTCGGAGCAGGTCAGCACCATCAGCAGACCCTGGTCGGTGGCGCGCTTCAGGAAGGCCGCCAGGCAGGCGATATGGTGGCTGCGCCGGATCACCACGGTGCAGGTGCCCAGCCGCGCGGCGCGCTCGGAGGCCAGGGCCATGGCCTTCAGCACCAGCCAGGGGCCGGGCAGGCGGCGGCCATCCCAGGTGATGGCGGCGTCATGGTCGGCGAGCACGGTCGGCTCGCCGTCCTTGGTCATCGCGCCGGACTGCAATTCGGCCAGATAAGGCGCGAGCAGCCCCAGGCCATGCGTGTTGTGGCCGAGCAGATCGCCTTCGAGCAGGATTTCGGCCACGGCGCCCGCCTTGTCGGCATCGAGGCCGGCGCCGGCTAACAAGGCATTGGCATAGCGCAGCAGTTCTTGGGATGGATAGGGCATGGTTGTCTCTTCGTTGTGAAATGGATGGGCCGTGCCGCCGGCCGGTTCAGGCCTCGAGCAGGCCGGCGCAGGCTTCTTCGACGGCCTTGATCCAGGCCTGCAGCGCCGCAGGGTAACCTTCTTCGGGCCCGAGCGCCCAGCGCCGCAGTGCCTGGCGCTCCATGGCGCGCACCTGCCAGGCGAGTTCGCGGCAGATGAGCGAGAGTTCCATCGCCAGCAGGCCGCCGCTCAGACTATCTTCGTCCAGGCTGGCGAGTTGCTCTGCCGAGGCGCCGGCTTCCATCAGGGTGCGGCGGATGTCGGCGCAGCGTTCGCCGATGAAGGCCAGACTGGCACGGCGCGCGGGCGAAAGGGTTGGCGCCTGCGCCAGCGCACTCGGCCAGACGGCGAGGGCCTGTTCGATCGTGCCCAGCCGCGCCACGGGCTCGGCCACCAGCATCATGCCTGCAGGATCGGCTTGTGCCTCCTCCTCCGCGGTGTGCTGCAGCAGTGGCAGGAGGCGGTTGACCAGGCTGGCGTCGTAGCGTTGGCGGCTGGTGCGCAGCAGCACCGAAAGCCGCAGTTCGGCGTGCCGGCGGGTGGGCTTGGCCAACGCGGCGACCACCTGGGCCAGCGAGAGGATCCGTCCCCAGGGACTGATGGCGGCGCCGGCCAGTCCGCTCGGGTAGCCGGAACCATCCAGCACTTCATGGTGCTCGCGCACCGCGCGGATCAGCTCCTTCGGATACTCGTGATGACGCTCCAGAAGCAGGGCCGAAACCAGCGGATGGGAATAGAGCTGGCGGCGCTGCTGACGGCTGATGCTCTGCTTCGGATCAAGCAGCACCCGGTCGATGTGCAGCATGCCCAGGTCGTGCAGCAGCCCCGCAGCGGCCAGCATCGACAGGTCGTAACGCGCCGCCATGTCGCGCTGGCCGAGCCAGGCGGCCGTCAGCGCGGTGGCCACGAAATAACGGAACTGCTCGGGATGCACGTCGCGTGCGACGGTGAGCTGGAAGGCCACGGGCGCAGGCAACGGCACGGTTTCGATGAGATCGAGCAGCAAGGTGCGGTCCGCCGGTCTGGCGGCCATGCGCGCAAACAGGGGCTGCTCGGCGATCAGCGCCTCGGCGGTGGCGCGCAAGGCCTTGCCGTTGACCGCGGATTCGACCTGCATCGACTGCTCCAGCGGCGTGTTGGTCTTGTGCTGCATCAGCCGCTCGTAGAGCTTGGCGGTGACCGGGACGCCCTGGTCGATGATCTTCACGCCCTGCGCGCTGTAGATCGCGGTGGCGGTGATGAGTTGGTTCTTTTCGCCGAGTTGAGCGACCGCGCTGGAGAAGTGCCGGGGGTCCGTGGCTGTTTCTGGCATGACCCTGTTTGTAACACAAGGAAAGCATGGTCGAGCGGCTGCGGCGTGCCTTATCGATGCTTCACCGGTACCTTCCAACTCGCCCTTTTGCGGGATGATGGCGGCATGTCCCATTCCTCCCCATCGCCGCTCCGCGTGGCCCTCGTCGGTTACGGCAATGCCGGCCGCATCTTCCATGCGCCCCTGGTCTCCGGCGTGCCCGGCCTGGTGCTGGCCTGCATCGTCAGCAGCAAACCCGAGGCCGTGGCCGCTGACTGGCCCGGCGTGCGCACCGTGGCCACGCCGCAGCAGGCTTTTGCCGATGCCGACATCGACCTGGTCGTCATCGCCACCGGCAACGGCAGCCACCATCCGCTGGCCAAGGCCGCGCTGCTGGCCGGCAAGCATGTGGTGGTCGACAAGCCTTTCACCGTGTCGCTGGCCGAGGCCGAGGACCTGCTGGCGGTGGCGCGCGCGCAGCAGCGCGTGGTGACGGTGTTCCAGAACCGGCGCTGGGACGCCGATTTCCTCGCGTTGCGCCAGGTGCTGGCCAGCGGCCAGCTCGGACGCGTCGTGTTTTTCGAGTCGCATTTCGACCGCTACCGGCCCGAGGTGCCCAACCGCTGGCGCGACGACGACCTGCCGGGCTCGGGCCTGTGGTTCGACCTGGGTGCGCACTTGGTCGACCAGGCATTGCAGCTGTTCGGTTGCCCCGACGATCTGCAACTCGACCTGGCCCGGCAGCGCGACGGCGCGCGCACCAACGACTACTTCCATGCCCAGCTGCGCTACGGCAGCCGCGACCCGGCGTTGCGCGTCGTGCTGCACGCCAGCGCACTGGTGCCCGCGCTCGGTCCGCGCTTCGTGGTGCACGGCACGCTGGGCTCCTTCGTCAAATATGGGCTGGATCCGCAGGAGGATGCACTCAAGGCCGGCGGGCGGCCGCACTGGGGCGCGCTCGAGGGCTGGGGCCGCGATCTGCAGGTCGGGCAGGTCGTGCGGCATGTGGATGGGCAGGCCCGGGCCGAGGCCGCGCCCGACGTGGCAGGCAACTACCTGGCTTTCTACGCCCAGCTGTTGGCGCATCTGCGCGGGCAGGGCCCGGTGCCGGTCAGCGCCGCCGAGGCGCACCGGGTGATGGCCTTGCTGAGCCGGGGCGAGCTCAGTGCGCGCCAGGGGCGTCGGATTGACACGACGGATCTGAGCCCGGGCTAAGGTCATCCAAGGGTAATAGGGGCGCAAGAAGGGGCAAACCTTTAGAATCGAGGGTTACCCCCAGCCAAAGACCCGATGAACGCCCCCGTTGACGTTTCCTTTTTCGCGCGCGCCGCCAAGCCGCTGACCAGCTACCGCAAGTACTGGGCGGCCCGTTTCGGCACGGCCAAATTCCTGCCCACCTCGCGCGAGGAAATGGCGGCGCTGGGCTGGGACAGCTGCGACATCGTCATCGTCACCGGCGACGCCTATGTGGACCACCCGAGCTTCGGCATGGCCGTGATCGGCCGCATGCTGGAGGCGCAGGGCTTTCGCGTCGGCATCATCGCCCAGCCCGACTGGCAGAGTGCCGAGCCCTTCAAGGCGCTGGGCAAGCCGAACCTGTTCTTCGGCGTGACCGCCGGCAACATGGATTCGATGATCAACCGCTACACGGCCGACCGCAAGATCCGCAGCGACGACGCGTACACGCCGGGCGACGTGGGCGGCGCGCGGCCCGACCGCGCGGCCATCGTCTATTCGCAGCGCTGCAAGGAGGCCTGGAACGACGTGCCCATCGTGCTCGGCGGCATCGAGGGCAGCCTGCGCCGCATCGCGCATTACGACTACTGGAGCGACAAGGTGCGCCGCTCCATCGTCGTGGACGCCAAGTGCGACCTGCTGCTGTACGGCAATGCCGAACGCGCCATCGTCGAGATCGCGCACCGCCTGGCCGCCCGCGAGCCGGTGCACGAGGTCACCGACGTGCGCGGCACGGCCTTCGTGCGGCGCAGCACGCCCGAGGGCTGGTTCGAGATCGACTCGACCACCGTCGACGAGCCGGGCCGCGTGGAAGCCCATGTGAACCCATACCTCATGGTGTCCGACCAGGCCAAGGCCAACGGCGCCACTTGTGCGCGCGAGGACGAGGCGGAGCAGGTGGCCAAGGCGGCCGAGTCCGGCGCCGTGGCCAACCCGTCCATCCAGCCGCTGACCTTCATGCCCAATCCGGCGCTGCGCGCCAAGCTCAAGGTGCCGCCGCGCGACCGCTCCGTGATCCGACTGCCGGCCTACGAGCAGGTGCGCGCCGATCCGGTGCTCTACGCCCATGCGAACCGCGTGCTGCACCTGGAGACCAATCCCGGCAACGCGCGCGCGCTCGTCCAGGCCCATGGCGAAGGCAACACGGCGCGTGACGTCTGGATCAATCCGCCGCCGATCCCGCTGACCACGGCCGAGATGGACCACGTGTTCGATCTGCCCTATGCGCGCAGCCCGCATCCGCGTTACGCGGACGAGCACGGCGGCCACGACGGCGCCACCAAGATCCCGGCCTGGGAGATGATCCGCTTCAGCGTGAACATCATGCGCGGCTGCTTCGGCGGCTGCACCTTCTGCTCGATCACCGAGCACGAAGGCCGCATCATCCAGAGCCGCTCCGAGGAATCGATCATCAAGGAGGTCGAGGCCATCCGCGACAGCGTCGCCGGCTTCACCGGCACGATTTCCGACCTCGGCGGCCCGACGGCCAACATGTACCGCCTGGGCTGCAAGTCGCCCGAGATCGAGGCGGCGTGCCGCAAGCCGAGCTGCGTGTATCCGGGCATCTGCCAGAACCTGGGCACCAACCACGATCCGCTGATCAAGATCTATCGCCGGGCGCGTGCGCTGCGTGGCATCAAGAAGATCCTGATCGGCTCCGGCCTGCGCTACGACCTGGCGGTGCAGAGCCCTGAGTACGTGAAGGAACTGGTGCAGCACCATGTGGGCGGCTACCTGAAGATTGCCCCGGAGCACACCGAGCAGGGCCCGCTCACCAAGATGATGAAGCCCGGCATCGGCAGCTACGACAAGTTCAAGCAGATGTTCGAGAAGTTCAGCGCCGAGGCGGGCAAGAAGCAGTACCTGATCCCTTACTTCATCGCCGCGCACCCGGGCACGAGCGACGAGGACATGATGAACCTGGCCATCTGGCTCAAGAAGAACGGCTTCCGCGCCGACCAGGTGCAGACCTTCTACCCGAGCCCGATGGCCACGGCCACGACGATGTACCACACCAACCGCAATCCGCTGCGCAAGATCACGCGCACCAGCGAGACGGTGGACATCGTGCGCGGCGACCGGCGCCGGCGCCTGCACAAGGCCTTCCTGCGCTATCACGACGCCAACAACTGGCCGCTGCTGCGCGAGGCGCTCAAGGCCATGGGCCGCGCCGACCTGATCGGCAATGGCAAGCACCACCTGATCCCGACCTATCAGCCGATCACCGACGGCAGCTACACCAGCGCCAGGCGCAAGAACTCAAGCGCCGCACCCGGCAAGGTGGCCGACAAGGTGAAGGCCACGTCGCCGAACTCGCCGGTGAAGGGCCGGCTGCTCACGCAGCACACCGGGCTGCCGCCGCGCGCCGGCGTCACCGCGGCCAAGCCGCGCAAGCCGATCCGCAAGGCCTGATCCGGCTCAGCCGGCGGGCGTTGCCGCCTGCTTCAGGCTGTCCAGGTAAGGCAGTTCGAACGGCCGCGGCCGGGCCAGCGCATAGCCCTGCGCATAGTCCACACCCATGGCCCGCAGCGCGTCGACGATGGCCATGGTCTCGGCGAATTCCGCGATGGTGATCTTGCCCATCACGTGGCCGATGTGGTTGATCATCTCCACCATGGCCCGGTTGGCCGGGTCGGCCAGCATCTCGCGCACGAAGCCGCCGTCGATCTTCAGATAGTCGACCGGCAGGTGCTTCAGATAGGTGAAGGAAGACATGCCCGAGCCGAAATCGTCCAGCGAGAAGCGGCAGCCCAGTTGCTTCAGCGCCTTGATCAACCGGATCGCGCTCGGCAGATGGGCGATGGCGCTGGTCTCGGTGATCTCGAAGCACACGGTCTGTGGCGCGATGCCGTGTTCCACGAAATAGCCACGGATGTCCTCGAGCAGCCGTTCGTCGCCCAGGCTGGTGCCCGAAAGGTTGATGGCGCAGGTGGCGATCGGCGGCATGTCCGGGTGTTCGCGCTGGCGGGCCAGCGTGGCGAAGGCATGCTGCACCACCCAGCGGTCGATGCTCGGCATCAGGCCGTAACGCTCGGCCGCCGGGATGAACAGCCCGGGCGCGACCATGGCGCCGTGTTCGTCGCGCAGGCGCAGCAGCACTTCGACATGCACGCCGGCCGGCCCGCCGGGCTGCAATGGCGCGATCTCCTGCGCGTAGAGGCAGAACCGGTCTTCCTCGAGCGCCAGGCGCAGCCGCTGCAACCAGTCCATCTCGCGGGCCTGGCGCGACAGCGCGGCATCCTCGGGTTGGTAGACATAGACCTTGTTGCGCCCGGTCTCCTTGGCGCGGTAGCAGGCCATGTCGGCCACGCGCAGGACTTCCTGCAGCGTGTCCAGGCCCGGCGACAAGGGCACCAGGCCGATGCTCAGGCCGGTGCGCAGGATGCGACTGCCCCAGGCCATCTGCAATTCCTCGGCGGCCTGGCGCAGGTTTTCCGCCACGCGGGCCGCGGGGGCGGGCGGGCAGTCGGCGAGCAGGATGCCGAATTCGTCCCCGCCCAGGCGCGCCAGCGTGTCGCCTTCCCGCAGCCCGCCCTGGAGCATGCGGCACACCCGGCGCAACATTTCGTCGCCGGCTTGGTGGCCGCAGGTGTCGTTGACGATCTTGAACTGGTCCAGGTCCACATACAGCAGCGCGCCTTCGCGCTGCACCGGTCGCGGCGTGGCCAGCACCAGTTCGAGCCGGCGTTCGAACTCGCGCCGGTTCACCAGGCCGGTAAGCGCGTCGTGGCTGGCCTGCCACGACAGCTGCGCCACGTAGTGCTGTTCGCGCGTCACGTCGTGCAGCACCAGCACCGCGCCGGTGAGCCGGCCCTGGTCGTGGATCGCCGAGCCGACGAGCTTCACCGGCACCACGGTCTGGTCGGGCCGGACCAGGCGCTGCAGCTGTTCCTCGCGCAGCAGCGGCCCGCCCTCGAGCAGGCGCCGCACCAGGTTCGCATCGGCCTTCGGGGCACCGCCAGGGGCGGACTCGTCCACGCCATCGGGCGCATGGAGCGTGTCGAGCACCAGCATGTCCTGCAGCGGTCGCCCGCGGCTCAGCGCTGCGGACTGCGCCAGCAGCGCCTCGGCGGCGGGGTTCATGTAGATCACGCGGCCCTGTTCGTCGGTCGTGACCACGCCGTCGGCGATCGCCGTGAGGGTGGTGTGGGCCCGTTCGCGTTCGGCGCCGAGCGCGTTCTCCGCCCGCCGGCGCTGCGCCAGCAGCTTGCGGGTGTGCAGCAGCGACAGCAGGATCAGCAGCGCCGCCGCGCCCAGGTTCAGCGCCAGCAGCAGCCGCACGATGAGGCGCGAACTTTCGCCCAGGGCCTGGCTGAAGGCGGTGGCCACCGGGGTCACGCCGACGTTGATGTCGCGGATCTGACGGCGCCATTGCTGCACCGTGTCCGCGTCCACCGGGCCGGCGCTGCTGCGCACCTGGATCTCGTAGGAAAGCTCCTCCAGCTGGCGCATGTAGTCGTCGCCGATGGCCCACCATTTCACCGGCTCCTGCACCATGCGGAACGAACGGAAATTGCTGAAGAGCCAGATCAGGCTGTCGATGTCGTTCGGATGGTTGTGGCCCTGGCGGAAGCCGCTGCGTGCGGCGGCGACGTCCCGCGGCGACTGGTCCAGCGCCAGCCGGCTGAGGTGATCGCCCATGGGCACGTCGAGCGCCTCGCGGAACAGGCCGTGCTTGTCGGGGTCGCCGGTGGCGGCGTAGAGGTCGAGGTAGTAGATCGCGTCCTTCTGACCCTTGCTCCATTCGCTTTCTCCGGCCACGAAGGCACGCACGGCCGACAGCGTGTGGATGCTGCCGACGGCCAGCAGCGCCTGCAGCACGACCATGACGATGAACGGCCAGGTCAGCCGCAGCGTGGGCGGCAGCTGCAGGCGGCGCGGCGGGGCGTTCATGTTCCGGCCTCGCGCAGGCCGTCTCCGGCACGGCGGTGCCTGGCTGGGTCCGAGCGGGCTCTTTCACAGGGCATGCGCCGAACTATAGGCTCTTCGACACATTTTGTGACACTCCGCCGGCGGATTGTTTCTTTTTCTCGCGACGGACGCCGGCCCCGGGGGGCGTGGAAGCCTGGGCGCGGATCAGCCCCGCGCCGCGCCCAGCTTCTGGTAGAGCGCGGCCCTGGAGATGCCGAGCGCGGCCGCCGCGGCGGCTTTGTTGCCCTTGGTCCGCTGCAAGGCCTCGGCGATGGCGCGGCGTTCGGCCGCCTCGACCACGCGGCTCAGCGGCTCGATCTGCGCCGTGGCCGGCGCCGGTGTCGCCGGCGCGATGGCACCGGCATCGGACGTCGGGCTGGGCAGGACGCTGGCCAGGTGGGCGGCATCCAGCCGCTGGGTTTCATGCATCAAAAGCGCGCGCTCGACCACGTTGCGCAGTTCCCGCACGTTGCCGGGCCAGTCATGGCGCGCCAGCACGGCGAAGGCTTCAGGGGCGATTTCCAGCGGCTGGCCGATGCGCAGGGAGATGTCTTCGAGCAGGCGCTCGACCAGCAGCGGCAGGTCCTGCAGTCGCTCGCGCAGCGGCGGCAGCGACATCGACAACACGTTGAGCCGGTAGAACAGGTCGCTGCGAAAGCGCCCGTCGGCCACGCGCGCGGCCAGGTCCAGGCTGGTCGCGGCGATCACGCGCACGTCGACCCGCACCAGCCGATTCGCACCCAGCGGCTCGATCTCTTGCTCCTGCAGCACGCGCAGCAGCTTGGCCTGCAGCGCAGGCGGCATGTCGCCGATCTCGTCGAGGAACAGCGTGCCGCCATCGGCCAGCTTGAACTTGCCGTCGCGTCCGCGCCGGTCGGCGCCGGTATAGGCGCCGGGCGCGGCCCCGAACAGCTCGGCTTCGAGCAGCGACTCGGGAATGGCAGCGGCGTTCACGCTCACGAAGGGCAGATGCGCCCGGCCCGACACGTTGTGGATCGCGTGCGCCAGCAATTCCTTGCCGGTACCGGTCTCGCCCGTCAGCAGCACCGTGGTATCGAGTTGCGCCGCGCGGCGCGCCTGGCGCTTGGTCTCCACGGCCGCCGGCGAAATGCCGAGGAAGGAGGCCAGGCTGTATTTGGCCCGTCGGCTGTCGGCCAACTCTTTTTCGGCGGCCTTCAGGCGGTGCTGCAGCTGGGCCATCTTGTGCATCACCGGTTTCAGGCCTTCGAGGTGGTTGTACAGCACGAAGCCCACGGCGCCGATCAACTGGCCGGCGTCGTCGCGGATCGGCATGCGCGTGACCACCAGGTGCTCGTCTCCGAAGGGCATGATGTCCAGCACGATGGGCCGGCCGGTGCGCGCCACTTCGCGCATCTGGCTGTTGGGGATGATGTTCTCCACCGGCTGGCCGATGGCCGCCGCCGCGCTGGGCTGGCCGAGCTTGCGCGCGTATTTCTCGTTGATCCAGACGACTTCGGCGTCGAGGTTGACGGCCAGCGCGCCTTCGCACAGGCTCTCGAGGCGCTCGAACATCGACTTCATGGCCATGGCGCGCACGGCGTCCGCGTCGTGGGCGAGGGCGCCAGGCCAGCGGCCGACTTCGCCATCGAGATGGCCTGCGGCCTGGGGCTTGGTGGGATGACCCATGGATTGTCTCTTGTCTGTTCTGGGCAGCTGCCGGTGGCGCCGCACTGTTGGCATGCTGCACCGGCGGGGCCGTCGTGCAGGGCGCCAGTCTAAAGGCCTGGACGCGGCGGTGTCCGGCCGGCATGTCTTGCAGGCGTAACAAACTGTCCACGCTGCTTGACACTTCGGCGGGGCGCCCAGCGTGGGCTAGCGCAGGCCGGGGAACCTGCGCAGGGCGTGTTTCTCCTCGGACACCGGGCATGGCGATGGCTTCGGCCAGGGCGCGGCGGCGCGGCTGGCACGCGTCGTGCCTATGCCATGCGGTACAACAACATCGGAGACGACTGCATGCTGGGTATTTTCGGGATTTTTGCGTCCTTGGCGCTGCTGATTTTCTTGGCCCACCGCGGCTGGAACGTGATCTTCGTGGCGCCGCTGTGCGCCGCCGTGGCCATCGCCTGCAACTACGGCGACCTGCCCTTGATGGCCAGCTACACGCAGATCTTCATGCCCGCGCTGGGCAGCTATTTCGCCACCTATTTCCCGCTGTTTTTGCTGGGCGCGGTGTTCGGCAAGCTGATGGACGAGTCGGGTGCGGCGCGCGCCATCGCCCAGCGCATCGTGGCCTGGGTGGGCGGCGAGCGCGCCATCCTGGCGGTGGTGCTGGCCTGTGCGCTGCTGACCTACGGCGGGGTGTCGCTGTTCGTGGTGGCGTTCTCGGTGTACCCGATCGCGGCCTCGCTGTTCCGGGCGGCGGCCATCCCCAAGCGGCTGATTCCGGCGGCCATCGGCCTGGGCAGCTTCACCTTCACCATGGTGGCGGTGCCGGGCACACCGGCGATCCAGAATGCCATCCCCACTCCGTTCTTCAAGACCACGGTGTACGCGGCGCCGGGACTGTCCTCCATCGCGGCCGTGTTCATGTTTGCGGCGGGCATGCTGTGGCTGTCGCGGCGCAGCGCCGCGGCCCGCAGGAACGGCGAGGGCTACGGCGAGCACAAGGAAGAGCTGGCCGCGGTGGACAACGCCAACCTGCCCTCGTTCTTCATGGCGCTGCTGCCGATCCTGGTGGTGATCGGCATGAACTTCGTGCTGTCGCAGTACGTGATTCCGGCCTTCGACCACAGCTACCTCGACACCGACAAGTTCAAGCACATCGACCTGAAGAAGGTGCTGGCCATCTGGGCCATCATCGGGGCCATGGCTGCGGCCATCCTGGTGGTGGCGCTGACCAACCTGGGCCGCATCAAGGACCTGCGCGATGCCATCGGCAAGGGCACGCTGGGCTCGCTGCTGCCCATGGCCAACACCGCCTCCGAAGTAGGCTACGGCGCGGTGATCGCCGCACTGGCCGCGTTTGCCGTGGTGCGCGAGGGGCTGAAGTCGGTGGCTTCCGATCCCGTCGTTTCGTTGTGGCTGGTGGTCACGGTGCTGGCGGGCATGACCGGCTCGGCCTCGGGCGGCATGAGCCTGGCCCTGGGCGCGATGGGCGACTACTACGCCCAGGCCGCGCAGGCCGCGCACATCAACCCCGAAATCATGCACCGCATCGCCTCCATGGGCTCGGCGGCCATGGACATCCTGCCGCATAACGGCGCGGTGATCACCTTGCTGGCGATCTGCGGGCTGAACCACAAGCAGTCGTATTTCGACCTGTTCGTGGTGGGCAGCCTCACGGCGTTCACCGCCAGCTTGCTGGTGCTCGGCCTTTACCTCACAGTGGGTGTGTTCTAGACACCACCGGAGGCCCGCCATGCACACCCCGCTTTCGCAACCCACGCGCCTTGGCACCGGGCGCAGCAAGATCGTCTCGGCCCAGGAGGCGGTGCGACTGATCCACGACGGCGACACCGTGGCCACTGGCGGCTTCGTCGGCATCGGTTTTGCCGAAGAGATCGCCATCGCCCTGGAGGCGCTGCACCTGGCCCATGTGGCCGCACCCGGCCAGGCGCCCCGCGCACCGCGCGACCTCACCCTGGTGTACGCCGCGGGCCAGGGCGACGGGCAAAACAAGGGCCTGAACCGCCTGGGCCATGCGGGCCTGCTGAAGCGGGTGATCGGCGGGCACTGGGGCCTGGTGCCCAAGCTGCAGCAGCTGGCCATGGACGGCCAGATCGAGGCCTACAACCTGCCGCAGGGCGTGATCAGCCACCTGTACCGCGACATCGCCGCGCACCGGCCCGGCCACCTGTCGCGGGTGGGCCTGGGCACCTTCGTGGACCCGCGCTTCGGCGGCGGCAAGCTCAACAGCCGCACCGTGGACGAACTGGTGGAGCTGACCACCCTGGGCGGCGAGGAAGCCCTGTTCTACAAGGCCTTTCCGATCCACGTGGCCATCCTGCGCGGCACCACCGCCGACACGGCGGGCAACATCACCATGGAGAAGGAGGCGCTGACGCTGGACGGCCTCTCGATGGCCATGGCGGCGCGCAACGCGGGCGGCATCGTGATCGTGCAGGTGGAGCGCATTGCCGAGGCGCATTCGCTGAACCCGCGCGAGGTCAAGATCCCCGGCGTGCTGGTCGACTGCGTGGTGCTGGCCCGGCCCGAGAACCACTGGCAGACCTATGCCGAGCCCTACAGCGCGGCCTTCAGCGGCAGCCTGCGCGTACCGGCGGGCCAGGCCGAAGTGCTGGCCCTGGGCGCACGCAAGATCATCGCCCGCCGCGCCGCGCTGGAACTGCGCGCCAACAGCGTGGTGAACCTGGGCATCGGCATGCCCGAGGGCATTGCCAGCGTGGCCGCCGAGGAAAAGATCACCGACCTGATCACCCTGACCGCCGAGCCCGGCGTGGTCGGCGGGGTACCGGCGGGCGGCCTGAACTTCGGTGCCGCCATCAACACCGATGCCGTCATCGACCAGGGCTACCAGTTCGACTTCTACGACGGCGGCGGGTTGGACATCGCCTTCCTCGGGCTGGCCCAGGCCGACCGCGAAGGCAACCTCAACGTCAGCCAGTTCGGCCCCAAGCTGGCGGGCGCGGGCGGCTTCATCAACATCAGCCAGAACGCCAAGAAAGTGGTGTTCGTGGGCACCTTCACCGCCGGTCGGCTGCAGCTGCAGGTGCACGACGGCTTGTTGCGCATCGTGCAGGACGGCACGGCCCGCAAGTTCGTCGAGGCGGTCGACCACCGCACCTTCAGCGGCGCCCACGCGGCCGCGCGCGGCCAGCCGGTGCTGTTCGTCACCGAGCGCTGCGTGTTCGGCCTCACGCCGCGCGGCCTGGCGCTGCTGGAGATCGCACCGGGCGTGCAGCTGGGCCGGGACATCCTCGCGCAGATGGATTTCACGCCCATCATGGAACAGCCGCCCCGGCTGATGGACGCCCGCATCTTCGCCGACGCACCCATGGGCCTGCGCGACACGCTGCTGGCCGTGCCGCTGGCGCAACGCTTTACGCTGGACGCGGCGCAGCGGCGCCTGTTCATCAATTTCGAAGGATTGGAGGTGCGCAGCCTGGACGACGTGGCGGCCATCGGCGCCGAGGTGGAAGCGCGCGTGCAGGCGCTGGGGCAGCGCGTGTTCGCCATCGTCAACTACGACAACTTCCAGATCCGGCCCGAGGTCATCGACGCCTACTCCCGCATGGTGGAGGGCCTGCAGGCGCGCTGCTACAGCGGCGTGTCGCGCTACACCACCAACGGATTCCTGCGCATGCTGCTCGGCCATGCGCTGGCCGAGCGCCAGCTCGCGCCGGCGCTCTTCGAAAGCCGGGCGCAGGCGCAGAGCCATGCGGCATCGATGGCCGGGGTGCAGCAGGGCTGAGGCATCGGCATCCGCGCTGCAGGCCGCGCCGCCCGCCATCCCTGCGTGCATTCGCCATGCCTGCGAAGATATAGCGCGGACCATCGAGCGGGCTGCGCCGCGCTTGTGATCGGCAACGGACCACCCTTGTGCAACAATGTCGTCATATCCCCATGGACACGACGCATCGCCTCATCGCCGCCACCGACTGGTTTCCGCTGGTCCTCTCGCTCAAGGTCTCGGCCGTGGCCACGCTGCTGGCCCTGGTGCTGGGCGTGGCGCTGGGCTGGGTGTTCGCGCGGGTGAGGTTTCCCGGCCGCGGCATCGTCGAGGCGATCTTCATGCTGCCGCTGGTGCTGCCGCCCACGGTGCTCGGCTACGGCATCCTGGTGGCGGCGGGGCGGCGCAGCCCGCTCGGCGCCTGGCTGCGCGAGCACTTCGACTACACCATCATCTTCAGCTGGCACGGCGCCGTGGTGGCGTCGGCCATCGTCGCCTTGCCGCTGGTGCTGAAGTCTTCCAGCGCGGCCTTCGCCGGGGTGGACCGCAACCTCGAAGCCGCGGCCAGCACGCTGCGCCAGTCGCGGCTTTCGGTGTTCCTGCGCGTGACGCTGCCGCTGGCCTGGCCCGGCATCCTGGCCGGCACGCTGCTGGCTTTCGCGCGCGCCATGGGTGAATTCGGCGCCTCGTTGATGGTGGCCGGCTCGATTCCGAAGCAGACGCAGACCCTGTCGATGGCCATCTACGACGCCGTGCAGGCCGGCAAGGACGACACGGCGCTGCTGCTTGTCGCCGTCACCTGCGTGCTGTCGATCGCGGTGCTGGTGTTGTCCAACCGTTTCTTTTCACTGCGCTGATTGCAGGAGTCCTCATGCGTCGTTTCCGCCTTCTTTCGCTGGTTGCCGCCATGGTGCTGCCGTTCGCCGCCAGCGCCGAGCAGATCACCGTCTCGGCCGCCGCCAGCCTCACCGATGCGTTCAGGGAAATTGCGCCGAAGTTCGAGGCCGCCAGGCCCGGCCACACCGTGCGCTTCAACTTCGCGGCTTCGGGCGCGCTGCTGCAGCAGATCCAGCAGGGCGCGCCGGTGGACGTGTTCGCCAGCGCCGACCAGGAGACGATGCACCGCGGCGTCGACCAGAAACTCGTCGCTGCCGAGACGCGCCGGAATTTCGCCACCAACAGCGTGGTGCTGATCGAGCCCGCGAAGGACGGCCCCGGCCTCAAGGCGCTGCAGGACCTGGCCGGCGCCGGCGTGCGCCGGATCGCCATCGGCAAGACCGCGACCGTGCCCGTTGGCCGCTACACCAAGGAAGTGCTCGACAGTGCCAGGCTATGGGCGGTGCTGGAGCCCAAGTTCGTGCAGGCCGACAGCGTGCGCCAGGTGCTCGATTACGTGGGCCGCGGCGAGGCCGAGGCCGGCTTCGTCTACCGTACCGACGCCGCCATCATGGGCGACAAGGTCCGGGTGGTGCTGACGGCCACCGGCCACACGCCGGTGAGCTACCCGGTCGCCGTGGTGGCCGACAGCCGGCAGAAGGCGCTGGCGCAGGACTTCATCGCTTTCCTGGCGACGGCCGACGCCCAGGCCATCCTGGCGCGTTACGGCTTCGGCAAGCCGTGATCGATGTCGACATCGCGCTCTCGGTAGCGGATCGCAGCCGCCGCTTCGACCTGGCCGTGCGCTTTGCCACCGATGCGCCGTTCGCCGCACTGTACGGCCCGTCGGGTTCGGGCAAGACGCTGACGCTGCAGGCCATCGCCGGCCTGCTCAGGCCGAGCCGCGGCCACATCCGGATCGACGGCCGCACCCTGTTCGACGCCCAGGCCGGCGTCGACCTCGCGCCAGCCGTACGCCGCACCGGCTACCTGTTCCAGAACTACGCGCTGTTCCCGCACCTCAGTGTGCGGCAGAACGTGGCCTTCGGCCTCACGTCCTGGCACCGCGGCCGGCTTTCGGCACAGGAGCGCGAACGCGTGCAGCATCTGCTCGAGAGTTTCGACCTGGCCACGACAGCGGAGAGCCGGCCCGCCACGCTGTCGGGCGGCCAGCAGCAGCGCGTGGCTCTGGCCCGGGCGCTGGCCTGCGAGCCGCAGGTGCTGCTGCTCGACGAACCCTTCGCCTCGCTCAACCCCATGCTGCGCCAGAACCTGCGCGAGGAACTGGCCGAGGTGCGCCGCCGCTGGGGCATCCCGGCGCTGATGATCACGCACGACGTCGAGGACGTGCTGGCCCTGGCCGACGTGGCCTTCATCTACGAACGCGGCCAGATCGTGCAGCAGATCGGCATGCACGACGCTTCGAGCCGCGACATGGCGCGCATCGTGCTCGACGGCCCCTTGGCGTCGGACACCTCGCCACTGAAGCAGAAACTGCGCAAAATGCTGCAGGCCTCCTGGTCGACGCCATGAAATCCAAAGTCCAGTTCCGCCTGCGCATCTACCGCGACGACAGCATCGCCATCGGTCCGGGCAAGATCGCGCTGCTCGAAGCCATCGCCGAAACCGGCTCGATCTCGGCCGCGGCGCGGCAGTTCAACATGTCGTACCGGCGCGCCTGGCTGCTGGTGGACGAGATGAACAAGGCGCTGGCCAAGCCGGCGGTGATGACAGCGGCGGGGGGGGCATCGGGCGGCGGGACGGTGCTCACGCCAGTGGGAGAGGCGCTGATCCAGCATTACCGGGCGGTGGAGAGTGTTTCGCGCACGGCCGCGGCGAGTGACATCGCGGCGTTGACGCGGCTGTTGGCGCAGTGAGGGATGTTCAACCTGGCCGAAAGCATTCGCATGGAACCTAGCGCCAATCGCTCCGACATCAGAAGCCTCGGCATTCCCGCCACGGCGGCCCAGGTCTTCGCCGCCATGGCCGACCCGGCCCGCATCGCGCGCTGGTGGGGGCCTGACGGCTTCCGCAACACCATCCACGAATTCGACTTCCGCCCTGGCGGCGCCTGGCGGCTCACCATGCACGGCCCCGACGGCAAGGACTATGCCAACGAAAGCCGCTTCACGCGCATCGTGCCTGACGCGTTGTTCGAGATCGAACACCTCACCGGTCACCACTTCTTCCTGACCATCGAACTGCGGCCGGTCGATCGAGGCACGCAGGTCCACTGGCAACAAACCTTCGACACGGTCGAGCACTACCAGGGCATTGCCGAATTCGTGGCCGCTGCCAATGCGCAGAACCTGCAGCGCCTGGCGGCGGAAGTCCTGCGCCCGGGCGAAGCCAGCCTTCAGACCAGCGGCAAGCCCACGTAGTTCTCCGCCAGCGCCGTCGAGGCTGCCTTCGACTGCACCAGGTAATCCAGTTCCGCCTCCTGGATCTTCTGCCCGAATTCGCCAGTCTCCGGGAAGCGGTGCATCAGCGAGGTGAACCACCACGAGAAACGTTCGGCCTTCCACACGCGGCGCAGGCAGCGGTCGGAATAGGTGTCGATGCCGACGGGCGACTTCTCGCCGTAGTACTCGGCGAACGCGGTCGAGAGATAACCCACATCGCTCGCGGCCAGGTTCAGGCCCTTGGCGCCGGTGGGTGGCACGATGTGCGCCGCGTCCCCGGCCAGGAACAGGCGGCCGAAACGCATCGGCTCGGCGACGAAGCTGCGCAGCGGCGCGATGCTCTTCTCGAGCGACGGGCCGGTGACCAGCCGCTCGGCGGCCTCGGGGTCGAGGCGGTTGCGCAGTTCGGCCCAGAACGCGGCATCGCTCCAGTTCTCGACCTTTTCCTCCATCGGCACCTGCACGTAGTAGCGGCTGCGCTTGGCGCTGCGCATGCTGCACAGGGCGAAACCGCGGCCGGTGTTGGCGTAGATGAGTTCGTGCGACACCGGCGGCACGTCGGCCAGCACGCCGAGCCAGCCGAAGGGGTAGACCTTCTCGTAGGTGCGCAGCGCGCTTTCGGGCACGCTGGCGCGGCTCACGCCGTGGTAGCCGTCGCAACCGGCGATGAAGTCGCAGGCGATCTCGTGCGTCTGGCCGTCCTTGGTATAGCGTACCTTGGGTTGGGCGCCGTCGAAGTCGTGCAGCGTCACGTCGCCGGCCTGGTAGATGGTGGTCAGGCCGGCGGCGCTGCGGGCTTCCATGAGGTCGCGCGTGACCTCGGTCTGGCCGTAGACCATGACGTGCTTGCCGCCGGTCAGGCCTTCGAGGTCGATGCGGTGGCGCGCGCCCTTGAACAGCAGTTCGATGCCGCCGTGCGGCAGGCCTTCGGCGTGCATGCGCTGGCCCACGCCGGCCTTGTCGAGCAGGTCGATGCTCACCTGTTCCAGCACGCCGGCGCGGATGCGGCCGAGCACGTAGTCGGGGCTCTGGCGTTCGACGATGACGGCGTCGATGCCGGCCTTGTAAAGCAACTGGCCGAGCAGCAGGCCCGAAGGGCCGGCGCCGATGATGGCAACCTGGGTGCGCATGGAATGTCTCCTGGATGTGAAATGACCGGGCCGCGCTGGCGGCAACACGCCGAAGCTTAGAAGGCGAGGGCGCCGCCGGCCAGGGCCGGCGCGCGGCTTTGTGCGATGATCGAAGCCGCTGCGCGATCACCGCGCAAACAAAGAGGCTTCCTGATGGACATCAACAAGGCCGATCTCATCGAGGGCATGGCCAAGGGCATGGCGGTGCTGGAGAGTTTCGACACCGAGCGCCAGCGGCTCAACGCCACGCTGGCCGCGCAGCGCGCCGGGCTCACGCGGGCGGCCGCGCGCCGGCATCTGCTCACGCTGGCGCACCTGGGCTACCTGGAGACCGACGGCAGCTATTTCTGGCTGGCGCCCAAGGTGCTGCGCTTTTCGGGCAGCTACCTGGCCTCGGCCCGGCTGCCGCGCGTGATCCAGCCCACGCTGAACCGGCTGGCGGCGCAGACGCGGGAATCGTTCTCGGCGGTGGTGCTCGATGCCGACGAGGTGGTGATCGTGGCCCGCAGTGGCAACGAGCGCGGCAACGACCGCCCAGGCAGCGCCAGCGGCGGCACATCGAACGTGGCCGGCCGTTTCCTGGCCTACGGCCTGCACCTGGGCGCACGGCTGCCGGCCTTCGCCACCTCGACCGGGCGCGTGTTGCTGGCGGCGAAGTCGCGCAGCGAGTTCGCCGCCTGGATGAAGGGGCGCAGCCTGCCGCGCTTGACCGCGCGCACGCTCACCGAACCCAAGACCCTGCGCGCCATCGTGGCCCAGGTGCGCACCGACGATTTCTGCGTGGCCAGCGAGGAACACGAACTCGGCGTGCACGCGCTGGCCGTGCCGCTGCGCAACCTGCAGGGCCGCACCGTGGCTGCGCTCAACGTGGTGACGTCGCCGCAGCGGCTGGAGCAGGCGGAAATGCGGCGCGAGCTGTTGCCCCTGTTGCTCGACGCTGCGCGCGAGCTGCGTCCTGTGTTGTAAGCGGCGCGTGAGCCGCATCCTCTGTTGTCATCCCGTCCTCCCATGCACACCCTCTCCCAACTCCGCAGCGGCGCGCTGGCCGGCCTGAAGCGGCTCGACCTGTCCTGCGGCCTGACGGAATTCCCGCGCGAGATCTTCGACCTGGCCGACAGCCTGGAAGTGCTCAACCTGTCGGGCAACCGGCTCGACACCTTGCCCGACGATCTGCCGCGGCTGCACCGGCTGCGCGTGCTGTTCTGCTCCGACAACCCTTTTGCCGAACTGCCGGCGGTGCTGGGCCGATGCCCCCAACTCGAGATGGTCGGCTTCAAGGCGAACCGCATCCGCCATGTGCCGGGCGCCGCCTTGCCGCCCCGGCTGCGCTGGCTGATCCTCACCGACAACCAGGTCGAGACCTTGCCCGCCGAGATCGGCCGCTGCACCGCGCTGCAGAAGCTGATGCTGGCCGGCAACCGGCTGCAGCAGCTGCCGGCCGAACTCGCCGGATGCCGAGGGCTCGAACTGCTGCGCATCTCCGCCAACCGGTTCGAAGCGTTGCCGGCATGGTTGCCGGCCATGCCGCGGCTGGCCTGGCTCGCCTGCGCCGGCAATCCCATGGAGCGCGCGGTGGACGCTGCCGCGCCGCAGGACGTGGACTGGCGAGAGCTCGTGGTCGAGCAACTGCTCGGCGAAGGCGCCTCCGGCCTGATCTACCGCGCGGTGTGGCGGCGGCCCGGGGCCACGCCGGTGCCGGTCGCCGTGAAGCTGTTCAAGGGCGAAGTCACGAGCGACGGCTGGCCGCAGAGCGAAATGGCCGCCAGCCTGGCCGCGGGTGCGCATCCGAACCTGATCCCCGTCGCCGGCCGTCTTGTCGGCCACCCCGAGGGCGGCGCCGGCCTGGTCATGCATTACCTGCCGTCCTCCTTCCGGACCCTGGCCGGCCCGCCGAGCCTGGCCTCGTGCACGCGCGACGTTTACGCGGCGGGCACGCGCTACACCGCGGCGGTGGCGCAACGCATCGCCCAGGGCACGGCTTCGGCGCTGGCGCACCTGCATGCGCGGGGCCTGCTGCACGGCGACTTCTACGCCCACAACCTGCAGTGCGATGCCGCCGGCCAGGCCGTGCTCGGCGACATGGGCGCGGCCTCCTTCCTGCCCGCCGATGCGGCCCTGGCCGGCGCGCTGCAACGGCTGGAGGCGCGCGCCTTCGGCTGCCTGCTCGAAGAGTTGCTGCAGCACACCGACGACACGCTGGAGGAAGCCACGCGCCAGGGCTGGACCCGGCTGCGCGACGATTGCCTGCAGGCCGCGGTGGCGGCGCGGCCGTCGTTCGCGCAGATCGTCGCACGGCTCGCGCATTGAGCCTCGCGCATTGACCGCGGCGGCTCAGAGATTGCGCATCGCGTCGCGCGCCAGCTGATCCAGCAGGCTCGCCCGTTTGCTGCGCCATTCGGCATCGGGCACAAAGCGTGGCAGCGCCTCGGCGGTGCTGGTGGCGTGCTCGGGTTCGCGGCGCGGGCAGAGCCAGCCCATGGCCGGGCGTTCGCCGCGCATGTCCTCGATGGCGATGGCCTCCAGCACCAGGCCCGAACGCTGTGCGGGCGTGAGGCTGGCCGCCTTCAGCTCCAGTTGCCGCGCATCCTCCTGGCTGGTGTACCAGCGCTGCAGGTGGTTGAGCTTGGACGGGTCGGTGCAACGCACACCGTCCAGCGTCAGCGCCAGCTTGGCGTGCAACTGGAACAGGATGGCTTCCTCCTCGAAGTCGCCCTGGGTGTCGCGCATCTTGATCAACTGGGCGGCGTAAGCGAAGGAGTAGCGCGCGTCGGCGTTTTCGGCCAGCACGCGCCAGCGCAGCCAGCGCGCATTGGTGTTGCGCTGCGCCTCGGGGGCATGGGCGATCCGCTCCAGCGGTGTCTTGCCGATCTGTGGATCGGTGTCGGCATCCAGCGACCGCCATTGTTCGGCCGTGGCGGGATCGGGCGGGTTGGCGTGCAAAAGGCGACTGACGTTGGCGGCGTCGCGCCAACGCGGCACGGCCACCTCGGCCTTGATGCGCTGGATGTCCTCGAAGCTGGGTGGCTGTGCGGTGGCGGCAGGCGCCCACAGCGCCAGCACAGCGCAGGCCAGCGCGCAGAGCCGGCATCTGCGCAGGGCGAGGATGGCAAGCGGGTGTGGGCTGGCGCGGTGCGGCATGAGGAAGTCGGCTGGCCGATTGGGGCGTTTCGGCTCAATGGATGAGTTGCAAAATCATAGAGCCAAAATGGCCTTTGCGCAGGTCAAATCAGCGCAGCCCGATATCTTTTTGATAGCAATTCCATGTGGCGCGCACGTTGGCGCGGCGGCTCAACGGAAGTTGCGGCTCGCCACCGGCAGCGTGCCCAGCTTCCTCGACACGTCGATCAGCCGCCGCGCCAGCAGGTGCCGCACCTCGCCCTGGCGCTGCCACACGCCGTCCACGGCCATCAGGCGCGCGCCGAGCAGGGCCTGGCGCTGGGCATCGCGCACGTCTTTCCAGACGATCACGTTGACGCAGCCGGTTTCGTCCTCGAGCGTGACGAACACCGTGCCCTTGGCCGTGGCCGGCTGCTGGCGCGTGGTGACCAGGCCGCAGGCGCGCACCAGGCGGCCGTTGGGCAGGTTCGCAAGCCGCGCCGAAGACAGCGCGCGGTGCCGGTCGAGCCAGGGCCGCAGCAGGGCCACCGGGTGGCGGCGCAGCGTCAGGCCCAGGGTGTCGTAGTCGTGCAGGATTTCCTCGCCTTCCTCGGCTTCGGGCAGCGCGAGGAAGTCCTCGAACACCGGCGCCTCGGCCAGCAGCGGCGGCGTGGCGTGCAGGGCGCTCGCATCCCACACCTGCTGGCGGCGGTGGCCGCTGAGGCTCATGAGCGCATCGGCCGCGGCCAGCGCGTTCATGTCGGTGCTGTCCAGGTGCGCGCGGCGGGCCAGGTCTTCGGCATCGGTAAAAAGGGCCGTGTTTCGGGCTTCGACCAGGCGCGCGGCGCTGGCCTGGGGGAGGCCGCTGACGAGTTGCAGGCCCAGGCGCACGGCGGGCACATCGTGTTCGGTGTCCGACAGCGGCTCCAGCGTGGATTCCCAGTCGCTGGCCATCACGTCGACGGCGCGCACCTGCACCTGGTGGCGCCTGGCGTCCTGCACCAGTTGCGAGGGGCTGTAGAAGCCCATGGGTTGCGAATTCAGCAGCGCCGCCAGGAAGAAGGCAGGGTGGTGGCATTTGAGCCAGGAACTGGCGTAGACCAGCAGCGCGAAACTCGCGGCATGGCTTTCGGGGAAGCCGTATTCGCCGAAGCCTTCGATCATCTTGAAGATGGACTCGGCGAATTCGCGTTCGTAGCCATGGGCTTCCATGCCGTCGACGATGCGCTGGTAGAACTTGTCGATGCCGCCCTTGCGCCGCCAGGCGGCCATGGAGCGGCGCAGGTCGTCGGCATCCCCGCCGCTGAAGCCGGCGGCGATCATCGCGATCTGCATCACCTGTTCCTGGAAGATCGGCACGCCCAGGGTGCGCCCGAGCGCGGCGCGCAATTCCTCCTTGGCATAGGTTTCTGGCTCCAGGCCCTGGCGCCGGCGCAGGTAGGGATGGACCATGCCGCCCTGGATCGGCCCGGGCCGCACGATAGCCACTTCCACCACCAGGTCGTAGAACTTCTCGGGCCTGAGGCGCGGCAGCATGCTCTGCTGCGCCCGCGACTCGATCTGGAACACGCCGACGGTGTCGGCGCGGCAGATCATGGCGTAGGTGGGCTTGTCGTCCTGCGGAATGTCCTGCAGGCAGAAGTCGACGCCTTCCCAGGCGCTCTTGAGCTTGAGCGTGCGCTGCAGCGCAGTCAGCATGCCCAGCGCCAGCACGTCGACCTTGAGCAGGCCGATCGCGTCGATGTCGTCCTTGTCCCATTCGATGGTGGTGCGGTTTTCCATCGCGGCCTGCACCACCGGTACGGTGCTGGTGATGGCTTCGCCAGACAGCACGAAGCCGCCGCTGTGCTGCGACAGGTGGCGCGGAAAGCCGATGAGCTGGCGCGTCAGGTCGAGCCACGACTGCACGCGCCGCGAAGCCGGGTCGAGCCCGAGTTCGCGCAGCCGCTCGCCCATCACCTCCGGGCCGTCCCACCACTGCTGGTGCTTGGCCAGCCGGTCGATGTCTTCGGCCGGCATGCCCAGGGCCTTGCCCACGTCGCGCAAGGCGCTGCGCGGCCGGTAGCAGGCCACGGCGGCCACCAGGGCGGCGCGGTGGCGGCCGTATTTTTCATACAGGTACTGGATCACTTCCTCGCGCCGCTGGTGTTCGAAGTCCACGTCGATGTCCGGTGGCTCGTTGCGTTCCTTGCTGATGAAACGTTCGAACAGGGTGGAGGTCTGCGCGGGATTCACCTCGGTGATGCCCAGGCAATAACACACGGCCGAATTGGCGGCCGAACCGCGGCCCTGGCACAGGATGTCTTTCTCGCGCGCGAAACGCACGATGTCGTAGACGGTGAGGAAGTATTTTTCGTAGTGCAGCTCGCCGATCAGCGCGAGTTCCCGCTCGACCTGCAACTGCACCTCGGCCGGCATGCCGCCGGGAAAGCGCCGCCCCGAGCCTTCGTAGGTGCAGCGGCGCAGGTAGCTGGCGGAGGTTTCTCCATCGGGCACCACCTCGTGCGGGTATTCGTACCGGAGTTCGTCGAGGCTGAAGCGGCACAGCGCGGCCACGCGCAGCGTCTCGGCCAGGCAGTCGGCCGGGTACAGCGTGGCGAGTTGCGCGCGCGGGCGCAGATGGGCCTCGGCATTGGGGGCGAACGCAAAGCCGCATTCGGCCAGCGGCCGGCCCAGCCGCACGGCGGTGAGCACGTCGTGCAGCCGCTTGCGCTTGCGCACATGCATCTGCACCTGGCCGGTGGCCACCAGCGGCACGGCGGCGAGGCGGCCGGCCTCGCGCAACTGGTGTTCCCACAGCGCATCGTCCATGCGCTGCAGTTGCGTGAGGGCCAGCCAGCGGTGTTCGAAATGTTCGCGCAGCCACAGCGCGGCGCCGACGATGGCTTCGCGCGTGGCCGTGTGCGCCAGGTCGCGCCGCGGCGAGAGCAGGGCCACGCAGTCGCCGAGCCGGTGCGGCCAATCGTCCTGGTGCAGTGTGTAGGCGCCGCGCTGCTGGCCGGCGCGTGCCGCGGTGATGAGTTCGCACAACTGGCCGTAGCCCGTGCGGTTGCAGGCCAGCAGCACCAGCGTGAACCAGCCGGCCGGGCCGCGGGTGTGGACCCTGAATTCGGCGCCGATCAGCAGCTTGAGTTGCTGTTTCTTGGCCTCGACGTGGGCCCGCACCACGCCGGCCACCGAGCATTCGTCGGTGATCGCCAGCGCGCTGTAACCCAGGGCCTTGGCCCGGTCGACGAGTTCCTCGCCATGCGATGCGCCGCGGTGAAAGCTGAAGTTGGTGACGCATTGCAGCTCGGCGTAGGCGGGTGAAGATGACGGCTCAACCATAGACACCATGCAGGAACCAGCCCTGCCGCGCATGTTCGGAAGACTTGCGCTCGCGGTAGATCCACACCAGGCCCGCATGCTCGCTCCGGGCCAGGAAGTAGTCGCGCGCGGTGGCGTCAGCGGCTTGGCTGTCGCCGCCGTCCCACCAACCGGCTTCGATGCGTTCCGGGCCGGCGAGCAGGGTCAGCGGGCCCTGCAGCAGTGGAGCCTCGTCCAGCAGTGCCAGGGCCATTGGCTGGCGCAGCAGCCACGGCGGCTGCTGCGCCAGCGCGGCGGGAAAGGCGGGTGCGGTGTTCCTGGCGGGCGCGCTGGTTGCGGCCTGGTGCCAGGCCTGGCTGCGCTGTGGCCGATGGTCGGCCAGAGCTTCGGGGCGCAGCACTTTCGCCGGGCCGAGCCGCGCCGACAGCCGCTCGATGAACTGCTGCAGGGTTTCGCCCTGCGCCTGGTCTTCGGGCAGCAGGCTGGGCGTGGCGTCGGGCCGGGCCTCCACGCCGATCGCCTCGAGCGTGATGGCCACCACCGGCGCAGCCAGCGGCGTGCGGTCCAGGTGTTCGGCCAGCAGGCGTGCCAGGTGCGTGGTGTCGCGCGTGGCCTCGGCCGTGCGCACGGTGAGCGAGCCGCTCGGCGCTTCGCTGCGGCGCTGCAGGTCATGCTCCCAATGCAGCACCACGCCGGTGGCGCCGCATTGCCGCGCCAGCAGCCAGGCCTTGAGCTGGCGCAGCAGCCGGTGCGCGCCGAACATGAGGCCGGCCGCGACTTCGATGCGGCCCAGGAATTCGAGCCGCAGGCGGAACTGCTCGGGCAGCACGGTCCAGTCGAAGCTTTCGGGCGCCAGGCCATAGGCCTGGTCGAGCGCGCGCAGCAGCCCGGCGCCGAAACGCCGCGAGATGCCGCCGCGCGGCAGCGCGCGCAACGGGCCGAGCGTGGCGCAGCCCAGGCGCACCAGCGTGGGCGCGAATGGCCGGGCCGCGGCCAGCGCGAAGACGGGCAGCGCATCGAGCGTGGCGCGCAGTTGGTGGGCGGGGCAGTCGACGAGCGGAAGCTGGCGCAGGCCCGGCGGCGCTTCCGGCCCATCCCCGGCATCGGGCACTGCCGGCAGCGGCATGCCGTGCAGCAGCCCGAGCGCGGCCAGCGCCGTGGGCGCCGCCGCCATGGCCTGCACTTCCTGGTCGGCCGCCTGTTCGCGCAGGCGTTCCAGCAGCGCACGCCGGCCGTCGAAGAGCCGCTCGCTGGCCGACACCTCGAGCAGCACGCAGCCTTCCTGCACACACACGCGCGGGCTGAACTGCAGCGCCCACCAGCTCAGGGCCTGCAGGCTCGCCTCGGCGGCGGCCGGTTCAGGCGGAGGCGGCGACGGGGCGAATGCGATCCACCACATGGGATGCGGCATGGGGCAAAGGGGCCGGAGGGGACAAAGGTGACGGAGGTGACGGAGGTGACGGAGCAGGCGTGGGCAGCGGCACGACGTTGTCGATGCGGCCAGCCCGCTCGTCGGCCGTCGTGGACGGCACCGCAGGCCGGGCCTGGCTCGCCGCCCACAAGGCCAGCACGGGCGGTAGGGCGGTCTGCAGGCGCAGCGGCGCGGCCTGCTGCGGCCCGCGGCGCTTGAAGATCTCGATCTCCAGGCCGGGCAGGGCGCCCTGACCCGCCTGCGCCGGCCGGCCATCGAGCCGCAGGCTCAGGCGCAACGGCGCGGGCGACGCATCCTGCTGCGCCGACAGCGGGCGGAATACGAAGGCCAGCGGCGCGCGCGGCTGGTGCGCGGCCTGGCCGGTGAACTGCAGCCGGCGCAACTGCTCGGCGCGCGCCTGCGGCAGCCACACCAGCAGCGCCGCCAGGTCGCGGCAGCGCAGGGCTTGCTCGGCCGCCCACAGCCGTTCGGCCGGGCGCTCGGCCTCGACCACCAGCATGCGCGCCAGCGGAATGCCGTGGCCGGCCAGGGCGGCCATGTTGGGCCAGTGCGGGCAGCCGATCAGCACCACCGCGCCATGCGCCGCCGCGGCCCGCACGGCCGGCAGCAGCAGCCGCCATTCGTGCAGGCCGGCCTGGGCCTGCAGCACTTCGCTGAGCTGGCCCGCGGGCCAGCCGCCGCCGGGCAGCTCGGCGTCGAGACCCGGGTGGCCCGATGGCGTGGTGACGTTCGCCGGCCTGCCCATTTCGCTGGCGCGCCAGAGGCTGTCGAGGATGGGAATGGCGGAGGCGGACATCGGGAGGCGATTCAATACTGTGGTTATTCACAGTATAGAGTCAGAAGCTCCGAACCGCCAGTTCAGCCGAAGGCGGTTTCGGCCGATGCAGGCACGGCCAGGCCGGCCCATGGCGGCCAGCAGGGTCCAGACGGGAACGGCGTCAGGGCGCCGAGGAAGGGCGGCCGAAACCGAAGCGGCGCTTGGCCACGGTGGTCACGGCGCCAACAGGCGCGGGCAGCAGCAATTGCGCCGACTTGGCGACCCGCACGCAGTCGCGCAGGTGTTCCTCGCCGAGGTAACGGATCGCGGTGTAGCCCATGAAGGCCGACACGGCCTGGCCGGCCAGGGGCACGTACTTGGCCGCCTGCTGCGTGGTCAGGCGCATGCCGACCGTCTTGGCGGCCCTGAGCACCAGGTCCTTGGTGATGAATTTGCCGATCAGCACCGAGCCGACCAGGGCCACGGCCTTCTGCACCTGGTCGCGTTTGTGCGGGTCGAGCTGGTCGAGCTGGGCCGGCGTGAGGCCGAACACCGCATTGACTTCGGGAATGAGCTTGGAGAGCAGGGCGGCATCCACCGCCCAGTCCAGGCCAGGGACGGGCACCACGCTGGCGGCGGCCGCCACCAGGGCCCGGCGGTGCAGCAGCTTGCGCGCGCGGCGCACGGCGTCCGTCAAAGCGGCATCGCCGGCGGCGAGTTGAAGTGCGGATTCCATGCCCGTCACCTGATGCTCAGGTCTTGCTTTTGACCAGGCTGTAGATGAACAGCAGGATGATGGCGCCGACCACCGAGGCGATCCAGCCGGCGGCTTGGCCGGCGCCGTACCAGCCCATTTTCTGGCCGACGAAGTTGGCCAGGAAGGCGCCGGCGATGCCGAGGATGGAGGTCATGATCAAGCCGAGCTTGTCGTCGCCGGGCTTGAGTGCACGGGCGATGAGGCCGACCACGAAGCCGATGATGATGGTGCCGATCAGAGAAAACATGCGAACTCCTGTATACAAATGAATAGGGTGTCAACCGGCATCAAATGTAGCCGCTTCAAATGTAGCGGACGTGTAGGACCGTAACCGAATCAAACCTCGGCCGTGCGCGCAGCCTCGATCTGCTCCGAAAGCGACAGCCATTTCTCTTCGAGGACGGCGAGTTCGTCGCCGACGATCTTGAGGCGTTTGCCGGCGCTGGCGATCTCGGCCGGCGGCAGCGGCTGGCTCATCTGCGCTTCGATCTGGCCTTTTTCCGATTGCAGTTTGGCCATGGCCTGGTCGACCTTGTCGAGTTCCTTTTGCAGCGGCTTGGCCTGGTTGGCCTGCTGCTGGCGGCGTGCCGAGTCCGCGCGGCGCTGCTCGGCCGGGTTGGCGGCCTTGGGCGCCGGTGCGGCGACGGGAGCGGCCACGACGACCGCGGGCGCCGGCGCCGCGGCGTTGGAGACCGCGTTCTTGGCTTCCTCGCGCAGGCGCTTGGATTCGTCGAGCAGGTAACGCTGGTAGTCGTCGAGGTCGCCATCGAAGGGCTCGACGCCGCCGCGCGACACCATCCAGAATTCGTCGCACACCGAACGCAGCAACGCGCGGTCGTGGCTGACCAGCATCACCGTGCCTTCGAATTCGTTGAGCGCCATGGCCAGTGCCTCGCGGGTGGCCAGGTCCAGGTGGTTGGTCGGCTCGTCGAGCAGCAGCAGGTTGGGGCGCTGCCAGACGATCATGCACAGCACCAGCCGGGCCTTTTCGCCGCCGCTCATGCTGCCCACGGCCTGCTTGACCATGTCGCCGCTGAAGTTGAAGGTGCCGAGGAAGCTGCGCAGGTCCTGCTCGCGCGTGCCCTGGCCGGCGAGCTTGCCGGCGGCCGTGGTGTCCTTCACCAGGCGGATCATGTGTTCGAGCGGGGTGTCGGCCGGGCTCAGCACGTCGAGTTCCTGCTGCGCGAAGTAGCCGATGTTCAGGCCCTTGCCCTCCAGGATTTCGCCCTGGATCGGCGCCAGCGCGCGCGCCACGGTCTTCACCAGTGTCGACTTGCCCTGGCCGTTGGCGCCGAGGATGCCGATGCGCTGGCCGGCCAGCACCGACTTGTTGACCTTCTGCACGATGACGGTCGGGCCCGTGCCGGCCGGCGCGTCGTCGGCCGGCGGGTAGCCGAAGGTCGCGTCGGACATCGACAGCATCGGGTTGGGCAGGTTGGCCGGCTCCTTGAATTCGAAGGTGAATTCGGCCTCGGCCAGCAGCGGGGCAATCTTTTCCATGCGGTCCAGGGCCTTGACGCGGCTTTGCGCCTGGCGCGCCTTGCTGGCCTGGGCCTTGAAGCGGCTGATGAACTTCTGCAGGTGGGCGATCTTCTCTTGCTGTTTGCTGAACGAGGCCTGCTGCTGCTCCATCTTCTCGGCGCGCATGTCCTCGAACTTGGTGTAGTTGCCGCCGTAGCGGTTGAGCTTGGCCGATTCGATGTGCACCGTGACGTCGGTGATGGCGTCGAGGAATTCGCGGTCATGGCTGATGACCAACAGCGTGCCGGTGTAGCGCTTGAGCCAGGCTTCGAGCCACACCAGGGCGTCCAGGTCCAAGTGGTTGGTCGGCTCGTCGAGCAGCATCAGGTCGGACGGGCACATCAGCGCGCGGGCGAGCTGCAGCCGCATGCGCCAGCCGCCGGAGAAGCTGTTCACCGGGTTCTCGAGCTCGGTGGTCTTGAAGCCCAGGCCGAGGATCAGCGCCTGCGCGCGCGCCTGGGCGTCGCCGGAGCCCGCGTCGTACAGGGCCATGTAGGCGTTGGCCATGCGTTCGCCGTCGTCGGTGGCCTCGGCCGCGGCCACTTCCTGCTGGGCGGCCAAAAGCGTCACGTCGCCTTCGATCACGAAGTCGGTGGCGCTCTGCTCGGTCTCCGGCATGTCCTGGGCCACCTGGGCCAGGCGCCATTGCGCGGGCACCTGGAAGTCGCCGCCGTCCTCGTGCAGCGTGCCGTTGAGCAGCGCGAACAGCGTGGACTTGCCCGCGCCGTTGCGCCCGACGAGGCCGACCTTTTCACCGGGGTTGATGGTGACGCTGGCGCTGTCGAGCAATACTTTGGCGCTGCGGCGCAGGACGACGTTCTTGAGGGTGATCATGGCAATGGGGGCCGAGAAGGCGGCCGGAAGGATAAGAGATGGCCCAGCTGCCGCAAGGGGCTGCAACGTGGCCCCTAGAATGAAACCACCGACCGATGCCCTCGATTTTACAGGCGCGACGCACTTGGGCTTTCGCCCTCGGGGAAAATGCGGTTGACAACCCGCCAGTGTTTCAAATGTTTCACCAGAAAGAGACCATGAGCAGCAAGAAAAGCGATTTCGGATTGATTGGCCTGGCCGTCATGGGCCAGAACCTGGTGCTGAACGTGGAAAGCCGCGGCTTCCAGGTCAGCGTGTACAACCGCACGACCGACAAGACCGACGAATTCGTCGCTGCCAATCCGGGCAAGAAGCTGGTGGGCTGCGACACGCTCGAGGCCTTCGTGCAGAGCCTGGCGCTGCCGCGCAAGATCCAGATCATGGTCAAGGCCGGCGCGCCGGTGGACCAGGTGATCGAGCAACTGATTCCGCTGCTCGACAAGGACGACATCATCATCGACGGCGGCAACAGCCTCTACACCGACACCGAGCGCCGCGACGCGTACCTCAGCAGCAAGGGCCTGCGCTTCATCGGCGCCGGCGTGTCCGGCGGCGAGGAGGGCGCGCGCAAGGGCCCGGCCATCATGCCCGGCGGCCCGGCCTCCACCTGGGAGGTGATGAAGCCGATCTTCGAGAGCATCGCCGCCAAGGTCGACGGCCAGCCCTGCGTGATCCACATCGGCCCCGGCGGCGCCGGCCACTACGTGAAGATGATCCACAACGGCATCGAATACGGTGACATGCAGCTCATCTGCGAGGCCTACAGCCTGTTCAAGGCGGCCGGCTTCACCACCGACGAGATGGCCGCCATCTTCAACGAGTGGAACGAGGGCGACCTGCAGAGCTACCTGATACAGATCACCGGCAAGGCGCTGGAGCAGAAGGACCCGGAGACCGGCCAGCCGCTGGTGGAGCTGATCCTCGACAAGGCCGGCCAGAAGGGCACGGGCCAGTGGACGCTGATCAATGCCGCGGAAAACGCCGTCGTCATCAGCACCATCAACGCCGCCGTGGAAGCGCGCGTGCTGTCCTCGCAGAAGAAGCAGCGCGTGGTGGCGAGCCAACAGTTGCAAGGTCCGAAGCCGGATCTCAGCGCGGCCAAGAAGGACCTGGTGGCCAAGGTGCACGACGCGCTGTACGCCTCCAAGGTCATCAGCTACACCCAGGGCTTCGACCTGATCAAGACCATGGGCGAGAAGAAGCAGTGGGGCCTGGACTTCGGCGGCATCGCCTCGATCTGGCGCGGCGGCTGCATCATCCGCGCGCGCTTCCTGAACCGCATCACCGACGCCTACCGCACCGATCCGGCGCTGGTGAACCTGATGCTGGCGCCGTTCTTCAAGGATCTGCTGAACCAGACGCAGCAGAACTGGCGCGAAGTGGTGGCGCTGGCGGTCAGCAACGGCATCCCGGTGCCGGCCTTCAGCGCTTCACTGGCCTATTACGACAGCTACCGCTCGGAGCGGCTGTCGGCGAATTTGCTGCAGGCGCAGCGCGACTTCTTCGGGGCGCATACGTATGAGCGGATCGACAAGCCGGAGGGGCAGTTCTTTCATACGGAGTGGCCGGAAGTGATTGGTTAGCGTCACCGCTGCCCGGCTCACGGAAATCCGTTCGGGCTGAGCCTGTCGAAGCCCCTTCTGCGCATGGGGCAGCACTTCGACAAGCTCAGTGCGAACGGGAACTAGGAAAGCGCGGCCAGCGCGTCCCGTGTGACCAACAGCACCTGGTCTTCCCCCGCACTGGTCTCCAGCCAGAACACTTCCAGCGTAGGGAACGCCGCCTCGAAATGCTCACGTTCGTTGCCGATCTCGAGCACCAGCACGGCTTCGGGAGACATCTTGGCCGCAGCATCGCGCAGCAGCGTGCGGATGAAGTCCATGCCGTCCGTGCCGCCGGCCAGCGCCAGGGCCGGCTCGGCCTGGTATTCGGCGGGCAGCGTGGCCATGCTGCCGCTGTTCACATACGGCGGGTTGCACAGGATCAGGTCGAACGGGCCTTCCACTTTGCTCAGGCCGTCGCATTCGACCAGGGTGATGCGCTCGGCCAGGCCGTGTTTGTCGACGTTGATGCGCGCCACGGCCAAGGCGTCGGGGCTCAGGTCGGCGCCGACCACCGTGACCTCCGGGAACACCATGGCCGCGAGCACGGCGAGGCTGCCGTTGCCGGTGCACAGGTCCAGTACTTTGCTCGTGTCTTCACGCAGCCAATAGTCGAAGCCGCCGTCCATCAGCAATTCGGCGATGAAGGAGCGCGGCACGATGGCGCGTTCGTCCACGTAGAAGGGCACGCCCTGCAGCCAGGCTTCGCGCGTGAGGTAGGCCGCGGGTTTGCGCGTGCTGATGCGGGATTCAAAAAGTGTAGCAACCTGCGCTTGTTCTTCCTGCGTCACAAGCCGATTTGATACTTCATCCAGGGCGTCGAGCGGAAGGCCGAGCCGCCACAACACCAGCCAGGCGGCCTCGTCGAAGGCGTTGGCCGTGCCGTGGCCGTAGGAGACGCCGGCGGCCTCCAGCCTGGAGGCGCCCTGTTCGATGAGTTCGAGGACGGTCATGCCGGATCTGCCTGCAATTGCTGGTCCAGCAGCACCAGCACGCGGCGGTAGATGTTCTTCAGCGGTTCGATGTCGGCGAGCGCCACGTGTTCGTCGATCTTGTGGATGCTCGCGTTCGGCGGGCCGAGCTCGATCACCTGCGGGCAGATGCGCGCGATGAAGCGCCCGTCGCTCGTGCCGCCGGTGGTGGAGAGCTCGGTGGCGAGGCCGGTTTCCTGGCGGATGGCTTCGCTCACCGCATCAACGAGTGTGCCCGGCGTGGTCAAAAACGGCTGGCCGCCGACGGTCCACTTCAGCTCATAGTCGAGCCCGTGCCGGTCCAGCACCTCCTGCACCCTTTGCTGCAGGCCTTCGGCGGTGGATTCGGTGCAGAAGCGGAAGTTGAAGTCCACCACCGCCGCGCCCGGGATCACGTTGGTGGCGCCGGTGCCCGAATGGATGTTGCTGATCTGCCAGCTCGTCGGCTGGAAGAAGGCATTGCCCTTGTCCCATTCCACCGTGGCCAGTTCGGCGAGCGCCGGCAGCGCCAGGTGGATCGGGTTCTTCGCGAGTTGCGGATAGGCGATGTGGCCTTGCACGCCCTTCACGGTGAGCTTGCCGCCCATAGTGCCGCGCCGGCCGTTCTTGATCATGTCGCCGGTGCGCTCCACCGAGGTGGGCTCGCCGACGATGCAGTAGTCGATCTGCTCGCCGTGGCGCTCCAGCCATTCGCACATGATCACGGTACCGTCGGTGGCCGGGCCTTCCTCGTCGCTGGTGAGCAGCAGCGCGATCGACAGGTAGGAATCGGGATGTGCCGCCACGAATTCCTCCACCGCCACCACGAAGGCGGCGATGGAGGTCTTCATGTCGCTGGCGCCGCGGCCGAACAGCTTGCCGTCGCGATGCGTGGGGGTGAACGGGTCGCTGGTCCACTGCTCGAGCGGGCCGGTGGGCACCACGTCGGTGTGGCCGGCGAAGACGATGAGCTTGGTCGCCACCGGTGTGGCGGTCGAGGCCTGGGCCGCATCCGTCGGGCCGAAGCCCTTGCGCACGGCCCACAGGTTGGTCACGCGGAAGTCGTCCGGGCCGCTTTCCACCGTCTCGAACACGAAGCCCAGCGGCTTCAGGCGTTCGGCGATGATTTTCTGGCAGTGCGCGTCTTCCGGGGTGACGGAGTGGCGCGAGATCAGTTGTTCGGTGAGTTGCAGTGTGCGGCTCATCGGTATTCCTAATGTTTGACGTCCAGCACGATTTCCGTAAAGGACGCTTCGTTTTCGGTCTCGGCGGGTGCCGGTGGCGGGGCGGCGCGCTCGAAATCGTTCTGCAGCCGCCACATTAGGTTGGTGGCCGAATCGGCGTTGGCCAGGCCTTCCTTGCGGTCGATGATGCCTTCCTTGATCAGGCGCGCGATGTCGCCTTCGAAGGTCTGCGAACCGTCGGCGATGGATTTTTCCATGGCCTCCTTGACCGCGCCGAAGTCGCCTTTTTCGATGAGGTCGGTCACCAGGATGGTGTTGAGCAGGATTTCCACCGCCGGCACGCGTTCGCCTGCGGGCGTGCGCAGCAGGCGCTGCGAGACGATGGCTTTCAGGCTGGACGCCAGGTCGCCGAGCATGGTGGCCCGCGTTTCCACGGGGTAGAAGTTCAGGATGCGGTTCAGCGCCTGGTAGCTGTTGTTCGCATGCAGCGTGGCCAGGCACAGGTGGCCGGTCTGCGCATACTGTATCGCCGCCGTCATGGTTTCGCGGTCGCGGATCTCGCCGATCAGGATCACGTCGGGCGCCTGGCGCAGCGCGTTCTTCAGCGCGACCTGCAGGGAGTCGGTGTCGGTGCCGACCTCGCGCTGGTTGACCACCGATTTCTTGTTGCGGAACAGGTATTCAACCGGCTCCTCGATGGTCAGGATGTGGCCGCTGGCATTGGCGTTGCGGTGGTCGATCATGGCCGCGAGCGTGGTCGTCTTGCCGGCGCCGGTAGCCCCCACCACCAGCACCAGCCCGCGCTTTTGCATGATCAGTTCGCCGAGCACCGGCGGCACCTTCAAGCCGGCCAGCGACGGGATTTCGCTGGTGATGTAGCGGATCACCACCGCATACGTGCCGCGCTGGCGCATGGCGCTCACGCGGAAGCGGCCCACGCCGACCATGGAGATCGCCATGTTCAGCTCGCCGGTCTGCTCCAGCTCCTCGATGCGGCCGGCGGGCACGACTTCGGCCAGCAGGTTGCGCGGGGCATCCCACTGCAGCAGCTGGCTGTTGATCGGCACGGCCTGGCCGCCGATCTTGATCAGGGCCGGTGCGTTGGCCGAGAGGAAGAGGTCGGAGGCGCGCTTCTCCTGCATCAACCGCAATATCCGCTCCATCGTGCTCATGGTGTTTCCTGAAAGTGAATTTCTCGACCGTAGAACACAATGTAACGAAAGATCGCGCGATCAGTCGCGCAGCAGGTCGTTCAGGCTGGTCTTGGCGCGGGTCTGGGCGTCGACGGTCTTGACGATGACGGCCGCATAGGTGCTGTAGGGCGTGCCGTCGGCCGTCTTCTTGTGCAGGGCACCGCTGATCACCACGCTGCCGGCGGGCACGCGGCCGTAGATGATCTCGCCGGTGTCCCGCTTGAAGATCGGCGTGCTCTGGCCGATGTAGACGCCCATGCCCAGCACAGAGTTCTCCTCGACGATCACGCCTTCGACGACTTCGGAGCGTGCGCCGATGAAGCAGTTGTCTTCGATGATGGTCGGGTTGGCCTGCAGCGGCTCGAGCACGCCGCCCAGGCCCACGCCGCCGGAGAGGTGCACGTTCTTGCCGACCTGTGCGCACGAGCCCACGGTGGCCCAGGTGTCGACCATGGTGCCTTCATCGACATAGGCGCCGATGTTCACGTAGCTCGGCATCAGGATCGCACCCTTGGCGATGAAGCTGCCGCGGCGCGCCACGGCCGGCGGCACCACGCGCACGCCGGTGGCCTTCATTTCCTCGGCGCTCAGGTGCGCGAACTTGGTCGGCACCTTGTCGTAGAAGCCGAGCTGGCCGGCCTGGATCAGCTCGTTGTCCTTCAGGCGGAACGACAGCAGCACGGCCTTCTTGATCCACTGGTGCACGGTCCACTGGCCCACGGCTTCGCGCGTGGCCACGCGCAGCGTGCCGTTGTTCAGTTCGTGGATCACGTGTTCGACGGCTTCGCTGACTTCTTTCGGTGCCGAAGAAGGCGAGAGGCTGGCGCGGTTTTCCCAGGCGGCGTCGATGGTGTTTTGCAGTTGCTGTGTCATGTCTGAAGGTCTCTGTGGAACGGGAAAATGAAAAAGCGAATCAGGCTCGCGCCTTGACGAACTGGACGATGCGTTTTGCGGCTTCCGCGCATTCGGCGGTTTCGGCCACCAAGGCCATGCGGATGCGTTGGCGGCCAGGGTTCAGCGTGGTGGGATGGCCATCGGCGTCGGCCGGCCCAGCGGTTTCGCGGGCCAGGTAACTGCCCGGCAGCACCGTCACATTGTAGGCAGCCAGCAGGTCGCGTGCGAAGGCCGCGTCGCTGTCCAGGCCATCCACGATGGCCGGGCCGGGCACCTCGGCCCAGAGGTAGAAACCGGCGTCGGGCAGGGCCACGTCCATCACCTCGGCCAGCAGCGGCGTGACTTCGGCGAACTTGGCGCGGTACTGCGCGCGGTTGTCGACCACGTGGCTTTCCTCGTTCCAGGCGGCGATGCTCGCGGCCTGCACCACCGGGCTCATGGCGCTGCCGTGGTAGGTGCGGTAGAGCAGGAACTGCTTCATCAGCGCCGCGTCGCCGGCCACGAAGCCGCTGCGCAGGCCGGGCACGTTGCTGCGTTTGGACAGGCTGGTGAAGGCCACGATGTTCCTGAAATCCTTGCGGCCGAGTTTGAAGGCCGCCTCCAGGCCGCCCAGCGGCGGCTCGTCACGGAAGTAGATCTCGCTGTAGCACTCGTCTGAGGCGATCACGAAACCGTGCCGGTCGCTCAGTGCGAACAGCTTTTCCCACTCGGCCAGCGGCATCACGGCGCCCGTTGGGTTGCCGGGCGAGCAGACGAACAGCAGCTGCGTCCTGGCCCAGACCTCGGCCGGCACGCTGTCCCAATCGACCGCGAAGTTGCGCGCGGGGTCGCTGGGCGCATACCACGGCGTGGCGCCGGCCAGCAGCGTCGCGCCTTCGTAGATCTGGTAGAACGGATTCGGGCAGACCACGGTGGCATCGGTCCGGCTCGGGTCGATCACGGTCTGCGCGAAGGCGAACAAGGCTTCGCGCGAGCCGTTCACCGGCAGCACCTGGGTGGCCGGGTCGAGCTTCAGGTGGTAGCGCCGCTGCAGCCAGTCGGTGAACGATTGGCGCAGCGCCGGGTCACCGGCCGTGGCCGGATAGGCCGCGAGCCCCGACGATGCACCGCTGGAGGCGATCGGGCTGGTGATGGCCGCCGCCATGGCCTGCTGCAGAAAAGGCGGCGTGGCGTGCTTGGGTTCGCCGATGCCCAGGCTGATCGGCCGGTAGGCCGGGTTGGGTGTGACGCTGGCGAACAGCTGTTTCAGCCGCTCGAAGGGGTAGGGCTGGAGTTTAGCGAGCAGGGGATTCATGGGGCTGGATTATCCCGGACAAAACCGATCGGTTCAGCCGCCCGCCGCCGTCCACAGCGCCTCGGCCGCGCGGCCGAGGTGGGCGCGGTCGCGGTACAGCCGCACCTCAAGCGGGATCGACCATTCGGCCGCGGCCGCCTCGACCAGCCTGCCGCTGGCGAGATCGTCGGCGATCAGCGTGCGCGGCAGCCAGGCCAGCCCACGGCCATCCAGCACCATGGTGCGCAGCACCGACGCCAGGTGCGCCGTGAACAGCGTCTGCCCGGCGAGCCGTTCGAGCGCGACGCCATGCACCTCGCGCAGGATGGCGCCCAGGCCGGATTCGGCGCTGTAGCTGAGCCAGGCAGGAGCAGGCTCCTGCAGGCCCAGGCGATGCCGCGCCAGGCCAACGCCGCCCGGCGCGGACACCGGGATCAGCAGGTCTGCGCCGACCTGCACCGACGGATAACCGGCGGCCTGCAGCGGACTCGCGATGCGCGCGTGGGCATGGCTCAGCACGAACTGCACCTTGCTCTGCAGCAGCAGGGCCTCGCAGCGCTGCATCACGTCGGAGACGAGCTGCACCGGTCCCACGGACGTGCGCGACTCCAGGCCGCGCAGCCATCCCGGCAGGAAAGTGAACGACAGCGCATGGGTGGCGGCGAAGCGCAGCGTGGCCGAACTGGCCTCGGCCACGGCGCGCGCCTCGCCGGGCACCCGCGCCACCTGGGCCAGCAGGTCCTGCGCCACGCTCTTGAACCACTCACCCGTCTCGGTCAGCCGCGCGGGCTGGGTGCTGCGGTCGAACAGTTCGGTGCCCAGCCATTCCTCCAACGCCCGCACGCGGCGGCTGAAGGCGGGCTGGGTCATGTGGCGTTCGTCGGCCGCGCGGGAGAAGTTGCCCGTGGCGGCCAGGGCCAGGAAATCGTCGAGCCAGGAGAGGTTCATCACCGGTGCTTTGAAGGCATTGAAGCAGAGAAAAAGAGCATTGGCCGGATGGGGCCGCACTTGGGATGATAGGCGCACCAACCCATCGGTCCACTACGGAGCATCCATGAAAATCGTCGACATTCGGGAGATCACCCTCCCCATCAGTTCCCCCATCCGCAACGCCTACATCGACTTCAGCAAGATGACGCTGAGCCTGGTGGCCGTGATCACCGACGTGGTCCGCGACGGCAAACCCGTGGTCGGCTACGGTTTCAACTCCAACGGCCGCTACGGCCAGGGCAAGCTCATGCGCGAACGTTTCATCCCGCGTGTGCTCGAAGCCGATCCGGAGTCGCTTGTCGACGACAGCGGAAAGAACATCGATCCGCACAAGGTCTGGAACGCCATGTTCACCAACGAGAAGCCCGGCGGCCACGGCGAACGCTCGGTGGCCATCGGCACCATGGACATGGCGGTCTGGGACGCGGTCGCCAAGATCGAAGGCAAGCCGCTGTTCCAGCTGCTGGCCGACCGCTACGGCAACGGCCAGGCGAATCGAAAGGTCTTCGTCTACGCCGCCGGCGGTTATTACTATCCCGGCCAGGACCACGGCAAGCTCAAGGACGAGATGCGAAGCTACATCGACCGCGGCTACACCGTGGTCAAGAAGAAGATCGGCGGCGCCTCGCTGGATGAAGACCTGCGCCGCATCGACTCCATTCTCAGCGTGCTGCAGGACGGCCAGAAGCTGGCGGTGGATGCCAACGGCCGCTTCGACCTGGACACGGCGATTGCCTATGCCAAGGCGCTGTCGCAGTACGACCTGTTCTGGTACGAAGAAGCCGGTGATCCGCTCGACTACGAACTCCAGGCGACGCTGCGCAACTACTACAAGAACCCAATGGCCACCGGCGAGAACCTGTTTTCCATGCAGGACGCGCGCAACCTGATCCGCTACGGCGGCATGCGCGCCGACCGCGACTGGCTGCAGTTCGACTGCGCGCTGAGCTACGGTCTGGTGGAATATTTGCGCACCCTGGATATGCTGAAGGAACACGGCTGGTCGGCCAGCCGCTGCATCCCGCACGGCGGCCACCAGATGTCGCTGAACATCGCCGCCGGGCTGGGCCTGGGCGGCAACGAGAGCTACCCGGACCTGTTCCAGCCCTTCGGCGGCTTTCCCGACGGCGTGAAGGTGATCGACGGCCACGTCACCATGCCCGATCTGCCGGGTATCGGCTTCGAAGGCAAGGCCGATCTGTTCGCGCACATGAAGGCGCTGTCGGAATAAGCGGCGACCTTTCACCCAAGCCCTTCCTCCGAGGGGCGAGGGGGCAAGAAACCATACAGGAGACAAAACCATGCGCTTTCTCAGATACGGCTCCGCATTGCTGCTGGCCGCACTGGCCGCCGCGGCCCGGGCCGAATTCCCCGACAAGCCCGTCACCCTCCTCGTGCCGTTTGCGGCCGGCGGGCCCAGCGACAAGATCGCGCGCGACCTGGCCGAAGCCCTGCGCAAACCGCTGGGCCAGACCGTGATCGTCGACAACACGGCCGGCGCGGGCGGCACCATCGGCGCGGCACGTGTGGCGCGGGCCGTACCCGATGGCTACACCTTGCTGGTGCACCACATCGGCCTGGCGACTGCGCCGGCGCTGTACAAGAAACTGAGCTACAGGACGCTGGAGGATTTCGAGTACCTGGGCCTGGTCAACGAAGCGCCGTCCACGCTGATCGGCAAGCCCACGCTGACCGCGAACAACTTTGCCGAATTGCGCCAATGGATCGCCGACAACCACGGCAAGGTCAACCTGGCCAATGCCGGCGTCGGCTCGGCCTCGCACCTGTGCGGCCTGATGCTGCAGAGCGCGCTCAAGTCGAACATGACGCCGGTGCCTTACAAGGGCACGGCGCCGGCCATGACCGACCTGATCGGCGGCCAGGTCGACCTGATGTGTGAACAGGCCACCAATGCCACGCCGCAGATCGAAGCCAGGAAGGTCAAGGTGTTCGGCGTGAGCAGTCCGCAGCGCATGACATTGCCTTTGCTGGCCGCGGTGCCGACGCTCTCCGAAGCGGGTCTTACCGGCTTCAATGTCACGGTCTGGCATGGCCTGTATGCGCCCAAGGGCACGCCGCCAGCGGTGCTGGCGCGGCTGAACGCCGCTTTGCGCGTGGCGCTAAAGGACCCGGAGCTCATCAAGCGCGAAGAGGCGCTGGGCCTGACCGTGGTGGCAGACGAGCGGCTCGCCCCCGCCGAACACAGGAAGTTCGTCGAGGCCGAGATGGCGCGCTGGTCGAAGATCATCAAGGATTCCGGGGAGACCGCCGAGTAGAAGCCAAGTAGTGGCGGAGTCAAGCAGACCCTGTCCGCAGGTGGCATGATGCCGGCGGACAGGATTCTCAACAACAATGGAGACAAGACATGCGAATGCTTCGAAAATTGGTTTCGATGTGTGCTGCCACGGTGTTGGCCACCCTTGGCTTTTCGGCCCTGGCCGCCGACTATCCCGCACCCCAGCAGGGCGACTGGGTGGTGCGCGACTTCCGTTTTCACACAGGCGAGACCCTGCCCGAGCTCAAGCTGCACTACACCACCGTCGGCGCTCCCTCGGGCGAGCCGGTGCTGATCCTGCACGGCACGGCCGGCTCGGGCACCGGCATGTTGTCACCGGCCTTCGCAGGTGAGCTGTTCGGCCCGGGCCAGCCACTGGACGCGAGCAAGTACTTCATCATCCTGCCCGATGCGCTGGGCGCGGGCGAATCGAGCAAGCCGTCGGACGGCCTGCGCGCGGCCTTTCCCAAATACAACTACGACGACATGGTGCAGGCGCAATACCGCCTGGTGCGCGAACACCTCGGCGTGCGGCATCTGCGGCTGGTGCTCGGCAATTCCATGGGTGGCATGCAGACCTGGCTGTGGGCGCAGAAATACCCCGACTTCATGGACATCGCCGTGCCCATGGCCTCGGTGCCGACCGCCATGTCGGGCCGCAATTGGATGATGCGCCGCCTCATCGTCGACGGCATCAAGAACGACCCTGCCTGGATGAACGGCAACTACACCACCCAGCCGCCGAGCCTGCAGTTCGTCTCGGTGTTTTTCGGCATCGCCACCAGCGGCGGTACGCTGGCCACGCAGAAGGCCGCGCCCACCAACGCCGCGGCCAATGCGCTGCTCGACCAGCGGCTGAAGGCGCCGTTCAAGGGTGACGCCAACGACCATCTCTACCAATGGGATTCCTCGCGCGACTACGACGCTTCGGCGAATCTGGAGCAGATCAAGGCCACGGTGCTGGCCATCAATGCCGCCGACGACGAACGCAATCCACCCGAACTCGGCCTGCTCGAACGCAGCTTGAAGCGCGTGCCCAACGGCCGCATGCTGCTGATCCCGGCGAGCGAGCAGACCTCGGGCCACGGCACCACCGGCAATGCGCGTTTCTGGAAGCGCGAACTGGCCGCCGTGCTGGCCATGCCGCAGATGGCGGCAAAGTAGTTCGGCAAAGTAGGGCGGGCCAGCTTCTTGCTTTGGACCGGTTGAAAGGACGCCCTTGGCCCGAACCGATCCCCGCAACACTTCGCGCTACTGGCAGGTGCCCGGCCAGCCAGGCATGGACATGCTGCACGCCGATTTCACCGCGCACGACTATGCGCCGCATGTGCACGACTCACTGGTCGTCGCGGCCACGGAAGTGGGCGGCTCGGAGTTCAAGAGCCGCGGCCGTACCGGCATCGCCCATCCGCAGGCGCTGCTCGTGTTCAATCCGTCCGAGCCGCATTCCGGACGCATGGCCGGCAGCGCGCGCTGGCGCTACCGGTCGTTCTACCTCGCGGACGCGGGCGCCAGGGACCTGCTGGCGGCGCTGGGCATCGACCGGCCCGTCTATTTCACCACCAACGCCATCCACGACCCGACACTCGTGGCGCGTTTCCTCGCGCTGCATCGGGCGCTCGACGGTGCGCGGCAAGATCCGCTGCTGCAGCGAGAAGCCCTGGTGCAGAGCTTCGGTGCGCTGTGCCTGCGGCACGGGCAGGCGGCGCAGCGCATGCCCAGGACGCCGAAGGATGCGCGTACGCTGGCCCGCGTGCTGACGCTGATGCGCGAGGGCCATGCCGAACCGCTGACGCTTGAGCAGATGGGCGCGGTGGCCGGTCTCACACCGTTCCAGCTTATCGGCGCCTTCAAGCGGCTGATGGGGCTGACGCCGCATGCCTATCTCACCCAGTTGCGCTTGCGCGCAGCCCTGGCGAAGCTGCGGGCCGGCCAGTCCGTCGCCGAGGCCGCGCTCGCCGCTGGTTTCTATGACCAGAGCGCGCTGAACAAGCATTTCAAGCGCTGCTTCGGCATGACGCCGCTGCAGTACGTGCGCGCGCAATCCTGACCAATACGCGCCGGTCAAGCCCTGCCAAGCTGCGGCCCAACAGCAGGGGCAGCCATGACGCGACACATTCGACAAGACCACTCCCATTCCTTCGCACCCGGCGCTCCGGCGATGAGGCGCGCGCTGACCGCCCTGTGGGCGCGCCCCGTGTGGCTGTTGTGGCTGCCACCGGCCTTCTGGGCGGGCAACCTGGTGCTCGGGCGCGCGCTCGGCCCGGTGTTTCCGCCGGTGTCGCTGGCCGTCGGCCGCTGGCTGGTGGCACTGGCCTTGCTGGCGCCTTTCATTGCGCGCCAGGCCTGGCACGAGCGGGGGCAGCTGGCGCGGCACTGGAAGCTGATCGCGGCCTGCGGCGCCTTCGGCATCGCGGGCTACAACGCCCTCGGCTACCTCGCCCTGCGGACGGTGCCGGCCGCCAGCGTGGCCTTCCTGAATTCGACCCTGCCGCTGATGGTGCCGCTGGCGGCGGTGGCGCTCGGCGTGGAGCGCATCGGCGCGCGGGTGCTGGCCGGCATCGCCATCTCCTTCGTCGGGGTGGCCTGGATCGTGGCGCGCGGCGACCTGGCCAGCCTGGCCGCGCTGCGGCTCGATGGCGGCGAGTGGCTGGTGCTGGTGGCCGTGGCCAACTACGCCGTGTATTCCGTGCTGCTGCGGCGCCGGCCGCCAGCCGTCAGCCCGCTGGTGTTCCTGGCGGCGACGATGGCGGCGGGGTTGGTGGTGCTGATGCCGTTCTGGATGGTGGAACTGGCGCACGGCGCACGCATCGCGACCGATGCCGGGTCGGTCGCGGCGGTGTTCTACATCGGCATCTTCGCCTCGCTGCTGGCCTTCATCGTGTGGGGCCGTTGCGTGGCCGCGCTCGGCGCCACGGTGACCGGCGTGTCGTTCCACCTTGTGGCGCTGTTCACGGCGCTGCTGGCCTTCCTGGTGCTCGGCGAACCGGTGCGGGTTTTCCATCTGGCCGGCATCGGCTTCATCCTGCTAGGCTTCTTCGTGACCACCCGCCGGCCGGTGCGGCCTCCGCGCCTCTGAGCAGCGGCGGGGCTTGGTCCCGGCGCGGGATCGCCGCCGGGACGCCTGTTCCAGGAGGTTTCCATGCTGCCCACCCGCATCACCTTGGCGCTGGTCGTTGCGTTTTCAACCATGCTGGCCGCACGGGCCGATGTGTCGTCCGTGCCACCCGTGCCATCTTCCCCGCTCGACAGCTTTCCAGCGCGCATCGACTACGTGTCGAACAACGCACCCTTCGTTGTTTTCGACATCGCCCCGCGCACGCTGCATGCGCCTTCCGCCGTCAAGTCGTTCAAGGAACTCACGCTGAGCTTCGTGGCCACCGATGCGCTGCACCGTGTCGACGTCCACCCCTACGTGATCTCGAAGCAGGGCGCGGTGCAGGAAGTGGCGAACCGCATCGCCTGCGGCAGCACCATCGCGGGCCACCACGACTGCGCCATCCCGGCGCGCGAGGCCTTGCTGCTGCTCAAGGGCGGGGACGGGCAGTTCGGCCTGCGCATCGAGGCCGAGGGCATCGAGGGTGAGCGCAGCACGGTGCGCATCACGCTGCCGGTGCAGGCCGGCATTTCGAAGCCGGCACCGGCCAGGGTGGCGTCGCCGCTGCCGCTGACGCTGCTGTCCCACATCACGCCAGGAGCATCAAGATGACCAGCAAGAACACCATCTGCCTGTGGTACGAGCGCGATGCCGTCGAGGCCGCGAACTTCTATGCCGCCACTTTCCCCGACAGCGCGGTCGGCGCCGTCATGCATGCGCCGGGCGACTATCCCGACGGCCAGCAGGGCGATGTGCTCACGGTCGAGTTCACCGTCGCCGGCATCCCCTGCGTCGGGCTCAACGGCGGACCGCATTTCAAGCACAACGAATCCTTCTCCTTCCAGATCGCCACCGAAGACCAGGCCGAGACCGACCGGCTGTGGCATGCGATCGTGGGCAACGGCGGCCAGGAAAGCGATTGCGGCTGGTGCAAGGACCGCTGGGGCCTGTCGTGGCAGATCACGCCGCGCGCCTTGCTGGCGGCGGTCCAGGACCCCGACCGCGCGGCGGCAAAACGCGCCTTCGACGCGATGATGACGATGAAGAAGATCGATATCGCCGCGATCGAGGCCGCCCGGCGGGGCTGAAATCCCTGCGGAACCAGCTGCTGTCGCAACGTTTACACCGCCGCCAGCGCCGCCGCCTCCTCGTCGGTGAACAGCCGCGATCGCGTGAGGAAGCGCAGGCCGTGCGGCCCTTCGAGCGAGAACATGCCGCCGCGACCGGGCACGACGTCGATGATGAGCTGCGTGTGCTGCCAATATTCGAACTGCGGCCCGCTGATGTAGAACGGCATGCCGCCGATCTCGCCCAGCAGCCGGTCGTAGTCGCCCACGATGAATTCCCCAGCCGGGTAGCACATCGGCGCGCTGCCGTCGCAGCAACCGCCCGACTGGTGGAACATCAGCCGGCCATGCCCGGCCTGCAGCTTGTCGATCAGCGCCAGTGCCGCCGGCGTGGCCAGCACGCGCGCGGGGATGCCTGCCTGCGTGGCGCCCATCTTCAGCCCGCCGACATGTCGATCACGATGCGGCCCTGGATCTGGCCCTTGTGCATGCGCGCGAACACTTCGTTGATGTTCTCCAGGCGTTCGGTGGCGACCGTGGCGCGCACCTGGCCGCGCGCCGCGAAGTCCAGCGACTCCTGCAGGTCCAGCCGCGAGCCCACGATGGAGCCACGCACCGTCACGCCGCGCAGCACCATGTCGAAGATCGGCAGCGGGAAGTTGCCCGGCGGCAAGCCGTTGAGCGTGACCGTGCCGCCGCGCCGCACCATGCCCAACGCCTGTTCGAAGGCCTTGGGCGAGACGGCCGTGACCAGCGCGCCGTGCGCGCCGCCAATCTGCTTCTGCAGGTAGGCGGCGGGGTCGGTCGTCCGGGCGTTCACCGTGACGGTGGCACCCAGTTCCCGGGCCAGCGCGAGCTTGTCGTCTTCCACGTCCACCGCGGCCACGTTCAGGCCCATGGCACGGGCGTACTGCACGGCCATGTGGCCCAGGCCGCCGATGCCCGAGATCACCACCCAGTCGCCTGGGCGCGTGTCGGTCATCTTCAGGCCCTTGTAGACCGTGACGCCGGCGCACAGCACCGGGGCGATCTCGACGAAACCGATGTCCTTCGGCAGGTGGCCCACGTAATCGGGGTCGGCCAGCGCATAGTCGGCGAAGCCGCCGTTGACCGAATAGCCGGTGTTGCTCTGCGATTCGCACAGCGTCTCCCAGCCGCCCAGGCAGTGGGTGCAGTGTCCGCAGGCCGAATGCAGCCAGGGCACACCCACGCGGTCGCCTTCCTTTACGTGTTTGACGTTGCGGCCCACCGCGGCGACGAAGCCCACGCCTTCATGGCCGGGAATGAACGGCGGGCTCGGCTTGACCGGCCAGTCGCCCTCGGCGGCGTGCAGGTCGGTATGGCACACGCCGGAGGCCTCGATCTTCACGAGGATCTGGTCGTCCGAGGCTTGGGGCACCGGCACTTCCTCGATGCGCAGCGGCTGGCCGAACGCGCGGACGACGGCGGCCTTCATGGTTCTTGGAATCATGGAATGGGGTCCTTTGGATGGCGAGTGGGCAGGGCCGGCCGAGCTTAGGTCGGCCCTCGAGTCGGGCGCTTGCGTCAGGTCAAACCCTGCGCGATCAGAAGAAACCGAGCTTGTTCTCGCTGTAGCTGACCAGCAGGTTCTTGGTCTGCTGGTAGTGGTCGAGCATCATCTTGTGGTTCTCGCGGCCGATGCCCGACTGCTTGTAGCCGCCGAAGGCCGCATGCGCCGGGTACTGGTGGTAGCAGTTGGTCCACACGCGTCCGGCCTGGATGCCGCGGCCCATGCGGAAGGCGGTGTTCATGTTGCGGCTCCACACGCCCGCGCCCAGGCCGTAGAGCGTGTCGTTGGCGATGGCCAGGGCCTCTTCCTCGTCCTTGAAGGTGGTGACCGAGACCACGGGGCCGAAGATCTCTTCCTGGAACACGCGCATCTTGTTGTGGCCCTTGAACACCGTGGGCTGGATGTAGTAACCCTCGGCCAGGTCGCCTTCGAGCCGGCTGCGTTCGCCGCCGATCAGCACCTGCGCGCCTTCCTGGCGGCCGATGTCCATGTACGACAGGATCTTCTCGAGCTGTTCGCTCGAAGCCTGCGCGCCGATCATGGTCGCCATGTCGAGCGGGCTGCCTTGCTTGATGGCGGCCACGCGCTTCAGGGCACGTTCCATGAAGCGGTCGTAGATCGATTCCTGGATCAGCGCGCGCGAGGGGCAGGTGCAGACCTCGCCCTGGTTGAGCGCGAACATGGCGAAGCCTTCGAGCGCCTTGTCGAAGAAGGCGTCGTCCTGGTCGAGCACGTCGGCGAAGAAGATGTTGGGCGACTTGCCGCCGAGCTCCAGCGTCACCGGGATCAGGTTCTGGCTCGCGTACTGCGAGATCAGCCGGCCGGTGGTGGTCTCGCCGGTGAAGGCGATCTTGGCGATGCGGTTGCTCGAGGCCAGCGGCTTGCCGGCTTCCACGCCGAAACCGTTGACCACGTTGAGCACGCCCGGCGGCAGCAGGTCGCCGATGACTTCCATCAGCACCAGGATCGACACCGGCGTCTGCTCGGCGGGCTTGAGCACCACGCAGTTGCCCGCGGCCAGCGCCGGCGCGAGCTTCCACACCGCCATCAGCAAGGGGAAGTTCCAGGGGATGATCTGCCCGACCACGCCCAGCGGCTCGTGGAAGTGGTAGGCATAGGTCTCGTGGTCGATCTCGCTGATGCCACCTTCCTGCGCGCGGATGCAGGACGCGAAGTAGCGGAAATGGTCGATCGCGAGCGGCAGGTCGGCCAGCGTCGTCTCGCGGATCGGCTTGCCGTTGTCCCAGGTCTCGGCGGCGGCCAGCATCGGCAAGTTGTCCTGCATGCGGTCGGCGATCTTGTTCAGGATGTTGGCGCGGTCCGTGGTCGAGGTCTTGCCCCAGGCCGTCTTGGCCTTGTGCGCCGCGTCGAGCGCGCGGTCGATGTCGGCGGCCGTCGAGCGCGGGATCTCGCAAAAGGGCTTGCCGGTGATGGGCGTCACGTTCTCGAAATACTGGCCGTCCACCGGCGCGACCCATTCGCCGCCGATGTAGTTGCCGTAACGCTTCTTGAAGTGCACTGCCGTGCCGAATTTGCCGGGTTCCAACATGTCCATGGGTTTGTCTCCATCAGGAATCGACGCTGCGACATGCAGCGCTTCGCAACAGGTATTGCAACGAACGTACCGCCGCCACTCGGTAGATTCCCTCATGCCATTTCCCGGGGAAGAAGGCAAAAAACGCCCCGCCGTGTCGCGTTCTGCGACAGCTTCGTGCGAATATGGCGTCGCGCATTCGCAAACCGCGAAGCACGCCACCCGACACGGGAGACAAAATGACCGAAGCCTCGTTTCCAGCGCCGGCTGCATCCGACGGCGCCACCTCGGTGGCGCAGGCCCGGGTGTTGTTCTTCGAGCAGGGCGCAGACCCTGCCGGCTGGCTCGCCCCGCACATTTCGCGCTCTTGGCGACGCAGCCGGCCGATGGACGGTGGCGGCGCCTTCGACGCGGCACCGATGCCGCTGGTCCGCCTGCAGGAACGGCGCGAACAGGCCATGCGCCTGCTCGACTGCGCCATGCCCGAACTCGACAGCCTGGCCGAACACGCCGTGGGCAACGGCTGTGTGGTGATCCTGTCGGATGCCGACGGGCTGATCCTCAACGAGATCGGCAGCCCGGAGTTCCTGCCCAAGGCCGAACGGTTCGCGCTCATGCCCGGCGTGGACTGGTCGGAGCACAGCCGCGGCACCAACGCCATCGGCACGGCGCTGGCCGAGCGCGAGGCGCTGATGGTGCTTGGTGGCGAACATTACCTGGCGCAGAACGGCGCGCTCGGCTGCGCCGCCGCACCCATCCTCACCGGCCGTGGCGAGGTGGCGGGGGTGCTCGACATCTCCGGTGAAACCATGCGTGTGAACCAGCATGCGCTGGGCCTGGTGCGCATGGCGGCGCAGCAGGTGGCGCACCGGCTGATGCTGGCCGGCGCGCAGGGCCATCTGCTGCGCTTCCATCGCCGCCCGGCCTTGCTCGGCACGGCACGCGAAGGCCTGGTGGTGGTGGAGGACGGCCGCATCGTCGCCGCCAACCAAGCCGCGCTGGCCATGCTCGGCAACACCTGGGAAGGCCTGCTCGACCGCCACGTCGAGCCGCTGCTCGGCCGCGGCTGGAGCCGGCTCGAACACCATCGCGGCCTGATCACCTTGCCCGACGGCCAGCAAATCGCGGCGACCGTGGAACGCGCCCCGCAGCCGGGCCGCTCGGGCCTAGCCGGCACGGCTCGACCCGTGGCGCCGGTGCGTGAGGTCGATGTCGCGGCCGACGCCGATACCGACGACGTGCTGGCGCCCCTGCTGCGGCAGGCGGTGCGGGTGCTCGACGACGGCCTGCCGGTGCTGCTCAGCGGCGAAACCGGCAGCGGCAAGGACGTGTTCGCGCGCCGCCTGCATGCCGCGGGCCGGCGCAGCAAGGGGCCGTTCGTGGCCATCAACTGCGCGGCGCTGCCCGAACAACTGATCGAGGCCGAGCTGTTCGGCTACGCCGAGGGGGCGTTCACCGGCGCGCGCAAACGCGGCACGCCCGGCCGCATCCGTGAAGCGCATGGCGGCATCCTGTTCCTCGACGAGATCGGCGACATGCCGTTGCTGCTGCAAAGCCGGCTGCTGCGTGTGCTGGAAGAGCGCAGCGTGTCGGCGCTGGGTGGTGGGCCTGCCGTGGCGGTGGATTTCGACCTGGTGTGCGCCTCGCACCGCGACCTAGCGGCCATGGTGGTGGCCGGCACCTTCCGCAACGACCTGTTGTACCGGGTGGACGGCTACCGCGTGGCCTTGCCCGCGCTGCGTGAGCGGGCCGACCGGCGCGCGCTGATCACGCAGTTGTTCGGTGAACTCGGCGGGCGCGCCAAGCGGCTGGTGCTGACGCCGGCCGCGCTCGACCGGCTCTGCGCCCACGCCTGGCCCGGCAATGTGCGCGAACTGTGCAGTGTGCTGCGCACCCTGACGGCGCTGGCCGAGGCCGGCGACCGCATCGGCGTGGAGCAGTTGCCGGGGCGCATCGGCGCGGGGGGCCTGCCCAGGCCGCCAGGCGCTTCGGCGTCTGCTTCAACACCTGTTTCGACGCCGGTGTCGGACCTGGCGGCTCAGCCACTGGCACCGCTGGCCGACATGGCGCGCGATGCCTTCGACCGCACGCTCGCGCAATGCGGCGGCCAGGTGGCCGAGGCGGCGGCGCTGCTGGGCGTGCACCGCAGCACGGTGTACCGGCATCTGGCCGCGCGGCGCGGCGGCGGCTGAACGCTGGAGACGCCACTACATCACCGCATAGCGCCCGGGCTTGTGGTTGATCCACAGGAACAGGCTCATCAGCACCGCGGCCAGCACCGACCAGGCCACGCGCGCCGGCGGCACCACCAGCAGGGCCAGCAGCACCACGCTGCAGTCGATGGCCATCTGCATCTTGCCGGCGCGCCAGCCGTGGTGCTGCTGCATGTAGAGCGTGACGATGGTGGCGCCACCGAGGCTGGCCTTGTGCCGCGCCAGGAACAGGCAGCCCGAGCCGAGCAGCAGGCCGCCGAGTACCGCCGCATACAGCGGATGCAGGCTGGCGATGTCGAACAGCAGCGGCGTCCACTCGGTGAGCAGCGACAGCAGCGCAATCGCCAGGAAGGTCTTGATGGTGAACTCGCGGCCCATGTGTTTCCACGAGAACCAGTAGAACGGCAGGTTGAGCAGGAAGAACAGCTTGCCGAAGCTGATGCCGGTGGCGTAATGCAGCAGGAACGCGATGCCGGCCGTGCCACCGGTCAACAGCCCGGCCTGCGCCAGCAGCACGAGCGCCAAGGACACGAACAGCGTGCCGGTGAAGATGGCCTGCGCGTCGTCCACCAGGTTGTGGCGCTGCAGGGTGGTGCCCGAGGGCAGGGTGGAGGACATCGGTGGAATGCGGGCCGCATGGGCTCGAAGCAGTGGACGAGAGTGTCGAAGCAAGGCCTGTGCCTGCGGCGGTGAACTGTCGTCCTGCGCCTACAGGACGCGGTTCTCTGAGCCGATACCGTGGTAACGCGGCAGCAATTAGAAACGGTGGGATGTCATTCTCCAACATCCAGGCTTGGTTCGGCCGCAACAGCTTTGCCGGCAATTCCCTCAACGACCTGCTGATCGCCCTCGCCAGTGCCCTGGTTGCCTACCTCCTCATGACGACGGCGCTCGGTTTCGCGCGGCGCCGGGTGCATCGCGGCGACGGCCGGAACGGCACGGCCTCCGCCGTGCTCGACCAGGGCGTGCGGCCGGTGCTGGCCCAAATGCTCGATCGCACCAACCACGGGCTGCTGCTGGCCGGCGCCGTACTGCTCGGTCTGCACCTGCTGAATCTGCCGCTGCGCTGGGAATCGCGCATCTCACAGCTGTGGTTCGTCACCGTGGCCCTGCAGGTGGCGCTCTGGGGCACCAAGCTCATCGAGGTGCTGCTGCAGCGGTATCTCCAGCGCCACGCGGGCGGCTCACCGAGTGCGCCAGCCGCTGTCGCGCCGCAGGCCACGGTGTCGGCCACGCTGATCGGCTGGGCGCTGCAGACGGCGCTGTGGACCATTGTCGCGCTGGCCGTGCTGTCCAACCTGGGTTTCAACATCACGGCGTTCATCGCCAGCCTGGGCATCGGCGGCATCGCGGTGGCCCTGGCCGCGCAGAATATCCTCGGCGACCTGTTCGCCTCGGTGGCGATCGCGCTCGACAAACCCTTCGAGGTGGGCGACGCGATCTCGGCCGGCGCGGTGGCGGGCACGGTCGAACACGTGGGCCTGAAGACCACGCGGCTGCGCAGCGCGGGCGGCGAGCAGGTGGTGGTGTCGAATTCCGAACTGCTGAAGAACTCGATGAAGAACTTCAAGCGCATGCAAACGCGGCGCATCGAATTCACCTTCGGCATCACCTACGGCGCGACGCCCGACCAGGCCGCGGCCGTGCCGGGCATCGTGCGCCGCGTGATCGAGGCCCAGCCCGAGGTGAAGTTCGACCGCGCGCACTTCACGCGATTCGGTGAAAGCTCGCTCGACTACGTGGTGGTCTACATCATGCAGACCGCGGACTACGGCAGGTACATGGACACGCAGCAGACGGTGAACATTGCGCTGATGCGCGAGTTCGCGGCCATCGGGGTGGAGTTCGCGTTCCCGACGCGCACGGTGATGCTGGTGCCGGCGGCGGAGTCGGAGGGGGCGTTGCCGGATGGGCCTGGGGCTGGGCGGCGTGTGTTGGACGTGGCGCACTGAGGGGCTTGCCACGGGGGCGTTCGGCGCAGGGAAGCGAGCGACGCCGAGCCGGCCGGAGCGCCCTGAAGGGGCGTTCAGCCTGGTAGCTTTGCCGCAAGCACGTCGACACTCTCAATAGACGGCGGCGTAGAGAACAACTCACCCGCCTGTGCCATCAAAGCTGCCGCGACCTTGCCGGAGAGATGCGCTTGGCGGCCTGCTTCATCCGGAAAGGCATCGAAGATCCCGAAAGTTGTCGGTCCAAGGCGAACGCCAAACCAAGCGGTAGTGGCGGGCTCTTCCATGACGATAGGAAGACCACCCACGAGGAAACTTTCAACCTCTTTCTCTTTCCCGGGCTTCGCTTCTAGGCGAACGAACAACGCGACTGTGACCATGACATGCTCCTTACGTTCAACGACATGTGACCATTCCTGGTCGCGTCGGGCACCGCAGTGTGCGCCATTTGAATGCCAATGTCGCGAACTATCTTGCATTCATCAACGTCTGTGCTCGTTCCTCATGTACTTGATAACGCCTCAGGGGACAAACGCCGCAACGTTGGAACGGCTCTCTCGAGATGTCGGATCCAGCGTGATGGTCGACAGGACTCGGCTAAGCGAAAATCCGCGCATGACCACAAGCCAAGTCCTCCCGAAGACTCTACCCGCCACCCGCTGCACCTGGGCCAACAACGACCCGCTGATGCAGGCCTACCATGACGAAGAATGGGGCCGGCCGTTGCACGATTCTCGGGCCCTGTGGGAGCAACTGATGCTCGAAGGTTTCCAGGCCGGTTTGGCCTGGATCACCGTACTGCGCAAGCGCGAGGCCTTTCGTGCGGCGTTCGCCAATTTCGATCCGGCCCAGGTCGCGGCATTCGATGAAGTGGACGTGCTGAGGCTGCTCGACAACCCCGGCATCATCCGCTCGCGCGCCAAGATCGAGGCGACGATCCAGGGCGCGCGCATCTACCTCGACATGGCTGCGCGCGGCGAGGACTTCGCGGCTTTCTGCTGGGCTTTCACCGGCGGCCAGGTGATCCGGGGCGACGGCCGGACATTGCCCGCCTCCACGCCGCTCTCGGCCGAGATCTCGAAGGAACTCAAGCGCCGCGGCTTCAAGTTTGTCGGGCCGACCATCGTCTACGCCTGGATGCAGGCGGTGGGCATGGTGGATGACCATGCCTTGGCCTGTGCCATGCGCGGCCACTGAAGTTCAGGCCTTGCCCAGCCGATGGCGTTGCCTTGTCGCTGCACGCCTCAGGCCAGGCCGGCCTTGTCCAGCCCATAGGCCTTGTCCGAACTGCAGGGCACGGTGCGGAAGGCCACGTTGATGCGGTTCCAGGCGTTGATGGCCATCACCACGTAACTCAGGTCGGAGATTTCCTTCTCTGAAAGTTGGCCGCGCACACGTTCATAGACGTCGTCGGGCACGCCGTGTTCGGGCAGGTGCGTCAGCACTTCCGTCCAGGCCAGCGCGGCGCGTTCGCGGGGTTCGAACAGGGGCGATTCGCGCCAGATCGCGACGTGATGCAGGCGCAGCTCGCGCTCGCCATGGATCTTCGCCAGCTTCACATGCATGTCGAGGCAGAAACCGCAGCCGTTCATCTGCGAGGCACGAATCTCCACCAAATCGCGGATGTGCTCCTCGATGGCGCAGCCGTTCAGGTGGTTGCTGAAGTCGAGGAATTTCTTGAAGAGTTCGGGAGACTGCTGGATGTAATTGACACGTTGGCTCATGGTTGCTTCCTTTGGTTGATGCATACCCATAAGACGTGCCAGGCGGGGGCGTTGTGACACGCCATGGAAAAATATTTCGAGTGCCCGCTGAAGAGCGCGTCAGCCGCCGTGCAGCGCGGCCTCCAGGCGCACCAGCTTGTCGGGGTTGCGCTGCACGAGGATGCGCAGGATGCGTGCGCCGTCGGTTTCATACGATTGCGCGGATTCGAGCGCGCCGTCGATGAAGCGCAGCAGCGCCCACTGGCCGTTGATGAGGGCCGGCGCGATGCGCTGCCTGTCGCCGAAGCGCCGGTGCGCGGCGTAGAAGAGTTGCGCGATGCGCCTGCCGCCGACCATGGGCTTGGGGAAACTGGTGACCTTGCCACCACCATCGCCGATCAGTGCCGCGTCTTCGGCCAGCATGCCGTTGAGCGCCGCGAAGTCGCCGCGCGACAGGGCTTCGGCGAAGCCGCGCATCAGCTGCCGTTGTGTGTCGCTCGGCACGGCGGGGCTCGGGTGCGGCGCGCGCAACTGCGTTTTCGCGCGGTGCACGATCTGGCGGCACGCGGCTTCGGTTTTGCCGAGTGTGAGCGCGACTTCGCTGTAGTCCGCATCGAAGACCTCGCGCAGCAGGAACGCCGCGCGGGCTTCGGGCGCGAGGCGCTCCAGCATCACCAGGAAGGCCACCGACACGTCGTCGGCCAGTTCCTTCGTCTGCTCGGGCGTGGCCGGTGACGGCGTGAGCACCGGCTCCGGCAGCCAGATGCCCGCGTAGTGCTCGCGCTGCACCTTGGCGGCGCGCAACCGGTCGATGGCAACGCGCGTGGTGATGGTGACCAGCCAGGCTTCGGCATTGGCGATCGTGGCCTGCGGCGCCTCGTGCCAGCGCAGCCACACGTCCTGCACCACATCCTCCGCCTCGGCCAGCGAGCCGAGCATGCGGTAGGCGATGGCCTGCAGGCGCGGGCGGTGTCGGTTGAAGATGGGGGTGGCGTCGGTCATGGGCTCTTGATGCGCGAACATGCGCTGGCGTGGGATTCTCTCTGCCGTTGGTTCAGTCCGCCAGTCCCACCACGAAATCCAGCAATGCCCGGGTCTTGGCCGGCACATGATGGCGCGAGGGGTGGAAGGCGTACAGCGGAAAACGTTCGTCGGTCCAATCCGGGAACAACTGCACCAGTTGCTTCTGCGCGATCAACGGCTCGCCGGCCAGCGCCAGCATCTGGGCCACGCCCAGGCCGGCGACACAAAGGCGCTGGTAAGCGTCGGCGTCGCTCACCGTGAGCCGTGCCGGCACGTCCACCAGGATCTTCCTGCGCCGCCGGTGGAATTCCCAGGGGAAGGGCCGGCCGGTGAGCGGATCGCGGAAATGGATGCAGCGGTGGTTCGGGCTGGCCAGTTCCTGCGGTGTGGCGGGCGGGCCGTGCCGCGCCAGGTAGGCGGGTGCGGCCACGGTGAGGATGCGTGATTCGAGCAGCTTGCGCGCAACCAGGGTCGAGGAGGGTGGATGGCCGAAACGGATGGCCAGGTCGAAACCGTCGCCCACCATGTCGCCGAGCGCGTCGCGCGTGATGAATTCGAGCTCGAGTTCCGGATGCGCGTCGAGAAAGGTGGCGAGCCGCGGCCCGGCAAGCAGGCGCGAGATGAACGCGTCGACATTGACACGCAGCCGCCCGCGCACCGCGCTGGCCGCGCCGCGCGTGGCATGGGTGGCATCTTCTAGCGCGGCCAGGAGCGGCATCACCTGGTCGTGGTAACGCCGGCCCTCGTCGGTCAGCCGCACGGCACGGGTGGTGCGCTCGAACAGGCGGATGCCGAGCCTGGCCTCCAGGCGAGCGATGGCGCGGCTCACGCCCGACTGCGACATGTTCAACGCCTCGCCCGCGCCGCCGAAGCTGCGCGCCTCGACCAGCGCCGCCATCACTTCCACACCTTCGAGCAACTGGGCGTTGAACCTGGGCATTGATGATTCTCCGGCATGGATCAAATGACTTTCATGCTATCGCAATTCCGGCCGAAGGTTTCCACAATCGCCTCCAAGCGGTGCACGGTGTGCCGCGCACAGGAGAAAACATGTTTGCGATTACGGGAATCACGGGGCAGGTCGGCGGCCAGTTGGCCGGTGTTTTATTGGGCCAGGGCCTGAAAGTCCGCGCGGTGTTGCGCAATGAGGGCAAGGCCGTCACCTGGGCCGCGCAGGGCTGCGAGATTGCAATCGCCGCGATGGATGATGCTGCGGCACTGCGGGCCGCGTTCACCGGCGTCGAAGCCGTGTTCGTGCTGCTGCCGTCCAACTTCGACCCAGTGCCGGGCTTCGGTGAGGTGGCGCGGCTGCGTGATGCCTTGGTTGAAGCGCTGCGCGCCGCGATGCCCCCGCGCGTGGTGTTCCTCTCGACCATCGGCGCCCAGGCGCGCGAGGAAAACCTGCTGACGCAACTGCAGATCGTGGAGCGCGCCCTGGCCGAATTGCCGATGCCGCTGGCCTTTCTGCGCGCGGCCTGGTTCATGGAGAACACGGCGATGGACATCGAGTCGGCGCGGCAAAGTGGCGTGGTGCAGAGCTTCCTGCAACCGGCCGACAAACCCGTGCCGATGGTGGCCACGGCCGACATCGCCGCCGTGGCGGCCGAGTTGCTGCAGGAGCGGTGGACCGGTTTGCGCGTGGTGGAGCTCGAAGGGTCGGCGCGCATCACACCGCATGAACTCGCGGCAACGCTGGGCCGGGTTCTGCAGCGCGAGGTGAAGGCCGAGGCCGTGCCACGCGGCAGCTGGGAAGACCTGTTTCGCGCGCAGGGCATGGCCAACCCCGGGCCGCGCATGCGCATGCTCGATGGCTTCAACGAGGGCTGGATCGAATTCGAATCCGGCCCGGGCGGGTCGCGCAAGGGCACGACTTCGCTCGAGACGGTGCTGCGCGGCCTGGTGGCGGGCTGAGCCGGAGGTCGGTTCAGTCGATCGCCACCTTCGCCTCCTTCACGAGCCGCGCGTACTTGGCCGTGTCGTCGTGGATCTGGCTGGCCATCTGCTCGGGGCTGTTGCCCACCGGTTCGGCGCCGATGTCCTCCATGCGTTTCCTGAACTCGGGCGACTGGATGATCTTCACCATTTCGGTGTTGAGCCGGGTGACCACTTCCTTGGGCGTGCCCGCGGGCGCGAGGACGCCGAACCAGGTGCCCTGGTCGAAATCCTTCAGGCCGGCTTCGGCGAGCGTCGGCACTTCGGGCAGGGTGCTGGAGCGTTTGGCCGTGGTGACGGCCAGCGCGCGCAGCTTGCCGCTCCTGATGAAGGGCACGACCGGTGTGATGGTGTCGAAGGACATGTAGACCTGGCCGCCCAGCAGATCGGTCGTCAATGGTGCGCTGCCTTTGTACGGCACGTGCAGCAGTTCGATGCCGGACATGCTGGCGAACTGTGTGCCGACGAGATGCTGCAGCGTTCCGTTGCCATTGGAGCCGAACGCGAGCTTGTCCTTGGCTGCCTTCGCTTCGGCCACCAGTCCCTTCACGTCCGTGACCGGCGAATTGGTGTTGACCGCGAGCACGTTGGGCACCAGGGCCACGGTCGTGACCGGTGCGAAACTCCTCTCGAAGTCGTACGGCAGCTTCTTGTACACGCTGGTGGCGATCGCATGGTGCACCGCGCCCATCAGCAAGGTGTAGCCGTCCGGCTTGGCCGTGGCGACGTAGGCCGCGCCGAGCGTGGCGCCGGCGCCGGGCCGGCTGTCGACGATCACCGGCTGGCCCAGGCTCTGCGACAACTTCTCGGTCAATGCGCGGGCCAGCACGTCCGAGCTGCCGCCGGGCGGAAACGGCACGACCAGCGTGACCGGCTTCGTCGGAAAACCCTGGGCGCCGGCCGCGGCCGCGGCAAGGCCGAGGACCAGCGCGGTGAAGCTGGCCCGCAGGCCGGATGGATGGCTATGCATGTCTTGTCTCCTGTTCGATTTTTCTTATGCGGCCTTGCGCTGGCTGGTCGCGGTCAGCAGTTCGCACATCGCCTGCGTGACCTGCTCCGTGGTGGCCGTCCCGCCAAGATCGCGCGTGTGCAGCGCCTGGTTGGCGGTAACGCTTTCCACGGCGTGCATCACGCGTGCGGCGGCATCGAGTTCGCCCAGGTGTTCCAGCAGCATGACCACCGACCAAAAGGTGCCCACCGGATTGGCCAGGCCTTTGCCCATGATGTCGAAGGCCGAGCCGTGGATCGGCTCGAACATCGAGGGATAGCGACGCTCCGGGTCGATGTTGCCCGTGGGCGCAATGCCCAGGCTGCCGGCCAAGGCCGCGGCCAGGTCGGAGAGGATGTCGGCATGCAGGTTGGTGGCGACGATGGTGTCCAGCGTGGCCGGGCGGTTCACCATGCGCGCGGTGGCGGCGTCGACGAGTTCCTTGTCCCAGGTGACGTCGGGGAACTCCTTGGCGATCTGCACCGCGATCTCGTCCCACATCACCATCGCGTGGCGCTGCGCATTGCTCTTGGTGACCACGGTCAACAGCTTGCGTGGCCGCGACTGGGCCAGCTTGAAGGCGTAACGCATGATGCGTTCGACGCCAGCGCGCGTCATCATCGACACGTCGGTGGCCGCCTCGATCGGATGGCCCTGGTGCACCCGGCCGCCGACGCCCGCATATTCGCCTTCGGAGTTCTCGCGCACGATGACCCAGTTCAGATCATCCGGGCCGCAGCGCTTGAGCGGGCCGTCGATGCCGGGCAGGATGCGCGTGGGCCGCACATTGGCGTATTGGTCGAAGCCCTGGCAGATCTTCAGGCGCAGGCCCCACAGCGTGATGTGGTCGGGGATGTGCGGGTCGCCGGCCGAACCGAACAGGATGGCATCCTTGTCCTTCAAGGCCTCCAGGCCGTTGGCCGGCATCATCTCGCCATGGGCGCGGAACCAGTCACCGCCCCAGCCAAAGTTCTCGAACTCGAACTGGAAGGTGCTGCTGGTGCGGGCCAGTGCCTGCAGGACCTCCTGGCCGGCCGGTACGACTTCCTTGCCGATGCCGTCTCCGGGGATGGTGGCGATGCGGTACGTCTTCATGGCTTGTTTCCTGTCGATGGAGTAGTTTCAAGTGGCGCCAATGTAGGTCTTGTACGGGCTGCACGATCAGCGCTAAAGTGAAGGCATCGTTAACCTGCGTTCAACAATCGGCCCGCCATGCCCAGCAAGATTCAACCGGCCGACCTCGGCTTCTTCTCGACGCTCGCGAGTGCCGGCAGCCTGAGTGCGGCGGCACGTGAACTCGGCATCACCACGCCGGCGGTGAGCAAGCACCTGGCGCTGATGGAGTCGCGTGTGGGCGTGGCGCTGGTGAACCGCACGACGCGGCGCATGGGCCTCACGCCCGAGGGCGAGGTCTACCTGGCGCATGCGCGGCGCATCCTCGCCGACATCGACGGCATGGAGGAACTGCTGGGCGCGGCCAAGGCCGTACCCAAGGGCCTGCTGCGCGTGAACGCCACGCTGGGCTTCGGCCGCAGCCACGTGGCGCCGCTGATCTCGAGGTTCGTGCGCCGTTTTCCAGAGGTCGAGGTGCAACTGCAGCTGTCGGTGAACCCGCCACCGATCACCGAAGACGTGTTCGACGTCTGCATCCGCTTCGGCGCGCCGCCGGACAGCCGCATGATTGCGCGGCACATCGCGCCGAACCGCCGGCTGCTGTGCGCCGCGCCGGCCTATCTGGCGCGGCACGGCACACCCAAGGTCCCGGCCGACCTGACGCGGCACAACTGCATCGGCATCCGCCAGGGCGAGGAGGCCTATGGGCTGTGGCGGCTGGCCAGCGGCAAGGCCCGGCATGCGCGGGCCGAAGCCGTGAAGACATGCGGCAACCTCACCACCAACGATGGCGAGATCGCGGTGAACTGGGCGCTCGACGGCCATGGCATCCTGATGCGCGCCGAATGGGACATCGAGCGCTACCTGCGCAACGGGCGGCTGGTGCGCGTGCTGCCACAGTACGACACGCCGGATGCGGACATCTACGCCGTTTATCCGCAGCGGCACCAGATGGCGGCGCGGGTGCGGGCCTTCGTGGATTTCGTGGCCGTGTCGCTCGCGAAATAACGCGCGTCAGGCGAGTTGCAGCGTCCACCAGTCCGGCAGCAGCTTTTGCACCTCTGCGCGCGCGAAGCGCTGGTCCATCAGCAGCAGCACGCCCTGGTCTTCGGGCGTGCGGATCACGCGGCCGGCGGCCTGCACCACCTTTTGCAGGCCCGGGTAGAGGTAGGCGTAGTCGTAGCCGTTGGCGAACACCGCTTCCATGCGCTGGCGGATCTGCTCGTTCACCGAGTTCACCTGCGGCAGGCCCAGCGTGGCGATGAAGGCGCCGATGAGCCGGTCGCCGGGCAGATCGATGCCTTCGGCGAAGGCGCCGCCTAGCACGGCGAAGCCGATGCCCTGGCCCCCCGGCACGAAGCGCGCCAGGAAGGCCGCCTGGTCGGCTTCGCCCATGCGACGTGACTGCAGCCACACCGGCACTTCGGGGGCGTGCGCGGCGAAACGTGCCGCAGCCTGCTGCAGGTAGTCGTAGCTGCTGAAGAACGCGAGGTAGTGGCCCGGTGCCGCGGCGTATTGCCGGGCCATGAGTTCGGCGATCGGCTGCAGCGAGCCGGCGCGGTCGGCGTAGCGCGTGGACACGCGGCGCGCGACCTGCACCGACAACTGCGCGGCCTGGAACGGCGCCGGCACATCGATCCAGGCGGTGTTGGCCGGCAGGCCCAGCGTGTCCTCGTAGAAGCGCGGCGGGCTCAGCGTGGCCGAGAACAGCGTGGCCGCGTGCGCCGCGGCCAGGCGCGGTGCGAGAAACGGCGCGGGCACGACGTTGCGCACACACAGTACGGTGGACCGTGCATCGGCTTTGCCAATGTCGAACAGCGAGTGCGCGCCAAATTGTTCGGCCAGGCGGACGAAGTGCTGCGCATCGAACTGGAAACGCTGCAGCGCGGCGTCCACCGCCGCCGGATGTTCGGCCAGGTGTTCCCCGACGTCCGATGCCGCGGACTGCAGAGCGGTCAGAAATTTCGCAGGGATCGTGTCGTACGCCTGGTAGGTCCCGGTCTGGGCCTGGTGCAGTGCCTGCCACTGGCGCTGCAGCCGGTCGAGCGATTTCTTCAGCGCGGGTGGCGCGCTCTGGCGCAGGCGCTTGAGGTCGGCCTGGTCCAGGCTCGCGCTGTACATCTTGCGGCCACGCTCCAGCAGGTTGTGCGCCTCGTCCACGAGCAGGCTCACGCGCCATTGGTTGGCCTGCGCCAGCCCGTGCAGCAGGGCGCTGGTGTCGAAGTAATAGTTGTAGTCGCCCACCACCACGTCGCTCCAGCGCGCGAGCTCCTGGCCCAGGTAGTACGGGCAGACCCGGTGCGCGAGCGCGGTGTCGCGCAGGGTGGCCTTGTCGAGGAAGCCCTGCGCCACGGCGGCGGCGCGGGCGGCCGGCAGCCGGTCGTAAAAGCCCTGTGCGAGCGGGCAGGACTCGCCGTGGCAGGCCTTGTCCGGGTGTTCGCAGGCCTTGTCGCGCGCCACGAGCTCGAGCACGCGCAGGTGGGCGGTGCCCAGGCTCTTCAGGGCATCGAGCGCGAGTTGCCGGCCCGAGGTCTTGGCGGTGAGGAAAAACAGCTTGTCCAGCGCCTGGCCCGGCGCGGCCTTGAGCAGCGGGAAGATCGTCCCCACCGTCTTGCCGATCCCGGTGGGCGCCTGCGCCATGAGGCAGCGGCCGGCGCGGTTGGCCTGGTAGACGGCGGTGGCGAGTTCGCGCTGGCCGGTGCGGAAACGCGCATGCGGAAAGGCCAATGCCGTGAGCGCGGCGTCGCGTGCGGCGCGGTGCGCCAGTTCCTGCGCGGCCCAGTCCAGGAAACAGTCGCACTGCGCCTCGAAATGCTGCCGCAGCGCGTCGGCCGTGGCGGTCTCGAGCAGCACCGTTTCGCGTTGGCTGTCGATGTCGAAATACACCAGGGCCAATGTGACCTCCGCCAGGCCACGCTGCGCGCACAGCAGCCAGCCGTACAGCCGCAGTTGCGCCCAGTGCAGCGTGCGGTGGTTGGCCGGCTGGCGCGCCAGGTCGCCACGGAAGGTCTTGATTTCCTCGAGCCGGTTCGAAGCCGGGTCGAAGCCGTCGGCCCGGCCGCGTACTTGCAGATGCCGATGGCTGCCCGCGAGGCTGAGCTCGGCTTCGTAGCCCGCGCCGCGGCGCTTGGCCACGATGCCATGCCCGGCCACGCCTTCCTGGGCTGTCGGGCTGGGCGTGAAACGCAGGTCGAGGTCGCCGCGCTTGGCGGTGAACTCGCACAGGGCACGGACGGCGATGGTGTAGGTGGGCTGCTGCAAGGGTGGTCGCGTGGAAGCCGCGACGGTGTGAAGCGCCATTCTAGGAAGATTTCCTTCCGGGCCGACAAGCCATGCCATTCTCATCTTGCAAAATCGGCAGCAATACCAAAGTAGTCTTTTATCTAGAAATACTACTTTAGAAGTATTAAATTTTGACAATCAAATCATCCTGAAGTAGTATGAGTGAACAAAATACTACTTTGGTACCATGAAATCCATCGCAGATATTGCCAATGGCCTGCGTAGCCAACTCAAGGCCACGGGCATGACACAGGCCGCATTGCGCGCAGCGGCCGGCCTGTCGGCACGCACGTTGACACTGCTGCTCAGCGGCAGCCACGATTTCAAGCTCTCCACCCTGCTGGCCGTGGCGGACCGGCTCGGGCTGGAGATGGTGCTGGTTCCAAAAGGCGCCGCGGCTGGGCTCCCCCAGGCCGGCGCCGCCCCCGCCTCCACCGTACCTTCGCTGATCGACCTGGCCCAGCGCCGCATCGGCGCCGACCAGGGGGCTGACGCGGGCAGGCCATGAACGTCCAGGCGCTCGACATCTTCCTCGGGGCACGGCACCTCGGCGTGCTGTTCCGTTACGCCATGCCCGGCGCGCCGGTGATCACGCGTTTTGTCGCCGATCCGGATGTCACCCGGCAGTCGCAACCCACACCGCAGCCTCTGCTGGGCGCCGCCTTTCTCGCCCCCACACCCGACAGCCAGCGCCAGCTGTGGCTGGACATCCAGTCCCCACGCTTCAACGGCCGGTATTCCGCGCAAGGCGGCTGGCTGCTGCCGCCGTGGTTCCAGAACCTGCTGCCCGAAGGCGTGTTCCGCGACCACGTGGCCGCCCGGCGCGGTTGTGATCCGAACGACCATTTCGAGATGCTGGCCGCCTGCGGCCTGGATCTGCCGGGCAACGTGTCGGCCCGGCCCGCGCACCTGGACCGCGAGGGCCTGGCGCACCTGGTCACGCAGGACAACGACGCGCTCGAGATGTCGGTCACCGCCGAGCCGATGGAAGAGGGCGTTTCCGTCTCCGGCATCCAGCCCAAACTGGCCGTGTTGCGCCAGGGCGACCGCTACGTGGGCCGCACCAAGGCGCACGACACCCACATCATCGCCAAGCTGCCGGTGGTCGGCCGGCCGCGCCTGCCCGAGCTCGAGCACCTGTCGCTGCAACTGGCCGGTGCCGCCGGTGTGAACGTCTGCGAAACCAGCCTGGTGCCGCTGCGGCAACTTGTGGCCGAGCACGGGTACGAACTGGAGGACAGCGACGGCACGACCAACTTCCTGGCCGTGGTGCGCTTCGACCGCACGCCCACGGGCCGCATCCACTGCGAGGATTTCGCGCAGGTGCTCAGCGTGATGCCCGAGGAGAAATACAGCGGCAGCTACCTGGCCGTGGCGGCGGCCATGATGGCCCTGCCTTCGCTGGGCGAGCCGGCCGTGCACGAATTGCTGCGCCGCCTGGCGGTGAACGAAATGCTGGGCAACCCCGACATGCACCTGAAGAACATCGGCCTGATCTACCCCGATGGCGTGACGCCAGCGGTGTCGCCGGCCTACGACATCGTCGGTTACAGCGCCTTCAGCAAGATCTCCGGCCATGCGCTGCGCATCCTGCCGGCCGAGTTCGATGCCGAACTGCAGAGCGCGGCGGCGCGGCGGTCCGCCCCGGCGCCGGCCGCCGATGGCAAGCCAAGGCTTGGCCCGTATGTGCTGCGCATCTTTTGCGACAAGCTGGGCATCCCGGAAAAGCCGGCGACCGCGGCCGTGCGGCACTGCGTGGCCGCGGCCGCGCGCGATTGGCCGGCGCTGATTGCGCAGTCGCTGCTGTCGGAGGCGCAGAAGGCCAGGCTGCTGGCGCACTTCAAGGCGCATCCCTGGCTGAGCCAGAAGGCCGCGCATTCACTGCGCGCGGCTCCCACCATCGCTTGATTCAGCGCACCGGCCCGAAGCCGAAGAAAGCCTTCTTTTTCGCAGGCGCCGGTGCTTCGTCGTCTTCAGGCGCATCCGCCGATGCTTCATCGGCCTTGCCGCGCTTTTGGGCGGGCGCTCCGACCTCCGGTTCGCCGCGCGGCCCGAGGTTCACGTCGTCCACCAGTTCCTGCAGCGCCGCCAGTCCACCGGCCATGGCCTCCTGGTAAGACGCCACGGGTTTGCCCGCGCGCTGCAGCATTTCCCAGTGCACGCCGCCGTCGGCGGATTCGTTCAACACCCAGGCGAAACGCTTCGGGCGCGGCTCCTCCACGTAAACGGCGATGTGGCGCAAAGGCAGGTGCGATGGCATGCTAAGAGCCTAGCGCAGACGGAGCGGCCGGGTTGTCAACGCCGGCCTACTTTGCGTGTGCTGCGCAACCTACAGCGTCCGAAAATGGCTGCGGGAAGAATCGAAGTTTCATCGTCCAAAGGAAATCCCATGGCCACTGGCAGTCGCGTGCTCTGGAAAGGTGCCATCACCTTCGGCTTGGTGCACATCCCGGTCGGTCTGCATACGGCCAGCTCCGAGCAGGGCATCGATTTCGACTGGCTCGACAAACGCAGCATGGACCCGGTTGGTTACAAACGCATCAACAAGAAGACCGGCAAGGAAATCGACAAGGACAACATCGTCAAGGGCATCGAATACGAGGACGGTCACTACGTGATCATCTCGCCCGAGGAAATCGCCGAAGCCTATCCGCGCACCACGCAGACCATCGACATCCAGCGTTTCATTGACGCCGGCGACATTCCTTTCGTCTTCCTGGAACGGCCGTATTACGTGGCGCCGATCAACAAGGGCCAGAAGGTCTATGCGCTGCTGCGCGAGGCATTGGTCAAGACCGGCAAGATCGGCCTGGCCAAGGTGGTGATCGCCACCAAGCAGCACCTGGCGGCGCTGGTGCCTTCCGGCCCGGCGCTGGTGCTGAACCTGCTGCGCTGGGGCGACGAGGTGAAGACGCTCGACGGGCTCGACCTGCCGCCGGCCGGTGCCAAGGCACCCGGCTTCAGCGCCGCGGAGATGAAGATGGCCACGCAGCTGATCGCCGAGATGTCGGGCGACTGGAACCCCGACGACTTCAAGGACGAGTTCAAGCACGAGGTGATGAAACTCGTGGACAAGAAGGTCAAGGCCGGCAAGACGGAAACGGTGATCCAGCCCGAGGAGGAAGCGCCCGGCGGTGCCGAGATCATCGACTTGAGCGAACTGCTCGCGCGCAGCCTCAAGGGCGGCAAGAAGCCTGCGGCGAAGGCGGCGCCGGCCAAGAAGGCCGCGGCGAAAAAGAGCACCCCGCAACGCAAGGCGGCCTGACGCAACAGAACACAAGCCATGGACGACCTGCTGACGCGTTACAAGGCCAAGCGCAACTTCGACATCACCTCCGAGCCGGCGGAAGGCGGCGAATCGAAAGACGGCCAACTCGCCTTCGTGATCCAGAAACACTGGGCCTCGCGCCTGCACTACGACTTCCGGCTCGAACTCGGCGGCGCGATGAAAAGCTGGGCCGTGCCCAAGGGGCCGAGCTACGACCCCAAGGACAAACGCATGGCGGTGCAGGTGGAAGACCACCCCATCGCCTACAACCAGTTCGAAGGCGAGATTCCCGCGGGCCAGTACGGCGCGGGCAAGGTCATCATCTGGGACGAGGGCACGTGGACGCCACTCGGCGACGCGGCCAAGGGTTACCGCGACGGCAACCTGAAGTTCGAGATGCACGGCCGAAAGATCCAGGGCCATTGGGCCTTGATCCGCATGAAGGGCAAGGGCGAGAAACAGCCGCCCTGGCTGCTGATCAAGGAAAAGGACGCCTTCGCACGACCCGCCGCGGACTTCAGCGTGGTCGACGAGATGCCCGATAGTGTCGTGCCGTTGCGAAGCAAGACCAGGACGCCGGCAAAGGCTGCCAAAGTCAGGGCGAGCGAAACGCCAGGGGAAAAAGCCGCGCTGCCAGCCACGATTCAGCCCCAGCTGGCCACGCTCGTCGATGGGGTGCCGGGTGATCCCAGTCAATGGTTGTTCGAGATCAAGTTCGACGGCTACCGCATGCTCGCGCGTGTGGAGGGCAAGACGGTGCAACTGTTCACGCGCAACGGCCACGACTGGACCCACAAGCTGCCGCATTTGGCCAAGGCGATCGCCAAACTCAAACTCAAGTCGGGCTGGCTGGATGGCGAGATCGTGGTGGCCAACGACAAGGGCGTACCGGACTTCCAGCGCCTGCAGAACGCGTTCGACAGCAGCGAGACGGAAAGCATCGTCTATTACCTGTTCGACGCGCCTTTTCTCGACGGCCGGGATCTGCGCCATGAACCGCTCGAAACCCGGCGTGCGCTGCTCAAAGGGCTTTTCGACGAGAAGACGCCGCCATCGCTGCGGTTCAGCGACGTGTTCGACGTACGGCCGCAGGACCTGGTCGCCTCCGCCTGCCGGATGGGCCTGGAAGGCGTCATCGGCAAGAAGAAGGACGCACCCTACAGCAGCCGGCGTTCGCCCAACTGGATCAAGCTCAAGTGCACGCAGCGCCAGGAGTTCGTGATCGGCGGCTACACCGATCCGCAGGGCACGCGCACCGCATTGGGTTCGCTGCTGCTGGGCGTGCACGACGACAAGGGCGCGCTGGTGTATGCGGGCAACGTGGGCACGGGTTTCGACCAGAAGACCTTGGGTGAACTCAAGGCGAGGCTCGATGCCGTGGCCGCCGACCAAAGTCCGTTCTCGGCGAAGACCGACCTGGACCGCAAGGCGCATTGGGTCAAGCCGCAATTGCTGGCCGAGGTGTCGTTCGGCGAATGGACGGGCTCGGGCCGCATTCGCCATGCGGTGTTCCACGGCCTGCGCGAAGACAAGAAGCCGCTGGCGATCAAGCGCGAAAAGCCGGTGCATGCCGTGGCTGAAAGGGGCGCTGCATCGAAAGCCAAGGCCGCGGTTCCGCGGTCGAAGCTGCACGTGACGCATCCCGAACGCGTCATCGACCCCTCCACCGGCCTGACCAAGCTCGACGTGGTGCGGTACTACGCGCTGATCGCACCGTTGCTGCTGCCGCATCTCAAGGGGCGTCCGGTCTCGCTGGTGCGGGCGCCCGGCGGCATCCAGGGCGAACTCTTCTTCCAGAAGCACATGGAAGGCAAGATGCCCGGCGTCAAGCCGCTGTCTCAGGCGCTCGACCCGGACCACGCGCCGTTGATGGAGGTGCCCACGGCACAGGCCGTGTTGTCTGCCGCGCAGATGAACGTGATCGAATTCCACACCTGGAACGGCGTGAAGACCGCCATCGACAAGCCCGACCGCATGACCTTCGACCTCGACCCCGGTGAAGGCGTCGCCTGGGAGAGCATGCAGCAGGCCGCGAAGCTGGTGCATGAGTTCCTCACGCAGCTCGGCCTCGAATCCTTCGTCAAGACCAGTGGCGGCAAGGGCCTGCATGTGGTGGTGGCCGTGAAGAAACAACACGATTGGGACACGGTGAAGGCGTTTTCGCAGGCCGTGGTGCAGCACCTGGCAAAGACGCTGCCGCAGCTGTTCGTGGCCAAAAGCGGGCCGAAGAACCGCGTGGGCAAAATCTTCGTCGATTACCTGCGCAACGGCTTCGGCGCGACCACGGCTTCGGCCTGGTCCGCACGCGCACGGCCGGGCCTGGGGGTGTCGGTGCCGATGGCCTGGGACGAGCTGGACAGCATCGGCAGCGGCGCGCATTGGACCATCACCAACATCCAGACGCGGCTGCATCGGGGCAACTCTCCATGGGATGCCTATGCGCCGCAAAGCCTGTCCAAGGCCATGAAGCTGCTCGACTTCAAGCCTTCGGCCAGCAAGTCATCTTGAAGGACGACAGCCGCTTGCGCATCGCCACCTTCAACATCAACGGCGTGCGCACGCGTCTGCCCGTGCTCAAGGCCTGGCTCGACGTGACCCGACCCGACGTGGTCTGCCTGCAGGAACTCAAATGCACCACGACGCAGTTCCCCGTCGAGGCGGTGCGCGAAGCCGGCTATGAAGCGCTGGTGGTCGGCGAGAAGCGCTGGAACGGCGTGGCCATCCTCGCACGTGGTGCGGCACCGCTGGAGATCCGGCGCGGCCTGCCCGGCGATCCGGCCGACTTGCAGAGCCGCTATGTCGAAGCCGCGGTGCGCGGCATCGTGGTCGGCTGCCTGTATCTGCCCAATGGCAATCCGCAGCCCGGTCCGAAATTCGACTACAAGCTCGTCTGGTTCGAACGGCTGCTGGCGCATGCGGCCGGCCTGCTCAAGTCGGGCCACCCGGTGGTGCTGGCGGGCGACTACAACGTGGTGCCGACCGATGCCGACATCTATTCGCCCAAATCCTGGCAGAACAACGCGCTGCTGCAGCCAGCACCGCGCGCGGCCTACCAGAAGCTGCTGAAGCAAGGCTGGACCGATGCGCTGCACGAGCAGTTCCCCGACAAGCCGGCCTTCACCTTCTGGGACTATTTCCGCAACCATTGGCCACGCGACGCCGGCCTTCGCATCGACCACCTGCTGCTGAGCCCCAAGCTCGCAACTCGCATGAAGGCCGCGGGGGTGGACAAGGCCGTGCGTGGCCTCGAAGGCGCGAGCGATCATGCCCCGGCGTGGGTAGAAGTCGAGGATTAGCGGGCTTCGCTGCCGCATCGATCCGCTCGTGCGCCACGCGGACGTCGGACCCTGCCTACGGGCATACGGGCCCTGGCCTGCTAACCCGGCGTGGCTTCGCCGGTATGCTCGGCCTGCATGACGACCTCCCGCACCGTTTCGTTTCCCCGCCGGCATCCGATCCTCGTGGCGCTGCTGGTCGCCCTGGTCGTCCTGGTGCTGCTGTTCGACTGGAACTGGTTCCGGCATCCGCTGGAGCGCTACATCTCGAACAAGACGCAGCGCACCTTCACCATCTCCGACCTGCATGTGCGCCTGGGCTTGACGCCGACCATCAGCATGCGCGACGTGTATTTCGGTAACGCCGACTGGGCGGACGACCAGGCCATGGCCCGCATCGCGCAGGTGGAGTTTTCCGTCTCCCTGCGTGACTTGCCCGGCAAGGTCTACATCCCGCGCGTGGCGCTGGCGAAACCGGAGTTGCTATTCGAGCAGCACAAGGACGGCCGGCGCAACTGGACCTTCCAGGAACCATCCAAGAGCACCGAGCCGAGCAAGCTGCGCATCGGCAGCCTGTCGGTCGACGAGGGGCGCCTGCGCTACCTGAACCACGGAGAGCCGTTCGACATCGACGTGATGGCCTCGACCTTCGACCCGGCCAAGCAGGCGCAGGTGAAGGACGCGGACGCCAAGCCGGTCAATGACCGCTACGCCACCCGTTACGCCTTCAAGGGTAGTTACCATGGTGCGGGGTTCTCGGGCACGGCCCTGAGCGGCGAGGTGCTGAGCTTCCAGGAGACGGGTGTGCCGTTTCCGCTGAAGGGCGACCTGGTGGCCGGCACGACCAAGCTGTCGGTGGAGGGCACCATCGCCGACGCGGCCAACATCACGGCCATCGACACCCAGCTCAAGATCCAGGGCCAGACGCTCGCCAACCTGTACCCCTTCCTGCTGTTGCCGCTGCCGGCTTCGCCGCCCTACAGCCTGCAGGGCCATCTGGTGCTGAAAGGCAACCGCTACGGCATGGACGACCTCAAGGGCCGCATCGGCTCGACCGATGTGAGCGGCAGCGCCTCCTACATCGACCAGAAGCCGCGCCCGCTGCTCAAGGCCGACCTGGTGAGCAACAAACTGCACGTGGCCGACCTCGGGCCGATCGTCGGTGTGCAGACCAAGGAAAGCGGCGGCAAACCCGCGCTGTCGCAGGCCGACACCAATACCGCCAAGGGCGCCGCCGGCAAGGCGAACCGGGTGGACCCCGACCACGTGCTGCCCGCGGGTTCGTTCGACGGCAGCCGGCTGCAGAAGATCGATGCCGACTTCACGCTGGTGGCCAAGAAGCTGGAGGTGCCGGTCGATCTGCCGCTGGAGAGCATGAATGTGGTGTTGAAACTCAACGACGGCTTGCTCAAGCTCACGCCGCTGGAGTTCGGCTTCGCTGGCGGCAAGATCACCTCCGAGCTCAGCCTGGATGCGCGGCAGCCGGTGATCAAGACCGACGCCAAGATCGACTTCCGCAGCATCCGCATGGACCGCCTCGTGCCGGCCGATTCCAAGCTGGCGCAAGGCGCGGGGCTGCTGGGGGCCAGCGTGCAACTGGCCGGCGCCGGCAATTCCATCGCCGATGCGGCCGCCGCGTCCAATGGCAAGGTGTCGGCGGCGATCTCCAACGGCCGCATCTCCAACCTGCTGGACGCCGCCAGCGGCCTGAATGGCGGCAAGGTGCTCAAGCTGCTGGCCGGCGGCGACAAGACCATCAGCGTGAACTGCGGCGGCATGGTGTTCGACATCAAGGACGGTATCGGCAAGTCGGACCTGATCGTGGTCGACACCGAGCAGACGCAGATCCTGGGCGAGGGCGGCTTCAACCTGAAGAACGAGCGCTTCGACATGACGCTCACGCCCAAGCCGAAAAGCATGGGCATCCTGTCGTTGCGCACGCCGGTGCGGCTTTACGGCAGCTTCAAGCAGCCGGATTTTTCGCTGGAAAAAGGCCCGTTGCTGGCGCGCGCCGGCGGGGCCGTGGCGCTGCTCGCCGTGGCGCCGATCGCGGCCCTGCTCCCGCTGATCGAAACCGGCCCCGGCGAAAACTCCGACTGCCGCAAGCTGCAGTCCAGCGCAGGTGTGCAGGAGGCGCAGAAACAGGCCGTCACCAAACGCAGCTCGACCAAGAAGGCCGGCGCGAAGTAAGTGCTTGGGCCGTTTGTCAGGCCTTCTTTTGCAGCAGCTTGATCACACTCGAAAAATCGAGCGCGCCATGGCCCGCTAGGCTGTGCGCCGCATACAGGTTGCGCGCCAGGCCGCCGAGTGGCGTCGCCGCGTGCACGGCGGAGGCGTTCTCCTGCGCCAGGCCCAGGTCCTTGAGCATCAGGTCGGTGCCGAAGCCGCCCGCATAGGCCTTGGACGCCGGCGCCGTCTCCATCACGCCCGGCAGCGGGTTGTATTTCTCCAGCGCCCAGTTGCCGCCCGAGCTGCGCCGCATGATCTCGGAGAGAACCTTGGGATCGAGCCCGTTGGCCACGCCCAGGGCCAGGGCTTCGGAGGTGCCGATCATCAGGATGCCGAGCAGCATGTTGTTGCAGATCTTTGCGGTCTGGCCCGCACCGACCGCGCCCGCGTGGAAGATGTTCGCCCCCATTTTTTCGAGCACGGGCCGCGCGCGCTCCAGGTCGGCGTCGCTGCCGCCGACCATGAAGGTCAGCGTGCCGGCGATGGCGCCGCCGGTGCCGCCCGACACGGGTGCATCGATCATCGCCACACCGCGTCGGGCCGCGGCTTCGGCGACCTTGCGCGAGGTGGCGGCGGCGATGGTGCTGCTGTCGATGACGAGCGTGCCGGCGGCGATCTGCGCCAGGATGCCGGGTTGGCCCTCGCGGCCGAGGTACAGGCCTTCCACATGGGCGCTGGCCGGCAGCATGCTGATGACGATTTCCGCGTCAGCCAGCGTGGCCGCGGCCGAGGCGGCGATCGGCAGGCCGGCTGCGGCGAATTTATCGCGTGCGACAGGTGAAAGGTCGAAGGCGCTGAGCGTGTGGCCGGCTTTCAGCAGGTTCAGGGCCATCGGCCCGCCCATGTTGCCCAGGCCGATGAAGGCGATGTTCATGTTGTCTCCTTGAATTGGTTGGCCATTGGTATCTCCGCATTGCCTGACGACCCCGCCCGTTCTCACTGCGCTTGTCGAAGTGCCTGCTTGCCGTCGCCAAGGGCTTCGACAGGCTCAGCCCGAACGGCGGGTTCGCGTGTCTTTGATTTTGAAAGCCTCAATGGCCGAGGGTGGCCAGTTCCACCGGCATCTCGCCGCGCGGCTTCAAGTGGTCCTCGATCAAGTCCGGTGTGATGTCTTCGAGGCGCGCGGGACTCCATTTCGGATGGCGGTCCTTGTCGATCAGCACGGCGCGGATGCCTTCGGCGAAGTCGGCATGGGCGCAGCAACCGAGCGAGGCCCAGTACTCGAGCCGGAACACCTCGGCCAGCGACATGTGGAGCACGCGCTGCCACAGGGCGAACGACAGCGCCGCCGAACTCGGCGCACCCTTGACGAAGGTGCTGGCGGCGGTCTGCAGCCAGGGCTCGTCGCTGTGCAGCGTGCGCAGGCGTTCGGCCATGTCGATCAGGGCGTCGCCCGCCATCAGCGCGTTGATGGTGTCGAGATGGCCGCGTACCTTGGACGCCGGCACGTCCGCACCCGCCGCGGCGCTGGCCAGCAGGCGGGAGAGGGCGGCACGGTCGGCCAAGGGTTCACCACGCCAGGCCGTGGCCCCGATGCCTTCGAGCACCTTCGCCTTGTGTTCGTGCGGCACGGCGATGTCGGCGAAGCCGCAGAAGATGGCATCGGCCGCGTTCAGCGGCGCGGCGGTGAGCGCGAGGAACAGGCCCGTGCGGCCCGGTGCGCGGCGCAGGAACCAGCTGCCACCGACGTCCGGGTACAGGCCGATGCTGATCTCGGGCATGGCAATGCGGCTTTGCGGCGTGACCACGCGGTGCGAGGCGCCGGCCATCAGGCCCACGCCGCCGCCCATGACGATGCCGTGGCCCCAGCACAGGAAAGGCTTGGGATAGGTGTGGATCAGGTGGTCGAGTTCGTATTCCTCGGCGAAGAAACGCTCGGCGTAGACGTTGCGTTCGGAGCCGCAGTCGCGCAGCGTCTGGTAGAGCTGGCGCAAGTCGCCACCGGCGCAGAAGGCCTTCTCGCCACTGGCCTGCAGCAGCACGCCGACGACGTTCGCATCGGCAGCCCAGGCGCGCAGCCGGGGCGTGAGCAGCCGCACCATGTCGACCGACAGGGCGTTGAGCGAGGCCGGCGCGTTCAGCGTGGCGATGCCGAAGACCCGGCCGTTGATCGTGGCGAGTTCTTCGAAGAGGACGACGTCGGAGGGTTCGAGCATGGGCATGATTTGCTATGTTGTTTGTAGCTGGCCGCGCAGGTGGTTATTGCGCTGGAGGCCGATTTTTCTTGAAAAAATTACCTCGTCGTTCGGGCTGAGCTTGACCCCACGGCTCCGGCTGAGCTTGACGCCACCGTTCGGGCTGAGCTTGTCGAAGCCTCGTTGCGGACACCAAGCCCTTCGACAAGCTCAGCGCGAACGGTGGCTGTGTTCACCTCGGCACCTCCGCATCCGGGTCCAGCAGCCGCCGCGCCACGATCACCCGCATGATCTCGTTCGTGCCTTCGAGGATCTGGTGCACGCGCGTGTCGCGCACCAGCCGTTCGAGCGGAAACTCGGCCAGGTAGCCGTAGCCGCCGTGCAGTTGCAGCGCGTCATTGCAGACGTTGAAGCCTGCATCGGTGGCGAAGCGCTTGGCCATGGCGCAGTAGGTGCTGGCGTCGGGATGGCCGGCGTCGAGCTTGCTCGCGGCCAGCCGCACCATCTGGCGCGCGGCGACGAGTTCGGTGGCCATGTCGGCGAGCTTGAACTGCAGCGCCTGGAAGCTGGCCAGCGGCTTGCCGAACTGCTGCCGGTCCTGCAGGTAGCGGCGCGCCGCGTCGAGCGCGCCCTGCGCCGCACCGACCGAACACGTGGCAATGTTGATGCGCCCACCGTCCAAACCCTTCATGGCGATGCGAAAGCCTTCGCCTTCGGCGCCGAGCCGGTGGTCAGCCGGGATGCGCACGTTGTCGAAGGCGATGGTGCGCGTGGGCTGGCTGTTCCAGCCCATCTTGTGTTCCTTCTTGCCATAGCTGATGCCCGGCGCATCGGCCGGCACGGCGAACGCCGAGATGCCGTTCGCGCCCGGCCCGCCGCTGCGCGCCATCAGCACCAGCACGTCGGTCGCGCCCGCGCCGGAGATGAAGGCCTTGCCGCCGTTGATGACATAACTGTCGCCATCGCGCTCGGCGCGGGTCTTGAGCGAGGCTGCGTCGGAGCCCGCGCCGGGCTCGGTCAGGCAGTAGGAGCCGAGCTTGCGGCCAGCCGTGAGGTCTTCGCCCCAGCGCGCGCAGACCGTATCGCTGCCCCAGGTGCCGATCATCCAGGCCGCCATGTTGTGGATGGTGATGAAGGCCGTGGTCGACGGGTCGATGGCCGCCATTTCCTCGAACACCAGCGTGGCGTCGAGCCGCGGCAGCGCCAGGCCACCGATGCGCTCCGGTGCGTAGAGGCCGCAGAAACCGAGTTCGCCGGCATGCGCAATGGCCTCCCTCGGGAAGATGGCCTCGGCGTCCCAGCGCGCGGCATGCGGCGCGAATTCGGCCTCGGCGAAGGCGCGGGCGGAAGCGGCGAAGGCCTGTTGTTCTTCGGAGAGTTCGAAGTTCATCGCCTGCGACTACTTCAAGCTGATCGTCGTGTTCACCCCATGCGACACCGTGCTGTCGTCGAACCAGCGCTGCGTGATGGTCTTCGTCTGCGTGTAGAACAGGATCACCTGCTTGCCGTAAGGCCCCAGGTCGCCGAGCTTGGAGCCGCGCGAGCCGCTGAACGAGAACAGCGGCACCGGCACCGGGATCGGCACGTTGATGCCGACCTGGCCCACGTCGATGTCTTCCTGGAAACGGCGCGCCGCCGCGCCGCTCTGCGTGAAGATGGCCGTGCCGTTGCCGTTCACGTTGCGGTTGATGAGCTCGATCGCTTCGTCGATGTTGTCGGCTGCGGCCAGGCACAGCACCGGGCCGAAGATTTCCTGGTCGTAGATCACCATGCCCGGCTTCACGCCCGAGAACACCGTCGGCCCGACGAAGTTGCCCTTCTCGAAGCCCGGCACGCGGGGTTGGCGGCCGTCGAGTTCCAGCATGGCGCCGTCGGCCACGCCGCGTTCGATCAGGCCGTTCACGCGGTCGTAGGCGGCGCACGAGACCAACGGGCCCACGTCCACGCCTTTCTCGGTGCCGGCGCCGATCTTCAGCGTCTTCGCCTTGGCCACCAGGTCGGGCACCCATTGCTGCGCCTCGCCGACGAGCACCACCACCGACAGCGCCATGCAGCGCTGGCCCGCGGCGCCGAAGGCCGCGCCGGCAATCGCATTGAGCGTCTGCTCCTTGTTGGCATCGGGCATGACGATGGCGTGGTTCTTTGCGCCCATCATGCATTGCGCCCGCTTGCCGGCCTGCGTCGCGCGGTTGTACACATGGGTGCCGACCTTGGTCGAACCGACGAAGGACACAGCCTTGACGTCCGGATGGTCGCAGATGGCGTTGACCACGTCCTCGCCCCCATGCACCACGTTGAGCACGCCCGGTGGGATGCCGGCCTGGAGCGCGAGCTCGACCAGGCGCATGGTCACCATCGGGTCCTGCTCGGATGGCTTGAGCACGAAGGTGTTGCCGGTGGCGATGGCCATGGGGAACATCCACAGCGGGATCATCGCCGGGAAGTTGAACGGCGTGATGCCGGCGCAGACGCCCAGCGGCTGCAGCAGGGTGTAGGTGTCCACGCCGCCGGCCACGTTGTTGGCCAGTTCGCCGAGCTGCAGGTTGCCGATGGCCGAGGCGTGCTCCACCACCTCGAGCCCGCGGAAGATGTCACCCTCGGCATCGGGCAGGGTCTTGCCCTGTTCGGCGGTGAGGATGGCGGCCAGCTCGGCCATGTTTTCGCGGATCAACTGCTGGTACTTGAGGAAGATGCGCGCGCGTGCGCCGATGGCCGTCTTGCGCCAGGTCTTGAAGGCTTCCTTGCCCGCGGCAACCGCGGCGTCAACCTCGGCGGGCGTGGCGAAGGGCACGCGGGCCAGTACCTCCTGCGTGGCCGGGTTCACGATGTCGCGCCACACCGTCGATTGCGATTCGACGAATTCGCCGTTGATCAACAGCTTGACGGTGGGCACATCGGCCAACGGCCGTGCTTGAATTTCGGAAGGGGATTTGGGCAGGGCAGACATGTCTTCTCCGGTGTATTTCGTCTTGGCGCAAAGCCGTGCGAACGGCTGGCGCTGGGGGGTGTCGAGGGCGATGCTATCATTGCAAACACGCCGCAACAAGCCTCAAGAATCGATATCCATTCTGCAAAAATGCACAGCGATCAAGGCGCGAAAAACGCATGAACTGGGACGACCTGCGCTTCTTCCTGGAGGTGTCGCGCACCGGCCGGCTGGTGACGGCCGCACGCCGGCTGGAGGTCGACCACACCACGGTGTCGCGCCGCATCACGGCGTTGGAGTCCGCGCTCGGCACGCCGTTGTTCGAGCGTGCACCCACGGGCTATACCCTCACCGAGGCCGGCAGGCAACTGTTGCCGCATGCCGAGGACATGGAAACCGCCTGCATCGGTGTGCAGCGCCAGGCCGATGCGCAAGGCAGCCGCGGGGAAGACCTGTCCGGCGTGGTGCGCGTGGGCGCCACCGAGGGCTACGGCACCGTCATGCTGGCGCCGCAGCTGAGCCGGCTGGTCGCCAGCCATCCGCGCTTGGTGATCGACCTCCTGGCCGTGCCGCGCGTGGTGAACCTGTCGCGCCGCGAGGCGGACATCGTGATCACGCTGGAGCGGCCAACACGCGGCCCGTTCATCGTGCAAAAGCTCACCGACTACGCCCTGTGCCTGTACGGCTCGGCCGACTATCTGGCCGCGCATCCGCCCATCCTCACGCGCGAAGACCTGGACCGCCACATGTTCATCGGTTATGTCGACGACCTGCTGTTCAGCCAGGAACTGCATTACCTGGACGAACTGTGCCGGCCCGAACGCATCGGCCTGCGCAGCACCAGCATCCTCGCGCAGCACCGCGCCATCGCGGCCGGCGCGGGCATCGGCGTGTTGCCGGCCTTCATCGCCAGCCAGGACCCGAGCCTGCGGCGCATCCTGCCGGCCAAGGCGATGCAGCGCACCTTCTGGATGTCGATGCCGATCGAGATCAAGCACCTGGCGCGCATGCAGACGACCTGGCGCTTCATCAAGGCCCAGGCCGAAGCGCAGCAGGAGCTGTTGAACGCCACCGCCGATGACGCCGGACGCTGAGACCGCGGCCGTTGCCGGCCACCGCATCCAGGCGCGCAGCTACCGCATCGCCATCGCCGCGGTGCTGTTGCTCATCGTGTATGGCTCGCTGTACCCCTTGAGATGGGACTTCGCGCATCCGCAGGATTTCATCTGGCGCGGCCGGATCGGCCTGGGCGATCTGCTCGAGAACGTGGCGCTGTTCGTGCCGCTGGGCTGGCTGCTGGCCTGGTACCACCAGGATGCAACGAGACGCGGGCGCGTCTTCCTTTTCTGGTTCGTCATCGCACTGGTGGTGGCCGCGGCGCTGCAGTGGCTGCAGAAGTACCTGCCGCGCACGCCGGCGCTGTCCGACGTGGTGTTCAACATGCTCGGCCATGGGCTGGGCTGGTGCGCTGGCCGGTGGTCGGTGCGGTTGATGCATCGCGCGCACGGGCATCACGCGGCACTGCAGGCGGCCGACCGTTTTGCGTTGCTGATGCTCGGCGTGTGGTGGGTGGCGGAACTGTTTCCGCTGATCCCGACGATCGACGTGTCTTCGGTCGTGGACAACGTCAAGTCGCTGTGGCAGCGGCCGTGGTGGGAGCCGCGTCGCATGTTGCAGCATGTCGGCATGACGGTGATGGGCCTCGAAGCCGTGGCGGTGCTGCTGGCGTCCATCGCCTGGCCCCGGCCGGGACGGACTGGCTTGGTGCCGGCCTGCGCCGCTATGACGGCGCTGGTGCTGGGCGGCAAGTTCGTGGTGATCCACCAGGTGCCGGGCATGGCGGTGGTGCTCGGCCTGGCCGGCGGGCTTGCGCTGTGGGGCGTGATCCACCAGGCGCGGCCCGCACGCCGTCTGGCCGCGCTGTTCGCCGTGGGCCTCGCCACCTACCTGATGCAGGCGATCTGGCCCTGGCAATGGCGCGCGCAGCCACTGCCCATGGGCTGGATGCCGTTCGGGTCGTCGCTGGCGGGCAACATCGAATCCGTGATCACCAATGTGGCCTTCGAATGCCTGTGTTTCGGCTCGATGGTCTGTGTCGCCGTGCGCGCGGGCTACGACTGGCGTTACGCCGCCGCCGGCGTGGCGCTGCTGGCGCTGGCCTGCGAATGGCTGCAGCGCTACTTGCCGGGGCGTACGCCGGAGATCACTTCGGTCGTGCTGGCGCTGGGCATGGGCTGGCTGGTGTCAGCTCTGGCCCAGGCCGCGCCGCCAAGGAAAGCGGCCGGCGAAGGTTCAGCGGCGTAGCGGCGGCGCCTTGCCGGGCCGCACACTCAGCCCGAGCATCAGCACCAGGTAGAACAGGAAGGCCAGGCGGGGCACATCGACCAGGCTGTCGAACAGGCCGACCACCACGAAGCCGATGAGGCCGCCAGCGATGGCGGGTGCGAGAGCATGGTCCTTGGCGCTGCCGAGCACCACGCGCCACAGGGCGGTGATGCCGAGCAGCCCGAACAAGGCCAGGCCGACCAGGCCCTGGTCGAACAACACGTTCATCAACAGGCTCTTGATGTGCCAGGGCATGTGGTTGCGGTCGCTCGAGAAGAACCAACGCTGCAGGCCTTGGGAGAAATCGCCGTTGTCGAGCAGGCTGCGGCCCTGGCCATCGGTCAAGGTGATCCTGTCGATATCGACCACGCCCTCGGCCGTGCCTGTGGCAATGGAAAACACGGTCAGCCTCGGCGCATACCAGGCCGACGCGGACAGTTCCTTGCCCTGCAGCGGAACGTTCACTTGCTGCCATTGCCCCTTGCTGTCCGGCTTGACATCGAGCGTGGTGCTGCCCAGCAGGCAGTCGGCGTTGTAGAGCAGGTGCTTCTGGCAGACTTCGAGGTGCAGATAGACCGGCTGGGCCGCGCGGGCCATGAACGACACCTTGGCCGGTACCGTGGGGGGCGCGATGCGCTGCGAAATCCGAAGCATCTCGCCCCAGCCCATGTAGCGTTGCTTGCCGCCGCCGATCGTGAGGTAGGTGTTGCCCGGCTCCGACTTCAGCCGGTAGTCGCCGGGATGTTCCTCCGATACGCCGGCAAAGAAATAACTCGCCGGAAAACGGCCCAGGCCTTTGCCGAGGGCCTGGTCGGCCGGGGTGGACAGCATCCACCAGCCCCTGCGCCAATGGTCGATGCGGCCGTCCAGATCGGTCTCGCTGGTGGAGAAGCGCTCGCTCATGTAGGCACCGCCAGCCATCACGCCGAGGGTGCCGCCCACCATCAACATGGCCGCCAGCGCCGTGGCCTGCCACCGGTAGCTGGCAGGCCACGGCGGTTTGGGTGCAGCACCGGCCCACAGCACCAGCAACAGGAATGCCAGCACCACCAGCAGCATGGCATTCAGCGCACCGGGCCCGCCCCAATGGTTGGCCACCAGCACCGCGCTGACCAGCAGCGCCAGGTAGCCGGAGAACGCCAGCTGCGCGGCCAGTCCGGCACTGCCCCGGCGCTGACCGAAGGCGGCGCTGTGGTGCTCCAGGAAGAGCATGCAGACGCAGAACGCGGCGCTGAGCGCATAGGCGAAGTAGGCGCCCTTGTCGACGAGCGATGCGATGGCCGCCGCGCCCGCGCCGAGCACGGCACCACCGATCACGGCCATCACCCAGTCGACCGCCTTGTAGCCGCGCATCGGCCGCGCCAGCGGCAGCGCCAGGCCCAGTGCGCCCAGCAGCGCCAGCAGGCCGCGGTAACCGCTGGACGGGAAAACCCACCAGATCGCGGCGGTGAACGACGCGACCAGCAGCGCACCGGGCAGCAGGCCGCTGCCGCCACTGGTCGCCACCGGGGCGGCAGGCAGTGGCGCCCCGGCCGTGGTGGCGGGCGGCGAATGGGCGCTGCGTGCCGAGGACGCGGCCTGACGGCGTGCGCTCAGCATGCAGCAGGCGAGCGTCACCGCCACGGCGATCGGCACGGCCAGGTAGACGCCGCGCGAGAAGGTGGTCAGGCAGGCATAACCCGCCAGGGCCAGGCAGGCCACGGCGGCGGCCCAGCGCCGGGTGGAGCGTGCGAAGAACACCTCGCGCACCGCGAACGGCACACACAGCGTGAGGAAACCGTCGAGCGCGGCGCCGCCCACATGCATCTCCCAGAACATGCCGGTGGTGCGGTAATCGCTGGAGAAATCGAAGAGGCCGGTGAATGCCAGGCGTTCCCACACCGTGGTGAGCGATGCCGCGGCCAGTCCCAGCGACAAGCCCGTGGCCAGCCAGGTGGCGGCCTGCTCGCCGCGCCGGGCCACCGCGCCCCACCACAGCGGCACGACCAAGGCCGCGAGGAAGAAGCTCTTGGCCAGGCGCAGGCTGTTCATCGGTTCGTGGTAGCCCTGGTACCAGCCGAAGGCGAAGCCGCCCGCATCCTCGAAGCCGCGTTCCATGGCGACCAGCGTCGAAAGGGCGAACGCCAACAGCAGCAACAGGGGCCCGGGCGAGAGCAGATGCACGCGCTGGCCCCGGGCGGGCAGCGGGGCGCCGGGCAGGGCCGCGCGGGCGTAGCCACCGGCCGCCGCGGCCAGCACCAGCAGATCGAGCTCTTCGAAAGTGATCCATCCCGTCCATGGCGCGAAGCCGACCAGCGGCAGCAGGGTCGGCACGGCCAACAGCCAGAGATCGGGCCAGCGCAAGAACACGGCGACGGCCAGCGCAAAGGCGACCGCCGCCACCACGGGGACCACCGGGTAGTGCATGGCCAGCAGACCGCCGGCGCCGATGCAGGCCAGCGCCACGAGCGCGAGGTGGATGCGGAATCGGGTGGCCTCTTGCCGCGGCCGGCTCCGGGCTGAGATCGTCCGGTGGGTCTGGATGTCGTCCATCGTGGAGGCTGCCTTTTGAGGGGCGGTGGTGGCTGTCGATGCCCACTGTACCGAAGATCGGGGCGGCGTTTCCATGCCGTCGCGCTAATTTTCGGTGCCATCTTCCCGGTGCCATCTTCCTATAGCGGGATCCGCATGACCTTGCACGCACCCTCGGCGCAACGCGCTGCTATAAGCAAGGTGTTCCTTCACTTTGTAGACCTGCCGCCCATGAGCGCTCTGTTTTCCCCTTTCGCCCTCGGCCCGCTGGCCCTGCGCAACCGCATCGCCATCGCCCCGATGTGCCAATACTCGGCCGAGGAGGGCAATGCCACCGACTGGCACATGATCCATCTCGGTTCGCTGGCGCTGTCCGGCGCGGCACTTCTGACCATCGAAGCCACGGCGGTGGAGGCCATCGGCCGCATCACGCCCGACGACCTGGGGCTGTACAACGACGACAACCAGGCGGCCCTGGCCAAGGTGCTGGGAGCCATCCGCAAGCATTCGCCCATCAAGGTGGCGATACAGCTCGCCCACGCGGGGCGCAAGGCCTCGAGCCACGCGCCCTGGAAAGGTGGCCAGCAGATCCGGCCCGATGAGCCCGGCGGCTGGGACACGGCGGCGCCTTCGGCCTTGGCGCACAACCCGCATGAAGTGGCGCCGCTCGCGCTCGACGATGCGGGCCTGGCCCGCATCCGGGACGCTTTCGCCAGGGCGGCGCAGCGTTCGCAGGCGCTGGGCATCGACGCCATCGAATTGCACTTCGCGCACGGTTATCTGATCCACCAGTTCCTGTCGCCGCTGGCCAACCAGCGCAGCGACCGCTACGGTGGCGCGTTGGAAAACCGCATGCGCTTTTCCCTCGAAGTGTTCGACGCCGTGCGCGCTGCCGTGCCGGTGTCGATGCCGGTCGGCGTGCGCATCTCCGCCAGCGACTGGGTCGATGGCGGCTGGGATGTGGAACAGAGCGTGGTGCTGGGCCAGGCCCTGGCCGAACGCGGTTGTGCCTTCATGCATGTGTCGAGCGGCGGGGTTTCGTCACAGCAGAAAATCCCGCTGGTGCCGGGCTACCAGGTGCCGTTCGCCGAGCGCATGAAAGCCGCCTGCGGCATGCCGACCTTTGCCGTCGGCCTCATCACCGAGCCCGCGCAGGCGGAAAACATCGTGGCCAGCGGCCAGGCCGACGTGGTGGCGCTGGCGCGCGCCATCCTGTTCGATCCGCACTGGCCGTGGCATGCCGCAGCCGAACTGGGTGCCACGGTGGACGCCCCGCCGCAGTACTGGCGGTCGCAGCCGAGGGAGTTGAAGAACCTCTTCGGCGAGGTGCGCATCGGGTCCCGATAGCGTTCACCAGGATCAGCCTTCGAGCCACCGCATGGTGGCTTTTTTTTGTCCGCAATTTTTAGAACCAATTGAAATACAAAGGAGTATGCAAAACAAATAAATGAATTGGTAAAATTAACAATGTGAACATAGTATTAATATGTATACTAAATAAAAACTTAAAAACGTGAAAAACATGCTTTGACGGCCCTTGCGGCTTCGATCAACGGAAGGAGGCCCTATGTTGATTCTGGTTTTCCTCTGGCGAACGTCCATCCAATGCCGCGGGAATTTGTTGCATCTTGTTGCGGTCTGAGCCATGGCCATCTCCAGACGCATCCTTTTTGGCAAGCTCGACGCGACGCTGTTTCGAGCCCTCGAGTCGGCCACGGCCTTCGCCCGCCTGCGCGGTAATCCTTATGTGGAACTGACCCATTGGGTCCACCAGCTGTGGCGGGCCAGCGACGGTGACCTGCATCGCATCTGCCGTCATTACCGTTTCGACGAGTCGTCTTTCGATCGCGACTTGACCACGGCTTTGTCCGTGCTGCCGGCGGGCGCGACGGCGCTCAGCGACTTTTCGGACCACATCGGCGCGGCCGTCGAGCGCGCGTGGGTCATGGCCAGCCTCGAGTTTGGCGCCCGTTCCGTGCGTGGGGCCTGGCTGCTGGCGGCCTTGCTGCAGACGCCGGAATTGCGCCGGGTGATGCTGGGCATCTCGCCAATGTTCGCCAAGATTCCCGCGGACCAGATGAACGAGAGCCTGGCTGCCATCGTTGCGGGCTCACCCGAAGAGGGCGAAGGGCCGCAGGATGGTGCGCCCGGCGAAATGGGGGAGGGGGACTCCGCTGCCCCGATGGACGGCGCTGCTGGCAATGACTCCGCGCTCGCGAAATACTGCAGCGACCTGACCGCGTTGGCGCGCAGCGGCGGCATCGATCCCGTGATTGGCCGCCAGGACGAAATACGCGCCATGGTCGACATCCTGTTGCGGCGCCGCCAGAACAACCCTCTGCTCACCGGCGAAGCGGGTGTGGGCAAGACGGCCGTGGTGGAAGGGCTGGCCCTGGCCATCGCCGCAGGCGAAGTGCCGCCGAAGCTGCGTGAAGTGCGTTTGCTGAGCCTGGACGTCGGCGCGTTGATCGCCGGCGCGGGTGTGCGCGGGGAGTTCGAGTCGCGGCTCAAGGCGCTTCTTGCGGAGGCGGCCAAGTCCACGCAACCCGTCGTGCTGTTCATCGATGAGATCCACACCCTGGTCGGTGCCGGTGGGCAGGCCGGCACGGGCGATGCGGCGAATCTGCTCAAGCCCGCACTCGCGCGGGGTGGCCTGCGCACGGTGGGTGCCACCACCTGGAGCGAATACAAGAAGCACATTGAAAAGGACCCGGCGCTCACGCGGCGCTTCCAGGTGTTGCAGGTGCCCGAGCCCGAGGAAGCGGCGGCCATCCAGATGCTGCGTGGTCTGGTCCGAACCTTCCAGTCGCACCATGGGGTGGCGGTGCTCGACGAAGCGGTGCGCGCCGCCGTGGTGCTGTCGCACCGCTACCTGCCGGCGCGCCAGCTGCCCGACAAGGCCATCAGCCTTCTCGATACCGCCTGCGCGCGCGTGGCGATGTCGCTGCACACGCCGCCGCCCGCCGTGGCGCACCTGCGCCAGCGCATGGCAGCGCTCCAACTCGAGCTGGACCTTCTGGCCCGGGAGCACGGCGTTACCCAGGGCAGCGACGAGCGCGTACAGCGTGTCGAAGCGGCCATGGCGCAACAACAGGTCGCGGCCGAACAACTGAACGGGCAGGAGCAGCGTTGGCGGGACGAACTGGCCCTGGTGGAGGCCGTGCTGGCGGCGCGCGCTGCGGTTGGGCACCTTGCAGGCGAGCCCGCCGATGCCGTGTCCGCGCAGCCGACGCGCGATCTGGAGCAGGCGCTGCTGGCGATGCAGCAGGACGCGCCCATGGTGTTCGCGCAGGTCGATGAGGCCGTGGTCGCCGCCATCGTCGCCGACTGGACCGGCATTCCCGTGGGCCGCATGGTGCAGGACGAAGCCGCCGCGGTGGTCGACCTGCAGGACACGCTGAACCGGCGCGTGATCGGGCAGGGCCGTGCGCTGCAGGTCATCACCGAGCGCGTACAGACAGCGCGCGCGCGGCTGACCGATCCCGACAAGCCGGTGGGTGTGTTCCTGCTGGTCGGCCCGTCCGGCGTCGGCAAGACCGAAACCGCGCTGGCGCTGGCTGAAGCCATGTATGGCGGCGAGCAGAACCTCATCACCATCAACATGAGCGAATTCCAGGAGTCGCACACGGTATCCACCCTGAAGGGCGCGCCTCCTGGCTATGTGGGCTATGGCGAAGGCGGCGTGTTGACCGAAGCCGTGCGGCGCAAGTCCTACAGCGTGATCCTGCTCGACGAGGTGGAGAAGGCGCACCCTGACGTGCACGAAATCTTCTATCAGGTCTTCGACAAGGGATGGATGGAGGACGGCGAGGGTCGCCGCATCGATTTCCGCAACACCACCATCCTGTTGACCAGCAACACCGGCTCGGAGTTGATCTCGGCGTTGTGTGAAGACCCCGTGCTGACGCCCGACGACGCGGCGCTGCGTGCGGCCTTGCAGCCGGCCTTGCGTGCGGTGTTCCCGGCGGCCTTCATCGGGCGGCTCAGCGTCGTGCCCTACCTGCCGCTGGCCGAGGACGCGCTGGCGCGCATCGTCCGGCTGCATCTGGACCGGGTGGTCGATCGCATGGCCACGCAGCACGGCATCACGCTCGGCTACAGCGCGGCGCTGGTCGATCACATCATCGCGTGCTGCGGCACCCACGAGACGGAAGCGCGGCGGCTGATCGGCTTCATCGAGCAGCAATTGCTGCCCAAGCTCTCGCGGCTCTGGCTTGCCGCCCTGCAGGACCAACGCCGGATTCTGCGCATCGACGCCGATGTGGAAGAGGAGGTCATCACTTGCGTGACCGCATATTCCTGACTGCCTTTGCAATGTTCCGCGCCGGTCCGTGATGGGCAAGGGATCGGCGGTTCTCCCAGCCCCGAGTTGTTCTCCAAAGGATGTTCACATGATCAACAACAGCCAGAAATTCATCGCCCGCAACCGGGCGCCTCGCGTCCAGATCGAATACGACGTCGAGATCTATGGCACCGAGAAAAAAATCGAGCTGCCTTTCGTCATGGGTGTGCTCGCCGATCTCTCCGGCAAGCCGACCCAGCCGCTGCCGCCGGTGGGCGAACGCAAGTTCCTCGACGTCGACATCGATAACTTCGACGAGCGCATGAAAGCCATCCAGCCGCGCGTGGCCTTTGCCGTGCCCAACACCCTGTCCGGGGAGGGCCAGCTCATGGTGGACATCACCTTCGAGAGCATCGACGACTTCTCGCCAGCCGCCTTGGCACGCAAGGTCGAGCCGCTGGCGCGCCTGCTCGAAGCGCGCACGCAACTGGCCAATCTGCAGACCTACATGGACGGCAAGGCCGGCGCGGAAAGCCTGGTCAACCAGTTGCTGCAGGACCCGGCGCTGATGAAGTCGCTCGCTGCAAGCCCGAAGCCGCAGGCCGCCGAAGCCGAGGCAACGGATACCGCCGCCACGGCCTGAGTTGGGCAGACACGACATTCAAGGAGCCGACATGAAAGCCAATGCCCAACGCGCCACCGCCAGCGCGACCCAGTACGCCGATGCACAGGATTTCGCCTCGCTGCTGGACAAGGAATTCAAGCCCAAGACCGACGAGGCGCGCGGCGCCGTCGAGGCCGCCGTACGCACCCTGGCCGAACAGGCGCTGCACAACGCCGCCACGATGACGGACGACGCCTATAGCAGCATCGAGGCCATCATCGCCGAGATCGACCGCAAGCTGTCCGAGCAGATCAACCTGGTGCTGCACAAGGAGGAATTCCAGAAGGTCGAATCGGCCTGGCGTGGCCTGCACCACCTGGTTTCCAACACCGAAACCGACGAGAACCTGAAGATCCGCTTCATGGACATCTCCAAGGACGAGATGCGCCGCACCATGCGCCGGCACAAAGGTGTGGCATGGGATCAGAGTCCGATCTTCAAGCGCATCTACGAGGAAGAATACGGCCAGCTCGGGGGCGAACCCTATGGCTGCCTGGTGGCTGACTACTTCTTCGACCACACGCCGGCCGATGTCGAGCTGCTCGGTGCGATCGCCAAGGTCTCAGCCGCCTCGCACGCGCCTTTCATCGCCGCCGCCGGCCCGTCGCTCATGGGCATGGAGTCCTGGCAGGAACTCGCCAATCCGCGCGACCTGGCCAAGATCACCTCGAACCTCGAGCATGCCGCCTGGACGGCGCTGCGCAACACCGAGGATTCCCGCTATGTCGGCCTGACCATGCCGCGTTTCCTCGCGCGCCTGCCTTATGGCGTGAAGACCAATCCCGTCGATGAGTTCGACTTCGAGGAAGAGACCGACGGCGCCGACCACCGCAACTACGTCTGGAACAACGCGGCCTATGCCATGGCCGTCAACATCAACCGCAGCTTCAAGCAGTTCGGCTGGTGCACCATGATCCGCGGCGTGGAGTCGGGCGGCACGGTGGAGAACCTGCCGTGCCATACCTTTCCTACCGACGACGGCGGCTTCGACATGAAGTGCCCGACCGAGATCGCCATCTCCGACCGGCGCGAGGCCGAACTCGCCAAGTCGGGCCTGATCCCGCTGGTCCACCGGAAGAACACCGACCATGCTGCTTTCATCGGCGCGCAGTCGCTGCAGCGCCCGCAGGAGTACATGGACGCGGACGCCACGGCCAACGCCAACCTGTCGGCGCGTCTGCCCTACCTGTTCGCCAGCACCCGTTTCGCGCACTACCTCAAGTGCATCGTGCGCGACAAGATCGGCTCGTTCAAGGAGCGCGAAGACATGCAGCGCTGGCTCAACGAATGGATCATGAACTACGTCGATGCCGACCCGACCAACTCCTCGCAGGAGACCAAGGCCAAGCGCCCGTTGGCCGCGGCCGAGGTGGTGGTGGAGGACATCGAGGGCAACCCCGGCTTCTACGGCGCCAAGTTCTTCCTTCGCCCGCATTTCCAGCTCGAAGGCCTGACCGTCTCGCTGCGTCTGGTGGCCAAGCTGCCTTCGCTCAAGGAAGCGGCCTGATCCGGGTACTCCCCATCGATCGATGAAGTGGCACGCAGATGCCACCCTGAAACGTCATGGACGCGGCCGTCCATGGCCAACCCTCCCTTCAAGAAGTTTTCCTCAGAGGTTCACCATGTCACAAGATATTTTTCTGAAAATCGCCGGTATCGAAGGCGAATCGCTCGACGCCGCCCACAAGAACGAAATCGAGGTTCTCGCCTTCAATTGGCGAGTCCTGCAGGAATCCACCATGCACGCCGGCTCCGGCGGCGGCGCCGGCAAGGCGACGGTGGAGGATCTCGAGTTCGATCACTACGTCGACCGTTCCAGTCCCAACCTGATGAAGTATTGCCTGACCGGCAAGCACGTGGCCGAAGCCAAGCTGACGGTGCGCAAGGCCGGTGGCAACCCGCTCGAGTACCTGAAGTTCACCTTCACCGACGTGATCATCACCAGCGTGTCGCCGTTCGGCTCCAACACCGACGAGCTGCGCGTCAAGGAGCGCGTGCGCCTGTCGTTCTCGAAGATCAAGCAGGAATACGCCGTGCAGAACGCGCAGGGCGGCAGCGGCGGCGCGGTCACCGCCGGCTATGACATCAAGGGCAACAAAGAGTCCTGAAATCCGGCCCGGCACGGCGTCGCCATGGCGGCGCCCGCCGGGCCATCCCAACACACTCGAGCAGAAACACCATGAGTTGGTACAACAAGGTTGCATGGAGCGAAGGCTTGTTCCTGCGGCCGCAACTCTTCCAGCAGCAAGAGCGTTACCTGGAGCATTTTGCGCACAGGCGTGCTGCGGCATTGACACCGTTCTTCTGGGGTTTCAGCCAATACGCCATCGACAGTGAATCGCTGTCGCTGGGCAAGGTCGTGCTGGCCCGCGGCACCGGCATCTTCGCCGACGGCACACCCTTCGACACGCCCGGCCAGACGCCACCGCCTGCGCCGCTGACGATCCGGCCCGAGCACGTCGAGCAGACCATCCACCTGGCCGTGCCGATCCGAACGCCGCATGGCGAGGAAACCAGCTTCGACGAGCCCGGCCAGGCCGAGGCTTCGCTGGCACGCTTCAACGTATTCGACACCGAGCTGCGCGACGCCAATTCCATCGGGCAGGGCCCCAAGACCGTGCAGCTGTCGCAACTGCGCCTGCGCCTGCTGCCCCAACGTGAACTCACCGACGCCTGGATCGGCCTGCCGCTGGCCCGTGTCACCACGCTGCGCTCCGATGGCAGCATCACGCTCGACACCACGTTGATCCCGCCCGTCTCGGGTTATGGCGCCAGTGCCTTGCTCACAGACTGGCTGACCCATCTGCACGGCCTGTGCCGGCTGCGTGCCGAATCCCTGGCTGGCCGGCTCAGCGGCAACGACGGCAAGTCGAGCGAGGCCGCCGAAGTATCCGACTTCCTGCTGCTGCAGATACTGAACCGCTGCGAGCCTTTGCTCGAACACTGGCTGCGCGTGGGCGAAACTTCGCCCGAGACCGTTTACGCCTTGCTGCGCACGCTGAGCGCCGAACTGGCCACCTTCGTGCGTGCCAGCACGCGCCGACCGCTGGCCCATCCGGCCTACAACCACGCCGACCCCTATCTCTCGTTCAAGGAGCTGGTGGCCGACGTGCAGGGCCTGCTCAACGAAGTGCTGGTGCGCAGCGCGCAGAGCATCCCTCTGGCCAACCGCCCCAATGGCGTGCGCGTGGCCAGCATCGACCCATCGCTGCTGCAGGGCTTTTCGAGCCTGGTCTTCGCCGTGGCGTCGCACACACCGGCCGACCAACTGGCCAGCCAGTTTCCCGCGCGCTGCAAGGTCGGTCCAAGCGACCGGCTTGCCGAACTCATCCGCGCGCATCTGCCCGGCATCCCGCTGCAGGCTTTGCCCGTACCGCCACGGCAGATCCCGTTCAATGCCGGCTTCGTCTACTTCCAACTCGACCAGCGTGGCCCCTTGTGGGAGCACATGGTCAAACATGGTGGCCTGGCGCTGCACATGGCCAGCGAATTCCCGGGTTTGCGGCTCGAGCTCTGGGGTGTGAGGGAGAAGTGAGCATGCTGCACGCTCACACGCTCACCGTCGAAAGTGAGGTCATCCCGGTCGTCAACGGCCAGCCTGCGCTCGAACCCGTACGCCTCAGCGGCCACGAAGGTGTGAACAGCCTCTTCGAATACGAACTGCTGCTGAAGACGCCGGACGGCCTGAACCTCGGCGCCAGCGAAGCCGCCGACTTCGACCTGGATGCCTTCATCGGCCGCGAGATCCGCTGCCGCATCCAGCTCGACGGCGCCGGCGCCTTCCTGCCCGGTACGGTCGGCGATGCGGCCGACCATATGGGCGCCGGCACCCGCGAGATCAACGCCCTGGTCGCCGACGCCGCGTTCTGGGGCGAGGAAGGTCGCTTCTCGCAATACCGGCTCACGCTGCGCCCCTGGCTGCACCTGGCGACCCTCAACACCGACTGCCGCATCTTCCAGAACCAGACCGTGGTCGAACTGCTCGACACGCTGCTGGCCGACTACCCGTTCCCGGTCGACAAACGCCTGATCGACACCTACCCGGTGCGCGACTACCAGACCCAGTTCAACGAATCGGACTTCGCCTTCTTCAGCCGGCTGTGTGAAGAGTGGGGCATCAACTACTTTTTCGAGCATGACAACGGCCGGCACCGGCTGGTGCTGATCGACAACATGGGCGCGCACCTGAAGAACCCGAGCACCGCCTACCAGGCCGTGGACTACCACCCGCCCGGCTGGAAGACCGATGCCGAATACATCCACAGCTTCTTGCCGCAACACCGGCTCACCAGTGGCCGCTACAGCACCCGCGACTACGACTACACCCGGCCGCGCGCCGACCTGTCGGCCAGCCGCAAGGACCCGCGGCCCACGGGCCAGAACGATGCCGAGGTGTACCAGTGGCACGACGGCGTCGCGGGTAGCCACTATGCGCAACCCAAGGCTGGTACGGCCGAGGCCAACGACCCACAGGCCGAAGCCCGCCAGTTCGCGCTGCTGCGCATGCAGGCGCTGCGCAGCCACGGCGCGCGCGCCCAGGGCAGCGGCAACCTGCGCGGCATGGTGCCCGGCTGCAGCTTTACCTTGCAGAACCACCCGCGCCAACAGGCCAACGGCGACTACCTGGTGCTGGACACCCGGTTCCTCATCGAAGACGTGGGCCAGGCCAGCCAGGTCAAGGATGCCGCAGCGCTGCGCAAACAAGCCTGGCGCGTCGAGGTCGACTTCACCGCCCACCCGATGGCAGAGACTCTGCGGCCGGCGTTGACGCAGCCCAAGCCCGCCAACCCCGGCCTGCAAACTGCGCTGGTCGTCGGCCCCGAGGGTGAAAACATCTGGACCGATGCACTCGGCCGCATCAAGGTGCAGTTCCCTTGGGACCGCGAAGGCCAGAAGAACCAGCACAGCAGCTGCTGGGTGCGCGTGAGCAGCCCCTGGGCCGGCAACAAGCTCGGCAGCATCCAGCTGCCGCGCATCGGCCAGGAGGTGTTGATCGCCTTCATTGGCAACGACCCGGACCTGCCCGTCTGCACCGGGCGCGTGCACAACCAGAACAACCTGCCGCCGTGGGCGCTGCCGGGCCAGGCCGCGCTCAGCGGCTGGCGCAGCCGGGAACTGAACCCCGGAGGCGGCAACAGCGCGGCCGGTGGCTCCAACCATGTGCTGACAGACGACACCGCCGGGCAGCAGCAAGTGCAGCTCAAGAGCGACCACCGGCACAGCCAGTTGAGCCTGGGCTTCATCACCCGCATCGAAGACAACGCCGGGCGCAAGGATGCGCGTGGCGAGGGCTACGAGTTGGCCACCGAAGCCCACGGCGCGCTGCGCGCCGGGGAAGGGATGCTCATCACCACCGAAGGTCGCGAACGTGCCCGTGCCCACGTCAAAGACATGGATGAGACGCTGCATCGCCTCACACGCGCTCGCGATCAGCACGAAGCGCTGGCATCGCTGGCGCAGCAGCACAAGGCCCAAGACGGCGAAGACGATCAGGCCGCCGTTGCCAAAGACCTCAAGACACAGAACGACTCGCTCAAAGGCACCGGCAGCGTCGACGCGGCAGAGGGCCGTTTCCCCGAAATCGAAGCGCCTCATCTGGTGCTGGCGAGTGCGGCCGGTATCGGCGCCACGGCCAACGGAGCCGTACACGTTGCCGCCGGTGCCCACGTCGTCACCACCAGCGGCGGGCACACCAGCATCAGCAGCGGCAAGAGCTTGCTGGCGAGTGCGTTGGATGCGATCCGTTTGTTCGCGTACAAGGCCGGCATCCGCATTTTCGCCGCGCAGGGTCCGGTGCAAGTGCAGGCGCAGGACGACCTGATCGAACTCGTCGCCAAGAAGGCCGTCGAGCTCATCAGCACCACCGACTGGATCAAGCTCAAGGCGAAGCAGGGCATAGAGCTAGACGCCGATGGCAGCACCCTCACGATCGATGGCAAAGGTTTCGGCTTCCACACACTGGCCGCGCACCATGTGTGGGCCGGCGACCACCAAACGTTCGGGCCCAAGTCGGTGCAGAGGCCATTGCCGCAACTGCCGACCAGCGTGTGTATTCGCTGCATGCTCAAGGCGGCAAAGGCCGCCAGTGCCATCACCCGGTTTTAACGGGAACGACCACATGGAAACCTTCATCCTGATGGACGGCGCAATGGTGTATGAAGCCATCAGCGCGTCCCGCGTGTTCGCCGAGCTGAACGCAACCTGGTTCGCGACCTTGATGCCCAGTGAAGATCTGCGGCTGGCCGGCCCGATCCTGATCTTCCAGACCCAGGCCCTCGCGCTCAAAAGTCAGACCGTCGAAACCGAGATCAGGCGGCTCGTTAACGGTTTTCCGCACCGGCTGCATTTCGTGCTCATCGAATCGGAGCATTCGCTCGATTCGCTGGCCGATCATCTACGCAGCTTCGTCTACTTCGGTGACGACACAGGACAGCCCTACGGCCTGCGCATCGCGGATAGTCGCGTCATGGCCTACTTGCCCGGCGTACTGACCCCTGCCCAGTGGGACGCCCTGACGGCCCCGATGGTGGATTGGAAAATCCATGACCGAGCCGGCCTGCGCAGAGTCATCCCTCTCTACGAAAGCCGGCTTGAGCGCACAGGGGCGTCAGAAACCCTCCAACTCAGCGACGCCCAAATCGACCTGCTCATTCAGGCGGGCGAACCCGATGCCTTGCTGGCGCAACTTGCCCGTTCACCGGAAGACGTGGCGCTCGCCGATGTGAAGTGGCACTACGAGGTCGCGCGCTACTGCATCGAGCGCTGGCAGCAAAGCGGTAGCACCGATCGCGGAGCCTTGCTGGTGTTTGCACGCCGGGTGTTCGCGAGCGAACGGGACTGGCTCAAAGACGCAGGCCGGGTGCAGCAGGAGCTCCTGGCCGCAGCAGCGAGCGTGACATAAGCGGTCGAAAGGCAAACACAAAAATGAAGCACTCTAGGGATGAAACACCCCCGATGCGCCTACGGCGCTTCCCCCTTGCAGGCGGCGATACCAGCGGACTGGCAAAGCCAGTTCCACGGTATCCCGGTATTCGGGCGCGCTGTTTCATGCGACGCGGGTCTCGCTTTAGCGTGATGGGAAACTGAAATGACAAATGCAATCAAGACGGATTTCAAGCGCGCTACGACACTTCGCATGCGGAAATTTCGTGACCTGGCGCGCCGCGCGCTACTGGCGGTTGCAGCCGTGGTGCTGGCCACGGCCTGCAGCACCGGCTCCGAGGATCTGGTGCCGGACAAGGACAAGATCGGCATTAGCATCTCTGCTGTCGGCCACTACGGTTCGATGATCGGGATACCCGAGTTCTATCTCGACGGGCATTGGGGCGGCAACGCCATGGGCTGGGGCGGCGGCGGCGGCGGAATGTGCTGCATGCTGCTGCCGCGCAAGATCACCAAGCCTGTGATGGTGAAGGTAACTTGGACGACGAATCGAAGCAATGTAGGTGAGGCTCGTCAGCACGAGGAAACCGTTCCCGTCAATTTCGCGGTACCGCCCGGGGATAGCGCAGGACTGTTCGTGCATTTCTTGCCGGGACACCACGTCGAGCTGTGGGTAACGCCTGGGTATCCGGAGGGCTCTAAGTATCCCGGCCCTAAATTCCCACGCCGCCCGGCCCCAGCCTACTCACCGTTGCCGGATGAAAAGCCGCAACCCGCCATAACAGGCAAACAACCCGGCGGAGCCACGCCATGAGCGAATTCAAGACAGTGCTCCAGCCGGCTTCGGTGAGCTGCCCGCGCCCTCTGCCTTCGACGGCCGCCCATGAATGCGAGGTCACCCTGAACATCGGGCTGTTCTTTGATGGCACCGGCAACAATAAGACCTTCTATAGCCAAAGAGACACCAACACAAACGTCGCGCGTTTGTGGGAGGCTTATCGGAATTCGCCTGACGATGGATTTTTCCGCCACTACGTGTCCGGTGTCGGCACGCCGTTCACCGAAATCGGTGAGGCCAAGCCGCCCAGTACGGGGGCGGCGTTTGGGGGGGGCGGCGAGGCCCGTATCGTCTACGGCCTGTTGCAGGTCATCAACTCTGTTCATCGATATCTCAATGGAGATCAGGCGCGGTTTGACCAGAAGCAACTCGCTGCCCTCTGCTCCGAAACCCGCGTCTCCTCCAATAACCCCGACGTCCAAAACCAGAGCGCACTCAGCGCCGAGCAAAAAATTCTGGACGATCTGGGTCTGTCCCAGGGCTTGGTCAGCGCCGAAGACGGCTCGTTTTTTGGCATTGCGCGCACGGGTGAGCGCCGCCGCTTCATGCGCAAGATGGCCACCGAGCTGCAGCAGCAAGTCCAGGCACGCGCTACGCTGCCCAAGGTCAAGGGGATCTACATCGATGTCTTCGGCTTCAGCCGCGGTGCGGCGCAGGCGCGCGTGTTTGTGACCTGGCTGCACGATTTGCTGCTGATTGATAGCAAATTGTTCGGGGTGGACAGCTACGTGCGCATGCTCGGCCTGTTCGACACGGTGGCGTCCGTCGGCTGGAACGCTGGCGCGGGCGGCCACCGACACAGCGCTTGGGCCACTGCCAGCAATCTGCGGATTCATCAGGAGGTGAAGAACTGCGTGCATTACGTGGCGCTGCACGAACTGCGCACCAACTTCCCGTGCGACAGCGTGGCCGTAGGCGGCAGCCTGCCGGATAAATGCCATGAACACCACTGCCCCGGCGCGCACAGCGACGTGGGCGGCGGCTATGGCCCGGGTGAGCAGGGCAAGGGGGTGCGCCTGCAGCGCATCAATCCCCAAGATCCAGAGAGCGGCATGCGCGCGGTGCCGGACGACCAGATCAAGCTCGCCAACCTGCCGCTCAACGAGATGTACCAGGCGGCGCTCAAGACCTGTGAAGCGCATGAGTCGGTGCCATGGATCGATCTGAACTCGGAGATCGCAAAAGACGCGGGCCTGCCTGCACGCTTCGGCCTGGATCGCCTTGCCATGGTGCGCCAGTCCGTACAGCAATATTTCGAGCTTTGCGACGTGCCCGCGGGTGTGGAAACCTTCGAGGCATTGCGCCAGCATGGCCTGCGTTATCTGGCCTGGCGCTACCAGATCAACAAGAGCGATGGCTTCGAGAAGCTGAGCAGTGTGGTTCGGGCGAAGTCGCTCGATGAGGCGGGCTATCGGTTTTATCTCAAGGGCCAGGCAATTTTCAAGAATCAAATTCGCTTGCTGTCAAACCCTTCACCAACTGTGGATTGGACCGCCCATGAGGAGGAGCGCAAAGCCTTTCATTCGCATGCCTCCGAGATCTTCAAGGACATGAAGACATTGGAGGTGAAAAGCGCTGTGGGTTCCTTCTTTGACGACTGGGTGCACGACTCTTATGCCGGCTTCATCGCCAGGTTCTACGAGGACAGTCGGGAGTTCACCGCTAAGGTTGCGCACCGCGCGGCGGAGGGCCAGGGCTATGTGCGCTGGCGCGGAAGTTATGCGGGAAGCGATGACCGGCTCAATGCCCTTCTGCCCGAGAACATGCAGCAGGGCCAGGACCAGAGGAGGACGGCATGAGCGACGAACCGACAAAGCGGGTATTCGACTCTGGCTTCGTCAAGCCCGGCGAACCGGCGCAGGGGACTATCGACAACGGGCTGGTTCCTTTGTACGGCACCGCCCCGAACCTCGAGGCCATCGCACATGCGTGACGCTGATAACCGCCGGGTGGTACGTCTGGGCGACCCGACCGACCACCATGGCAATGTGATCACGGCGCTCGACTTCATCGTGCAGGGCATTGCTGTGGCCGCTGAAGACTGCATGACCTGGTTCCCCAAGTGCAAGGGCAGTTTCAGGATCCTGACCCTTCGCGTTGGGCGTAAGCACATGGGCAAGACGATTGCCTACGAAGGCGATTTGACAGAGTGCGGAGCGAGGCTGATCTCTACATTGAGAGCTTGAGAACATGCAATCGATCAATGCACGCATCAACGGAGAGATAGGGGAGGGAGTCCAGGTGCGCTCATCGCGTCACCCCGGCTTCAATTCCTTTAGCTCGTTCAATCCAGTCATTTAGAGGTCCTCGATTCCCATGCCCAAAAACGAAAATTCCACAGATGAATCACAGGCAAGCAGTGGATCGACGCGGCAAACGAACGAAAACAGTCAGCCGGTCGATAGCCTGTTGAGTGATCTGCCGCCAATCGTGCAGCTCGCGCCCGAACCCTCGACGCAGAAGCGCCTGGCCGCCGTCAAGGCGGCACAGAACCCGCTGCTCGAAGCCGCGCAACCCCTGCTACGCGCGCTGGCCGACATGCCGGCCGAACTCGAGCCGCATGGCGTGACGGTGTTTCACCGCCTGCTGGAACGCGAGGTCACCACCTTCCAGTCTTTGTGCAACGACGCGCAGATCAGGCACGAGCACGCGGTGGCGGCGAGTTATTCGCTGTGTACCGCGCTTGACGAGGCGGCCAACAGCACGGTGTGGGGTGGTGGCACGAGGGGCGAAGTGGGGGTGTGGGCGGGCCAGCAACTGGCGGCGCATTTCCATGGCGACACCAAGGGCGGCGACAAATTCTTTCTGCTGATCGGCCGGCTGGCCGCCAACCCGCAGGAGCATACCGATCTGCTCGAGTTGCTGTACCAGATTCTCGGCCTGGGCTTCGAGGGTCGCTTCAGCACCGGCAACCAGGCGCGGCGGCAGTTGGAGACGATTCGTCATCGTTTGCTGACCCTGCTGGCTTCGGCACGCGGCGACGTGCCGCGTGAGCTGTCGCCACACTGGAAGGGGGAGGCGACAGGCAAGTTCCGCCTGCTGCGCAGCGTGCCGGTTTGGGTCACGGCGGCTCTGTTGTCCCTGGTGCTGCTGGGCCTGTTCTCCTGGTACAGCTACCAGTTGCAGACCACCCGCAGCGGGGTGGAGGCGCGCATCCGTAGCATCGGGGCGCTGCAGCCGCCACCCGCGCCACCGCGCAAACCCCTGCGGCTGAAGGAGTTGCTCAGCGCGGAGATCGCGCGCGGCACGGTGAGCGTGGACGAAGACAACGCGCGCAGCGCCGTGAGCTTCAAGGGTGACGACATGTTCGTGCCCGGCCAGGCGCGCATGAACCCGAAGATCCTGCCGGTGATCGCCAAGGTGGCCGGCGAGATCAACGAGGTGGCCGGCACGGTGCAGGTCACCGGGCATTCGGACAACCTGCCGATCAAGACCCGCGAATTCCCCGACAACCAAGTGCTCAGCGAGAAACGCGCCGCGGCCGCGGCCGGGGTGCTGAAGGACAACGGCGTGGCGCCTGAGCGGCTGAAGGTCGAAGGTCGCGGTGACGCGCAGCCGGTGGCCAGCAACGCCACCGCCGCCGGCCGTGCGCGCAATCGCCGCGTCGACATCGTCGTCATGCAAGGGAGCCAGTGATGGCACGCCGCATCATTCTCGTCGGCGACCCGACCAGCCACGATGGCGTGGTGCTGTCGGGCTCACCCGCCGCCACCATCGGTGGCAAGGCCATCGCCCGGCTCGGCGACGAAGTCAGCTGTCCGAGGCACGGCAACAACAAGATCGTCGAGGGCGAGACCGGCTACACCATCGGCGGCGTGCCGGTGGCGCTGGAGGGCCACCACGGCGAATGCGGCTGCAGCTTGATCGGCACCACCACCGCATCGGTCGGTTGAAGCCGCGAAGGAAATCCCATGCAATACCTCCAATCTTTCCTGTCATTCGTTTTCTCGCGCCAGATGCTGGCCTTTCTGGCGATGGTCGTGTTGGCCGCGGCGTTGTGGTTTGTCGGTCCGCTGCTGGCCATCGACGGCTTGCGGCCACTGGCTGGCATGGGCGTGCGCGTGACCTTCATCGTGCTGATGCTCACGCTCGGCATTCTCTGGCTCGTCAACGGTCCCTACAGTCTGGTCGGCGTGGCCGCGTTGTGCCTGCTGGTCTGGCATGCCGGGCCCTTGCTCTCGCTGGGTAACGCACGGCCCTTGGCCACACCCGGCGCGCGCACGTTGGTCGTCGCGGCGATCCTGTTCGTGTACCTGCTCTATGGTCTGTTCTTGCTGCGGCGCGCCCTGCGCGACGACAAGGAGTTCCTCGGCAAAGTGTTGAACTTCGGCAACACCACGCCAGAAGACAACGCCGCCAAGGAAGAATTGAAAACAGTGGCTTCCACGGTGAGCCGCGCCATGGCGCAACTGCGTAAGCTGCGCGGCCACGGCGGTCTGCGCCGGTTCTTCGAAGGCCGGCGCTACCTCTATGAATTGCCGTGGTACATGATCGTCGGCAGCCCCGGCGCGGGGAAGACCACAGCCTTGCTGAATTCAGGATTGCAGTTCCCCGTGGTCAACCAGGCTGGTCATTCACCACGCAGTGTGTTGCTGCACGCGCAGGGTGGCACCATGAATTGCGACTGGTGGTTCACCAACGAAGCGGTGTTGATCGACACGGCCGGCCGCTACACGCAGCACGACACCGGTGGTGTGAAAGACACGGCCGAATGGACGGGCTTTCTCGCCCTGATGCGCAAGCATCGCCCGCGCGCACCGTTGAACGGCGTCATCGTGGCACTCAATGTGGCCGATCTGCTGGGCATGGACGAGATCGGACGATCCGAACATGCGGCCATGGTGCGCGAACGCCTGGCCGAGTTGCGACAGGAACTGGGCATTCGTTTTCCGGTGTACGTGATAGTCACCAAGCTCGACCTGCTGGGCGGCTTCGAGGAATACTTCCAGTCGTTGACCAGCGAGGCACGCCTGCAGGTCTGGGGCTTCACGCTGCCCCATGTCGATGGCGGGCGCCGCAGTGCGGGCAAACGCGCGGCGGCGCAAAGCCGTGAGGCGCTGCGTGAGCAGATCACGACCGAACTCGGTCTGCTCAAGGATCGTTTGGCCGCGGGCCTGCGCCTGCACCTCAACGAAGAGTTCGATGTCGATCGCCGGCGCCGCCTGTTTGCGTTGCCGCAGGAGTTCGCGGGCCTCTCGTTGCCGTTGGCCCAGGTGGTCGACGAAATCTTTCTCGATTCGCGTTTCGATGACACGCAGTGGCACACCAGCCTCCGTGGTGTCTATCTGACCAGCGGTGCGCAGACGGCACGAACGCTGCCCGCCGAACCTGCGACGCTGCTGCAACGCATGAGACGGAGCCTTGGGTGGGGAAAAGACATCCCGGTTGCCGCCGCAGCCGCGACAGTATCGCAAGTGCCAACCGGGCTGCAGGATGCCCCCCTGGCCGGGCCACCATCCAACGCGTTGCCGCAGCTTGCGCCCGTTGCAGCGCGCCAGCGCAGCGTGGTGGACGCCAATGGCCGCACGGGCCATCAAAGTTTCTTCCTGCAGGACTTGATGACCAAGGTCATCTTCCCCGAAGCCCATCTGGTCCGGCCCAATTTGCGCTGGGAGTTCCGCTTCCGCCTGCTCGGCCTGCTCGGCCACACCCTGGCCGTCGTGCTGTTCGTCTGGCTGGCTGGTGCGCTGTGGCTGAGCTTCGGCAACAACCGCCAATACCTCGACGTGGTGGACGGCCGCGCCAGGGCGCTGGATGCGCGGGTACGCTCGCTGTTCGCAGATTTCAAGCCGGCGGGCGTGCCAGACACGTTGAACGAGGCCTACCAGTTGCCCGGCTATGCGGGCCTGGACCTGCAGGACCCGCCCGGCAGTTTCCGTTTTGGCCTGTACAGCGCTGCGCCCGTGCTCGAAGCCTCCACCGAAACCTACGCTCACTTGCAGGACCACATGCTGTTGCCGACGATCCTGCGGCGCATGGAGACGGTGCTGGCACAGAGCCTGAAGAACAACGACGCCACGACGGCTTACGAAACCTTGCGCGTCTACAAGTTGCTGCACGACCGGGCGCACTACATGCAGACCGGTGGTGCGGCCGACGTGCGCAACTGGGTGCTGAAGGATTGGGAGAACACCGACAGCGCGGCAGCCTTCGGTGGCCGGGCTTCGATGGTGGGCCACGTCCAGGCCCTGTTTTCCGGCACGCGGGCGGTGCAGTCCGCTTCCCTGCCGAATGAAGCGCTGGTGCGCGACGTGCAAAGGTTCCTGGACAGCAATACTTCCACCCAGCGCATCTACGAACGCGCCAAGGCGGCGATGCTGAACGAGGCGCCGCAGGAATTTACCCTCGTTCGTGCCGTCGGGCCGCAGGCCGGCACGGTGTTTTCGCGCGCAGGCAAGCTGCCGCTCGAAAAAGGGGTGCCTGGGCTCTTCACCTACGATGGCTACCACGAGGTGTTCAACAAACGCCTGCCCGAGTTCGTCGGCCGTGCGCTGGCCGACGATGCCTGGGTGATGGGCCGCGGCGCGGCCGACAGCACACTGGCCGGGGGCGCCAAATCCGCGCTGGCAGGTGGCACCGGCGGCACGGGCGGGCAGGGCAGCGATGCGCTGCTCGACGACATCCGCCGCCAGTACCTCACGGAGTACGCGCAGCAGTGGGATGACTTCCTGAACTCGATCCGCACGGTGGCGGGCAGCGACACCACGGGCAGCAGCCTGGGCTTCGACCTCAGCGTGCTGCGGCAGTTCGCTGCACCGGATTCGCCGCTGGCCCGGTTGGCCCGAGCCGCGGCGCGTGAAACCACGCTATCCCGGCCGCTGGTGACGCGGGCGCCGGAGGACAAGAGTCTTCTGGACAAGGCCGCCGATCAACTCGCCAAGCAGACGAAAGATATCGGACGCAACCTCGGCATACGCCAGGAGGAAAGGCTGGAGAAGCAACTCGTCGACAATCGCTTCGCCGCACTGCGCGAGGTCGTGACGGGCCAACCCGACGTCGCCTTCGGCGCGGGCCAGCGGGCGGCCGTGGACGCCAACGGCGCCAAGCCGGGCCTCGAGGGCATTTCCAGCCTCGTCAACGAGTTCTACACCTTGCTGGTGGTGGCCGATACCGCACTCACCGCCAACAGCCTGCCGCCGGCCGGTGCCGAGGTCGGTTCACGCTTGAAGCTCGAAGCGGGCAAGCTGCCCGCGCCATTCCGCGAGGTGCTGACGGCGCTGGCCACGAGTGGCGGCGACAAGGTGCTACAGGGCTCGACCGACATCATCCGCAAGCAGGCCCAGGTTCAGCTCGACCGCCTCATGGGCCTGATGGCGATGCAGGTCAGCGAGGTCTGCAAGCGCGGGGTGGAGGGCCGCTACCCCTTTGCGGCCGTGCCACAGGACGCGTCCATCGAAGACGTGACCCAGGTGTTCGCCACCGGCGGTGTGGCCGACGAGTACTTCAACAAATACCTCGCCCCTTTCGTGGACACGAGCGTGCGCCCATGGCGCTACAAGAGCAGCACTGTCGCTGGCGCGATGGTTGGGCTTGAAAGTCTTGCGGCCGGCGCGTCCGCGGCGGTCACGCCGGCGCCAGCGGGCAACGGCCCGACCCTCGTCGGCGAACTGCTCAAGCTACTGGCACAAAGCGGTCCCAACCTCGATGCTTTCTACCGTGCACAGCAGATCCGTGAACTGTTCTTCCGCGAGGCCGGTGGCAAGAAGATGGCCTGGAAACTCGACGTGAAGGTGGTCGAACTCGATCCGACCATCACCGACCTGGTGATCGACATCGACGGCCAGGGCCAGCGCTACATGCACGGGCCGGTGCAGAGTTTCACTGTCAACTGGCCCGGCACGCGGGGCGGCGCCATGGCAGAAATCGTCGCCAACCCGCGGTTGTCCAATGCGGCCTCCACCCTGCAGGCGAGCGGCCCCTGGGCCCTGTTTCGGCTGCTTGACAAGGGGCGCATCGTGAGCACCGCCACCTCGGGCCGGGTCGGCGTCGAATACAGCTTCGACGGCCGCAAGGCGTTGCTCGACATCAGTGGCGGTAGTCAGCCGAACCCGCTCAACAGCGACGTGCTCAGGGGCTTCCACTGCCCCGGCACGGCGGCTTGAGGCGTTTCAAAGGAAAAGTCCGTGTTGCAAAGACTCATCGCCCACCGGCTGGTCACGCCGCCCGCGATCTGGGGCAAGCTGCCCAGGCATGCCGATTTCGTGCGCAGTGGCATGCGGCATGGCGAAAGCGAGGCGTGGCAGTCCTGGCTGGCGCTACAGGGTTGCCTGGACCGCGAGGCGAGGCCAGCGCTTGGGGCGGCGCTGCCCACGGCTTTTGTGCTGCCGCCCGGCAGCCTGCCGTTCGCCGCGCGCCGTTTCGTGATCGGTGTGCTCGCGCCGTCTGTCGACAAGGTTGGTCGGTCGCACGTCTTGCTGGTCTACCAGACCGCGCATCTGCGCTGGCTGCGGTTTCAATTCGATGACGCGGTGCCGCATGACTGGTTGTTCTGGCTGGCGCGAACCGTTGCGCGTCACGTCCGCGCCGACACGCCGTCCGACAGCCAGGCCATCGACCAGGCCGTGCGGCGTCTGTGGCGCGTATATGCGCCGGGCACCTGTGATCTTTGGGCCCGTGCGGCGGCGTCGCCAGCGACCCGCCAAGCACGGCGCGCGCGGCAGACCGCGGCGCGGCGGCAGTCCGAATCGCCAGCCGCGCCCTTCTTCGCAGACGACTTGGCCGCGCAGCTGCACGGTGTGACCCGGCTGCCCTGGGCCGACTGGCCTCATCGACTGTACAGGCCGCATGGCCATGGCATGTTCTGGCAGCAGGACGCGAAGGGCGGCTTCGTGAATGCCGCCACGCGGCTGGCCATCTTATGGGGAGAGGCCTGATGCAAGGCGAGGACAACGCAGCCATGGCGCCGGGAGGCGGACCAAGCGGATCAAGCGAAGCGCACATGGAAAGAGAGCGCCATGCTGAGGGCCACACGCAGCCCCAGCCGCTGCGGTTGAAGCTGACGCACAGCCATGGGCGAAGTGCGGATGGCGTACTGGACCTGCCCGCCACGGGCACCGGCCTGGCGCAGGCCCTGGCGCTTGGCGGCGAGCGGCTGAACGCGGCGCAATGGGAGGATGCCGAGCGCTGCCGCATCGCCTGGCAAGGTCCGGAAGAAGGCTGGCGCCTGAGCCATGGCGGGCGCGCCATGGTCTGTGTGCTGAACGGTGGACGCGTGGCCGCGCGGGCGAGCCTACCGCTGGCCGTGGGGGATGTGTTGGAGCTTGGCTGGCAGCGTTTCGACGTCCAGGCCGCCGGCGGTGCGCCGACGCGAATCGGTCGTGCACCCGGGGCGGCGAGCGCGGCGACGCCTGAAGCGACGCGGCTGCCGGGCTGCTCCGCTCGGTCGGAAGGGACAACATTCGATCTTCGCGACCTGGCGAGTCAGCCTGATGCTGCGGCTGGGCAAGGTGACCCGTTCGGGGCGCTTGGCATTCCCGGTGCCGAGCAGCGGCCTGCGGGCGATCCGTTGGCCGAGTTGCTGGGTGAGGCGCCCCGACGCACGGTATCGCCGCGGACACCGGACCAGGCTCCGCAGACAGGGCAGCTCGGCGTGTTCGAAAGCCTGCACGAGGAGTTCCACTGTGTCGTGCGCGATCCGGCACAACTCTCGGGCAGGGCGGATTGGGATGACGCGGACGTACCCAGCAGCGATCACGCGACGTCGATCGAAGAGCTGCACAGGCTTGCCGCCGCCTACCCGTTGTTACGCGACATCCTGCAAAGACGCGAACACATCGACCAGACCATCCGCGACTTCCATCCGCTGGCCCGGCCTACTTTGCTGGACATCGATGAACCGGAGGACGTATTGCGCCTGTTCGCGCCATCTCAAGGCGACGGCGTGTCCACAGCGGTGCCCAGTCTGACGCGGCGCGAACACCACGACCTGTCGCCCGACAGCCATCTGCGCCTGCACGCATTCCAACCAGAAGCCAAGAAGGAGCCGCCCCGATGAACAATCCGCCGTCCGCCACCGCCACCATGAGCACCCGCACCTTCCGGGACTGGTCCCAGTCCAGGCCGCTCGCGGAAAGCCTGGCGCGGGCCGAGGCCCAGGTGCGCGCCAGGCCACAGGATGCCAATGAGCGCTGGCTGTTGTTCGAACTGCTGTGCGTGTTGGCACAGTGGGATCGTGCGCTGGTCCAGCTGCGTTCGTGGGCCGGACTGGCATCGCATCCCGGTAGCGTGGCAGACGTCATGCGCGGGTTGATCATGGCCGAGCGTCAACGCGGCGAGGTATTCAGCGGGCGAGGGCGGCCCGCGCCCATGTCGGTGGGCGACGAGGCCACCTGCGAATGGATGACCGCCATGGGCCGGGCGCTGAAGCTGGCCGCAGGCAAGGATGCCGCTGCGCTCGAGGCCAGCGACGCCGTGCGCGAATCGGCTCTGGCGCAGGCTACCGAAACGCCAGGCTCGAGCAACTTGCAGCCGGCCTTCGCGTGGATCAGCGACTCGGACAGCCGGCTTGGTCCGGTGTGCGAAGTGATGGTCGGGGGCACCTACCGCTGGCTGGCTTTCGCCGATCTCGCCGCGGTCGAGAAAGACGCGCCGTCCTCGCTGCTCGACCTGGTGTGGAGCAATGCCGCAGTCCGGTTGCGTGACGGCACCGTGCTGGACTGCCACTTGCCGATGCGTTATCCCGTACATGCCGACGACCGCGACGCCTTGCGGCTGGGGCGGGAAACCGTCTGGGCCGAAATCGGGCGTACGGGCGTTTTCGCGCGCGGACAGAAGACCTGGACCAGCGATCTCGGTGACATGCCGCTGTTCGACTTGCGCCGATGCATTTTCGGTACCGAACCCGGCAATGGCGCACAGACGGCGTCGGCGGAAGGAGAAGGCCATGCCGAGCATTGAAGCCACGGCAAGTCTGGCCGAGGCCATCGTCGAGGCCGAGCTGGCCAACGCCACCGCTTCTGGTTCCACGGCGGTGCCGAATCCGAGCCGGCTGCACCCGGGAACGCGCATTGCCCGCAGCTGGGAGCAGGGCGCCGCACGCCATCGCAGCCAGCGCATGCCGACACTGTTCGACCGTTTGCGCGACGACGCGCCCAGCCAATCCCGTGAGGCACCGACCGCCTACACCGTCACGCCCCATCAACTGCGCGACATCATCCAGCGCGACCTGGCCTTCCTGCTCAATGCCACCAATGCGGAAGACCTGATCGACCGCGAACGGTATCCCGAGGCCGCGGCCTCCACGGTTAACTTCGGTGTGCCGCCGTTGGCCGGTGCCTACGCGTCGGAACGCAAGTGGGAGGAGATCGAACGCATGATCCGCCGCGCCATTGCCGACTACGAACCGCGGCTGATACCGGGCAGCCTCAGCGTCGTGCCGCTGATGAAGAAGCAGGCGCAGGACGACTACAACGTGCTGGTCTTCGAGATCCGGGCCATGGTCGCCTCGACACCCTATCCGCTGGCGCTCACGGTGCAAAGCGCCGTCGACCTGGAGACCAACCGCATGAGCCTGGTCGACACCGGACGTGCGGTGGTCCGCGCCCCACGCTGACTGGAGAACACCATGGATCCGCAACTCCTCGACTACTACAACAAGGAGCTCCTCTACGTACGCGAGGCCGCTGCCGAGTTCGCCGCGGCCCATCCCAAGATCGCGCGGCGCCTGGGGCTGCATGGCATCGAGGTCGACGACCCGTACGTGGAGCGGCTCATCGAGTCCTTCAGCTTCCTGTCCGCGCGCATGCAGATCAAGCTGGATGCGGAGTTTCCGCGCTTCACCCAGCGGCTGCTGGAGGTGCTCTATCCCAACTACCTGAGCCCCACGCCGTCGATGGCGGTGGCGCAGCTCAATCCCAACGTGAACGAGGGCGACTTGTCCCGAGGCTTCGTCGTGCCGCGCGGCACGGCATTTCATGCCAAGGTACCCGTCGGCGAGGAAACCCCGTGCGAATTCCGCTCCAGCCAGGACGTGACGCTGTGGCCGATCGAGATCGTCGAGGCCAAGCTCACCGGCGCGCCGCCCGACATCCACGGGCTGGAGCGCCATTTGCCGCCGCAGGTGCATGTGCGGGGCGCGCTGCGCCTGCGGCTGCGCATGGTCGGCGAACGTCGCTTCGACAGCCTGGCCGGGCTGGACCGGCTGCCGATCTACCTCATGGGCAATCCCCAGCTCGCCTCGCACCTGTTCGAGTTGCTGCATACCTCGGCGGTGGCCAGCTTCACGGGCGAGCCGGGCCAGCTTTCGTCCCGTCCCCATGTGGTGACGGAACGCGCCCTGGTCTACGAAGGGCTGGCGCCGGGGCAGGGCCTGCTGCCGCTGGAATGGAACACCTTCCATGGGCACAACCTGCTGCATGAATATTTCGCGTGCCCCGAGCGGTTCTACTTCTTCACGCTGACCGGGTTGGCCGGAGGCCTTTCACGGCTGCAGGCCAGCGAAGCGGAAATCGTGGTGCTCCTGACCAAGCCTCCCGGCGCGCTGGGTGCGGTGGTCGACGCGGGGCAGTTCGGGCTGTTCTGCACACCGGTGGTGAACCTGTTCGAGCGCCGCACCGACCGCATCGAACTCAACACCGCCGACCCGGAATTCCATCTCGTGCCCGACCGTTCCCGCCCGCTCGATTTCGAGGTCTATGCGGTGCAGGCGATCACCGGCCAGCAGGCGCAGACCACGGCTGCGCTGGCGTTTCGCCCGCTGTACCAGACGCTGAACGAGGACGAGGGCAACTACGGTCGGTACTTCTCGGTTCGGCGCGAGTTGCGCATGGCCTCGGACACGGCACGCAAGTACGGCACGCGCACGCCGTATGTCGGTACGGAGGTTTTCCTGTCCCTGGTCGATCAGCACGAGGCCCCCTATGCCGAAGCCATGCGCTACCTGTCGGTCAAGGCCTTGCTGACCAATCGCGACCTGCCTTGCCTGGTGCCTCGCAATGGTCGCTCGGACCTGGCCGTGGCCGATTCGATTCCGGTCGTCGGCGTCGGGTTGATCCGCCCGCCGAGCATCCCGTCGTCACCGTTCGCGCAGCGGGAGATCGCCTGGCGGCTCATCCGCCAGCTCGGCTTCAACCACCTGCCGCTGACCGAACTGTCGCATCGTGAGGGCGCGCAGGCCTTGCGCGACATGCTGCGGCTCTTCGTGGCGGCCGACAACGACGTGCAGCGCCGCCAGATCGAGAGCCTGATCGGCTCGCGCACCGAGCCCGTCACACGGCGACTGCCGGGCGCGGGCCCACTGATCTACGGCCGCGGGGTGTTGTGCACGCTCAGCGTGGACGAGGAGGGCTTCTCGGGCACCAGCCCGTACCTGTTCGGGCTGGTGCTCGAGCACTATCTGGCGCGGCACGTCAGCATCAACGTGTTCACGCAGACGGCGCTCGAATCGATGCAGCGCGGCGAGATCGCTCGCTGGCCGGTACGCATGGGCGGGCGGGGGATCGTGTGAAGAACGAGACCAGGCACCTCGATCCGGACATCCCTCCGGCTGGGGACGGCATGCCGTCGCTGTTGCGCCGGCTGAGGGCTGCGCCGTGGAAATTCGGCTTCACCACCTTGCTGCGCCGCATGGCCGTGAGCCCAAGCCCCGCGTCGCCGCAACCGCGCATCGGCCTGGCCAGCCGTCCGCAGCAGGAGCCTTTCCGCCTGGGACAGACGGCCGCGCTGAGCTTTGCGCCGCGCGAGATCGCCGAGGTCTACCTGCCCGGGCCTGAGACCGGCACGCCGCCGGTACGCGCCGGCAACCAGCCGGACCTGCCCGCGGTGCGCGTCTACGGGCTCGGCATGCTCGGCCCGAACGGTCCGCTGCCGCTGCACTACACGGAACTGGTGCGCGAGCGCACCGAGAACTTCAACGACAGCACGCTGGCCGATTTCCTCGACGTCTTCCACCATCGTTACCTGACCCACATGTACCGCGCCTGGGCCCAGGCCCAGGCCGCGGCCGGCCTGGATCGCGCCGAGGACGAAACCTTCAGCGCCTACGTGGCCCGGCTCACGGGCCATGACCCGCTTGAAATCCGGGATTCGGTACTGCCGGCCCATGCGCGGCTGGCCGCTTCCACCCACTTGAGCCGGGAAGCCCGCAATCCGGACGGCCTGACGCAGACCCTGGCCAAGTTCTTCGCCGTGCCGGTGCAGTTGCAGGAATTCGTGATGCACTGGATCCGCATCGACGCAGCCGACCAGAGCCGTCTCGGCCTGCCGCGCACCTCGAGCATGCTGGGCGGGGGAGCGATCGCGGGGGATGTGGTGGCCGATCGCCAGAACAAGTTCCGCCTGGTGCTGGGGCCCTTGTCGCTGCAGCAATACCTGCGCTTCACGCCACAGGGCCGCGATCTGCCGCTGCTCATCGAATGGGTGCGTGGCTTCATCGGCTACGAATTCGTCTGGGAGGTCGAATTGCGCGTGCGCCACGTCAACGCGCCGCCGGCCAGGCTCGGCGACGGCGAAAGGCTCGGCTGGTCGACCTGGCTGGGCGACGCCTCTGCGGCGGCGATGCCGCCGGGCAGGCGCACGAGTCCCAGCCCGCGCCAGGCGCGCACCGCTCAGGCGCCCGACTATGCCGTGGGCATGGTCTTCGAGCCCGAGCGCTACGTCGACTCCCAACGGCATCCAACGAGGTCCGCATGAACACCCCCGTCCCCGTCCCCATCAGCGAGTTCGAACCGTGTGGCCCGAACCTCGAATACGACCACGAATTCGCCGTACTGCTGGCACGCATGGTGCCGCGCGCGGATGCGCAATATGGCAGCTTCGTCGGTCTCGCGGAGCCGCCCAACTGGGCCGAGATCGAACGCGATTGCCGACGGCTGCTGCTGCGCAGCCACGACATCAACCTGCTGGTCTGGCTGTGCCGCGCCCGCACGCGGCTGGCCCAGGCGCCCGGCCTCGCGCAGTCGCTGGGCGCGCTCAGCCAGGTGCTGCATGCCTGGCCCGATGCCGTGCACCCGCAGATCGTGCTCGACGGCGAGCGCGAGCCTGCGGTCCGCGCCAACGCCTTGGCCGCTTTGGCCGATGCCGAAGGCCTGCTCGGCGACGTGTGGGAGATCGTGGTAGCGCACAACACCGCGCTGCGCCTCACGGTGCGCGACGTGGAGCGCGCGTTTGCGGTACCGCCCGTGCCGCAGGCGCTGAGCCCGGGTGCCGTGAGCCGGCAGTTGGCGGCGTTGCGTGTGGCTGCGCACGGCGCGCCGCCCGGCCGTGACGAAACGACGATCGACTGCCTGGCCGAAGCCGCCCGCCACGTCTCCGACATCGATGCCTGGGCCAAGGCGCAACTCGGTGACGACGCCCCGTCTCTCGTTCCGCTGAGCCGGGCATTGCGCCCGTTCGTCGACCAGGCACAGGCGGCGCCCGCTCCCCCCGTCGTCGCGGTCGCTCCGGTGATCGCCCCTGGTTCGCCGGCATTTTCCAAATCACCTGCAGGTGGCCCAGCAACGCAGGGCCGCACCGAAGTGCTGGCCAGCATCCGCGGGGCACGTCACTGGTTCGAGCGGCATGAGCCAAGCAGCCCCGTGGCGGTTCTGCTGAAACAGGCCGAGCGCCTGGTGGGCAAACGCTTTTCACAGGTGGCGGGTTGCATCCCGCCGGAGTTGCTGCAGCAATGGGACGCCGAAACCGAAGACGGCACGGGAGGTGATCATGGGTGAGACGATGGCGATCGGCCTGGCCTGCTTCCTGGCGGGCCTGGCGGGCCTGGCGGGTGTGCTGGTTGGTGCGGCCATCGTCTGGCGACTGGGCCTGGGGCGCACCGTCGGCGAAATGTCCACCGAGGACAGGGCGCGGGCGCCCGACGGCGATCCGCTCCTGCCTGAAATTCACAACCTGTTGAGGCAACATCGCGAAGCCACGGCCAAAGCCCACGCCGGCACGCGGGAGATGCTCTCCCAATGGCACACGCAGCAGCAGCACGGCCTCGCCGCGTTCGCCGCGGCGCAGGTGGCGTTGCTCGACGACTTCCTGAAATCGCAGACAGTGCCACGTGCTGACGTAACGCCGCCGGCCGGCGCGACGCCCACCACGCCGTCGGTGCCGCGCCCGTCGCTGGCGCCCATGCAGCCTCGCCCATCCGCAGCGCCTTCGGCGCGGCCACCCGAACTTTCATCGAAGCCACTGGCGGCGCCCGCGCCTGCGGCGATCGAAGAGGCGCCGGCGCGCGAACTCAGCGATGCGGAGATCGACGCCTTGCCACCCGACTTGCCGGCTCGGGCGCCGCCGCGCAGGCGTGTACTCCCCGCGCCCAAGTCGCCCGCCATGCGCCGCCTATGAAATCGTTTGCGCCCACCCGTCGTCCAAGCACCGCCCTCATGGAGGAAACCATGTCCACCCACCCCATCCGAAGGCTGATCGGCCCATGCCTGATGCCCTTTGTGCTGGCAGCCTGCAGCGTGCTCGGCGGCGGCAACGAGGCCCCCGCACAGAAGGAGCCGGCTCGGCTGAACATTGCCATCAGCGCCGATGCCGACCTCAACACCGACATCAAGGGCCGTGGCGCACCGGTGTTGTTGCGCATCTATGAACTGAAGTCGGACGTGTCCTTCCAGGAGGCGGCGTTCTTCGCACTGCAGAACACCGACAAGGCGGTGCTCGGCGCGGACCTGCTGGCAGTGGACCAGTTCATCCTGCGGCCCGGCGAAACCCGGCAGATCGTACGCAAGTCAAACCCGGAAACCACCGCCATCGGCGTGTTCGCCGGCTACCGCGACCTGCCCAACGCCACATGGCGCCTGGTGCACCGCCTGCCGCCGGCGGTCGAGCAAAGCTGGTACCGCATGGTGATGCCGGCCAACAAGGTGAGGCTGAAGGTCGACCTGCATGCCAATGCGCTGCAGATCACCGACGAACTGGCCGGCAAACCTGCCATGCAACATGCCGAGGAGTCGAAAAACGGGTTGGATCCAGGGCCGGCGGATGAGGTCCGACCATCGGCGCGAGGCGGTGGTCCGACGGTAGGCGAAATGGTGAACGCCCTGCCGAAGCCGCCCGTGAAATAGCGCGGTACAGGGTGCGCCAGCGATCCTCGGGCGGCTCTCCTTTCTACGAGGCCGCTCAGCCGGCCTGACCTGGGGCCGGCGGCGCGCCGTACTGCTGTGCCCGCAACTCCAGCATCTCCACCACCTGGCGCGCCATGAATTCCAACTGTTCCATCTGGTTGGCGGTCAGGGTGCGCGGCTTGCGGTCGATCACACACAGTGTGCCCAAAGCCTGGCCATTGCGGGTCATCAACAATGCGCCGGCATAGAACCGGATGCCCGGCTCGCCCGTGACCAGTGGATTGTGTTGGAATCTGGGATCGCTGGCAGCGTCCTCCACCAGCAGCGACCGGTGCGCAGCTACCGCATGCGCGCAAAAAGCGAACTCCCGAGGGGTTTGCCTTGCGAGAAGACCGACCCTGGACTTGAACCACTGCCGCTTGTCATCGATCAATGAAATCAGCGCGATCGGCGTGTCGCAGATCTGGGCGGCAAGACGGGTGAGATCGTCGTAACACACCTCATCCGCAGTATCCATGACGAGAAGGCGCTTCAGTTCCGCGAGGCGGGCCTGGCTGTCCAGGATGGTGTTGTCGAGCATGGGGGTGGCTGGGTTATCCATCGAAACCTTCAAATTCGCTCGTGCACAATGCAATCGGCCCAAGAAAAAAGCGCCCATGGGGCGCTTTTTTGACTTTTTGGCGGAACAGGCGGGATTCGAACCCGCGGAGGGCTATTAACCCTCACACGCTTTCCAGGCGTGCGACTTAAACCACTCATCCACCGTTCCTTAGCCTCAAATTATAGCAGTCAGAAAGACGCATTGCGGCTCGGCGCGGCATGGCGTTCCAAATCTTCGAGCAGGACAAACTCCAACGCCTTGATGTGGGTGGATTCGAGCACCACCAATGGAGCGCAGCCCGCTTCGAAGGCTTCCTTCCAGCGGTTGGCGCAAAGGCACCAGCGGTCGCCGGGGTTCAGGCCGCTGAAACGCCAGGCCGGCTGGGGCGTGCTCAGGTCGTTGCCGCGGGCCTTGGAGAACGCAAGAAACTCGGCCGTGACCTTGGTGCAGATGACGTGGGCGCCGCGGTCGCTGTCGTCGGTATTGCAACAGCCATCGCGGAAGTAGCCGGTCAGCGGGTCGTAGGAGCAGGGCACGAGTTCGGAGCCCAGGACATTGTGTTCCATGACTGGCCTTTCTTCGTTGTCGAACGGATCGCTCATGCCGCTCACGCCGTCTTGTTGGCCTGCACCATCTTCATCGCCGAGGCGATGAGTGCGGAGACTTCGGTCATGTTGCTCGGCACGATGAGGGTGGTCGTGGCGTCGCTCGCCACGCGACTGTAGGCTTCGACGGCTTTCTCGGCCACCTTCAACTGCACGGCCTGTTCGCCTCCGGGCTGGCGGATGGCGGCGGCCACGCGTTCGATGGCCTCGGCATTGGCTTGGGCCACGGCGAGAATGGAAGCAGCCTCGCCCTGCGCCTTGTTGATCACGGCCTGTTTCTCGCCTTCGGAGCGAGCGATGAAGGCCTCGCGTTCGCCGGTGGCGATGTTGATCTGTTCCTGGCGCCGGCCTTCCGAGGCAGCGATCAGCGCGCGCTTCTCGCGTTCGGCGGTGATCTGGGCCTGCATGGCATGCAGGATTTCCTTGGGCGGCGTGAGGTCCTTGATTTCGTAACGCAGGACCTTCACGCCCCAGTTCAGCGCGGCTTCGTCGATGGCGGCCACCACCTGGGCGTTGATGATGTCGCGCTCCTCGAAGGTCTTGTCCAATTCGAGCTTGCCGATCACGCTGCGCAAAGAGGTCTGCGCCAGCTGCGAGATGGCCATGATGTAGTTGGACGAGCCGTAACTCGCGCGCATGGCGTCGGTCACCTGGAAATACAGGATGCCGTCCACCTGGAGCTGGGTGTTGTCGCGCGTGATGCAGACCTGGCTCGGGATGTCGAGCGGTATTTCCTTCAGGCTGTGCTTGTAGCCCACGCGGTCGACGAAGGGCACCAGAAGGTTCAGGCCCGGTGTGAGGGTCGCATGGTATTTGCCCAGGCGCTCCACCACCCAGGCGTTCTGCTGGGGAACGATGCGAATCGAGCGGGCGATGAAGATCACCACGATGACGAGTAGAACCAGGCCGATTTCCATGAAGCTTCCGATCAGTCGATGAATGAGAATGAGAGCGAGCCGGTGGGCATCAGAGCTTCTCGACCAGCAACCGGTTGCCGATGACTTCTGCAACCCGGTGCGGGCCGGTCACCGGCACGACGCCCGGGCGGTGGATCACGGTCCAACGCGCGCCGCGGTAGTGGACACTGCCCGTGCCGTCGGGCAACCAGGCCTCCACCATCACGGTCTCGCCGATGTCCATGTTCACGTTGCGGTTGGCGCGCGCCGGCGGGCCATTGGCGCGGCGTCCGCGCAGCAGGTGCCAACCCAGCACCGCGCCGCCGCCGACGGCCGCGGCTACCACGGTCTGTTGCACGGTCCCGGCACCCAGGTGGGCTGCGATGGCCGCAGCGGCGAAGCCCAGCGCCAGCATCAGCAGGTAGAAGGTGCCGGTGAGCAGTTCGGCGACGATGGCGCCGCCGGCGACAAGCCACCAGATCGTTGCATCGGCCATGGAGTCTCCAGTCGGCGTGTTGTGTGGGCTACGCCACATTTTCGGGCAAAAGCGGGCCCTTCCGAAGAGCATTCACATTATTTCCTTACACTTCGCGCCTGTTTTGATCTTTTGACTTTTCTGGCCGGAGGCCGCCCATGAAGTTTCGTTTTCCCATCGTCATCATCGACGAGGACTTTCGCTCCGAGAACACCTCGGGCCTGGGCATCCGCGCCCTGGCCCAGGCCATCGAGAGCGAAGGTTTTGAAGTCCTGGGCGTGACCAGCTACGGCGACCTCTCGCAGTTCGCCCAGCAGCAAAGCCGTGCCAGCGCCTTCATCCTGTCGATCGACGACGAGGAGTTCTCGCCCGGGCCGGACCTCGACCCCGCGGTGCTGAACCTGCGCCACTTCATCGAGGAAGTGCGCCGCAAGAACCTGGATGTGCCGATCTACGTCTACGGCGAGACCAAGACCTCGCGCCACATCCCGAACGACATCCTGCGCGAGTTGCACGGCTTCATCCACATGTTCGAGGATACGCCGGAGTTCGTGGCGCGCCACATCATCCGCGAGGCCAAGAGCTACCTTGAAGGCGTGCAGCCACCGTTCTTCAAGGCACTGCTCGACTACGCCGAGGACGGTTCCTATTCCTGGCACTGCCCCGGCCACTCCGGCGGCGTGGCTTTCTTGAAGAGCCCCGTGGGCCAGATGTTCCACCAGTTCTTCGGCGAGAACATGCTGCGCGCCGACGTCTGCAACGCGGTGGAGGAATTGGGCCAGCTGCTGGACCACACCGGCCCGATCGCGGCCAGCGAACGCAATGCGGCGCGCATCTTCAACGCCGACCATTGTTTCTTCGTGACCAACGGCACGAGCACCAGCAACAAGATGGTTTGGCACCACACGGTGGCGCCGGGCGACGTGGTGGTGGTGGACCGCAACTGCCACAAGTCGAACCTGCACGCGATCATCATGACCGGCGCGATCCCGGTGTTCCTCAAGCCCACGCGCAACCACTTCGGTATCATCGGGCCGATCCCGAAGAGCGAATTCGAGCCCGCTGCCATCAAGGCCAAGATCCGTGCCAATCCGCTGCTGCAGCATGTCGATGCCGACACCGTGAAGCCGCGCATCCTGACGCTCACGCAAAGCACCTACGACGGCGTGCTGTACAACACCGAGACCATCAAAGGCATGCTCGACGGCTACGTGGAGAACCTGCATTTCGACGAAGCGTGGCTGCCGCACGCGGCCTTCCATCCGTTCTACGGCACCTACCACTCGATGGGCAAGAAACGTATCCGGCCCAAACACGCCGTGGTGTATTCGACGCAGTCGATCCACAAGCTGCTGGCCGGCATCAGCCAGGCCAGCCATGTGCTGATCCAGGACTCGCAGAACGTGAAGCTCGACCGGCACCTGTTCAACGAAGCCTACCTGATGCACACCAGCACCAGCCCGCAGTACAGCATCATCGCCAGCTGCGACGTGGCCGCGGCCATGATGGAGCCGCCCGGCGGCACCGCGCTGGTGGAGGAAAGCATCGCCGAGGCACTCGATTTCCGCCGCGCCATGCGCAAGGTCGACGAGGAATACGGCGACGACTGGTGGTTCAAGGTCTGGGGGCCGGACAAGCTGGTGGAGGAGGGCATCGGTCGCGCCACCGACTGGATCATCAAGGGTGAATCCAAGTCCAACGCCAAGGCCAACTGGCACGGCTTCGGCAAGATGGCCACCGGCTTCAACATGCTCGACCCGATCAAGTCGACCATCGTCACGCCCGGCCTGGATTTGAACGGCAAGTTCGCCAAGACCGGCATTCCGGCCAGCATCGTCACCAAGTTCCTGGCCGAGCACGGCGTGGTGGTGGAGAAGACGGGCCTCTACAGCTTCTTCATCATGTTCACCATCGGCATCACCAAGGGCCGCTGGAACAGCATGCTCACGGCGCTGCAGCAGTTCAAGGACGACTATGCCAAGAACCAGCCGATGTGGCGCATCCTGCCCGAGTTCTGCCAGCAGCACCCGCGCTACGAGAAGATGGGCCTGGCCGACCTGTGCCAGCACGTGCACAACTTGTATGCGAAGTACGACATTGCGCGGCTGACCACCGACATGTACCTGAGTGACCTCACGCCGGCCATGAAGCCGAGCGACGCCTACGCGCACATCGCACTGCGCAAGACCGAGCGCGTGGAGATCGACCACCTGGAGGGCCGCATCACCGTGGGCCTGGTCACGCCGTACCCGCCGGGCATCCCGTTGCTCATCCCGGGCGAGGTCTTCAACAAGAAGATCGTCGACTACCTGAAGTTCTCGCGCGAATTCAACAGCCAATGCCCAGGCTTCGAGACCGATATCCACGGCCTGGTCGAGGAGCACGGCGAGGACGGTCGGCTGCGTTATTACGCCGACTGCGTGCGGGCGTGATCACCCCGTCGTGTGGATCGATGCAGGTTTGCACCGACGAAGGTATTTGTAATCAATAGTAAAGTAGCCGCTTGAATCCCCGATAAACCGGAAGGGTCGCGCAGCAGTCCGAAGGCGGGTCGCTGGCGCGCCGACACTGAAAGGGCAGTGGATGACGGAAGCGGTCCCGCCGGCGCGGTTGCGGTGGCGGATGTTGGTTCAGATTGCCACGGTCGTTGCCAGTGGGTTGATCATCCTTGCGCTGGCGTTCCTGCAGCGGTCGCAGAGCGAGGTCTTCACCAGCAACCTGACCAAGGTGCGCGACTTCCGCGCGGCGCGCATCGAACTCGGGAGCAGCCTGCTGCGTCTTGGCTGGAATGCCCCATCCCCCGGGGCGATCACCGATGGCGCTGAGGGTGCCGGCGTCCTGCAGGCCCTGTCGCGCATCGAAGACAGCCTGCGGCGGTTCGACGCCGATCCCGACGGCATGACCCGACTGGTCGAAATGCGGGTCGACGAGCTACGCCGCGAGCTGCCGATCGGCAACGCTGCGGCCTCCGCCATCGATGCGGTCCAGCTGAAGACTGGCTACGTGGCGCTTGAACAGGCCATGGGGCGGCTGGACAGCTACAACTCCGGCCAGTTGCGCGCGTTGATGGACAGACAGAAGCTGCAATCCAACCTCGGTGTCGGCGCTGCGCTGGTGTTGCTGGCCTCGGTCGGCATCTTCGTGCTGCGCAACCATGGCCGGCTTAACCGCGTGGAATCCGATCTGCGCGAAAGCGAGAACCAGTTGCGCCAGATGGTGGAGCTGATGCCGCAAATGGTCTGGAGTTGCGACGCACAGGGCCAGTGCGACTACCTCAGCAGCCGCTGGGCCGGCTTCGCCGGGTCACCGGTGGAACACTACCTTGGCGAAGGCTGGCTGGAACTGATCCACCCCGACGATCGCGACCGTGTCTACCAATACTGGAAGGCGATCGTGGCGGCGGGCAGCAACTCCCAGCAGGAATTCCGGCTGCGGCGGCACGACGGCGTGTACCGTTGGTTCGACGTGCGCGGCGGCCTGGTGTTCGACGTGAACGGCCAGCCCTACAAATGGTTCGGCTCCTGTACCGACATCACCGAGCGCAAGATGTTCGAGACCGAGTTGACCCAGCACCGCGACAAACTGGAGGAAGAAGTCGAGCAGCGTACGGCCGCGCTGGTGTCGGCGCTGGAAGAGCGCAGCAAGACGCAGCAGCGCATGCACGAACTCATCGTCAAGCTGCGCGAGGCCGAGATCTTCGTGCGCATGGTGGCCGACAACGTGCCCGGCCGTATCGCCTACTGGGACCAGTCCATGCGCTGCCGCTTCGTGAATCGCCGCTACGCGATGTGGTTCGGCCTGGCGCCCGAAGCCTTGGTCGACCGAACCATGACCGAGGTGCGGGGTGCCGAATATTTCGATCGCTACGAGGCGCGCATCCGGGCTGCGCTGGCCGGCGAGTCGCAGGACTACGAACGCGAGGAATACAGCGTCGACGGGGAACACGCCGTGACGCGCGTGCAGTACCTGCCCGACCTGCGCGACGGCCAGGTGCTCGGCTTCTTCGTGCTGACGACCGACATCACGCGGCACAAGCATGCCGAACAGCTACTGCAACTGAGCAATCAGCAACTCGCCGAGGCCCGTGACCGCGCCGATTCGGCCAACCGCGCCAAGAGCAACTTCCTGGCCAACATGAGCCATGAAATCCGCACGCCGATGAACGCCATCCTGGGCCTGACGCACCTGCTGCGCCGTGACATCCAGGATCCGACCCACCAGGCGCGCCTGGCCAAGGTCTCCAGTGTGGCCAATCACCTGCTGCAGGTCATCAACGACATCCTCGACCTGTCGAAGATCGAGGCCGGCAAGCTGTCGCTGGAGAACGTCGATTTCTCGCTGGACGCGCTGCTCACCCGCACCTGCAGCATGGTGCTGGACGTCGCCCGCGAGAAGGGGCTCGAGGTGGTGCTCGACACGGGGCATATCCCGGACCGCCTCAACGGCGACCCGACGCGGCTGATGCAGGCCTTGCTCAACGTGCTCAGCAATGCCGTCAAGTTCACCGAGCGCGGCTCGGTGTTGCTGCGTGCCGAACTGCTGAGCCAGGAGGACACCAGCCTGCTGATCCGCTTCGAGGTGCGCGACACCGGCATCGGCATCGACCCGGCCATGCTGCCGCTGTTGTTCACGCCCTTCGTGCAGGCCGACGGCTCGAGCACGCGGCGTCATGGCGGCACGGGCCTGGGGCTGACCATCACCCGGCACATCGCCGAACTCATGGAGGGACAGGCCGGCGGGGAAAGCCTGCCCGGCAAGGGCAGCCGATTCTGGATCAGTGTGCGGCTGCGTCCTGCCCAGCAGGCTCAAGCGCAGGCGGCGCCGGTCCTCAAGGGCCTGCGCTGCCTGCTGGTCGACGATCTGCCCGATGCGCGGGCCGCCATGGCCGAAATGTTGCGCGGCCTCGGCCTGCGCACCGATGTCGCGGGCAGCGGCGAGGAAGCCTTGCACCTGGTGGGCGCTGCACGGGCGGCCGACGACCCCTATGCCGTGGTGGTGCTGGATTGGGCCATGCCTGGCATGGATGGCATCGAGACAGCCAGGCGTTTGCAGGCGGACGCGCCTCTTGCGCCCGCGCTGGTCTTGGTCTCGGCGCAGGACCGCGACGAACTCCAGCAGCAAGCGCGCGACGCCGGCTTCGGCGCGGTGCTGCTCAAGCCAGTCACGCCTTCCATGCTGCTCGATGGCCTGATGCGGCTCTTGAAAAGCGATGCGCAGGCGCCGGCCGCGCTGCGCAGCGTTGAGGCCATGGAAGCCCTGCTGCGCCAGACGCATCGCGGCGCACGTGTGCTGCTGGCCGAGGACAATCCGGTGAACCAGGAGGTCGCCGCCGACCTGCTGCAGGCCGCCGGCCTGGTGGTGGACATCGCCGGCGATGGCGAACAGGCCGTGCGCATGGCCCGCCGCGGCCGCTACGACCTGGTGCTGATGGACGTGCAGATGCCGCGCATGGACGGCCTGGAGGCGACCCGGCGTCTGCGCCAGAACCCGATGATGGTCGATCTGCCCATCATCGCCATGACCGCCAATGCCTTCGTCGAAGACCGGCAGGCCTGCCTGGATGCCGGCATGAACGAGCACCTCGCCAAACCTGTCGACCCCCGGGTGCTGCATGAGGTGCTGCTGCGCTGGCTGCCGTTACGCCCGCGACTGGCTCCGGCCGTGGCGCCGCCCGATGCAGCGGCCGCAGAAATCGGCCCGGAGCAGATGCTCGCCGGCATCCGTGGCCTCGATCTGGCCGTCACCTACGAGCAATGCGCCAACAAGCCCGCACTGGCGGTGCGCGTGCTGCGTCAGTTCCTCGGGCACTATCGCAATACCGGCGCAGCGTTGATGGACTACCTGCACGCCGGCGAGCTCGAAGAGCCGCGCAAGAAACTGCATTCGCTGCGCGGTGCAGCCGGTGCGGTGGGCGCGGTGAAAGTGCTCGACGGAGTGGTGAAAACGCAGGCCGCGATGAAGGCCGAAGCGCCGCTGGCGGAACTGCTGCCGTTGGCGCAGGCGCTGAGCGACGACCTGGATGCGTTGATCGCCGAACTGGCGGCGCGGCTCGAAGCCTAGTTCGGACCGGAGACGCGGTCGAAGCGGTAGCCGAAGCCGTAGACGGGGGCAAGTTTCCAGCCACGGCTGCCGTCCAGCGACAGTTTGCGACGCAAACGGCTCACATGGGTGTCGACGGTGCGCACGTCCACATCGGCGGTCTTGCCCCACACCCTGTCGAGCAGGAAGTCGCGCGACAGGATCTTGCCAAGATTCTGGAAGAGCACCACCGACAGGTCGAATTCCTTCTGCGTCATCGCCATCGGCTCGCCGGCCAGGCTGACCCGTTCGCGCTGGATGTCGATCTCGTATTCGCCCACGCGCAGGATGGCCAGCGCATTGGGCCTGGCGCGGCGCAGCGCCGAGCTCACGCGGGCCAGCAGTTCGAGCGGCTTGGGCGGTTTCACGATGTAGTCGTCGGCCCCGGCCTGCAGGGCGGCAACCACGGTTTCCTCGTCCTCCTGGGCGGTGACCACGATCACCGGCAGGTGCCAGCCGATGTTGGCGCGAATCCACTCGATCACCTGCCCGCCCGTGCCGTCGGGCAGCACCCAGTCGACCAGCACCAGATCAAAGGTTTCACGCTTCAAGGCTTCCTGGAAGGTCTGCGCCAGGCCGAAACCGCGGCTCGTGTGCTGGCCTTCCTCGATCAGGACCATGATCAACTCGCGCTGGGACGGATCGTCTTCGAGTACGCCGATATGCATGGGAACTCCGAGCTTTGAAAGGGCGGCGGTTTCAAGTTGTCAGACCATTCTAGAGGTGTCCGTGATGGACGTCGCCATGGTTCGATCACATTCTGCAACCGCGTGGCTGTTTCAATCGCCACATCATGCCGAGGATTCCCTTCACGCCAGTCCGTTCCGTACCCCCCAGGCTGGATGACGGCCGCACCTCGGCCGGATCGGGCCGCCTGGCATGTCTTCTGCAAAGCCTGTGCGTGCGCTGGTTGGGTAAAGGGTTGCAACCCTGGGCCACGCAGCTGCCGCGTCGCCAGGCGCCGACCGGCATCTCGCCGGCCCCGCAGGTGCCCGCGCAGGACCAGATCGACCGCCAACTGGCGGCGCTGGTCTACGCCCACAGCACCGAGGCCATGATGGTGACCGACAAGGACAACTGCATCGTCGCGGTGAACCCCGCCTTCGTCCAGATGACGGGCTACGCGGCCGAAGAGGTGATCGGCCAGGATCCCAGCCTGCTGAACTCCCCGCACCACGACCAGTCGTTCTACAAGAAGCTGCGCCGCACGCTGCTCGACACGGGGCAGTGGCGGGGAGAGATCTGGAGCCAGCGCAAGTGCGGCGACTCCTTTCCCGGTTGGCTCAGCATCAGCACGGTGTACGGCCGGTTTGGTGAAGTTCAGCGCCGCGTGACGCTGTTCTCGGACCTGACCCGTACCAAGGCTTCGGAGGCGTTGATCTGGCGTCAGGCCAATTTCGATACGCTGACGCAGTTGCCGAACCGCAGCATGCTGAAGGATCGCCTTGCCGAGGAGATCAAGAAGGCCATGCGCGACGACCGCGCCGTGGCGCTGCTGGCGATCCATCTGGACAACTTTGCCGGCATCAACGAAAGCCACGACCAGGATTGGGCCGACCGGTTGCTGGTCGAGGCCTCGCGGCGCATCGTCGGCTGCGTGCGCACCACCGACTCGGTGGCGCGCACCGCCAGCGACGGCTTCGTGGCGCTGCTGACCGGCCTGCACAGCGCCGACCGCGCCGGCCAGGTCGCACAGAACATCCTGCACCGCCTGGCCCAGCCCTTCGAGCTCGACACGGCATTGGTCGCCTTGTCGGGCAGCGTGGGCATCACGGTCTATCCCGGCGATGCGGCACCGGTGGACACCATGCTGCACAACGCGCAGCAGGCCATGGTGGCGGCCCGTCAGCAGGGCGGCAACCAGTACAGTTTTTTCACACCCAGCCTGCAGGAGGCGGCACAACAGAAGTTGCAGCTCACGCGCGAACTGCGGGCGGCCGTGGCCGGGCAGCAGTTCTGCCTGCATTTCCAGCCCATCGTCGAACTGGGCACCGGGCGGGTCTGCAAGGCCGAAGCCCTGGTGCGCTGGCAACACCCGGAACGCGGCCTGGTGGGTCCCGGCGAGTTCATCGCGCTGGCCGAGGAGAACCGGCTCATCGGCGAGATCGGCGACTGGGTCTTCAAGGAAGCGGCCCGCTGGACGCTGCGCTGGCGCGAGACCTACTGCCCGCAATTCCAGGTCAGCGTGAACAAGTCACCGGCCCAGTTCGGCCGCACGCAGAACCACGCCGCGGGCTGGATCGCGCACCTGCGCCAGCTTGGCTTGCCGGGTCGTGCGGTGGCGCTGGAGATCACCGAAGGCCTGCTGCTGAACGCCACGCCGGCGATCGGGGATTGCCTGAGGAGTTACCGCGAGGCCGGGATGCAGGTGGCCATCGACGATTTCGGCACGGGTTATTCCTCGCTGTCCTACCTGAAGAACCTGGAGCTCGACTACCTGAAGATCGACCGCTCCTTCACCAGCAACCTGGCGCCCGGCGCCAGCGAACTCGCGCTGTGCGAGGCCATCGTGGTGATGGCGCACAAGCTCGGGCTGAAGGTGGTGGCCGAAGGCATCGAAACCGCGCAACAGCGCGACCTGCTCGTGGCCATGGGCTGCGACTACGGCCAGGGCTACCTCTTCAGCCGGCCGCTCGCACCAGAAGCCTTCGAGCACACGCTGATGTCCACCCACCATCGGGAAGCCGGTGCGGAAATGAAAAAGTGAATTCCACTTCCTCCGTTTCTCTTTGCGTCTCGCACCTCTATATTCCGCCTGCACGCCGATGTGTGCCATGGCAGAAAACAGAGGAGACCAGATGTCGGAACAAGAGTCGAACACCAGGGGCGCAGGCGGCGATGCAAGCATCGCCGAATTATTTTCGTTGAAGGGCCGGGTTGCGCTGGTCACCGGCGCCAGGCGCGGCATCGGATGGGCCGTGGCGCTGATGCTGGCCAAGGCCGGCGCGCACGTCGTGCTGAACGATGTGGTGGAACAGGAGTTGGCGGCCAGGGTGGCGGATCTCGAAGGCATGGGTTGCAAGGCCTCTGGCAGCGTCTTCGATGTGACCGATCACGCCGCCGTGAAGCAGGCCATCGACGCCATCGTGGCGGCGCACGGCGCGCTGGACATCGTGGTCAACAACGCTGGGAACCAGAACCGCAAGCCCTTCACCGATTACACCCCCGAAGAATGGGCGTCGATCCAGCAGGTGCATGTGACGGGCACGTTCAACGTGACCCAGGCCGCGGCGCGGCACATGATCGAACGGGCGTTCGGCCGCATCATCATGATGAGTTCGCTGTCGGTCGCGGCCAGCCGCTCCACGCTTGCGCCCTATGCCACCGCCAAGGGCGCCGTGACCACGCTGATGCGCGAACTGGCTTTCGAACTCGGCCCGAAGGGCATCACCTGCAATGCGGTGGCACCGGGTTTCCTCGACACCGAATTCACCACCGCGCTGGTTCAGGATCCCGCGTTCTCGGCTTGGGTGAAGCAGCGTGTGCCGCTCGGCCGATGGGGCCGGCCCGAGGACATCGCACCGGCGGTCCTGTTCCTCACTTCGCCCGCGGGCAGCTATGTGAACGGCGCCCTGCTGAACATCGACGGCGGTGTGCTCTGCGGCCTTTGAGCCCGAAGGCTCCTAGAAACTGACATCCACCACCACGCTGTCGGTGTAGACAGCGGCCGCCGGCGTGGCCTGGTCCTGGTAGACGCGGGCGGTGTAGGGGATGGTCTGCACGGTGCTGCCGTCGCTCGGGGCCGGGCCGTTGGCGCGCGCGGTGGTCAGGCTGCCCCAGACGGTGTTGTCGGCCTTGTAGATGTCGTAGGACAGGCGGTTGCTGCCGCTGGCCATCTGGCGGCGTCCGCTGGCGAAGTTGTTACCCGCGCTGAGGCCGACCGTGTAGGTCATGTTCTTGGAGCACAGGAGCGAGATGTTCTGCGACACGGTGGGAAAGCCGCTCACCAGCGGCGCGCTGCCGAAGCTCACCGGCGGCGCCGTGATGGTGCAGTCGTTGCTCACCGTCAGGGTCACCAGCAAGGAGCGCGTCACGGACGCGTTGGTCGAAACGCCGACGCAGGCCCCGAGCACGCCCAGCAGGCCTTCGCAGATGTTCTGGTAGTTCCAGGTGACCTGCAGCGTGTCGGTGTAGGTGCCGGCGGGCACGTTGGCGCCCGGCGCGGTGCTGATGAAGATCGGCACGTTGAGCCCGCTGCCGCCCAGCACGGTGAGCAGGTTCGTGCCCGAAAGATTGACCACCACCAGCCCACCGGTGTAGCTCGTGCTCATGCCCGCATTGCTGTAGACCTGGTAGGGGATGGCGTTGGCGCCGTTCTTGAGCGTGAGACCCGTCACCGACGGCTGGATCGTCGCCGTGATGGCGGGTGTTCCCAAGGCCGACAGCACGACGCCGGAGCAACCGGCGGCGAAGTTGGCCGAACTGGTGATCGCGGCGCCGCTCTTGACGCGGAATGTGGTGACCGAGCCGAGATTGCCCCCGGTTTCGTTCATGGTGCAAGCCAATGCGGCCGGCGCCAGTCCGCCAAGGGCCAGCCAGCAGAGCAGGGCGCGCGCGCCGTGGGTGATCTGGTGCAGCATGTGTCTGTCTCAGTGACGCCAAATGGGCAGTGCGCCCGGCAGGCGTTTGAAATCGGCCAGTGCCGTCTGCGCAACGGCGTCCGGCCGACAGGTCAGCGGGCCGATGCGCAGCACTTGCGGCTGGTCCGCCACGATCGGGAAATTCACGCGGCAGGCGATGTTGCCCGGGCCGCGCACCAGCAGTTCATTGTGTGCCTTCAAGCCCTCGAAATACACCAGGCCATCCCAGCCCACCACGGCGTTCTGCCCGCTCTGCACATGCTGCACCTGCCAGCCTACCGGCAAGGGCCGCCCCTGGCCGTCGACCAGTGTGATGCGCGCAGCCAGCGTTTTCTGGATGTCGAAGCGCAGCAGCGCGCCACTGCCCGAGCGCACGGTGAGACGCTGGGACGATTGCACGATCTGCATGTGGTCGGGCAGTTCGAGCACGTCGACGTCGATCCGCGCCGGATAGAAGCCCGGCACGCCCGGAACCAGCATGTGGCCGGCTGCATCGGTGCGGCCGATGACCTGGTTCTCGTAGCGGATCGGCACGTTCGGCACGCCGTTGGTGGAGACCAGCACGAAGGCGTCGTTGATGCGGTTGGCGGGGAAGACACGGCCGTCCATGAGCACCACCGAGCCATTTGCGCCGAACCAGGTCGCGCTGGCCCGTCCCTGGGCGTACGCGCCGGCGTGCAGTTGCGTGACCGCGGTCCGCCAGGTCCCGCTGGCCTGGCTGTAGTTGCCGCTGCTGCCGTTGTTCGCGTACGCCAGGTTCCATCCGAATCCGCCATCGGTGGGCGGCGTGCGGCTGTAATTGACCTGCGCAGTCGTATTGTCGCGGTCGCGCACCGTGGTGAGGCTGACCATGCTGCGGTCGTCGAGCGCGAAGGTCAGCTGGAACTGCAGGCTCAGGTCGCGCTGGCCGACGGCCTTGTTGAGGTTGACCGAGAAAAAGGCCTGACGTCCCACAGGCTTGCTGTACGACATGCTGACAAGCCGCGTGCGTTGCCGGTCCGCGCCCTGTACATCGAAGTAACCAGCGGCGATCGCCCCCGCGTCGCCCATCGAGAAGCTGGTGTTGACCTGGCTGCTGTGGCGGCTCAATCGCAGGCCGGCGGTGTCGTAGTTGGTGAGGTCGGCATAGGCGCCACTGCGGGCCGTGTGCTGCGCGCCGAACCCGAAATGGCGGCCGTTGTACTGGTAACCCAGATTGAGCCGGCTGCCCGATGCGCCGTGCATCTGGCTGCGGCTCAGGGCCGCGTTCAGCACCCCGGCGGCGCCCAGCGCCCGAAGCGCGCCGGCGCCGACCACGGCCAGCGATGGTGCGGCCTCGGCCCGACCTTCGAGCGTGAGCGCATCGCTGAAGCCGAAGCGGTAAGCACCGCTGGTGGCTGGCGGGCCGTAGTCGAAATTCTTTCGGCCGTAGCTGCGCCGCAGCGCGCCCAGCGACAGGCTGTAATCGTCGATCCCTTTCTTGAGGAGCGTGTTGGCGACGTAGAACGGCACCGTGGTGACCACCTGCCGGCCCAGCGCGTCGGTGGTGACGACCGACGCTTCGCCGGCGCCATTGATATAGGGCACGGTGTTCAGCGTGAACGGGCCGGGCTCGACCGATTCGCTGCCGGCCCTGTAGCCGTTGATGAACAGGTCCACCGCAGAAGGCACGGCGGCCTGGCCCGAGAAGCGCGGCAGCGGGTAGGTGACCAGGTCCGGCCGGACCCCGAAGTTGCGTGCGACCTGCAGTCCTCCCAGGCGTACCGCGCTGCCCCAGGACAGCGGCGCGGCGATCAGGTCGCCCGCGGTGGTGCTGCGCACGCGATCGGTGTCCGCATGCGTGAAGCGCGTGTCGTAGCGCAGGTAGCCCTGTTCGTCGCCTCGCGACGCATGGCGGTACACGCCGGTGTTGGAGAGCGAGCCCCAAGGACCGAAGACCCGCTGCTCGGTCAGCAGCGACGTCTGCGCCGCGCCGTGGTCGGCGCGATTGGCGTAAAGGTCGTAGTTGAGCAGTGCGCCGGTGCTGCTCATGGCGGTGAACGGCCTTTGCAGCTCGTCCGCCCCGAGCGTCTGCGCGGGCAGCCAATCCGGCGGCACCGTGATCCTGAGCCGCTGGCCGATGCTGTCGTAGACCATCGTCACGCCGGCAATCTGGTCCACGGCGACGTCGGCCTCCGGCGCCGTGCCGGTACGCACGCCGAGCGCCTGCAGCGCCGCGGCGCCGACGTAATAGTGTCCGCCCCGCAGCAGCACCTGCACGATCTGGCCGCTGGCGCGCTCGTTCACCACGAGTTCCAGGAACAGCACGGTCTGCAGCGGCGCGCCGCGGCTTGGCGGAGGGGGGAGCGGTTGCGCGCGCAGCGGCGGCTGGGTCGCCAGCAAGGCGGCCAGTACCGAGGCCGGCAGCGCCACCGCGCCAGGCCCGGCGCGCGTTCCCGTGTACCGGGAACGAGCAAAAGAGAGGTGTCCATGCGGCACGGTGCGGTTGAGCTTCAGCCAAAGGTCGATGGCCAATCGGGCTACTGCGGGCGCAATTTCTGCGGCGTCTCGCCACCATTGACCCTGGCCTCGGGCACATGGCCCATCGGCGGCGGCGCGGTGAGCGGCCAGCGCATCTCCGAATCGGCGAGCACATAACCCAACAGGCCGGGATTGATGACCACCGCGGCGCCGGACACGGCGGGATTCGTGCCGACCCACTGCACGCCCGTGAGCCGCGCATGGGCGGCGCCGCTGTTGCGCACGGCCAGAAACAGTTCGCCGCCTTCTCGCACGGTGCGCCAGGCCAACACCGGGACCGCCTGGGTGGCCGGGTCGCGCGGCTTGCCGGGTACGGCTTTGGTCCACAGGCCCTTGCCGTTCACGAACAGCGGGATCGAATACCGGATCTGCAGCTTCACGCCGATGGCACTGTTGGCGGGATCCGCCGGCCTGCCTGTGCCGCCATCGCTGTCGGGCAGTTCGTCGACGAGCACGCGGTAGGCGATCTCCTTGCCGTCGGGGACGGGCACGGTGTTCATCAAGCGGATCAACTGGCGCTGCCCAGGCGGAATCACGGCCAGGGGCGGGCTGGCGATGAGCTGCTCCTGGTTCACGAAGTTTTCCTGTCCGCCGGACTGGCCCCAGCCGAAGACGCGCACCTGCAGCGAAACCGGTTCGGTGCCACGGTTTTCGAGCCACAGCGCGGTGGCGCGCTGGTCTTCCTCGATCACCGGATCCACCGGCCAGATCATCACCGAGCTGGCCGCGTGAGCGGTGTGCTGCATCAGCGCGGCCTGCAGCAACGCGAAGACGAAGCCGGTCAAGACGAGCCCGCGGTGCAAGCCACCAGGGATACGGTTCATGCGTGGGGCTCCTTTCATGGGCATCACCAACTGAAGACCACCTGCACCGTGTCGCTGTACTGGCCGGCGGGCAGGCCCGAGCGGGGGGGCGTGGCGACGCCATAGACCGGAAGGCTCATCGCGGCTGAGCCGGTGGCGATCGGCACGGCCACGCCGGGGTGGTAGGTGGTGGTCATCGCCGCGGACAGATAGAGCTGGTAGGGCAGGTAGTTGTTGCCCATCCGCAGGCGTCGTTGCGCACCGAGCGCGTTGAGCCCGCCATCGAGCGTGACCGAGACGGCGGCACCCGGTGTGCATTGCACCAAGGCCATGCTGCCGCCGCTGGCGCTGAGCGAAGCCGTGCTCACCGTGCCGGCGACCGCAGACTGGGTGCCGAAATCCAGCATGCCGAAACTGACGCCGCTGGACTGGGTGGGACTGCCGACCACCAGGCAGCCGGACTGTACCGTGGCGTTGACGGCAAAGGTCGCGGTGGTGGGAATCGGCGTGGCCGCCATCACCGGCGCGGAGGCCACCCCTGCCGTGAGAAGAGGCACCAGTCCCGCGCGCACAAACCAACGGTGCATCGTCTCCTCCTGCTATTGTTTTGGAAGCAACTCGCGCGGAACTTTGCCACAGTTTTCCCGAGTCGGAAACTGGAAGTAACACGCATGTGGGGTCTTTCTGGCGCCCACAGAAGCGCGGTCACCAGGTCAGCGTGACCTGCAGTACGTCGACATAGCTGCCGGCGGGCATGGCATTGAGGCTGGTCTTGTTGATGCGGCCATACACCGGCAGGTTGACTGCCGCGCCGGTGCCGGGCAGGGGCACCCCGATGGCGGTGGCATTGACCGGGAAGGCGGTGGTCAGACCTGCGTCGCTGTAGACCTCGTAGGGCAGGTAGCTGGTGCCAAACTTCAGCGCCCGCGAGCCCGTGCCGACACCGCTGCCCTGGCCGGGGTTGTTGCCGCCGCTCACCGACACGGTGATGGCCGTCACGTCCGGCGAGCAGGTGATCTGGGTGGCTCCCGCGCCGCCCGCGCCGCCGGTGGCGGTGGCGGTCAGCACCCCGGTGAAGGTGCTGGGTTGTGAGCCGAAGTCCAGCGTGCCGAAGTTCACGCCGGAGTTGCCGGCGCTGGCTGCGCCGCTGATGGAACAGCCGGCCTGCAGGACCATTTGCGCGTTCAGCGTGCCGGACATGTTGCCCGCAGCCTGGGCGCTGATGCCGGCCAGTCCGAGGCCCAGTGCAACGGCGGAGGCGGCGATGGTTTTGCTGATCGTCATGGTCTTCATTCCTTGGTTTGAGCCGGTGTCACCCGGCGAAGTGCCGGTGTGTCGATGGAATGAATTGTGTTGGCGCGCAGCCGAAAGATCGTGACGCAACTGTGAACCGTGCGCAAGGCCGCTCAGGGTGGCAGGTCCTCGCGCGTTCGCAGGAAGCTCGCGAAACGCGGCACGCCGCTGGGGTTGACGTCCCTGAAGCGGTAGGTGATCCAGCTGCCGATGGCGGGTGGATCGCGCCGCTGCGCCGCGCTGAAACCGGTGCCGAGCCTGAAGCGCTGCCCCTGCGGGGTTTCCACCAGCAGCGCGCCCATGGCACCTTCGTACCGGCCCTTGCCCGGTAGGTGGGCGACGACACGGGCCTCGGCGTCGTCGAAGGGCTTGAGCTTGACCAGGTCGTCGCTGCGCGTTCCCCGGTAGAGCGAGGCACCTCGGTGCAGCACCAGGCCCTCGCCGCCGGCACCGACCGTCTTGCGCATCAAAGCCATCAGCGCGGCATGGCTGGCGACCCTGGTCTGCGCCACCGCGCGCACCCAGGGCCGGTTCATTCGCATCACGAGCTTGTCGAGGGCGGTCAGGCGTTCGTCGAAAGTGCCGCCATGCGCCGGCAGGTCGAACACCATGAAAGCCATACGGCGCCAGGTCGCATCTGCCGGGATCTGCTGGCGCACGGTGGACACGGCCTGAGCGAACGCGCCATGGCCGGCCCAGAGTTCGCCATCCATCGGCACCGCGGGCCAATCCGCCGTGAACCAGCCGGGCGCGGCGACGTGTTCACCGCCGCGCGTGCGCAGTTGCCGGCCGTCCCAGTAGCCGCGCACGCCATCGTATTTCTCGCTGACCCAGTAGTCGGCCAGCGGCATGCCCTGCCGGTAGACGTTGGCGAGCAGCAGAGCCGGGGCTTCGGCACCGGCCCGCGCCGGCACCAGGGCGGCAAGCGCCATCCACTGCAGCACGCCACGTCGTCCGAAAATCAGGGTCTCGAGGTGTGGCATGGTGCATCTCCGCTGGTCCCGCTGCGTTGATTCTAGGGAGCGCGCACCAGGTTTCAAGCACCATCCACGGCGAGGCCGCAGACGGCCGGAATCAGCGCGAATCAACGCGCGATGACTTGGCGTTTCGCGCGCTACCCGAAACGAAGCAGCATCACACCGGCCAGGATGACCAGTGTGCCGGCCGCGCGTTGCCAGCCGAAGCGTTCGCCAAGGAACGCCGCGCCGATCAGCGCCGCGAACAGCACCGAGGTTTCGCGCAGCGCGGCCACCGAGGCCACGGGCGCGCGCGTCATGGCCCACAGCGCGATGCCGTAGCTGCCGATCGAGGCCATCGTGCCGACGGTGGCGATCTTCCAGCGGCCGGCCATGTAGCGAAGGGCCGCCCGCCGGCCCGCGCCACGCTGCCACATGACGAGCATCATGTAGGGGATGCCGTCGAGCAGGAACAGCGCGGCCACGTAGGCCGTGGCGTTGCCCGAGGCGCGTACGCCCAGGCCGTCGACCACCGTGTAGATGGCGATGATGCAGGCGTTGGTAAGTGCGAACCGCAAGGCCTTGCGGCGCCTCGCTTCATCGCCATGGACGACGTGCAGGGCGTTGCGGGACAGGCCCAGCGTGAGCACGCCGGCGCAGATGGCAGCCACGCCAAGCCATGCCGCGAACGAGATGCCTTCGCCGATGAAGGTGAAGCTCGCCATGGCCACCAGCAGCGGCGCGGTGCCGCGCATCACCGGATAGGTGAGCCCGAGGTCGCCGTGCTTGTAGGCGCCGGCCAGCGCGATGTAGTAGCCCAGATGGATGACGGTGGTGAGCCCGATGTACGGCCAGGCGGCGGGATCGGGCAGGCCGGTGTAGAACACCAGGGGCAGGGCGAAGACAACGCCGATGCTGTGGATCAGCGCGGTGTCGAGCTGCTTGTCCCGGCCGGACTTGATGAGTGCGTTCCAGGACGCGTGCAGCACCGCGCCGAGCAGCACTGCCGCCACGACGGGGCCGGTGAGTCCCAGGATCGGCTCAGCCACCGAGGACGCAGCGCTCGGCGCGGGCCAGATAGTGCGACAAGGCGGGTGTGGGCAGCGCCTCTTCCTTGGCCAGGTCGTCCCAGAGCCGCAACTGCACGGCGTCCTGCGCGTGCGGCCGGGCGATGAAGGCCTGGGCCTGCTCGGGCGAGAACACGCCGCCCTGCAGCGCCAGGCTGCGCCGGGAGTCGGCCGACAGGGCCTCCAGGTAACCGGGCCGGGTGGCGCACAGGTAACGCTTTGCATCCACGTGCCATTGCACGGCATCGATGAGCCGCTGGCCGAACACGCCACGCAGGAAGGGCACGGCGACAAACTGGTGCAGGTCGTCGACGCCGCGCAGGGTCGGCGTTTCGCCCCGGTCGGCCAGCAGATGGCCCAGGTCGTGCAGCAGGGCGGCGGTGACGAGTTCGTCGTCGGCACCGCCCTGCTCGGCCAGCAACGCGGTCTGCAGCGCATGCTGCAGCTGGGTCACGGGTTCGCCGCTGTACTGGCTGTGGCCATGGCGCAGGAACAGGGACTCGATGTCGGTCAGGCTCAGGGGCATGGGCTCAGGCGTGGGTGTTTTCAAGTGACGTGGAACTGGCCGCATTCGCGGGGCGGCCCGCGGCCTGACGCTGCCGATGGTTCTGCAGCGTGCGCTCCCGGCTGTTCATGACGTGCTGGAACATCGCCAGGCCCGCGGCATCGGCGTCGCGCGCGGCGATCGCCTTGACGATCTGGCGGTGTTCGCGCGAATACACGGTCATCGATTCCCCGGTGAGGTTCTGCCGGCGAAACAGCGAAAGCTCGTTGACCAGCTTGCGGTAGGTGGCGGTGAACTTGGCATTGCCGGTAAGGGCAAGCAGCCGGTCATGGAAGTCGAGGTTGAGCCGGTGGTAGGCCTGGGCATCGCCAGCCTTGGCGGCCTGTTCCATGGATTCGACGAACTGGCGCAACGACTTGACTTCGGCCGGGCTGATGGTCTGCGCGAGCTTGCGACCGACGTATTGGTCCATCGCCGCGCGCAGCTCGAAGATCTCGAGGGCCTCCTCGATCGGCACGTCGCGCACGAACACGCCGCGGTTCTTTTCGGTGCGCACCAGGCCGGCTTCCTCGAGCATGCGGAAGGCCTCGCGCACCGGGCCGCGCGAAACGCCGAGCCGGTCGGCGAGGGTGGATTCGGTGAGCTTGGCGCCAGAGGCCAATTCGCCGTCCAGAATCAGGCGTTCGATCTCGGTCTGCACCAAACTCGCGAGCGAACTGCGCTGAAGCAGTGCGATCGCGGAGTGGCTTGCACTCCTGGGTGCCTCGGTCTTCGGGTCGTGCATCGTCGTGGCCATGGGCTGAATCGTAGTCGGTCTATTGGAGATTGTCTACGATTTACAAACTGTGAAATACAGAGTGGTGAATATTGGCATTGATTTTGCAAGCGCCGGATGTCATCAGGATGACATAGGTCTTGATCACAGTCTGCCTTTTTTGCACGAGGAACCTTCCCATGAAATTCTGGAAACCCATGTTGACCGGTGTCTTCGGTCTGGTCGGTGCCGTCGGCGCGGCTTATGCACAGAAGACGCAGCTCACGGTCTACACCGCGCTTGAGACGGATCAGCTCAAGGCTTATCAGGAAGCCTTCAACAAGGTCGAGCCAAACGTGGAAATCAAGTGGGTGCGTGACTCCACCGGCGTCATCACCGCCAAGCTGCTGGCCGAAAAAGCCAACCCGCAGGCCGATGCGATCTGGGGCGTGGCCGCCACCAGCCTGGCATTGTTCAAGAAGGAAGGCATGCTGCAGCCGTATGCGCCGCTGAACCTGGACGGCATCATGCCGCAGTACCGCGACAAGGCGAGCCCGCCGGCCTGGTGGGGCATGGACGTGTTCGGTGCCGTGGTGTGTTTCAACACCATCGAAGCCAAGAAGAAGAACCTGCCGGTTCCCACCAGCTGGAAAGACCTGACGAACCCCATCTACAAGGGCCAGGTGGTGATGCCGAATCCGGCGTCGTCCGGCACGGGCTACCTCGACGTCGTGTCCTGGCTGCAGCTGTGGGGCGACAACGCGGAAAAAGGGGGTAGGAGTGGCGGTGGCTGGAAGTTCATGGACGCGCTGCACGAGAACATTGGCCAGTACACGCATTCCGGCTCCAAGCCCTGCACCATGGCCTCCGCCGGTGAATACGTGGCCGGCATCTCGTTCGAATACCGCGCCCACGTGAACAAGACCAAGGGCGCGCCGATCGAGCTGGTGTTCCCGAAGGAAGGCCTGGGCTGGGACCTGGAAGGCTTCGCCATCTACAAGGACACCAAGAAGTTCGAAGCCGCCAAGAAGCTGGCCGACTTCGCTTCGTCGAAAGACGCGATGATCCTCTACGGCAAGGGCTTCGCCATCACCGCCATGCCTGGCGTCGCGCCCAAGCTGGCCAACATTCCCGACGACTACGAGTCGCGCCTGATCAAGCTCGACTTCGACAAGGCCGCCGCGAGCCGTGCCGAAACGCTGGCCGAATGGTCCAAGCGGTACGACGCCAAGTCCGAGAAGAAGTAAGGCTCGGACGCTGCCATGGTCAGGATTGCCCCACCCGATTCCCAGGCCGACGGGTACCTGCAGCTGTCGGGCATTCGGAAAAGCTTCGGCAGCTTCACCGCGCTGGAGAACATCGAGCTGTCGATCCGGCGCGGCGAGTTCGTGTGTTTCCTCGGCCCCTCGGGCTGCGGCAAGACCACGCTGCTGCGCATCGTCGCCGGCCTGGAGACCCAGACGGCCGGGCGCATCGTGCAGGCCGGGCGCGACATCTCGGTCGAGCCGCCCGCCGGGCGCGACTACGGCATCATGTTCCAGTCCTACGCGCTGTTCCCCAATCTCACCGTGGCGCAGAACGTGGCCTATGGGCTGGTGAACCGCAAGCGGCCCAGGGCGGAAATCGCGGCCCGTGTCGAGGAGCTGTTGAAGCTCGTCGGCCTGCCGGGCAGCGGCGTCAAGTACCCGGCGCAGCTCTCCGGTGGGCAGCAGCAGCGCATCGCGCTGGCGCGGGCGCTGGCTACGTCGCCCGGCCTGCTGCTGCTCGATGAACCGCTGTCCGCGCTGGACGCGATCGTGCGCGTGCACCTGCGCAACGAGATCCGCGCGCTGCAGCGCGAGCTTGGGGTGACCACCATCATGGTCACGCACGACCAGGAGGAGGCCTTGTCGGTGGCCGACCGCATCGTGGTGATGAACCACGGCGTCATCGAGCAGGTCGGCACGCCGCTCGAGGTGTACCGCGAGCCGGCTTCCCCCTTCGTCGCCGATTTCGTGGGCAAGGTGAACCGGTTGAGCGCGGTCGCCGAGGGCGATCACTGGTTCCGCTGCGGCGACAAGAGGCTGCGGTGCCCGCCGGCCGGTGGCGCCGACTTCCGGCCCGGCCGAGAGGTGGCCTTGTACCTGCGGCCCGAAGACCGGGTGATCGGCCCGCTGCGCGAGGACGACCCGATGCGCTGCTCGGGCACGGTGCGCCACATCGAGTTCCTCGGCGGCAATTGCCTGGCCGAGGTCGACGTCGACGGCTTGCCCGGTCAGCCCGTGCAACTGCAGTATTCGCTGAACCAGATGGACGAATTCGGGGTGGCCGAAGGCGCCGCGGTGTCGTTCGCCCTGCGTGCCGATCGGTTGCGCGTGTTTCCGGTGGCCGCATGAGCTTGGCCGCCGCGACCCACGCCGGGCCTTCCGCCACGGCCGCCCCCGCCGTCGTTGCGCCGGCGCTGAAGCAGCGCGTGCACTGGGTCGACCGGCTGGCCAACCGGGCGCTGCTCGGCACGGTGGCGCTGTTGGCGATCGGCCTGGTGGCGCCGCTGCTGGCCATCCTGTCCAAGGCGCTGGAGGCGCCCGAAGGCGCGGCAGGCCACAGCGCCTTCGCCGCCTACCTGGCCTCGCCCGCGCTGCTGCAAAGCCTGTGGCACAGCACCTGGGTCTCGCTGTTGACGACGGCCATCGTGGTGCCGCTGGCCTTCACCTTCGCCTATGCGCTCACGCGCAGCTGCATGCCCTTCAAGCCGCTGTTTCGCACGGTCACGCTGCTGCCGCTGCTGGCGCCCTCGCTGCTGTCCGCCATCTCGCTGATCTACTGGTTCGGCAACCAGGGCATGGCCAAGTCGCTGTGGCTGGGCCTGGGCTTCGACGGCATCTATGGTGCTTCCGGCATTGTGCTGGCCGAATGCTTCGCGGTCTTCCCGCATGTGCTGATGATCCTGGTCACCGCACTCACGCTGGCCGACGCGCGGCTCTACGAAGCCGCCGACGCGCTGGGCACAAGCACACTGCGCAAGTTCTTCACCATCACGCTGCCCGGTGCGAAATACGGGCTGATTTCGGCCGCCCTGGTGAGCTTCACCCTGGTGATGACGGACTTCGGCATTCCCAAGGTGGTTGGGGGCAACTTCAATGTGCTGGCCACCGACGTGTTCAAGCTCGTGATCGGCCAGCAGGACTTCCAGCGCGGCGCGGTGGTGGCGCTGTTCCTGCTGACGCCGGCGGCACTCACCTTCGCCATCGACTACTTCGTGCAGCGCCGGCAGGTGTCGGCCCTGTCGGCCCGCGCCGTGGCCCTGCAACCCCGGCCCTCGCGCCGCTTCGATGCCGGAATGACGGCCTATTGCCTCGTCATCGTGGCGCTGATGCTGGCCATGTTCGGCATGGCGGTGTTCGCTTCGTTCGCCAGGATGTGGCCCTACAACCTCACGCCGAGCCTTGCGCACTACGTGTCGGGTCTGGTCGATGCGGAACTCGGCGCGGCCATGGTCAACAGCCTGAAACTCGCGGCCTGCACCGCGGTGATCGGCACGGTAGTGGTGTTCATCGGCGCCTATCTGCTGGAGAAGACGCATGGCCTGGCCGGGGTGCGGCCGCTGATCCGCCTGATGGCCATGTTGCCGATGGCCGTGCCCGGCCTGGTGCTGGGCCTGGGCTACATCTTCTTCTTCAACGCGCCGGCCAATCCGCTCAACGGTATGTACCAGACCCTGGCGATCCTGGTGCTTTGCACCATCATCCACTTCTACACCACCGGTCACCTGACCATGGTCACCGCGCTCAAGGCCATCGACCCGGAGTTCGAATCGGTGTCGGCCTCGCTGAAGGTCCCGTTCTACAAGACCTTCTGGCGGGTCACGCTGCCGATCTGCCTGCCCACGCTGCTCGACGTGTCGCGCTACTTCTTCATCAACGCCATGACCACGATCTCGGCCGTGGTGTTCCTGTATTCGCCCGACACCAAGCTGGCCTCGGTGGCCATCCTGAACCTCGACGAAGCCGGCGACACCGGCCCGGCCGCGGCCATGGCGGTGTTGATCGCCGGTACCTCCCTGGTCGTGACGCTGCTCTACATGGCGCTGGGCAAGTTCGTCGAACGGCGCACGCAACGCTGGCGCAACCCGTCCCGATGAGCACGATGCATTCCTCCACCGCCACCTTGCCGCGCCTTGCGCTGTTCGACCTCGACAACACCTTGCTCACCGGCGATTCCGAGGTGTTGTGGGGGGAGTTCCTCGTGGCGCGCGGGCTGGCCGGCGCCGACTTCGCCGTGCGCAATGCCGAGATGGACCGGCGCTACCACGCAGGAGAGGCCGCGCCGGGCGAATTCTGCGAATTCTTCGCCAGCACGCTGGTCGGCCGGACGCCGGCCGAATGGCAGCCGTTGCGCGAGGCCTTCATGGCCGAGGTGATCCGCCCGCGCATCCCGGCCTCGGCCGTGGCGCTGGTGCAGCAGTACCGCGCGCGCGGCGACCTGCTGGTGTTGACCACGGCCACCAGCCGCTTCCTGGTGGAACTCACCGCAGCCGAACTCGGCTTCGAGCACCTGATCGCCACGGAGCTGCGGCTGCGCGACGACGGGTGTTTCGCGGGTGCCACCACCGGCACGCTGAACATGCGCGAAGGCAAGGTGTCGCGGCTCAAGGCCTGGCTCGAAGGTCGCGATCTGGCAGCCGATGCGGCCTTGCCGCGCGCGAGCTTCCACAGCGATTCGATCAACGACCTGCCGCTGCTGATGGCCGTCGGCCAGCCGGTGGTGGTCGACCCGGATGCCAAGCTCGAAAACGAGGCCATTGCCCGTGGCTGGCCCGTGCTGCGGCTGCCGCGCTAATTTTTCTTGGTCATTCCAGTCATGCAGAACCCTCAACATTTCGATCTCATCGTGGTCGGTGCCGGCATCGTCGGCCTGGCCCATGCCTACACCGCCGCCAGCCGCGGCCTCAAGGTCTGCGTGGTAGAGCGCGACGCGGCCTGCGTCGGTGCCTCCATCCGCAACTTCGGCTTCATCACCGTGACCGGGCAGGGCGCCGGCGACACCTGGCGCCGTGCCCGGCGTGCGCGCGAGGTCTGGGGCGATGTCGCGCCCAAGGCCGGCATCGCCGCGGTGCACCACGGCCTTTGGCTCACGGCCTTCCGGCCCAAGGCGCTGGCCGTGCTCGAGGAATTCATGGCGACGCCGATGGCCGAAGGCTGCGCATTGCTCGACGTGGGCGATGCCGCGAGCCGTGCGCCCGCGCTGCAACTGCAGGGTGCGCAAGGCGTGCTCTACAGTCCGCACGAGATGCGCGTCGAGTCGCGCACCGCCATCGGCCAGCTCACACGCTGGCTCACCGAGGCCCTGGGCGTCACCTTCCGCTTCAGCGAGGCCGTGCTGGAGGTGGCCACGCCCAAGGTACGCACCTCGCGCGCCGTGCTGCATGCCGAGCGCGTGGCCGTCTGCACCAACACCGACCTGAACGGGCTGTTCGCCGAACGCCTCTCGCCGCACGAGCTGCGCCTGTGCCAGCTGCAGATGCTGCGCGTGCAACCCGAGCCCGGCTTTGAACTGCCCGGCTCGGTGATGATGGACCTGAGTCTGGTGCGCTATCATGGTTATAGCAAGCTACGCACTGCGGGTGCGCTACGTACGCAGTTGGAAGCGGAGGAGGGCGAGTCGCTGGCCCACGGCATCCACCTCATCGTGGTGCAGAGCGCCGACGGCTCGCTGGTGGTGGGTGATTCGCACCACTATGGCCCGGTGCTCGAACCTTTCGCCGACCAGCGCGTGGACGAGTTGATCCTGCAGCACCTGCGGCACACCCTCAGGCTCAAGCAGGCGCATGTCACGGAGCGTTGGGTCGGCACCTATCCCTCTTCGGCCAGCACCGACTGCCTGATCGACCGGCCCGACGAGGCCACGCGCCTGGTGCTCGTGACCAGCGGTACCGGTGCCAGCACCGCATTCGGCATTGCCGAAGATGTCTTCAGCGCCTGGTAACAACATGACAAACGCTTCCAACCCCCGACTCGCCGCCGTCGTCTTCGACTGGGCCGGCACCATCATCGATTTCGGCTCCTGCGCGCCGATGGGCGCCTTCGTGCGGCTGTTCGAGCAATTCGGCGTGCAACTCACCATCGACGAGGCCCGCGGCCCGATGGGCATGGCCAAGTGGGACCACATCCAGGCACTTGGCCAACTGCCCCGCATCGCCGCGCAGTGGGCCGAGGTGCACGGCCAACCGTTCACCGATGCCGACGTGGACCACCTGTATGAAGTGTTCACGCCGATGAACGCCGCCGTCGTCGCCGATTTCGCCGATTTCATTCCCGGCGCGATCGAGGTGGTGAACACGCTGCGCGCGCGCGGCCTGAAGATCGGCTCCACCACCGGCTACAACCGACCGATCATGGACATCGTGACGCCGATCGCCGCCCGCGGCGGCTATCTGCCCGACAACCTGGTCTGCGCCGGCGACCTCGCCGCCGGCCGGCCTTCGCCGCTGATGATGTACCGGACCTTCGCCGACCTCGGCGTCTGGCCGCCGTGCACGGTGGTGAAGGTGGACGACACCGGCGTGGGCATCGAGGAGGGCTTGAACGCCGGCACCTGGACCGTCGGCCTGGCGGTCAGCGGCAACGCGGTCGGCCTGCCGCTGGCCGAGTGGCAGACGCTGGGCCCAGCACAGCAGCAGGCCTTGCGGGAAAGCGCGACGGCCAAGCTCAAGGCCTCGGGCGCGCACTACGTGATCGATTCCGTGGCCGAGCTGCTGCCCGTCCTTGGCGAAATCGAAGCCCGGCTGCTGCGCGGAGATCGTCCTTAGCGCAGAAACGCAGAACGGGCATTCGCGTACGGGCTGGGCATCCTACTGGTGCGCGGCCCGTTTCTTTTTGGGGCGATACCTCCTCGGAACGGTGGAAAAACGGCGATGCGGCCTGGTACGGTCTGTGCTTATACGAGTGGGATACCACTGGCATGCTTCTGGTTTGCCTGTTCCCACCCTTTTTGCCGGATCGCTGATGCCCCCATCTCCCATTCCACTGCCGATCGAGCCGCTGACGCCGGAAGCCTTCCGGCCGTTCGGCGAGGTCGTGTCCCTGGCCAGCAGTGCACGGCGCAACCAGGTGTCCACCGCCTTCGATCGCACGTCCGAGGCGGTGGAGCCGAGGCTCTGGGTGGCCACCGTCACCCAGGCGGTGCAGTTGCCGCTGGAACTCAAGGCCCTGGAGCGCCATCCGTTTTCCACCCAGACCTTCCTGCCGGTCAATGGCTGCGGCTTCCTGGTGGTGGTGTGCCACGCCGATGCCGACGGCGAGCCCGACCTGGCCACCCTGCGGGCCTTCGAGGCAGCGCCCGACCAGGGCGTGACCTATGCGCGCAATGTCTGGCACCACGGCCTCACGGTGCTGCAGGCACCCGCCAAGTTCGTGGTGTGCATGAGTTTTACGGCCAGCGGCGGCGACGACATCTTCGTGCCCATGCGTGCGCCGGTCCTGCTTCTGGCCAGGGAGAACCGCAATGCCTGATCTGCACCCCCGCGATTTCGCCGGATACGGCGCGCATCCTCCGCACCCGCGTTGGCCCGGCGACGCGCGCCTGGCACTCAATATCTGCATCAACTACGAGGAAGGCTCCGAGCCTGCCGTGCCCGATGGCGACGCGGCCAGCGAATCCGGTCTGACCGAAGGCGGTGCCGGCGCGTTCGACGGGCGCGATCTGGCGGCGGAGTCGATGTTCGAATACGGCAGCCGGGTCGGTTTCTGGCGCCTCACCCGCTTGCTGGCCCAGCGAAGTCTGACGGCCACGGTCTTTGGCTGCGCCCTCGCGCTGGAGCGCAATCCCGAGGTGTGCGCCGCCATCCGCGATCTGCAATACGACGTCTGCGCGCACGGCTGGCGTTGGGAGCGGCACCAGTTGCTCAGTGAAGCCGAGGAACGCGAGCGCATCCGTCGCACGGTGGAGAGCATCACCCGCACCGTCGGCAACCGGCCGCTCGGCTGGTACTGCCGCTATGGCCCCGGCCTGAACACGCGCCGGCTGATCCGCGAGGAGGGCGGTTTCCTCTACGACTCCGACGCCTACAACGACGAGCTTCCCTATTGGCTGCATCGGGACGAAAAGCCGCATCTGGTCGTGCCCTACAGCCTGGCCCACAACGACGCGAAGTTCATGCGCGGCGGCATGAGCACCGGGCAGCAGTTCTTCGAATACCTAAGGGACAGCTTCGACATGTTGTACCGCGAGGGCCGCACCGCGCCCAAGATGATGTCCGTCGGCCTGCATCTGCGTGTGGCCGGTCACCCGGGCCGCGCCGCGGGCTTCGAGCGTTTCCTCGACCACGTGAAGCAACACCAGGACGTATGGGTCTGCGGCCGTGCCGACATCGCGCGGCATTGGCACGCCGAACACGCGGCCGACTGATCCGAATCCCTTTCCCGAACTTTCATCTTCCACAGGAGTAATGCCATGGCCTTCTCGTCTTCCGTTCGCAAATTCGTTCTTTCCAGCGTCGCGCTGGCCCTGCTCGCCACATTGCCATTGGCCAACGCCCAGGAAGCCGATCATCCGGGCGACAAGCCGCTGGTCGTCGGCAGCGATTTCGGCGTGGCGCCGTGGATCGTGCGCGGCGTGAACGGCCCCGAAGGTTTCGGCGTGGACCTGATCAACGAAGTCGCCAAGCGCCTGAAGCGCCCGAGCGTGGAGATCGTGGACGTGAACTTCTCGGCGCTGTTCGCCGCCCTGTTCGCCAAACGCATCGAGTTCACCGTGAACCCGCTGAACATCACGGCCGAACGCGCCGAACGCATGGTGTTCACGCAACCCATCATGTCCACCGGCAACGGCTTCCTGGTGAAGGCCGCCAACGACATGAAGGGCTTCGATGACCTGAAGGGCAAGGCCGTGGCGGTGAACCGCGGCACGCTGTCCGACACCTGGGCCACGGCGAATGCCGCCACCTACGGCTTCGAGGTGCAGCGCTACGACACCTTCCCCGACAGCGTGCAGGCCGTGCTGACCAACCGCGCCTTCGCCACCATCAATGAAGTGCCGACCACGATCTATGCCGCGAGCAAGAACAAGGCGATCAAGGTGGCCTACAAGGATTTCAGCGCCAGCCGCAACTTCGGTTATGCGTTCCGTCCGGAAAGCGTGGAGTACCGCAACAAGGTCGACGACGTGCTCAAGTGCATGAAGATGGATGGCACGGTGGCCAAGCTGCACGAAAAATGGTACGGCTCGGTGCCGGAAGCCGGCTCGGCCCTGGTCACCACCTACCCCGGCTACGGTGCGCCCAACTTCAAGGGCTACGTGCCGACGGCGCCCGCGCCGGTCTGCAAGTAATCGAACGATCCCCCACGAGCACGGCATCGCATGGACAGGCTTCTTGAAAACTTCCTGAACCTTTCAGTCATGGCGCAGGCCTGGCCGACGGTGCTGCAGGGCTTCGGCCTGACCGTGCTGGTGTCGGTGCTGGTGATCGTGTTCGGGCTGGCCCTGGGCCTGGGCCTGGCCGTGCTGCGCTCCATGAAGAAACGCGTGTTCGACCTGCTGATCGTGGCCTGGGTCGATCTGTTTCGCACGCTGCCGCAGTTGGTGATCATCATCTTCCTGTACTTCGGCATGCCCTATATCGGGCTCACGCTGTCGCCTTTCGTCACCACGGTGATCGCGCTCGGCGCGGTGCTGTCGGCCTTTGCGTGCGAGATCTTCTGGTCGGCGATCCAGGCCCTGCCGCGTGGCCAGTGGGATGCCGCCAAGGCACTCGGCTTCGGCCCGATGCGGATGCTGTTCAAGATCATCCTGCCGCAGGCATGGCGCCTCGCGATCCCGATGCTGACCAACCGCGCCATCTCCATCAGCAAGGGCACGGCGCTGGGCACGGCCGTGTCGCTGCCCGAGACGCTGGGCCAGGCGCAGAGCTTCATGTCGCTGGTGGCGAACCCGTCGCCGCTCACCCTGGCCGCGGCGCTTTACCTGGTGCTGTTCCTGCCGCTGGTGGTTGCCAGCCGCTGGATCGAGCACGCGAGTTCGAAGGGACGCTGAGATGGATCTGTTTTTAGAGAACTTCGCCAACCTGGATTCGTTCCTGACCATCTGGCCGCTGCTGCTGCAAGGCGTGCAGTTGTCCTTCCTGTTGGCCATCGTGGCGCTGCCGCTGGCCTGCCTGACCGGGTTGCTCATCGCCGTGCTGTACAGCTTCGAGCACCGCTGGCTGCGCGCGCTGCTGCTGGTCTACATCGACCTGTTCCGCTCGTTCCCGGTGGTCGTGCTGCTGGTGCTGATCTACTTCGGCCTGCCGTTCTTCGGCCTCAAGCTCAGCGGCTTCACGGCCGTGGTGCTGGCACTGGTGCTCAACAACTCGGGCTACTACGGCGAGATCTTCCGCGCCGGCATCAATTCGGTGCCCAAGGGCCAGCGCGAGGCCGCGCGTGCGCTCGGCTTCAAGCCGTTGCGCCTGGTGCTGGTGATCGTGCTGCCGCAGGCGATCCGCAATGTGCTCGCGCCGCTGGCCAGCAATTCGCTGGAGCTGATCAAGACCACCTCCATTGCCTCCATGGTGGCCTTGCCCGAGCTGCTGCGTTCGGCCCGCGTGGCCCAGGAGCAGACCTACAACCCGACGCCGCTGATGGCGGCCGCCGTGGTGTTCTTCGTGTTGCTGTGGCCGCTGGCGCGCTGGGTGGCGCGGCTCGAGCGCCGCATGATCGTTTCGCGCTAGGAGGCAGCATGACACCCCCACGCTCTTCACTTCCTTTCACTTCCTGTGTCGCTGCCCCCCGAGGGGGCGCTCCAGTGCCTACGGACGGCCGGGCGGCACTGACATGACCACGCTGATCACCGGCGGTGCGGGCTTCGTGGGCCTGGCTCTGGCCGAGCGGCTGCGGGCCGACGGCGAGCCCGTGGTGCTGTTCGACCGCGCCGCGCCGCGCGCCGACATGCTGGCGCGCCTGGGCCGCGAGAGCCTGAGTATCCTGCTGGGCGACATCCGCTGCCCGGTCGACGTGGATGCGGCGCTGAAGTCCGCCAACATCGACCGCGTGGTGCACTGCGCCGCCGTCACGCCGGACGCCGACCGCGAGGCGCGAGATCCGATGGCCGTGCTCGACGTGAACGTGGGCGGCACGGCCAACCTGCTCCAGCGCTGCGCCGTCGGCCGCAGCGGCATCCGCCGCATCCTCGTGCTGAGTTCGGTGGCGGTCTACGGCGTCAAGCCGCCGGCCGGCGAAACCTATGAAGAAGAGGGCTCGGCACCCGCGCCGGCGGCGCTGTACGGCATCGGCAAGCTCGCCTCCGAGCAGGCCGCGCTGCGGCTGGCCGAGCTGTACCGGCTCGACGTGCGCGTGGCGCGGCTCGGCCCCGTCTACGGTCCGTGGGAATACGCCACCGGTGTACGTGACGCGCTCAGCCCGCATGCCCAGGTGCTCGCCGCCGCGATGGCAGGGCAGGGTGTGGTGCTGCCGCGCAGCCTGCGGGCGGACTGGATCTATTCGCGCGATGCGGCAAAAGCGCTGGCCGCGTTGGCTGATGCGACCCAACTGCGCCACACAATCTACAACGTCGGGGGGGCGGTGATGAGCGATCTCGTGCAATGGTGCGCGTTGCTGGCCGTGTCTTACCCCGGCTGGTCCTGGCGCCTCGCCGCGCCCGGCGAACAGGGCACGCTGCGCTACAACCTGCCGGTCGATCGCGCGGCCCTGTCCATCGCGCGCCTGCAGGCCGACACTGGCTGGGCGCCCGCCACCGCCCTGGACGCCGCCGCGCGCGACCACCTCGCCTGGCAGGCCTCTCTCTGAATCCAAGCCCATGAAACGACTCGAACGCAAATCCATCCTCATCAGCGGCGCCGCCTCCGGCATCGGTAGGGCCATCGCGCTGCGCTTTGCGGCCGAAGGCGCACGGCTGGTGCTGGCCGACCTCACCACCACGGTGCGCGAAGGCGGCGTGCCCACCATCGACCTGCTGCGGGTGCAGGGCTGCGAGGCCGAATTCCTGCAGACCGACGTGGCGGACGAGGCCCAGGTGCAGGCCGCGGTCGATCTGGCGGAAAAGACCTACGGCCGGCTCGACGTGCAGGTCAACAACGCCGCCATCGGCAACGGCAAGCCACTCACGGAAACCACGCTCGAGGAATGGAACCGGGTGATGGCGGTGAACCTCACCAGTGTGTTCCTCATGGCGCGTGCGGGCGTGCGCGCCATGCTGCGGCAGGAGCCGCTGCCAGGTGCCCAGGGGGTGCGCGGCCGACTGGTCAACATCTCCTCGCAGCATGGCATGGTGGCCTGCCCGGAGGACGTGGCCTATGGCACCTCGAAGTCGGGCGTGGTCTACATCACGCGGCAGATCGCGGTCGATTACGCGTCCGACGGCATCGTCTGCAACGCGGTGGCGCCCGGCAAGATCCTCACCGGCAAGACCGGCCGCGCCGTCGAGCCCCGGTGGCTGGACTATTCGCGCGCGCGCACGCCCATCCGGCGGCTCGGCGCACCCGAGGACGTGGCCAGCGCCGCGTTGTTCCTGGCTTCCGACGAAGCCACTTTCATCACCGGCGAAAACCTGCTCGTCGACGGCGGCTGGATGGCCGGCTGAGCCGCAAGATCGGAGAAAAATGATGGCCAAGCAAGACACCTCCCCCATGATCCAGTTCAGCGGCGTGAGCAAATGGTATGGCGACTTCCAGGTGCTGACGGACATCGACTTCACGGTCGGACGCGGCGAGCGGATCGTCGTCTGCGGGCCTTCGGGCTCGGGCAAATCGACCATGATCCGCTGCATCAACCGGCTCGAGGAACACCAGAAGGGCCGCATCGTCGTCGACGGCACCGAACTCGACCACAACGCGCGCCATGTCGACGTGGTGCGGCGCGAGGTCGGCATGGTGTTCCAGCAGTTCAACCTGTTCCCGCACCTCACCGTGCTGCAGAACCTGATGATCGCCCCGGTACAGATCCGCGGCGTGCCCAAGCGGGAGGCCGAGGAAACCGCGCGTTATTTCCTCGACCGCGTGCACATCGCGCACAAGGCGGACGACTATCCGGCGAACCTGTCGGGCGGCCAGCAGCAGCGCGTGGCGATCGCACGCGCCCTGTGCATGAAGCCCAAGGTGATGCTGTTCGACGAGCCGACCTCGGCGCTCGATCCGGAGATGATCAAGGAAGTGCTCGATGTGATGGTCAAGCTGGCCGAGGAGGGCATGACCATGGTCTGCGTGACGCACGAGATGGGTTTTGCGCGCACGGTGGCGGATCGCGTGGTGTTCATGGACGCGGGCCGCATCGTGGAAGAGGCCGCGCCGGAAGCGTTTTTCAGCGCCCCGAAAAGCCCGCGTGCGCGCGCGTTCCTCGGCCAGATCATGCATTAGCGGTGTCTTCCTACAATGCATAACCGCCCGAGACACAACCAGGAAATCGCCCGAGCCATGGCCCTTGAAGCCCTTCCCGACAGTTCGGCCGCCGTGGTCGCCAAGGCCGCGGCCGGGCCGATGCGCCGGCCGACCGAAAGCGTGTCCGAACAGACCTATCAGGCCTTGCTCGAACTCGTCACGACACGCCAGATCGAACCTGGCGACGTGATCGAGGAGCGCCGCCTCGCGGAGCGCTTCGAGGTGTCGCGCACACCGATGCGCGCGGCCATCAGTCGGCTGCTCGGCGAAGGTGTACTGCAGCAGTTGTCCAACGGCGCGATCGTGGTGCGCGAGGTCGGTTTGACCGAGTACCTCGAGTTGCTCGCCATCCGCCTGCTGCTCGAGAGCGAGGCCGCTTCACTGGCCGCGGCGCGCGCGCCCCTGCCGGTGCTGGCGAAGATCGAGCAACGACTCGAGGCCGCGCTGGCCGAGGTGCTCGCGGCCGAGGCGGAGGGCGAGCCGGCGGCGGACCGGCAGCTCGACGACGAAATCCACGAGGTGGTGGTGGCGTATTGCGGCAACCAGTCGCTGGCCAAGTTCATTGCCGAAATCCACAAACGCATTCGCATGCGCGGACTCGAGCGGGCACCCGAGCGGCTGGTACCGGCCTGCCACGAGCACCTGGCGCTGGTGCGGGCCCTGCTGGCGCGTGATGCGGCGGCGGCGCGGCAGGCGATGGTGGATCACCTGGAAAATGTGCGCAGCAGTTATCTGCGGCTGGCGGGGATCCTGCCCCGCTGACCAGAACCGAGGGTCAAGCCGCGGCAACCGGCTCCGCAATGCCACCCACCACGTGGCTGAAGCCGCCGTCCACATAGGTGATCTCCGCGCTGACGCCGCCCGCCAGGTCGCTCAGCAGAAACGCGGCAACATTGCCCACGTCCTCGATCGTCACGTTGCGGCGGATCGGGGAGGCCTCGGCCACCACGCTCAGGATCTTGCCGAAACCCTTGATGCCGCTGGCGGCCAGGGTCTTGATCGGCCCGGCGCTGATGCCGTTGACGCGCATGCCCTTGGGGCCGAGCGACTCGGCCAGGTAACGCACGCTGGCTTCCAGCGAGGCCTTGGCCAGGCCCATGGTGTTGTAGTTGGGCACGGTGCGCACGGCGCCGAGGTAGGTCAGGGTCAGCAGCGCCGACTTGTCGTTCAGGTACGGCAGGGCCGCCTTGGCCATGGCCGGGAAGCTGTAGGCGCTGATGTCGTGCGCCACCTTGAAGGCGTCGCGGCTCAGGCCGTCGAGGAAGTCGCCGGCGATGGCCTCGCGCGGCGCGTAGCCGATGCTGTGCACGAAGCCGTCGAATTTGGGCCAGGTTTGCGCCAGGTCGGCGAACAGTTTGTCGATCTGCGCGTCGTCGCCCACGTCGCAATCGAAGATGAGCTTGGAGTCGAAGTCGGCCGCGAATTCGGTGATGCGGTCCTTGAAACGCTCGCCCACGTAGCTGAAGGCCAGCTCGGCGCCCTGGGCGTGGCAGGCCTTGGCGATGCCGTAGGCGATGGAGCGGTTGGACAGGACGCCGGTGATCAGCAGTTTTTTGCCGGTAAGAAATCCCATGATTCTCGACTTTCGTGAATTCCGTCGCCGGGTGCGGACTTGACGGAACGGGTGGACAGATGGTGCAGAATTGTCGCATGCGATTTTTTGCGGCTGTAGGGAGTGTGATGGTCCTGTTTGCGGGTTTGCCCGCATGGGCGGCGCACGGCTATGCCCTCTGGGGCGACCTCAAATACCCGCCGAACTTCCCCCATTTCGAATATGTGAACCCGAACGCGCCCAAGGGTGGCCAATTGCGGCTGGTGAGCAACCTGCGCACCTCCACGTTCGACAAATACAACCCCTTCACCATCAAGGGCAGTGCGCCGGCCTACCTGAGCGAGATGCTGTTCGACACGCTGCTGACCGGCGCGATGGACGAGAACGGTTCCGGCTACGGCCTCCTGGCGCAGGACGTGAGCGTGCCGCCCGACGGCATGAGCGCCACCTTCGTGCTGCGTGGCGAGGCACGCTTCCACAATGGTGACCCGGTGCGTGCCTCCGACGTGAAGTTCAGCTACGACACGCTGATGGGCCCCTACACCTCGCCCGGTTACAAGACCGCGCTGGAGGACGTGGCCGGCATCGACGTGCTGGACGCGCGCACCGTGCGCTACCGCTTCAGGAAACCCAACCGTGAACTCCCGCTCACGGTGGGCGGCCTGCCCGTGTTCAGCCAGAAATGGGGTGTGGAGCATGGCAAGGCCAAACGCTTCGACGAGGTGGTGATGGACATTCCCATCGGCAGCGGCCCCTACCGCATCGGTCCGGTCAACTTCGGCAAGGACATCACCTATGTGCGCGACCCCGACTATTGGGCCCGCAACCTGAACGTGAAGCGCGGCATGGAGAACTTCGACCGCATCGAGGTCAAGATCTACAAGGACAACACCGCGCGGCTCGAGGCGCTGAAGGCCGGCGAATTCGACCTGATGCGTTTCTTCTCGGCCGGCGACTGGGCGCGCCGCGTGACCGGCAAGCGCTTCGACACCGGTGAGCTCGTGAAGGGCGAATTCAGGCACCGTCTGCCGTCGGGTTTCCAGAGCTACGTGATCAACGTGCGCCGCGACAAGTTCAAGGACGTGCGCGTGCGGGAGGCGCTGGGCCTGGCGATGGACTTCGAATACATGAACCGGCAGATGTTCTACGGCGCCTACCAGCGGGTGAACGGCCTGTTCGGCAACACCGACTGCCAGGCCACTGGCACGCCGAGCCCGCAGGAACTGGCGCTGATGACGCCGCTGAAGAAGGACATACCGCCCGCCGCCTTCGGCCCGATGGCCGTGGCGCCGCGCACCGATGGCGACTCTTCGCTGCGCAGCAACCTGCGCCGTGCCCGGGCGCTGCTGCACGACGCGGGCTGGGACGTGAAGGACGGCGTGCTGCGCAATGCCAAGGGCGACGTCTTCACCATCGAATACCTGGACAGCAGCGAGAGCGGGGCCCGCGTCGTGAGCCCCTGGGCGCGCAACCTCGAGAAGCTGGGCATCCGGCTGGACTACCGGGCGGTCGATTTCGCGCTGTACCAGCAGCGGCTGTCGAAGTTCGAATTCGACATCATGAGCATCAACTACGCCGGCACCAACAGTCCGGGCCAGGAATTTGCGGACATGTTCGGCAGCAAGGCCGCCGACACCGAGGATTCGGGCAACTACACCGGCCTCAAGAACCCGGCGGTGGACGCGCTGATCACCCGCATGACCGGCGCCAAGAGCAAGGCCGAACTGCTGCCCGCCTGCCGCGCGCTGGAGCGGGTGATCGCCCACAGCCACGTGCTGATCCCACAGTGGACGGCCGGCACGCACCGCATGGCGTTCAACGCCTGGCGCCTGGCGCGGCCCGCCGAGGTGCCGCCCTATGTGCCCGGCGAAGGCTGGCCGATCCACGTCTGGTGGTCTCTGCAGGCCGGTGGCAAGGACAACGCCGCCACAGCCAACGGATCGAACTGAGCGGGAAAAAACACATGTTGGCCTATGTCCTGAAACGCCTGCTGCTGATGGTGCCCACGCTGCTGGGCGTGCTGCTGATCACCTTCGCCGTGGTGCAGTTCGTGCCCGGCGGGCCGGTGGAGCAGTATCTGGCCGAGGCGCGGGCCGGCACCGGGGGCGGCTCCGCCGAGGGTGGCGGTTTCAGCTACCGGGGCGGGCAGGGCGTGGATCCGAAACGCATCGAGCAGATCAAGGCGCTGTACGGTTTCGACAAGCCGGCGCACGAGCGCTTCTTCCAGATGCTGGGGCAATTCGCGCGTTTCGACCTGGGCAAGAGTTTCTTCCAGAACAAGCCCGTGTCGCAGCTCATCATCGAGAAGCTGCCGGTGTCGATCAGCCTCGGCCTGTGGACCTTCTTCATCAGCTACCTGGTGGCCGTGCCGCTCGGCGTGGCCAAGGCCGTGCGCGCCGGCTCGCGCTTCGATCTGCTGACGACGCTGCTGGTGCTGGTCGGTTATGCGATCCCGGGCTTCGTCCTGGGCGTGGTGCTGCTGGTGGTGTTCGGCGGCCAGCTGCAGTGGTTCCCGCTGCGCGGGCTCACCTCCGGGAACTGGGATGAACTGAGCTGGGGTGCGCGCATCGTCGACTACCTGTGGCACATCACGCTGCCGGTCACGGCCATGGTGCTGGGCAGTTTCGCCGTCACGGCCATGCTGACCAAGAACGCGTTTCTGGAGGAAATCCGCAAGCAATACGTGGTGACCGCGCGCGCCAAGGGCCTGGGTGAGCGGCAGGTTCTGTGGAAACACGTGTTCCGCAACGCGCTGATCCCGATCATCACGGGATTTCCCGCCGCTTTCATCGGCGCGTTCTTCACCGGTTCTTTGCTCATCGAAACCCTGTTTTCGCTCGACGGGCTGGGCTTGCTCAGCTATGAAAGTGTGATCCGCCGGGACTACCCGGTGGTGCTGGGTACGCTGTACCTGTTCACGCTGATCGGGCTGGTGACCAAACTGATCAGCGATCTTTGTTATGTGTGGGTGGACCCGAGGGTGAAGTTTGACTAGGTGGACATGTTTGTTGGACAATATGTCTATATTAATGACCCAGAGGAGCGGCCATGACCTGGAACATCGCCAATGCCAAGCAGCAGTTTTCGGAGGTCGTACGGCTGACGGCCGAAGAGCCGCAGGCCATCTACAACCGCGACAAGCAGGTTGCCGTGCTGATCTCGTCCGACGACTTCGAGGAGTTTCAACAGTTGCGGAAGCAGCGCGACAAGCCGACGTTGCTCGAGTTGTTTGCTGACATCCGTGCCGCGCTGATCGCCGATGGCGCAGAGGACGGTATCGAAATTGCGCCGCGTACCGACCGCTACAACCCGATGGTGGACGATCCCCACTACTGGGATGAGCCGGGCGTGCCGGACGAAACAAAGCGAGGCTGAGAGCGGTGTACCTTGTCGACACCAATGTCATCAGCGAACTGATGCGGCCCGCGCCGCGCGACGACGTGCTGCGTTGGCTGGCTCGGGTCGAGGAGGTAGAGGGACTGGCTAGTTCGGCGATTTCGATCCATGAAATCGTATTCGGCCTGGCGCACAAGCCGCGACCGCGCGCGCTGGAGCGCTTTCAGGCGATGGTCGCGAACTACAAGGTGTTGGACGTGACGGAGACCATCGCGCGTCGGGCGGGCGAAATGCGCGGCCTGCTTGCTGCGCGTGGTCAGGTTCGCCATATGGCCGACATGCTGATCGCCGCCACCGCCCAGGTCCACGCGCTCACCCTCGTCACGCGCAATGTGCGTGACTTCGACGGCTGCGGCATCGCCGTGCTGAATCCATTTCTGGATTGACCAGGAAGCAACTCAAGATGCAGAGTCTTTCCCCCGGCCGCCGCGCCTGGTTGCGCTTCAAGCGCAACCGCCTGGGCTTCTGGAGCCTGGTGCTGTTCTCGCTGCTGGTGCTGGCCAGCCTGTGCGCCGAGGTGCTGTCGAACGACCGCCCGCTGGTCGTCAAATACGAGGGGCAATACTATTTTCCGATCGTGCGCCACTACCCCGAGAAAGTGTTCGGTGGCGACTTCGACACCGAGACCGATTACCTCGACCCCTTCATCCGCGACCAGCTCGCCAAGGGCGGCAACTGGGCCGTGTTCGCACCCAACCCGTATGGGCCGAAGACGCTGAACTACTTCGCCAAGGCGCCCAACCCGGCCGCACCGACGCGTGACAACTGGCTCGGCACCGACGACCGCGGCCGCGACCTGCTGGCGCAGCTGATCTACGGCTTTCGCGTGAGCGTGTTGTTCGCCCTCGCGCTGACCTTCACCGGCGTGGTGCTGGGGGTGGTGACAGGGGCGATCCAGGGCTTCTTCGGCGGGAAGGTCGATCTGGCGTTCCAGCGTTTCATGGAGATCTGGGGTTCGATGCCCGAGCTGTACCTGCTGATCATCTTCAGTGCGGTGTTCGCGCCGAGCATCAGCCTGTTGCTGATCCTGCTGAGCCTGTTCGGCTGGCTGGGACTGTCCGACTACGTGCGCGCCGAATTCCTGCGCAACCGCCAGCTCGACTATGTGCGTGCGGCGCGTGCGCTGGGCCTGAGCAACTGGCAGATCATCACGCGCCACGTGCTGCCCAACAGCATGACGCCGGTCGTCACCTTCCTGCCGTTTCGCATGAGCGCGGCCATCCTGGCGCTGACCTCGCTCGACTTTCTCGGCGTGGGCGTGCCGCCGGGCACGCCGTCGCTGGGCGAACTGCTGTCGCAGGGCAAGAACAACATCGACGCCTGGTGGATTTCGCTGTCCACCTTTGCGGTGCTGGTGGTCACGCTGCTGCTGTTGACCTTCATGGGTGATGCTTTGCGCGATGCGCTCGATCCCAGGAAGGCGGACCAGAATCCGATCGCGCCGAAGCCTGTTGCAGAAGTTGCGCCAGTCCCGCTGCCACTGGAGGCCGGCCGATGACCGCGGAAGCCATCGCTCGCGTGCAGGGCATGGCCCGGCCGCTCCTCGACGTGCAGAACCTGCGCATCGGCTTCAACGGCCATGACGTGGTGCACGGCATCAACCTGCAGGTGGCGGCGGGCGAAAAGCTCGCGCTGGTCGGCGAGTCCGGCTCGGGCAAGACCATCACCGCGCTCAGCCTGCTGCGGCTGGTGCAGAACGCCGACGTGCGCGGGCAGGCGCTGTTCCAGGCGGCGGAGGGCCTGGTCGACCTGTGCGGGCTGGACGAACACACGTTGCGCGGCATCCGCGGGCAGGACGTCGCGATGATCTTCCAGGAGCCGATGACGGCGCTGAACCCGCTGTTCACCGTGGGCGATCAGATCGCCGAGGTTCTGGAGCTGAAACAAGGGCTGAGCCGCTCGGATGCGGCGCAGGAAGCTATCAAACTGCTAGCGGATACCGGCATCCCCGAGCCGGCGCGGCGCGCGCGCGCCTATCCGCACCAGCTCTCGGGTGGCCAGCGCCAGCGCGCGATGATCGCCATGGCCCTGGCCTGCAAGCCGCGGCTGCTGCTGGCGGACGAGCCGACCACCGCACTCGACGTGACGGTGCGCGGCCAGATCCTGCAGCTCCTGTCCGATCTGCAGAAGAAGAACGGCATGGCCGTGCTGCTGATCACCCACGACCTGAACCTCGTGCGCAAGTTCGCCGACCGCGTGGCGGTGATGGAGGCCGGCCACATCGTCGAGCATGGCCCGGTGGCCAGGGTGTTCGCCCAGCCGCAGCATGCCTACACCAAGAAGCTGATCCATAGCCGGCCGACGCGCGACGTGGCACCGGCGGTGCACGACCGGCAGGTGGCGCCGGTACTGCAGGCCAGCAATATCCGCGTCGGCTACGCCGTGCCCCGGCCCGGCATCGAGGGCTGGTTCAAGAAGGGCGAGTTCGTCGCCGTGCAGGACGCCACCTTTTCGATCCGTCCGGGTCAGACCATGGGTGTGGTCGGCGAGTCGGGTTCGGGCAAATCCACGCTGGCGCTGGCCGCGCTCGGCCTGGTGCCGTACAGCGGGGGGCTGCAACTCGCAGGCGGCACCTGGAGCCGGGACGCGGCCGCCAACAAGCGGCTGCGCTCGGCGGTGCAGGTGGTGTTCCAGGACCCGTTCTCCTCGCTTTCGCCGCGCATGACGGTGGAGGAGATCGTCGGCGAGGGCCTGTGGGTGCACGCGCCGCACCACACGGCGGGATCGCGGCGCGAGCAGGTGCTCGACGCGCTGGCCGACGTGGGCATGACCGAGGCGCAATTTCCCGGCCTGCTGCAGCGCTATCCGCACGAATTCTCCGGCGGGCAGCGCCAGCGCCTGGCGATCGCGCGCGCGCTGATCGTCGGGCCGAAGCTGCTGGTGCTCGACGAGCCGACCAGCGCCCTGGACGTGACGATCCAGAAACAGGTGCTGCAACTGCTGCAGAAGCTGCAGCGCGAGCGCGGCCTGGCCTACCTGCTGATCACGCACGACATGGACGTCATCCGCGCCATGGCGCACCAGGTGATCGTGATGAAGGAGGGTGAAATCGTCGAATACGGCCCGGTGCAGCAGGTGCTGGAGACGCCCAGCCACCCGTATACACAAATCCTGGTCGCGGCGACTAGCTGAATTCACCTTACAAAGCGCTGCAATATTGCTGGTTTTGGGATAGAATGCGGGCTCACGACCAAACGGGCGGGTACCTACCGGCCCGTTTTTTTTGGTCGATTGTTTTTCGTGCTCTTGAAAACCGTCGTTTTCGGAGCCATTTTTCGCACCTTATACAGAACACGTGGCGCTACAGGACATCGTTGAAAAAACCGTGACCGGATTCGGTTATGACCTCGTGGAGATCGAACGCTCCGCCGGGGGCCTGTTGCGCGTCACCATCGATATCCCATGGCAGCCGGGCGTCGAGCAGTTCGTCACTGTCGAGGATTGCGAGAAGGTAACTCGCCAGCTCCAGTTCGTGCTGGAGGTGGACGGCATCGAATACAAGCGGCTCGAGGTGTCCTCGCCCGGTATCGATCGGCCCCTCAGGCACCAGCGCGACTTTGAACGTTTCGAGGGTTCGGTGATCGACATCACGCTCAAGGCGCCCATGGGCGCGGCGGGCCAGGGCCAGGTCAACGCCAACCGCAAGAAATTCCGCGGCACGCTGGAGCGTGTGGCGCCGGTTGTCGCACCGGCCGAGGGCGCCCAAGCGTCGGCTGCCGGCTGGCAGATCGTCTGGAGCGACGAGCCCGCACCCAAGCCGGGGCAAAGAGTGAGCAAGAAGAGGGTGCCGGCACCGCTGCAGGCGCTGGGTTTCACCTTGGACGAATTGCGCGATGCGCGCCTCGCGCCGATCGTGAGTTTCAAAGGCCGCAGTACCAAGGGTCTCACCGAAGACGATGGTGGTGCGGAGAGCTGATGTTCGGTGCGCGAAGGGTGACTTCAACACCCGATGGCCGGATTGATTTGTTGATTTGAGTGTTCAGGAGATTCGTGACATGAATCGCGAAATGTTGATGTTGGTCGATGCCATCTCCCGTGAGAAAAACGTGGAGCGTGACGTCGTGTTCGGCGCCGTCGAGGCGGCCCTGGCGCAAGCCACCAAGAAGCTCTACCAGGGCGAGGTGGATATCCGCGTCGCGGTGGACCGCGACAACGGCAATTACGAAACCTTCCGCCGCTGGCTGGTGGTGCCGGACGCTGCCGGCCTGCAGAATCCTGACGCCGAAGAACTGGTCTCCGACGTGCGCGACGACATCGCCGACATCGAGGAAGGCGACTACATCGAGAAGCCCGTCGATTCCGTGCCGATCGGCCGCATCGGCGCCATGGCCGCCAAGCAGGTGATCCTGCAGAAGATCCGCGACGCCGAGCGCGAAATGCTGCTCAACGACTTCATGTCGCGCGGCGACAAGATCTTCGTGGGCACCGTCAAGCGCATGGACAAGGGCGACATCATCGTCGAGAGCGGCCGTGTCGAAGGGCGCCTGCGCCGCAGCGAGATGATCCCCAAGGAAAACCTGCGCACCGGCGACCGCGTGCGCGCCATGATCATGGAAGTCGACCTGACCCTGCGGGGCGCGCCGATCATCCTGTCGCGCAGCGCACCGGAATACATGATCGAGCTGTTCCGCCAGGAAGTGCCCGAAATCGAACAAGGCCTGCTCGAGATCAAGACCTGCGCCCGCGACCCCGGTTCGCGCGCCAAGATCGCCGTGCTCTCGCACGACAAGCGTGTCGACCCGATCGGCACCTGCGTCGGCGTGCGCGGTACGCGTGTCAACGGCGTGACCAACGAACTCGCCGGCGAACGCGTCGACATCGTGCTGTGGAGCGAAGACCCGGCGCAGTTCGTGATCGGCGCTTTGGCCCCGGCCAACGTCTCGTCCATCGTGGTGGACGAAGAGCGCCATGCCATGGACGTGGTGGTCGACGAGGAAAACCTCGCCATCGCCATCGGCCGCGGCGGGCAAAACGTGCGCCTGGCCTCCGAGCTCACCGGCTGGAAGATCAACATCATGGACGCCGCCGAATCGGCGCAGAAGCAGGCCACGGAAACCGATTCCAGCCGCAAGCTGTTCATGGAAAAGCTCGATGTGGACGAGGAAATCGCCGACATCCTGATCCAGGAAGGCTTCACCAGCCTCGAAGAAGTGGCCTATGTGCCGCTGCAGGAAATGCTGGAAATCGAAAGCTTCGACGAAGACACGGTCAACGAACTCCGGGCTCGCGCCAAGGATGTGCTGCTGACCATGGAGATCGCCAAGGAAGAGCGCGCCGAAGCGGTGTCGCAGGACCTGCGCGATCTCGAGGGGCTCACACCCGAACTGATCGCCAAGCTCAACGAAGCTGGCGTGCACACCCGCGACGATCTGGCCGACCTGGCTGGCGACGAGCTCACTGAAATCACCAGCCTGTCTGCGGACGAGGCAACGACGTTGATCATGAAGGCGCGCGAACATTGGTTTGCCAATGACGCCGCTTCTCAAGAGTAACGGTCATGAAAGGTCACACAATACATGTCCAATTCCACCGTCGCCGAGTTTGCTGCTGAACTCAAGAAATCAGCAGACACCTTGCTTGAACAACTCAGAGGGGCGGGCGTTGCCAAGTCCGCGTCGTCCGACGTCCTGAGCGAGTCCGACAAGCAGAAACTGCTGGGCTATCTGCAGGCCAGCCACGGCACCGCCAGTGCCGAACGCAAGAAGATCACGCTGGTGAAGAAGTCCACGACCGAAATCAAGCAGGCCGACGCCACCGGCCGGGCCCGCACCATCCAGGTGGAAGTGCGCAAGAAGCGCACCTTCATCAAGCGTGACGACGAGCAGGGTTCGTCCGACGTGCTGGCGCCCGAGGCCGAAGTGGCCGAGGTGCCTGCCGGCCCGAGCGCCGAGGATCTCGAGCTCGCGCGCCGCGAGGAAGAGGCGCGTCGCCAGGCCGAGCTGATCCGCCGCCAGGAAGAAGAACTCATCGAAAAACGCCGCCAGCGCGAAGAGCAGGAAGCGCGCGAGCGTGCGGCCGCCGAACGCGCTGCCGCCTATGCCGCCCAGACCGAGGCCCAGCAGGCCGGCAAGGCCCAGGCCCAGCAATCCGAGCTGGCCGACCAGACCGCTGCGCGCGAAGCCGCCGCCAAGGCGCAGGCCGAGGAACGCGAGAAGCTTGCCGCCGCTTCCAAGGCGCGTGCCGAAGAGGAAGCCGCGCGTGCGGTCGATCTGGGGGACCGCCGCCGCAAGGCCGAGGCCGAGGCCGCTGCGATCCGCCAGATGATGGCCACGCCGAAGAAGGTGCTGGTCGCCAAGAAGCCCGAAGAAGTCAAGCCGGTTGCCAAGCCGGCCGCGGCCGACGCCGCCAAGGCCGGCATGAAGGGCACGCTGCACAAGCCGGCCGCGGGCACGACCGCGGCCCGCCCGGCCGTGGCCGGGGCCAATGCCGCGCCCGGCGCGAACAAGGAAGTCAAGTCCGCCAAGCTGTCGAGCAGCTGGGCCGATCCGGCCAAGAAGAAGCCGCTGCCCACGCGCGGCGACACCGGTGCCGGCGCAGGCCGCGGCAGCTGGCGCGGAGGTCCGCGTGGTCGCCGTGGCAACGATCGCGATCACCGCGAAGACCAGCAGCAACAGGCGCCGGTGGAAAACCGCGTCATCGAAGTGCACGTGCCCGAGACCATCACCGTGGCCGAACTCGCCCACAAGATGGCGGTCAAGGCCTCCGAGGTCATCAAGCACCTGATGAAGCTGGGCCAGATGGTCACCATCAACCAGCCGCTCGACCAGGACACGGCGATGATCGTGGTGGAAGAAATGGGCCACAAGGCCGTGGTGGCGGCGCTGGACGATCCGGAAGCCTTCACCGACGAGGAAGTGTCGGCGCAGGCGGCCGAGTCGCTGCCGCGCGCACCGGTCGTGACCGTCATGGGCCACGTCGACCACGGCAAGACCTCGCTGCTGGATTACATCCGCCGCGCCAAGGTCGCTTCCGGCGAAGCCGGCGGCATCACCCAGCACATCGGTGCCTACCACGTGGAAACGCCGCGCGGCGTGATCTCGTTCCTGGATACCCCGGGCCACGAGGCGTTCACCGCCATGCGTGCCCGTGGCGCACAGGCCACCGACATCGTGATCCTGGTGGTGGCGGCCGACGACGGTGTGATGCCGCAGACCAAGGAAGCCATCAAGCATGCGAAAGCCGCTGGTGTGCCGATCGTGGTCGCGATCAACAAAATCGACAAGCCCGATTCGAACCCCGAGCGCGTGAAGAACGAACTCGTGATCGAGGACGTGATTCCCGAAGACTTCGGCGGCAGCTCGCCGTTCGTCGCGGTGTCGGCCAAGACCGGCCAGGGCATCGACGAACTGCTCGAACAAGTGTTGCTGCAAGCCGAAGTGCTGGAACTGAAGGCACCGGTCGATGCCATGGCCAAGGGCCTGGTGATCGAAGCGCGCCTGGACAAGGGCAAGGGCCCGGTCGCCACCGTGCTGGTGCAGTCCGGTACGCTGAAGACCGGCGACATCGTGCTGGCCGGCTCCACCTATGGCCGCGTGCGCGCCATGCTCGACGAGAACGGCAAGCCCACCAAGGAAGCCGGTCCGTCCATTCCGGTGGAAATCCAGGGTCTGACCGAAGTGCCGCAGGCTGGCGACGAGTTCATGGTGCTGCCCGACGAGCGCCGCGCCCGCGAAATCGCCACCTACCGTGCGGGCAAGTTCCGCAACACCAAGCTGGCGCGCCAGCAGGCGGCCAAGCTGGAGAACATGTTCTCCGACATGGCGGCCGGCGAAGTCAAGACGCTGCCGGTCATCGTCAAGGCCGACGTGCAGGGTTCGCAGGAAGCGCTCAGCGCCTCGCTGCTCAAGCTGTCGACCGACGAAGTCAAGGTGCAGATGGTGTACGCCGCGGTGGGTGCCATCAGCGAGTCCGACATCAACCTGGCCATCGCTTCGAAGGCGGTAGTGATCGGCTTCAACGTGCGTGCCGATGCCGGTGCGCGCAAGCTGGCCGAGAACAACGGTGTCGACGTGCATTACTACGACATCATCTACGACGCGGTGGACGAGCTGAAGGCCGCCATGGCCGGCATGCTGGCGCCTGAACAGCGTGAGGAAGTCATCGGCACGGCCGAGATCCGCACCGTGTTCGTGGCCTCGAAGATCGGTACCGTGGCCGGCAGCATGATCACCTCGGGTTTCGTGACCCGCAGTGCACGCTTCCGCCTGCTGCGCGAGAACATCGTCGTCTACACCGGCGAGATCGAATCCCTCAAGCGCCTCAAGGACGATGTCCGCGAAGTGCGCGAAGGCTTCGAATGCGGTATCAAGCTCAAGAACTACAACGACATCCAGGTCAACGATCAACTCGAGTTCTTCGAGATCAAAGAGATCGCCCGGACGCTGTAATGGTCAGACGCAAGGCCGCTGCGCCGAACCGCAGTCTCAAGGTGGCCGATCAGATCCAGCGCGATCTGACCGAGCTGATCGCCCGCGAGTTGAAGGACCCGCGGGTGGGCATGGTCACGATCCAGGCGGTCGAGGTCACGCCCGACTACGCGCATGCGAAGGTGTTCTTCAGCGTGCTCACCGGCGATCCGGCAGAGTGCACCGAAGGCCTGAACCAGGCCGCGGGTTTCCTGCGCGCCGGCCTGTTCAAGCGGCTGCACATTCACACCGTGCCGACGTTGCATTTCCTGTTCGACCGCACGACGGAGCAGGCTTCCGACATGAACGCGCTGATCGCGCGTGCCGTGGCTTCGCGTTCGAAAGACGAGTAGCCCATGCACGCGCCACGCACCAGGGTGCAGCGGCGCCCTGTGCACGGGGTGTTGCTGCTCGACAAACCGCTGGGACTCTCCAGCAACGATGCGCTGCAGAAGGCCAAATGGCTGCTGCGGGCGGAAAAGGCCGGCCATACCGGCACGCTCGACCCGCTGGCCACCGGCGTGTTGCCGCTGTGCTTCGGCGCCGCCACCAAGTTCAGCCAGCTGCATCTCGACGCCGACAAGACCTACCTGGCCACGGCCCGCCTGGGCGAACGCACCAGCACCGGCGATGCCGAGGGCGAGGTGATCGAAACGCGCCCCGTGGACGTGACGGATGGGAAGCTGCAGGCGGTGGTGCGCCAGTTCACCGGCGCGATCCGCCAGGTGCCGCCGATGCACAGCGCCCTGAAAAAGGACGGCAAGGCGCTGTACGAATATGCGCGTGCCGGCATCGAGGTCGAACGGCCTGCGCGCGACGTGCAGATTTTTGAATTGAAAGCAGTCCTGACGCAGGAAGAATCTGCGCAGACTGCTCTGGAAATCGTAGCAAAATGCAGCAAGGGCACCTACATCCGCACACTGGGCGAGGACATTGGTGAAGCGCTGGGCTGCGGTGCGCATCTGCGGGCCCTGCGCCGCATCGCCACCGGCGACTTCGGCATCGCGCAATGCGTGACGCTGGCCGCGCTCGAAGCGATGACGGAAGAAGAGCGTCTGGCCTGCCTGTTGCCGGTCGACGCGCTGCTGCCGCATCACACCCGCGTCACCCTCGAAGGCGAGAATGCCGCACGTTTTCTCAACGGCGTGCGCCGCCGCGGTGACTGGCCGGACGCGGCGCAGGCCGCCGTGTACCAGGCCGAACCGCCTGCCCTGCTGGGCGTGGCGCAGATCGAAAATGGTGAACTGATCCCCGGGCGCCTGCTGAGCCCACTTGAAATCGGCCAGATTCTGGCGCCCATCGCGGCCCGGAATGTGCAAGTGCCGACAGCAGACGGTCAATGAATTTAGGGAATTTAGGAGTAGTCAATATGAGCAACAAACAGATCCGCAACATCGCCATCATCGCCCACGTCGACCATGGCAAAACCACCATGGTCGACCAACTGCTGCGCCAGTCGGGCACTTTCGCCGAACACGAAAAAGTGGTCGACACCGTGATGGACAACAACGCGATCGAAAAGGAACGCGGCATCACCATCCTGGCCAAGAACTGCGCCGTGACCTGGAAGGGCACCCACATCAACATCGTCGACACCCCGGGCCACGCGGACTTCGGCGGCGAGGTGGAACGCGCGCTGTCCATGGTCGACGGCGTGGTGCTGCTGATCGACGCGCAGGAAGGCCCGATGCCGCAGACGCGTTTCGTGACCAAGAAGGCGCTGGCCCTGGGCCTGAAGCCGATCCTGGTGGTGAACAAGGTCGACAAGCCGGGCGCACGCCCGCAGCACGTGGTCAACGCCGCGTTCGACCTGTTCGACAAGCTCGGCGCGACCGACGAACAGCTCGACTTCCCGGTGGTCTACGCCTCGGGCATCAACGGCTGGTCCTCGCTGGAGGAAGGTGCGCCTGGCGAACAGTGGGGCCCGGACATGTCGGCCCTGTTCGACACGGTGCTGAACCACGTGCCGGCCCAGACTGGCGACGCCGACGCACCGCTGCAACTGCAGATCTCGGCCCTCGACTTCTCGACCTTCGTCGGCCGCATCGGCGTGGGCCGCATCAGCCAGGGCACGATCAAGCCGATGATGGACGTGGTCGTCATGGAAGGCCCGGACGGCAAGGCCGTCAAGGGCCGCGTCAACCAGGTGCTGACCTTTCAGGGCCTGGAACGCGTGCAGGCCACCGAAGCCGGCCCGGGCGAAATCGTGCTGATCAACGGCCTGGGCGAGATCGGGATCGGCGTGACCATCACCGACCCGGCCAATCCGGCACCGCTGCCGATGCTGAAGGTGGACGAGCCGACGCTGACCATGAACTTCTGCGTCAACACCAGCCCGTTGGCCGGCCGCGAAGGCAAGTTCGTCACCAGCCGCCAGATCTGGGACCGCCTGCAGAAGGAACTGCAGCACAACGTGGCGCTGCGCGTCAACGAGACCGACGAGGAAGGCATCTTCGAAGTCATGGGCCGCGGCGAATTGCACCTGACCATCCTCTTGGAAAACATGCGCCGCGAAGGCTACGAGATGGCCGTCTCCAAGCCGCGCGTGGTGTTCCGCACCATCGACGGCGAAAAGCACGAGCCGATCGAACTCGTGACGGCCGACATCGAAGACGCCCACCAGGGCGGCGTGATGCAGGCGCTGGGCGAACGCAAGGGCGAGCTGGTGAACATGGAGCCGGACGGCCGTGGCCGCGTGCGCCTCGAATACCGCATCCCGGCGCGCGGCCTGATCGGCTTCACCAACGAATTCCTGAACCTGACGCGTGGCTCCGGCCTGATCAGCAACATCTTCGACAGCTACGAGCCGCACAAGGGCGAGATCGGCGGCCGCAAGAACGGCGTGCTGATCTCGATGGACGACGGCGAAATCTTCACCTACGCGCTGGGCAAGCTCGACGACCGTGGCCGCATGTTCGTGCGCGCCAACGACCCGGTGTACGAAGGCATGATCGTCGGCATCCACAGCCGCGACAACGACCTGGTGGTCAACGCCACGCGCACCAAGCAGCTGACCAACTTCCGCGTGTCCGGCAAGGAAGACGCGGTCAAGATCACGCCGCCGATCGACCTCACGCTGGAATACGGTGTCGAGTTCATCGAGGACGACGAACTGGTGGAGATCACGCCCAAGTCGATCCGCCTGCGCAAGCGCCACCTGAAGGAAAGCGACCGCAAGCGCGCTAGTCGCGAGTAACTGGGCTTACCCCAGCTTGGCTCACTTCCCCGGCATCGGCCCAACGGGCCGATAACGCATGTAGCCGCCCACCCCCTTGCAGGGGGAACAACAAGCGGCCTGGCAGAGGCTCTCCTGAGCTTGTCGAAGGGCCAGTTCCGCGGTTGTTCTGGAAGCTTGTCCGTCAGCGCTGCGCTGGCCGGCACCTGCCTTACCCCCTCGCCCCTCCGGGGAGAGGGCTAGGGTGAGGGGCAGGGCGGAACAGCCGAAAGCCAATGAAAAAGCCGCCGCACCCTTGCAGGTGTCGGCGGCTTTTCTATTTTTACTGGTTTACTTGATGACGTTGAAGCTGCTGTTCGGATGCGTGATCCGGTCTTCCAGTTCACCGATGTAAGCCGCCAGCGTGTTTCCCGAAGCTTCGATCTGCGCCTTGATCTCCAGCTTGTGCTGTGCGAGTGCGGCATTCAGCGCGGCGGCTGCGGCGGCTTCGCGTTGCTGTGTGGCGATGGTTTGCTGGTCCAGGTAGTTGCGCAGTTCGGTGAAGCGCGAGGCCTCGGCCTTGTCGGCGAGTTCGCGTTGCGCGGTGATCTCGCGTGCCTGCTTGCGCGATTCGATGAGGTTGGCCGTCTGCTCGAACGCGGAGGCGGCGAGGAACACCACCAGCGCGAGCGCCAGCAGGCCGAGCATCACCAGGCCGAGCGGGGCCTCGACGAGCTTGAAGCCGAAGCTGAGTTCGGCCGGCCGCATGAATTCGGACCAGTTGAAGGCCACGAAGGCGGCCACGAGGAGGATGAAGGCGATGAGGGAAATGGTGCGTGCGCGCATGGGTGGGCTCCGGTTGAATCGTGTACAGCGTCTGCCGCCATTATCGGTGCCATACAGCCTTGTCGGCCGCGGCACCTTGTAGGAGACCGGCTCAAAAGACGGTCGGGCCGCGCCCGCCGCCGGTTCACTTCTTCCGGTAGAACGCGTACCAGAAGGCGACCAGCGTGAAAGTCGCCACGATCAGCCCGATCTTCAGGAAGCCATGCTCGTCCTGCGCCAGCGGAATGCCGCCCACGTTCATGCCGAGCAGGCCGGCGATGATGTTGATCGGCAGCGCCAGCACCGTGACCACGGTCAGCGTGAACACGCTGCGGTTCGTCTGCTCGCCGATCTGCGCGGCCATCTCCTCCTGCAGCAGCTTGATGCGCTCCTGCAGCGCCTGCAGGTCCTGGATCACGAGGGCGAATTCCTCGGTCGATTGCCGCAGTTCGTCGACATCGTCCTCCGTCACCCATTCGGGTGGCTGGCGCAGCAGGCGGAACAGCGCGGCCGGCTCGGGCACCAGCAGCCGTTGCAGCCGCACCAGCACCCGGCGCAACTGGCCGAGCGCGGCGCGTTGCGGCGCGAGGCGTTCGGACAACATGCCGTCTTCCACGCGGTCCACCTTGAGCGTGGTCTCGCGCACGATGTGCACCAGCACGTCGCCCTGGTCGCGCAGCAGGTGGTTCAGCAGCGCCACCGAGGAATCGAAACAGGCGCCCAGCTTGACGGCCTGGCGCAGCCGGTCGATGGAGCGCAGCGGGTGCAGCCGCGCGCTGACCATGGCGCGCGCATGCACGTTGACCCACAGCGACGCAATCTCCGAGGGCTCGAATGCGAATTCGTAGGCCACGTCGTTGACCACCGCGACCAGGTTGTCGTCGATGTTTTCCAGCCGCGTCGATCGCGTGCCATCGCGCAGGTTGTCGAAATAGGCCTCGGGCAGCGGCAGGTGGCCACGCATCCATTTCTCGGCCGTGGCATCGGTGAGGTTGAAGTGCAGCCAGACGAAGCCCGCCGCGGCTTCCTGGCCTGGTGCCGTGGGCCGGGCCAGCCAAGTGGCTGCATCGGACAGCGCAATCGGCCGTCCGGGCCGACCCGGCTCGAACACGAAGCCGCAGATCAGCCCGTGTTGGTCGGAGCCATAGGTGTTCGTCAACGGATGGGCAGCAGGCATGAAGGTGCGTCGGTCAGGAGATTCGCGTCCTGTTCCGGTGCCCCGCGCACCATGCGAGGGCAAACCACGGTGCGACGGTGCGGCGCTTGCGCGACAATCGAGGACTTTCCGATCGTATGACGCCTCGATGGCATTTTTGTGACATGAAACTCTCCCACCCCCGCGCGCTGATGATGATGGTCCTGGTCACGATGATGTGGTCCATCGCCGGCGTGACCGCGCGCCATCTCGAATCGGCCAAGAGCTTCGAGATCACCTTCTGGCGCAGCCTGTTCACGCTGTTGTCGCTGCTGGTGATCCTGCCGCTGTTCCAGGGCCGGGAGGTGTTCGCCAAGGTGCGCAATGGCGGCGCCATGTTGTGGATCTCTGGCGTGTGCTGGAGCGTGATGTTCACCGCCTTCATGGTCGCTCTCACGCTGACCTCGGTGGCCAACGTGCTCGTCACCATGGCGCTCGGGCCCTTGCTCACGGCGCTGATGGCGCGCGCGCTGATCGGCCACCGACTGGCCGCGCGCACCTGGGCCGCGATCGGCGTGGCGGGCCTGGGCATCGCCTACATGTATGGCGCGCAGTTCAGCCTGGGCGGCGACGAGATGGTCGGCACGCTGGTGGCCCTGTGCGTGCCGTTCGCCGGGGCGCTGAACTGGACGGTCGTGCAGCGCAGCCAGGCCCAGGGCCGCAACATCGATCTGGTGCCGGCCGTCATGGTCGGTGCGCTGCTGTCGGCGCTGGCCACTTTGCCGCTGGCCTATCCCTTCCAGGCCACACCGCACGACCTGCGGCTGCTGGCCGGCCTGGGCCTGGTGCAACTGGCGATTCCATGCGCACTGTCGGTCGTCTGCGCGCGCGTGCTGAAGGCGCCCGAGGTGTCGCTGCTGGCGCTGCTCGAAGTCATCTTCGGCATTGCGCTGGCCTGGTGGGGCGCGAACGAGGCGCCGCAGGCCACGGTGTTGACCGGCGGTGCGCTGGTCATCGGCGCCCTGGTGATGAATGAGTTGCTCGGGTGGAAGCAGCAGGCTTTGCAGCGTTCTTCAAGCCGCTCGGCCTGACCGCCCGATGCGCGACGCCGACAGGCGTTGCAGCAGCCAGGTGAGCGCCAGCGCGGCCACGGTCAAACCCACGGCCAACGCCGTCCAGAAGCCTTGCGCGGCCATCGGCACGGCCGGGCGCCACGGCAGCCAGGCCGGCGCCAGGCCAAGCACGCAGCCCAGCGGCAAACAGATGCCCCAGAACGCGCCGAGGTGGATCAGCATCGGCAGCCGGGTGACCTTGTAGGCGCGCACGGCATTGGCCACGGCGACCTGGGTGCCGTCGGACATCTGGAACACGGCGGCGAACAGCAGCAGCTGCGCGGCCAGCGTGGCGACCTGGACGTCGCTGGTGTAGGCACCGGCGATCTGCTGCGCCAGCAGCGCCGTGCCCACGGCGGTGAACAGCGCGCAGGCCAATGCCACGCCGACGCCCACCCAGGCGCGCTGCCGCGCCAGCACCGGGTCGCCCGCGCCCAGGGCCTGTGCCACGCGGCTCAAAAGCGCCACGCCGATGCTCAGCGGCAGCATGAACAGCAGCGAGACGAAATTCAGCGCGATCTGGTGCGCCGCCACCACCGTGGTGCCGAAGCCGGCCACGAGCAGCGCGATCAGGCTGAAGGCCGAGCTCTCGGCGAAGAAGGTCACGCCGATGGGCAGGCCGAGCCGCAGCAGCTTGCGGATCCCGGGCCCGTTCGGACCTTCGAAACGGCCAAACGGCCAGGTGGCGCGGTAGGCGGGCGAGCGGTGCATCCACCAGACGATGGTGGCCAGTTCGAACCAGAGGCAGGCCACGGTGGCGTAGGCGCAGCCCAGGCCACCGAGCCGAGGCAAGCCGAACAGGCCGAACACGAGCAGCGCATTCAGCAGCACGTTCAGCGCCAGCGCGAGCAGGGCGATGACCATCATCGGCTTGGTCTGGTTGATGCTGGTGCTGTAGCCGTACAGCACGCGGTAGGCGCAGAAGGCCGGCAGCGCGAAGCTGATCACGTGCAGGAAGTCCTTTGCCAGCGCCCGCACGACGGGCTCGATGGCCATGTGGTCGAACACCACGGTGGCGCCGTTGGCCAGCGCCATGGCGACCAGGCCGATGCCGAGCGATTTCCACAGCGCCTGGCGTACCACCTGCGGAATGCGCGAGAGTTCGCCCGCGCCCATGTGATGGGACACCGTGGGGTTGACCGACATCATCACGCCCATGATGGTCACCATGAGGATGTGGAAGATCGAGACGCCGAGCGACACGCCGGCCAGGTCCTCGGCCGACGCATGGCCGGCCATGGCGACGTCGACCGCGTTCATTCCTACGGTGGCGAGTTGGCCGACCAGGATCGGCCAGGCCAGTTGCCACAGCGAGGCGATTTCAAGGCGGACGAGCGGGGAGCGAAGGCGCTGCAAGGGCATCGGGCAAAAGGCGAACGGAAGGGCCCCGAAATGTACGCGAACCGGCTCAGCGGTCCGGGGGCAGCTTTTTCAGCGCCGCCTTGAGCGCGGCCTTCTCCGCCTGCCGCAGCGCTGAAGGTGACTTGCGATGCGCGCCCGCCTTGCGCTGCACCGCAGCCGCCACCAAGGGGTTGCGTGGCTTGGGGGCGGTGAGCTGGAGCTTGAACTTGCGCGCGGAACTCATTTGGCCGTTTTCAAGCCAGGCAGCTTCAAGAGACCGGTGGACAGCGCCGTGCCGCACACGATCACCAGGCCGCAGCCGATCATCCAAGGTGTGAGGCTTTCGCCGAGGAACACCGCGCCGTAGAACACCGCGAACACCGGCACGGCGAAGGTCACGGTCAGCGTCTTGGCCGGGCCCACGTTGGCGATCAGCCGGAAGTACAGCACGTAGGCCACGGCGGTGCAGACCACGCCCACGGCCAGCACCGCCAGCCAGGCGTGCAGGCCGGGCATGCGCGCGGGCCAGAGCCACAAGGCCGGCAAGGCCAGGCCGAGCGTGGCGCCGACCTGGCTGCCGGTGGCCGTGACCAGCGGCGGAACGCCCGTCAGGTAGCGCTTGGTGTAGCTGGCCGCGATGCCGTAGCAGAGGCAGGCGAGCAGGCAGGCCAGCACGGCCAGGCCCGATGACGCGCCGCTGGCATCGGGCTTGAAGCTGGCCTTGTTCCACGCCAGCAGGGCCACGCCCAGAAAGCCGATGGCCAGGCCCAGGCTGCGCGAGGCGTTCGGCCGGTCGCGCAGCCAGAGCCAGGCGATCACCGCGCCGAACAGGGGTACGGTGGCGTTGAGGATGGACGACAGGCCGGTGGTGATCGACAACACCGCATACGAGAAACAGGCGAACGGAATGCCCGAGTTCAGCAGGCCGACGAACAGCACGGGTTTCCAGTGCCGTGCCAGATCCGGCGCCTGGCCGCGCAGCCAGAGCAACGGCAGCAGGACCGCCGAGGCGATCGCCACGCGCACGGCGGCCGTGGGCAACGCGCCGAATTCCACGGCGGCGGTGCGCATGAACAGGAAGGACGAGCCCCAGATCGCCGCGAGCAGGAAGAAGTCGAGCAGCCAGGGTTTGGCGACGACCGGTTTGTCGAGCACGGCACTCATCGGGAAACCTCCGTGCGGCGCACTGCGGTGCGAGCTAGTTTGGGACGGCCCGGCGCGGCGCTCATGCGAACAGTCCTTCGGTTTCGGCCAGCGCCTTCTCGAGTTTCAGCAGCGCCGCCTTGCGTTCCAGCCCGCCGGCATAGCCCGTGAGGCTGCCGTTGCCGCCGACCACGCGATGGCACGGCACGACGATGCTCACCGGGTTGCGGCCCACGGCCGCGCCCACGGCACGCACAGCGGCGGGATTGCCGACGCGCTGGCTCAACAGGCCGTAACTCACGGTTTCGCCGCGCGGGATCTGCAGCAGCGCGCGCCACACGGCCTGCTGGAAGGCGGTCCCGCCGTGCAGGTCGAGCGGCAGGTCGAAATCATCCGCCTCGCCTTCGAAATAGGCGGTGAGCGCCTGCGCGGCCTGATGCAGCAGCGGGTGGTTGGCGGCTTCGGGCCAGCGCGCCATCACTTCGGCATCCGGCTGGTGGCGCTGGCCGTCGAACCACAGGCCGCACAAGCCGCGGTCGGTGGCGGCGGCGATGATGTCGCCCAGCGGGCTGGGCAGGCGGACCCGCACGGTGGAGGAAGGGAAGTTCATGGTGAATCAGTCCTTGGTCGGTTGATTGTCTTCGTTCGGCACGGTCTTTCTGCCTCTCGTCTTGCCGGTGTCCTTCGGCACGGCCACGGGCAGTTCGGCCCAGGCGCGCAGCACCGCATAACTGCGCCAGGGCTGCCAGGCCCTGGAGGCGGCCTCGGCGGCGCGCGCCGGCTGTCCGTCGCCCTGTACGCCGAGCGCCTTGTGCAGCGCCACGTCGCCCGCGGGAAATGCGTCGGGCCAGCGCAGCGCGCGCATGGCGATGTATTGCGCGGTCCAGTCGCCGATGCCGGGCAGGCTATTCAGCAGGTCGACGGTGGCCGCGAGGTCCGCTCCAGCGTGAATGCGCAGCCGGCCCTGGTGCACGGCCTGGGCCAGTGCGACGATGGCGGCCTGGCGCTGGCGCACGATGCCGAGTTGGCCCAGTGCGTCACCGGCGGCGGCGCCAAGTTCGGCCAGCGCTGCAGGCGTGGGGAACAGGCGGCACAGGTGCGGCCACGGCGTTTCGATCGGCGTGCCGAAACGATCGACCAGGCGCTGCGCCAGCGTGCGTGCCGCGGCCACGGTGATCTGCTGGCCCAGCACGGCGCGCACGGCCAGCTCGAAGCCGTCCACCGTGCCCGGCACGCGCAGGCCGGCGCCATCGGGAAAGCGGTCGTGCAGCACGGCGTGGATGGCCTCGGGGTCGGCGTCCAGGTCGAGCAGGGCGCGTACGCGCCGGATCACCTGCGGCAGCGCCACGCGCAGCGATTCGCTGGTGCGCAGCAGCACCTGGTGGCGTGTCTCGTCGAAATCCAGGCGCAGCCAGCCCGTCAAGCTGGTGCCGCCGACATCGAGCCGAAGCGTGCGTGCGATCGCCGGCGCCGCGGTTTCGTCCGCCACCCATTCCACCTGCGCGACGCGGCGCTTGCGAAAGAAGGCCATCATCGCGGCCACGTCGTACGGCGGGCGGTAGCCGAGCTTCACGGCGTTGCCGATGGCGCCCTGGCCGCCGCTGCCTTCGCTGGCGCCCGCGCGGCGCAGTTGCGTGGGGTTGAGCCGGTAGTGCGCGAGAAACGCCGCGTTGAAGCGCCGCACGCTGGCGAAGCCGCTGGCCAGCGCCACCAGCGGCATGCTGAGGTCGGTGTCGGCCAGCAATTGCTTGGCCGTGAGCAGCCGGCGCGTCTGCAAATATTGCAGCGGCGAGATGCCGAACTGCGCCTCGAAGATGCGCCGCAGGTGGCGGTCGCTGATGCCGATGCGCGCGGCCAGCGCTTCCACGGTGACCGCCTGTTCGGCCCAGGCCTCGGGCTCGTCGAGCAGCCGCGCGGCCTGTTGGGCGAGGATGCTCGATGCGTCCTGGATCGACCAGGTGCGCGTCTGTGGCGCGAGTTCGGGCCGGCAGCGCAGGCAGGGTCGAAAGCCGGCCGCCTCGGCCTGCGCCGCATGGTCGAAGAAGCGGCAGTTCTCGCGCTTGGGCGTCTTCACGCTGCACACCGGCCGGCAGTAGATGCCGGTGCTGGTCACGGCGGTGAAGAAGCGGCCGTCGAAACGCGCGTCGCGCGTCTTCAGCGCGAGGTACAAGGCGTCCCCGTCGTCATCGTGCCGGTCTTGCGTCGCAGTGAAGGGTGTGGCTGGCATGACTGGATGATACGTGGCGGGCCGGCCCGCGTTGGCCATTTCCGGACATGTCGCCCCTGGCGAAGGAACGCAGCAAAACTTGCGAAAATGACGGCATGCAAAACCCGATCGTCGAAGTGCCGGCCACGCAGTGGCACGGTCTGCAAGCCGACCCCCAACTGACCGCCGCGCTCGAGGACGGCGGCGTGATGTACTTCCCGGCGCTGCCGTTCAGCCTGTCGCCAGCCGAGGCCGCGCTGCTGCGCCCCGAGATCCGCGACCCGAAGTCGCGCAACATCAGCCAGCCCGCGGGCCAGCCCGACACGGTGAAAGGCGCGCTGGCCACGCCGGAGGAGCTGGCCACGCTGGCCGCGATGATGCTGCGGTACCGCAACCAGGCCGTCGGCCTGATCGGGGCCCTGTTCCCAGGCTACAGCCGCCACCTGCGCCTGGAGCCGACAAGTTACCGGCCAAGCGAGGTGGAAACGCGCCAGCAGTCCTGGCGCGCCGACGACAAGCGCCTGCACGTCGACGCGTTCCCGTCGCGGCCGAACCGCGGTGAGCGCATCCTGCGCGTCTTCAGCAACCTGAATCCGGCGGGCAAGCCGCGGCTGTGGCGTGTCGGCGAACCCTTCGAAACCATGGCCGCGCGTTTCCTGCCGCAGGTCAAGCCCTATCGCCCCTGGCAGGCCGCACTGCTGCGCCGCCTGCGCGTGACCAAATCCCTGCGCAGCGAATACGACCACCTGATGCTGCAGCTGCACGACCTCATGAAACAGGACCTGGCCTACCAGCGCGACGCCGACCAGCTGGAGATGCCGTTCGCCGCGGGCAGCACCTGGGTGTGCTTTTCCGACCAGACGCTGCATGCGGTCTACAGCGGCCAGTTCATGATGGAGCAGACCTTTTTCATGGCCCCGCAGCACCAGACCAGGCCGGAGCGCAGTCCCTTGGGCATCCTCACGCGCATGGCCGGGCGGCCGCTGGCGGGGGCACCGCTTTGACGCGGCAAAAGACAGCGATCTGTCCGTTTTTAGGAACAGTGTGCAGTGGTTGCAACCGCCACGAAAACATTTGTGCATGCACAATGGCGGGCATGGCTGCCCACAACCGACACGCACAGTTCACGCGCCAGCGCGGCTTCACCCTCATCGAGCTGCTGGTGACCATCGCCATCCTGGCGATCCTGGGCGCCCTGGCCGTGCCGTCGATGCGCTCGTTTTTCATCCGCAATGGTTTTGCCGGCATCGGTAACGAATTCAACGGCGGTGTGCTGCGGGCGCGCAACGAGGCGGTGAGCAAGAACATCTGCGTGACCATGTGCCTGAGCACGAATGCGGACAGCACCAGCTCGTCGGCTCCGCCGAGTTGTGCCGGTACCGGCACCGATTGGCAGCAAGGCTGGATCGTGTTCCTGAATCCCGAATGCGATGCAAGCCTGAACAAGCCGACGGAGAAGAACGCTGCCGGGACAGCTGTCGACAAGCCCGAGAACATGCTCATCGCGCGAACGGCTGGCAACACCAACTATCGGCTGACGGGCAATGTCAACAAGATACTTTTCAATGCCCGCGGCCAGACCGACATCGCCGCAAGTTCCAGCGGGTTGTTCATCCTGAGCTACGTGCCGAGCACCGACCTGACCACTTCGTATGGGTTCAACATTTGTGTGGACAGGCTGGGCCGCAGCCGCTCGGTGCCCGTGAGCGTAGCGGCCGTGGCGACATGCCTGAGCTATTAGGTCAAGGCAGGGGGCATCGGCGCCGGTTCGATACCGCCGCCGCCGGCTCCCATGGTCGCTACTTCGCCTGGTCCAAGTATGCCGCCACGAGTGCGTTGGCATGCCCATGGCCCAGGCCGTGGTCGGTCTTCAGGAGGGCGACGTACGCCATGTGTTTCCGCGGCCCCGCCGAGCGTAAAACTTCCATCCAGTGGCTGATGGGCTTGCCATAGTTGGTTTCGATCGACGGGAAATAAGAGGCAGGGCCTTTGACCGTGTTTGAAGTTGCCATGAACTGATCCTTTTTTTGAGCGTTCCAGAGGCGGGACGCAGTGCATCCCTCGCCTACGACGAACGAAGCGGCAAGGTATCGACATGCCCCGGCGGGGAGGCCAATGCGTGTTCACCCCAACAGATTCCGACCGAACAGCGCAAACATTTGCTTCCGACCCCATTCAGCCACCTTCTGATTACCAACGGCCCGCAGGAACGTGGCGGTAGAACAGATCGGGCAACAACACAAGATACCCAACCAACATCGGCCAGCCGCTGCGCCATGTTGACCGCCGCGGGACGTATGCCGCCGGCGCCCACGTAGAAGATGATCGCGGGCCAGGGTCCTGCGTGCGCTGTCTCGGTTGGCGACAGGACATGCGCCATGGATCTATCTCCGTTCAGCCCCGCCGGTACAAGCGCCCCAGCTGCGCCAGCTTCAGCGCATGTTCGGGCAGCACCTGGTCCCAGGTGAAGCGCCATTCCCAATACCCCGCGCCCACGCCGGGCAGGTTCATGCGGTCGCTGCCTGGCAGGCCCAGCACGTCCTGCAGTTGGGTGATGGCGGTGTCCGCCACGCTGGCCATGGCGGCGCGGATCAGGGACCAGTGGATGTCGGCATCGATCGCGGTGCCGTGCAGTCCGAGATAGTCGATCACGTGCAGGCGCTCGGCTTCGCTGGCTTCCGCCCACCAGCCGGGCGTGGTGTTGTTGTCGTGCGTGCCGGTGTAGACGACGGTGTTGGGCTCGTAGTTGTGCGGCAGGTAGGCGTTGCCGGCGTCACCGCCGAACGCGAAATGCAGGATGCGCATGCCGGGAAAGTCGAATTGCCGGCGCAGCGCCTCGACCTCGGGCGTGATGATGCCCAGATCCTCGGCAATGATGGGCAGCGAGCCCAGCGCGGACGCGATCGCGTCGAACAGCGCCGCGCCGGGACCCGGCAGCCAGCGACCGAAGATGGCCGTGGACTGGCTCGCCGGAATTTCCCAGTAGTCGGCGAAGCCGCGGAAATGGTCGATGCGCACGATGTCCACCATGGCGAAGGTGCGGCGGATGCGCGCGATCCACCAGGCGTAGCCCTCATCGGCGTGCGCGCTCCAGCGGTACAGCGGATTGCCCCAGCGCTGGCCCGTGGCGCTGAAATAGTCCGGCGGCACGCCGGCGATCACGGTCGGTTTGCCACTCGCGTCGAGTTCGAACAGTTCCTGCCGCGCCCAGACTTCGGCGCTCTGGTAGGCAATGAAGATCGGTGCATCGCCGACGATCAGGATGCCGCGCTCGTTGGCATAGTGCTTGAGCCGCAGCCATTGGCGGAAAAAACACCATTGGCAGAACTGCCAGAATCCGACGCGGGCCGACAGTTCCAGCCGGGCCGCCGCCAGCGCCGCCGGTTCGCGGCGCACCAGCGACGGCGCCCAGTCGCTCCATTCGCGCCATTCGTTGGCCTCAGCCAGCGCCATGAAGAGCGCGTAGTCGTCGAGCCAGTCCGCCTGCGCGGCGCAGAAGCCGTTGAAGTCTTCCACGTCGGCGGGAGACGCCGCCGAAGCGAACTGCGCCGCGGCGCGGGCCAGCCGGTCCATGCGCCAGGGCACGACCCGTGCGAAGTCGAGCCGGCCGGCCTCGAAGTCGGCGCCCTCCAGATCGGCGGACGCCAGCCAACCGTGCGTCTGCAGTTCGGCCAGGTCGATCAGCAGCACATTGCCCGCGAAAGCCGAACTGCTCATGTAGGGTGAATTGCCCGGGCCGATGCCGCCCAGCGGCAGGATCTGCCAGAGCTTCTGGCCGGCGCTGACCAGCCAGTCGACGAAGTGGTAGGCCGCGGGGCCGAAATCGCCCGAGCCGTTGGGGCCGGGCAGCGAAGTGGGGTGCAGCAGGATGCCGCTGGTGCGCGGGAGTCGCATTGGAGGTCTTCGCCAGGAGAGAAAGAGGTCAGGGTGGATCGAGGTCGGCGCCGGCCGCGGCCAGCACGACGAGGCTGTGTGCCCGCAACGGGAACCGGGTTTCCCCCTGACCATACCAGTCGGCGCGGCCCGTGGCTTGGCTGGTGTCGAGCATGGCCTGCCAGACGCCCGCGGGCAGCATGAAGCCGTGGTCCTCGGCGTCGGCGTTGACCAACAGCAACAGCGGGGCGCCGGCGCGGCCGGGCCGGCCGATGAGGCAGCCAAGCACCCGCTCGAGCGGATCGTCCCAGGCGCCGCCTTGCAGCGGCGCGCCGTCGCGCTGCATCCAGGCCAGGTCGTGAAGCCCGAGCGCATCGGTCAGGCCGCTGTACCAGCGGTTGCCGAACGGCAGCGCCTGGCGCCTCAGCCACAGCACCCGGGCGGTGAAGGCGATCAGGTCGTCGTCCGCCTTGGGCCAATCGATCCAGGTGGTGGGGTTGTCCTGGCAATACGGGTTGTTGTTGCCGCCTTGTGTATGGCCGAGTTCGTCGCCGGCGCACAGCATCGGCGTGCCCTGGGCCAGCAGCGCCGTCGCCAGCAACGCGCGCTGCAGACGGCCGCGCAGCGTGAGCACGGCCGGATCGTCGCTCGGACCTTCGACGCCGCAGTTGAAGCTCAGGTTGTGGCCGTGGCCGTCGCGGTTGTCCTCGCCATTGGCCAGGTTGTGGCGTTCGTTGTAGCTCAGCAAATCGGCGAGCGTGAAGCCGTCGTGCGAAACCACGTAATTCACCGATTCGGCCGGCGCGCGCTGGCGCGGCTGGTACAGGTCGGACGAAGCACACAGGCGCAGCGCGAACGCGCCGCGCGTGGCGCCATCCACCGGCTGGCTCGGATGGGCCGCGCTCTGCACCCAGAAGCTGCGCATGTGGTCGCGGAAATGGTCGTTCCATTCGAGCCAGCCGCGCGGGAAACCGCCGACCTGGTAGCCGCCGGGGCCGATGTCCCAGGGCTCGGCGATCATCTTCACGCGCGACAACACCGGGTCCTGTGCCACGGCGGTGAAAAACGCCGCATTCCGCTCGAAGCCGTTGTCGCCGCGGCCGAGCACAGAGGCCAGGTCGAAGCGGAAGCCGTCGACGTGCATCTCGCCGACCCAGTAACGCAGGCTGTCCATCACCAGTTGCAGTACACGCGGCTGGCGGATGTCCACGGTGTTGCCGCAGCCGGTGTGGTTCTCGTAGTGCGCGCGGTCGTCGGGCGGCAGGCGGTAATAACTGGCGTTGTCCAGGCCGCGAAAGCTCAGGTTCGGGCCGGTTTCGTCGGATTCGGCCGTGTGGTTGTAGACCACGTCGAGCAGCACCTCGATGCCGGCCGTATGCAATGCCTTGACCATCTGGCGGAACTCGTCGCGCGGCGACAAACCCTGGTGCCCACTCGCCAGGCGCGGATTCAAGGCGAAGAAAGCCAGCGTGTTGTAGCCCCAATAGTTGACGAGCCCCATGCGGTTCAACCGTTCCTCGTCCACCGGGAAGTGCACCGGCAACAGGCTCACGGTGGTGATGCCCAGGCGCTGCAGATGGGCGATCGACGCGGCGTGGCCCAGGCCGGCGTAGGTGCCGCGCAGTTCGGGCGGCAGCTTTTCGCTGAGCTTCGAAAAACCCTTGACGTGCAGTTCGTAGATCACCGTGTCGGCCAGCGGCGTGTGCGGCGGGGTGACGCCGGCCCAGTCGAAATCGCCCTCCCGGACCACACGCGCCTTCAAGGCGAAGGCCGCGTTGTCGTGGGTGTCCATGTGCAGCGGATGTTCGCGGTCGGCGGCGAAGTGTTCCTCGCGCCAGACGAAGTCGCCGACGACTTCGCGCGCGTACGGGTCCAGCAGCACCTTGGAGGCGTCGAAGCGCTGCCCGCGGTCCGGCCGCCAAGGGCCGTAGGCGCGAAGACCGTAAACCAGGCCGGGTGCAGCGCCGGGCAGGTAGCCGTGCCAGACGTCGCTGGTATGGGCCGGAAGCCGATAGCGCGCGACTTCCTGTGTGCCGTCTTCGTTGAACAGGCAGAGCTCCATGGCCTGGGCGTTGGCCGAGAACACCGCGAAGTTCACGCCTTGGCCGTCCCAGTGGGCGCCCATCGGCCAGGGCAATCCAGGCTGCAGGGCGGGATGCTCGTCCGATTGGTCGTCGGACAGGATGTAGCCGGCAAATCTTGAATTCATACGGCCGTCCATTCGAACATCAGCGTGGCCAGCGGTGGCAGCGTCAGCAGCAGGGACTGCGCGCGACCATGCCAGGCGACGGGCTCGCTGCTGGCCGCGCCGAGCGGCGTGCCGGTGTTGCTGCCGCCGTAGTGCTCGGAATCGGTGTTGAGCCGCTCGCGGTAGACGCCGGCTCCCGGCACGCCGACACGGTAGCCGTGGCGCACCTCGGGAGTGAAGTTGCAGACGACCAGGACGTGGCTGCCACGGGCCGATCCCTTGCGCACGAAGCTCAGGACCGAGTGCTGGGCGTCGTTGTGCTCGATCCATTCGAAACCCTCGGGCGAGCAGTCGAGTTCGTGCAGCGCGGGTGTGTCGCGGTAGAGGCGGTTCAGGTCGCGCACCAGGCGCTGCACGCCCGCATGTTCGGCGTTGGCCAGCAAATGCCAGTCGAGGCTCTGCGCGAAGTTCCATTCGCGTTCCTGTGCGAACTCGCAACCCATGAACAGCAGCTTCTTGCCCGGATGGCCGAACATGAAACCCAGGTAGGCACGCAGGTTGGCAAACTGCTGCCAGCGGTCGCCGGGCATCCTGGCCAGCAGCGAGCCCTTGCCGTGCACCACCTCGTCGTGCGAGATCGGCAACACGAAGTTTTCGTCGAAGGCATAGACCAGGCCGAAGCTCAGTTCGTTGTGGTGGTACTTGCGGTACAGCGGGTCGCGCTGCATGTAGGCGAGCGTGTCGTGCATCCAGCCCATGTTCCATTTGTAATGGAAGCCCAGGCCGCCGGCGTAGGTGGGTCGCGAGACACCGGGGAACGAGGTCGATTCCTCGGCCAGCGTCGTCGCCTCCGGGCGTTCCGCGCCGACGACCTCGTTCATGCGCTTGAGAAAGTCGATGGCTTCGAGGTTCTCGCGGCCGCCATGCACGTTCGGGATCCACTCGCCATGCTTGCGGCTGTAGTCGCGGTACAGCATCGAGGCCACGGCATCCACGCGCAGGCCGTCCACGCCGAAGCGTTCCAGCCAGTACAGCGCATTGCCGACCAGGAAGTTGCGTACCTCCGTGCGGCCGAGGTTGTAGATCAGGGTATTCCAGTCGTTGTGGAAGCCCTCGCGCGGATCGGCGTATTCGTACAGCGGCGTGCCGTCGAAGCGGCCCAGGCCGTGCGCGTCGGTGGGAAAGTGCGCCGGCACCCAATCGAGCAAAACCCCGATGCCGGCGGCATGGCAGCTCGCGACGAAACGCTGGAAGCCGGCCGGATCTCCGAAGCGCGCGGTGGGCGCGTACAGGCCGATCGGCTGGTAGCCCCAGGAGCCGTCGAACGGGTGTTCGCTGATCGGCATGAGCTCGAGATGGGTGAAACCCATGTCCGCGGCGTAGGGGACGAGGCTGGCCGCGAGTTCGTCCCAGCTCAGCCAGCGGTCGCCGTCCTCGGTGACGCGCCGCCACGAGGCCAGGTGCACCTCGTAGATGCTCATCGGCGCATTCAGCGCGTTCGCCGCGCGCCGTGCCGGTTCGGCGGCCTGCAGACCAGGCATCTCGGCCACCACGCTGGCGGTGGCCGGGCGCAGTTCGGCCTGCAGCGCGTAGGGGTCGGCCTTGTCGGGCAGGACATCGCCTTCGCGCGAATGGATGCGGTATTTGTAGCGGGCGCCGGCCTCCACGCCGGGAACGAACAGTTCCCACACGCCGCATTCGCGGCGCAGACGCATCGGGTGGCGGCGGCCGTCCCAGAAGTTGAAGTCGCCGATCACGCTCACGCGCGAGGCGTTGGGCGCCCACACGGCGAAGCTGGTGCCGGCCACGCCGTCGATGCTGCGCGGGCTGGCCCCGAGCACCTCGTGCGGTCGCAGGTGGGAGCCTTCGCCGAGCAGCCAGATGTCGAGGTCGCTCAGCACCAGGCCGAACCGGTACGGGTCGTCCTCCAGCGTGTGGTGGCCGTCGCGCCAGAAGATGCGGAAGCAGTACGAGGACGGGCCCGGCGCCGCACCCGTGCCCTCGAAGAAACCCTCGTCGTGGAGCCGGGTGAGGTTGGCCAGCAGGCGGCCGCTGCCGATGTCGAGCACCTCGACCGCCGAAGCGCCGGGCAGGAAGGCACGCACCGACACCCGGCCCTCCGGATCGCCGGGCAGCGGATGCGGGCCGAGCACCGCGAAGGCGTCGCCATGGCGGCCGTGGACGATGGCGTCGATGTCGTGGTGGTTCAGCATGGCGCTCAGGTCTTGATGGCGTCGGCTTCGATGTGCCAGATCTGGCGCGCGTATTCGCGGATGGTGCGGTCGGAGGAGAACACGCCCATGCCGGCGACGTTGGTGATGGCGCGCGCGCACCATTCGTCAGGCCGGCGGTACAGGTCGTCGACACGCGACTGCGCCGCCACGTAGGACGCGTAGTCGGCCAGCAGCAGGTAGTGGTCGCCGCCCCAGAGCAGCGAGTCGACCAGCGCGCGGTAGCGGCCCGGCTCGGTCGGCGTGAACTGTCCGCCGGCAATGGCGTCGAGCACCGCCTTGAGTTCGGGGTTGTTGTCGTAGTAGCGCATCGGCTGGTAACCGCTCTGGCGCAGCGCCTGCACCTCCGGCGTGCGCAGGCCGAAGATGAAGATGTTGTCGTCGCCCACGTTCTGGCGGATCTCGATGTTGGCGCCGTCGTCGGTGCCGATGGTCAGCGCGCCGTTGAGGGCCAGTTTCATGTTGCCGGTGCCCGAGGCCTCGGTGCCGGCGGTGGAGATCTGCTCGGAGAGGTCGGCGCCGGGCATGATCACCTCGGCCACCGAAACGCCGTAGTTGGGCACGAACACCAGCTTCAATTTGTCGCCGATGCGCGGGTCGGCATTGATCACCGCGCCCACGTCGTGGATCAGCCGGATGATGGACTTGGCCGTGACGTAGCTCGACGCGGCCTTGCCGGCGAAAACCACCGTGCGCGGCACCCAGGGCTGGCCGTTCACGCCCTCCGGATGGGCCAGGATCGCCTGGTAGCGTGTCACCACGTGCAGCACGTTGAGCAACTGGCGCTTGTATTCGTGGATGCGCTTGACCTGGACGTCGAACAGGCTGTCGGGGCTGACCTTCACACCCGTGGTGCGCTCGATGAGCGCGGCCAGCCGGACCTTGTTGGCGCGCTTGATGGCCATGAAGGCGTTCTGGAACGAGGGGTCGTGCTTGTGTTCGCGCAGGCGCTGCAACTGGTCGAGGTCCAGCCGCCAGTTGCCGCCGAGGGTTCGGTCGAGCAGGCTGGAAAGATCGGGGTTGGCCTGCGCCAGCCAGCGGCGCGGGGTGACGCCGTTGGTCATGTTGGTGAAGCGGTCGGGCCAGATGCTCGCGAAATCGGCAAAGATGGTCTGCACCAGCAGGTCGGAATGCAGCGCCGACACGCCGTTGACCTTGTGGCTGCCGACGATGGACAGGTGGGCCATGCGCACGCGGCGCTCACCGTGTTCGTCGATCAGCGACAGCCGCGCCAGGAACTGGTTGTCGCCGGGCCGGTGCGCCGCGGCCTCGTCGAGGAATTCCTTGTTGATGCGGAAGATGATTTCCATGTGCCGCGGCAGCACGTGCTGGATCAGGGCGACCGGCCAGGTCTCGAGCGCCTCGGGCATCAGCGTGTGGTTGGTGTACGAGAAGGTCTTGCGGCAGATGGCCCAGGCCGTGCCCCAGGCCAGGTTGTGCTCGTCGTGCAGCACGCGCATCAACTCGGCCACACCGATCGCCGGATGCGTGTCGTTGAGGTGGATCGCCACCTTCTCGGCCAGGTTCAGCAGCGTCGGGTGTTCGGCGAGGTGGCGCTGGATCAGGTCCTGCACCGAGGCGGCGACGAAGAAGTATTCCTGCTTCAGCCGCAGTTCGCGGCCGGCCGGCGTGCTGTCGTTGGGGTACAGCACCCAGGAAATGTTCTCGTATTCGTTCTTGGCGCTGGCCGCGCGGGCGTAGTCGCCGGTGTTGAAGGCGTTGAGGTCGATGTGCGCGGGCGCCACGGCCTTCCACAGCCGCAAGGTGCTGACCTTGTCCGTGCCGTGGCCCGGCACCACCATGTCGTAGGCCTTGGCCGCGACCTCGCCCGCGTGGCGCCACACGGATTTGCCGTCCACCGGCTCGACCCAGCCGCCGAAGCGCACGGGGTAGGTGATGTTGGCGCGCGGGAACTCCCAGGGCGTGCCGTTCTCCAGCCAGGGGTCGGGGTATTCCATCTGCGCGCCGTTCTGGATGTCCTGGGCGAACATGCCGTATTCGTAGCGGATGCCGTAACCGAAGGAGGGCAGCCCGACGGTGGCCATCGAGTCCAAGAAACACGCGGCCAGCCGGCCCAGGCCGCCGTTGCCGAGCGCGGCGTCGGGCTCGCGGTCGCAGATGTCCTCCAGCGTCTGCGCGTAGTGGGACAGGCCGGCGGCCGCCGGGCCGCGCAGGTTGAGCGCGCCGAGCGCGTTGGACAGGGTGCGGCCCATGAGGAATTCCATCGACAGGTAGACCACGCGGCGCGCCTTGCTTTCGCGGTCGCGCGCCTGTGCGGCGACCCAGCGCTGCGAGAGCTGCTGGCGCGCGACCTGGGAGACGGCCTGCATCAGGTCGGTCGGCGTGGCCTCGGAGGACTCGACACCGACGGTGTCCAGCAGGTGCTGGTCGATGCCGGCCTGGAGATCGGCGGGCGCGGGTGGGCGAGTGGTCGGGGTCGCGGAGGTGCTCGAAGAGGGCTGGGTCACCATGGAGTCCTTTGCAGAGGGCCACCGGCGGGGCCGGTTTGGCAGTTCATCGAAATGGCTGAGGGGTGCTGCGCCGCGGGCGAGGCCGCGGGCGGACACCTTCAAAATCATTCTCGCACGGGGTAACTGCAAGGTAACTTCACAGTCGCGTTCGCGCAACCATGGCCGGCCGCCCGAACCCTGACAATCTTCCCCGGTGTCAAGCCTGTCCTTTAAGATGACCGGGCGAACGAAAAAAACTGTGCACACCTGTGAAACCGGAGGCATCCATGAAAACAACCGACCTGGCCCAAAGTCTCGATCTGCCCAAGCGCGCCATCGCGCTGGTACTTGCCGGGGGGCGCGGCAGCCGCCTCATGAACATGACCGACAAGCGGGCCAAGCCGGCGGTTTATTTCGGCGGCAAATTCCGCATCATCGACTTCGCGTTGTCCAATTGCCTGAATTCCGGCATCCGGCGCATCGGTGTCATCACCCAATACAAGTCACACAGTCTTTTACGCCATCTGCAACGTGGCTGGGCGTTCCTGAAGACCGAAATGAACGAATTCGTCGATCTTCTGCCCGCCCAGCAGCGCAATGACAATGAACATTGGTACCGCGGCACGGCCGATGCGGTGCAGCAGAACCGCGACATCCTCGAGAGTTACGGCGCCGACTACATCGTGGTGCTGGCCGGCGACCACATCTACAAGATGAACTACGCGCTGATGCTGGCCGACCACGTGGCCAAGGGCCGCGACTGCACCGTGGCCTGCATCGCCGTCCCGCGCAAGGAAGCCTCGGCCTTCGGCGTGATGGCGGTGGACGAAAACAGCATGATCACCGACTTCCTCGAGAAGCCGGCCGACCCACCGGCCATGCCCGGCCATCCCGACATGGCGCTGGCGAGCATGGGCATCTACATCTTCAACGCCAAATACCTGTACGAGGAACTCGAGCGCGACATGGCCGACGCGGAGTCGAGCCACGACTTCGGCAAGGACATCATCCCGCGCGCGGTGCGCGAGGGCAATGCCGCGGCGCATCCGTTCGGCCTGAGCAGCGTGCCCAACAAGGAGGGCGACGAACCCTACTGGCGCGACGTCGGCACCATCGATGCCTATTGGGACGCGAACATCGACCTCACGGCCACCGACCCGCTGCTCAACATGTACGACACGCACTGGCCGATCTGGACCTACCAGGCGCAGTTGCCGCCGGCCAAGTTCGTGCACAACCAGGAAGACCGGCGCGGCATGGCCATCGAATCGCTGGTCTCGGGCGGCTGCATCGTCTCGGGCAGCGTCTTCCGCTCGGTGCTGTTCTCCAATGTGCGTGTGCACTCCTATGCCACGGTCGGCTGGGCGGTGCTGCTGCCCGACGTGCAGATCGGCCGCGGCGCGCGCATCCACCGCGCGGTGATCGACCGCGGCTGCGCCATTCCCGACGGCATGGTCATCGGCGAGGACGCCGAAGCCGACGCCCGTCGCTTCTACCGCAGCGAAAGCGGCATCACCCTGGTGACGCCACCCATGCTCGAAAAACTCGCGAAGACGCCTGAATGAAGATATTGCAAGTCGCCGCGGAAATCTTTCCGCTGGTCAAGACCGGCGGGCTCGCCGACGTGGTGGGTGCGCTGCCGCAGGCGCTGATCGCCGAAGGGGCCGATGTGCGGCTGGTGCTGCCGGGCCTGCCCGCCATCCTGGCCGGGCTCGAGCAGTCCGCGGTGGTGTGCGAGATCGGCGCGGCCTTCGGCGCGGCCCGCGTCACGCTGCGCCGCGGTGTCGTCAAGGGCAGCGGCGTGCCGGCCTATGTGGTCGATGCGCCTTATCTCTACAAGCGCCCGGGCAACCCGTACCAGGCGCCCGACAACAGCGAATGGCCCGACAACGCCCAACGCTTTGCCTTGCTCGGCTGGGTGGCCGCGCACATCGCCGCCGGCGAGCTCGATCCCGACTGGCAGGCCGACGTGCTGCATGCGCACGATTGGCATGCCGCCATGGCCTGTGCCTACGTCTCCGCCCATCCGGCTTCCACCGCGGCCACCGTGTTCACCGTGCACAACCTGGCCTACCAGGGCCTGTTCGATCCGGGCGACTTCCCGCTGCTGGGTCTGCCGTCGCGCTTCATGATGCCGGCCAGCCTTGAATTCCATGGCCAGCTGTCGTTCATGAAGGCCGGCCTCAAATACGCGCAGCGCGTGACCACGGTGAGCCCGACCTATGCGGCCGAGATCGCCACGCCCGAATTCGGCTGCGGGCTGGACGGCGTGATCCGCGCGCGCGGGCGCGATGTCTCGGGCATTCTCAACGGCGTGGACGACGACATCTGGAATCCGTCCGACGACCCTGTGATCGCCGCGCCGTATGCGGCCAGCAGCCTGGCCGGCAAGGCCGTGTGCAAGGCCGCGCTGCAACGCGCGCTGGGCCTGCGGGTCGAGCCGGGCACGCCGCTCTTTGGTGTCGTCAGCCGCCTGACGTCGCAAAAAGGCCTGGACCTGGTGCTGGCGGCCTTGCCGAACCTGCTGGCCCAGGGCGCGCAACTCGCGGTGCAGGGCAGTGGCGATCTGCCGCTCGAGGCCGCCTTCAGCGCCGCCGCCGCCGCGCATCCGGGCATGGTGGCGGTGCGGCTCGGTTACGACGAGGCCTTCGCGCACGAGATGGTGGCCGGTTGCGATGCCATGCTCGTGCCTTCGCGGTTCGAGCCCTGCGGCCTCACGCAGATGTATGCGCTGCGCTATGGCACGGTGCCGGTGGTGCGGCATGTGGGTGGATTGGTCGACACGGTGGTCGATGCCGGAGGTGACGCCGATGGTGCCGCCGCGCCCAATCCGCTGGCCACCGGCTTCATGTTCGGCCCGGCGCTGCCCGCCGCGCTGTCGGTGGCGCTGGAGCGCACCGTTGCCGCCTACCGCCAGCCCGAGGTCTGGGCGGCCCTGCAGCAGCGCGGCATGGCACAGAATTTTTCCTGGGCCACGGCGGCCCGGCAGTACCTGGCCATGTACCAGGGCTTGAACCCGAACTGGGGACAGGGGCCGAGGGCCGGGTCGCCAACACCGACAGCGCCCACCGCCAAGTCGGGCGGTGCCTCCCGCCTGCCGGCCTGATCGCGCCGGCATCCTGCATGCCATCCACGGCCTGGCCGTGGATGCGCACGCATCTTGCAACCCTACAATCCGGCACGCTGAACCCAGCCGCCGAACCCACTTCCGGAGAGAAACCCTTCCATGCAGATCGCAGCTTCCATCTTCAAGGCCTACGACATCCGCGGCATCGTGCCATCCACCGTGACCGCCGAGGTGGCGGAGGGCATCGGCCGTGCCTTCGGCACCATCGCCCTGGCCGAGGGTGAAACCACGGTGGCGGTGGGCCGCGACGGGCGGCTGAGCGGGCCGGACCTGAGCGCGGCGCTGATGCGCGGCCTGGCCGCGGTCGGCATCGAAGTGATCGACGTCGGCCTGGTCACCACGCCGATGCTGTATTTCGCGGCGGCCACGCTGTGCAAGAGCGGCATCCAGGTCACCGGCAGCCACAACCCGAAGGACTACAACGGCTTCAAGATGGTGATGGGCGGCCGCGCAATCTACGGCGAGGAAATCCAGGCCATCCGCAAGATGATGGAGGCCGAGAACTGGGCGCTGAAGGACGGCGGCAAGATCCGCCAGGCCGACGTGCTCGAGGCGTACACCGCGCGCATCGTCTCCGACATCCAGTTGGCCCGGCCGATGAAGATCGTCGTCGATTCGGGCAACGGCGTGGCCGGCGCGTCGGCACCGGCCATCCTGCGCGCGATCGGCTGCGAAGTCATCGAACTCTTCAGCGAGGTCGACGGCAACTTCCCCAACCACCATCCCGATCCGAGCAAGCCCGAGAACTTGCGGGACCTGATCGCCGCACTCAAGACCTCGGGCGCCGAGCTCGGCCTGGCCTTCGACGGCGACGGCGACCGCCTGGGCATCGTTACCCGCGAAGGCGTGAACATCTATCCCGACCGCCAGATGATGCTGTTCGCACGCGACGTGCTCAAGCGCGTGCCCGGCGGCACCATCCTGTTCGACGTGAAGTGCACCCAGCGCCTGGCGCCGGCGATTGCCGAAGCCGGCGGCCAGCCGCTGATGTACAAGACCGGCCATTCGCTGATCAAGGCCAAGATGCGCGAGATCGAGGCCGGCGGTGGCCAGGCGCCGCTGGGCGGCGAGATGAGCGGCCACATCTTCTTCAAGGAGCGCTGGTTCGGCTTCGACGACGGCACCTATGCCGGCACGCGCCTGCTGGAGATCGTCAGCCAGTCGCCCGACGCCAGCGCCGTGCTCAACGCCTTGCCCACGAGTTTCTCCACGCCCGAGCTCAACGTGGCCTGCAAGGAGGGCGAGCCGCCGAAGCTTGTCGCCGACGCCGTGGCCCTGGCCAACTTCCCGGCCCCGGCCACGATCAACACCATCGACGGCCTGCGTGTCGACTGGCCCGACGGCTTCGGTCTCTTGCGCGCCTCCAACACCACGCCGGTGCTGGTGCTGCGTTTCGAAGGCCATACCGAGGAAGCCCTGCATCGCATCGAGGCCGACATGCTGAAACTGCTGCGTCAGGTCAAGCCGGACGCCAGCTTTGCCGAAGCCGCGCATTGACGAACCGGGCGGGCAGGGCATGCGCCTCCTGATCGTCAAGCTCTCGTCGCTCGGCGATGTGATCCAGACCCTGCCGGCGCTGCACGACATGCGCCAGGCCCTGCCGTCCGGCACCGTTTTCGACTGGGTGGTGGAGGAGGCCTTTGCGCCGCTGCTGCAGGCCACGGTACCCGGGCTGGCGCGCGTCATCCCGGTGGCGCAGCGGCGCTGGCGCAAGACACCGTTCAGCCCGGCCGTACGGGCCGAGCGCGCCCGTTTCACGCAGGCCCTGCGGGCCGAGGCCTACGACGCGGTCATCGATTTCCAGGGGCTGATCAAGTCGGCGCTGATCGCGCGCCGTGCCCGGCTCGCGCCCGGCGGCTGGCGTGCCACCTACGGCAACGGCAGCGAAGACTGCGGCTATGAATGGCCGGTGCGCTTCATGGTCGAGCAGCCGCAGCCGATGCCGCCGCGCATCCATTCGCTGCAGCGTTACAGACGGCTGGCCGCGCTGGCCCTGGGTTACGCGCCGCGCGAAGACGGCATCTGCTACGACGAACTGCAGGTCGTGCCGGTCGACCCGGACGGCAGCGTGATGCTGGTGCACGGCACGACGCGCGCCGACAACGAATGGCCTCTGGCGCAGTGGGCCGAGATCGGCCGCCGCCTGGCGGCGCAGGGTTTGCCGGTGAGCGTGCCGCAGGCCAGCAACGCCGAGGCCGAGTTCGCGCGGCAACTGTGCGCGGCCATCGGCCCCGGCGCGAGCGTGCTGCCGCGCATGGGCCTGCCGGCGCTGGCCGCGCGCATGGCCGGCTGTGTGGGCGTGATCGGCGTGGATTCGGGCCTGAGCCATCTGGCCGTGGCGCTGGATTTGCCGCACGTGCAGATCTTCAGCCAGCCGCGCATCTGGCGCGCCGGGCCGTTGGGCATTAATTACCAGGTGGCCGTGGGCGGGGCGAGGGCACCGGAGGTGGACACCGTGTGGCAGGCGTGGCAATCTGTATGGCGCAGCTTCCATGCGGCGCGGGATCGACCCGTGCCCGCGTGAAACGGCGCGATCGCCTTCCATGAACATCCTGATCGTCAAATTGTCCCCGCTGACCGACGTGGTGCATGCCATGCCGGCGGTGCGCGACATCCAGTCGGAACTGCCCGGCACGCAGATCGACTGGGTGGTCGAGCCCGGCTTCGCCCCGCTGGTGCGGCGCTGCGACGCCGTGCACCGCGTCATCGAATGCGACCTGCGGCGCTGGCGCAAGACGGTGTTCACCGCCGACACGCGCACGGCCTGGCGCGCCTTCATGGCCGACCTGCAGTACGAAAGCTACGACGCGGTGATCGACCTGCAGGGGGAGAGCAAATCCCAGTTGGTGGCCAAGATGGCCCGGCTCAACCCGAACGGCCTGCGCTACACGCTCACCGACCAGGCCGAGGGGTCGGGTTTCGAGCCGCCCACGCGCCGGGTGGCCGATGTGGCCACGCCGGTGGAGGCGCACCTGCACGTCGTGGAGCGCATGCGTGTGATGTGCGCCCGAGCCCTGGTGTATGCGCTGCCGCCGACCCTTGGCTACGGCATCAAGGTGCGCGCCACGGATGCGTCGCAGGCCATCAAGAACATTGCGCAGGACTTCTTCGATTCCGGCTCGAGCATTCCGGCGCCGGTGGTGGTGTTCATCCACGGCAGTTCGCGGCCCGAGAACCAATGGCCCGAAAGCCACTGGCTCGAGCTCGGCCACCGGCTCAACGGCCTGGGCTACACCGTGGCCTTCGTGCATGGCAGCGACGACGAGCAGTGGCGCAGCGAAAGCATCGCGGGGCGACTCAAGCAGGCCGTGGTCTGGCCGCGCATGGGCAGCGATGCCATCGTCGATGCGCTCACCCACGGCATCGGCGTGATCGGCGTGGACAGCGGCCTGTGCCACATCGCCATGGCGCTGGACCTGCCCCTGGTCCAGATCTACAACACCGACACCATCTGGCGCACCGGCCCGCTCGATACCGACCACCAGATCGCCGTGTTCGCCGAGCCCACGCCCAGCGTGGACCAGGTCTGGCAGGCCTGGATGCAGGCGTCGGCTTTAGCCTCGCTCCGGGAATGATAGGGGCACACCCCCAGGTTGCGCACTTCGTGTCGCGCCCACCCCCTTGCAGGGAGCAACACCTGCAGCCCGGCGAAGCCGGTTCTGCGGTGTTCTGGAAGCGGCACTGGTTGACATTGGTCTTGTTGCGCCGTTTCTGGTGTTAAGGTCGCACCCCGATACCGTCCACCGCCCCCGTTCGTGCTGAGCCTGTCGAAGTAGACGCCGATCGGCATGAGCCCGTCGAAGGACCTCCCCGGTATTTTTAAGGCCAAGACTTGATCCTTCGTTTCTATTCCTTCCTCATGTGGCTCAGCCAGCCGCTGCTGCGGCGCAAGATGCGCCGGCGCGGCGTGGCCGAACCGGGTTACCTGCTCAAAGTGGAGGAGCGCTTCGGCCATTACGACCTGCCCCCCGAGACCGGCACCGGCTTCGTCTGGATCCACGCGGTGTCGCTCGGCGAAACCCGCACTTCGGCGATCCTGCTGGCCGCCCTGCGCGAGGCGCTGCCGGGCATGCGCCTGCTGCTGACCCACGGCACGGCCACCGGGCAGGCCGAAGGCAAGGCCCTGCTGCGGCCCGGCGACGTGCAGGTCTGGCAACCCTGGGACTCGGCCGGCGCGACACGCCGGTTCCTCGCGCAGTTCAAGCCGCGCATCGGCCTGCTCATGGAAACCGAGATCTGGCCCAATCTGGTGGCGCACTGTGCCGCGGCGGGCGTGCCGCTGGTGTTGGTGAACGCGCGGCTCAGCGCCAAGTCGCTGCACCAGGCCGAGCAATTCGCCGCGCTCGCCCGGCCGGCCTACGGCGGCCTGGCGGCGGTGTGGGCACAAAGCGAAGACGACGCGATGCGACTGCGTGCACTCGGCGCGCCGGTCAAGGGGGTGCTCGGCAACCTCAAGTTCGACGCCTCGCCCGATCCGGCCAAGCTGCAGACCGGCCGCGATTGGTGCCGCACCTGGCGCGAGGCCACGGGACGGCCCGTCGTGCTGTTCGCCAGCGCGCGCGAAGGCGAGGAAATCCAGCTGCTGCAGAGTTTGAAGCGTTTTCGGCTCCTGAAGCAGAAGGATCCTGCGGTGGGTGCTATGAAATTGGGAGTGAACGAGGTGCAATGGCTGATCGTGCCACGCCATCCGCAACGCTTTGACCAAGTCGCGGCACTGATCGAGGCCGAGGGCTTCAGCCTGTCGCGGCGCAGCCATTGGCGCGACAGCCCCGCGCCGGCGGAGGTGTGGCTCGGCGATTCGCTCGGCGAGATGGCGCTGTATTACGGCCTGGGCGAGGTCGCGCTGCTCGGCGGCAGCTTCGAACCCCTCGGCGGGCAGAACCTGATCGAGGCCGCCGCCTGTGGCTGCCCGGTGCTGATGGGCCCGTCCACCTTCAATTTCTCCGAAGCCGCGGCGCTGGCCGAAGCCGCCGGCGCGGCCCGGCGCGTGGCCGACATGGACGCGGCGGTACAGGCTGCGCTGGATCTGCTGAACGACCCAGCCGCCTTGGCCGAGGCCGCCGCGGCCGGCCCGCGTTTCGCCGGGGCGCACAAGGGGGCGGCGCGCAAGACGGCGGCGGCGGTGGCGGCTTTGGTGCAGGAATAAGCCTGCAACCCAGCCAGCATCTTGCTCTAGTGGCGGGAGGATGGGGGGCTTTTCGCACTTACTGCTAAGCAACATCGCTGGGCCAATGAGACGTTGCGGTGTCTACTGTCGGCGGAGGGACGAAGTGGGCAGCCAACGGCAACAAAATGGCCTATTTGCCGCACGTGCCAGGCTGGGCTAAACCTAGTTTCGCGATGTCCGCCTTAGCCTGCTCTTCTGGTATCTGCTCCAGATCCGCGCCCCCGACGAAAGCTCCGAGCTTTATGAACTGCCGTATGAAGTAGTTTTTGCCGCTTTCCATGAACACTTCCAACGCATTCGGTGAGAACTCGGATTCGGTTTCGATCTTGTGCTTCTTGTCACCTTCAATCTGCGCATAGAAGAAGACATCGGATGCGCTTTCTCCCAGGCATTTACCATCCACAAAAATGTCCTTTTTCAGCGCCTTGCCGACGAAGCTGTTTCGATAGACGTACAAACCCGACACCCCTGCGCTTGGGGCGGTGAATTGCTTGGCCGCGTCAGACTCCTTCGTGGTGGCCATGTTGACTGAGGCGCATCCGGTCAACAGTAGTGCAGATAGTGCAAGGGAGATGGTATTTTGATTGATGGTCATCTGTAAGTTTGGAAACGGGTATGAATTGACTTTGCCATGCAGGCCTATATGCCATTTAAGACCGCGGCAAATGATGTGCGAACAAGTCGCTACCCAAATGATTCGAATTGAAACATTGACTACTCAATGATAAAACCGGGGCAAGTTTACCGGCGGCCCGATTCATTGCCCGGACGACCGTTGACCTCTCCCACGAAGTCGCACGTGCTCGTTCCTGCGTTTAGACTGGACACGCACGTCGAGTCAGGGATTGGATGAGGTCAGCGGACCGCATCGGTGCGAATGAACGCATCGATCTTCGCCTTCTCCTGCAAATAGGGTTCGAAACGTGGCCTCAAAGCAATAGCCGCCGCGTATTCCCCGCTGGCGGCCTCGGCCAGGGCCATGGTCTGGCCGTCCTCCGACCGCTGTGCCATCAGATAAAAGGTCTTCCCCAGGTTTGCCGCCGCGTGGCAGTTGCCGGGTACGACGGCGCGGGCCCAGGACAGCAGCTGCCGCGCGAGTTCGAGTTCACCCGTGCCCATGAAGAACAGCCCGGCGTTGATGATGAAACTCGCGCCGAAGATGGCGCTGCCGAGCAGGGTTTCGGGTGCCAGGCCGGGGTAGTGCGGATGCGCCTGGATGGCCACGGCGTAGGTGTAGGCGAGGCGTTTCTCGAGTTCGGCATCGCGCGCGTCATCCTCGCCCTGGGGCCGGCTATACCACTCGGCCATGTCGATGTCAGCCAGCGCGCCGATCTGGGCGCTGGCCATGAGGCGGCGCAGGTCGTCGTCGGGGTTGCCCGCGCCGATGCCCAGCGCCAGCGCGCCGGCCAGGAGCGGCGTCGCAAAGCTGCTGCCCAGCACGCCCGCGGGCTGCATCAGCGTCGCGTCGGTGAGCTGCGATTGGGCGTAGTCCGGCGCGGCCGACCAGGCGGCCTCGTGCAGGGCCACGCGTTCGCGACGGTCGAGCTGGAAGCCCACGGCGATGGCACCGGCCGCGCTGGCCGGGCAGAAGGCCTGGCCGGGGCTGTTGCCCACGGCCGCCAGCACCCGTTTGCCCGATGGCCGCAGGCCGTCCACCGCCCGGCACAGGCAGACCTCGGCGCGGCAAGCGGTGATCTGGTGCTTCGGCCAGCCGGGGCGCGCCACGACGGCGTCGAGCACGCCGGGCAGGCCCCGGCTGCCGGCGTGCGCGTGCACCCAGGCCGTCGCCGCGTCGAGGTTGTAGTCCTGCGGCATGCCCAGGCTCATGCAGACGATGCTCGCCTCCGACGCGGCGATCTGTGCCAGGGCTTCGGCGATGCGCGCCAGGCTCGGCTGGCCGTCCTGCGTGATTTCGTAGAGGTCGAGTGCGGCCTCCGGCGCCACCGTGGCCACCAGCAGCGCCACCGCGGTACCGTGTGCGGTCGGCTCGCCGGGGGCGCTGGCCAGGACGGCGCGGCCGCCGCTGGCACGGGCGAGCAGCGGAATGCCCAGGTCGCAGGCGGTATCGACGATGGCCATGCGGGCGCCGGCGCCGCGTTGGCCACGCGCGTGGGCGGCGCGCACCGCGTCCCAGAAGTCGCCGGCCTGGGGAAAGGCCCAGTGGCCGGTGGCCGGATCGAAGGCGTCGCGCAGTTCGGCGGCGGCATCGGCCGACTCGAGGGCGACAGGTGCAACGGCGGGCGCCGGGGAAAGGGGTGGTGAAGCATCCATCGGAAACTCCCGGTTGGGACCGGACGACGGGCCGGCCGGCAGGCTGCGACTGCAGGCGTCACTCTCACGTGTGGCAGCCGGCGTGTCAACCTGTTTCGGAAGGACTGCCGGGATGCGGCCGCTTGGAGGACTCAGGGCGCGAGCAGCGCGTTCACGGCCTGCAGGTCTTCGGGCCTGAGGGTGCCGTTGGCCTGGCGCAGGCGCAGGCTGCCGACGAGCACGTCGTAGCGCGCGCGGGCCAGGTCGCGCTTGGTCTGGTAGAGCTGGCTCTGGGCATTGAGCACGTCGATGTTGATGCGCACACCCACGCGGTAGCCGAGCTGGTTGGCTTCGAGCGCGCTCTGGCTGGAGGCCTCTGCGGCTTCGAGCGCCTTGATCTGGCCCAGGCCCGACAACACGCCGTAGAACGCGGTGCGCGTGGCCTGGGAGACGACGCGGCGCGTGGCCTCGAGGTCGGCCACGGCCTTGTCCTCGAGCGACAGGGTTTCGCGGATGCGGTTCTGGACCGAGAAGCCGGCAAAGAGCGGCAGACTCAGCTGCACGCCGATGTTGGCCGCGTTGTAGCGCGAATTCAGCGTGGAGGTGGAGGTGCCGTTCGGGTTGCGCGTGACGTTGTAGCCCGCGGTGAGGTCGATGGTGGGCTTGTTCCCCGCCTTGGCCTTGGTGGTTTCCAGCCGGGCCACGTCGAGCGCGGTCAGCGCCTGCAGCACCGATGGATGGCTGGTTTCGGCGATCGTGACCCAGCCGTTCAGGTCCTGCGGCTGAAGGTTGGGCAGCACGATGGGTGCGAGCACCGGTTTCGGCGTGGCGTCGACGCGGCTCACGATCTGGTCGAGTGCGAGCTTCTTGACACGCAGGTCGTTGTCGGCCGCGATCTCCTGGGCGACCACCAGATCGTAGCGGGCCTGGGCTTCGCGCGAATCGGTGATGGTGGACGTGCCCACCTCGAAGTTGCGCTTGGCCGACGCAAGCTGCTCGGCGACGGCGGCCTTCTGGGCGCGCACGAAGGTCAGGCTGTCGCTGGCGGCCAGCACATCGAAATAGGCCTGGCTCACGCGGAGCACCAAATCCTGTTCGGCAGCAGCGAGCTGCGCCTGGGCCAGGTCGATGAGCTTCTTGCCTTGCTCGTAACTGGCCCAGTTGGCCGGCCGGTACAGCGGCTGCGAGGCGCTGACCGTGGCCGACTGCGTGGTGTAGGCCCGCTGGTAGTCGGGATTGGTGTTGTCGAAGAGGTTGCGCGTCACGCCGACATCGAGGTTGGCCGCAGGCAGGATGGCGGCCTTGGCTTGGTCGGACTTGGCGAGGTTGGCGTCGTATTGCGCCTTGGCCGATTGGTAGGTGGCGTCGGTGGCGCGGGCCGCATCGTAGAGTTCGATCAGGCTTTGCGCCTGGGCCGAGGCGCACAGCGCCCATTGCACGGCGGCGAGAAGCAGGACGGGACGGAAGCTTCGCATGGGCATCCTTGGGGCTCAGTACCTGGGCACGGCGGCGTCGCGTTGCAGGGACCAGGCGTCGATGCCGCCGGCCAGGTTGACGACGTTGTCGAAGCCGTGCTGCACCAGGAAGGCTGCCACACGCTGGCTGCGTGCGCCGTGGTGGCACAGGCAGGCGAGCGGTTGCTGCGGATCGAGCTCGGCCAGGCGCGCGGGAATTTCGTTCATCGGTATCGCGACCAGGGTGAAACCCTCGGGCGTGACGCTGGCTGTCTGAAGCTCCCAAGGTTCGCGCACGTCGAGTACCACCGGCTGGCCTTGTGCCACGGCGCCCTCCAACCAGGATGAAAGTTCTGCAGGAGGGACTTGGGCGATCATGTCGGCTTTATAGGGTGTGAAACACTGTGGATTTCGTGAACAAGTGTAATTTGCGCCTGGGCCGCACGCAAATCAAAAGCGGAAGGCGGAAGGCGCGGGGAAATTGACCAGCCGCGGCGCCTCCGTGTCCCAGGGCTGCTGCGTGCCATAAGCCGCTTCGCCGGTGCGGGTGATGAAGGTGGCGCGCATCACGGGATCGCCGCCGACCACGGCGAACAGCCGGCCGCCGATCTTGAGCTGCGACAGGATGGCAGGCGGCACTTCGGCCACCGAGCCGCTCAGCACGATCACGTCGAACGGACCGTCGGCCGCGGCACCCTGCGATCCATCGGCCAGGCGCACCTCGACGTTGTTGATGCCGGCCCTGCGCAGGTTGGCGCGGGCGAGTTCCACGAGTTCGGGCACGATTTCGAGCGACAGCACCTGCTTGGCGCGGTAGGCCAGCAGCGCGGCCATGTAGCCGGAGCCGGCACCGATCTCAAGCACTTTCTCGTGCTTCTGTACGTGCAGGTCCTGCAGGGCACGGGCTTCGACGCGCGGCGACAGCATGGCCTGGCCGGCGGGCAATGGGGTTTCCATGTCGACGAAGGCGAAGGCCTCCAGCGCGGGCGGCAGAAACTGCTCGCGCTTGACCGCCACCAGTTGCTCCAGCACCGACTGCTCCAGCACGTCCCAGGGACGGATCTGCTGTTCGATCATGTTGAAGCGGGATTGTTCGAGTGGAGAGAGGGTGGTCATGGTCATGGATTGGCGAGGAGACAAACTCGGCTATTTTAGGGTGCGCGCATGGACCTGGTGCACCCCGGCGCGCGGGCGTCGCCAAATTGGCACAGCCGGCCGCAGCGCTTTCAAAGCCGGGCGACCCACAGGCCGAGCCATTCGCGCAACACCCGCTGTGAACCGAGCAGGCCGTGCAGCGACGGCAGCCACTCCAGCAGCGGGCGCTGCTGCGCCACGGCAAAGGCGGTGGGCGCCGGCAGCACCGCGAAGCCGGCACGCTCGAAGGCCAGCACCGAGCGCGGCATGTGCCAGCTGCTGGTGACCAGGGCGATGCGGGTCACGCCGGCCTTGGACAGCAGTTCGAACATCTGGCGCGCGTTCTCGCTGGTGTCGCGCGACTGGTCGTCGACCCAGCGCAGTTCGATGCCGTAGTCGCCCGAGACGAAGTGGCGCGAAACCTCTCCCTCGGACGGCATGGCCTCACCCTGCGCCGCCCAGCCGATGCCGCCAGCGAAAGCCAGCGGCAGCCGGCTTTGCCGCGCGAGCCATGCGCCGTAACGCAGCCGGGCGGCGGCGTCGGCCGTGGGTTGGGCCTGGCCGTATTCGGGCGCCTGCGGCAGGATGCCGCTGCCCAGCACCACAATAGCCTGGGTCTGCCGCGCCTGCAGCGTGGCCGCCGTGGTGGCGGGTGCCAGCGGCTGGCTCTGCGGCAGGAGATGCGCCGCGAGGCCGATTGCCACGGCATTGCAGCTCAGCAACCACAGGGCGGCGAGCGCGGAAACGATCAGGAGATGCCCGCTGCGGCGACGGCGCAGCACGAGCAGCCAGCCGAGCGCGGCCAGCAGCAAGGGCCCGGCGGGTGGCAGGACCAAGGTGGTCAGGATCGGCTTGAGTTCGGCGAGTTGCAAGGGCGAGGCAGCGGGGTGGGTGGTCGGCGCTTGATTTGACGGCACGCGGGCCCATCTGGGAGACTGTGCGGCTTTCGAGTGTACAAGCCGCCGAAACACAGTAAAGGTCAACACCATGTCCGTGCCTCCAGCTCCCGCATCCTCCACCTCCGGCGCCAGTCGGCAGCCTGCCCTCGAGACCATCACGCTCGGTGGAGGCTGCTTCTGGTGCACAGAGGCCGTGTTCGTCAACGTTCGGGGCATCGTCGACGTGGAGAGCGGCTACAGCAACGGCCATGTGCTCAACCCGAGCTACGAGCAGGTCTGCACCGGCACCACCGGCCACAACGAAGTGGTGCAGCTGAAGTTCGACCCTGAAGAGATCAGCCTGGAGGAAATCCTGCAGATCTTCTTCGTGATCCACGACCCGACCACGCTGAACCGCCAGGGCAACGACGTGGGCACCCAATACCGCAGCGGCATCTACACCTCGACGCCGGACCAGGCCGAGGTGGCCCGCCGCGTGCTGGCCGAGATCGCCGAGAGCAAGACCTACAGCCAGCCGGTGGTGACCGAAGTGCTGCCACGCAGCAACTATTCGGCCGCCGAGGAATACCACCAGGATTTCTTCGCCAAGAACCCCCACCAGGGCTATTGCATGATGGTGGCGGCGCCCAAGGTGGCGAAGTTCCGCAAGACCTTCGCGCGCCTGGCCAAATAAGCGGTTCGAGCGGCTCGCGCCGTCAAGCGGCGGCGAAATCCTCGACCTGCATCGCCCCCTTGGGCGCGGCCACGTTGAGGCCGAAGCCTTTCTGTTCCCATACGGGGCCTTCCGCCAGGCGCCACCGGTAGTTGGGCAGCAGCCAGATGCACAGCAGCTTCATGAGTTCCACCGACACGTCCTTCCCCGGGCAGGTGCGGTCGGTGGCCGTGGCGGCTTCGTCCTGCCGGCCGCGCGGCCAGATCAGGCCGCGGCGGTCCGCCGGATCGTCGAACCGTGACGGCTTGAAAAGCGCCGGCTCGGGGAACAGGGCAGCGTCGCGCATGGCCAGCGGCAACACCCCCATCACCAGTTCGCCCTTGCGCACCGGATAGCTGCGGCCGTCGCTGACGTTGATCTGCTGGTCTTGCGTGGCGCGGCCGAAGATCAGCGAGACCGGCGGATGCAGGCGCACCGTTTCCCGCAGGAATTGGCTCAACAGGGGCAGCTTCGCATCCGACAACTCGCGCAGCGAGGTGGGAAAGGCCGGGCCAAGCGTGCTCTGTATTTCCTCGCGCAATTGCGCGCACAACTCCGTCCGCTGGCTCAACTCGGCGATCACCGATTTCGACAGGTTCTGCATGCCGAGAAAGGAGTTCATGCCCGCGACGAACAGCAATTGCTTGGCGGTCGCGTCGTCGTCTTCGAGGCCGATTTCGTGCGCCTGCGTCAGCAGCTCGCCGAGGCCCTGGGAGGCCTTCACCTGCGCCAGCAGGCGCGCGTAGATGGCGAGCGTCGTGTTGAAGGGCGAGCCAGGGATGAAGCGCTGGAGCCGCCACAGCAACATGCGCGGCGAAAACATGCCGAAGTACAGCCGGCGCACGTCGGCGGCATCGGCGTCGAGGCCGAAGTACCACTTGAACAGGAATTCCGCCGAGAAGTTCTCCAGTTCCAGCTGGAAGCCGAAGCGGCGTGCCATCGCCCACTTCTGGCCGAAACGGCGCGCCGTCGCCTCGAACACGGGCAGCAACTTACCGCGGCGCGCAGCCAGCATCGCCATGTACAGCTGTTTCGGTCTGTCGTGTGCTTCACCCGATTCGAAGAGGCTCGGCACCACGCCACCGACCAGGGGCAGCGGCGGCACGGCCCAGCCGAAGCCGTAGTCCTGCCGGTACTTCTTCGCGGCAAACAGCGGCTCGATGCCCTGGTGGTCCAGCACCACCGTGATCGGCTGGAGCAGGTGCACGCGGAACACGCTGCTGCCGGTGGCCGAGCGCCGGCGTGTGAAAAAGCGGTACCAGTCGCAGAAGAAGAACTCCAGCGGGTCGAAGACGCGGTCGAGCCACGGCCAGGCGCGCAGGCGCGGCACGGCGGGCACCTCGAAGGACGCCGTCGCGCCTTTCATGGCGGTGTTGCGTTGCACGACCTGGTCGAGCGTGGAAGTGGCTTCGAGGCAAGACAGGCCAGCCTTCGAGAATGTCTTTTCGCCAAAGACCGCCTGGGCAAGCAGTGGGTTCGTCAGTGCCTGCGAAAACGCGTCGGAGCCCACCATGCGTGTCATCAGCGCGCCGAAGACCACGTCGTTGGCCCGTTTCTCGGCGAGCAGCCCCACCATGAGTTCCACCTGGTCGATGTCGCCGTAGAGCGCCTCCAGCCGCTGCGCCATCGCCTTGTCGCCCGTGAGGTCTTCGAACGACTTCGCGGGCGGCAGGCTGAAGCATTGGCGGTATTCGTTGTAGGAACGCAGCTGCCAGGCGCGGGATTTGTCCACCGCGGCCATTTCCGCGTCCACCAGGAAGAACGCCGTGTTTTGCAGGCGGATGTTGCCGGCCTGCTGCTGCGAGGCCGAGCCGAGCAGGCTGGCCAGGCCCTTGTCGATCAGGAACTGGTTGTTGAAGCGGAAATCCTGGTTGGCGACGGTCTGCGCGTCCACCACGCATTCGTTGGGCACCAGCGCGTGCCAGCGGTACAGGAGGTCGAATTCCGCCGCGATGCGGTTCGTGCGGTACCAGGTCTCGCGTTCGGCCGTGCCAACGTCGACGAACAGCTTGAAGGCCGACGACGAGATGTGGTTGATGTAGTCCTGGATGATGATCTTCAGCAGTTGCGCGATGTTGGTGTTGCGCGCGGTCTCGAAGATGCGGTCGTCGCCCCACGTCGGGTTCGTGCGGGCGATCTCGTCGCACAGCCGGTTGTGTTCGCGCAGGAAGATCGTGCTGATGGCCGTGTAGAAGGCGCTGGAATTGCCGCGTTCCAGGCCGGTGGCGAAGAAGCTGCGGTACCGGTGGGGTGTGTCGAAGCCGGCCGGCACCGCCGCGGTGGCGAAGTCGCGTTTCTTCGCGTCGATGTACGAGAGCCCCAGGAACTGCTGGCGCACGAAGATGCCGTTGCGCTCGAACAGGAACTCGGGGTATTCCTCGCCGCCGATGCGTTGGCTCTTGAGCTTGCCGCCAACCCCGCTGCGCAGCAGCCGGGTGTCGCTTGCGCAGATGCCGTAGATCTGGCAGAGGTCGATTTCATGGTTCGAGGTATTGCGCAGCGGCTCGGTCGGATGCGTGCGCAGGAAACTGTCCGTGAACCATTGTGCGAAGAAGCAGAACAACGTGCTGCTGCGGGGGCAGGCCGCGAATTGCTCGCGGACGAAAAGCGCGCGGAGTTGATCGCGTGCCGGTAGCGCAGCCGTCCACGCGGGGTCGGCCGGCGGCAGATGGCGCCCCGTGAAGCTGCGGTCGGTCAGGCCGGTCCACGAGGTGTAGTCGGCCGGCGAGGACGTGGCCGGCCCCGGGCTCCACAGCGAAAACGGGTGCGGGCGCGCCAGGGTGGAACTGACGGTCAGCCGGATGAACAGGCCGTTGAGCCAACGGTACAACGGCCGGATGGAAGACACACGTTCCCAGAAGAAATCCGCGTGGTTCAGGGCCTCGCAAAAGCATCGACGCCACAAATTCACTGGGAATCCTCTCGTTCTTGGTTGAAACAACTGTTTCGTTAATTTACCTCCTTATCGAGAGTCAAATCCTTCGCGCATCCGCTCATTGGTGTACGCCATCCGGCGCAGGAAGATCGATTCAGTTCTGCTGCATGCCCGTGGTCAGCTGCGTGATGTTGTGGCGCATCATCTGCAGGTAGGTGGCGCCCGGCTGGCCGGCGGGCGACAAGGCGTCGGCGTAAAGCTCCGCGCCCAGCGTGACCCCGGCGTCCTTGCTCAGCTGCGCCAGCAGCTTCGGGTTGCTCATGTTCTCGAAGAACACGGCCTTGATCTTCTCGCGTCTGATCTGGCGGATCAGCTCGGCCACTTCCTTGGCGCTGGGCTCGGCTTCGGTGGACACGCCCTGTGGCGCGAGGAAGGTCAGGCCGTAGTGGGCGGCGAAGTAGCCGAAGGCGTCGTGCGAGGTGATGACCTTACGCTTGTCCGCCGGCAGCGCGGCGATTTGTTGCCGGGCCCAAGCGTCGAGCGCTTCGAGTTCCTTGACGTAGGCGTCGGTGTTGCGCTGGAAGGTTTCGGCCCCGGCAGGATCGAGCTGCGTGAGCGCGGTGGCGATGTTGCGCACATAGAGGATGGTGTTGGTCGGGTCCTGCCAGGCATGGGGATCGGTCTCGGCATGGTGGTGCCCCTTCTCCGCGGGCAGCGTGCGGGCCTTGACGCCCTTGGACGCGACCACGGTCGCGCCCTTGTAGTTGGCCGAACGCGCCAGCTTCTGCGCCCAGGGTTCGAAACCCAGGCCGTTGGTGACGAGCAGCCTGGATTGCAGGATGGCCTTGGCGTCGCCGGGCTTGGGTTCGAAGACATGGGCGTCCTCGTCGGGGCCGACCAGGGTGGTCACGTTCACGCGTTCCCCGCCGACGACCTTGACCAGGTCACCGAGGATGCTGAAGCTGGCCGTGACGGGCAAGGGATCGGCGAGGGCGGCTGTGCCCGCCATCAAAAGGGTCGCGGCCGCCAGCGGCGCGAGAAGTTTGCGGATCAGTGGGTGCATGAAGGCTCCTGGAGCGAAGTGAATGAACGATTCAGGCCACGCGGTGTTCGCGCGAGAGGCGCGGCAGCCATCCGCCGGGGGCGAACAGCAGCGAGGCCAGGTACAGTGCGCCCGCGCAGCCGATGATGGTCGGCCCCGAAGGTGTGTCGAGGTGGTAGGACAGCAGCAGGCCGGCGGTGCCGGCGAGCATCGCCTGCGCACTGGCATGGACGAGCTGGGCGGGCAGGGTGTCGTGCCAGAGCCGGGCGGAGACGGCGGGAATCATCATCAATCCCACGGCCATCAGGGTGCCGAGCGTCTGGAAGCCGGCCACGAGGTTGACCACCACCAGCATCAGGAAGCCTTGCTGCCAGATCCACGGCGCGGGCCGACGCGGGCCGGCCGAGGCCAGGAACACCGGGTCGAAACTCTCGAGCACCAGGCCTCGGTAGGCCGCGGCCAGCAGCAACACGCTGACGCTGGCCACGGAGGCCACGAGCCGCAGCCCCGGGCCGTCGACGCCGAGCGCGCTGCCGAACAGGATGTGCAGCAGGTCGAGCTGGGTGCCGTGGCCGGAGATCAGCGTCACGCCGAGCGCTAACGCCATCAGGTAGATCGCGGCCAGGCTCGCGTCTTCCTTGAGCGTCGTGGCGCGGCTGATGAACCCCGCCAGCGCCGCCACCAGCATGCCGGCGAGCACGCCGCCGAGCGCCATCGCGGTGAGCGACAGCCCGAACAACATGAAGCCGATGGCCACGCCGGGCAGGATGGCATGGCTCAGCGCGTCGCCGATCAGGCTCATGCGGCGCAGGGTCAGGAACACGCCGAGCGGCGCGGCGCTCAGCGACAGGGCCATGGTCGCGACGAGCGCGCGGCGCATGAAGGCGAATTCGGCGAATGGCGCGATGCAAAGCGCCCAGAAGTTGTGCCAGGCCTGCATCAGACGGCCGCCTCGAGGGTATTGCGCGCCGGGGCGGGCTGATCGACGGTGCAGATCTCCGCCTGTTCGTCCCAGGCTTCGGCCATGTTGCGTGCCTTTGACAAGAGCGGTTCAGTCAGTACTTGGGAGGTGGGGCCCCAGGCGATGCATTCGCGAGCCAATAACATCGTCTGCGGAAAAAACGCACGCACCTGCGCGTCGTCGTGCAACACGGCAATCACCGTGCGGCCCTCGGCGTGCCAGCGTTGGACGAGTGCCAGCAGCGTGGCCGTGGTCTTGCTGTCCATCGCGGTGAAGGGTTCGTCGAGCAGGATCAGCTCGGCATCCTGCACCAGCAGGCGCGCGAACATCACGCGCTGCAACTGGCCGCTCGACAGGCTGCCGATGGTGCGGGTGGCGAAACCGGCCAGGCCGACCGCCTCGAGGGCTTCGTCCACACGGCGCAGTGCCGCCTCGTCCACGCCGCCCCAGGCGCCCTGGCGCGGCCAGCCGCCGAGCGACACGCAGTCGCGCACGGCCATTGGAAAGGTGCGGTCGATCTCGGTGAGTTGCGGCAGGTAAGCGATGCGCTCGCGCGGCGCCGCCACGTGGATCTGACCAGGCCCGCAACGCAGCAGGCCCATGGTGCTCTTGAGCAGGGTGCTTTTGCCGGAGCCGTTCGGCCCGACGACCGCCGTGAGCGAACCGCGCGCGAACTGGCCGCTCACGTGGTGCAGCGCGGGATGCCGGCGGTAACTTACCGTCAGGTTGTCGAGCCTCACCATGGCGCGGCCTCCAGTCCGGCCCAGGCAACGGCCAGCCACAGCAGGAGAACGGCCGGCAACACGGCCAGCACCCGCAGCCAGGCCGGCCAGGCCAGGACGCTGCGACGCGGGGATTCGGGTTTGAAATCAGGGGACACGGAAGACGATCTTTACGAAGGGAAGGGCTGTAACGGGTTCGAACGGCGCGATAATGCAACCGGATTGCAATAGAGTTTAATGCAACTTTGTTGCGTTAAATGTCGATTGCGCTCGAAGTCTTTGTAAATCTCTCAAGACCATGGCCACCAGACCCTCCAGGAAAAACGCCGAAGCCGAGAGCGTCGACCCGATCGACGCGCTGTTGTCCGCCCACGGCCTGCGCCGCACCGCAGCCGCGCGGACCGTGCTCGGCTGGCTGCTGGCGCATCCCGACACGAGCTACACCCATGCGCAACTGCAGATGGCGTTGTCGGGCGAAGGCACCGAAGCCGATGGCGCCGCCGTGGCACTCGACCGCGTGACGCTGTACCGGCTGATCGACCGGCTGACGCAGGTCGGCCTGCTGCTGTGCCGCGTGGACGCCAGCCGGGTACGGCGCTACCAGGCGATGCCGACCAGCGTGCATGCCATTCCGCATTTCGAATGCCAGAGCTGCCACCGCGACAGCCCGCTGGCCGGTGCACTGCAGGCCAATGCCAACGACCTGGAACGCGCCGCGCAGTCGGCACTGGCCGCGCTGCAGGCGCTGGGCTACCAGGGCATGAGCATGGATTTCGCCGTGCGCGGCGTGTGCGTGGACTGCGCAACTTCGGCCCCCGACACGGCCGGCGTCGCCGCGTGATCCAGACCGCCGGGCTGGCCTACCGCCATGACGGGGGCGCCGAGATTCTTTTTCCCGACATCGAAGTCGCCCAGGGCGGCGTGCTGCTGCTCAAGGGGCCTTCCGGCGCGGGCAAATCCACCTGGCTGGCGCTGGCAGCGGCGCTGTTGCGGCCGAGCGCCGGGCAGATTCGCGTGGCCGGGCAGGACCTGGCCTCGTTGCCGAAGATCGCCGGCGACGCCTGGCGTGCGCGCAGCATCGGTTTCCTGCCGCAGAAGCTGCACCTGAGCGAGGCGCTGACGGTGGCCGGCAACCTGGCGATGGCGCAATGGGCCGCAGGGGCCGCCGACGACAGCCGGCGGGTGCGCGACACCCTGGATGCGCTCGGGCTGGCCGAATTCGCCGAGCGCCGGCCGAGCCAGCTCTCCGGTGGGCAGGCGCAGCGCGTGGCCCTGGCGCGGGCGCTGCTGTTGAAACCTCAGGTGATCCTGGCCGACGAGCCGACGGCGAGCCTGGACGACGACGCCGCCGAGGCGGCGCTGGCGCTGCTGTCGACCTCAGCGCGGCGCGCAGGCGCCACCTTGGTGGTCGCCACGCACGACAGCCGCGTGGCGGCGGCGCTGCCAGGCGCTGTCACGTGCCAAATCATGCCCGCGCGCAGGCGGAACAAGCGGGAGTCGCTATGCAAATCATAGCCATCGCTATCCGTTACCTGTGGTCGCGTCCTCTCGCGGCCACGCTGAACCTGCTGCTGCTGGCGCTCGGCCTGGCCTCGATCACCTTCGTCTGGTTGGCCAGTACGCAGATGGACCGTTCGTTCGAACGCGACCTGGCCGGCATCGACGCGGTGGTCGGCGCCAAGGGCAGCGCCATGCAACTGATCCTGGCCGGTGTGTTCCACATCGACGTGCCGACCGGCAACATTCCGCTGGCCGCCGTGCGGGAACTCGAGAAGGATCCCCGCGTGGCCAAGCTCATTCCGATCAGCCTCGGCGACACCTTCCAGGGTTTCCGCATCGCCGGCACCACCACCGCCTACGTGGCGCACTACGGCGCGCAACTCGCGCAGGGCGCCTTGTGGACGCAGCCCATGCAGGCCGTGATCGGCGCGCAGGTGGCGCAGAACACCGGCCTGGCCGTCGGCAACACCTTTTACGGATCCCACGGCCTGGGCGGCAGCGGCCACGTCCACGGCGACTTCCCGTATCTCGTCTCCGGCGTGCTCGCGCCTTGCGGCTGTGTGCTCGACCGGCTGGTGCTGACCGCCACCGAATCGGTGTGGCGCGTGCACGAAAAGGCCACGGCACTCGACGCCGAAGACCAGAAGATCATGGAAGAGGAGCGCGAGGTCACGCTGGCGCTCATCACCTACAGGAGCCCGCTGGCCGCGGTGAGTTTTCCGCGTTTCGTCAACACCACCACCGAGATGCAGGCGGCCGCGCCGGCGGTGGAAATCACGCGGCTGCTGCGCATGGTGGGCGTGGGCACGGATGTCTTGCGCGGCTTCGGCGCCGTGCTGCTGCTGACCGCCGGACTGAGCGTTTTCATCGCGTTGTGGAATGCTGTGCGCGAACGCCGCGCCGACCTGGCGATGCTGCGCATGCTGGGCGCGCCGCCGGCCAAGGTGGCCGGCTTGGTGCTGGCCGAGGCGCTGCTGCTGGCGGCGATGGCGACCGTGCTCGGCCTGTTCGTCGGGCATCTGCTGGCGGAGGTCGTCGGCCACTGGCTCCAGGCCGAACGCTCGCTGCCGCTGACCGGCTGGATCTGGCTGCCGGTCGAATGGTGGCTGCCGGCGCTGGGCGCTGCGGTGGCCGTGCTGGCTGCGGCGCTGCCGGCCATCGAGGCCTATCGCCTGGACGTGACCACGCTTCTGAACACCCGCTGAATCTCAACTTCTGGAATCCCAACATGACCAAGACCATCGCCGCACTGCTGATTTCCGCGTGCTTCGCCGCCGGCGCCTCGGCCGCGGAAACCGACAAGGAAACCAAGGAAGACATCGCCCGCCACCGGGCCATGGCCGCCGCGCATGAAAACGCCGCAAAATGCCGGGAATCGGGCAAGTCCGAAGAGATTTGTCTCAAGGAACTTCAGGCCGCGTGCAAGGGTCTGGCCATCGGCAAGTTCTGCGGCATGAAACACGAACACTGAAGCATGAAACCACTCTTGATGGCGTTGACGTTGGGGCTCGCGGCCCATGCCGCGATGGGTCAGGGCAAGTCCGCGCCGCCCGCCGCGCCACCGGTGCAGACCAACGGCTTCGACCTGCCCATGGGCAGCGGCCCGGGCATGCACAGCCCCAACAGCCCGTTCGCGCCGCTGAAGGAGCGCGCGGACATCGTGCCGTGGTCGGTGCTCACCGGCGTGAAGACGCGCAACGACAAGAACCGCCTGCTGCCGGCCTTCGGTGCGGGCCAACTCACGCTGCACCAGAAGATCCAGCGCGTGCAGGGCTTCATGGTGCCGCTGGACGCCAACGAAAAGCAGACCCACTTCCTGCTGACCTCCGTGCCGCTGACCTGCGCCTTCTGCATCCCGGGCGGGCCGGAAAGCATGATCGAGGTCAAGGCGAAAACACCGGTGAAATACACCCTGGAGCCGGTCATCGTCGAAGGCAGGTTCACCGTGCTGCCCGACGACCAATACGGCCTGTACTACCGCGTGGTGGACGCCGTCGGCGTCCAGTGAGGGCGCGCCCGATCCTGCGCCGATAATCGTTCCCTCTCGAAGGGAACCAAAACATGGCAACGCAAGGATTTACCACCGGCATCGTGCATTCCGACAAGGCCTTCGGCGTGGAGCACGGCGGCGTGCACAAGCCGATCCACACCTCGGTGCAATACGGCTTCGACAAGGTCGAAGACCTGATCGGCGTGTTCCAGGGCACGCTCAAGGGCGGCTTCAACTACGCGCGCCAGGGCACGCCGACCACGGCCGCACTGGAAGCCAAGGTCACGCGCATGGAAGACGGCCTGGGCACGATCTGCTTCGCCACCGGCATGGCGGCGATCAGCGCCGTCTTCCTCACGCTGTTGCGCGCTGGCGACCATCTTGTCGCCAGCAAGTTCGTGTTCGGCAACACCAACAGCATCTTCGGCACGCTGCGCGACCTGGGCATCGAAGTCACCACGGTGGACGCGACCGATGCCGCCAACGTGGCCGCGGCCGTCAAGGCCAACACCCGCATGGTGTTCGTCGAGACCATCGCCAATCCCGGCACCCAGGTACCCGACCTCGGCGCGATCGGCGACCTGTGTCGCGACAAGGGCCTGGTTTACGTGGTCGACAACACCATCACCTCGCCGCTGCTGTTCCGCCCGAAGACGGTGGGGGCGAGCCTGGTGGTCAACTCGCTCACCAAGACCATCGCCGGCCACGGCGACGCCCTCGGAGGGGCGGTCACGGACACTGGCGTGTTCGACTGGAACCGGCATCCCAACATCTTCGCGGCCTACCGCAAGGGCGATGCGCGCCAGTGGGGCCTGACCCAGATCCGCAAGAAGGGCCTGCGCGACATGGGCGGCTCGCTGTCGTCGGAACACGCGCACAACATCGCCGTCGGTGCCGAGACGCTGGCGCTGCGCGTGACGCAGAGCAGCGCCACGGCGCTCGAACTCGCGCGGTTCCTCGAACAACATCCGGCGGTCGTCAAGGTGCACTACCCGATGCTCGAATCCCATCCGCAACATGCGTTGGCGCGGAAACATTTCTCGGCCGGCTCGTGGCTGCTGTCCTTCGAGCTGCGCGACGCCAGCACCTGTCTGGACTTCGTGAACCGGCTGCAGATTCCAGTGAAGGCCACCGGCCTGGGCGACACACGCACGCTGATCATTCCCGTGGCGCCGACCATCTTCTGGGAAGCCGGCGCCGAGGTGCGGGCGGCCATGGGCATCGCGGACGGCCTGATCCGCCTGTCGGTCGGACTCGAAGAGTCGGCAGACTTGCTGGCGGACTTTGCGCAGGCGTTGGCCTGAGGTCATCCGAAGTTGCATTGCCTCCTGCCACGGAGGCGGGGGGCGCTCGTCCCCGACAAATAAAAGTCTTGAAAAAGGCAGCGAACCTCTATAGTGATCGTGGGTGTAATAAAGCGTTATTAAAGCAATTTAATGACGTTTTTTGAAACAATTCCACCGTTTCAGTAGAGGTGTTCGCATGAATTTTGCAAATATGAAAATGCGCACTCGCCTGTATGGCGGGTTCCTGGTCATCCTGGCCCTGATGGTGGCCAGCACCCTGTTCGGGCTGAACCGCATGGCGGACATCAACCAGCGCATGGTCGAAATCACCGATGTCAATAACGTGGAGGCCGATTTCCTGACCGCCATGCAGTTGTCGGTGGAGGACCGGATGATTGCGTTGGCCAATGTGGCCCTGTTGACCGAAGACGCCGCCATGCAGCGCGAGATGGACCGCATCAAGGCCCAGGAAAAGATCTACAGCGACGCGGAGACCAAACTCAACCAGATGTTCGCGACGATTCCGAGTACGCAGCCGCAGGAATTGGCCGGCATGGTCAAGATCAAGAAGCTGGAGGCGGCCGCGCTTCCGGCCATGGCCAAGGCGGCCAAGGCGGGTCTGGCGAACCAGGCAGAGGCATCGACCAGGGCGATGCTGGACGACGTCAGGCCAGCCCACGACGCCTGGTTTGCCGCGCTATCGGAAATGGTGACGCTGGAGGCCAGGCTGAACGACGAAGCCACCACCGAAGCCAAGGCCTCCTATGCCAGTGCGCGAACGGGCATGCTGGCGCTGGGCGCCGTGGCCCTGGTCCTTGGCCTGGCGATCGCGTTCCTGATCACCCGTCAGCTGACGCGGCAGCTCGGCGGAGAGCCGCAGGACGTGGCCGGCATCGCCGAGCGCATTGCCGCGGGCGACCTGAGCCGGGAGGTGGCCACGGCGCCGGGCGACCAGGCCAGTGTGCTGTTTGCCATGCGCACCATGCGCGACAACCTGGTGGGCATCGTCAGCGGGGTGCGCCGCAATGCCGAGGGCGTGGCCACCGCGAGCGCGCAGATCGCCCAGGGCAACAGCGACCTCAGCGGCCGCACGGAAGAGCAGGCCAGTGCGCTGCAGCAGACGGCGTCGTCGATGGAGGAGTTGAGCTCCACCGTGACGCAGAACGCAGAAAACGCGCGCCAGGCCAACCAGCTTGCGATGAACGCATCGAGAGTGGCGGTGGAGGGCGGCGAGGTGGTGGCCCAGGTGGTGGACACCATGAAGGGCATCAACGACTCCTCCCGCAAGATCGGCGACATCATCGGCGTGATCGACGGCATCGCCTTCCAGACCAACATCCTGGCGCTGAACGCGGCGGTCGAGGCCGCGCGCGCGGGCGAACAGGGGCGTGGCTTTGCCGTGGTGGCCAGCGAGGTGCGCGGCCTGGCCGGGCGCAGCGCCGAAGCGGCCAAGGAGATCAAGCTGCTGATCTCGGCCAGTGTCGACCGGGTGGCACAAGGCACGGCGCTGGTCGACAAGGCCGGCGTGACCATGACCGAGGTGGTGCAGTCGATCCGCCGCGTGACCGACATCATGGGCGAGATCAGCGCGGCCAGCACGGAGCAGAGCCAGGGCGTGGGCCAGGTCGGCGAGGCGGTGGCGCAGATGGATCAGGCCACGCAGCAGAACGCCGCGTTGGTGGAAGAGTCGGCCGCCGCTGCGGGCAGCCTCAACACCCAGGCGAGTGAACTGGTGCAGGCGGTGGCCGTCTTCAAGCTGCCGGGGGACACACCAGGTGGCCGCGACGTCCGCCCTTCGCCGGCAGCACCGAAGGCGGCGCCAATACAGCCGAAGCCCACGAAACCGCCAACGGTTCCCAACAACGTGGTCGGGAAACCCAAGCTGGTCGTCGTGCCGCCGGCGGTAGGACCCGCGCAACCGGCGAAACCACCTGCCCGGATACAGGCGCAGCCGCGGCCATCCGCACCGCCCACGGCCAACGCGGACGGGGACTGGGAAAGTTTCTAGCCCGCGGCTCTGAAGGGGTTGCGCTGCTCCAGCGCTTCCATGTATTCCGAGATGCCCTGGCCTTCGCGCTCCAGGAAGCGTTCCACCGCATCTGCGAAGGCGGGATGGGCGAGCCAGTGGGCGCTGGTGGTCTTCACTGGCAGCAGGGCCCGCGCCATCTTGTGTTCGCCTTGCGCACCACCTTCGAAGCGGTGAAAGCCGTGTTCGATGCACCAAGCCAGCGGCTGGTAATAGCAGGCCTCGAAATGCAGGCAATCCACGCGCTCCAGCGCGCCCCAATAGCGGCCATACGCGACCTGCGTGGTGCCTGAATCCGCGCCGCCGGCTGCAGGTTCGCTGCCAAGCGCGACCAGGCTCGTGGCGATGGCGACCGGGCCGCGCGCCGACGGCCGTTCGGCGACGAACAGCAACCAGTTCTCGGGCATCGTGGCCGCCATGCGCCGGAAAAAGTCGCGGCTCAGGTAGGGCGCGTTACCGTGTTCGAGGTAGGTGCGCTCGTAGCAGCGGTAGAAGAAATCCCAGTCGCCAGCGGCGATGTCGGCGCCACGCGCCCAACGGAACGTGACACCGGCCTCGGCCACCTTGCGTCGTTCCTGGCGGATCTTCTTGCGTTTCTCCTGGTTCAGGCTGGTGAGGAAATCATCGAAGCTGGTGAATTGGCGAGACGAGGGCGCGGCGTTCTTCCAGTGGAACTGCACGGTGTGCCTGAGCATCATCCCGGCCTGGCTGGCCGCGGCCACGTCCGCATCGCCCGCAAACAACATGTGCAGCGAAGAGAGGCCTTCGTCCCCGCACAAGGCGATGACCGCCTGGACCAGCGCCGCACGCGCCGCCTCGTCGCGCGCGAGCAGCCGCGTGCCCGGCACGGGCGTGAAAGGCGCCGCGATCAGGCCCTTGGGGTAGTACGGCACGCGGTGCTGCTGGTAGGCGTTGGCCCAGGCCCAGTCGAAGACGTATTCGCCGTAGGAATGCGCCTTGAGGTACAGCGCGCACGCCGCCTGCAGCACGTCGCCGCGCCACAGCGTGACGAAGCGCGGTGTCCAGCCGGTTTCGGGCATGGCACTGCCGCTCTCGTGCATCGCGGCCAGGTACTCGTGGCGCATGAAGGGGCTCGGTTCGGCCTGCAGCGCGAGCAGGGCGTTCCACTGCGCGGCGGCGATCTCGCCCGGCGCATTCAGCACCCGGGTGACATAATCAAGCGCAGGCATGACGCGCCCTCCTCGTGCCGACGGCCGAGGCCGTGGATGGTGGTGTTGGCATGAATCTCAAACGTCTAAGGTCTCTTCGTTCTGTCCCTGATGATGCCGCGAAACCAGTGGCCCGCGGGGTGAACGGGGTTAAGGGCAGACTCCCAACCTCTTTTCGGTGACGGCAGCGCAACCAGCATGAAGAACGATTTCAATTTCCACAACCTCTACAGCCACGATTTCGCGCGGGTGGCCGTCGGCATCCCGCGCTGCCTGGTCGCCGATCCCAAGGCCAATGCGGCCGAGACGATCCGCCTGACGCTCGAGGCCGAAGCACGCGGTGCCGGGCTGATCGCGTTTCCCGAGCTGGGGTTGTCGGCCTACAGTTGCGACGACCTGTTCCACCAGCGCGCGCTGCTCGATGCCTGTGAAGAGGCCTTGGCCGCGGTGCTCCAAGCCTCGCGAGAGCTGGCCATCGTGATGGTGGTGGGCGTGCCGTTGCGGGTCGACCACCGGCTTTTCAATTGCGCGGTGGTGGTGCAGCGCGGGCGCTTGCTCGGCATCGTGCCCAAGACCTACCTGCCGAACTACGGCGAGTTCTACGAGGCGCGGCAATTCAATTCGGCCGACCAGGCGACTTCGACCGAGATCAGCCTGCTCGGACAAACCGTGCCATTCGGTGCGCAGCAGATCTTCTCGGCCGCCGACATGCCGTTTTTCCGCTTCCACGTGGAGATCTGCGAAGACGTGTGGACGCCGATCCCGCCATCCTGCTACGGCGCGCTCGCCGGTGCGACGGTGCTGGTGAACCTGTCGGCCTCGAACGTCACGGTCGGCAAGTCGCGTTACCGCCACCAGCTCGTGGCTCAGCAGTCGGCACGCTGCCTCGCGGCCTACGTCTATTCGTCGGCGGGCCAGGGGGAATCGACGACCGACCTGGCGTGGGACGGCCAGGCCCTGATCTACGAGAACGGCGAATTCATCGCCGAGTCCGCGCGGTTCGCGATGGACTCCCACATCGTGTATGGCGACATCGACCTCGAGCGCGTGTCGCGCGAACGCATGCGCCAGACCAGCTTCGGCCAGTCGGCCCAGCTGCATGCGGTGCAACTGCGCGGTTTTCGGGACAACACCTTCATCGCCGGGATCGGCCGGGCGAAGGCATTGCCCCTGGAGCGAAGGGTCGAGCGATTTCCCTATGTGCCCGCAGACCACAGCCGGCGCGACGAGCGCTGCGAGGAGGTCTACAGCATCCAGGTGCAGGCCCTGGTCCAGCGGCTGGTGTCCAGCGGCATCAAGAAGCTGGTCATCGGCGTGTCCGGCGGGCTGGACTCGACCCATGCGCTGCTGGTGTGCGCGAAAGCCATGGACCGGCTCGGCCTGCCGCGCGCCAACATCCTGGCCTACACCATGCCCGGCTTTGCCACCAGCGCGCGCACGCTCGACCAGGCCCGGCACCTGATGGACGCCGTGGGCTGCACGGCACGCGAGATCGACATCCGGCCGAGCTGCGAGCAGATGCTCAAGGACCTCGGCCATCCCTATGCCGAAGGCAAGCCGGTCTACGACGTCACGTTCGAGAATGTGCAGGCCGGCGAACGCACCAACCACCTGTTCCGGCTGGCCAACCACCAGGCCGCGCTGGTGGTGGGCACGGGTGACCTCAGCGAACTCGCGCTGGGCTGGTGCACCTATGGCGTGGGCGACCACATGTCGCATTACAACGTGAACGCCAGCGTGCCCAAGACGCTGATCCGGTACCTGGTGCGCTGGGTTGCGGAGACGGGGCAGATCGGCCAGGCCGGCGATGGCGGCCGCGAGGTGATGCTGGCGATCCTGGACACGGAGATCAGCCCCGAACTGGTGCCGGCCTCGGCAACGACTGGCGCGATCCAGAGCACCGAGTCAACCATCGGCCCCTACGAATTGCAGGATTTCAACCTCTACTACGTGCTGCGTTATGGCTTCGCGCCGTCGAAGATCGCCTTCCTCGCGCAGTCCGCCTGGTCCGATCGCACCAAGGGTGAGTGGCCCGACGATGAGAAGGTGACCCGCAACGAGTACCCGCTGGCTGCGCTGCGGGCCACACTGCGCATCTTCGTGCAGCGATTCTTCAAGGGCAGCCAGTTCAAGCGAAGTTGCGTCCCGAATGCGCCTAAGGTGGGCAATGGCGGCTCACTGTCGCCGCGCGGCGACTGGCGTGCGCCCAGCGATTCCGATGCCACGGTGTGGCTCGAAGAACTGGAGCGGGTGCCGCAGGCCTGATCGGGCATCGAAAGCCAGGCTGGCTGCGCGCTGGAATTCGATGCAACCCGGCCGAGGGACCGTGATTGTTGCTATCCTATGACGAGAACGTTTTTTCGCATCGATATTTGAGATTTACCAGGACCCACCATGAAACAGATCACCGCCGTCGTCAAACCGTTCAAGCTCGAAGAAGTCCGTGAAGCCCTGGCGCAATGTGGCGTGACCGGCCTCACGGTGACCGAAGTCAAGGGTTTCGGCCGGCAGAAAGGGCATACCGAGCTCTACCGCGGCGCCGAATACGTGGTCGACTTCCTGCCCAAGGTGAAGGTCGAGGTGGTGGTCAATACCGACGACGTGGACCGCTGCGTCGAGGCCATCGTGCGTGCCGCGCGCACCGGCAAGATCGGCGACGGCAAGATTTTCGTGACCGCCGTGGAACGCGTGGTGCGCATCCGCACCGGCGAGCAGGACGAAGCCGCGGTATAGGTTCGATTGCGGGTTGGCTTGTCGCCAGGTGATCGGCCCACAAGGCCGATCACTCACCTTGCCGCCCGTCTGCTTTTTCTTTAAATCACGTCGCGCAGCTGTTCAGCCGGGCTGGTTGTGCCGGCGGACTGCACCAGTTGCTGCAGCAGCGCGGGGGTGTCGACGCCGCTGGTGACCAGATCCATCTGCCAATCGTTCATGAAGCCCGACGAAACGGCCGAGTTCAGGAAGGCCAGCAGGCTGTCGTAGAAACCGGCCGTGTTCAAGAGGCCGACCGGTTTGTCGTGGTAGCCGAGCTGGCGCCAGGTCCAGACCTCGAAGAACTCTTCCATGGTGCCGATGCCGCCAGGCAGCGCCAGGAACGCGTCGGCACGCTCGGCCATCATCGCCTTGCGCTGGTGCATGTTGTCGACGATGTGCAGTTCGGTGCAGCCGCGGTGCGCCCATTCCTTCTCGACCAGTGCTTTCGGAATCACGCCAACGACACGCCCACCCGCCGCCAGCGTCGCGTCGGCCAGCAGGCCCATCAAGCCGTTGTGGCCGCCGCCGTAGACCAGTTGGCCGCCGCGTTCGCCGATCCATCGGCCGACTTGGCGCGCTACCTCGGCGAATTCGGGCTGATGGCCGGTGCGCGAGCCGCAGTAGACGCAAAGGGAAAAGGCAGGAGCGGACAGGTTCATGACAGGAATTTATGGAGGAGGGCGCCGGCCCAGGTCAGGCCGCACAGCAATAGACTCAACAGGACGGCGGCGCTGCCCATGTCCTTGGCGCGCTTGGACAGATCGTGCCACTCCGGCCCGATCCGGTCGATGGCGGTCTCGATGCCTGTGTTGAGCAGTTCGACGATCATCACCAGCAGCACGGAGCCGGCCAGCAGCGAGAATTCGACCCATCCCGAAGCCAGCCAGACCGCCGCGGGCAGCAATACGACGGCGGCAATGACTTCCTGGCGGAAGGCGGTCTCGCCCCAGCCGGCGCGGAGTCCGGCCCAGGAATAACCGGCCGCATGCCAGACACGATCGAGCCCGGTACGGGATTTCTGGGCGTTGGTTTCGGGGTTCAGTGGAGGGGAAGACATCGCAGGATTGTCGCCGAGCTTCATGACCGAAACGCCGCGCGCGAAGCCGCGCGCGCGGGATTCAGCGACTCAGTGGCGGGGACGTCACTAGGCGGGTGCCCGCCAGCGCGTCGTGCCAGAACTGGCGCTGCGGATGGAAGCGGCTCAGCAGCGCCCAGACTGCGACCCAGCCCAGCATGATCACCACCGTTTCCCCGGCGCTGAGCGTGAAGGGCGCCATCGCCGCCAGCGGCGGAAGGAACCACAGCCAGCTCAGTGCGTAGCGCAACAATGCCCGCGGCTGTGTGACGGGGCGGCCGAGCCGATCGAGCACCCGGATGTCCCAGGTCTTCATCGCCAAGGTCTGTCCCTTGGCCCAGAACCAGGTGAAGTAGATGCCGAAGATCACGAACAGAAAGGCCTGCAGGCCATGCCGGTTGTCCAGCGCATTGCGGGTCTGGCTCAATGCGCCGAACAGGTAGCCCGCAATGAACACCACACCGAACATCAGCAGACCCTCGTAGGTCCAGCAGGCCATGCGTCGGCGCAGGCCGGGGGCGACCAGCGCGGGCGGTGAAAGGGCGTCGCCGTTGTCGGGCGCACTGGATGCAAAAACCATGAGAGGGGACTGCGGCGGTGAAAACCCGAGAGCTTACCGCGGCCGCCGCCGGCTGGGCTCAAGGTTGCTGAGGCAGCAGCGTATTGCGATCGACCTTGCGCAAGGGCTCGACCGGCAGCACATGCGGCGCGGAGGCCTTGGTCGCGGCATTCGGGGCCGGATTGGCCGTTGCCGTGACGAGTTTTTGCTTGGGCGCAGGTTTGATGGTGGTCGCCGCGCCGACGCGCGGCTTGATCGCTTGGCCAGCGAGTTTTTCTTTTTCTTCCTTGCTCAAGGCCTGGTAGGCCTCCCACTTGGCCTGTTTTTCTTTCAAGGAAAGCTGTTTTGTCTCGGCGAAATTCAGCCGCGCCAGGTTGCGCTGGGCGGGACTCAGCAACACCCATTCGCGCATGCGCTCCTGCAGCTTGGTCTGTTCGGCAGGGGGCAACTTCTCGAAATTGGCCGAGATGGCCAGCCACTTGCGTTTTTGGGTTTCACTCAGCGGGTTCCAGATGGCTGCCAGCGGCTGCAGCGCGCGCTGCTGCGCCGGATGCACGTCTTTCCATTCGGGCTTGGCGACGGTGACTGGACGGCTGGTCTGCCCGGGAATGGGCGTGGATGCCGCAGGCCGGACGGGTGGAGGCGGCGCCACGCGAAAGGTCGAGTCCGAATCGAGGGTCTGTGCCTTGACTGCACTGCCTGCGAGAGCCGTAATGGCGGCCAGGCACAACGCGATCAAAGCACTCGGCCCATGTGGACTCGGCACAAAAATGGGCATCCGGAACGCGCGCTGGGTCACTGTGTTTTCTGATTCGCGTCGAAACTCGACTTGAGATACTGGAGGAAGCCGGGATCGGTATAGGCCGCCGTCGGCAGGTCATCGGTGAGCAGCGCTGAGTCCACTTCGGCAAGATCCCGGATGCGGTTGTCGTCCTGCACGAACTGGATGACCAGCAACCCGGCGACCAGCGCAAACAGCGGCAGGAACGACGCCAGGCGATTGAGCCAACCGGTTTCCTCTTCGTCGCCGAACGTCAAGGCTGCGGCGCCGCCCTGGGCCACCGCGCTGGACGCCGTGCGCACGCTCACCGCCACCTTGCGCTTGGCCACGGCCTGCATGCGCGCGGCGCGCAGCCGTTCGGAAATGTCGTAGGGCAATTCGGCCGCACCATCGGACAGCCGTGCCGTGAGCTCGGCCGCGAAGCGGTCCTGCCGGGCCATCGCCCTGGATTCGTCTGTGTTGGTCATAAATGTATTCCTCGTGCCTTCAGTGCCTTGCTGAGAGCGTGCACGGCCCTGGAGCAGTGCGTCTTGACGCTGCCTTCGGAGCAGCCCATGGCCGTCGCCGTCTCGGCCACGTCCATTTCCTCCCAGTAACGCATCAAAAACGCTTCCCGTTGACGTCCGGGCAATTCCTGGATCTGCGCCTCGATTTCACGCAAGATCTGCGCCCGCCTCGTGGTGTCTTCGGCGCTCTCCGTTCGCTCGGAGTCGTCGAGCACCCGCAAGGTTTCAAGCAGGTCGAAATCGCCGTCCTCGCCGGCCGACTCGAAATCGCTCATGTTGGAGAACAGCGCATTGCGTGTTTTCTGCCGGCGGAACCAGTCGAGCGTGCAGTTGGACAGGATGCGCTGGAACAGCATCGGCAACTCTTCGGCGGGCTTGTCGCCGTAGTGTTCCGCAAGCTTCATCATGCTGTCCTGGACGATATCCAGCGCCGATTCTTCGTTGCGTACGTGATACACCGAGCGTTTGAACGCACGTTTTTCGACGCTTTTCAGGAAGTCTGAGAGTTCTCGTTCGGTGGCCAAGAGGTGCAATCCGCAGGGGCTGGTCGGTGTGGGGGCGGCCGGATTATGGCACCCCTGCGCAATTTTTTACGCATCGCGGACGCGGGCGACTGCGCAGTAATGCCATAATGCGCGCTGCAAGTCAAAAGGCAAACGGGTCAAGGTCCGGCGATGCAAGCAGCGCGCTCATGGCCTCTGGTCTCAAGTTCTGACACAACTCCACAAGAGTCCTGTGAAAGAGCACCCAAGGTATTTCGTTAGAGAAATTCACAAAGGTTCATCATGGAAATCTCCAAAGCCGAAATCGCTTCGGCCGCCGCTGCGTCCTCCGCAGCTCAAAATGCTTCCCGTTCGAACGCCGCTTCTGCATCTACGCAGCAGGAACTGATGGGCGCCGAAATCCTGGTGAAGTGCCTGCAGGCCGAAAACGTCAAGCACATCTGGGGTTATCCCGGTGGCGCGGTGCTCTACATCTACGACGCCCTGTACAAGCAGGACACCATGCAACACGTGCTGGTGCGCCACGAGCAGGCCGCGGTGCACGCTGCCGACGGTTATGCACGCGCCACCGGCGACGTTGGCGTGGCCCTGGTCACCTCCGGCCCGGGGCTCACGAATGCCGTGACCGGCATCGCCACGGCCTACATGGACAGCATCCCGATGGTGATCGTGAGCGGCCAGGTGCCGACGCATGCGATCGGCCTGGATGCCTTCCAGGAATGCGACACCGTCGGCATCACCCGCCCCATCGTCAAGCACAACTTCCTGGTGAAGGACGTGCGCGATCTGGCCGCGACGATGAAGAAGGCCTTCCACATCGCGCGCACCGGCCGTCCGGGCCCTGTGGTGGTCGACATTCCGAAGGACGTTTCCTTCAAGAAGACGGCTTTCCATGGTTACCCCGAAACCCTGGAAATGCGTTCGTACAACCCCGTGCGCAAGGGCCACGGCGGCCAGATCCGCAAGGCGCTGCAGTTGTTGATGTCGGCCAAGCGGCCCTACATCTACACCGGCGGTGGCGTGATCCTCAGCAATGCATCGCAGGAATTGCGCACGCTGGTCGACCTGCTCGGCTACCCGTGCACCAATACGCTGATGGGCCTGGGTGCCTATCCCGCGTCCGATCCGAAGTTCCTCGGCATGCTCGGCATGCACGGCACGATCGAGGCCAACAACGCGATGCAGCACTGCGACGTGCTGCTGGCCGTCGGCGCGCGTTTCGACGACCGCGTGATCGGCAACCCCAAGCATTTCGCGCAGAACGAACGCAAGATCATCCACATCGACATCGATCCGTCGAGCATCTCCAAGCGTGTGCGCGTGGACATCCCGATCGTCGGCGACGTCAAGGACGTGCTCACCGAACTCATCGGCATGATCCGTGAATCCGGCCTGAAGCCCGATGCCGGTGCGCTCGGCGGCTGGTGGGAAACGATCGATGGCTGGCGCAAGCGCGACTGCATGAAATACAGCCTGGGCAAGGGCGACGTGATCAAGCCGCAGCGTGTGATCGAGACGCTGTGGAACATGACCAAGGATTCGGACACCTACATCACGTCCGACGTCGGCCAGCACCAGATGTGGGCCGCGCAGTACTACAAGTTCGACGAGCCACGCCGCTGGATCAACTCCGGCGGCCTGGGCACCATGGGTGTGGGCATTCCCTATGCCATGGGCATCAAGCTCGCCAAGCCCGACAGCGAGGTCTTCTGCGTGACGGGCGAGGGCTCGGTGCAGATGTGCATCCAGGAACTCTCCACCTGCCTGCAGTACAACACGCCGATCAAGATCGTCTCGCTGAACAACCGCTACCTCGGCATGGTGCGCCAGTGGCAAGAGGTGGAATACGCCGGCCGCTACAGCAGCAGCTACATGGACGCACTGCCGAATTTTGTGAAGCTGGCCGAGGCCTATGGCCACGTCGGCCTGTTGATCGAACGCCCTGAAGATGTGGAGCCCGCGCTGCGCGAGGCACGCCGCCTGAAGGACCGCACGGTGTTCATGGACTTCCGCACCGACCCCACCGAGAACGTGTTCCCGATGGTGCAGGCCGGCAAGGGCATCACCGAAATGCTGCTGGGCAGCGAAGACCTTTAAGCGAATCATGGCTGCGACGCAGATCTGATCTGCGTCAGCTGCTATCGATTCGATAGTCGATCAACTTTTTTGACGAATCTATTGCCTGCCGAGCCCGCACATTACCGTGTGCGGGGGAGGGCAGCGAAAAGAGGAATCACACACCATGAAACACATCATTGCAGTTCTGCTGGAAAACGAGCCCGGCGCTCTTTCCCGCGTCGTCGGCCTGTTCTCGGCGCGCGGCTACAACATCGAATCGCTGACCGTCGCGCCCACCGAGGACGCCACCCTGTCGCGCATGACCATCCAGACCTCTGGCTCGGACGACGTCATCGAGCAGATCACCAAGCATCTGAACCGGCTCATCGAGGTCGTCAAGGTGGTCGACCTGAGCGAAGGCGCCTATACCGAACGTGAGCTGATGATGGTGAAGGTGCGCGCCGTCGGCAAGGAGCGCGAGGAGATGAAGCGCATGGCCGACATCTTCCGCGGCCGCATCATCGACGTCACCGAGAAGAGCTACACCATCGAGCTCACCGGCGACCAGTCCAAGAACGACGCCTTCCTCGAAGCCATCGACCGCAGCGCCATCCTGGAGACGGTGCGGACCGGCTCCAGCGGCATCGGCCGCGGCGAACGCATCCTGCGCGTCTAGGTTCAAGAATCGTCCACGCGTGGGTTGACGGGCTCGGCGCGAACGGATTGTGGATGAGGCGATACCGGTCAACGTTCGCCCTGAGCCTGTCGTAACGGCACTTTCGCCAACTTATCTCTGGAGCAAAAAATGAAGGTTTTCTACGACAAAGACTGTGACCTCAGCCTGATCAAGGGCAAGACCGTCACCATCATCGGCTACGGCAGCCAAGGCCATGCCCACGCGCAGAACCTGAACGACAGCGGCGTCAAGGTGCTGGTCGGCCTGCGCAAGGGCGGCGCTTCGTGGTCCAAGGTCGAGAAGGCCGGCCTGAAGGTCGCGGAAGTTTCGGAAGCCGTGAAGGCCGCCGACGTGGTCATGATCCTGCTGCCCGACGAGCAGATCGCCCAGGTCTACAAGAACGATGTGGCCCCGTACATCAAGCAAGGCGCGTCCCTGGTGTTCGCGCACGGTTTCAACGTGCACTATGGCTTCGTGCAGCCGCGCGAAGACCTCGATGTGTGGATGGTCGCGCCCAAGGCCCCTGGCCACACCGTGCGCGGCACCTTCACGCAAGGTGGCGGCGTACCCCACCTCGTGGCCGTGCACCAGGACAAGAGCGGCAAGGCCCGTGACCTGGCCCTGAGCTACGCCATGGCCAACGGTGGCGGCAAGGCCGGCATCATCGAGACCAACTTCCGCGAAGAAACCGAAACCGACCTGTTCGGCGAACAGGCTGTGCTGTGCGGCGGTACCGTCGAACTCATCAAGGCCGGTTTCGAAACCCTGGTGGAAGCCGGCTACGCGCCGGAGATGGCCTACTTCGAATGCCTGCACGAATTGAAGCTGATCGTCGACCTGATCTATGAAGGCGGCATCGCCAACATGAACTACTCGATCTCGAACAACGCCGAATATGGCGAGTACGTGACTGGCCCGCGCATCGTCACCGACGAGACCAAGAAGGCCATGAAGAAGGTGCTGCAGGACATCCAGACCGGTGAATACGCCAAGAGCTTCGTGCTCGAAGCCACGGCCGGCCAGCCCGTGCTGATCAGCCGCCGCCGCCTGAACGCCGAACACCAGATCGAAGTGGTCGGCGAACAGCTGCGCGCCATGATGCCCTGGATCAAGGCCAACAAGCTGGTCGACAAGTCGCGCAACTGATCCCGCCCGGGTTCTTGCGAAAGGCCACCTCGGTGGCCTTTTTTTCGCCCCTCTTTCGGGTGCTCTTTCGCAGGGGATGTTTTGCCGATACCGCGGATGCACTGGCTTACACTAAACGCCCACTTTCTAGGACAGATTTCCAATGCATGACGGTAACGACGCAGACGATGCGCATGACAGCGAAGTCGTGGTGCGCAAGCGGCGCAAGGGCATCTACATCCTGCCCAACCTGTTCACCCTGGCGGCGCTGTTCGGCGGCTTCTACGCGGTGGTGATGGCGGTGAATGGCCGCTTCGACCTGGCCGCCGCGGGTGTATTCTGTGCCATGGTGCTCGACAGCCTGGATGGCCGCATCGCGCGCATGACCAACACCCAGAGCGCGTTCGGCGAACAGATGGATTCGCTGTCCGACATGGTGTCCTTCGGCGCCGCGCCGGCGCTGATTGCCTACGTCTGGTCGCTCAAGGAACTGGGCCGCTGGGGCTGGATCGCGGCCTTCGTCTATTGCGCCTGCGCGGCGTTGCGGCTGGCGCGTTTCAACGTCAATACGGCGGTGGTCGACAAACGCTATTTCCAGGGCTTGCCGTCGCCGGCGGCCGCCGCGCTCGTGGCCGGCTTCATCTGGCTCATGAACGAGTACGAGGTCAGCGGCAGCCAGGTCAAATGGGAAATGTTCGCCCTGGCGCTGTATGCGGGCCTGACCATGGTCACCAACGTGCCGTTCTACAGTTTCAAGGACATCCAGATGAAGAAGAGCGTGCCCTTCGTCGTGATCGTGCTGATCGCGCTCGGCATCGCCGTGATCAACATTCATCCGCCCACCGTGATGTTCAGCATCTTCGTGATCTACGGCTTGAGCGGTTATGCCGTGTACGCCTGGCGCAAGACCAAGGGCCAGCAGACGAGCGTGATCAGCACCTCGACCGACGAGCCCGACGAACGCGGCCTGCACAAATGAGTGTGCGTCCAGGGTGCTTTGCGTGAAAAACTTGTGTTAGAGTCTCGCGCATGAACCAGATTTCGCTAACCCTACTGCTAATCCCCCACGGGCGGAGACAGTAGAGCGCGCGCGCGAAACCTGTACAACGGCCCGTCTGCACCAGCAACGGGCCGTTTTTCATTGGGTTGCTGGTTTTGAAACCGAACATCGAGAGACCACCATGTTGAAGCAGCCAATCACCAAATACCGCGCCTTCGCGCCGATCCGCCTCGCCGACCGCACCTGGCCCGACGCCGTGCTCGACCGGGCACCGATCTGGCTGAGCACCGACCTGCGCGACGGCAACCAGGCGCTGATCGAGCCGATGGACATGGCGCGCAAGCTCAAGATGTTCGAGATGCTGGTGAAGATCGGTTTCAAGGAAATCGAGGTCGGCTTTCCCTCGGCATCACAGGTCGAATTCGACTTCGTGCGCAAGCTCATCGAGGACGACATGATTCCCGACGACGTGACGATCCAGGTGCTGACGCAGGCCCGCGAGCCCTTGATCCGCCGCACCTTCGAATCGCTGGCCGGCGCGCCGCGCGCCATCGTCCACCTCTACAACGCGGTGGCGCCGATCATGCGCCGCGTGGTGCTCGGCATGGACGAGGACGGCATCGTCGCCCTTGCCACCGCCAACGCACAGCTGTTCAAGGACATCGCCGCCGAACACCCAAAGACGAAGTGGACATTCCAGTATTCGCCCGAGATGTTCTCCGGTACCGAGCTCGCTTTTTCCAAACGTGTCGTCGACGCGGTCACGGCGGTCTGGCAACCCACGCCCGAGCACAAGTGCATCATCAACCTGCCCTCGACGGTGGAGCATTCAACGCCGAACATCTTCGCCGACATGATGGAATGGATGCACCGCAACCTCGCGCGCCGTGAGGCGATCGTGTTGTCCGTGCACCCGCACAACGACCGCGGCACGGGCACGGCCGCGGGTGAGTTCGCCTTGATGGCCGGTGCCGACCGCATCGAAGGCTGCCTGTTCGGCAACGGCGAGCGCACCGGCAACCTCGACCTGGTCAACGTGGCGCTGAACCTCTACACGCAGGGCATTTCGCCCGGCCTCGACTTCTCGGAAATCGACGAGATCCGCCGCACGGTGGAGTTCTGCAACCAGTTGCCAGTGCATCCGCGCCATCCTTATGCGGGCGACCTGGTCTACACCTCGTTTTCGGGTTCCCACCAGGACGCGATCAAGAAGGCCTTCAGCGCGCGCAAGGCCGACGACATCTGGGACATTCCGTACCTGCCTGTCGATCCCAAGGATCTCGGCCGCAGCTACGAGGCGGTGATCCGCGTCAACAGCCAGTCCGGCAAGGGCGGGATCTCGTACCTGCTCGAGAGCGAATACGGCCTGGAATTGCCGCGCCGCCTGCAGATCGAATTCAGCCAGGTGGTGCAGGGCGTGATGGACGAGGACGGCAAGGAGCTCACGGCGAAGGACCTGTGGGCTTTGTTCGAACGCGAATACGGCCTGACCCGCATCGCCGTGCCGCAGGTGCCGGCAGGCGAGCAGGGCGTGGGCCCGATCGATGCCTTCGTCAACCACTGGAACGCAAGCTCCGCCACCCAGGTCCGGGTGCTGGACTACCACGAACACGCGCTGAGCGGCGGTGCCAATGCCCAGGCCGTGGCCTACCTGGAATTGCGCATCGACGAGCAGCACACGGTGTTCGGCGTGGGCATCGACGCGAACATCGTCTCCGCCTCGCTCAAGGCCATCGTCAGCGGCCTGCAGCGTGCCGAAGCCCATGCCGGCAAGCGCGACAATGCGCCATCGGCCGAACCTGCTGAATCTGGCGAACCGGCCCGTATCTGAAAATCCAAGGAGCGCCCCATGACCGACAAACTCATCATTTTCGACACCACCTTGCGCGATGGCGAGCAGTCACCGGGCGCGTCCATGACGCGTGACGAAAAGCTGCGCATCGCGCGCCAACTCGAGAGGCTCAAGGTCGACGTGATCGAGGCCGGTTTCGCCGCCAGTTCCAACGGCGACTTCGAATGCGTGCAGGCCATCGCACGTGCGGTGCGCGAATCGACGATCTGCTCGCTGTCGCGCGCCAACGACCGCGACATCTCGCGCTCGGCCGAGGCGCTGAAGGACGCGGAACGCGCGCGCATCCATGTGTTCATCGCGACCTCGGCGCTGCACATGGAGAAGAAGCTGCGCATGACGCCCGACCAGGTGTTCGAGCAGGCCAAGCAGTCGGTGCGTTTCGCGCGCAACCTCGTCGGCGACATCGAATTCAGCCCCGAGGACGGCTACCGCAGCGACGAAGACTTCCTCTGCCGCGTGCTCGAGACCGTGATTGCCGAGGGTGCCACCACCATCAACGTGCCCGACACCGTGGGCTATGCGATTCCCGAGCTGTACGGCAACTTCATCCTGAACCTGCGCCAGCGCATCCCGAACAGCGACAAGGCCGTGTGGTCCGTGCATTGCCACAACGACCTCGGCATGGCCGTGGCCAATTCGCTGGCCGGCGTGAAGATCGGCGGCGCGCGCCAGGTGGAATGCACCATCAACGGCCTGGGCGAGCGTGCGGGCAACTGCTCGCTCGAAGAGATCGTGATGGCGGTGAAGACGCGCAAGGACTATTTCGGGCTGGAGCTCGGCATCGACGCACGCCACATCCTGGCGACGAGCCGCATGGTGAGCCAGACCACGGGCTTCGTGGTGCAGCCGAACAAGGCGGTGGTCGGCGCGAATGCGTTCGCGCACGCTTCGGGCATCCACCAGGATGGCGTGCTCAAGGCACGCGACACCTACGAGATCATGCGCGCCGAAGACGTGGGCTGGAGCCACAACAAGATCGTGCTCGGCAAGCTCAGTGGCCGCAACGCCTTCAAGCAGCGGCTGCAGGAACTCGGTGTGGCCATGGAAAGCGAGGCCGACATCAATGCCGCGTTCGCCCGCTTCAAGGAGCTCGCCGACCGCAAGAGCGAGATCTTCGACGAGGACATCCTGGCCCTGGTCAGCGATGAAAGCGTGGCGCATGACAACGAGCAATACAGCTTTGTGTCGCTGTCGCAGCACAGCGAAACCGGCGAGCGGCCGCGCGCCAGCATCGTGTTCTCGGTGAACGGCCAGGAAGTGCATGGCGAATCGGACGGCAACGGCCCGGTCGACGCCTCGCTCAAGGCCATCGAAACGCATGTGAAAAGCGGCGCCGAGATGGTGCTGTATTCGGTGAACGCGATCAGCGGCTCGACCGAGAGCCAGGGCGAAGTGACGGTGCGGCTGCAGAACAGTGGACGTGTGGTGAATGGCGTGGGCGCCGATCCGGACATCGTGGTGGCGTCCGCCAAGGCCTACCTGAGCGCGCTGAACAAACTCCAGAGCAAGGCCGACCGGGTTGCCGCCCAAGGCTGATCGGGTGACAGCCCTCCCGCAGCGCCTCGATGCGATCGATGCGTTGCGGGGTTTCGCCATGGTCTGGATGACGGTTTTCCATTTCTGCTTCGACCTGCAGACATCGGGCTACATCCGCCAGGATTTTTATGCCGATCCGTTCTGGACCTGGCAGCGCACCATCATCGTGAGCCTGTTCCTCTTCTGCGCCGGCCTGGGTCAGGGCATGGCGGTGGCGCAAGGGCAGGGCTGGGGCCGATTCTGGCGGCGCTGGCGGCTGGTGGCGGTCTGCGCGTTGCTGGTGACGGCCGGCTCGTACTGGATGTTCCCCAGGAGCTTCATCTACTTCGGCGTGCTGCACGGCCTGGCGGTGATGCTGATCGTGGCCCGGCTCACGGCCGGCTGGGGGCGCTGGCTGTGGCTCGCGGGCCTGCTGGCGATTGCTTCCAAATTCATAGCTGAATCCGCACTATCTACCAGCGTCATCGCCGTATTCTTCGATGCAAAACCGTTGAACTGGCTGGGCTGGATCACCCGCAAGCCCGTCACCGAGGACTATGTGCCCGTGTTCCCCTGGCTCGGCGTGGTGTGGTGGGGCGTGGCGGCGGCGCAGTGGCTGCAGCGCACCGGGCCCGCTTGGCTGTCCAAGCCCTTGCCACGGCCAGCGGCCGCGCTGGCCCCACTCGGCCGCTGGAGCCTGTCGTATTACATGCTGCACCAGCCGGTGCTGATCGGCCTGCTCGCCGCCTTCGCCTGGCTGAGGGCGTAAAAAAACGGCCGAAGCCGAACAGATAAGCCTTCCAGAACACCGCAGAACCGGCTTTGCCGGGCTGCTGGTGTTGCCCCCTGCAAGGGGGACTTCAGAGCTCTGCTCTGAAGCTGGGGGTGTGCCAGTTACTCGATCTTCGCTTTGGCGCGCAGTTCCTGCTGGAACGCGGCGAGCTTCTGCTGCTGCATCTGCTGGGCGATCTGCGGCTTGACTTCCTCGAACTTCGGCAGTTGCGCGGTGCGTTCGTCGTCCAGGCGGATGATGTGGTAGCCGAACTGGGTCTTCACCGGCGTGTCGGTGGTCTGGCCCTTCTTCAGCGTGAGCAGGGCGTCGGTGAATTCCTTCACATAGCTGCCGGGCGCGGCCCAGTCGAGGTCGCCGCCATTGGCGCCGGAGCCTGGGTCCTTGGACTGCTTCTTGGCGATCTCTTCGAAGCTGTTGCCTTTGCCACCCTTCTTCAACTGGGCGATGATGGCCTTGGCCTGGTCTTCCTTCTCGACCAGGATGTGGTGGACCTTGAATTCCTTGCCGGAATTGGCGGCCACGTACTTGTCGTATTCGGCCTGGAGGTCGGCGTCGGTCACCGGGTTGGACTTCTGGTAGTCGGCGAACAATTCGCGAATCAGGATGGTCTGGCGGGCCAGTTCCATCTGCTGTTTGAAGTCGTCGGTCACGTCGAGGCCGCGCTTTTGCGCTTCCTGCATGAAGATTTCGCGGGCGATCACTTCTTCCTTGATCTGGCCTTCGATTTCAGGCGTGACCGGCCGGCCGGACTTGGCAACCTGCTGGGACAGCGCATCGGCGCGCGCCTTGGGCACGGCCTTGCCGTTGACGATGGCCAGGTTCTGCGCCATCGCGGGCAGGGCCAGCGAGCCGAGCAGGGTGGCCGCCACCAAGGCGGAGATCAGATTCTTTTTCATGGGTGAATGGTCCTTGGAGAAGGTGGGAAAGGCGTCGCTCGACGAACAACACCGAAATCGGGATGAAAGGAATGAAGGTGCGCCGTGCTCAAAGCACTTCAATGGCAACGGCGTGCAGGCCCTGGTCCATAAAATCTTGCAGCGCATCATACACAAGCCGATGGCGCGCCACGCGAGGCCGTCCATCGAACAGCGGGGAGGCGATGCGGACCCTGAAATGCGTGCCGTAGCCGGTGCCGTTGGCTCCGGCGTGGCCCGCATGGGCGGCGCTTTCGTCGAGCACTTCGAGGGCCGTCGGCGACAGCCTGGCGCGCAGCCGCGCGTCGAGCTCGGCGGCGGTGGGTGTGGTGTGGGTCATGGCCTCAGGCTCCGGGCTCTTGCTGCTTTTCGTCCTCGCCCTTGATGTGGCGCGACACATAGATGCCCTGGCCGACGATGAACGCCAGCGGGAACACATAACCCCAGAGCTTGAAGTTGACCCATTGCTCGGTGGAGTAATAGGCGGCCACGTAGGCGTTGACGATGGCCATGAACACGCAATAGCTGATCCACACCAGGTTGAGCCGCATCCACACCGCATCGGGCAGCTCGAGCTGGCTGCCGAGCATGAGCTTGAGGAAGTTCTTCTTCAGGCCCCAGACGGCGAACGCCAGGCCGAGCGCCATGGCCGCGTACAGCACCGTGGGTTTCCACTTGATGAAGTTCTCGTCGTGCAGCAGCAGCGTGAGCGCGCCGAACACCAGCACCAGCGCCAGCGTGGCCTTCTGCATGGTCTGCAGCTTGCGGTCGAGCGCGTAGGTGATGCCCATCTGGACGACCGTGGCGGCCATCAGCACACCGGTGGCCACAAAGATGTTGTAGAGCTTGAAGGCGCCGAAGAACAACAGGATGGGCAAAAAATCGAGCAGAAGTTTCATGGAGGAAGGGTTGCGCGGCGGTTGGCGCGGAGTGGCGAGCGCCGCTTGGGTTGCGAGGGCGGTTCGCCAAAATGGGCGAACCGCTCCCGATTTTCGGCGATTTTGCCGTCAGCCTTGCTTGGCCGGCTCGAAACCGAGCGATGCCGAATTCATGCAATACCGCAGGCCCGTCTCGCTCGGGCCGTCGTCGAACACATGGCCCAGGTGGGCGCCGCACTTGGCGCACACCGTCTCCACGCGACGCATGCCATGGCTGGTGTCGATGATCTCGCGGATCGCGCCAGGGTCGGCGGCTTCCGAAAAACTCGGCCAGCCGCAGCCCGCGTCGAACTTGGTGGCCGAGTCGAACAGCTTGGCGCCGCAGCAGATGCAGTTGTAGCTGCCGTTGGCCCAATGCGCGTTGAACTTGCCGGTGTGTGGCCTTTCGGTGGCCGCATGGCGCGTGACCTGAAAGGCCGCTGGCTCGGCGCCTTTTTCAGCCAGGATGGCCTTCCATTCGGCGTCGGTTTTCTCGATGGTGTTTTGGCTCATGATGAACAGCTGATCTCGATCGATGATGCCCAGTCGGGCGGGAAGCCGGCGTATGTCTCATACCCCGGATGTTCGTCAAATGGGGCCCGCAGCAGCTTTAACAACGTATGGACTCCGGAAAAGTCCTTTAGTTTCGCCTGCCGGATCGCTTCTTCGCCCAGATGGTTGCGCAGCACGAATTTCGGATTCGTCTTGCGCATCGAATCGCCCGCCAGCGCCCTGTCGGCGGGCGCGAGCCGCTCCGAATAACGTAGCAGCCAGGCGTCGAAGGCCGCGCGGTCGAGGAACAGGTCGCGCACGGCGTCGGCATCCTGGTCCAGGGTGCCCGCCACCCAGTGGCCGAGTCGGCGCCAGAAGATGGTGTGGTCCACGCGCGCGGCGGCCAGCAGTTGCAGCGTGGCCTCGACGAAGGCCGCGTCTTCGGACTGCGCGTCCGGCAGGCCCAGCTTGGCGCGCATCTCGCGCATCAGCAGTTCGGGAAACAGCGTCTTGTAGGTTTCCAGCGCGGCCAGGGCCTGCGCCTGGTCGTCGATCAGCGGCAGCAGCGACTGGCCCAGGCAGAACAGGTTCCAGTAGGCCACGTTGGGCTGGCGGTTGAAGGCGTAGCGGCCCTGCGTGTCGCTGTGGTTGCAGATGTGGCCCGGGTCGAAGCCGTCGAGGAACTGGAACGGGCCGTAGTCGATGGTCAGGCCCAGGATGCTCATGTTGTCGGTGTTCATCACCCCGTGGCAGAAACCCACGGCCTGCCAGCGCGCCACCATCTGCGCGGTGCGTTCGCTCACCGCCTGCAGCAGCGCCGCGTAGGGACTGTCGGGGAAGGCCTTCGAGCGGCGGCATTCGGGGTAGAAGCTGTCGATCACGAAGTCGGCGAGCTGGCGCAGTTCGCCGAACTGCTCGCGCGAGGAAAAATGTTCGAAATGGCCGAAGCGGATGAAACTCGGCGCCAGGCGTGTCACGACGGACGCGGTCTCGATCTCCTCGCGCCGCACCGGCGCATCGGAGCCGGTGATGCACAGCGCGCGGGTGGTGGCCACGCCCAGGCCGTGCATGGCCTCGCTGCACAGGAATTCGCGGATGCTCGAGCGCAGCACGGCACGGCCGTCGCCCATGCGCGAATACGGCGTGCGGCCCGCCCCCTTGAGCTGGACTTCCAGCGGCGGGTGGCCGTCGGCGCCGGCGGTTTCGCCGAGCAGGATGGCGCGGCCATCGCCCAGTTGCCCAGCCCAGACGCCGAACTGGTGGCCGCTGTAGACGCTGGCCAGCGGTGCCGCACCCGCCACGATCCGGTTGCCGGTGAAGGCCTGCAGGGCGGCGTCCGAAGCCATCCAGCCGGCATCGACGCCGAGCAGCGCGGCCGCGTCGGCGCTCTGCGCGACCCAGTACGGCGCGGCCAGCGGCGTGGGCGACAGCAAGGTCGAGAACGCCGGGCCCAGCGCGGCGAAACGGTTGCGCCAGGTCAGTCCGGTGTCGATGGACAGGGTGTCGGCAGTGGGATCGAGAACGGATTGCATCGCGCGATTGTCCGGCACTCGGGATGGGCGTGCGCCGGGCAGGGCCTTGGGCCCGGGGTGTGCCGCAGGTGACGGTCTGGGTAGAACCCCCACGCCGCGCGGCGCAGGCCCTGGGCAATACTGTGGCTTGTCCATGAATCCGAAAAACCACCAGGAGACCCCTCATGCTCGGCTTGATGCAGGACCAACCGCTGTTGATCTCGTCACTGATCCAGTTCGCCGACCGGCACCACGGCGACGGCGAAATCGTCTCGCGCCGCGTCGAGGGTGACGTGCACCGCACCACCTGGCGCGGCATCGCACGCCGGGCACGCCAGGTGGCAAATGCGCTCGACGGCCTGCAGCTGGGCTTCAGCGACCGCGTGGCCACGCTGGCCTGGAACGGCTACCGCCACCTGGAACTCTACTTCGGCGTGAGCGGCTCGGGCCGCGTGCTGCACACCGTGAACCCGCGGCTGCACCCCGAGCAGATCGCCTGGATCACCAACCACGCGGAAGACCAGGTGCTGTGTTTCGACGCCACCTTCCTGCCCATCATCCAGGCCATCCACGGCAAGTGCGCGACGGTGAAGCACTGGGTGATGCTGTGCGACGCCGACAAGCTGCCCGAGGGCACGGGCATTCCCGGGCTGCGCAGCTTCGACGCCTGGATCGACGCGCAGTCCGACACCTACGTCTGGCCGGTCTTCGACGAGAACTCGGCCTCCAGCATGTGCTACACCAGCGGCACCACCGGCAACCCCAAGGCCGCGCTGTACAGCCACCGCTCGACCTCGCTGCACGCCTATGCGGCGGCCTTGCCCGACGTGATGAACCTCAGCGCGCGCGATTCCGTGCTGGCCGTGGTGCCGATGTTCCACGTCAACGCCTGGGGCATCCCGTACAGCGCGGCGCTCACCGGCTGCAAGCTGGTGTTTCCCGGTGCGGCGATGGACGGCAAGTCGGTCTATGAACTCATCGAGGCCGAGCAGGTCACCTTCGCCGCCGGCGTACCTACCATCTGGCAGATGCTGCTCGGCCACATGCGGCCGCAGGGGCTGAGGTTCAGCAGCCTCAAGCGCACGGTGATCGGCGGCTCGGCCTGTCCGCCGGCGATGATCCACGCGTTCCAGGAGGATTACGGCGTGGAGGTGCTGCACGCCTGGGGCATGACCGAGATGTCGCCGCTGGGCACGCTGTGCACGCTGAAGAACAAGCACCTCGGCCTGCCCAAGGAAGAGCAGATGAAGATCCGGCTGAAGCAGGGCCGGGCTATCTACGGCGTGGACATGAAGATCGTGGACGCCAACGGCGCGGAGCTGCCGTTCGACGGCACGAGCTACGGCGACCTGCTGGTCAAGGGGCCGTGGATCGTGGCCCAGTACTTCAAGGGCGAGGGCGGCGACCCGCTGGTGGCCGACGCCGACGGCCAGCGCTGGTTTCCCACCGGCGACGTGGCCACCATCGACGCCGAAGGCTACATGCAGATCACCGACCGCAGCAAGGACGTGATCAAGTCCGGCGGCGAGTGGATCAGTTCGATCGACATCGAGAACATCGCCGTGGCGCACCCGGCCGTGGCCATGGCCGCCTGCATCGGCGTGAAACACCCGAAGTGGGACGAGCGGCCGATCCTGGCCGTGGTCAAGAAGCCGGGCGCTGAGCTCGACCGGGACACCCTGCTCGCGTTCTACGAAGGCAAGGCCGCCAAGTGGCAGGTGCCCGACGACGTGGTCTTCGTCGACGCGATCCCGCTCGGGCCGACCGGCAAGATGCTCAAGACCCGGCTGCGCGAGATCCTCAAGGATTACCAGTTGCCCACCGGCTGAGCGCAACCGCACGGAATCTGGAAAGAGTCGCCTGTGCGATAGCTGCCGCGACCTTGCAAGGGCAATCCCTGAGCGGCGCGCCGGGCTTGGCCCTTAATCTCGGTGGCCTGTTCACCACCGGAGACACACCATGGCATCGGTTTTCAAACACATCGCCCTGACGGTGGCCATCGGCTGCGCCGGGCTCGGGCAGGCCTGGGCCCAGACGGCCGCACAGTCCATGGCGACGGGTCCGCTCAAGGGCGAGGTGGTGAAGATCGCCTGGATCGATCCGCTGTCCGGGCTGATGGCCGGCGTGGGGCAGAACCAGCTCAAGAGCTTCCAGTTCCTCGCCGAATACTTCAACCGCCGCAACCCCGCCGGCGTGACCTTCGAGATCACGGGCATCGACAACAAGCTCAGCCCGCAGGAGACGCTGAATGCGCTGAAGTCCGTGATCGACCAGGGCGTGCGCTACGTGGTGCAGGGCGACGGCTCGGGCGCGGCCGCGGCCATCATCGACGGCGTGGCCAAACACAACGAACGCAACCCGGGCAAGGAGGTGCTGTTCGTCAACTACGCGGCCATGGACCCGGACTTCACCAACAGCAAATGCAGCTACTGGCATTTCCGCGTGGATGCCGACACCTCGATGAAGATGGAAGCGCTCACCACCTACATCAAGGACCAGCCCGACATCAAGAAGGTCTTCCTGATCAACCAGAACTACGCCCACGGCGTCCAGGTGGTGAAGTTCGCGCGCGAGAACCTGGCGCGCAAGCGGCCCGACATCCAGATCGTCGGCGACGACCTGCACCCCCTGGCCCAGGTGCGCGACTTCGCGCCCTACGTCGCGAAGATCAAGGCCTCGGGTGCCGACACGGTGATCACCGGCAACTGGGGTTCGGACCTGGCGCTGCTGATCCGCGCGGCCAACGACGCGGGGCTGAACAACGTCAAGTTCTACACCTACTACGGCGGCATCACCGGTGCGCCCACGGCATTGGGTGCGAACGCGGCCGGCCGCGTCTACCAGATCGCCTACAACGCCACCAACATGCCCGGCGAGATCGGCACGCTCATGGGTGACTTCAAGAAGAGGTTCAACGAGGACATGTACACCGGTGCCGTCTACCACACCTATGCGATGCTGGGCGAGGCCATGGCCAAGGCGCGGTCCTCGGACCCAGTGAAGGTCGCGGCTGCGCTGGAAGGGCTCAAGTTCAAGAGTTTTAACGGCGACGTGGAGATGCGCCGCACCGACCACCAACTGCAGCAGACGCTGTATCTCTCGGTCTGGCAGAAGACCGACGCCAAGAATCCGATGCAGGCCGAGAACACCGGCCACGCCTTCGTGCCGGTGAAGGTGTATGAGCCCTACGTCGCCTCCACACCGACCTCGTGCCAGATGAAGCGGCCCGGTTGAGAGGTTGAGAGCCTCTCGGCCCGGGCCCGGAGCCAGATATCCTTGGCCCCCTCGGCATTCTTGAAGAGGATCGATGGAATTTTTCACCATATCGCTGCTGAACGGCGTGAGCTACGGCTTGCTGCTGTTCATGCTGAGTTCCGGCCTCACGCTGATCTTCAGCATGATGGGCGTGCTCAACTTCGCGCATGCCTCGTTCTACATGCTCGGCGCCTACCTGGCCTACAGCGTCTCCGAATGGCTCGGCTTCTGGCCCGCGCTGGTCGTGGCGCCGCTGCTGGTCGGCCTGCTCGGCGCGGGCTTCGAGAGGTTCTGCCTGCGCCGGGTGCACAAGTTCGGTCATGTGCCGGAGCTACTGATCACCTTCGGCCTGAGCTACATCATCCATGAGCTGGTGCAACTGGTCTGGGGCCGCAGCGCCGTCAACTACGGCATTCCGCCCGAGCTGCAGGGCCCGCTCTTCACGCTGTACGGCACGCAGTTCCCGGTCTACCGCGGCTTCATGATGCTGGTGGCAGTGCTGATGCTGGTGGCGATCTGGGGCCTGCTCACGCGCACGCGCATCGGCCTGGTGATCCAGGCCGCGCTCACGCATCCCGAAATGGTCGAATCCCTCGGCCACAACGTGCCGCGCGTGTTCATGCTGGTGTTCGGCGGTGGCGCCGCGCTGGCCGGGCTGGCCGGTGTGATCGGCGGCAACGCCTTCGTCACCGAGCCGGGCATGGCCGCCACCGTGGGCTCGGTGATCTTCGTGGTGGTGGTGGTCGGCGGCATGGGTTCGCTGGCGGGGGCCTTCCTGGCTTCGCTCTTGATCGGCTGCCTGCAGACCTTCGCGGTGGCGATCGACAGTTCGCTGCTCGGCGCGGCCGGCACGCTCGGCTGGCAGCTCACGCCCGAGAGCTTCGGCTATGCGCTGTGGAAGCTCAAGCTCAGCCAGGTGGCGCCGATCCTGCCTTACCTGTTCCTGGTGCTGATGCTGATCTTCCGGCCCAAGGGCCTGCTCGGCACCCGGGAAGGTTGAAGGCATGGCCAGCACTTCCGTCTACGGCTTCAAGCCCTTGAACCTCGGCCGCATCGCCGTCTGGTCGGCCTTCGCCCTGGTGCTGGTCGTCGCGCCGCTGGTGTTTCGCAGCAGCCTGGCCCATACCATGCTGAGCCAGATGGGCATCGCCATCATCGTCTGCCTGAGCTACAACATCCTGTTCGGCCAGGGCGGCATGCTGAGTTTCGGCCATGCCGTGTATCCGGGCCTCGGTTCGTTTCTGGCCATGCACACGCTGAACTGGGCCAGCGCCGGCAACATCCCGTTTCCCGTGAGCCTGGTGCCCCTGGTCGGGGGCCTTGCCGGGCTGTTCTTCGCGGCGCTGTTCGGCTGGATCACCACGCGCAAGTCGGGCACGACCTTCGGCATGATCACGCTCGGCCTGGGCGAGCTGGTCTGGGCGATGTCGCTGATGTTTCCCGAATTCTTCGGCGGGGAGGGCGGCATCTCGGGCAACCGGGTCACTGGCGCCAAGCCATTCGGCATCACGTTCGGCCCGCAGATCCAGCTGTACTACCTGATCGCCGCCTACACCTTCGCCTGCACCGCGCTGATGTTCGCGTTCACCCGCACGCCGCTGGGGCGCATGCTCAATGCGGTGCGCGACAACCCCGAGCGCGTGGCCTTCGTCGGCTACGACACGCAGATGGTGCGCTATCTCGCGTTCGTCATCGCCGGTTTCTTCGCCGGCATCTCGGGTGGGCTGGCCGCGCTGAACTTCGAGATCGTCACCTCCGAGGTGGTGAGTGCCTACCGCTCTGGCGCCTACCTGCTGTTCACCTTCCTCGGCGGCGCCACGTTTTTCTTCGGCCCGATCATCGGCGCGGTCCTGATGGTGCTGGCGACCGTCCTGCTGAGCGAATTCACGCAGGCCTGGCTGCTGTACCTGGGCCTGGTGTTCCTGTTCATGGTGATGTATGCGCCCGGCGGCATCGCCAGCCTGGTGATGATGAACCTGCGTGTCGCCGCCGCGGGCCGCTTCGGCCAACTGCGCCTGCCCTACCTCGGGCTGCTGCTCACCGGCGCGGTGGCCTTCGTCGGCATCGCGGCGCTGATCGAGATGGTGTATCACCTGCAACTCAATGCGGCGCTGAGCCCGCAGTTGCGGTTCATGGGCGTGATGCTGGACACGCACGGCAGCGCCGACTGGCTAGCCGCAGCGGCAATCGCCGTCGTGGGCTGTGCGCTGTTCGTCATCGCCTGCCGGCGTTTCGCGCAGGTCTGGGGCGGCATCCAGGACGCGATCGAGGCCGAACGCCTGGGCCGCGAAGGCCGGCCATGAACGGCCCGGCACTCGAGCTCGTCGATCTGCGCAAGCGGTTTGGCAAGACGGAGATCATCCGCGGCGTGAACCTGCGCGTGGCGGCGGGCGAACGTGTGGCCGTGATCGGCCCGAACGGAGCGGGCAAGTCCACGCTGTTCAACCTGATCAGCGGGCGCTTCGCGCCCAGCGGCGGCGAGATCCGGCTGGCCGGGCGGCGCATCGACGGCAAGACACCCTACGAAATCAACCGTCTCGGCCTGGCGCGCAGTTTCCAGATCACCAACATCTTTCCCAAGCTCAGTGTCTTCGAGAACCTGCGCTGCGGCGTGTTGTGGAGCCTGGGTTATCGCTACAGCCTCTTCCGGTTCCTCTCCCGCCTGGACGACGCGAACCGGCGCACCGAGGAGCTGCTGGCGATGGTGCGCCTGGAGGGCAAACGCGAGGTGCTGGCGATGAACCTGACCTATGCCGAGCAGCGCGCGCTCGAGATCGGCATCACCATCGCAGGCGGCGCGCCGGTGGTGCTGCTCGACGAACCCACGGCCGGCATGAGCAAGGCCGAAACCGCGCGCTTCATCCAGTTGATCCGCGAGGTCACGGTGGGCCGGACGCTGCTCACCGTGGAGCACGACATGGGCGTGGTCTTCGGCCTGGCCGACCGCATCGCGGTGGTGGTCTACGGCGAAGTCATCGCCTTCGACACACCCGACGCGGTGCGCGCCGACCCGCGCGTGCAGGAAGCCTACCTGGGTACGCCGGCGCAGCCCGAAGGAGACGCCTGATGCTGCAGCTCAAGGACGTGCATGCCTACTACGGCAAGAGCCATGTGCTGCACGGCGTCTCCTTCGAGGTCCGGCCCGGGGAGATCGTGGCGCTGCTGGGGCGCAACGGATCGGGCCGCTCCACCACCGCCAAGGCCATCATGGGCCTGGTGCACGGGGAAGGCTCGCTGCAGTGGCGCCACCAGGAGGTGCTGGGCAAGAAAGCCTATGAAATCGCCCAACTCGGCATTGGCTATGTGCCGGAAAACCGCGACGTCTTCCCACGGCTCACGGTGGAGCAGAACCTGCGGCTCGGGCAGAAGCACCGGCATCCGAGCGGCCGCTGGTCGCTCGAGGACATGTACGCCATGTTCCCGCGGCTGCGCGAGCGCCAGCACACCGAGGCCGGGGTGCTCTCGGGCGGGGAGCAGCAGATGCTCACCTTGTGCCGCACGCTGATGGGCGACCCTGATCTCGTCATCATCGACGAACCCACCGAAGGCCTGGCGCCCCAGATCGTGGAACTCGTCGGCCAGTACCTGAGGCGGCTCAAGGACCGCGGTATCTCGGTGCTGCTGATCGAGCAGAAGCTGACCATCGCCATGGCGATCTCCGACCGCACGCTCGTCATGGGCCACGGCAGCATCGTGTTCGAAGGCACCCCGGACGCCCTGCGCGCGGACGCCGGCGTGCGCAGGGAGTGGCTGGAGGTTTGACTGCCGACCGGCCGCGTCGATGGGGGCAAAACCGGATGAAAATAGGGCCCATGCTGGCGCAGCCTGCAGCTTCAGAAAGATAAAGGGAACCATTTCATGCGAGCTACTTTTGTGGGCCATGCCTCCTTGCTGGTCGAGGCGAACGGGGTGTCCATACTGTCCGACCCCTGGTGGCAGGGGCCTTGTTTCGGTGCCCAGTGGTGGGTGTATCCAGCGCCTCATCTGGCTGCGGTGACGGACCGCAGGATCGACTACATCTACATCTCGCACGGGCACCACGATCACCTGCATCCCGGCACGCTGAACACTTTCGACCGCACGACCCGCGTGCTGGTGTCCAGCGCGCTGGACCTGGCCGCCGGCATCCGCGAGATGGGCTTCGAGGTGATCGAGGTGCCGGACGACGACAGCGAAACCGACCTGGGGCAGGGCGTCAAGGTGCGCATCCGGCAAACGCACGGCGGCGACACGCTGTTCTGCGTCTCCGACGGCAAAGAAGTGCTGGTGAACCTGAACGACGCGCTGCACAGCGCCACGGCCGAAGTGCAGCGGCAGTTCTCCGATTTCCTGCGACGCGCCTACCCGGCCATCGACTATCTGTTCTGCGGCTACGGCGTGGCTTCGCATTTTCCGAACTGCTACGTCGTGCCGGGACAGGATCGCGGCCTGACCGCCGCGCGCCGTCAGCAATATTTCAACCGCCAGTGGGTGTCCCTGGTGCGCGCCATCCAGCCCAAGTTCGGCTTCCCGTTCGCCGCGGATGTGGTGTTCCTGGAGAACGATCTGTCGTGGGCCAATGAGCCGACACACAACAGCGAGCGGCCCGTCGACGTTTTCAAGCAGGCGTATCCGGATGCCGCGACCCAGGTGTACGACATCGCGCCCGGCTTCTGCATCGACGGTGGCCGGGTCGTGGACGCGGTGTTGCGCACTCCCCTCGTCAACGCCCGGATACTGAACGAACTCAAGGACCAGGTGCAGCGCGCCAACCGCTACGGCAGTGAGTCGACGGAACAAGTGCAAGCCGTGCGCGACCTGTTCGCGCAATGTATCGACAAGTGCCAGGCTTATCTGGCGGAATTCAGGGGCGACTACCGCATGCTGATCAGGCCGCGTGCGGCGGCCGAAGGCATCGTGATCGAAAAGCAGGGCCAGCGCTTCGCGGTGACGACGGTGGCGCTCGACGGACTGCGCGACACCGACTTCGACCTGGCCTACAGGGCGCGACTGGTCTACCTGAAGAACGCATTGACGACATCTTACGGCAATGAAATCCTGTTCGTCGGCTCGGGGGGCATCTTCGAGTACTTCAGCACGGCGGCCGTGAAGAAGAGGCTGCATGTGGAACTGATCACCCTGTTGCGCGCCAGCACGGGCGTACCCAAATCGCGTTATGGCGGCCAGTCCTATTACCAGTTTGCGGCCAAGCAATGGGTGAAGCGCCTGTTGCGGGTCAAGAGCGGCATGGATCTCTACGATCTCGATGCGTGGACGGTCTACAAGGGCGACAGGCTCCCGGCCTGAACCGACGCGCCGGCTTTGTCCCGAGCGGGACAAAACCATCCTGGGCGAGGCGCCACAATCAAAAAGTCACGCTGGAGGAGCAAAAAATGAGTGCCGAATACCAAGTCCATGGCGACGTCGCCGTGATCACCCTCGTCAATCCCCCCGTCAACGGGCTGGGCTATGCCACCCGGCTCGGCATCACGAAGGGCCTCGCGGCAGCCAATGCCGACGCGGCGGTGAAGGCCATCGTGATCACCGGCGCCGGCAAGGCGTTCTCGGGCGGTGCCGACATCAAGGAGTTCGGCACGCCGAAGGCGCTCATGGAGCCCAACCTGCTGAGCGTGATCCTCGCGGTCGAACACGCCGACAAACCCGTGGTCGCAGCCATCCATTCGGTGTGCATGGGCGGCGGGCTGGAGCTGGCGCTGGGCTGCCATTACCGCATCGCCGCGCCGGGTTGCAGCGTCGCGCTGCCCGAGGTCAAGCTCGGCCTCGTGCCGGGTGCCGGCGGTACGCAGCGCCTGCCGCGCGTGCTCGGCGTCGAAGCCGCGCTGAACATGATCGCCACCGGCGAGCCGGTGAAGAGCGAGGTGCTGGCCGCGCTGCCGGGCCAGAAGCTGTTCGACAAATTGGCCGCATCGCCGGAAAGCCTGGCGGAAGAAGCGCTCGCGCTGGCCCGCTCCGTGAGCGACGTGCGTCCCTTGCCGCTGGTGCGCCACCTGCCTTGCAAGCATCCGCTCGGGGACGCCTATTTCGGCTTCGCGCGCAACATGGTCCAGGGCATGGCGAAGAACTTTCCCGCGCCGGGCAAATGTGTGGACGCGGTCGAAGCCGCCACCAAGCAGAAGTTCGAGCAGGGCATGGCCACCGAACGCGAATTCTTCATCAACCTGATGTGGACGCCCGAGAGCCGCGCGCTGCGCCACATCTTCGCGGCCGAACGTGCGGCCTCGAAGATTCCCGACGTGCCCGAAGACACGCCGAAGCGCGAGATCAGAGCCGTGGCCGTGATCGGCGCCGGCACCATGGGTGGCGGCATTGCGATGAACTTCCTGAACGCCGGCCTGCCGGTGAAGATGCTCGAGATGAAACAGGAGGCGCTCGACCGCGGCCTGGCCACGATCCGCAAGAACTACGAGTCGCAGGTCAAGAAGGGCAAGCTCAAAGCCGACAAGTACGAGCAGCGCATGGCCCTGCTGAGCACGACGCTGGACTATGCCGACCTCAAGGACGCCGATCTCGTGATCGAAGCCGTGTTCGAGGAACTCGGCGTGAAGCAGGCCGTGTTCCAGGCGCTCGACCGCGTGGCCAAGCCCGGCGCCATCCTGGCCTCCAACACCTCCACGCTCGACGTGAACAAGATTGCGGCCTTCACCGAACGCCCGCAGGACGTGGTCGGCATGCATTTCTTCAGCCCGGCCAATGTGATGAAGCTGCTCGAAGTGGTGCGCGGCGAAAAGACCGGCAAGGACGTGTTGGCCACGGTGATGGCGCTGGCCAAGAAAATCAAGAAGACGGCCGTGGTCTCGGGCGTGTGCGACGGCTTCATCGGCAACCGCATGATCGAGCAGTACAGCCGCCAGGCTGGCTTCCTGCTGGAGGAGGGCGCCACGCCGGAGCAGGTGGACAAGGCCGTCGAGAAATTCGGCTTCGCCATGGGCCCGTTCCGCATGGGCGACCTGGCCGGCAACGACATCGGCTGGGCCATCCGCAAGCGGCGTTACGTGGAAAAGCCCGGCCTCAAGTACAGCAAGACGGCTGACCTGCTGTGTGAGATGGGCCGTTTCGGCCAGAAGACCGGTGCGGGCTGGTACGACTACCAGGCGGGCAAGCGTGACGCGATCCCGAGCCAGGCGGTCGTCGACATGATCGAGCAGCACCGCAAGGCGCTCGGCATCGCGCCGCGCAAGATTGCCGACGACGAGATCGTGCAACGCCTGGTGTATTCGCTCGTGAACGAGGCCGCGCACATTCTCGAGGAAGGCATCGCTTCCAAGGCCAGCGACATCGACATGGTCTATCTCACGGGTTACGGCTTCCCCATCCATCGTGGCGGCCCGATGCTGTATGCCGACACGGTGGGTTTGTTCAACGTGGTGCAGAGCATGCAACGCTTTGCGAAGAACCCGCTCGACGACGCCGAATTCTGGCAGCCCGCGCCGCTGCTGGCCCGACTCGCGGCCGACGGCAAGACCTTCAATTGAGGACCGAAACATGACCGCTGCCGTGATCGTCTCCACTGCCCGCACTCCCCTGGCCAAGAGTTGGAAGGGTTCCTTCAACATGACGCACGGCGCCACGCTCGGCGGCCACGCGGTGCAGCACGCCATCCAGCGCGCCGGCATCGAAGCTGCCGAGGTCGACGACGTGATCATGGGCTGCGCCACGCCCGAGGGCGCGACCGGCGCCAACATTGCGCGCCAGGTCGCACTGCGCGCGGGCTGTCCTGTCACCACCTCGGGCATGACGGTGAACCGTTTCTGCTCCTCCGGCCTGCAGACCATCGCGCTGGCCGCGCAACGCATCATCGCCGGCGAGGGCGATATCTTCGTGGCCGGCGGCGTGGAGAGCATTTCCTGCGTGCAGCAGGAGATGAACAAGCACATGCTGACCGACCCCTGGCTCGTCAAGCACAAGCCCGAGATCTACTGGAACATGCTGCAAACCGCCGAGCAGGTGGCCAAGCGTTACGGCATCGGCCGCGAGCAGATGGACGAATACGGCGCCTTGAGCCAGCAGCGCGCGACCGCGGCGCTCGAGGCCGGCCTGTTCCAGGCCGAGATCGCACCGATCACCGTCACCATGGGTGTGGCCGATCCGGTGCGCGGCTTGAGTACCAGGGAAGTGACCTGCAGCCAGGACGAAGGCATCCGCCCCGGCACCACGGTCGACGGCATCCGCGGCATCCGCCCGGCGATTCCGGGCGGCGTGATCTCGGCCGGCAACGCGAGCCAGTTCTCCGACGGCGGCGGCGCGGTGGTAATGATGAACGAAACCCTGGCCAGCCAGCGCGGACTGCAGCCGCTGGGCCGTTTCCTCGGCTTCGCGGTCGCCGGCTGTGAACCCGACGAGATGGGCATCGGCCCGGTGTTTGCCATTCCCAAGGTCCTGAAACGACTCGGCCTCGGCATCGACGACATCGACCTGTGGGAACTCAACGAGGCCTTCGCCGTGCAGGTGATCTATTGCCGCGACAAGCTCGGCATCCCGGCGGACAAGCTCAACGTCAACGGCGGTGCCATCGCGGTGGGGCATCCCTACGGCGTGACCGGCCAGCGCCTCACCGGCCACGCGCTCATCGAAGGCAAGCGCCGCGGTGCGAAGCGTGTGGTCGTCACCATGTGCATCGGCGGCGGTATGGGCGCGGCCGGCGTCTTCGAGGTGTTGTAGGCGCTGTAGACCCGCGCTAGTCGCGACAACTTTCGCTTTTTAGTACAGTGGCCTGCATGGCTACTCTCAAGACAATCAAAAGGCTGCAAAACCTGATCTGGATCCTGGTCTACGGCGGGCTGCTCACCCTGGTGCTCGGGGTCTTCACCGAGCGCAGCGACGAGCCGCTCGGCTGGACCATGGTCGTCGGCGGCGGCGTTGTGGCCGCCATCGGCTTCGCGCTGATCTTCGTGCGCGCCCGCTTGAAGCTGGACCCGCCCTGAACCATCGCCGCAACCCACCAAAAACAAGAGGAGACAAGACATGACCCGCACCGTCCAGCAACTGTTCGATCTCACCGGCAAGAATGCCCTCGTCACCGGCGGCTCGCGCGGCCTGGGCCTGCAGATGGCGCAGGCGCTCGGCGAGGCGGGTGCGCGCATCATGCTGAGTTCGCGCAAGGCCGGCGACCTGGAGGAGGCCAGCGCCACACTGCAGAGCCAGGGCATCGACACGCGCTGGATCGCGGCCGACTGCGGCAAGGAGGAAGACCTGCGGCGGCTTGCCGACGAAACCCTGGAGCGCATGGGCCCGATCGACATCCTGGTCAACAACGCCGGCGCCTCCTGGGGCGCGCCAGCCGAAGACCATCCCGTGGCGGCCTGGGACAAGGTCATGAACCTCAATGTGCGCGGCTATTTCATCCTGAGCCAGCACGTGGCCAAACACAGCATGATCGCGCGCCGGCGCGGCAGCATCATCAACGTCGCCTCGATCGCCGGGCTGTCGGGCAATCCGCCCGAAATGCAGACCATCGCCTACAACACCTCCAAGGGCGCGGTCATCAACTTCACGCGCGCGCTGGCGGCCGAATGGGGAAAATACGGCATCAACGTGAACGCGGTCTGTCCCGGCTTCTTCATGACCAAGATGGCGGCCGGGCTGATCCAGTCGATGGGCGAGGACCGGATGGCCGCGCAGGCGCCGCTGGGCCGGCTCGGCGGCGACGAGGACCTCAAAGGCCCGGTGCTGCTGTACGCCAGCGAAGCCGGCCGGCACATCACCGGCCAGTGGCTGGCGGTGGACGGCGGCGTGAGCGTGGTCACCGGCTGAACCTTGTTTCTGAAAGACCCCACATGAGCTTCGGCGTTCCGATTCCTTTCGTCGAACATCTCGGCTTCGAACTCACGCGGTTCGAGGACGGCTGGTCGCGCATCCTCTACACCCCGCGGCCCGAGCATCTGAATTCGTTCGCCGTGACCCATGGCGGTGCGGTGATGACGCTGATGGACGTGACCATGGCGGCGGCGGCGCGCAGCTTGCAGTCCGAGATGGGCGTGGTCACCATCGAGATGAAAACCAGCTTCATGCAGCCGGCGCGCGGTCCGTTGCGCGGCGAAGGCCATCTGCTGCACCGCACCCGTTCCATGGCCTTCACCGAGGCCAGCATCTTCGACGCCGAGGGCCGGCTTTGCGCCCATGCCACCGGCACCTTCAAGTACGTGCCTCGGCGCCCCCTCGCAGACGGCGGCACCGCGGCGAACCTTTCCACCGACTGAGGAATCACCATGCCCCGCAACCAGCAGATCCTCCTGAAGAGCCGTCCGAGCGGCGATGCCGGCCTCGACAACTTCGAGCTGGCCAGTGTCGATACACCGGCGCTGGAAGATGGCCAGGTGCTGGTCCGCCACCATTACCTGAGCCTCGACCCCTACATGCGCGGCCGCATGGATGAAGGCAAGAGCTACGCCGCCCCGCAGCCGCTGGGAGCGCCCATGATCGGCGGCACGGTGGGGGAGGTGGCGGAAAGCCGCAACGCGCGGTTCCAGCCTGGCGACGCCGTGGTCGGCATGGGCGGCTGGCAGCTGTACAGCGTGGTCGATCCGGACGTGCCGGGTGCGCTGCGCAAGGTCGACACCAGCCACATTCCGCTCTCGGCCTACCTCGGCGCCGTGGGCATGCCGGGCGTCACGGCCTGGTACGGCCTGGTGCGCATCTGCGAGCCCCGGCCCGGGGAAACCGTGGCGGTAAGTGCGGCCAGCGGCGCGGTGGGCAGTGCCGTAGGCCAGCCGGCCAAGGCGCGCGGCTGCCGCGTGGTCGGCATCGCCGGAGGCGCCGAGAAGTGCGCCTATGTGGTGGAGGAGCTCGGTTTCGACGCATGCATCGACTACAAGCCGCATGCCGATGCGCGTTCGCTGTCGCGTGCCATCAAGGAGGCCGCGCCCAAAGGCATCGACGGCTATTTCGAGAACGTGGGCGGCATGGTGCTCAACGCCGTGCTGAGCCGCATGAACGCCTTCGGCCGCATCGCACTGTGCGGCATGATCGCCGGCTACGACGGGCAGCCGGTGCCGATCACCGAGCCGCGCCACCTGCTGACGAACCGGCTCAAGCTGCAGGGCTTCATCGTCTCGGAGCACATGGAGGCCTGGCCGGAGGCGCTGGGCGAACTCGGCGGCCTGGTGGCCAGCGGCCGGCTCAAGTACCGCGAGAGCGTGGCCGAGGGCCTGGCGGCCGCGCCCGAGGCCTTCCTGGGACTGCTCAAGGGCCGCAATTTCGGCAAGCAACTCGTGAAGCTGGTCTGAGAAAGCCTCTGTGTCTCAACAAGGAGCCGTCCCCATGTCCGAGCTGATCCTGCACCACTATCCGAGTTCACCGTTCTCCGAGAAGATCCGGCTGGTGCTCGGCTACAAAGGGCTGGCCTGGCAGTCGGTGCTCATCCCGAGCATGCTGCCCAAGCCCGATCTGCAGATGCTGACCGGTGGCTACCGCCGCGCACCGGTGTTGCAGGTAGGCGCCGACATCTATTGCGACACCGCGTTGATCTGCGACGTGCTCGAGCATGCGGCGCCCGAGCCCACGCTCTATCCGCCGCATGCCAAGGGCGTGGCGCGCATCCTGGCGCAATGGGCCGACACCACGCTGTTCTGGACGGCGATGGCTTACAACACCCAGCCTCGGGGCCTGGCGGAGATGTTCGCCGGTTTGCCGCCTGAGGCGGCCAAGGCTTTTGGCCAGGACCGCGCGGCGATGAGCGTGGGCATGACGCGGCTGCGCCCGAGCGACGCCACGGCCGCCTACCGCAGCTACCTGCGGCGACTGGCCAACATGCTGGAGGAACATCCGTTCCTGCTCGGGCCCGCGCCTTGCATCGCCGACTTCGCAGCCTTCCATCCGCTGTGGTTCACGCAACACCGCGTGCCATCGCTGGCCGGCATCTTCGATGCCACGCCAGTCATCGGTGAGTGGATGGCACGCATGCAGGCCATCGGCCACGGCACGATGCACAAGCTGGGTGCGGCCGAGTCCATCGCCCTGGCCGCCAAAGCCGAACCTTTGCCGGTGGCCGCCTCGGAACCCTTCCAGGACGACCACGGCATCGCGCTCGGCACACAGGTCAGCATCACCGCCGAAAGCTTCGGCCTGGAGGCCACGCACGGCGAACTCATCGCCGCCACGCGCATGCACTTCAGCCTGCGGCGGATCGACGAGAGCTTGGGCACGGTGCATGTGCACTTCCCGCGCATCGGCTACATGCTGCGCAAGCTGGAAGCCTAGAAAGATGATCGAAGAATTCAATGGCCAGACCGCGGTGCTGACCGGCGCCGGCTCGGGCTTCGGCCTCGAATGCGCCCGCATCGGCGCCAGGCTCGGCATGAATCTCGTGCTCGCCGATGTCCAGCCCGACGCGCTGGAGCGCGCGACGGCGGAGGTCGAGGCCGCCGGCGCCAAGGTGCTGCCCTGGCGGCTCGACGTTTCGCGCGCGGCCGACGTCGAAGCCCTGGGCCGGGCCACCCTGGCCCGTTTCGGCGCGCCGCACCTGGTGTTCAACAACGCCGGTGTCGGAGCGGGCGGGCTGATCTGGGAGAACTCGCTGCAGGACTGGGAATGGGTGGTCGGCGTGAACCTCATGGGCGTGGCCCACGGCATCCGTGTCTTCACGCCGATGATGCTGGCCGCGGCCGCGGCCAATCCCGCCTACCGGGGCCACATCGTCAACACCGCCAGCATGGCCGGCCTGCTCAGCGCGCCGAACATGGGCATCTACAACGCCACCAAGCATGCGGTGGTGGCCATGTCGGAAACGCTGTACCAGGATCTGGCCCTGGTCACCGACCAGGTCGGCGCCTCGGTGCTGTGCCCGTACTTCGTGCCGACCGGCATCGGCCGGAGCCAGCGCAACCGCCCCGCGGAGGCCGCACCGGCCGAGCCCACGCGCAGCCAGCGCATCGGCCAGGCCATGATCGACAAGGCCGTGGGCGCGGGCAAGGTCACCGCAGCGGAGGTGGCGCAGAAGGTATTCGACGCAGTGGCAGCGCGGCAGTTCTACATCTACAGCCATCCGCAGGCCATTGGCGCGGTCCAGACCCGCATGGAAGACGTGCTGCAGGGACGCAATCCCACCGATCCGTTCGCGCACAAGCCGGCGCTCGGCGAGTCGCTGCGTGCAGCGCTACGGGGCTGAAGAGGCGACTACGCCATCAACTGCTTCATCGCGCCCAGCAGGCGATGGGGCTCCAGCGGCTTGGAGAGGTGGATGTCGAAGCCGGCCTCAGCCGCCGTTTGTTTGTCGCTGTCCCGTCCGAAGGCTGTCAGCGCGATCGCGGGAATTCGGGCGTTGCGACCGGCGCCGGAGCGGACGGTGCGCAGCAGTTGATGCCCGTCCATGCCAGGCAGACCGATGTCGCTGACGATCAGGTCGAAACCCGTTTCCGCCAGGGCCAGCAGCCCCTCCCTGGCGTCGCACGCCCATTGCACCTGCGCGCCCCTGTCCTGCAGAATGAGGACCAGCAGATCGGCCGCTTCACGGTCGTCTTCCACCAGCAGGATTTTTCGACCGGTCAGAAAGTACATGTCGTTGCTGTCGCCTCCGGCAAGGTCAGCCGCCGCCGCGATCTTTTGAGGCAGTTTGACGGTGACCGTCGTGCCTTGGCCCAGGCCGGGGCTTTCGACGGCGACGGTGCCGCTATGGAGTTCCACCAGGTGTTTGACGATGGACATGCCCAGCCCGAGGCCGCCTGCCGAGCGGCTACCAGGCAAGTCCGTCTGCGCGAACTTGTCGAAAATGCGTGGGATGAACGCCGCGTCGATACCTTTGCCGTGGTCTTTCACGCAAAGAATCAGTTCACCTTCGCGCAGCACAAGGGACACTTCGACGGTTGCGTCCTGGTTGGAGAACTTGATGGCGTTGTTCAGGATGTTCCAGAAAATTTGCTGGAATCTTGCGCCGTCCAGGTAGGCCATGCAACCGGCGGGTGCGTCCGAAACCTGCAGCACAATCCCTCTCTTGTCGGCCAACGGTTTCATCGAATCCAGTGATGAAGCGATCAGCGCGGCCGGATCGATCCACTCGAGCTCCAGACTCAGCTTGCCCGAATTGATGCGAGACACATCCAGGATGTCGGAGATGATGCGTGCCTGGGTGCTGGCATTGCGCTGTATCGCGTCAATGAATTTGATGAATTTTTCGGGCGGGTTCTGGCGCCCCAGCTGGTGGACGTTCATCAGGATGGCGCTGAGCGGATTACGCAGTTCATGGGACAGGACGGCGACGAAGTCATCCTTGCTGCGGCTGTGTTTCTCGGCCGCCACCCGCGCGGCCTGTTCCCGGTCGAGCAGCGCCTGGCGCTCGCGCTCCAGTGCCACCCGGTCCGAGATGTCGGCCACGGCAACGATGCGCAAGTCATTCTCCACCGGCAACGACACGCTGAGTTCGGCATGCACAGGCAGGCCTGCCGGCGTCAGGAATTGGCATTCGTCGCGCGCGCTCTCCTGGTTCAAGGCGACGCTGGATGTCAGAGCCTCCACCCTTGTCCGGTCTGGCGGCGCGACGAATTCGAGGATCGAACGACCGATCACGGCGTCCGCGGTGCGCCCCAGCATCCGCAGCATGACGGGATTGGCGTCGCGGAAGTGGCCTGCGGCGTCGATGAGCGCGATGCCGCTCTGGGCTTGGTCGTAGATCGATCGAAACTTGGCCTCGCTGCGGTGCACGCGCTCCTCGGCCATCCGCGCCCGGATCAGCGCCTGCACCGAGGCGATCAGCAGCGCCGGTTCCGCAGGATGGATCAGATAGGCGTCCGCGCCCGCATTCAGGCCTGCCACCTTGTCCGTGTCGGAGACGAATGCCGCCGAAAGATGGACGACGGGGATGGCGGTGGTCGTCGGCTGCTGGCGCAGCCGGCGGCAGACCTCGAAGCCGTTGATATCCGGCAGGTTCACGTCGAGCACCACCGCCGAAACGCCCGACGCCGCCGACACGATGGCTTCGCCGCCGGAATCGGCTTCCTTTGCCATGAATCCGGCGGCCGTCAGCGTGCGCACGGTGGCGTACCGCGTGACGGGGTTGTCGTCCACCACCAGCACGGTGTGTTTCGAGCGATCGATGGAGACGTTCAGGCTTGGCGTGACTTCAGGCATCCGACCCTCCGGCATCCGACGCATCGCTTCGCGGCGCCGCGACGGGAATCGTGACGCAGAAGCAAGATCCCTTCTGCAGTTCACTGGTGACCTCGACACGGCCCCCGAGCAGTTCCGCGAGCCGTTTGCTCAGGGACAGTCCGAGTCCGGTGCCGCGCAGCCGCTTCTGGATCGGAGAATCGATCTGCGAATAGTCCTGGAAAATAGCGTGGTGGAATTCGGGCGCGATGCCGATGCCGGTGTCCGACACCGAGAACGTCACCTCGTCGCCGCTGCGACGGGCCGCCACGCGGATCTCGCCTTTCTGGGTGAACTTCAGCGCGTTGCTGATGAAATTTCTCAGGATCTGCGCCAGCTTGCGGTCGTCAGCGAACAGTTTCGGCACGCCCACCGGCTCCTCGAAGATGAGCGTGACTTCGGGATTGACCAGCACCGGTTTGAACATCCCGCGCAACGCCGAGAACAGGTCCACCATGTCGAACCAGGCAGGGGAGACGTCGATGCGGCCGGCTTCCACTTTCGCCAGGTCGAGCAGGTCATCGACCATGTCGGAAAATTCGGTGGCCGTCTTTTGAATGAAGCCGACCTGCCGTTCCTGTTCCTCGGTCAACGGCCCATCCAGGCGGTCCTGCAGGATCCGTGCGATGCTCAGGATGGCTCCGATCGGCGTCCGGAATTCATGGCTCATGTAGGCCAGGAAACGGCTCTTGAGCTCGGTGGCGCGCTTCAGGTCGTCGGCCTGGGACTCGAGTTCCGCATACAACGCCAGGACGCCACGGTTGGTTTCATCAAGTTCTGCGCGCAGTTCGTCGAGCTCGCGCTCCTTCTCGCTCAACCGCAGCAACAGTTCTTCCGCCGCGCGGGGGACGACGTCGTTCGCCGTTTGAGAGGTGTCGATCGGGTCGGTCATCATGGATTCCTGCGTCTCAACACCACCACGGTGGCGTCGTCTTTTCCGCGCACGTAGTCGCGCAGCAGCACGGCAGCGGCCAGGCCGGGGTCGTGGTTGAGCAGCGGCGTCAACGCTTCGGCCGGCCAGCGCGAGATGACGCCGTCCGTGTGCAGCACCACCATGGCGTGCTCCGGCCAGCTGTTTTGCAGTTCTTCCACCCGCTTGATCTGCACCCCGACCGTTCCGTGCTGCGCCATCAGGCTGCGGTTCTGCGTGCCCGAGACCATCCGGATCAGCACGTTGCCCGCGCCCGCCGAGCGGATCGTTGCTTCGTCGCGGTCCAGCTGGACCACCGACAGGGCCGCGCCGCGTGTCATGCGCAGGGCGACGTGGGCATCCTCCACCTGGCGTTTGAGGTCGGCGAATGGCTGCCTGGCGAACAGCGCCACGGCGGCTTGCGCCGCTTCCGAAGCCTGAGGCCCATGACCCAGACCGTCGGCCAGCAAGACAGCTGCGCGCTTGCCATCCACGGCGATCGCCCAGCCATCGCCGCACGCCAGTTCACCTGGCGCGGCCAGCCCCATGGCAGCGCAGAGGAAATCTCCGGGCGCGCTGGCGCCCTGCGGACGGACGCGGGCAACGATGACGGTGCCGGCAACCAGGTCCGAATAGGCGTCGAAGTCGCAGGCCAGCCGACGGACCGCGCCAAGCCCCGTACCCGATGTGCCACCGGTCGAATAGCCGTCGGCCATCGCACGATCCAGGTTGGGAATGCCCGGACCGGCATCCATCGAGACGATTTCCATCTCGGCAATTTCGCCAATGCTGCGGCTGGCGATCAACAACTTGCCCTGTCGCGCGTGTTTGACCAGGTTGGTACCCAATTCAGTCACGATCAAGGCCACCCGGCCCGCGGTCGTGGTGTCGAAGCCGATGGACGCCATGAGCAAGGCGGCGTGCCTGCGGGCCTCGCCGACACGGGTGATCTCATCCATCGGGAAGGCAAGGTGAGGGCTGCCGCGCCTTACTTCCACCGCGTCACACTGACACGAGTGCCCCGTCCAACTTCCGACGTGATTTCAAAGTCGTGCACGAGCCGCTTGCTGCCCGAAAGGCCCAGGCCCATGCCTTTGCCCGAAGTCCAGCCGTCCTTCAGTGCGAGCGCCAGATCCGGAATGCCAGGGCCTTGATCGCAAAACTCGAGCTTGAGTCCTTGCTTGATCCCTACGCTGACGATCTCCCAGCGCATTTCACCACCACCGCCGTAAGTGACCGTGTTTCGCGACAATTCGCTCGCCGCAGTGATCATCTTGGTCTGGTCCACCAGCGAAAACTTGAGCGCAGCACAAAGCTTTCGCACAAGCTGGCGACTGCCGACGATGTCGGCTTCGGTGCGCAATGACGCTGTGCCCGACGTCTCATTGCTCAACGTCTTCTCCCGCCGCGGCTTGCGCCAGCATCTTCAGACCGCGCCGCACATTGAGCGCCGTCTTGACACCTTCCAGCGACAGACCCAACTCGACCAGCGTGATGGCGACGGCAGGCTGCATGCCGACCACCACGGTTGACGCATCCAGCACCTTGCCGATGCCGGAGATGGCGGCCAGCATGCGACCCACGAAGGAGTCGACGATCTCGAGCGCCGAGATGTCGATCAGCACGCCGTTGGCACCGGTTTCGGCAATCTTTTCCGCCAGGTCGTCCTGCAGTTGCAACGCCGTCTGGTCTTCCATATCGACCTGGATCGTCACCAGCAGCGCACGATCCATCTGAAGAATGGGTATGCGGTACATGCTATGTCGCCGAGTCGATCTTCTTGATGATGTAGCCCGTGCGTTTCAAGGCGAGCTTGAGCGCGTTGGCCAGCGACGCCTTGGAGAGCACGGACTGCAGGTCGATGCCCAGGTGCACGATGGTCTGCGCGATCTGCGGTCGCACACCGCTGATGATGCAGTCCGCACCCATCAACCGGATGGCGGCCACGGTTTTCAGCAGATGCTGCGCCACCAGCGTATCCACCGTGGGCACGCCGGTGATATCGATGATGGCCAGTTCGGACTCTGTCTCGACGATGCGTTGCAGCAGGGTCTCCATGACGAGTTGCGTGCGGCTGCTGTCCAGCGTGCCGATCATGGGCACGGCCAGAATGCCGTCCCACAGCTTGATGACCGGCGTGGACAGTTCCAGCAATTCCTGTTGCTGGCGCGTGATCACCCCTTCGCGCATGGACTGGTAGAAGTCCACTGTCCATTGGGCCATGCGGTCCACGACGGCGGTCGTGACATTGACGTTGTTCGCGAAGCCGCCGAGGTCGCCATCGGCCTGCTGCTCCAGCGCCTTGAAGATCGGCCCCTTGAGGAACAACACGAAGGCGCTGGTGGCGCCTCCCGTGAAACCTTGGCTGACCCGGGTGGAGGAGAAGTCTTCCAGCGCCTTCCTGACGGTCTTCCACGCGCTGCCGTCAAGATCGTGCGCATCGCTCGATAGCAGCGTTTCGCGCAATGACGCCAGGATTTCCGTCGCCTCGTCTCGCCCCGCCTTGGACAGCTTTGCGGCCGGTTGGTCCAGCCAGGCATCCAGGATGGTGGACTCGTGTTTCGCGATCGTCTCCGCAACCGCTTTCTCGTTGGATTTCATTGGTTCGCTCGTTGCAATGGTTAAAGTGATGATTGTCAAACAGTTCAGGCTCAATATAGCACCCGACCCCACTGCGGCGCGGGGGTGGCACGAGCCGCCGCCGATGGTCGGCGCCAACCGACAGGCTATCGATCGACGGGGGGCCAGGTGACGTTAATGCACGTTGCGCGGCCTGTTGGGCGCGAACATTTCGACCTGCAGCAGGTCCGCACCGGGCTGGCCCATGAGGTCCACCAGCCGCAGCAATTCCTGGTCCTTGATGAAGCTGGCCGATGAGGTGGCGGCCAGGATTTCCTGTGGCAGCTGCGGCCGGGCCACGGCGTAGCCCTGGACGTAGTCGACACCGATCTCGGTCAGGGTCTGCACCGTGGCGGTGTCCTCGGCCCATTCGGCGATGGTCTTCATGCCGAGGTTGCGCGCCAGGCTGACGATGGCCTCGACGATCGCCACATTGGCCGGGTGGCTGTTCATGTTGACGATGAAGCTGCCGTCGATCTTCAGCAGGTCGGCCGACAACACCTTGAGGTAAGAGAACGAGGTATAGCCCGCGCCGAAATCGTCGAGTGCAACCTTGGCGCCGTAGCTGCGTACGCGGTCGATGAAACGGCGCGTGTTCTCCAGGTCGTGCAAGGCCACGGTTTCGGTGATCTCCAGGCACAGGTGGCCGGCGATGTGGATGTTCTGGGCCAGCATGGCGAAGACGTCGCGCGTGAAGGCTTCGTCGTTCACCGAGGCGCCGCTCAGGTTCATGCACACGAAGCGCGTGCGCGTGAGTCGGGCCGCATGGGTGTTGAGCCAGGCCAGCGTGGTGGACAGCACCCAACGGTCGATCTGGCCCATGTGGCCGCTGCTTTCGCCGGCGGCGATCAGCCGGTCGGTGGGCACCAGCTTGCCGTCGGGGCCGCGCATGCGCAGCAGCACTTCGAAGTTGAGCGAGTCCAGCGGCGCGGTCAGCGACATGATCGGCTGCATTTCGACGAACAGGTCGTCGAGCGCGACGCTGGACGACAGCCGTTCCACGAGCTGCAACTCGGCTTCATGCTGGCGGAAGGCGGCGGCGTTCTTTTCGTACACCACCAGCCCATCACCGCCCGCGCCGCTCTTGGCTTCGCGGCAGGCGCGGTCGGCGGTGGACATCGCGTCCTTCAGCCGCGTGTCGGCCGCAACCTCGATCAGGCCGATCGAGCCGCGCACGTGAAAGGCCTTGTCGCCGATCTGGTAGGGCGTGGCGCCGATGCTGTCCACGATGCCCTGGCAGATCACGGTGGCCAGCGGTATCCGCGTGTCGGGCAACACGATCACGAATTCGTCACCGCCGACCCGGCCCATCTGCATGCCGACCGACAGCATGTCGCTCACGCGCTTGCAGACCAACTGCAGCACTTCGTCGCCCGCGTTGTGGCCGTAGAGGTCGTTGATGAGCTTGAAGCGGTCCAGGTCCAGGTAGGCAAGGGCCAGCGAGCGGCCACCGGCGAGCTGCTGCATGGCATGGTTCAGGATCTTCTCGATGCCGCGGCGGTTCAGCACCTTGGTCAGCGCATCGTTGTTGGCCATGAACTGCAGGTCTTCGGTGGCGCGCGATTTCTCGGTCACGTCCTGCAGCGAGCCTTCGATCTTGTCGTGCGCGCGCGTGGCCTTGACGAGATACCTTTTCGGGCTGTCCACGCCCTCCGTGCCGTCGCGCTTGATCTCGAGCTCGCCATCGGCGTGTGAATGCACCATGTGGTGCAGCTGCATCCATGCCGCGTTGCCGAAATAGCGGTGCCATTCGCGGCTGCCTGGCGCGAGCAGATCGGGGCCGAGCATGCGGCGCATGGCCGGGTTCGCGCTCATGAAGCGGCCGTTGAGATCCAGCGTGAACAGCCCGATCGGCGTCGCTTCGTAGGTGTGCTCGAGTTCGGCCTGCACGGCCAGGCGCTGCTGGTGCTCCTGCCGCATCTGCTCGGCGATCGCCAGCGAAGCCAGCAGGCTGGATGACAGCGCCGCCGTGACACTGTTGATGTTGCCGATGAAGCCCTTGACGCCCAGGGCCGCGGAGATGACCTCGTACAGGCTCGCGAACAGCGTGATCGCCAGCGACGCGGCATACCACATCGCCACATAGGAGCGGGTTTTGAGCAGGATGCGTGTCAACAGGAAGCTCAGCACCGCGATGCTGAAGCCGGATGACACCCAGATGGTGGGCAAGAAGGAGCCGTACGGCAGCACCAGCGCCCCCAGCAGCAGCGGCAGGCAGCTCCATTGCGCGAAGCGAATCAGGCCGTTGTAGCCGACGCGGGCCAGATCGTCCTTGAACAGGGTCTTGAACAAAGTGACCGTGACAAGATAGTACAAGGCCAGCGACACGGCCCGAGCTTCGAACAGCCAGTTCTGCGGCACGCTGCGGCCCAGCCATTGGCTGTCCCAGCCTGCCGAGAGTGCGGCCACACGCAGGTTCAGCAGCAGCCAGGTGGCGAACAGCAGGTAGGTGCCTTCGCGGTTGATCAGCGCTGTGATCAGCACAAACAGGGCCAGCACGGTCAGACCGCCGTCGAGCAGTCCCGCATTGTGGTGAAACTCGTGTTCAGAGATCTGCAACTGGGCGGCCGGCCATTGCACCAGCGACAGCCGGGCGGGACCGAGTGCACTGGTGCGGCAAAGGTATTCGGTGGCCCGCGCCGAGACCGGGACGGCCAGCGCGAAGCCGGCCTTGGCGATCGATAGGCTGCCGTCGGCGGTTTCGCGGTTGGCCTGTCCCAGCGGCGTTTTCGTGGCGGCGTTCCAGCAAGCGAGGCTGACTGCATGCCGCGAGGTAAATTCCACCATCGTGTTCTCGCCGGCCTTGGTCGGCCCGACGGTGAACAACATCCAGAACCCGGCGGGAGACAATCTGGTATCGACGTGCTGCAGGCTGCCCAGTCCCCTCAACTGGGCCAACACCGCGTCCATGTCGGATGCCGCAGCCGTTTCTTGGACGACCTTGAAAGCCAGCGGACGGGCATCTGCGGGGGCATAGACCGGACTCCAGATGATGAGCCCGAGCAGCGAAATCAGGCCGATGGCCAAAGGCAGCGCGTAGGTGGACCCCAGATAGAGCAAGCGATCCAAATGGAGGGTGGCCCATTCCCAAGGCCCGACTTTCCCCGCAGCGCTTTTTGACATCGTTAGTGTTTCACCATAGCGGCAAACATCGTAACGCAAAGTATCAGCGCTGTCCTAGACCTGCATACAGCTTGGAATGCGAATGTGTCGAAACAGCGACGCCCCGCCAACTAGTTGGCGAGGCATCGCCACCTTACATGACGTGCCGCGTGGAAGGAGGGGCGAAACGGACGCCGGCGTGGACGGGCAGGATGGCCTTGGCCCGCACCCGGAGGTCGATGTCGGGATGGCGGGTATGGAAGATGAAGTTCTGCAGGGGATGGTTGGCCGCCGCCCAGCGAGCCTGGGCCGTGGCCACCTCGAACGACATGATGCGATGCGGAAGATTGCCCACGTGGGGCAGGGGGATGTATCCGAGTTCCGGGTACACGTCCTTGAACAGCAGGCTGTCGTATTGGCGGTCCACCGGCGCCCGGCCGGTGACCACCATCCAGTCGATACCGTTTTGCTGGCAATAAAGGAAGAATGCCTTGAACAGCACGGTCTTGACCAAGCGGCCCACGCCAGTGCCGGTCACGCCCAGTCGCGTGGCCTCGGCCAACGACAAGCCCTGCAGGCTGTCGGGAAGGGTCAACGAGTGCTCGAGGCTCAGCGGGCCGAATTGGTTGGTCTGGATGCGCATGGTGCCCAGGGGTGATCCGTCCAGCTTGGATTCGGCCAGCAACACGGCGATGCCATCTTCGAAATCGGAGGCTTCGGGAAAGCGCAGGGTATCGGCAAATGCCGGCACATGGCGCGCATAGGCCGAATGCCGAATGTGCACGGCCTTGGCCAGGTCTTCTTCGTTGCACACCAGGCGCACCGTGAACGGCAGTCGTTCTTCGGCCATGGCCTGGCTTGGCAGCCTCTGCGGCTGCACTGGTGCAGGTTCACGCTGGACCGTGATCGGAGTGGAATCAAAGTGCCGGTTCGTCATTGCTCAATTCCTGGGTATTGTTGAGGGAAGGCCGGGGAAGCCATGAAAGGTGAAAAAGATGTAAGAGACTGTAGAAGCTGGCCCGAAAAAGATTAAGTCGGGGGGCTGCTATTCCTGAACTAGGAATTTGCCTTACAAGCCGAAGGGAGATGCGGACCAAGGCCGATCGTCCGGACGCCATGCCCGTAGCGCATTTCATGCTATGAAGTTTGAATATCGTTGGTGCTGATGAACCAGGCTTTGCCGCCTCCGATCGGCTTGCCTCACCCCGGTCGAGGGCGTACGATGTGTACCAAAAACGGCTTTTGAAACAATTGAAAACACGTGCTCGCCGTCCAATTCTTGCTTGTGCACTGGGTTTGCTGGCGATCGTGCATCTGTCGAACGGCGCAGCGCAGGAGTTGCTGCAGATCGGCCGGGCCATCGACTCGCCGCTGTCCGACATTGCCGAGCGCGTCATCACCGAGGCAGGCCGGCGGGCCGGCATCGCCATGCAGTTCCAGCGCATGCCGCTGACGCGCTCGATCGGTTTGGTGAGCGACGGCGAGCTCGACGGCGACCTGATGCGCATCGACGGCATCGACAGGAACGATCCCAACCTGCTGCGGCTTTCCGTGTCGCACGTCACGGCCGAAGTCGCCGCGTATGGCCATTCCGCCGGCTTCGAGGGCCGCGGCCGGGACGATCTGCGCCTGATGCGCTTCGGCATTCCGAAGGGCGTGGCGGTGCTGCGCAAGTACACCGAGGGTCTGCAGGTGACCGAAACGCAAACCAATGCGACGCTGTTCGACATGTTGTCCGCCGGCCGTTTCGACGTGGTGCTCATGACCCATGTCGACGCGGAGGTGGCACTGCGCGAGAGGCCGGTGCCCGGCGTCGTGCGCTGGCCCCATGCCTGGGCCTCCGAGCCGCTGTACTTCGTTCTCCACCGCAGGCATGCCGAAGTGGGCGCGAGGCTGGAGCGGGCGCTCAGGGAGATGCAAAGGGAAGGTCTGCCCAGGAAATACTATGTGGAAGGACTGAAGCACTATGACATCAAGCCGTTCGCCCCTTTGTGATGGTTGATCCATTGTGGTGACCAACTCCATTCGAACCCGGCTGATCCTGGTCTTCCTGACCGCGATCTCGATCGGACTGGCCGCCTTCGGCGCCTGGAACTATCACGTCAGCCAGGCCGAGCGGACCCAGGAGATGGACGAGCAGCTGGACAGTGCGGCCTCGCGGCTGTCCACCAGCCTGCCGGTGGCCATCTGGGAGTTCAACCAGGACCAGATCGAGCTCATCGTTCGCGCGGAAATGGGCTCCGCCTACGTGGCCGGCATCCGCGTGCAGTACGGACAGAACCGCGCGCTCGGCTTTCAGAAGATCGGCGACCGCATCGAAGCGCTGGACCACCCGATGACGGCGGACATCGTCAAATCGGTGCAGCTGCACAAGCTCGACGCCGGGGCGTTGCGAGACCTGGGCGACGTACAGATCTATGCGACGCGCGCGCGCATCGAAGCCGGCCTGCAACGCGAGCTGTACCGCTTCCTGCTGCAGAGCATCGCCGTGAACCTCATCGCGATGGCCGCCCTCTATCTGTCGGTGTCGGTCGCCGTGCTCAAGCCGCTGCGCCGGATCCGCGATGCCTTGATGCACATCGCCAGCGGCGATGCCGACCTCGGCCTGCGCCTGAAGGCCAATCCCATACGCGAGTTCGACGAGGTGTCGGTCAGCTTCAATGCCTTCGTTGCCAAGCTCGAACGCGTCATGGGCGGCACGATCGACGCCGTGCATGCCAGCATCAAGGGCATTTCCGCAGGCGACCTGGACACCGCCATCACCGTGCAGGACAACAACCGGGACAGCATCCTCGGCAAGCTGGCCGTGATGCGCGACAACCTGAAGCAGGTGAACGAGAACGGGAAGCGGGTGGCCGCCGAGCTCGCCCGTGCCAACCACCTGGCCAACCAGGCCCTGGCGCTGGCCCAGTCCGGCCAGTGGCATGCCAAGTCGGGCGAACTCGACACCATCTATTCGTCTGCACGCATGGCCTCGCTGTGCGGCGAGGCGCCTCGGCCGCCCGACTGGAAATACGACGCCAAGGCCGAACTGTGGGACCGCATGTTCGAAGCCAACCCCGAACTCGCCCACGTGGCTGCGCAGAATTTCCGCGACGCCGTGACCGGGCGGGTGCCGGTGTTCGATGCCACCTACCAGTACCGGCGGCCGGTCGATGGCCGGGTCATCTGGATCCACACGCTGGGCCACGTCGAACGCGGCGCGGACGGGCGCATGACCGAGATCTTCGGCGTGAGCCAGGACATCACCGCGGTCAAGGAGGCCGAGATCGCCACGCTGCAGGCCAAGCAGGCGGCCGAGGAGTCGAACCGCGCCAAGTCCGACTTCCTGGCCAACATGAGCCACGAGATCCGCACGCCGATGAACGCCATCATCGGCATGTCGAGCCTGGCGCTGAACACCGAGCTCAACGCCAAGCAGAAGAACTACATCGAGAAGGTCCATCTGTCGGCCAACAACCTGCTGGGCATCATCAACGACATCCTCGACTTCTCGAAGATCGAAGCCGGCAGGATGGAAATGGAGGTGACGAACTTCCAGCTCGACGACGTGCTGGAAAACCTGGCCAACCTGCTGGGCTCGCGCGCCGACGACAAGGGTGTGGAATTCCTGTTCGATGTCGATCCCGACATCCCCACCGCCCTGATGGGCGACCCGCTCAGGCTGGGCCAGGTGCTGCTGAACCTGGCCGGCAACGCGCTGAAGTTCACCTCCGAAGGGGAGATCGTGGTCGGCGTCCAACCCGCTTCCGATACGCAAGGGCCGCACGCCGATGCCGGCCATGCGCGGGAAGGACGGGAAGGACGGGAGGCACGGGACCCACGGGACGTAGCCCTGCACTTCTGGGTGCGCGATACCGGCATCGGCCTGAACGAGGAGCAGATCGGCCGGCTGTTCAAGGCCTTCACGCAGGCCGATACCTCGACTTCGCGCAAATACGGCGGTACCGGGCTCGGCCTGACGATTTCCAAGACCCTGACGGCGCTGATGGGCGGCGAACTCTGGGTCGAAAGCCAGCCCGGCGTCGGCAGCACCTTTCATTTCACGGCGCGGTTCCAGCGCCAGGCCGAGCAGGACTACGAACGGCGCAAGGCGCGCCGGCCGGAATTCCAGCGCACCCGCGTGCTGGTGGTGGACGACAACGACAGCGCACGCGAGATCCTCGGCCACATGAGCACGGCCTTCGGCCTGCAGGTCGACGTGACCGACAACGGTGGCAGCGCGGTGGCGCTGTCGGTGCAGGCCCACCAGAAGGGTCAGCCCTACGACATGATCCTGCTCGACTGGATGATGCCCGAGCTCGACGGCATCGCCACCTTGAAGCGGCTGCAGTCGCAGGCCGGTGTTCCGCTGCCCAAGGTGGTGATGGTCACCGCGTACGGCCGCACGGAGGCGCTGCATGCGGCGCAGCAATCGGGCGTGGGCATCCAGGGCGTGCTCACCAAGCCGGTGACCGCCTCCACCCTCTACGACACCCTGAACCGCGTGATCGGCAGCGCGCCCTTCGTCGAGCAGACGCGTCAGGTCGTGCAGCGCGAATCGATCCGTGAAAGCGCGGCCAGGCTGCGCGGCCTGAAGCTGCTGCTGGTGGAAGACAACGAGATCAACCAGGAACTGGCAATCGAGCTGCTGCGCAACGCCGGCGTGGAGGTGGCCGTGGCCAGCAATGGCCAGGAGGCGATCGACATGCTGGCCGGGCCGCATCGCTTCGACGCGGTGCTGATGGACTGCCAGATGCCCGTGATGGACGGCTACACCGCCACCTCGATCCTGCGTCAGGACCCGCGCCATGCCGAGTTGCCGATCATTGCCATGACCGCCAACGCCATGAGCCGCGACCGGGAGCGCGTGCTCGCGGTCGGCATGAACGACCACATCACCAAGCCGCTGGACGTGACCACCATGTTCACCACCATCGCCCGATGGGTGCGCCCGAGCGCCCCGGCGCAGGGCATGCGGGTGGCCGGCGGCGCGACGGCCCCGGAGCCCGCCCAATCGACGGTATCGACGGCGCTGGCGGTGCGCCGCGCGCGCGGCGCGGCTGGGGCGGCATCGTTGCCGCCGGACCTGCCCGACCTGCCCGGCATCCAGGTGCTGGCCGGACTGAGGGTGATGTCGGGCAACGTGTCTTTCTATCGGCGCATGCTGCGCAAGTTCGCCAACAGCGAACGCGACTTCGCTGGCCGTTTCGAAGCCGCGCTCGGGCAAGCCGATGCGGGCGCGCCGGCGCGGCTGGCCCATACGCTCAAGGGCCTGGCCGGCAACCTCGGCGCGCGCGAATTGCAGGATGCCGCGGCGCGGCTGGAGGAAGGCTGCCTCGCCGAGACCATCGACACCACGGCCTTGGCATCGCGGCTGAAGCCCGTGCTGGATGAACTCGCGCGTGTGGTGGAAGGGATCGACCGGCTGTTGCCACCCGCCGGCGGCACCGGGCCCGCGGACCCGCCGGCGGCCGGGATGTCGGCGCAGGAGCGCCAGGCGGTGCTCGGCTTGCTCGCCGAGCTTTCGGTGCTGATCGACAACAGCGATGCCGACGCCATCGACAAGGCGGCTGAATGCGTGGCGCGGCTCCAGGGCAGCAACATGCGCGTCATGGCCAACGCACTGGGTCTGGCGCTGCAGGCCTACGACTTCGACAAGGCCGCGGAAAGCCTGGCGCTGCTGCGCAGTGCGCTGGCCTGATGGCGTCCGTGGATCGTTCCCGGTCTCGCGCCACCCGTTACATTTCCACCTGGAATGCTATCGATTGGATAGCTGGCGATGCCGACCCATATTGCGCCAGATGCCAATTGGGCAGGTAACACTTTGCGCACGGGGCAATGCCTCATTCGGCCGCGCTTAAACTCTCGCCCTTTCTCCGCTCTCCTTTCCGATCCAGCGCCCTATGCAGAAAATCATTCGCCAGCTCGCCGCAGAAATCAAGGTTCGTGAAGAACAGGTCAGAACCGCCGTCGAACTGCTCGACGGCGGCGCCACCGTGCCCTTCATCGCGCGTTACCGCAAGGAAGTCACGGGCGGCCTCGACGACATCCAGCTGCGCGAGCTCGAAGCGCGTTTGAGCTACCTGCGCGAACTCGAAGACCGGCGCGAAAGCATCGTCGCCAGCATCGAAGAGCAGGGCAAGATGACCGACGCACTGCGGGTGGCGCTGTTCCATGCCGCCACCAAGCAGGAACTCGAAGACCTCTACCTGCCGTTCAAGACCAAGCGCCGCACCAAGGGCCAGATCGCGCGCGAAGCCGGCATCGAACCGCTGGCCGACCGCTTGTTCGAGAATCCATCGTTGGTGCCCGCCGATGAAGCCCAGGCTTTCGTGAAAGCCGAGAAGGGCGAGAACGGCGACGACTTCACCACGGTGCAGGCCGTGCTCGACGGCGTGCGCGACATCCTCTCCGAACGCTGGGCCGAAGACGCCGGCCTGGTGCAGAACCTGCGGCAGTGGCTGTGGGACGAGGGCCTGCTCAAGAGCAAACGCGTGGAAGCCAAGAACGAGAACGACCCGGACGTGGCCAAGTTCCGCGACTACTTCGACTACGACGAACCCATCGGCCGCGTGCCGTCGCACCGCGCGTTGGCCGTGTTCCGCGGCCGGGGCCTTGAAATCCTCGACGCCAAGCTGGCCTTGCCGGTCGAACCCGAGCCGGGCAAGCCATCGATGGCGGAAGGCCGCATCGCCCTGCACCTGGGCTGGAGCCACGCGGCGCGGCCGGCCGACGACCTGATCCGCAAATGCGTGGCCTGGACCTGGCGCGTCAAGCTCAGCATGTCCACCGAGCGCGACCTGTTCGCACGCCTGCGCGAGGAGGCCGAGAAGGTGGCGATCAAGGTCTTCGCGGACAACCTGCGCGACCTGCTGCTGGCCGCGCCGGCCGGCCCGCGCGTGGTGCTGGGGCTGGACCCCGGCATCCGCACCGGCGTGAAGGTGGCCGTGGTCGACACCACCGGCAAGCTGGTGGAAACCGCCACCGTGTTCCCGCACGAGCCGCGCAAGGACTGGGAAGGCTCGCTGCACACGCTGGGCAAGCTCTGCGCCAAACACGGTGTGAACCTGATCGCCATCGGCAACGGCACGGCCAGTCGCGAGACCGACAAGCTCGCCGCCGACCTGATCAAGCTGCTCGCCAAGATGGCCGATCAGGCCGGCATGCCGGCGGTGGACGTGCAAAAGGTGGTGGTCAGCGAGGCCGGCGCCTCCGTCTATTCGGCCAGCGAATTCGCCTCGCAGGAAATGCCCGACGTGGACGTGAGCCTGCGCGGCGCGGCCAGCATCGCGCGGCGCCTGCAGGATCCGTTGGCCGAATTGGTGAAGATCGATCCCAAGTCCATCGGCGTGGGCCAGTACCAGCACGACGTGAACCAGAGCGAACTCGCGCGCACGCTGGAAGCCGTGGTCGAGGACTGCGTGAACTCGGTCGGTGTGGACCTGAACACGGCCAGCGTGCCGCTGCTGTCGCGGGTCTCCGGCCTGTCGGCCAGCGTGGCCAAGGCGGTGGTCCGCTGGCGCGAGGCCAACGGCGCCTTCGCCAGCCGCCAGCAACTGATGCAGGTCAGCGGCCTGGGCGCCAAGACTTTTGAGCTCAGTGCCGGCTTCCTGCGCATCCGCGGCGGCGAGAACCCGCTGGACATGACGGGTGTGCATCCCGAGACCTACCCGGTCGTCGAGAAGATCATCGCCCAGACCGGCAAACCCGTGGCCGAACTCATGGGCCGCGCCGAGATGCTCAAGAGCCTGCGCCCCGAACTCTTCGCCAACGAGAAATTCGGCGTGATCACGGTGAAGGACATCCTCGGCGAGCTCGAGAAACCCGGCCGCGACCCGCGCCCCGACTTCAAGGTGGCGCGTTTCAACGACGGCGTGGACGACATCAAGGACTTGGTCGAAGGCATGATCCTGGAGGGCACGGTGAGCAACGTCGCCCAGTTTGGCGCCTTCATCGACCTCGGCGTGCACCAGGACGGCCTGGTCCACGTGAGCCAGCTGAGCCACAAGTTCGTCAACGACGCGCGCGAGGTCGTCAAGACCGGCGACATCGTCAAGGTCAAGGTGATGGAGGTGGACGTGGCGCGCAAGCGCATCGGCCTGTCCATGCGCCTGGACGCCGCGCCGGCGCGCAAGGATGGCCCGCGCGACAACCGTTTCGAAGGGGCAGGGCGCGGACAGCAGATGCCGCGCCGGCAGAACGAACCCGTGGCGCAGTCGGCCATGGCTTCGGCATTTGCGAAATTGCAGACCAAGCGGTGAAGCGGACATACATAATCCCACATGCCTTTCACATCCGTACCTGAGTCCATGCTATGGAGTTGAGCGTCCTGCTGACTTCCGAGGCCGCGCTGCCAAGCATCCCCAAGGTGGTGGCGCTGTTGCTGAGCGAACTGGGGCGCAAGGATCCCGACCTGCGCAAGATGAGCCAGCTCATCAGCGCCGACCCTGCGCTGACCACGCGGCTGCTGACGCTGGCCAATGCCTCGATGTTCCAGCTTGCGCGCAAGGTCAGCAGCATTCCCGAGGCGCTGGCGGTGCTGGGGGTGGAGCACCTGCGAACCCTTGCCACGGCGGCCGCGCTGGGCGGCAGCTTCCGTTCCGTGCCGGGCATCGACATGCAGCAGTTCTGGCGCTACAGCGTCAACAGCGCCAAGATCTCGCGGTCGCTCGCCGGCATGGTGCGGCAGAACCAGGCCACGGCCTTCACCGCCGGCCTGATCCATGCCGTCGGCGAACTGGTGATGCACCTCGGCATGCCCGACGCCATGGCGCCGCTGAACCGCATCACGCCGGTGCTCGACCTGAGGCGCGCGCGCACCGAGCAGCGCATGTTCGGCTACTGTTATGCGGAAGTCGGCGCGGGTTTTGCCCGCAAGTGGCAGTTTCCCGACCTGATCGTGGACGCCCTGCAGCACCAGATCGAACCCTTCGACAACGACGCCTACGAGCCGCTGGCCGGTGTCGTGCACCTGGCGACCTGGCGCGCGCGCGCCAAGGAAGCCAACCTCGACGACAAGGCGCTGGCCGTGAGTTTCCCCGATGTCGTCGGCCTCACGCTTGGGCTCGACATCGACATGGTGCTGCAACAGGACCCGATCGACTGGAGCGCGAAGACGGACATGGGCGCGTTTGTGTGACCAGGGCAGAGGAGCGAACCGCATGGATGCCAAACAACGAGATACTTTCATCGAGGTGTTGAAGCAACGCTTCGCTGACCACCCGCATCGGCATGCCACCGTCGATTGGGCTGCCGTCCAGGCCCGGCTGCAGGCGCACCCCGGCAAGCTGAAAACGCTGCTCGAAATGGAAAACACGGGCGGCGAGCCCGATGTGATCGGCGCGGCGGATGCGCACGGCGCCTACCTGTTCTGCGATGGTGCCACGGAGAGCCCGCAAGGTCGCCGCAGCCTGTGTTTCGATGAACCAGCCCTGATGGCACGCAAGGAGAACCGGCCCGAGGGGAGTGCGCTCGGCATGGCCCAACGCATGGGCGCCGAACTATTGACCGAGGCGCAGTACGCCGAGCTCCAGCGGTTCGGCGAGTTCGACCTGAAGACCTCCAGCTGGCTGGCGACACCGCCCGAAATCAGAGCGCGCGGCGGCGCGCTGTTCGGCGACCGGCGTTATGGCCGGGTCTTCACGTACCACAACGGCGTGCAGTCGTACTACGCGGCACGCGGCTTTCGCTGTGCGCTCAGCGTTTGACGGCGCCGCGACTACATCGCTTCTTCGAGCAACCCGCGGTATTCGTCCGCCGTCGCAATCCGCGGATTGGTCTTGTGGCAATGGTCGGCCAGCGCGCCGCTGATGATGTGGTCGAACTGATCGGTCGCCACGCCCATGGCGGCCAGGCCGGTGGGCAACCCGAGCCGGGCGTTCAGATCGCGGATCGCCTCGGGAATGTCGCCTGCGGATGACAGGCCCATGGCCTGGGCCATGCGCTCCAGCCGGTGGTCTTTCTGCACCGACTCGGCACTGGCGTTGAACTTCACCACCGCCGGCAGGAACATCGCGTTCAGCGTGCCATGGTGCAGCCGTGGGTCGACGCCGCCCAGGCTGTGGCTCAGCGAATGCACGCAGCCCAGGCCTTTCTGGAACGCCATCGCGCCCTGCATCGAGGCGCTCATCAGGTTGAAGCGGGCCTCGCGGTCGGCACCAAAGCGCGTCGCGCGTTCGATGAAGGCCCAGCCGCGCTGCAGGCCGTCGAGCGCGATGCCGTCGGCCGGCGGGTTGAAGGCCGGCGCCATGAAGGTTTCCATGCAGTGGGCGATGGCGTCCATGCCGGTGGCGGCGGTCAGCCGGGCGGGCAGGCCGAGCGTGAGTTCGGGGTCGCAGATCGCCGTCTTGGGCACCAGATGCCAGGAATGGAAGCCAAGCTTCCTGTGGTCGTCGACGATGAGGATGGCACCGCGCGCCACTTCGCTGCCGGTGCCGCTGGTGGTGGGCACGGCGATGATGGGGGCCACGCGCTCGGTGATCAGACCCGAGCCGCCTTCGATGGTGGCGTAGCGTGCGAGCGGCCCTTCGTGCGTGGCGGCGATGGCCACGCCCTTGGCGCAGTCGATGGCCGAGCCGCCACCCACGGCGATCAGGCCATCGCAGTTCCCCGCGCGGTAGGCGGCGGCCGCGGCACGCACCGCGGCTTCGGTCGGATTGGACGGGGTCTGGTCGAACACCGCGACCGGGATGCCGGGCAGGGCGTCCAGCGCCTTCTGCAGCACGCCGGCGGCCTTGACACCGGCATCGGTGACGATCAGCGGCCGGGTGATGCCCACGCGTTCGCATTCCTGTTTCAGCAGCTTGATGGCGCCGAACTCGAACTGGATCTGCGTCACGTAATAGATCAGGGCCATGGGTCTTGTCTCTTCCTCGTTGTAGGATGACCAACTTTACCCAGACCGCCGCTTCCCCGCCATGCTCCGTAACCCCAGTCCGCCGGGCGCGCCGCCCGCCGCGCCCCACCGATTGACGCCCGCGATGCGTTCCGTGATCGACCGCATGGCCAAGGCCGGCCGGCCCGCGATGCACACCTTGACCGGCGCCGAAGCCCGCGCCGCCTATGCCTTGGGCGCGGGCGTGCTGGAAATCCCCAAGCCCGCACTCTTGCGCGTCGAAGACTTCCGCATTCCCGCGCGCGACGGCTTTGCGCTGCCGGCCCGGCTGTACGCACCGTCCCACGAGGTGCTGCCGCTGCTGCTGTATTTCCACGGCGGCGGCTTCACCATCGGCAGCATCGAAACCCACGACATCCTGTGCCGCGAACTGAGCCGGCTGTCGGGCTGCATGGTGGTGTCGCTCGACTACCGGTTGGCGCCAGAGCACAAATTTCCAACCGCGGCCAACGACGCCTGGGACGCGCTGGGCTGGCTGGCCGGCCACGCGGCGCAACTCGGCGCCTTGCCAGGGGCGCTGGCCGTGGGTGGCGACAGCGCCGGCGGCACCCTGGCCGCGGCCTGTGCGCTGCAGGCGAGGGCTACGGCCGATGCGCCCGGCCTCCCGCTGGCGCTGCAGTTGCTGTTCTACCCCGGCCTGTCGGCGGACCAGGACACTCCTTCACACGCCATGTTCGCCGACGGCCTGGTGCTCAAGCGCTCCCACATCGACTACTTCTTCGACCTCTACCTGCGCACGCCGGCCGACCGCGACGACTGGCGCTTCGCGCCGCTGCTGGTGCCGGAGGTAGACGGCGTGGCGCCGGCCTGGATCGGCCTGGCCGAATACGACCCGCTGTTCGACGAAGGCGTGGCCTATGCCGACCGGCTGCGCCTGGCCGGCGTGCCGGTGGACCTGGACATCTACCGCGGCGTGACGCATGAGTTCATCAAGATGGGCCGGGCATTGCCCGAGGCGCGCCAGGCCCACCGCGACGCGGCCAAGGCCCTACGCGCCGCCTTCCACCTGCCCGAAACAACACCCACGGACGCCCGATGACCGAACCAAGCCAAGTCTTTTCCCACCGCCTGCGCGTACGCTGGTCCGAGGTCGACATGCAGCGCATCGTCTTCAATGCGCATTACCTGGCCTACCTCGACGTGGCCATCACCGAATACTGGCGCGCGCTCGGCCTGCCGTATTTCGAGGCCATGGAGGCGCTCGGCGGCGAGTTCTACCTGAAGAAGGCCACGCTCGAATACCACGCCTCGGCGCGGGCCGACGACCTGCTGGACATCACGCTGCGACACATCCGCACCGGCAACAGTTCCATGCTGATGGCCGGTGCGGTGAAAAGGGGCGATGCCGTGTTGGTGAGCGGCGAACTGCTCTACGTCTTCGCCGACCCCTCAACCCAGAAGCCCACGCCGGTGCCAGAGGCGCTGCGCGCGCTGCAGGCTTCGTACGCCGCAGGTGAACCGGTGTTCGAGTTGAAGACCGGTGCCTGGAGTGAATTTGGGCCGGCCGCAGGCAGCGTGCGCCACGAGGTGTTCGTCGAAGAGCAGGGCATCCCGAAGGAACTCGAGTGGGACGACGCCGACCAGACCGCGGTGCACGCCGTGGTGTTCAACCGCCTGGGCCAGCCGCTGGCCACCGGCCGCCTGTTGCCGCAACCTGGCGCGCCGGGCGTTGGCCGCATCGGCCGCATGGCGGTGAAAAAAGCCTTGCGCGGCACGAGGGTCGGCCGTGCCGTGCTCGAAGCGCTGGTGAAGGCTTCGGCCGAACGCGGCGACCACGAGGTGCTGCTGCACGCGCAGACCAGCGCCGAAGCCTTCTACCTGCGCTGCGGCTTCACGCCGCGTGGCGAGGTGTACGAGGAAGCCGGCATCCCGCACCGCGAGATGTTCAGGACGCTTGTATAAAGCCGTTCACCAACCCCGTTCGCCCTGAGCTTGTCGAAGGACCACAGGCTCAGCACGAACGGTGGAGGGGACCTCAAATGTCTTCGAGCAGCTCGTAGGGCAGCGGCAGCAAGGCGATCGAAGCCCCGCTGGCGGCGCCGAGCGTGAGCCCGGCCGATTGCGCCGCCGTCTGCATCGACACGATGGCGTCGAAACCACCGTTCGGCGCAGGCGCGGCCTGCACCACCAGGCCGCAGGGTTGCTCGGCATCTGTGTCGGCAAACACCTCCTGGCCGGCAAACATGGGGGCATCTGCATGAGCCACATAGGCCCGGCGTTTCAGCGTGCCGCGGAACTGGCTGCGCGCCACGACTTCCTGGCCCGGGTAACAGCCCTTCTTGAAGTTCACGCCGCCGACCGACTCGTAGTTCAGCATCTGCGGCACCAGGGCTTCAAAGATCGCCTGCGACACCGTGGCCACGCCGCTCTGGACTTCGGTCCAGAGCCATTGCTCCGTCGTCAACGCAGCACCCGTCGGCGCGGCAGCGTCGGCCGGCGTGAGCAGCAACGCGCGTGGCTGGCCGTTGGCTGGGTACAGCGCGACCGCGGTGCTGGTGCCGGCGTCGACCCGCGTCCAAGGCGCTGCGGCGGGATCGATGGCCTGGGCCACGGCATCGCCCACCAGCCCGTACAGCTTGAACTGGTCCGTCGCGTCCGTGAGCTTGGCCTTGGCGCGCATCACGAACATCGACAGCCGCTTCTGCGTCGTGGCCAGCAGGTCGAGGCTGCAGACCAGCAGCACCTCGGCCGGGCCGCGCTTGAAGCCGATGAAACTGGCCTGCATGCGGCCCTTGGGCGAACAGAACGCGGCCAGGCGGGCATGGCCGTCGTCGAGCAGCGCGAAATCGTTGGTCAGCTGGCCTTGCAGGAACTTGACGGCGTCTTCGCCCTCGACGCGGATCACGCCCAGATGGGAGAGCGGCGCAAAACCATGGAGTAGGTGTTTCATGCGGTCAATTATCATGCGCCTCCATTGTTCGTAAGGCGGGTAGGGTTGTGCGTCGTTTCTTAAGTGTGGTGCTGGTCGTGGCGATCCTGGCTGGCGGCGCGGGTTGGTGGTGGCTGCATCGACCCTTGCCGGTGGGCAACGCGGTGCTCGATCTGACGATTCCGCCCGGCACCTCGGCGCGTGGCGTGGCTGAAGCCGTGAGCGACGCGGGCGTGAAGACGCCGCCGGCCCTGCTGTTCCTGTGGTTCCGCCTGTCGGGCGAGGCGCGCCAGATCAAGGCCGGCAGCTACGAGATCGAGCCCGGCGCCACGCCGATCAGCCTGCTCGGTAAATTGGTGCGCGGCGAGCAGGCGCTTCGCTCGGTGACTTTCGTGGAAGGCTGGAACTTCCGCCAGGTGCGCGAAGCGCTCTCGAAAGCAGAGCGCCTCGCGCCCGATTCCAAAGGGCTGGCGCCCGATATGTTGATGAAATCGCTCGGCCGGCCGGGCGTCGACCCCGAGGGCCGCTTCTTCCCCGACACCTACACCTATGCCAAGGGCAGCAGCGACCTCGATGTGCTCAAGCGCGCCATGCTGGCGATGGATCGGAGGCTCGACGCCGCCTGGGCCCAGCGCCAGCCCGGCATTCCGTTGAAGACGCCCGAGGAGGCTTTGACGCTGGCCAGCATCATCGAAAAGGAAACCGGGCAGGGCGCGGACCGGCCGCTGATCTCCGGCGTGTTCAACAACCGGCTGCGCATCGGCATGCCGCTGCAGACCGACCCGACGGTGATCTACGGTCTCGGCGCCACTTTCGACGGCAACCTGCGCCGGCGCGACCTGCAAACCGACACACCCTACAACACCTACACCCGCAACGGCCTGCCGCCCACGCCGATCTCGATGCCGGGCGCGGCATCCCTGTTGGCGGCCGTGCAGCCGGCGCAGACCACCGCGCTGTATTTCGTGGCCCGCGGCGACGGCAGCAGCCATTTCAGCCCGACGCTGCAGGAGCACAATCGGGCGGTGAACCAGTTTCAACGTCGATGAGTTTGGAACACCCCCAGGTTGGCTCACTTCGTGTAGCCGCCCACCCCCTTGCAGGGGGCGACACCAGCGGCCCGGCAAAGGCTCTCCTGAGCTTGTCGAAGGGCCGGTTCCGCGGTGTCCCCCGAAACAGACAGGCTTGTCCTTAAACTGCGCACATGACTAACGGCATCTTCATCAGCTTCGAAGGCATCGACGGTGCCGGCAAGTCGACCCACATCGAATCCCTGGCCACGGCCTTGCGGGCCCAGGGCCGCACGGTCACCTTGACGCGCGAGCCGGGCGGCACGCCGCTGGCCGAAAAGCTGCGCGCGCTGGTGCTCAACGACGCCATGGACGCGCTGACCGAGGCGCTGCTGATCTTCGCCGCGCGGCGCGACCACCTGCAGCAGGTGATCGAGCCGGCCCTGGCGCGCGGCGAGGTAGTGATCAGCGACCGCTTTACCGACGCCACCTTCGCCTACCAGGGCGGGGGGCGTGGCTTCGATCTGCGGGTGCTATCGACATTGGAGCAATGGGTGCAGGCTGTGCCTGCGCGAGAAGGCGATTTGGTGCGCCAACCGGATTTGACGCTGCTGTTCGAACTCGCGCCCGAACTCGCAGCCGAACGCCTGGCCGGCGCGCGCGTGCCGGACCGTTTCGAGTCGCAGCCGGTCGAATTCTTCCGCCAGGTCGCGCAGGGCTACGCCGACCGCGCCTCAGCATCCCCCGGCCGCTTCGCGCGCATCGACGCCGCGGCTTCGAAACACGCGGTGTGGCAGCAGATCACCAACACGCTGGTGCGACGCGGGTGGCTGTCGATCATGGTGCCGACGCCGGAAGGCCTGAGATGAGCGACATCGTCGAAGCCGAAGTCTTGCCGCCTTGGCTCGCCGCGCAGCGCACGGCCTTGCTCGGCCAGCGCGGCCATGCCTGGCTGCTGCAGGGGCCTTCGGGCCTGGGCCAATACAGCCTGGCGCTGGAACTGGTGCGTGCGTGGCTGTGCGATCGTTTCGATGGCTCGGCCGAGTCGGTGGCGCGCGGCGCGTGCGGCGAATGCGGCAGTTGCCATGCGATCGACGTGCATGCGCATGCCGACCTGTGCGTGCTGATGCCCGAGACGGCGATGATCGACCTGGGCTGGCCGCTCGCGGAGAAAGCGCAGTCCGACATCGATGACAAGAAACGCAAGGCCAGCAAGGAGATCCGCGTCGAGGCCATGCGCGATGCCGTCGAGTTCTCGCAGCGCACGAGTGCACGTGGCCGCGGCAAGGCGGTACTGGTGTATCCGGCCGAACGCATGAACCACGTCACGGCGAATGCGCTGCTGAAGACGCTGGAAGAGCCACCCGGCGACGTGAAGTTCGTGCTGGCCACCGGCGCGGCGCACCAGTTGCTGCCGACCATCCGCAGCCGCTGCATGGGCCACAACATGGCCTGGCCGGACACGGCCGATGCCTTGCAATGGCTGCAGGCGCAGGATGTCGCCGCCGTCGATGCGGCCACGCTGCTGTCGGCCGCCGGCGGCCGGCCCGACGACGCCCTGAAGATGGCGCGCGGCGGGCAGAGCGCCAGGACCTGGGCCCTGGTGCCCAAGGCCGTGGCGCGCGGTGACGTCACCGTGTTCGCCGATTGGGCCATGGCCCAGGTGGTGGACGCGCTGCAGAAGCTCTGCCATGACCTGCTGGTGGTGCACAGCGGCGCGGTGCCGCGTTTCTTTGCGGACGCGGACCTGCCGCCGGCGGCGTCGATGCACGCCCTCACGCGCTGGTCCAAGGAACTGGGCGCCACGGTGCGTGTGGTCGAACACCCCTTTAATTCGGGGCTGATGCTCGAAACGCTTGTGAGCCGCGCGCAAACCGCCCTAAACTCGAAGCGCTAGATCTCATCCCCTTCGAAGCGACCCATCCATGAGCAGCCATTCCTCTTCGCCGCGTCCCAGCGTCATCCAGCTCGCCATCAAGGAAAAGGCGGCGCTGTATGCGGCCTATATCCCGCTGTTCTCCGAAGGTGGCATGTTCATTCCGACCACGCGCGAATACCAGCTTGGCGACGACGTCTATGTGTTGCTGTCGTTGCCCGAAGACCCGCAGCGCTATCCGATCGCTGGCCGCGTGGCCTGGGTGACGCCGGGGCGGGCCGCGGGCAACCGTACGCAGGGCGTCGGCATCCAGTTCCCGAAGGACGAGAAGGCGCGGCTGCTCAAGCTCAAGATCGAGGAACTGCTCGGCGGCCATCTGGGTTCGGACCGGCCCACCCAAACGATCTAGACGATCCGGGCGCTGTTTGCCTTTCATGCGGCTAACTTCGCCGCTTGCCCGGACTCCACACAGGCGCCGAGGCCGATTCCTATGTTCACAGACTCCCACTGCCATCTTTCCTATCCCGAACTGGCGGGCAACCTGCCCGCCATCCGCACCGCCATGGCCGAGGCCCAGGTCGACCGCGCGCTCTGCATCTGCACCACGCTCGAGGAGTTCGAAGAGGTGCATGCGCTCGCCACGGGCTACGACAACTTCTGGGCCACGGTCGGCGTGCACCCCGACAACAACGATGTGCGGGAGCCGAGCCTGGCCGACTTGCTCGAACGCGCCGCGCTGCCGCGCATCGTCGGCATCGGCGAGACCGGGCTCGACTACTACCGGCTCGAAGGCCGCAGCATCGCCGACATGGAATGGCAACGCGAGCGCTTCCGGGTGCACATCCGCGCCGCGCGCCAGACGGCCAAGCCGCTGGTGATCCACACGCGCAGCGCTTCGGACGACACCATCGCCATCCTGAAGGAGGAGGGCGAGGACGGATCGGCCGGTTCGGCTGGCGGCGTGTTCCACTGCTTTACCGAAACCGCCGAGGTGGCGCGCGCCGCGCTCGACCTGGGCTTCTACATCTCGTTCTCTGGCATCCTGACTTTCAAGAGCGCGCAGGACATCCGCGATGTCGCGGCCTTCGTGCCGATGGACCGCCTGCTGATCGAGACCGACAGCCCTTATCTCGCGCCCATGCCTTACCGGGGCAAGACCAACAACCCGTCGTACGTGCCGTTCGTGGCGAAGCAGCTCGCCGTGCTGAAAAATACGACGGTGGAAAACATCGCCGACGTCACCAGCCACAACTTCGACCGCCTTTTCACGGGGGTGATGGCATGAACTCAAACCTCATCCGATACTTCAAGACATTTCTCTACCTTGTTGTTTTCCTTGGTTTTGGTGTCACCCGAGCCGGTTCCTTCGACGACTTCTTCACCGCCGTGAAGCGGGACGATCCCGACGCCATCAAGACGCTGCTGAACCGCGGGTTCGACGCCAACACGCCGGATCCCAAAGGGCAGACCGGCCTGTTTCTCGCGTTGCGCGAACCATCGCCGAAGGTGGCCGAGTTGTTGATCGCCTGGCCGAAAACGGTGGTCGAGTCGCGCAACGACAAGGACGAAAGCCCGCTGATGATCGCGGCCATCAATGGCCAGCTCGACCTCTGCCGGAAGCTCATCGCGCGCGGCGGCGACGTCAACAAGACCGGCTGGACGCCGCTGCACTACGCGGCCACGCGCAGCCACCTCGACGTCATCCGGCTGCTGCTCGACAACTACGCCTACATCGACGCCGAGTCGCCCAACAAGACCACGCCGCTGATGATGGCCGCCTCCTACGGCAGCATGGAGACGGTGCAGTTGCTGCTCGACGAAGGCGCCGATCCGACGCTGAAGAACCTGCAGAACCTGAGTGCCATCGACTTCGCGCAACGCTCGGGCAAGGCCGATGCGGCCGAAGCCATTGCAGCGGCCATCCGCAAGCAGCGGGCCGCCAAAGGTAAGTGGTAGGGCGGTAAAGGACTGCCCTGTCTTATTCCTGGGACACCGTGGAACCGGCCCTTCGACAAGCTCAGGAGAGCCTTTGCCGGGCCACTGGTGTCGCCCCCTGCAAGGGGGGTGGAGCTACACGAAGTGAGCGACTTGGGGGTGAGCAGAAGCTACTGCATGAACCAGCCGTGGCTCACGACGAGCGACTGGCCGGTGAGGGCGTTGGTCTCGAAACCGGCGAACAGCAGCGCCACTTCGGCCACGTCCTGCACGGTGGTGAATTCGCCGTCCACGGTTTCCTTCAGCATGACCTTCTTGATCACGTCTTCTTCGCTGATGCCGAGGGCTGCGGCTTGCTCGGGGATCTGCTTTTCCACCAGCGGCGTGCGCACGAAGCCGGGGCAGATCACATTGGCGCGAATTTTGTACTTGCCGCCTTCCTTGGCCACGGTCTTGCACAGGCCGATCAGGCCGTGCTTGGCGGTGACGTAGGCCGACTTCAGCACCGAGGCTTCCTTCGAGTGCACCGAGCCCATGTAGATGATGCTGCCACCCTTGCCCGACTTCTGCATGTGCGGCATGACGGCCTTGGTGGTGAGAAAGGCGCCGTCCAGGTGGATGGCCAGCATCTTCTTCCAGTCGGCGAACGGGAATTCCTCCACCGGATGCACGATCTGGATGCCGGCGTTGCTGACCAGGACATCGACCGTGCCGTAGGCGGCGATCACCTCGGCCACGGCGCTGTTGACCTGCTCTTCATTGGTCACGTCCATGGCCACCGCCATCGCCGTGCCGCCAGCCTTGACGATCTCGTCGGCCGCCGCCTGCGCCGCCGCCTTGTTCAGGTCGGCGATCACGATCTTGCCGCCTTCGCGCGCGTAGGTGAGGGCGATTTCCTTGCCGATGCCGCTGGCGGCGCCAGTGACGATACAGACCTTGTCTTGCAGTTTCATGGGCGTGTTTTCCGTTTAAGTACTGGTTGAGGGAGGTTGAGCGAAATCCGTCGAAATTCAGGCGAGATAGTCGTGCAGCACGGTGCCGAGGCCGAGGGTCATGTCGGTGAGGATGTGGGTGCCCGAGAGCACTTCCAGCACGGGTAACTGCGCCACCGGCGCGAGCGCATGGTGGGCCAGTTGCAACGAGGCCGGCCCGGTCCAGGCGCCCTTGATCGTCACGTCCTCGAGATAGTACTGCACCAATTCCAGGATGCGCGGGCCACCGTCCACGTGCGGGATGATCTTCAGCAGGTAGTTGGGTGCGAGCAGGCCGGCGAGCACGGCCGCGTGGTCCAGCGTGCGGTGCTTGTAGCCCATGGTGGCCGTGGCCACGCGCACCGGGCCGTAGTCGAGCACACCGAGCAAGGTGTCCACTTCGACCGACATCTTCGGTGCGGCGAGTTTCTTCGGAAAGCCCCACAGCTCGCGGCCGCCGGCGATCGGGCCCTCGTCGTTCAGGTACATCGAATGCACGTAGCCGCCGGCGCGGCCTTCGAAGGTGACCGGGATCACCTGGCCCGATTCGGTGTAGTCGCCAAAACCGGTCGAGTCGGGCATGCGGATGAACTCGTACTTGACGATCGGCTCGGTGATCTGCAACGGCTCCGGAACGACGGCGCGCAGCGCATCGAGGTCGGTGCGGTAGGTGACGATGAGGAACTCGCGGTTCACGAACCGGTAGGGCCCGGGCGGAAAAGCCGGGCTGGTCAGCGGCATGGCGTAGGCGCGTTTTTTGACTTCTTCGATGTTCATGCTTGGGCCTTGCTGGGCGTGAGTGCCTTGGTGACGCCGGTGGTCTTGCGCGCGTCCGACGGGGCGATGGCTTGGAGCGCGGTGGGATGGTCGGAAGACAGATCGAATACCCGGACACCGGTCTGCGCGGGTGCGCGATGAAGCCACCGCTCGTCATGCAGCGTGTGCGCCATGTCGGCGCGCCCGCTTTCCCAGTGCTCTTGCATCGACAGCCGCGAAAACTCGTAGTCCTTGGACTGGCGTTCGTAGTGCTTGCTGCGGTAGATCAGGTGCACCACGTCCACCGCGCTTTCACAGCGCAGCTTGGACAAGGCCTGCACATCGGGATCGTCGCGCAGCGCGGGCGGCAGCTTGGCGATCAGCCGCTTGGCCGCCTGGGCGATCACCTGCCGGTCGAGTTCGTTGGTGGTGTTGAGCCGGGTGCGGCTTGAAAAACGGATGTCTTTCTCGCGCCCCGTGACTTCCTGCAGCGTGCCGGGCAGGGCGCCTCTGGCTGCGAACAGATCGACCTGGAACACGGTCCGGCGTTTGTCCCCGGGCTGGTCGAGCACATACTGGAGCGGCGTGTTCGAAACCAGTCCGCCATCCCAGTAGTGTTCACCGTCGATCTCGACCGGTGCGAATCCTGGCGGCAGCGCGCCGCTGGCCATGATGTGACGCGCGTCGATCGTCTGTTTCGCCGAGTCGAAATACTCGAAGTTGCCGGTGCGCACATTGACGGCCCCGACCGACAGCCTGACACCATCGTGGTTGAGACGGTCGAAATCGACGAGCCGCTCCAAAGTCAGCTTCAGCGCCGAGGTGTCGTAATAACTGATGGCCTCGATCGAGCCGCGCGGCTGGAACGGCGCGGGCGGAAACCGCGGCTTGAAGAACCCTGGCACGCCGTAGACCATGGCCTGCGTGGCGCTGGCTTCGTTGAGCGCTTCGCGGGCCGTGCCGGTGCTGGAGACCGAAGGCAGCGGGACCGAGGAACTCACAAGGTCCCAGAATTCACGCAACCGCGCCACACGCTGCGACGGCGGATTGCCCGTGATCAGCGCAGCGTTGATGGCTCCAATGGAAATGCCGGCCACCCAATTGGGCTCGCGGTAGACCTTGCTCAACGACTCGAAGACGCCGGCCTGGTAAGCACCGAGCGCGCCGCCGCCTTGCAGCACCAGAATGCATTCATCGCCAGCACGCGCCGAAGGATGAACGGGATTGGCGGACGGATCTGGATGCGGTGCGGGCATGAACGGCCTTGTGGAGTTGTGATGAAAGTGGGCTGCGAAAGGATAGCGGAGTTGGCTGCGCTTTATCGCCGCGGCGACGTGATGCTGGTGGGATAGTGTTTCAGGATACGGGTTCCGTGAAGCCGAGGTGAAGATCGGTATGCGGGTGATTCGTGCCGCATCATGTTACTTCATACGATGTATATTATGTTAAGTTAAAGATGTGTCGCTGATGACGTCGATATGCCCTGCGCGTTGCCGGCCAGGCATCAACCCAGCGCCGCGCCGAACAGCCGTCCCACTCCAGCCGTCACGCCGAACGCCAGAGCGCCCCAGAACGTGACGCGCCACGCACCGACCCACGGGTTCGCACCGCCGACGCCAGCTGCCACGCCGCCCAGCACTGCCAGCAGCAACAAGGACGTTCCCGAGATCCACCACGACAGTCCTGTTTCCGGTGCGAATGCGGCGATGGTCACAGGAAGGCTGGCGCCCACCGCGAAGCTTGCAGCCGACGACAGCGCCGCCTGGACCGGTCTCGCGCTGGCAACGTCGGAAAGTCCCAGCTCGTCGCGCGCGTGTGCACCGAGCGCGTCGTGCGCCATGAGCTGGGCGGCAACTTCCCTGGCCAGTTCGGGCTTCAGACCCCGGCCGGTGTAGATCGCGGTCAACTCGCGGCGTTCGGCGACCGGATCCGCTTCGAGCTCCGCGCGCTCGCGCGCGAGATCGGCGTTCTCGGTGTCGGCCTGGGAATGCACCGAGACATATTCGCCCGCCGCCATGGACATGGCGCCGGCCACCAGACCTGCCACGCCGGTCGTGACCAGCGTGGCGTGGCTGGCGTGGGCAGCGGCGATGCCGACCAGCAGACTGGCCGTGGAGACGATGCCGTCGTTGGCGCCGAGCACGGCGGCCCGCAGCCAGCCGATGTGCTGGCTTCTGTGCTTTTCCAGGTGGTGACGCCTGGCCACTCAGGCTTCCACGCGCCGATGGCCGCCCAGCATGCGCAGCAGCGTGTTGTCGCGCACCACGTAGTGATGGAACAGCGCGGCCGCCGCATGCCCACCGATCAGGAAGTACCCGATCGTCGCCAGCGTCTCGTGGATCTCCTTGATCCCGCTGGCCGTGGCCTTATCGGCGCCAATCAGCGCGGGCAACTGCAGCCCGAAGAACGGAATCGACACTCCCTTGGCGCTGAGCACCAGCCAGCCCAGCACCGGCGTGGCGACCATGAAAGCGTACAACGCGAGTTTCATGAGAAGCGCGGTCCGCGATTGCCATTTCGGCGGCTGCGGAACGATGGGCGGTGTGCGGCTGACCACGGCCACGACGATACGTACCAAGGCCAGCGCCAGCACGGCGAGCCCCAGCATGAAATGCCAGGTCTGGATGCCTTCGCGGCCCGCGCTGCCCCTGGGGAAAATGCCTTTGAATTCCATGCAGGCATAGACGGCGGCGATGAGCAATAGCATCAGCCAATGCAACGAGATGCTCAGCCGGCTGTAGCGGTCTGTGTCGTGTCGGACGGACATGGGACGGCTTTCATGGAAGTGGATGCAGAGAAAAGACAGACAGGCGCCATTCTCACAGCGCCGCATTAACCGCAGCTTAAGCACGCGGCAAAACGCGAACCCGCTTATAGTGAAACATTTCCTCAAAGGAACTGCCGATGATCCGCTTTTCCCTTCGTGCTTCGGCGGCCGGCGGTCATCCTTGGCAGGCGACCTCCTCATGACCGAGTCCGTGCTGCTCACCACCGCCCGGGTGTCGACCTTCGAAGGGGCCAAGCTCCTGACCGGCGCCACCGGCTTCTTTTTCGAACGCGACGACCGCCTGTTCCTGGTGACGAGCCGCCACGTGTTCATCGATACGCCGACAAAGCATTTTCCGAACCGCATCGAGATCGAGATGCACACCGACGCGGTGAACCTCACCGGCGTGTTCTCCGTGTCGCTGTGGCTGTACGCGGAGGGCAAGAGCCTGTGGCGCCAGGGCAGTGATTCCGGCGGCGAGATCGATGTGGCGGCGATCGAGATTCCGCGTGCCGCCCTGCCCTCGCCGGTCGCGTTCAAGAGCTTCAAGCCGACGCACCTGCAGGCCTCGCTCGACGAGGTCGAAGTCGGCACCGCGCTGTTGGTGGTCGGCTTCCCGCTGGGCTTCCACGACGTCATCCACCATCTGCCGGTGGTGCGCCATGCGGTGATCTCGTCCTCGTTCGGCGTGCGGTTCCAGGGTCAGGGTTTTTTCCTCACCGATGCACGCACACACCGCGGCACCAGTGGCGCGGCCGTGGTGATGCGTGATCCGAACGGCGATCCGGCGCTGCCCTGGCGGCTGCTCGGCGTGCATTCGTCCCGCATGGACATGAACAGCCGCGACCTGAAGCTGGACGAGTCGCTCGGACTGAACTGCGCCTGGTACGCCGACATCCTCATGACGCTGACGACCGGCGGCGCCCCGACGGGCCAACCGGCCGGCTGAATCGAAGGGGGTTCAGGAGACTTCGCGTCGGCCCGATTCGAAAAGGAACCAGGTGCGGCGTTCGGTTTCGTCGATCCAGTTCTCCAGCAAGCTCGACGAAGCGATGTCGCGGTGTTCATCCGTCACGTTGTGCGCCTCGCGCAGGCGGGCGGCGAGGGACTTGTTGTCCTCGCGGAGCTCGGCGAGCATGTCCAGCGGTTCGACGAACTCGGCATCGTTGTCCGAAATGCGCTGCAGTCGCGCAATGTGCCCAATCGAGCGCAAGGTGTTGCCACCCACCTTGCGGATGCGCTCGGCCAGCGGATCGGTCATGGCGTAGAGCTGGTCGCCCTGTTCGTCGAGCAGCAGATGGTAGTCCCGGAAATGCGGGCCACTCATGTGCCAATGGAAGTTCTTGGTCTTGAGGTAGAGCGCGAAAACGTCCGCCAGCACGCCGTTCAACGCACCCGAAATGTCGGTCGTGGCCTTGGCCGACAGGTCACTGGGCGTGGCCAACGGCGCAGATCGCCGTGTCTTGATTTCCGATTTCTTGCTGTTGCTGAGTTTCGCCATGGCGCAGAGTCTTTCTTTCAAGTGAAGGGAGGTCCGACGCTCGTATCACCGAACGCGCAGACAGCCTAACCGATTTGCGCAGGCTGCTCATCCGTGCCCGTCTCGCGCCCTGCGCGGCGGTGACGCGGCAGGCGCCGGGTCTGCCGGATACCGGGCTCAGCCCCCGTTGCCGCTCACTGGCGCACCCTGCGCGGTCGCGGCCTTGGCGCCCTTGCCACCCCGGCTCTTGGAGCCGGCCGCGCGTGCCTCTTCCGAGGTGAACTCGTGCGCATTGCCACTGGCGTGCGCCGCCCGGCCGCCCTCACTCGCGATGCGCCTTTGCTGTGCCGGATCCATGGCGGCGAAGCCGCGCAAACTCTTCTTCACAGGCGCCACGCCGTTGTCGGTCTTGCCTGCGGATTCGCCCGTTGCGGTCGTGCTGATGTTCACCATGGTGTTGCTCCTCGTTGATAGGTATATCGCCGGCAGCGTGCCGGCAGGGCAAAGCGGCAATTGGCATGCCGGTCGAGTTAGCGCTTGTAACGTCCTCGTTATGAGTGTTGCGTCGATCGAAGGCTTCAAGGATTTGATAGCAGACTCCGCAGCAAACACCTGAAGAAAAATGCACATGCGGTATTTGCAACTGTCGGTAAGGCCGGCGACAGTTGCAAAGAACAGCAGGTTCATGCTGGTCCTTTTGCATGCTTCAACGGCCGAGTTGTGCGCTGGACGGTAGGGTTTGCGGCAAGTTTTACCGCCCCGACCCAAGCCAGTTACCAAGAGTTACCGTAACAATGACGCGCTTCGTTTTTTAATGCGCGGCATGCGCCTACAAACACATGCGTGGCTCTCCGGTGCACGAATTCGGCACCCGCGCAGACAGTGGTCCACACCCTCTCACATCCCCGCGTGCACCACACGCCACTCGCATGACTCCCATCGCCGAACAGGACATTCATTTCTTCCGTGAAGGCACCCACACCCGGCTTGGCGATACGCTTGGCGGCCGCCTGTTGGCCGCGGGGCAAGGTGCGCATTTTTCGGTATGGGCCCCGAATGCCGAAGCGGTGAGCGTGGTGGGCGACTGGAACGGCTGGGACGGCTCCGCAGACCCGTTGAGACCGCGCGCCGACGGCAGCGGTATCTGGGAGGGTACCGTGTCTCGGGCCGCCCACGGCGACGTCTACAAGTTCCGCGTGCGCAGCCGCTTCCATGGCTACGCCGCCGACAAGGCGGACCCCTATGCGCTGTGCGCCGAGCTCCCGCCCGCCACCGGCTCGCGCCTGTGGTCGCTGGATTTCGCGTGGACCGATGCCGAATGGATGGCCGACCGCAGCGTCCGCGTCGCGGCCGAGGCGCCGATGTCCATCTACGAAGTGCATGCGGGCTCGTGGCGTCGCAACGACGGCGTGTTCATGAACTACCGTGAACTGGCGCATGCGCTGGCCGACCATGCAAGCGCCCTGGGCTTCACCCATGTGGAACTGATGCCGGTGACCGAGCATCCCTTCTACGGCTCCTGGGGCTACCAGACCACGGGTTACTTCGCACCCACCGCGCGTTACGGTTCGCCGCAGGACTTCATGTATTTCGTGGATCACCTGCACAGCCGCGGCATCGGTGTGATCCTCGATTGGGTGCCTGCGCACTTCCCCACCGACGAACACGGGCTGCAGTATTTCGACGGCACGCACCTGTATGAACACGCCGACCAACGCCAGGGTTTCCATCCCGAATGGAATTCGAGCATCTTCAACTATGGCCGCAACGAGGTGAAGAGCTTCCTGCTGTCGTCGGCGCTGTTCTGGCTGCGGCATTACCACTGCGACGGCCTGCGCGTCGACGGCGTGGCTTCGATGCTTTATCTCGACTATGCGCGACAGCCCGGTGAATGGATTCCCAACCGGCACGGCGGCCGCGAGAACCTCGAGGCCGTGGCGCTGCTGCAGGCGCTGAACCAGGCGACGCACCGCGACCACCCTGGCGCGGTGACCATCGCCGAAGAATCCACCGCCTGGCCTGGTGTCTCGCGCGATGTCGAGGGCGGCGGCCTCGGATTCGACATGAAATGGAACATGGGCTGGATGCACGACACGCTGGCCTATTTCGCCCACGAGCCGCTGTACCGGAAGTACCACCAAGGCCAGCTCACCTTCTCGATGGTCTACGCCTTCAACGAAAACTTCGTGCTGCCGTTCTCGCATGACGAAGTCGTCTACGGCAAGGGCTCGGTGCTCACCAAGATGCCGGGCGACGACTGGCAGCAGTTCGCCAACCTGCGCGCCATGTACGGCTACATGTGGGCGCATCCGGGGAAGAAGCTGATGTTCATGGGCAGCGAATTCGCCCAGCGCAGCGAATGGGCCCATGAAGGCCAACTCGACTGGGCGCTGCAGTCCGCGCCAGCGCATGCAGGCGTGCAGGCCCTGGTGCGCGACCTGAACCGGCTCCACCGGCACGAACCCGCCCTGCATCAGCTGGACTTCGAGGCCGAGGGCTTCGAATGGGTGGCCATGGACGACGCCGACGCCAGCGTGATCGCCTTCCTGCGCAAGCCCCGGACAGGCACCACCACGCTGCTGGTGGTCTGCAGCCTCACACCGGTGGCGCGCCACGGCTATCGCGTCGGCGTGCCGCATGCCGGCACCTGGCGCGAACTGCTCAACACCGACGCGGCGGACTACGGCGGTTCGGGCGTCGGCAATTTCGGCGGGGTGCCCGCCGAAGCAAACCCCGCTCATGGCCGCCCCTATTCGGTCAGCCTGTCCCTGCCGCCGCTGTCCACCTTGTTTTTTCGCCACGAAGGAATCATCGATGCCACCTGAGAACGAAGCGCCGAAGCTGAACGCCCCCAAGAGCCGCACCCGTACGTCGCCGCGCAAACCCGACAAGCCCCGCGTCATCTTGCCCGACGAAGGCCGGGCACGGGCGGTGGTCGATGCGGTATTGCCGTGGATCGACGGCGGGCGTTTCGCGGTCAAGCGGGTCGAAGGCCAGGCCATCGCGGTGACGGCGCATGTTTTCACCGATGGTCATGACCAGGTGAGTGCGCGCCTGTGCTGGGGCGCGGAAGGTGCGGCCGACATGCACGAGGTGGAGATGTCGCCCACCGGCAACGACGAATGGACCGCCAGCTTCACCCCGCCAACGCAGGGCCGCTACCGCTACACCGTGGCAGCCTGGGTCGATCATTTCGCCGCGTGGCGCGTGGAGTTGGGCCGCCGCGTGGACGCGGCCGACATCCTCATTGCCGCGCAGATCGGTGCCGTTCTGGGCGAAGAGACCGCGGCACGCGCACGCGGGGAAGACCGCAAGGCCCTGGGCAAATGGGCGCAGGGCCTGCGCAAGCGCGCCCTCGCCGCGGCCAAGGCCGACCTGAGCCAGATGGACCAGGTGGAGGCCGAGATCGAGGCCATCAAGGCCCTGGCGCTGGACGACGGCCTAGCCGAGGTGGCCGCGCGTTATCCGGACCGCCAATTCGAAACACGCTTCGTGGCGCCGCAAGCCGACTTCGCGGCCGGCCTGCCCCTGGTGGTGGACCGCCAGCGCGCGGCCTTCAGCGCCTGGTACGAAATGTTCCCCCGCTCGGCCGCGCTGGAAGAAGGCCGGCACGGCAGTTTCCGCGACGTGGCCGCGCGGCTCCCCTATGTGGCCCAGATGGGTTTCGACGTGCTGTACCTGCCGCCGATCCACCCGATCGGCCGCATCAAGCGCAAAGGCCGCAACAATGCCCTGGCCGCCGAGGACGGCGACGTGGGCAGCCCATGGGCGATCGGTGCCGACGAGGGCGGGCACAAGGACGTGCTGCCCGAGCTCGGCACGCTCGAGGATTTCCGCGCGCTCGTGGCCAAGGCCGGCGAACTCGGCATCGAACTCGCGCTCGACATCGCCTTCCAGTGCGCGCCCGACCATCCCTACGTGAAGCAGCATCCGCAGTGGTTCCGCTGGCGCCCGGACGGCAGCGTGCAGTACGCCGAGAATCCGCCGAAGAAATACCAGGACATCTACCCGTTCAACTTCGAGACAGAAGACTGGCGGGCCCTGTGGCTCGAGCTCAAGAGTGTGTTCGACTACTGGATCGCGCAGGGCGTGAAGATCTTCCGTGTGGACAACCCGCATACCAAGGCGTTCCCGTTCTGGGAGTGGTGTATCACGGCCATCAAGCGCGAGCATCCCGAGGTGCTGTTCCTGGCCGAGGCCTTCACGCGGCCGAAGGTCATGCACCGGCTGGCCAAGCTCGGCTTTTCGCAGTCCTACACCTACTTCACCTGGCGCAACGACAAGGCCGGACTCACCGAGTATTTCACCGAGCTGTCGCAAGGCCCGGGGTACGACTACTTCCGTCCGAACGCCTGGCCGAACACGCCCGACATCCTCAACGAACAACTGCACCACGCGCCGCGCGCGGTGTTCACCACACGGCTGATCCTCGCCGCCACACTCTGCGCCAACTACGGCATCTACGGGCCGGCCTACGAACTCATGGAAGGCCGGCCGCGCTCGCCCGGCAGCGAGGAATACCTCGACTCCGAGAAATACCAGCTGCGCCATTGGGACATCGAGCAGGACCACAGCCTGCGCGGCCTGATCGGCAAGCTCAACGACATCCGGCGCCACCACCCTGCCCTGCACGGCAACCGGCAGCTGCGCTTCTTCGATACCGGCAACGACCAGCTGATCGCCTACGCCAAGCGCGACGACGCCGGCCAGGCCGTGCTGACCGTCGTCAACCTCGATGCCACCTTCCGTCAGTCGGGCTGGGTGCACCTGGATGCCGCCTGGCTCGGTGCCGGCGGTGTCGAGACCTTTGAAGTGTTCGACCTGTTGTCCGGCCAGCGCTTCACCTGGCGCGACGGCGGCAATTTCGTCATCCTCGACCCGGCCGAAATGCCAGCCCACATCTTGCGCATCGAGCGGAGCAGCAACCCATGAAGAACCCATCCACCGTGCCCCTCACGGCCACGCCGCAGCTCGAAGAAGCCGCCGGCGGCGCCATCGTCCCGAGCGACAACGCCTCGCTCTGGTACAAGGACGCGGTCATCTACCAGCTCAATGTCAAGGCTTTCTTCGACTCGAATGCCGACGGCGTGGGCGACTTCAAGGGCGTGGCCTCCAAGCTCGACTACGTGAAGGACCTCGGCGTCAACACCATCTGGCTGATGCCTTTCTATCCGTCGCCCCTGCGCGACGACGGCTACGACATTTCCGACTACGACAACATCCATCCGCAGTACGGCACGCTCGACGACTTCAAGTTCATGCTCGCCGAAGCCCATAAGCGCGACCTGAAGGTCATTACCGAGCTGGTGATCAACCACACCTCGGACCAGCACCCCTGGTTCCAGGCCGCCCGCAAGGCACCGCCCGGCTCGCCCGAGCGCGAGATGTACGTCTGGAGCGACACCGACCAGAAGTACAAGGGCACGCGCATCATCTTCACCGACACCGAGACCAGCAACTGGACCTACGACCCGGTGGCCAAGGCCTATTTCTGGCACCGTTTCTTCAGCCACCAGCCCGACCTGAACTACGACAACCCGGCGGTACTGGAGGCGATCTTCAAGGTCATGCGCTTCTGGCTCGACATGGGGGTCGACGGCTTCCGGCTCGACGCCATACCCTACCTCGTCGAGCGCGAGGGCACGAGCAACGAGAACCTGTTCGAGACGCATGCGGTGATCAAGCAGATCCGCGCGGCCATCGACGAGAACTACCCGAACCGCTTCCTGCTGGCCGAGGCCAACATGTGGCCCGAGGACGTGCGCGAGTACTTCGGCAACGAAGACGAGTGCCATGCCTGCTACCACTTCCCGCTGATGCCGCGCATGTACATGGCCATCGCGCAGGAAGACCGCTTCCCGCTCACCGAGATCATGCAGCAGACGCCCGAGATTCCGGACAGCTGCCAATGGGTGATTTTCCTGCGCAACCATGACGAGCTCACGCTCGAGATGGTGACGAGCAAGGAGCGCGACTACATGTACAGCACCTATGCGGCCGATCCGCGCGCGCGCATCAACCTCGGCATCCGCCGCCGGCTGGCACCGCTGATGGACAACGACACCGACCGCATCAAGCTCATGAACAGCCTGCTGCTGTCCATGCGCGGCTCGCCCATCGTCTACTACGGCGACGAGATCGGCATGGGCGACAACGTCTTCGTGGGCGACCGCAACGGCGTGCGCACGCCCATGCAGTGGAGCCCCGACCGCAACGCCGGCTTCTCGCGTGCCGACCCGCAGCGCCTGTACCTGCAGCCGATCATGGACGCGGTCTATGGTTATGAAGCCCTGAACGTCGAGGCCCAGCAACGCGAACCGGCCTCGCTGCTGAACTGGATGCGGCGCATGCTCGCCGTGCGTTCGTCGAGCAAGGCTTTCGGCCGCGGCGACCTGCACTTCCTCAAGCCCGGCAACCGCAAGATCCTGGCCTACCTGCGCAGCTACACCGAAGGCGGCGTGGACGAGGTGATCCTGTGCGTGGTCAACCTGGCGCGCTCGGCGCAGCCGGCAGAGCTCGACCTGTCCGCCTTCAAGGGCCGTGTGCCGGTGGAGATGCTCGGCCGCACGGCCTTCCCGCCGGTGGGCGAGTTGCCCTACCTGATGACGATCCCGGCGCACGGGTTCTATTGGTTCAGGCTCACCACCGACGTCAAGGTGCCGAGCTGGCACCAGGAATTCACCGCTGCCGAGGATCGCCCGGTCATGGTGCTCTTCGACGGCTGGAACAGCCTGTTCCGCGACCACGTCGTGCCATGGCGCATCGGCATGGCGGTCAAGACGCGTGCGCAGTTCGAGACCGAGGTATTGCCCAGCCATGTGGAAGCCCAGCGCTGGTATGGCGACAAGGGCACGCCGGTGCGCCGCGCCACCCTGCTCGACCACGCCATGTGGGAAAACGGTAACGACACCTGGATGCTGCCGCTGCTCGAGCTGCAAGGCCCCGCGGACGCCGTGTACTTCGTGCCGCTGGCCATCGCCTGGGAAGACCGCGAGGAAGAGCGCTACCGCAACTTCTCCACCGCCGCCGTGGCGCGCGTGCGCCAGCAGGCCGAAGTCGGCGTGATGGCCGATGCATTCGCCGACGAACGTTTCTGCCGGGCCGTCATCGCCGCCATCGGCAGCGGCCGCAAACTGCCTGCGGGCAGCGGCACCATCCGCTTCACCCCGACCAGCGTCTTCGCCGAACTCGCCGGCTCCGACCTCGACCACCTGGCCGATCTCACGGTCGGGCGGCCACAGGCCCAGAGCAGCAACACCATCGTGACCATCAACGAGCGCCTGTTCCTCAAGGGCTACCGGCGCATCCGCACCGGCGTGAACCCCGAGTTCGAGGTCGGCCGGTTCCTCACCGAAGTCGCGCAGTTCCCGCACTCCGCGCCGGTGGCGGGTGCCGTCGAATACCTCGGCAACGACGGCCTGGTGCGTACCCTGTGCCTGCTGCAGGCGCACGTGTCGAACCAGGGCGATGGCTGGGTCTACACCCTGGGCTACCTGCAGCGCCATTTCGAGGAACGCCGCACCAGTGCCGTGCCGGCCATCGAGGACGTGCACGGCGGCCACTTGGCGCTGATGCAGACCATGGGCCAGCGCACGGCGGAGATGCACCTGGCGCTCGCCACGCGCAGCGGCAATGCGGCCTTCGATCCCGAGCCGCTGAGCGAGGCCGACGCCGCGGGCTACCGCCGGCAGGCCGTGGACGAGGCCCGCGCCACGTTCGCGCAACTCGAGGCGGCGCTACCTGGTCTGCCCGGTGCGGCGCAGGAGGAAGCGCGCGCGGTGCTGGCCGGCCAGGCGGCGCTGCTGCAACGCATCGAGTCCAGCGGCCTGGCGCTGCACAACGCGCTGAAGACGCGCATCCACGGTGATTACCACCTCGCCCAGGTGCTGGTCACGAAGAACGACTTCGTGATCGTCGACTTCGAAGGCGAACCCGGCCGCAGCTTCGACGAACGGCGCGCCAAGCATTCGCCGCTGAAGGACGTGGCCGGCATGTTGCGCTCCTTCAGCTACGCACGGGCCAGCGGCCTGCGCGAGGCGGCGCACACGGCCGACGAGGAGACGCTGCTTGAGGCGCCGGCCCGCGAATGGGAGGTGGCGACGCGCGCGGCCTTCCTGCAGGCCTACCTCGATGCCCTGGCCGGCACGCCGCTGGCGCAGCCCGATGCCGGTGCCGGTCTGCTGCCGCTGTTCGAGTTGCAGAAGGCTTTCTACGAACTGCGCTACGAGCTCAATAACCGTCCGGACTGGGTGCGCATTCCGCTCTCCGGCATCCTCGGGTTCCTCGACCCGGGTCAACCTGCAAGCAAGGGAGAATGAACATGGAAAAGATCGACGTGATGCTCGAGCCCGTACGGGCCTTCCTGATCCAGATCGGGGTTTTCATCCCCCGGCTGGCCGTGGCACTGGCGGTGCTGCTGATCGGCTTCCTCATCGCCAAGGCCGCGCGTTTCGCGGTGCAGAAGGCGCTGCGCGCCATCAACTTCCACATCCTCACGCAACGCGCCGGGCTGGACAGCTTCCTGCAGCAGGGCGGCACCCACATCGACACCATCGGCGTGGTGGGGCTGCTGACCTACTGGGTGGTGATCCTGGCCGCACTGATCGTGGCCTTCAACGGACTCGGCCTGACGCATGTGACCGACCTGCTGAGCCGGGTGATGCTGTTCGTGCCCAAGGTGATCGTGGCGCTGCTGGTATTGGCCTTCGGCTCCTACTTTGCGCGCTTCGTCTCGAACGCGGTGGTCACCTATTGCAACGGCGTGGGCATCCGCGATTCGGATGCGCTGGGCCGTATCGCGCGCTACGCCATCATGGCCTTCGTGGTGATGATCGCCTTCGACGCGATCGACGTCGGAGGCACGATCGTGCGCGAAGCCTTCCTGCTGCTGCTCGGCGGCCTGGTGCTGGCACTCGCACTGGCCTTCGGACTCGGCGGACAACGCTGGGCGGCGGCGCACCTGGAGCGCTGGTGGCCCTCGCGCGACGTGCCCGATCCGGAACTGCCCGAGCCGAAGAACGTCGCCAAGATGTTCCGCAGCGACAAGCTTCCATGACCGGATTCGGCGCCCGGCTGCAGCCCGACGGGGGCACCGTGTTCAGCCTGTGGGCGCCGAGTGCGCCGGACGTGACGCTTTGCATCGAATCGCCCAGCCCGCGGCAGCTGCTCATGGAGGGCGCGGCCGACGGCTGGTTTGTGTTGCAACTGCCCGATGCCGAGGCCGGCACGCGCTACAAATTCAGGATCGGCGATGGCGCGCCGGTGCCCGATCCGGCTTCCCGGTACAACCCGCTCGACGTGCACGGCCCGAGCGAGGTCGTCGATCCCCAAGGCTACGCCTGGCGCCACCCCGACTGGCGCGGACGGCCCTGGCACGAGGCGGTGATCTACGAGTTGCACGTGGGCGCATTCACGCCCGAGGGCAGCTATGCGGCCGCCGCGCGGCAGCTGGCCGCCCTGGCCGAACTCGGCATCACCGCCATCCAGCTCATGCCGCTGTCCGACATGCCAGGCACGCGCAACTGGGGTTATGACGGCGTATTGCCGTTCGCTCCCGACGCGGCCTACGGCACACCCGACGAGCTCAAGGCCTTCGTGGACACGGCCCACGGCCTGGGCATGATGGTGCTGCTCGACGTGGTCTACAACCACTTCGGCCCCGAGGGCAACTACCTGCATGTCTACTGCCCGGAATTCTTTAATCCCCGCCACCAGACGCCCTGGGGTTCGGCGATCAATTTCGACGGCGAGCACCACGGGCCGGTGCGCCAGTTCTTCATCGAGAACGTGCTGTACTGGACCGAGGAATTCCGGTTCGACGGCCTGCGCTTCGACGCCGTGCACCAGATCCGCGACGACTCTTCCCGCCATATCCTGCAGGAGATCGCCGACCGGCTGCGGGAAGGCCCCGGGGCGCGCCGACACGTGCACATGGTGCTGGAAAACGAATTCAACCAGGCCGGGCCGCTGGCGCGCGACACGCACGGCGAGCCACGCTGCGCCACCGCCCAATGGAACGACGACCTGCACCACTGCGCCCACGTGTGGTTGACCGGCGAGACCGACGGCTACTACGAGGACTACGCGGCGCAGCCCGTGGCGGATCTGGCGCGGGCCCTGGCCCAGGGCTTCGTCTACCAGGGCCAGGCCACGCCGCGGCACGGCGGCCACCGTGGTGAATCCAGCGGGCACCTGCCGCCCACGGCGTTCGTCTCCTTCCTGCAGAACCACGACCACATCGGCAACCGCGCGCTGGGCCAGCGCATCGGCGCGCTGACGGACGCCGCGCGGCTCGACGCCCTGTACGCCTGCCTGCTGCTGTCGCCGCACATCCCGATGCTGTTCATGGGGGAAGAGTTCGCGGCGTCCACGCCTTTCCTGTATTTCTGCGACTTCCACGGCGAGCTGGCCGAGGCGGTGTCGACCGGTCGACGCAACGAGTTCGCCCCGTTCAAGGCGTTCGCCGATCCCGCGGCGCGAGCGGCGATTCCCGATCCGAACGCGGCCGAAACCTTTGCCGCGTCCAAACTCGACTGGACCGAAGCGGCAGCCTCGCCCCACCGCGAACGCATGGCGCTGGTCCGCGAACTGTTGTCGCTGCGCAGGGAACACCTCGTGCCGAGGCTCGCCCATGCCACGGGCGGTGCGCGTTTTACCAGCAATGGCGCCGTGATCCACATCCAATGGCCGCTGGCGGATGGCGCCACCTGGGAGATGGTCGCCAATCTGGGCACCACTGCCGCGCCGGCCGCCGTGCCCCGCAAAGCCCGCACCATCTATGCCTGCGGCGAACAAACCCTGGCGGAAGACGCAATGACACTGGGCCCGAACGCCGTGCGCGTCACGCTCAACCAGCCTAACCCCTGATGTCTCACACCCAAACCCAAAACCAATCCACCCCGACCGCCACGGTTGCGGTCGCGGTCATCCCGCGCGCGACCTACCGGCTGCAACTGCACAAGGACTTCGGCTTCGAAGCCGCCACGACCATCCTCCCTTACCTGCAGCGCCTGGGCGTGAGCCACGTCTACTGCTCGCCGATCAGCCGCGCACGGCCGGGCAGCCTGCATGGCTACGACGTGGTGGACCACCGCGAGATCAACCCGGAGCTCGGCGGTCAGGAAGGCTTCGAGCGGTTCGCCGCGGCGGCGCGGGCCCACGGCCTCGGGCTGGTGCTCGACCTGGTGCCGAACCACATGGGCGTGATCGGCGCGCACAATCCGTGGTGGGCCGACGTGCTGGAAAACGGCCAGGCGTCAGGCTACGCGGGGTTCTTCGACATCAACTGGCATCCGTTCAACGAAGAACTCGTCGGCAAGGTGCTGATCCCGGTATTGGGCGAGGCCTATGGCGAGGTGCTCGCGCAGGGGCAACTGCAGCTGGCCTTCGACGCCGCCGCGGGCCAGTTTCAGCTGGCGTATTTCTCGCATCGCTTCCCCGTCGATCCGCACACCTGGCCGGTGCTGCTGGATGCGGCGCTGGCCGAACTCGAGGCGGCCGGGGGCGACGCCAGCCTGCGCGCCAGGTTCATCGCGCTGAGCGCCTATGCGGCCGCGCTGCCCGATCGCTCGGAAGTCGGCGAAGCCGCGCGCAACTACCGGGCCGACGTGATCGCGCCGCTGAAACAGCAGTTGGCCGAACTCGCCGGCGAAGCCGATGCGGCGGGAGCCATCGAACGAGTGTTGGCCACCGTCAACGGCGCCGAGGGCCACGATGAACTGCATCGGCTGCACGAGGCGCAGGCCTACCGGCTGGCCTCCTGGCTGGCCGCGGCCGACGAGATCAACTACCGCCGCTTCTTCGACGTCAACGAATTGGCGGCGCTGCGCATCGAGGACGAACGCGTGTTCGAAGCCACGCATGCCCTGGCGCTGGATCTGACGGCCTCCGGCGTCGTGGACGGCCTGCGCATCGACCACCCCGATGGCTTGCGCGACCCGGCCCAGTATTTCGAGCGGCTGCAGCGGGGCCATGCGCGGCGCCTGGCGCAGCGCCTGCCGGACGCCGCCACGCCCGTGGCCACGGCGGATGCGCAGGCGCTCGGCATCTATGTCGTCTCCGAAAAGATCACGGCGGCGCACGGCGACCAGCCCGACGACTGGGCCTTGCACGGCACCACCGGCTACCGCTACGGCATGCTGGTCAATGGCCTGTTCGTCGACCGCCGGCAGGCGCGGCGGTTCGAACGCATCTGGCGCAGCTTCTCCGGCGTGGAGACGGGCTACGAAGATCTGGTCACCGACGCCAAACGCGCCGTGGCGCTGGGCCCGCTCGGCGCCGAGCTCACGGTGCTGGCGACCCAGCTCAAGCGCATCGCGAATACCGACCGCCACACGCGGGACTACGGCTTCAGCACGCTGCGCGACACCATTGCCGACACCGCGGCCAGCATGCCGGTCTACCGCACCTATGTGGTCGACCAGGCTTCGGCGCAGGACCGGCGCTTCATCGACTGGGCCATCGCGCAGGCGCGCAAGCGCAGCGCGGCGGCCGACACCGGGGTGTTCGATTTCCTGCGCAGTTGCCTGCTGGCCGAGTTCGCCCGGGACGACGAGGCCCACCGTCCGCAGGTGCTGCAGTTCGCCTGGCGCTTCCAGCAGTTCTGTGCGCCCGTGGCGGCCAAGGGCGTGGAGGACACGGCCTTCTACCGCTACCACCGGTTGATCTCGCTCAACGAGGTCGGCGGCGACCCGGCCACCTTCGGCACCACGGTGGCCGCGTTCCACGGCGCGAGCAGCGACCGTTGCGCACGCTGGCCCCACACCATGCTGGCCACCTCCACCCACGACAACAAGCGCTCGGAGGACGTGCGCAACCGGATCGACGTGTTGTCCGAGGTGCCAGGCGTGTTCCGCCTCGGCCTGCGCCGCTGGCACCTGCTCACGCGTTCGCTGCAGCGCGAGGTGGACGGCCGGCGCGCGCCCTCGCCCGCCGACGAGTACCTGCTCTACCAGACCTTGCTGGGCAGCTTGCCCGCGGGCGAACTCGACGACGCCGCGCTGGCCGACTACCGCGAACGCGTGGCCGCGTACATGACCAAGGCCGCGCGCGAGGCCAAGCGCGAAACCAGCTGGATGCGGCCGAACGCCGCCTACGAGGAAGCCCTGCTTGGCTTCACGCGGGGCGTGCTCGGCCGCAGCGCCGGTAATCCGGCGTTGAACGAGTTGCGCACGCGTGCCACCGAACTCGCCCGGTTCGGCGGGCTCAACAGCTTTTCGATGGCCCTGCTCAAATACAGCTCGCCCGGCGTGCCCGATATCTACCAGGGCAACGAGACCATCGACCTGAGCCTGGTCGACCCTGACAACCGGCGTCCGGTGGACTATGCCGTACGCGACCAGATGCTCGACACCCTGCAGCCTTTGGTCGATGCACTCGATGCCCCCGACCGCGCGGCGGTGCAGGCCGCGCTGCAGCGCATGGCGGCCGATCCGGCCGACGGTCGGCTCAAGCTCTGGACCACGTGGCGGCTGCTCGAACTGCGTCGGCGCGACCCGCCGCTGTTCGAAAACGGCGACTACCTGCCGCTGAAAGTGCACGGCAAGGCGCGGGAACACATCGTCGCCTACGCACGGCGCACGCCAAGCGCCATGCTCGTCGTCGTGGCGGCCCGGCTCTATGTCGGGCTGCTCGGCCGGCCAGGCGCGCCGTTGTTCGGGGAGGCGTGCTGGGGCGACACCACGGTGGACCTGACCCCGCTGCGCGAGGCGCACCTGGCCATCCTGGAGGCGCAGGACGTGCTTAGCGGTCAGCGCCATGCATTGATGCAGCCTGGCGTCGCGGACAGCGGGCACCTGCGCGTGGCCGAACTCTTCGCGTCGTTGCCGGGCGCGGCGCTGTACCTGGGGCCGCAGGCGTAAATAGTCCATCGGAGGTGCTTGGAAGAAGCGTCACAACGGCGCGTAGGAGCGCACCTACGGCTTTGTTCTGACGCTTCCTTCATGGCGCGGCGCAGGCAGCATCGATGATGGGAGCATGCCCCAGTATCTACGCCCGGAGTCCGCCATGGCCCACCACACCAATGTCCTGTCTTTTGTCATGGCGGGGGGCGAAGGCTCCCGCCTGCGTCCGTTGACCGCGAACAACTGCAAGCCGGCCGTCCCCTTCGGCAGCGGCCATCGCATCGTGGACTTCGTGTTGTCCAACCTCGTGAATTCCAACGTTCTGGCCAATTACCTGCTGGTCCAGTACAAATCGCAGTCGCTGGAGGCGCATGTACAGCGCGTGTGGCAAGCCGGCGGGCAGGTGCCCAAACGTTGCGTCACGGTGGTTCCGCCGCGCTCGGGCCAGGTGTTCCAGGGCACGGCCGATGCGGTCTACCAGAACATCGACCTGATCCGCCGCCACAAGCCTGACGTCGTCGCGGTGTTCGGTGCCGACCACATCTACCGCATGGACGTGCAGCAGATGATCGATTTCCACCAACGCAGCGGCGCCGACGCGACCGTCGCCGCCCTGCCCGTGCGGCTGGACGAATGCCACCAGTTCGGCATCGTCGAGACCGACGGCGAACAACGCATCACCGACTTCAGGGAAAAGCCGAAGACCTCCTCGCCGATGCCCGGCAGCACCAGCCATGCGCTCGCGTCGATGGGCAACTACATCTTCAATGCCGACGTGCTGCTCGCCGCGCTGGAGCGCGCCGCCGGCACCGGCGCCACGGATTTCGGCAAGGACATCCTGCCAGCCATGGTGAGGACCCACCACCTCGCCGCCTACGACTTCACGACCAACGAAATCCCCGGTGTCGCGGGCTTCGAAGAGCTTGGCTACTGGCGCGACGTCGGCACGATCGACGCCTATTTCGAGGCCCACCTCGACACCCTGGGCGCGCAGCCACGCTTCAGCATGGCCAATCCGCACTGGCCCATCCATGGTGCGGACCCGACCGCGGCGGAAACGGCGCAGTGCCACGCGATGCAATCGGTGGTCGGCACAGGCTGCAGCCTCGCAGATGGCGCGAGCCTGGAGCGCAGCGTGCTGCGCAGCGGCGTGGTGGTAGAGCGCGGCGCGCAGCTGGAGCGCTGCATCGTCATGGACCGTGCGCGCATCGGCAGCGGAGCGCGGTTGCGCGGCGTGATCGTGGACCAGGACAACGAAGTGCCGGCCAACGAATGCATCGGCTTCGATGCGGAACGTGACCGGCAACGCTTCCAGGTCACCGACAGCGGCGTGGTGGTGGTACCGGCGGGCTTCTTCGCGCCGCGGCCCGTGGTGGTCCAGCCGGCCCGCAACCTCCTGCCTTCCCTGCCCTTCCTGCGGCCCAAGCGCGGCACGGCGGGTGAAGGTGTCGGCGGCCTGGGCATGGCCGTCTGATCAAGGCGGTTTGAGCCGGGCGGCCAGGAGCGCCCGGCTCGCGCCAGCGCTGTCTCGCGACGCTCTATCGCTCAGGTGCGGTGGATCAGCAGGGTTTCGTAGACGAAATTCTGCAGGATCACCTGGTGCGCCATGTCGATGTCGTGGAAGTTGATGCCGTGTGAGTAGACGGTGTGGAAGCTCGCACCGTCCTCCGTGCTGCCGGCCGACTGTTGCACGCTGCGAATGGATGCCGTGGTGGCGATGGTCACGTCCTGGTTGGACGTCTGATCCCGCAGCGAAAATTCGATGTTGATCGTGTCGCCGGCACCGCCGAGCGGGCGGGCCGTCGAAACCAGAGCCCCGGTCAGGCTGATGTCCGACAGCGTGGCCATCTTGAACACGTTGGGGTCGGTGGCGCTCTTGATCTTGACCGGCAGGTTGGCCTTCACACGGACCGCCTTGCGCAAGCCCACCTTCTGGATGGCACCTGGAAAGTCGAGGTACATCGAGGCGTAGGGGGCGTGCTGGATCGCCTGCACCTTGCTGCTGAAGGTGTAGACCGAGACGCCGGAAAACACCCGGATGACAACCGGATCGCCGTTTTTCATCGCCACCGGCTTGTCGTTTTCCTGCGGAATCTTCAACAGAAGATACTCGCCCGACACGAAACCGATCAGGGTCGTGTAATGCACGGTGGGATTGGAAACTTCGCTGAGCATGATCTGCAATCGCACGCCGATCTGCAAATTCATGTCCTCGAACTCGATGTTTGACTTCTTTACCATGGCTTTTGTGGAATGACCCGATGACTGTTGCACATTTAGCGCGAATTCGCGGCAGCATTCATTTTAGTACCGCGCAGATAAAGAAAGGACACATGCGGGGAGGGACGGGATTCTGTCCGACATCCTACCGTTCGTGACGGGGTGTATACCCCCACCGCAGGCGGGGGTCAAATCAATAGAGCGAGGGGTGCGAGACGCTGAGCGAAAAAATCACCGTGGGTGAGCTCAGGTCGTTGAAGGGCACGCCGAGCGCGATCTCCCCGTGCCCGTGCAACAGGCACTCGTCGCGGCGCAGCGGCACGTCGGTGTCGCTCCCCGCGAACCGCACCCAGGTGCCGAAGCTGCTGAGATCGACGAGCACGAAAGCGCCGTTGCGCCACTCGATGCGCGCATGCAGGCGGGAGACGCGCGGATCGTCGACCAGGAATTCGGCCTGCGCCGAGCGGCCCAGGTGCACCGGCATCTGGGCCGAACTCAGCGTTTGGCTCAGGTTGAGGTACGACAGGTGGATCTGCCCTTCGCTCTGGGCATCTCGACGGCTGATCTGGCCGAGCGTGGCCTGCATGGTGACGTTGCCGCCGATGCCGGTTTCCTGCCATTCGACGCGGTACAGCGACAGCGGCTCGAGCTTGCCGCGCAAGGTGACCGGCCCGAGGCTCAGAAAGCGCACGCCCAGGGCGTCGTCGAGCTGGTCGACCACCGCTTCGGTGGCCCAGATCTGGTTGGCGCCGGACAGGTCGCTGAGCCGCGAAGCCACGTTGACCGCGTCGCCGTAGCAATCGCCGTCGACCTCCACGACTTCCCCGCTGGCGATGCCGGCCTTGATCTCCATGCGGATCGCCGCCGGCCACTTCAACAGCCGCAACTGGTGGCCGCGCTGGATCTCGATGACCGCATTGGCCGCGTCGCTGGCGGTGGTGAACACGGCCAGCACGCCGTCGCCGAGCTTCTTGACCACCCGCCCCTGGTTGGCAACACATACGTCGCCGATCCATTGCGTCAGCCGCGTGACCGCCCGCGTCGCTTTTTCGTTACCCAATGCATCGAAAAAAGCGGTGCTTTCGGTGAGATCGGCGAAAACGACGGTGGCTTGTACGCCCATGCTGGGGAGATTGGTTTGGGAAGCGGAAGTTGACTTTCACAGTTTAAAGGATTGGATCGTTTTTCAGCTGCGATGTGACTTATTACCTGTGCTTTCAAGCCAATTTAGTGTTTTCGCGACAGACCTCGTGCAAATCCTGCGTTCAATTGTTACGTTTTTGCTTACATCCGACGGGCTTGGTCGCATTAAGCTGCGCAGCTTCCAAAGACGACCCCCATGCGCTGGAACAAAGATATCCTCCTCAGCAGCTTGCATAGCCTGCTCGGCCACGGCAGTTCGCGCCCGGCGCGCCTGGCGAAGGGCGGCTCGGCGCCTGCGCGGCTCGAGGCCGTGCGCGCCGCCATGCTGGCCGAGCTGGAGCGCGCCGAGCCGGTGGGCTTCGAACACGTAATGAAGCGGCTGGAACTTGCGCGCGACGCCGAGGCCCTGTGGTTCCTCCGCGCCGATCTGATGGCCGCGCTGAACGTGCTGATCGGCGACCACGCCGCGCAACGCAGCCTCGCGCGGATCACGCCGCTGTTCCGTGGCCTGCTGCCGGCCAGCCTGAATTCGCGGCCGAGCCGCCTGGGCTGAATTTCCCTCAGTGCCGGTGATGGCCGTGATGGCCATCCGCGCCATTTGCGCCGTGGGCGGCATGGGCATGGCCGGTGTGGCCGACATGCCCCCAGAACATCAGCGCATCCCGGCCTTCCACCGCCAGTTCGATCTCGGCGCCGATCGGCAGCAGCACCTTCGTCGGCACATGGCCGAACGGCAGGTTCGTCAGGACCGGCACCTTGAGCCGCGCCTGCAGCCAGGCGACCACCGTGGCCATGCGGAACGTGCCGTCGTGCGGCACCTTGGTGTAGCTGGTGAACTGGCCGAGCACGATGGCCTTCTGCCGCGCGAGCACGCCCGCGTGCAGCAGTTGCGTCAACATGCGTTCGATCCGGTAGGGATGTTCGCCCACGTCCTCGAGGAACAGCACGCCACCCTTGATCTCGGGGAAATACGGCGTGCCGACCTGTGACACCAGCACCGCGAGGTTGCCGCCCCACAGCGTGGCGCTCTTGAGGTGGAAGTCGGCGCCGTTCGCCTTCTTCTTGGCGGCAGCGGCCGCCAGCGGCGTTCCTTCGGCCACGTCGGCAGCACCGATGCGCCAGCCCGTGCCTTCCCCGTTGCCGCTGGTCAGGTCGTCGAAACAGGCTTCCATGATGTCGTCGGGCGTGCCTTCCACGCCGAAGTCCTCGCCCAGCGCCGGCCCGGCCCAGCTCAGCGTGCCGGTCTTGGCCAGCATGGCGTTCTGCATGGCGGTGAAATCGCTGAGGCCGACGAACTGCGTGCCCTTCTCCACGGCCTTGGCCAGCGCCTTGTAGGGCAACTGGTCGAGGATGCGCGTCAGGCCGTAGCCGCCGCGCGAGATCAACGCCACGTCGGCACCGCTGGCGGCGGCGCGGGTGATGGCCGCAACGCGGGTGGCGTCGTCGCCGGCAAAACGCATGTGGCTCTTGAGTGCCGCCTCGTCGATCTCGACCTCGTAACCCAGGCCCTCGAGCCGCTTGACGCCGCGTTTGAAGGCCGCCTTGTTGCGCACCGCGCCCGAAGGCGAATAGATGTAGATATGTTTTTTCACGGGCGTCAGTATCCCATTGAAGGCGTGGGCCTCGTCACGGCGCGATCGAGCGCAGGGCAAGCCGCGCTTGGGCCGCGGCCGCCTCGTCCTGCGGCTCGGGCCGCATCCCCGCGAAGGCCCGGACCGCCGCGCGGAAGCCCCTGTCGGGAAATGGCGCCGCGTCGCCGGCTTCGGCCTCCTGGCTGTGCGGGTCGGTGGCGGCGCCCATATCGACCACCTGCAGGCCCACGAAGCGCGCGGGCGCGGCCGCCGCCAGGGCCAGGCCGAGCGGTTCGCTCCCAGGGGCCACGACGAGCACGGTGCCCCCCAGGTCCAGCCGCTCGATCAGTTCGAGCATGACCTGCCGGTGCCAAGCGAAGTTGTGCGCCGCTGCCTTCTTGGGCTTGTCGCTCTTGCCAAAGCCGACCAGGTCGGGCGCCACGACGCGGTAGCCGGCGGCCAGCCAGGACGGGATCATGTGGCGGAAGCGGTAGCTCCAGCCCGGGCTGTCGTGCAGGCACAGATAGGTCAGGCCCGACGGGGTATCTGCCGCACCTTCATCGAGGTAGTGCAGACGCAGGCCGTCGAGCGCGGGCAGGTCGGCGATGTAGTGCGGCGGCCACGGATAGTCCGGCAGGCTAGCAAAGGCCGCATCCGGGGTGCGCAAAGCGTCGTCGCGCAGCGGGTGGTTGGCCTGCGCCTGGGCGCGCCGGGTTTCGCGGCGCGCACGGAAAAAGTCCTGCAGCAGAGCTCCGCAGTCCTCGGCCATTACGCCGGGCTGCACCGCGGTCTGGTGGTTCAGCCGGCGCTCCGCAAAAAGATCGAGCACCGATCCCGCGGCGCCGGTCTTGGGATCGGCCGCGCCAAACACCACGCGGCCGATGCGCGCATGCAGCATCGCGCCGCTGCACATGGCGCAGGGCTCCAGCGTCACGTAAAGCGCGCAGCCGTCGAGCCGGTAATTGCTCAGCGCCTGCGCGGCCGCACGCAGCGCCACGATCTCGGCGTGCGCGGTCGGGTCGTGGCCGCCAATCGGCGCATTGCGGCCGGTGGCGATGACCCGGCCGTCCTTCACCACCACGGCGCCGACGGGCACTTCGCCGGCCGCCGCCGCCTGGCGCGCCTCGGCCAGCGCCAGTTGCATGGCTTCAATGTCGTTCAATGGGTGGGCTTCACTACCATTTTCATAGCTCACTGCGCAGTCTGCATCTGCGTCAGAGGCCGATTTCATGGTGAATCCTCGGACAGGGGCCGCGGCTGCTGCATCGCGCCTTCGATGGCCTTCTTCACGTCCTGCTGGATCTGCTGGCTTTGCTGCCGCACCGTGCCGCTGGCCGGCGCCGATGCCGCGCCCACCGGCATCACCAATGGTTTCGGCGCGAGTTGTTTTTTGGCCAGCACGCCGACCAGCGCCAGCACGACCACCAGGCCGATCAGGCTGAACACGCCTCGCATGTCAGTGCCGCCCGGCCGCCCGAAGGCACTGAGCCGCCCCCTCGGGGGGCCGCGATCCGCAAAGCGATGGGCGCGGGGGCCTTTTCATCTCAGTGCCGCCCGGCCGCAGGCACCATGCCGAGTTGCGCCATCCATGCCGCGAGCGCCTGTTCATCGGGCGTGCCGGCGGCGTACATGGCCAGCATCTTTTCGTGCGCCTCGGGCCGGTGCTGGTTCAGCTTGAGCTTGCATTCGAGCTGGGTCACGCGCAGCTCGAATCCCACGATGCCGGCCAGCATCTTGTGCGCGAATGCCTCGCCGAGGTCACGCCACTGCTTCGCGTAGGCCGGCTCGTGGTCGCCGATCAACTGCTTGAGCAACGCGTCCTTGGCCGCCGGGTCCTCGATGAGCCGGGCCTCCACCGTGCAATGCACGGCCAGGTAGTTCCAGGTCGGCACACGTGCGAGGTCGGGATACACCTGTGGCGACAGGTAGGCATGCGGTCCGAGAAAAGTCACGACCGCCTTCGGCCGCGCCTGCAGATAGCGCCAGTGCGGGTTGGGCTTGGCCACGTGGCCGAGGAGCAGCATGTCTTCGGTCTCGCCATCGGCCACCAGGTGCAGCGGCAGATGGGTGACGAACGGCAGGCCGTCTTCGTCGTTGCTGATGAGGCTCGCGAACGGATGCTCGGTGATCAGCCGGACCGCATGGGCGCGGTCCTTGGCCTTGAACTGGGGCGGCAAATACATGGTCTGTGACATGGTGGCTGGACTTTACTGCTTTTGCGCGGGGTCCCATCCACGGCGCAACACGCGAAAATGCGCGGGTGACCAACCAGAACGCCCTCTTTCCCGAGTTCGAAGACGACCAGACGGCGTCGGAGCCCATCCGCGTTCCCACCCCGCCTGCCGCCGCGAAACGCGCCAAGGCGGCCAAAGCCGCGGAAACGGTCGGCCTGGTCCCCCCCGACGACGCCACGCTGGCCCTTTCCGAAGCGCTGCCGCGCCGGCTCCGGCTCGGCACCTCGTCGTGGACCTATCCCGGTTGGGCCGGCCTGGTGTGGGATGGCGACCATGCGCAGACCGCCCTGTCGCGACACGGTCTGGCCGCCTATGGCCGCCATCCGCTGCTGCGCACGGTGAGCCTGGACCGCAACTTCTACCGTGCGCTCACGGCCGCGCAGTACGCGCGTTACGCGGGCCAGGTGCCGGATGGCTTCCGTTTCGTCGTCAAGGCGCCGAGCCTGGTCACCGATGCGCTGGTGCGCGCCGAGGACGGCCGCGGCATGCAGGCCAACCCGGCCTTCCTCGACCCCGAACTCGCGGTGCAGGAATTCGCCCTGCCCGCGCTCGAAGGCCTGGGCGCGAAAATCGGCGCGCTCGTCTTCCAGCTGAGTCCGTTGCCGCCGGTCTTGCTCGGGCGAATGCCCGAAGTGCTGGCGCGCCTGGCCCGGATGCTGGCCGCGCTGCCCGCTCTGAAATCCGTCGCGTCCGACGCCGTGGTTGCGGTGGAAGTGCGCGACCCGGCCTTCGTCACCATCCACGCAGCAGGTTTTGCCGCCGTGTTACGCGAGGCCGGCGCCACCTACTGCCTCGGCTTGCATCCCAAGCTGCCGCCGATCGCCGAGCAACTGCCGATGCTGCGCGCGCTGTGGCCCGGACCGCTGGTGTGCCGCTGGAACCTGAACCGCATCCACGGGCCGTATGGCTACGAGGAGGCGGAGAAACGCTACGAACCCTTCGGCCAGGTCCTCGACCCCGATCCGGAAACCCGCGCGGCCCTGGCCCGCGTCGTCGCCGGCACGGTGGGCCGCGGGCAGAACGCCTTCGTGACCATCAGCAACCACGCCGAGGGTTCGGCGCCGCTGACCCTGCGGGCGTTTGCCCAGGATGTGGCCGATCTGCTGGATCCATATGAGGCAGCAGGCCCGGGATAATCAACGCATTGCATCCAACCGAAAGGCCGCCACCATGAACGACCAAATCGCCGCCGCCCTGCATGCCCTGCTGATGGCCCAGGCCGGGCAGATCCGGGCCATGCAGGTGATCAACGACACCCTCATCACCACCATCGGCCGGGCTTCGCCCGAACTGCTCGACGCGCTGAACGAAAGCATCGGCACGGTGACGCACTGGGGCGCCGAGAACCTGGAGGAAGGCAGCCTGGACAGCTACCACGCCATGATCGGCAGCACGACGCGGCTCATCGAGACGCTGCAGGACAGTTGATCAGCCATCCAGGCGCCAGCGCGCCAGCGGCACGTGGGTGCTGTTGCCGAGCAGGCTGTGCACCAGCACGAATTCGCTCACGGGCCAGCTGATTTCCTCGATCGGCAATTCTTCCACGGCCCGGTCGTCGTACAGCAGGGTCACGTGCGGAGTGAACTGCGGTATGGCCCAGCGGCCCAGGCCGGTGCGCTGCATGGCCTCGCCCAGCGCATCGTGGAAATCCTTCAGGCCCCTGATGCCCGGACCATCGCTGCCGCCACGCAGCACCAGCGGCCGGTTCGAGGGCTTGCTGTCGAAGCTGGCCGCGCGGTCGAAGCCCACCCGGAACGGCGCCATCCGCACCGCGTCGCCGGCCGCCCGGGCGTTGCGCACCAGGTCGGGTGGCAGCGCGGCATAGTCGCCCATGAAATGCACGGTGGCATGGAAGCGCTCCGGGGCGATGGGTTGGCCGCGCAGGCTGAGCTCGGCGCGCAGCCGTTGGGCCAGCGGCGCGATGCGCGTGGTGGCGGTCGGCCAGCTGGGATAGACCGCGAACAGCAGGCGATCCGTGGCGCGTTCCGGCGGAAAACCCTCGAACGTGAGTTGGGCCGGGTTGTACGCTTTGCGAGCAGACTGGGGCATGGGTCACTCCATCGACATCGAGCACAGGCGGCCGATTCTGCGCCGCATCGTCGCGGCAAAACGTAAGAAATTGGAAACCCCTGCCGGTGTCGCGGTTGCGGTTGACCGCCTGGCCCCAAAATGGGTGGGCATGTCCCCTGTGTCGTCATCCCGCCGCCCCGTTGCTAGCCCGGACGCCCTTGCCGGATTCCACCCTGCGGTGGGCGCGTGGTTCCGTTCGCACTTCGCCGGCGGCGCCACGCCCGCCCAGCAGCAGGCCTGGCCGCTGATCCAGAGCGGCCGGCCCACGCTGGTGGCGGCGCCCACCGGTTCAGGCAAGACGCTGACCGCCTTCCTGGCGGCGATCGACGCCCTGGTGCGCGACAGCGCCGACCACGGTGGCGCACTGCCCGACGAGACCACGGTGGTCTATGTCTCGCCGCTGAAGGCCTTGTCGAACGACATCCGCATCAACCTGCAGGCGCCGCTGGCAGGCATCACGCGCGAGCTCGAGAAGCTGGGCCTGCCCGACCCGGGCATCCGCGTGGCCGTGCGCACCGGCGATACGCCGCAAAAGGAGCGGCAGCGCATGCGCAAGACCGCGCCGCACATCCTCGTGACCACGCCGGAATCCCTGTACGTGCTGCTGTCTTCCGATGGCGGCCGTGCCATGCTGGGCAAGGTCCGCACGGTGATCGTCGACGAAATCCATGCGGTGGCCGGCGGCAAGCGTGGCAGCCATCTGGCGCTGAGCCTGGAGCGGCTCGACGCGCTGTGCCGGTCATCGGGGCAGGCGCGGCCGGTGCGCATCGGCCTGTCGGCCACGCAGAAGCCGCTCGACGCAGTGGCGCGGTTCCTGGTCGGCGGCTCGGGCGATGGCCTGAACAACGACTGCGGCATCGTGGACATCGGCCATGGCCGTGCGCGCGATCTGGCCATCGAGCTGCCGCCGGTGCCGCTGGAAGCGGTGATGGCCAACGACGTGTGGGAGCGCGTCTACGACCGCATGGCCGAACTCGCCGTGCTGCACCGCACCACGCTGCTGTTCGTCAACACCCGGCGCATGGCCGAACGCACGGCGCGGCATCTCGCGGACCGGCTCGGCGCCGAGGCGGTGGCCGCGCACCACGGCAGCCTGGCCAAGGAATACCGGCTGGACGCCGAGCAACGGCTCAAGCGCGGCGAGTTGCGCGTGCTGGTGGCCACGGCTTCGCTGGAACTCGGCATCGACATCGGCGACGTGGACCTGGTGGGCCAGGTCGGCTCGCCGCGCAGCATCGCGGCCTTCCTGCAGCGTGTGGGCCGCTCCGGCCACCATGTGGGCGGCACACCCAAGGGGCGGCTGTTTCCCACCTCGCGCGACGACCTCGTCGAATGCGCGGCCCTGCTCGACTGCGTGCGCCGCGGCGAACTCGACACGCTGCGCATCCCGCGCGCGCCGCTGGACGTGCTGGCCCAGCAGATCGTCGCCGAAGTGGCTTGCCGCGAATGGTTTGAGGACGCATTGTTCGCGCTGGTGCGCGGCGCCGAGCCCTATGCCGCACTCGACCGCGCACACTTCGACGCCGTCGTCGCCATGCTCTGCGAAGGCAACCGGGGCAGCGCGGGCGCAGGCGTCGGGGCCCGCGGCGCCTACCTGCACCGCGACACGGTCACCGGCACGCTGCGCGCGCGGCGCGGCGGCCGGCTCACGGCCGTCACCTCGGGCGGCACGATTCCCGACAACGCCGACTACACCGTGTTGCTCGAACCGCAGGGCCAATCGGTCGGCACCGTCAACGAAGACTTCGCCGTGGAGAGCCTGGCCGGCGACGTGTTCCAGCTCGGCAACACCTCGTACCGCATCGTGCGCATCGAAACCGGCAAGATGCGCGTGGAAGACGCCCAGGGCGCGGCGCCGAACATCCCGTTCTGGCTCGGCGAAGCGCCGGGGCGCAGCGACGCCCTGTCGGCGGGTGTGGCGCGGCTGCGCGGGGAGATCGACGGTCGGCTCGAGACCGGCCGGGACGTGGCGGTCGACTGGCTCGTCGACGAGCCCGGCCTGCATGCGGACGCGGCGCGGCAGATCGTCGACTACCTCGCGCGATCGCGCCAGGCGCTCGGCGCCCTGCCGACGCAGGACACGCTGGTCATGGAGCGTTTCTTCGACGAATCCGGCGGCATGCAGCTGGTGATCCACACGCCTTTCGGCAGCCGCATCAACCGCGCCTGGGGCCTGGCCCTGCGCAAGCGTTTCTGCCGCAGCTTCAATTTCGAACTGCAGGCGGCGGCTTCCGAAGATGCCATCGTGCTGTCGCTCGCCACCAGCCACAGCTTCGTGCTCGACGAGGTGTGGCGCTACCTCAAGTCCGCGAGCGCCGAACACCTGCTGGTGCAGGCCCTGCTCGATGCACCGCTGTTCAACGTGCGCTGGCGCTGGGCCGCCACCACGGCGCTGGCCCTGCCGCGTTTCGCCGGCGGCCGCAAGGTCGCGCCACAACTGCAGCGCATGCGCAGCGACGACCTGCTCGCCTCCGTGTTTCCGGACCAGGCCGCCTGCCTGGAGAACATCGTCGGCGAGCGCGAACTGCCCGATCACCCGCTGGTCGAACAAACCCTCGACGACTGCCTGCACGAGGCCATGGACTGCGAAGGCTGGCTGGCGGTGTTGCGCCGCATCGAAGCCGGCACCGTGCGCCTCGTCGCGCGCGACCTGCCGGCGCCCTCCCCGCTGGCCATGGAAATCCTGAACGCGCGGCCGTATGCCTTCCTCGACGACGCACCGCTCGAAGAGCGCCGCACGCAGGCCGTCATGGGCCGGCGTTGGTCCGACCCTGAATCCGCCGACGACCTGGGCGCGCTCGATGCACAGGCGATCCAGGCCGTCGCCGAAGACGCCTGGCCGCGCGCGCGCAGCAGCGACGAGGTGCAGGAGGCCCTGCTGAGCCTGGTCTGCGTCACCGAAGCCGAAGCCGCCGCCAACGATGGCTGGCCGGACTGGCTCGCGGAACTGGCGCGCGGCGGCCGGGCTGCGCGGTTGACGAGCGTTGACGGCGCCGTTCTATGGGTGGCGCTCGAACGGCTCGCGTGTGTAGCGGCGGCCTGCCCCGGTGCGCGGCTCGAGCCCGCGCTGAAGCCGCCCCAAAAGAGCATCGAGACACGCGAGGACTGGACGCAGGAGACGGCCATCGTGGAGATCGTGCGGGCCCGGCTCGGCGGCTTCGGCCCGCAGACGGTGGAGACCATCGCCGCACCGCTGGGGCTTGAGGCCGGTGCGATCGGGCAGGCCTTGGTGCAGCTCGAGACCGAGGGCTACGTGATGCGCGGCCGGTTCACGCCCGGTGCCGACCAGGAAGAATGGTGCGAGCGCCACCTGCTGGCCCGCATCCACCGCGCCACGCTCAAGCACCTGCGCCGCGAGATCGAGCCCGTCGAACGGCAGGACTTCATGCGCTTCCTGCTCGACTGGCAACACCTCTCGCCCGATACCCGCCTGCAGGGCCAGGACGCGCTGCTGGAGGCCGTGGCCCAGCTCGAAGGCTTCGAGGCCGCCGCCGGCGCGTGGGAGGCCGAACTGCTGCCGGCGCGGCTGAACGGCTATGCCGCGCCCTGGCTCGACAGCCTGTGCCGCGCCGGCAAGCTGGTCTGGACCCGGCTCGGCGCGCCCGCCAAGGCCGCTGGCGGACCGGTGCGCACCACGCCCATCGTGTTGCTGCCACGGCGCCGACTCGGGCTCTGGAATGCCCTGCCCCAGGCCGCCGGACCACCCGAGGTGTCGCCGCGCGCAGAGCGGGTCCGCGCCGCCTTGTTGCGCGACGGGGCGATGTTCTTCGACGAACTGCAGGCCGACGCCCGGCTGCTGCCCGCGGAGCTCGAAGACGCGCTGGGTGAACTGGTCTCGACCGGCCTGGTCAATGCCGACAGCTTCGCGGGCCTGCGCGCGCTGCTGTTGCCGCAGGCCAAGCGCAGCAGCCATGCGAACACACGGCGTCGCCGCACGGGGGCCGCGCCGAGCCCCATGGAAGAAGCCGGCCGCTGGGCGCTGCTGCGCCGCGGCGACATGCCGTCGGGCGAAGCCGCCACGCCGTCACGCCGCAGCCGGACCGATCCCGAAGCGCTGGAACACGTGGCGATGACGCTGCTGCGCCGCTACGGTGTGGTGTTCTGGCGCCTGTTGGAACGCGAAGCCGCCTGGCTGCCGCCCTGGCGCGAGCTGCTGCCCGTGCTGCACCGGCTGGAGGCGCGCGGCGACATCCGTGGCGGGCGGTTCGTGGCTGGGCTTGCGGGCGAACAGTTCGCGCTGCCCGAGGCGATCCCGATGCTGCGCGAGGTGCGGCGGCGCGCGCCGGACGGTCACCTGGTGTGTGTTTCGGGTGTCGACCCGCTGAACCTGTGCGGCACGCTGCTGCCGGGCGACAAGCTGCCGGCCTTGACGGGCAACCGCGTCGTGTTCCAGGACGGTCTGCCGATCGCGACGCTGGTGGCGGGTGAGATCCGCTTTCTGCGGGATACGGCACCGGCCGTCAGCGAGCAGGCGCGGCTGATGTTGCTCGGCCTGCCGTCGGCATCGCGCCTGAACGCGGCACTGCGCCTGCAGGCTTGATCAGGTCGAATGGGCCCGCACGGCCTTGCCGCCGCGCCGGCCGTTGCGCTCGCTGGCCAGGGACCAGGCGAAGATGCCCAGCCCGGCCAGGGCCAGCAGCGCGCCGACCCAGCCCGTGGAAGTCCAGCCCAGGCCGGCGCTGATGGCCACGCCACCGAGCCAGGCGCCGAGCGCGTTGGCCATGTTGAAGGCCGAATGGTTGAGTGCGGCGGCCAGCGTCTGTGCGTCGCCGGCCACGTCCATCAACCGGATCTGCAGTGCGGGGCCGATGGCAACCGTGGTGCCGATGAGGAACACGGTGATGCCCGCCGCAACCAGGTTGTGCGCCGCAAAGACAAACGCCGTGAGCACGAACATGGCCCAGACCAGCACGCCGCCGATGGTGCGCATCAGCGATTTGTCGGCCAGCCGCGAGCCGACCAGGTTGCCGGCGACCATGCCCAGTCCGAACAGCGCCAGCACCACCGGCACGCCGGCGACCGACAGGCCCGTGACCTCCGTGAGCGTGGGCTTGATGTAGCTGAACACCGAGAACATGCCGCCGAAGCCGATGGCCGCGATGCCGAGCGTGAACCACACCTGCTTGCGCTTGAGCGCGCCGAGTTCGCGCCAAGGGCTCGCGCCGTGTGCCGCGGCGAGGTCGGGCACCTCGCGCCGGATCATGACGATGGCCAGCAGGCCGATCAGTCCCACGAAGACGAAGGCCGCCCGCCAGCCGAACAGCTGGCCCAGCCAGGCCGCGATCGGCACACCGACCAGCGTGGCACCGGTCAGGCCGAGCATCACCAGGCCGACGGCCCGGGCACGCCGCCCCGGAGGCGCCAGGGTCGCGGCCACCAGCGCGGCCACGCCGAAATAGGTGCCGTGCGGCAGCCCGGTGGCAAAGCGCAGCAGGTTCAGCGACAGGTAGCCCGGCGCCAGCGCGCTGGCGAAATTGCCCAGCGCGAACACCGCCATCAGGGCGATGAGCAATGTGCGCCGGCCCCAGCCGGCGGCCAGCACGGCCAGCAACGGCGCGCCGATGACGACGCCCAGCGCATAGGCGCTGATGACGTGGCCGGCCTGCGGGATGCTGACGGCGATGTCCTTCGCCACTTCGGGCAGCAGGCCCATGATGACGAATTCACCGGTGCCGATGGCGAAGCCGCCCACGCCGAGCGCCAGCACGGCGCGCAGCAGGACGCGGTTGCGTTGATCTTCTGAAATATCTGTCATTGGTGGCGTGCGCCGAACGGCGAGAACCTAGTGTTTACCCTAGGTTCAACCTTATCACATCGACTGCAGAGCTGCAGCCGCGCACCAATCAGGAGGGCTGCGCCGGCAGGTTCGCCGATGGTGCGCCGTGGGCCGCGTGGTAGCGCTCGAGGGTGGCATACAGGACCAGGCCGCCGACCAGCGGCAGCAGGTAATACAGTGCACGGTAGGCCAGCACCGCACCCATCAACCGGCCCTGCCCCACCGTGCCGGCCAGTAGCGCGATGTACACCGCTTCGAGCACACCCAGGCCCGCCGGGATCGGTGTGAGCACGCCGACGATCGACGCCGCCAGCAAAACGCCCAACGTCATGCCGTAGCCGACCTTTTCGCCGAGCAGCAGATACATCGCACAGCCCATGAGCGCCCAGTTTGCGGCCGAAATCGCCAGTTGCACCAGCGCCAGCTGGGGCGACGGCAGATGCAACGCCTTGCCGCGCACACGCCATTCGCGGCCGCGTGCGACGGCACAGGCGACGACGTAGCCGGCGGCCAGCAGCATCATCGCCACGCCGATGGCGCGCAACGTCGTGCTGCCAATGTGCGCCTGCTCGGGTGGCGCGATCAGGCCGGCGGCAAACAGCCCGCCAGCCAGCAGGCCATAGCCCAGCCAGTTGGTGGCCAGGCTGATGCCCACCACCTGGGCGACCGTGGCCTCGTCGAGTCCGGCGCGCGCATACAGCCGTGCGCGCAGCGCCACGCCACCGACCAGCGAGCCGAGGTTGAGGTTGAACGCGTAACTTGTCACCGCGATGGCCCAGGCCTGCCACCAGGGCAACGCATGGCGGGTATGGCGCCGTCCGATCAGGTCGAAGCAGCCATAGAGCGCGTGGCTGGCCGTGGCGACACCCAGCACGCCCAGCAGCAGCAGCGGTGGATAACGCTTGAGCGCCTCCCACGCGCCGGCCCAATCGACCTTGTGCGCGTGCGAAAGCAGCAGGCCTAGTACCAGCACGCCGAGCGCGGGCACGGCCCAGCGCCGCACGCGTGCCCAAACGGACACGGCCGTGGCACCCTGCGTCAAGGAACCCTGCGGTGGAATGGCAGCCGAATCGATGGACATGTTGCTGCGATTTTCGTGTCGACGAGCGCCCGCGCGACGCGGCGACGGGCGCCTTTCGGCGTAGGTTCAAACCGACGGCGCCGAGGGGTGACCGACCCAGGTGCCCCTGGCAAGCAGGGTAAGCCCTAGCGGTTGGCAAAAGGCAGATTTGTATGATAACCCGGCAACTTTGGTGCCCAGATCCACAACAACAGGAGTCAAGAATGAAGCATCGTTTTCGGATGGCCGCGGTTCTGGCGGCGCTGGCAAGCTCTGCCGCCGCGTTCGCCGCCGGCCCGTCCGTCGTCAGCGGTCCCGGCGAGAACCCGGGCTGTTTCAAGCCCTGGGACGCCAACACCAAGTACTTCCAGTGGCCGGCCAAGAAAGGTCCTTACCGCATGGCACTGGCCAACGGCTTCGTCGGCAACACCTGGCGCATCCAGATGATCAAGATGGCCAAGGCCTATGCCGCCACGCCGGAAATGAAAGCCCAGCTCAAGGAATTCAAGATCGTCTCCACCGGTACCGATGTGGCGGCGCAGATCGCGGCCATGGACAACTTCATCAACTCAGGTTATGACGCGATCATCACGCTCGCGGTGAATCCCGCCGCGTTCGCCCCGGTGATCCGGCGCGCCAACGCGGCCGGGGTGGTCGTCGTGCCTTTCGACAACGTGCTCGACACCGACCAGGTGATGATGGTCAACGAGGACCAGACCAGCATCGGCTCGCAATCCGGCGAATGGGTGCTGAAGAACCTCAAGGCCAAGACCGGCAAGCTGCTCGAGGTGCGCGGCCTGCCCGGCAATTCGGTGGACCGCGACCGCCACCTGGGCTTTCGCAAGGTGGCCGAGGCGCCGGGCAACAAGTTCGAGATCGTCGAAGTCGTCGGTAACTGGGACGACGGCACGGCGCAGAAGGCCGTGGCCGACGCGGTGTCGGTGCACAAGAAGTTCGACGGCATGTTCGTGCAGGCGGGCTCCACCGGCGCCGTGCGTGCGCTGATCGACGCCAAGCATCCGATGATCCCCGTGGCCGGCGCCGACGAGAACGGTTTCCGCAAGCTCTGCGCGGCCAATGCCAAGGATGGGCTGTTGTGTGCCTCCATCGGCCAGTCGCCGGGCCTGGTGGCGATCTCCATGAAGGCCGCGGTCGCGGCCCTGCAGGGCAAGGTCATGCCGCAGATGATCTCGGTGCCGATTCCGCAGGCCACGCACCCGAACTTCAAGGCGGGCGAGAACTTCTACCCGGACCTGACCGACAACTTCTTCACCACCAACGAATTCCCGGCCTGCGATGTCAATCTGAAAGCCACCGACATCATGTCGAAAGACGAAAAGAACAACTAGGCCGATGCAGAACGCCCGTGAGCCCGTCCTGCAACTCGTCGACATCGCCAAGCGCTACGGCGGCGTGCGGGCGCTGGAACGCGCGCAGTTCGCCTGCGCGCCCGGCCGCGTCCATGCGCTGCTGGGCGAGAACGGCGCGGGCAAGTCGACGCTGATCAAGGTCATGACCGGCGTGGTGCAGCCCGACGAGGGCCGCATCCTGCTCGAAGGCGCGGAACGTCGCTTCGCGCATCCCAAGGAGGCGGTGGCCGCCGGCATCGCCTGCATCTTCCAGGAACTGTCGCTGATGCCGAGCCTTTCCGTGGCCGACAACATCTGCATCACGGATCCGCCCACGCGTTTCGGCCTGGTGGACCGCCGCGCGCAACGGCGCATCGCCGAGGCCGCGCTGGCGCGTGCGGGCGCCGAAGACATTCATCCGCTGGCGCCAGTGGAATCGCTCACCCTGTCGCGCCGGCAGCTGGTGGAGATCGCCAAGGCGCTGGCGCGCCAGCCGAAGATCCTGATCCTCGACGAGGCGACCTCTGCGCTGACCGCGGCCGACGTGCTGCGTGTGTTCACGCTGCTCAAGCGGCTGCGCAGCGAAGGCATGGCCATCGTCTACATCTCGCACCGCATGAACGAGATCGCCGAGCTCGCCGACGACTGCTCGGTGTTCAGGAACGGCAGCCACGTCGCCACCTTCGCCGCGGGCAGCCGCAGCGATGCCGAAGTCGTGGAGATGATGATCGGGCGCAACATAGAACACGCTTTCCCGCCCAAGCCTGCGCCGAGGCCGGCCACGGCGGCGCCCGCGCTGGAGACGCGCGGCCTGTCGTGGAGCAACCGCCTGCATGCCATCGACATGGCGGTGCGGCCGGGCGAGATCGTCGGGCTTGGCGGCCTGGACGGACAGGGCCAGCGTGAATTCTTCCTGGCGCTGTTCGGCGTGCTGCGGGGGGTAAGGGGTGAGGTGTTGCTCGACGGCCGGCCGATCGAGGTGCAGAGCCCCAAACACGCGAAGCGCCCGGAACTGGGCATTGCCCTGGTGCCGGAGGACCGCAAGACCGACGGCCTGATGCTGCCGATGTCGGTCAACGACAACCTTGGCTACGCGTCCCTCGACCGGCTGAGCCGCGCCGGTGTGCTGCGCCGCGACGACGAGAGCGCGGCCGTGGCCGGCATGGTGCGGCGGCTGTCGATCAAGGTGGCCGATCCGGGTGTGGCCGTGGGCACGCTTTCGGGCGGCAACCAGCAGAAGGTGGTGATCGGCAAGTGGCTGCTCAATGCGCCACGCATCCTGCTGCTGAGCGACCCGACACGCGGGATCGACGTCGGAACGAAGCAGGAAATCTATGCGCTGCTGCGCAAGCTGGCCGAGGAAGGCGTGGCGGTGCTGCTGTATTCGACCGACTATGCCGAGCTCATCGGCTGCTGCGACCGGGTGGCCGTGTTCTACGACGGCCGCATCGTGCGCTGGCTGGCCGGACCCGAATTGACCGAACACGCGCTGGTGGCCACGGCGCTCAATCTCGAAACCGATCTCGAAACCCAACCCGAAAACATCGCCGCCTGATGTCTTCCAAACGCTCCGACTGGTATTTCCGCCTGCGCGAGCACCGCGCCACGCTCATCGCGGTGGCGCTGTTCGCCGTGTTGTTCGCCGTCTACATCGCCAAGCACCAGATCGGCTGGACCGTGCCGGTGCTGACCACGGCCGCGAACAAGGGGGTGCTGCTGGCCGTGGTGGCCATGGCGCAGACCCTGCCGGTGCTTACCGGCGGCATCGATCTGTCCGTGGGCATGGTTTTCGTGCTGGCGAATTGCCTGGCCTCCTACCTCGTGGTCGGCACGCCGCTGCAGGCGGCCGGTGGCGTGGTCGTGGTGCTCGCGGCCGGCGCGTTGTGCGGCTTTCTCAACGGGCTGATCATCGTCTACGGCCGGCTGCAGCCGATCATCACCACGCTGGCCACCGGCATCGTTTACTACGGCCTGGCCTTGGGCCTCAGGCCCGTGCCCGGCGGCGACGTACAGGCCGGGCTGGCGGATGCGCTCACGGGCGCCCTGCCCGGCGGCGTGCCGGCGATGATCGCCGTCCTGTGCGCCACCGTCGTGCTGGTGTGGCTGCCCTACCGGCGTTCGGTGCTGGGCCGCGCGGCGCTGGCGATCGGCTCGTCGGAAGCCGCGACCTACATGTCGGGCGTGGCCATCGGCCGCACCAAGATCGTCACCTACACGCTGGCCGGGCTGCTGGCGGCGGTAGGCGGCCTGCTGCTCACCTTCGTCACCTTTTCCGGCGAGGCCTCGTCGGCCATCGGCGGCGTCTACACGCTGAATTCGATCGCCGCGGTGGTGATCGGCGGTACCGTGCTGTCGGGCGGCGCGGGCAGCGCCATCGGCTCGATCTTCGGCGCGTTCGCATTGCGCACCATCGGCGACCTGCTGTTCGTGTTCGACCTCGAGCCCCTGTGGCAACCCCTGTTCCAGGGCGTGATCCTGCTGACGGCGGTGAGCTTCGGCGCCGTGCGCCTGCTCAAGCTCCAGAACCGGCTCGACCTCTACCGATGACCCGCATGTCCAGTCTTGCCCTGCGCCTGAGAAGTTCCGAACACCTGCCCGTGGCCGCCGGCGCGGCCTGCACGCTGGCCTTGCTGCTGTTCGGCAGCCTGTACTCCAGCAATTTCCTGTCGCCCGACTACCTGCTGCTGCAGTTGCAGATCGCGTCGTTCCTCGGCGTGGTGGCCACGGGCGCGATGCTGGTCATCCTGCTCGGCGGCATCGATCTCTCGGTGCCCTGGGTGGTGACGGTCGGCGGCATGATGTCCACCGCGGCGGCCGGCTGGTGGGGCGAGTCCGGCGCCGTGTTCGCCATTCCCTTCGGCATCCTGTGCGGCGCGGCGCTGGGGCTGTTGAACGGCATCGGCGTGGCCTACCTGCGCGTGCCGTCGATGATCTTCACCCTCGGCATCAATGCCGTGGCGCAGGGTCTGATCGTGCTGCAGACCGGCGGCTTCGCGCCGCAGGACCGCGCCACGCCGGCCATGCACCTGATCGCGACCGGCCGCTCCTGGTTCGGCCTGCCGAACGCGTTGCTGGTCTGGGCCGTGGTCGGCGCGGGCACGATGTTCCTGCTGCACCGCACGACGCTGGGCCGCTCGATCTATGCCATCGGCAACCGCGAACGCGCGGCTTATCTCTCGGGTGTGAACACGCGGTTCGTCACCCTGCTGTGCTTTGTGATCGCTGGCGCCTGCTCCGCCGCGGCGGGCGTGCTGCTCACGGGTTATTCGACCAAGGCCTACCAGGCCATGGGCGATGCCTACCAGTTGCCGGCCATCGCCGCCGTGGTGCTGGGCGGCACCAACATCCTGGGCGGGCGTGGCTCCCACCTTGGCACGGTGGTCGGCGTGGTGCTGATCACGCTGCTGCAATCCATCCTGTCGGTGATGCAGATCTCCGAGATGGGCCGGCAGGTGACCTACGGCGTGGTGATCATCGGCATGCTCCTGATCTACGGCCGCGGTCGGCGGCATTCGGCTTGAAGAGAAAACCCATGGAAATTGCCTTCACTCCCAGCTTCGAAGTCCTGGACCCGCGCTTTCGCGGCCTGGTGTTCCCCAACGTGCATGTGGAAAAACTCCACACCGGCTGCCGCTGGGCCGAAGGGCCGGCCTGGTTCGCCGCGGGCCGCTATCTGGTCTGGTCCGACATTCCGAACGACCGCATGCTGCGCTGGGACGACACGGATGGCTCGGTGTCGGTGTTCCGCCAGCCGGCGCTCAACACCAACGGCCACACGGTCGATCTGCAGGGCCGGCTCGTCTCCTGCGAACACCGCGGGCGCTGCGTCTCGCGCACCGAGCACGACGGCAGCCGCACGGTGCTGGCCTCGCACGTCGACGGGAAACGGCTGAATTCGCCCAATGACGTGGTGGTCAAGTCCGACGGCAGCATCTGGTTCACCGACCCGAGCTACGGCATCGACAGCGACTACGAAGGCGACGCCGCTCCGAGCGAGATCGGCGCGTGCTGCGTGTACCGCATTTCACCGGACGGCCGCCATGTGGCCAAGGTGGCCGACGGTTTCGTGCAGCCGAACGGGCTGGCGTTTTCGCCCGACGAATCCCTGTTGTACATCGCCGATACCGGTGCCACGCACCAGGCCGGCGGGCCGCGCCATATCCGCCGCTTCGGGGTGGTCGACGGCCACGGCCTGAGCGGGGGCGAGGTGTTCGCCGAATCCACGAACGGGCTGTTCGACGGCTTCCGCATCGACAGCCGTGGCCACCTGTGGACGAGTGCCGGCGACGGCGTGCATTGCTACACCGCCGAGGGCCAACTGATCGGCAAGATCCTGCTGCCCGAAGCCGTGGCCAACGTCTGCTTCGGCGGCGCCAAGCTGAACCGGCTGTTCATCTGCGCGACCACGTCGCTGTATGCGGTGTATTTGAACGCGCGCGGCGCAGCCCGGCCAGGATGAAAAAAAGCCCCCGGATTCCGCAGAACCCGGGGGCCTCGTTGGGGCGGCGGCCACCTTGCGGTGGCCGCGTGCCATCGGCTTAGTTCAGCGCCGTCTTCTTGCCGTCCTTGTAGACGTACAGGGTGATGGCCGGGTTCTTCAGTTCGCCGTTGGGCTCGAACTGGATCGTGGTCGTCACACCCTTGAAGTTGCTCTTGATGAGTTCAGGCGTGTAGACCTTCGGATCCACCGAGTTGGCGCGCTTCATGGCATCGACCAGCAGGTAGGTGGCGTCGTAGGTGTACGGGCTGTAGACCTGGAACTGGCCAGGGTACTTGGCGTCGTACTTGGCCTTCCATGCCGTGCCGCCAGGCATCTTGGCCAGGGAAGCGCCGCCTTCGGCGCAAACCACGTTTTCCAGCGTCTTGGCACCGGCGGCCAGCTTGGCCACTTCCGAGGTGCAGATGCCGTCGCCGCCGAAGTACTTCACGTTGGACAGGCCGAGTTGCTCCATCTGGCGCAGCATCGGGCCGGCTTGGGGGTCCATGCCGCCGTAAAAGATCGCGTCTGGCGACTTCGACTTGATGGAGGTCAGGATGGCCATGAAGTCGGTGGCCTTGTCGGTGGTGAACTGTTCATCGACCACGGTCATGCCCTTGGCGATGGCCGTCTTCTTGAACACGTCGGCGACGCCCTGGCCGTAGGCGGTACGGTCGTCGATGATGGCGACCTTCTTCAGCTTCAGCGCGTCGGCGGCATAGAACGCCAGGCCGGCGCCCAGGGCGTTGTCGTTGGCGATGATGCGGTAGGTGGTCTTGTAGCCTGGCTTGGTCAGGTTGGGGTTGGTGGCCGCGCCGGTGACGTGGGGAATGCCGCAGTCGTTGTAGACCTTGGAAGCGGGAATGGTGGTGCCCGAATTCAGGTGGCCGACCACGCCGGCCACCTTGGCGTCGCACAACTTCTGTGCGGCGGCCGTGCCCTGTTTTGGATCGGCCGCATCGTCTTCAGCCTGGATTTCGAACTTGATCTTCTTGCCACCGATCACGATGTTCTGCGTGTTCAGCTCTTCGATGGCCATGCGCACGCCGTTTTCGTTGTCCTTGCCGTAATGGGCTTGCGCACCGGAAACCGGGCCGACGTGGCCAATCTTGACCACTTGCACGTCTTGTGCAGAGGCCATGCCAGCAACGGCGGCAATGGCGGCAGCGACGGTCAGTTTCAACTTCATTTGCATAAATACTCCAGTGATGAAAATAGCTTCAAGCCAATAACTCTGTGAATGTCAAAGTTCACGAGCGACACAATAGCGCAATTTCCTGGCCCAAGATATAGGGAACACACGGGTGCACTATTGGGTATACCAGGCGCTGCACGAACCGTGCCTGAATGGCCGGCGGACGGGGATAGGCGCTGGCCGCATTCAGCGCGGGTTGCGGGTGGCCAGCTCATCGGCAACAGCGTCGGACACCGATTGCCGCACCACGAATTCGATTTCCTCGCGCAGCCGCGGCACCAGCAGCTGCGTTTGCGCCAGCACCATGGCGGAGACGGCCTGTTGCAGGCGTTGCTCAAGCGACAGGTCGACGCGCTGCATCACGCGGTGGATGATCTGGTCTTCCAGGGTTTCGGTGGCGACGACATCGAGCATTGCCTTGGGCTCGGCGGTGGGGTCCGATTCGGCGGACAGCTGGGACAGGGCAGGCACGAAGGCCGCCGGTGCCACCGGTTCCGGCGGCGACATCGGAGACGACACCGGTTCGTTCTGCACCACTTCGGTGAGCGTCGGGACGAAGCGCGGCGGCGTGCGAGGCGTCTGCATGTTCAGGCCGCCTTGAGCACGAGGTCCTTGCGCTCGATCGCATAGCCGCGCGCGGCATAGTGTTTCCAGCGCTCGCGTGCGCGCAGGCGGTCGGCGTCGTCGAGCGAGACGACCTCGATGAGCCGTTCGAAGCGCTCGAAGCCTTCGGGCACCGATTCGCCGAGATTGAGCAGCACGTGTTGGTGCGGCGCGTCCAGCACCGAGCCGAGCAGCACCACGGGCGACGCCTCGAGCAGCGCCTGGCCCTGGCGCTCGGTGGCGTGCGGCACGAAATCGAGCGGCGAAAAGGTCCACAGCGCCGTGTCGAGGCGCTGCAGAAAGTCGGCTTCGGCCGTCACCGCCACGCGCGAACCCATGCCGGCGGCCTTGCGCAGCAGCCGGCAGGCATAGGCGAGCTTGTCGGGCGCATTGAAATGGAACGCGACTTCGGTCATGACACCCTGCTGCCCTCAGCGCGTCAGGCCGCCGCCGTGCCGCGCCGCGGCTTCTTCACGGCCGGCGTCTTCTGCGCGCGGCGGGCCTTGGCCTCGACCGACGGCGCCGGTGCCTTGTCGCCGTGGGCGAGCAGGTAGTCGACCAGCAGGCCGACCGGGCGGCCGGTGGAACCCTTGGCCGCGCCGCTCTTCCACGCGGTACCGGCGATATCGAGGTGCGCCCACGGCATCTTGGCGGTGAACTTCTGCAGGAACTTCGCCGCGGTGACGGCCCCGCCCGCACGCCCGGCCACGTTCGCCATGTCGGCGAAATTGGACTTCAGGCCCTCGCCGTACTCGTCGTCCAGCGGCAGGCGCCAGCACAGGTCCAGCGCCGACTCGCCTGCGGCCAGCAGCGCCTCGGCCAGCGCGTCGTCGGCCGAGAACAGCCCGCTGCGCACACCGCCGAGCGCGACCACGCAGGCACCGGTGAGCGTGGCGATGTCGATCACCGCGCGCGGCTTGAAGCGCTCGGCATAGGTGAGCGCATCGCACAGCACCAGCCGCCCTTCGGCATCGGTGTTGAGGTTCTCGATCGTCTGGCCGCTCATGCTGGTGACCACGTCGCTGGGCTTGACCGCGCCGCCATCGGGCATGTTCTCGCAGGCCGGGATCAGGCCGACCACGTTCATCGCCGGCTGCAGGTCGGCCAGGGTGCGGAACACACCGAGCACGCTGGCCGCGCCGCACATGTCGAACTTCATCTCGTCCATTTCGGCCGAGGGCTTGATCGAGATGCCGCCGGTGTCGAAGGTGATGCCCTTGCCGACCAGCACACTGGGCGCCGCCGTCCTGGCCGCGCCTTCATAACGCAGCACGATGAAGCGCAGCGGCTCCTTGGAGCCTTGCGCCACCGACATGAAGGACAGCATGCCGAGCTTCTCGACCTCCTTGGGGCCGAGCACCTCGCACTTGATGCGCGGGAAACGCGCCAGCGTGCGGGCGGCGCCAGCCAGCAGGGTCGGCGTGGCGTGGTTGGCCGGGCGGTTGCCCCATTCCTTGGCGAATTCGATGCCCGCAACGAGTGCCTTGCCCTGGGCCAGTTCGGTGCGCACGGCGCCGGCATCGGGCACGGCGATGGTCACGCCGGCCAGGCTGCGGCCTTCGGCCTTGGACTTGGTGGTGGTGTAGACATAGCTGGCCTCGGCCGCGGCCTGCACGGCGCAGCGCACGGCCAGCGGCGCCGGCGCATCGGCGAAGCACACGACGAGTTTCTTCACCTGAGGCGATTTCACGGCGCCGACGGCGGAGGCCACGGCCTGTCGCACCTGCTTGGGCGAGCCGTCGCCGCAGCCGACCAGCACCAGCCGCGCGGCCGCCGCGGCAGCGGGCTTGTACATGGCCAGCAGCTTGCCCGGCTTGGTCTCGAAATCCCCGGCTTTGCGGGCTTGTTCGATCAACTGGGACAATGCGTCCCTGGCGGGCTTGAAGCCCTCGGCCACCAGCACCACCAGCGCGTCGCACGTCAACGCCGCGCTGCCGGCCAGGTCGAGGGATTTCAGTTCGAAGTTCATAATTCAGCCTTTAATTGGCGACGATGTTATTCCATTCTTCCATTCGCAAAGAGCTGGCCCGAAGTTTCGGCGCCACGCTGGTCGCCCTCATCACGATCGTCATGACCATGATGCTGATTCGCACGCTGGGCCAGGCCTCGCGCGGCAGCGTGAACCCGTCCGACGTGATGCTGGTGATGGGCTACACGGTGCTCGGCTACCTGCCCACCATCCTCACGCTGAGCCTGTTCGTCGCAGTGGTGGCGTGCCTGTCGCGCATGTACCGCGACAGCGAAATGGTGATCTGGTTCGGTGCCGGCCGCGGCCTGGCCTTCCTGCTCACGCCGCTGTTGCGCTTCGCCTGGCCGGTGCTGCTGGTGGTGGCGGTGTCGTCGCTGTTCGTCTGGCCCTGGACCAACCAGCGGATCCAGGACATGAAGGACCGGTACGAACAACGTGGCGATCTCGAACGCATCACCCCCGGGCAGTTCCAGGAATCGGCCAGCGGCAACCGCGTGTTCTTCATCGACAAGGATTCGCCCGACAACCGCACCGGCAACAACGTCTTCATCTCGGCCGTGGACCACGGCAAGGAAGCCGTGACGTCGGCACGCAGTGCGCGCGTGGAGAGCGTGGGCGATGGCCGCTTCCTGATGCTCTCCAACGGCCAGCGGCTCGAGTCCAACATCGGCCAGGCCGAACTCAAGGTCAGCGAATTCAAGGAGTACGGCACGCGCATCGACGCCAAGACGCTGAGTCCCTCGGACAACGTGCCGCCGCGCGCGCTGGCCAGCATCGACCTCCTGCGCCAGCCCACGGCGCTGAACATGGGTGAGCTGGGATGGCGCGTCGGCCTGGCTTTCGCGTCGCTGAATTTCGTCGTCCTCGGCCTGGCGCTGGCCAGCGGCAACCCCCGCTCCACGCGCGGCGGCGGCCTGATGTTCGCGCTGTTCGCCTTCGTGGTGTATTTCAACCTGCTCAACCTCGGCCAGAGCTGGGTGGGCAGCGGCAAGCTGCCGTTCGCCGCGTTCATCGCCGGTCTGCACGGCGGCATCTTCCTGCTGGCGGTGGGCTGGCTGATGGTGCGGCACCACCATTGGTCGTGGCGCTCGCTCCTGGCTGGCCCGCGGCGTGCCAGCGCAGCCTCAGGCCGCACGGGAGCCGCCGCATGAGGACCATCCGCCGCCTGATCTACAAGGAGGTGCTGGCCTCCGTCGCCTTCGTCACCCTGGGCTTCCTGGCGTTGTTCTTCTTCTTCGACTTCGTCGACGAATTGCGCTGGATCGGCCGCGACGGCCCGGCCGGCGCGGGCGCCTACCAGCTGCCGCAGGCGCTGGCCGTCGTGGCGCTGATGGTGCCCAGCCACCTCTACGAGCTGCTGCCCATCACCGTGCTGATCGGCACCATCTTCGTGATGGCGCGCTTCGCACAGAGTTCGGAATACACCATCCTGCGCACCAGCGGCCTCGGCCCCTGGCGGGCGCTGTACACGCTGCTGGTGCTGGCCTCGGTGTTCGTCGTGCTGACGTTTGCCGTGGGCGACTACCTGTCGCCGCTGTCCGATCGTGCCGCGCAGTTGCTCAAGGCCCGCTACCAGGGCGTAATCACCATCGGCCAGACCGGCGCATGGCTGAAGGAGAAACAGAACGGCAGCACCTCGGCGGCGAACGTCGGCGCCCTCACGCCCGACGGCGGCATGAAGAACATCCGTATCTTCGAGTTCGACGCCAACGGCATGCTGCTGTCCACGCTGCAGGCCGAGTCGGGCCGCTTCGCCGGCGACCGCGCCTGGAGCCTGTCCCAGGTGCAGCGCAACGTGTTCAACACGCAGAAGGCCGACACCGCGACCATCGAGCGCCAGCGCACGGACAGCTTCCGCTGGCCCACCGAGATCACCGCCGAAATGGTCTCGACCGCGCTGCTCAAGCCCGACCGCATGCGCACCGTCGACCTGTTCCAGTACATCAGCCACCTCAACGCCAACGGCCAGTCGGCCCAGCGCTACGAGATCGAGTTCTGGCGCAAGGTGTTCTACCCGCTGAGTTGCATCGTGATGGTGGTGCTGGCCCTGCCCTTCGCCTACCTGCATTTCCGCGCCGGCGGCATCGCCACCTACGTGTTCGGGGGGGTGATGGCCGGCATCAGCTTCTTCCTGCTCAACAACGTGTTCGGCTACATCGGCAACCTGCAGACCTGGCAGCCCTGGCTGACGGCGGCCGCGCCGGGCATGATCTATTCGGTGCTTTCGCTGGCGGCCTTCGGCTGGCTGGTGCTGCGAAGGTAGACGCCGCATGCCCAACATGTCTCCCCAACGCGGCATCGTGCTGTTCGCCCACGGTTCGCGCGACCCGCTGTGGCACCGCCCGATGCAGGCCGTGGCCGCCCGCGTCCAGGCCATCGAGCCGCAGGCCGCGGTCGTTTGCGCCTATCTCGAACTGACCGAGCCCGATCTCCCGACCGCCGCCGCCGGGTTGATCGCCCGCGGCGCCCGCAGCGTGACGGTGGTGCCGATGTTCCTCGGTGTCGGCCGGCATGCGCGCGAAGACCTGCCCGCGCTGATGGACGCCTTGCGGGCGGCCCACCCCGCCGTGGCATGGCAGCTGCAACCCGCGGTGGGCGAAAACCCCGCGTTGGTCGAGCTGCTGGCGCATATCGCTTTGGGCGAAATACATAGATAGCTGAGGCATAATGAATTTCAACGTTAGCTGAAATTCGATATGAATCTACATCAATTCCGTTTCGTGCAGGAAGCCGCGCGGCGCGGCCTCAACCTGACCGAGGCCGCCAAGGCCCTGCACACCTCGCAGCCCGGCGTCTCCAAGGCCATCATCGAGCTGGAGGAAGAGTTGGGCGTGGAGATCTTCGCGCGGCACGGCAAGCGCCTCAAGCGCATCACCGAGCCGGGGCAGCACGTGCTCAAGAGCATCGAGGCGATCATGCGGGAGGTGGGCAACCTCAAGCGCATCGGCGAACAGTTCAGCGCGCAGGACAGCGGCACCCTTTCCATCGCCACCACCCACACGCAGGCGCGTTATGTGCTGCCGGTGCCGGTGGCACGGCTGCGCGAGGCGTATCCCAAGGTCAACGTCAGCCTGCACCAGGGTGCACCCGACCAGGTGGCACGCATGCTGATCGACGAGGTGGCCGAGATCGGCATCGCCACGGAATCGCTGTCCAATTACACCGAACTCGTCACCCTGCCCTGCTACGAATGGCAGCACGTGATCGTGTTGCCGCCGGGCCACCACCTCGCGGCCAAGGAGCGGCTGACGCTGGAAGACATCGCCCAGGAGGCGATCATCACCTACCACCCGTCCTTCACCGGCCGCACCAAGATCGACCAGGCCTTCGCCTCGCGCAAGCTGGAGCCGCGCATCGCGCTTGAAGCCATCGATTCCGACGTGATCAAGACCTATGTGCGGCTCGGCCTGGGCATCGGCATCGTGGCCGAGATGGCGGTGAAGGACGACGTGAATTCCGATCTCATTGCCCGGCCCGCCGGCATCCTGTTCGGCGTGAACGTGGCGCGCGTGGCCTTCAAGCGCGGTGCGTACCTGCGCAACTTCGTCTATAAATTCGCCGAGCTGCTGAGCGACCGGCTGGACCGCAACCTCGTCGCCAAGGCCATGAACGGCCACGTGAACGACTACGAGCTTTAAGCTGACCACTTCTCCACCATGAGCACTGATACCACTCCCGCCATCCGCACCCCGCACCTGCAGACCAAGCTGCCGGCCGTCGGCACCACCATCTTCACTGTGATGTCCGCACTCGCCACGGAAAAAGGCGCGGTCAATCTCGGCCAGGGTTTTCCGGATTTCGACTGCGACCCTGCGCTGGTGCAGGCCGTCACCGATGCGATGGCGGCAGGCCAGAACCAGTATCCGCCGATGGCCGGCATCCCGGCACTGCGCGAAGCCGTGGCCGCCAAGATCGAAGCGCTGCATGGCTACCGCTTCGACGCGGCCAGCGAGATCACCGTCACCGCCGGCGCCACGCAGGCCATCATCACCATCATCCTTGCCGTGGTGCGGCCGGGCGATGAAGTGATCGTGCTCGAGCCCTGCTACGACAGCTATGTGCCCAACATCGAACTGGCCGGCGGCACCGTGGTGCGCGTGCCGCTTACGCCGGGCACGTTCCGGCCCGACTTCGACCGGATTTCGGCCGCGCTGAATGCGAAGACCCGCGCCATCCTGATCAACTCGCCGCACAACCCGAGCGCCACCATCTGGTCGCGCGAAGACATGCTCAAGCTGCAGGAACTGCTGGCGCCGACCGAAACGCTGCTGATCAGCGACGAGGTCTACGAACACATGGTCTTCGACGCACGCCAGCACGAAAGCGCGGCGCGTTATCCGAGCCTGGCCGCGCGAGCCTTCATCGTTTCGAGCTTCGGCAAGACGTTCCACGTGACCGGCTGGAAGGTGGGCACCGTGGCCGCGCCCGCCTCGCTCACCGCCGAATTCCGCAAGGTGCACCAGTTCAATGTGTTCACGGTCAACACACCGATGCAGCACGGGCTGGCCCGCTACCTCGCCGACCCCAGGCCGTACCTGGAATTGCCGGCCTTCTACCAGCGCAAGCGCGACCTGTTCCGCGAAGGCCTGGCCGGCACGCGCTTCAAGCTGCTGCCGAGCGAGGGCAGCTATTTCCAGTGCGTGGACATCTCGGGTATTCCTTCGGCGTCGCAACTCAACGAATCGGAGTTCTGCCTGTGGCTGACCTCCGAGATCGGCGTGGCGGCCATTCCGCTGTCGGCTTTCTACGGCAACCAGTTCGACCAGCGCGTGGTGCGCTTCTGCTTCGGCAAGAAGGAGGAGACGCTCAAACTTGCGCTCGAGCGCCTGGCCAGGCTCTGAAGCGCGGGCAAACCCCTAGCGCCCGTGTTGCGCAACGCGGCGCTTTGGTGATTCAATAGCATCCACGAAGGGGAGTAGCTCCCAACGTCGACAGCAGGGAGGCCCGGACAACCGGTGCCGCTGCCGATGTGACAACCAGGTCGTCAACACGAAGCACGACTTCCGGCCTGGTTGGGCCCAGACGTACGATTCCACGCCGAGCCAGACCTTCGATCGAGACCCGTTGCCGGGGAAGGTCGAAGCATGGCGTGAGCCGGGGCACCGCCCCACCCACCCAGCATCCACCGCCCCGCCGCCGGGTCACCGTTCGAAGCGACGTGTGGAGGTGATGACGATGGAATTCATGTCCGTTGCGTGGTGGTCGGCCCTCGCGGCCATCGTGCTCATCGATCTGGTGCTGGCGGGCGACAACGCCATCGTCATTGCCCTGGCCGCGCGCAACCTGCCGCCCCATCTTCAGAAAAAAGCCATTTTCTTCGGCGCACTCGGCGCCATCGTCGTGCGTTCGCTGATGACCGTGGGCGTGGTCTGGCTGCTGAAAATCCCCGGGCTGCTGCTCGTCGGTGGTCTCGGCCTGCTGTGGATCGCGTACCAGCTGCTGGCCGAGCAGGACAGCGAGAAAGAGCATGGCGAAGTCGCCAGCACCTTCTGGGGGGCGATGCGCACCATCGTCGTCGCCGATGCGCTGATGGGGGTGGACAACGTGCTCGGCGTGGCCGGGGCCTCGCACGGTGCCATGGACCTGGTCATCATCGGCCTGCTGGTGAGCGTGCCCATCGTGATGTTCGGCAGCACCATGGTGCTCAAGCTCGTCGAACGCTTCCCCGCCATCGTGCAGATCGGCTCGGCCGTACTGGCCTACACGGCCGCCAAGATGATCGTCGACGAACCGCTGCTGGCCTCGGTCTTCGAGCCGCCGGCACCGGCCGCCACGGTGGCGCGCTGGGCGGTGTTCGCCCTCGCAATCGCCGGTGTGCTGGGCGCCGGCCACTGGGCCACACGCCGTCGCCGGGCCCGGCGCGGACACACCGGGTCGATCGAAGGTGCGGCCGTGCCCGACTCGCCGGATCCCCTCGCCCCGCCGACCGGAATAGCCGCTTCAAGCGCTTCGACCGCTTTCACCCCTCTCACGACTTCCGCCGCTTCCGCCCCGTCACCACAGAAGGAGAATTCCATGGACAAGATCATCGTGTACATCGACGACGCCGCCTACGCGCTGGGGCAATTGCAGCCGATGCTGCTGGTCGAACGCCGCACCCAGTGGGTGATCGTGGCCTGCGCGCCGAAGCTCACGCGGCACGCGAGCAAATGGGTGCCGGCGCACGCGCGCCAGGCCTGGCGCCAGCAATGGGCCGACAAGGCGTTCGCCACGCTGGGCCCGGTGCTGCAGTCGCGCGGCGACGCGGTGGAAACGGTGGTGGCCAGCGGGCCGCTGCACGAGGTGACGGCCAGAATGTCCGCCCGGTTCGGCCCGGCGCGCATCATGGACGCGCGGCGTCCGAAGTTCGGCCATCGCCTGCCTACCGTGTCGGCCACACAAGGCGAAACGGCCAGCAGCAGCGGCTGGCAGTTGCCGCTCGCGCTCGCCAGCGTGGGGGCGATGCTGACGCTGGTCGGCGACTGACCGGCGCCGGGCTCAGCCGCCCTTGTTGGCCAGGCCGAGCCGTTCGATCGTCGCCTTCTCCGAGGCGAAGGTCTCGTGGGCGTACCTGGTGTAGGCCGCGGTGTCCTTGTAGACGACGACCTGGTCGTACTTGTCGAAGGTGGCCAGCACGTTCGGGTCTTCCAGGGTTTTCTTGAAGCCGTCCTGCAGCGTCTTCACGATGGCGGGATCCATGCCCTTGGGCCCGCACACGCCGAACGGCGAGTCGGACACCGTCTTGTAGCCGAGTTCATCGAGCGTGGGCACGTTGGGCCAGCGCTTGGTGCGTTTGCTGCCGTAGGTGGCGAGCAGCCGCAGCCTGCCGGATTCGACATAAGGCCCCCAGCCGGTGGCATCGGTCGCGGCCATGGTGTGGCCGCCCAGCACGGCCTGCATGTTGTCGGCGTTGCCCTTGAACGGCACATGGGTGAGCTTGATGCCGGCGCGCTGCGCGAACTCTTCGACCGCCAGGTGCGGGCTGGTACCGGTGCCGGTCGAGCCGTAGGTGAACTTCTCCGGATTGGCCTTGGCGAAGTCCACCAGGTCCTTGATGCTCATCAACGGCGAACTGCTCGGCACCACCAGGCCGAAGGTGTAGCCGGTCAGGCAGGCGATCCAGGTGAAGTCCTTGAGCGGGTCGTAGGCGGTCTTCTGCATGTGCGGGAACCGGAACACGCCGAACGGCAATTGCGACAGCGTGTAGCCGTCGGGCTTGGCGTTGACCAGCTCGATCGCACCCAGCATGCCGCCCGCGCCGGGCTTGTTGTCGACGATGATGGTGGCGCCGAGCGCACGGCCCGCGCTGTCGGCGATGGACCGGATCACCGCATCGGTGGAGCCGCCGGCCGGCCAGGGGCAGATGTAGCGGATCGGGCGAGAGGGAAAGGCCTGGGCGCGAACCAGCGTCGGCGCGGCCACACCGGCGGCGCCGGCGAGCGAGGTTGCGGAAGCGGCGAGGAATTGGCGGCGTGTCGTCAAGGAAGTCTCCGTTGTTCTGGGTTGTGCACACGCTTGGCATCAAGCCGCGGGCAAACGGAAAGCTTAGTCACCGGTGCACATGCCACCCCGTAGGAAAACCCTGACCGTGTCGCGCGGCGGACACCGGCTGACAGGCCATGCCGGTGGACCGAACATGGGCTCACAAACAACAAAGGGAAAGCGCCATGTCCATTTCACTGATTCTTCTGATCGTTCTGATCCTGATCCTGCTCGGCGTACTGCCCACCTGGGGCCACAGCCGGTCGTGGGGTTACGGGCCGAGCGGTGGCGTGGGTCTGGTCGTGATCATCCTGATCGTGCTGCTCCTCATGGGCAAGATCTAGGCTTCGCGCCCCTGCCTGCACAATGGCGGCCTTCGGGCCGCCATTTGCGTTCTGGCATCAGCTGTTGAGCTGGCCCCAGGCCTTGTCCAGGCGTTTCACGCTGACTGGCTGGGGCGTCTTCAACTCCTGCGCGAAGAAGCTCACGCGCAACTCTTCCAGCAGCCAGCGGAATTCCTGCATGCGCGGGTCGGCCACGCCCTTGCGTTCGGCCACCAGACGCCAATAGCGTTGCTCCTGCGGCCGCAGCTCCGCCAGCCGCGCGGCGTCGCGCGCCGGGTCGGCACGGTACTTGTCCAGGCGCGATGTGATGGCCTTGAGGTAGCGCGCGAAGTGCTGCAGCGGCCCCCACGGCGTCGTGGCGAGAAAGCGCTTGGGCATCAGCCGCGCGAGCTGCTGCGCCGCGTCGGCCGTGGCCTCGGGTGCGCTCTTGGTGTCCTTGATCTTGCGCGCGGCCGTGGCGTATTCGGCCAGGATCGTGGCCGCGAGCCGCGCCACCTCGTTGGCGATCAGCGTGAGGCGGCCGCGTCCCTCCTCGATGCGGCGCTTGAAATCGGCCTCCGCGGTCGGCAGCGGATCGAGCAGGAAGGCCCGGTCCAGCGCCACGGCGATGATCTGTTCGCGCAGTTCCTCGACCGTGCCGCCACCCGAGCCGTCGGCATTCCTGCCCACCTGCATGAAAACCACGCCCATCTTCTGCAGGTCGGGAATGTTTTTCTCGAGGTACTTCAGCGCGTCCTTGATCTGCAACGCGAACAGGCGGCGCAGGCCGGCACGGTGTTTGGCGGCGGCCACCTCGGGCTCGTCGAAGACTTCGATGGTGACCGCATCACCGGCGTCGATCAGCGCCGGATAGCCGATCAGCGTCTGGCCGCCCTTCTGGATTTCGAGCAGCTCGGGCAGTTCGCCGAAGCTCCAGTTCGTATGGCGCTGGCTGGCCACGGTCGATAGGCTTGCTCCTGTTTTGGGAGCGGACCTCGCAGATGCTTCCTGCGCCAAAGGCTGTTTTGGTGCCGAACTCTGCGGGACGGCAGTGGCTGCGCCAGAGCCCGCCAGCTTCAGGCCCGCGAGTGCCTGGAACGCCCCGCGCGCCTGCGCGCCGAGTTCGGCCTTCAGCGCGCCGATGTTGCGGCCCGTGCCGAGCTGGCGGCCGTGCTCATCGACGACGCGGAAGTTCATGAACAGGTGCGGGCTCAGCATGTCGACCTTGATGTCGGCGCGCACGATGTCCAGCGAGGTCTGCGCACGCACCAGCTTCAGCACCGCATCGACCAGCGCGCCATGGCCGAAGACTTGGGGCGCGTTCAGTGTCTCGGCCATCTTGGTGGCGGTGTCGGGCAGCGGCACCAGGCGCGAGCGCGGGCGCTGGTGCAGCGTCTTGATCAGCGCCTGGATCTTGTCCTTCAGCATGCCGGGCACCAGCCATTCGCAGCGCTCCTCGTTGACCTGGTTCAGTACGAACAGCGGCACGGTCACGGTCAGGCCGTCCTTGGCGTCGCCGGGTTCGTGCAGGTAGGTGGCGGCACAGTCCACGCCGCCCAGGCGGATGGTCTTGGGAAACGCATTGGTGGTGATGCCCGCCGCCTCGTGGCGCATCAGCTCCTCGCGCGTGAGCATCAGCAGCTTGGGCTGCGTCTGCTGCGCTTCCCGGTACCAGCGCTCGAAGCTCGCGCCGCCGTACACATCGGCGGGCAACTGCTGGTCGTAGAAGGCGTAGATCAGTTCGTCGTCGATCAACACATCCTGTCGGCGGGCCTTGTGCTCCAGGTCCTGCACCTGCTTGATGAGTTTCTGGTTGGCCGCGAGGAACGGGAACCTGGTTTCCCACTGGCCATCGACCAGGGCTTCGCGGATGAAGATCTCGCGCGCCCCGACCGGGTCGACCCGGCCGAAGTTCTGCCGCCGGCCGCTGTAGATGACGATGCCGTACAGTGTGGCGCGCTCGAAGGCCGTGACCTCGGCCGCCTTCTTTTCCCAGTGCGGATCGAGCAACTGCTTCTTCAGCAGGTGGCCGGCGACCTGCTCCACCCATTGCGGCTCGATGTTGGCGATGCCGCGGCCGAACAAGCGCGTGGTCTCCACGAGTTCGGCCACCACGATCCAGCGGCCCGGCTTCTTGCGCAGGTGCGCGCCGGGATGGCGGTGGAACTTGATGCCGCGCGCGCCCAGGTATTCGCTCTGCGCGACTTCGTCGCCCTCTGTCTTCCAGCCGATGTTGCCGAGCAGGCCAGCCAGCATCGACAAATGGATCTGCTCGTAGCTCGCCGGCTTGTCGTTGAGCTTCCACTTGTGCTCGGCGACGACCGTGTGCAGCTGGCTGTAGATGTCGCGCCACTCGCGCACGCGGCGGATGTTGATGAAGTTTTGCCGCAGCAGTTGTTCGTATTGGCGGTTGCTGAGCTTGTGGCTGGCCTGCCCTTCGACAGGCTCAGGGCGAACGGGAGGGGCCATTCGTCCTGAGCTTGTCGAAGGACTCTGGCGGGCCGAGCCCGTTTGAACGGTACCGCCCCCGCGCGCCTCGTTCAACCACTTCCACAAATTCAGATACCCGCTGAACTCGCTCTTGTCGTCGTCGAACTTCGCATGCTGCTGGTCCGCCTGGGTCTGCATGTCCATCGGCCGGTCGCGCACGTCCTGCACGCTGAGCGCACTGGCGATCACCAGCACCTCGTCGAGCGCCTGGCGTTCGCGCGCTTCGAGGATCATGCGGCCCACGCGCGGGTCGAGCGGCAGCTTGGCCAACTCGCGCCCCACCGGCGTGAGTTCGTTGGCCTCGTCCACGGCGCCGAGCTCGGCCAGCAACTGGTAGCCGTCGGCGATCGCCCTGCCCTGCGGTTTCTCGAGGAAAGGGAAGTCCTCGACGATGCCCAGGTGCAGCGACTTCATGCGCAGGATCACGCCGGCCAGCGAACTGCGCAGGATTTCGGGGTCGGTGAAGCGTGGCCGGCCGTTGAAGTCGGCTTCATCGTACAACCGGATGCAGATGCCGTTGGCCACGCGGCCGCAGCGGCCCGCGCGCTGGTTGGCCGAGGACTGGCTCACCGGCTCGACCAGCAACTGCTCCACCTTGCTTCTAAAACTGTAGCGCTTGATGCGCGCCGTACCTACGTCGATGACATATCGGATGCCGGGCACGGTGAGCGAGGTCTCGGCCACGTTGGTGGCCAGCACCACGCGCCGGCCGCCGGCATGGTTGTCGAAGATGCGATCCTGCTCGGCCGGGCTGAGCCTGGCGAACAGCGGCAGCACCTCGGCGCTGCGGTACACCGGCTGGTGCGCCAGGTGCTTGCGCAGGTGGTCGGCGGCCTCGCGGATCTCGCGCTCGCCCGGCAGGAAGACCAGGATGTCGCCGGCGTTGTGCGGGTCGCGCCAGAGTTCGTCCACGCCGTCGGCGATCGCGTCGTTCAAGCCGTAGTCGCGGCTTTCCTCGAAAGGGCGGTAGCGCTGCTCGACGGGGAACATGCGACCGGACACGTACAACACCGGCGCGGGCCCCTTCGCCGATTCGAAATGCTTGGCAAACCGCTCCGCATCGATCGTGGCCGAGGTCACGATGATCTTCAGGTCCGGCCGGCGCGGCAGGATCTGACGCAGGTAGCCCAGCAGGAAATCGATGTTCAGGCTGCGCTCGTGCGCCTCGTCGATGATCAGGGTGTCATAGGCCAGCAGCAGCGGATCGGTCTGCGTCTCGGCCAGCAGGATGCCGTCGGTCATCAGCTTGACCGAGGCGTCGCGGCTCAGCCGGTCCTGGAAGCGCACCTTGAAGCCGACCACCTCGCCCAGCGGCGTTTTCAATTCTTCGGCGATGCGCTTGGCCACGGAACTCGCGGCGATGCGGCGCGGCTGGGTATGGCCGATCAGATGGCCCTTCTGGCCAGGATGGTTGCATTTGCCGCGGCCCATGGCCAGCGCGATCTTGGGCAACTGCGTGGTCTTGCCCGAGCCGGTCTCGCCGCAGACGATGACCACCTGGTGCGCCGCGATGGCCGCCATGATTTCCTCGCGCTTGCCCGAGACGGGCAGGGTCTCGGGAAAATCGATCTTCAGCGGTGCAACAACGGCAGGAGAGGTGGCGGCAGGGACGGACAAGGTGAAAATTTCGCAGTCAAAAACATCGGGGACAATCGCGGATTATCCCAGCCTGCCACATTCCTTACCCGCCCCACCGCAATGTCCGCCGTTTTCAACTTCACCTTCGTGCCCTGGTTTCGTTCGGTTGCGCCCTACATCCACAAGTTTCGCAACCAGACGTTCGTGATCGGTTTGACCGGAGAGGCGATTGCCGCGGGCAAGCTGCAGAGTATTGCGCAGGATCTGGCCTTGATCCAGGCCATGGGCGTGAAGATCGTGCTGGTGCACGGCTTTCGTCCGCAGGTCAACGAACAGCTGGCCGCCAAGGGGCATGAGGCCAGGTACTCGCATGGCATCCGCATCACCGATTCGGTGGCGCTCGACTGCGCGCAGGAAGCGGCGGGCCAGTTGCGCTACGAGATCGAGGCGGCTTTCAGCCAGGGCCTGCCCAACACGCCGATGGCGGGTGCCACGGTGCGCGTGATCTCGGGCAATTTCCTGACCGCGCGGCCCGTCGGCATCATGGACGGCGTGGACTTTCAGCACTCGGGCGTCGTCCGCAAGGTGGACGTGGGCGGCATCCAGCGCACGCTGGACATGGGCGCGCTGGTGCTGCTGTCGCCGTTCGGTTTTTCGCCCACCGGCGAGGCCTTCAACCTGGCGATGGAAGAAGTGGCGACCAGCGTGGCCATCGCGCTGCGCGCCGACAAGCTGATTTTCCTGACCGAAGTCCCCGGCATCCGCATGCAGCCGGGCGAGCCCAAGGGCGACGACAACCCGATCGACACCGAGCTGCCGCTGGCCGCGGCACAGAAGCTGATGGCCACCCTGCCCACGGCCCAGCAGCCGACGGACACCGGCTTTTACCTGCAACATTGCATCAAGGCGTGCCAGGCGGGCGTGGAGCGCAGCCACATCCTGCCGTTCGCGGTGGACGGCTCGCTGCTGCTGGAGGTGTATGTGCACGACGGCATCGGCACCATGGTGATCGACGAGAAACTCGAAGAGCTGCGCGAAGCCACCATCGACGACGTGGGTGGCATCCTGCAGCTGATCGAGCCGTTCGAAAAAGACGGGACGCTGGTCAAGCGCGACCGCACCGAGATCGAACGCGACATCCAGACCTACACCATCATCGAGCATGACGGCGTCATCTTCGGCTGCGCGGCGCTCTACCCCTATCCCGAGGCCAGGACCGCCGAGATGGCCGCCGTCACGGTGTCGCCGCAAAGCCAGGGCACGGGGGACGGTGAAAAGCTGCTCAAGCGCATCGAGCAGCGCGCCCGCGCCGCGGGCCTGGAAAGCATCTTCGTGCTGACGACCCGCACCATGCACTGGTTCATCAAGCGCGGCTTCGTGCCGACCGAGCCCGACTGGCTGCCCGAGGCCCGCAAGCGCAAGTACAACTGGGACCGCAAGAGCCAGGTGCTGGTCAAGAAGCTGGTGTGAGCCGGTGTCGCGCCCGCCCGCCCGGGCTAGGCGGGCAGCGGGGAAAGCGGCGTCGGCTCGGTGGGCACTTCGGTGTCGGCAGGGGCTTGCGCCGTCGTGGCGGCGGGGTAACCCGGCGGGTTGTAGTCCGTCGGAATATCGACCTGCTCCGGGTCCAGGAAGGCGTCGGCATAGGTGCGGTACACCTTCTGGCGCATGAACACGTCGAACAGGTCGGGGTCGATGTGCCCGTTCTTGTTGAAGCGCACCATGATCTCCAGCGCCTTGGACAGCTTCATGCCGGGCTTGTACGGCCGGTCGTGGGCGGTGAGCGCTTCGAAGATGTCGGCAATGCCGAGCATGCGCGCCTGCAGCGACATCTGGTGGCGGGTGAGGCCGTTGGGATAACCCCGGCCGTCCATGCGTTCATGGTGGCCACCCGCGTATTCGGGCACGTTCTTCAGGTGCTTGGGCCACGGCACCTGGCCGAGCATGCGGTTGGTGGCGACGATATGGTGGTTGATCACGTCGCGCTCCCGGGCGTTGAGCGTGCCGCGGCGGATCGACAGGTTTTCCAGCTCGTCGTCGGACAGGAAGGACTGCGGCTCGCCGGCCGGCCCGCACCATTGGCGGCCGATGCCGATGTCGCGCACGCGCTGGATGATGGCGTCGGTCATCACCGACTCACCGCTGTTCACCCCGCGCAGAAACGCCCGGTCGGCGTGCAGGCCGGCCACGGCGGCATCGCGCTCGGCGTCGAGCGCTGCCTCGGCGGCTGCGTCCACGGAGGGGCGCAGTGCGAGCTGGGCGCGCAGCGCGGCGATCTCGGCGTCGCGCCGGAGTACCTCGAAACGGGTGTCGACCAGGTCGATGCGGTCGTACAGGGTCTGCAGCTTGGTGGCCTTGTCGACCACGTGCACCGGCGTGGAGATCTTGCCGCAGTCGTGCAGCAGGCCGGCGATCTTGAGCTCGTAGCGGTCGCGATCGCTCATCTTGAAGCCGGCATACGGGCCATCGACCGACGCGTCCACGGCCTCGGCGAGCATCATCGTGAGCTCCGGCACGCGCGCGCAATGGCCAGCCGTGTACGGCGACTTGTCGTCGATCGCCATGTTGATCAGCTTGATGAAGGATTCGAACAGGTCTTCGAGCTGGTTCACCAGCTGCCGGTTGCTCAGCGCGATCGCCGCCTGAGAGGCCAGCGACTCGACCAGGCGCTGGTCGGCCTCGGAGAACGTCACCACCCGGCTCAAGTCGGGTTCCTGCGCATTGATGAGTTGTAACACGCCGATGACTTCGCCATCGTGGTTTTTCATCGGCACGGTGAGGAAGGATTGCGAGCGGTAGCCGGTGCGTTCGTCGAAACGCCGGGTGCCGGAGAAATCGAAACCGGCCTCGACGTAGGCATCGGCGATGTTCACCGTGCGGTCGTGGATGGCGGCGTAGGTGGCCACCATGGAATCGTTGAATTCACCCTCGGCGTTGATCAGTTGCAGCGGCGGGAAGTCGATGCTGCGCCCGGTGGTGCCGCCCATGAACAGGTCCAGCGAGTTGGTGCGCATGATCTCGAAGCGCAGCGCACTGCCGTCCTCGGTCATGCGATAGAGCGTGCCGCCGTCGGCGTGGGTGATGTTCTTGGCGGCGATCAGGATGCCTTCGAGCAGCGCGTCGATGTTGCGCTCCTTGGACAGCGCGGCGCCGATTGCATTGAGTTGATCGAGTCGGCCGAGCAGGTCGCCGACGAGGTCCATCGCCATATCACATCCTGTAAGAAGTGCCATGCCCAGCTTGCTGTCATCCGGGCGGCATGGCATCGAGTCACCCAGATTACCATCAATTTACACTTTGACAAATGTCGGGGGGCCGCGCGGACCTGGGTGAAAATCACCCGCACCGCGCGAAGGATTTTGCGCGAGGCCGCCGTTCACGGCCACAGCGTATATTCCCGTGCCTATGCACTCCTTCGGCGCAGCCGCCCGGTCCGACACCTGAAAGCACCGCATTGAAGTTGGCCGATCTCATCCCCGCCGGGTCCGCGTCCCACGCGACGCCGGCGCAGCGTCGCCAGCGCAACGAGTGGCTGGCGCTGGCGCTGGGCCTGCTGCTGCTCACCGCCGCGCTGGCCTTCGTCATCTGGGAAGACCGGGCCAGCACCGGCGAGCGCGAACGCAACCGGCTGCAGACCCAGGCCCGGGTCATCGAGGAAAACCTGGTGCGCCAGCTGCAGGCCGTCGACAGCGTGCTCATCGGCATGCGGACCGAGTTGAACGCCCAGCAAGCGGGCAACCAAGTCATCGATGCCGACAAGGAGGCGCGCCGACTCAAGAGCCTGAGCGACGCGATGCCCGGCGTGCGGGCCCTCTATGTGGTCGACCGCCATGGCCTCGTGCTGATGGCCGAACAGAAGAACCTCATCGGACGTGACGCCAGGGAGCGTCTCTACTTCACCACGGTGCGCGACCACCCGGACGACGCGCTGGTCTACGTGTCGCCGCCCTATCTGTCGATCCGCGGCAACTATGTGATCAACCTGAGCAAGAGCGTCACCGGCACGGACGGCCGTTTCGCCGGCATCGCCACGGCGGTGCTGGACCAGTCGTACTTCGAGATCCTGGCGCGCTCCGTGGTCTATGCGCCGGACATGTCGGTCAGCCTCTCGCACGCCGACGGCCAGGTCTTCCTGATCACCCCTTCCTACGCGCGCGCCGTGGGCACCAGCCAGAACGCCGCGGGCTCGCCTTTCACACGCCACCGCGAAAGCGGTACCGCCGCCGCCGTCTACGAGGAAACCGCGGAAGACAACCGGCAGCCACGCATGTTGGCGCTGCGCAGCGTCACACCGCCCATGCTGCACCTGGACAAGCCGCTGGTCATCACCGTGGCGCGGCCGCTGTCGGGCATCTACGCCGCCTGGCGCGAACAGGCGATGGTCTATGCGTTCTTCTGGTGCCTGCTACTGGTCACCGCGGCGCTGGCGCTGTTCTTCCATCAGGCGCGGCGCCGCGCGTTGGCCGCGGCGGAGACGGCGGTGCAGGCCGCCCAGCGCGAGACGGCGCAGCGCCTGGAGCTGGCCATGCAGAGCGGCAACATCGGCCTGCTCGACTGGCACCTGCCCAGCGGCCGCGTGATCCTCAATCCGCTCGGCCACGCGCTGCTGGGCCGCGCCGCGGACGCGCCCCCGCTGGCGGCGCCCGAGTGGGAAGCGCTGCGCCATCCCGAGGATGCGGCCGAGGTCGCTGCGGTGCAGGCGGCGCTGCTGCGCTGCGAATTCCAGACCGCGGACCTCGAATACCGGGTGCGCCATGCCGCCGGCCACCACATCTACATCCACATGCGTGCCGAGGTCGTGGCGCGCGATGCGGCAGACCGGCCGCTGCGCCTGGTCGGCATCTTCCGCGACGTCAGCGCGCGCAAGCAGACCGAGGCCGCCCTCGCCGACGCCCTGGCGCTGCAGCGCCGCACCGGCGAGCTGGCCCGCGTGGGCGGCTGGGAACTCGACCTGCCCGACGGCGTGCCGGTGTGGACCGACGAGGTCTACCGCATCTACGACATGGACGCCCACGACGACGGGCACAGGCCGCTGAGCCTGACGCAGGCGCTGGACGGTTATGCCGCCAAGGACCGCGCGCGGCTCGAGTCGGCGCTGCAGCACGCCATCGAGGATGGTCAGCCCTGGGACATGGAGCTGCCCATGACCACCGTGCTCGGCCGCCGCATCTGGGTGCGTTCCCGTTGCGAAGTGGTGCGCCATGACGGCCGGCCGCGGCGACTGGTCGGCACCATCCAGGACACGACCGAACGCATGACCGTACAGCTGGAATTGGAGCGCGCCAATGCGCGGCTGGCCGAACTCTCGCTGACCGACGGCCTCACCGGCGTGGCCAACCGCCGGCGTTTCGACCAGGCGATCGCTGGCGAATGGCCGCGCAGCGTGCGCCAGCAGCTGCCGGTGGCGCTGCTGATGATCGACATCGACCACTTCAAGGCCTTCAACGACGCACTCGGCCACCAGAGCGGCGACGCCTGCCTGCGCGACGTGGCACACATCCTGGCACGCTGCGCCTGGCGCCCGGGTGAGTTGCTGGCGCGCTACGGCGGGGAGGAGTTCTGCATCCTGCTGCCGGGCAGCACGACACAGGACGCGCTGGTGGTGGCCCAGCGCTGCCTCGACCGGCTCGAACAGGCGCGCATCCCGCACCCGGCGTCGCCGCGGTCGCCGTCCTCGCCGGAGGCGGCCTGGCTCACGATCAGCATCGGCCTGGCCAGCATGGTGCCGCGCCTGGGCAGCCTGCCGGACGCGCTGGTGGAGCGCGCCGACACGGCCTTGTACCAGGCCAAGCGCAAAGGACGCGCGCGCCTCGAATGTGCCTCGGACCCAGGAGAGGACGACGCGATGGCGACCCCCCTGGATGCCCAGCCGCCGCTCGACTGAGGCGGATCAGTAACGGCTGCGCGTACCGGCGCGGCGCACCAGCAGCGTCAGGCCCACCACGACGATCGCCACGAAGCAGACGAAGGACCAGTTCGCGATGGAGCCGCCCAGGAAGGTCCAGTCGATCGCCGTGCAGTCGCCGCCGCCCTTGAAGATCATCGGGATCGCCCGCTTCAGCGGAAAGGTTTCGATCATGCCGTACAGGTCGCGGCCGCAGGTGGCCACCTCGGGCGGATACCACTGCAGCCAGCTCTGCCGCGCCGCCACGAAGGCGCCGAAACCCGCCACCAGCAGCAGCAGCACGATGCCGAAAATCTGCATGCCCTTTTTGCCGCTCAGCGCCGTCAATCCGGCGATGATTGCTACCAAAAGAAGAGCATAACGCTGCACGATGCACATCGGGCACGGCTCCAGCCCGACCACATGCTGCAGGTACAGCCCGAAGCCCAGCAAGGCCAGGCAGCCCACGCTGATCAGCAACAACACGCGCCGCGGCGCCCGATCCATCCAGTTCAGCAGCATTCCGTTCTTTCCATAAAAAACCACCTCGGCCCGGGACAGCCCCGCGGCATGAAAAAACGCCCGCGAGGGGCGTCTTCGAAGTGGCTGCCCGCGGCCGCGTTCAGATATCGAACGTGAGCGACTGGGCGTCCTCCACAAACACCTTGGCATGGCGCGGTGTGACCACCAGCGTCTCGCCCTCCTTCAACCCCATGTCCTTGAATTGCTGCGACGGAATCTGCGCCTCAATCAAATGGTCATCCGACGGATTGTCGGTGCGTTTGTGCTCGTCCAGCGGCGTAAGTTCCAGCCGAGCGATCGGTCCGATGACGATGGCACGCGTCAACTGCACCACGATGCCGTTCGGCCGCCCGTGGATGTCGAGGTGCGCGCCCGGCGAATAACGCTGCACGTCGAGATCGTGCGGGCGGACATAGGCGAAGGCCTTGGCGTCCTGCGCACCCTGGTGCTCGGGTGCGTCGAAGCGCAGGCCCTCGAGGTGCACCTCGCCCTCGTGGGCGCGACCGTGGAACAGGTTCACGTCGCCGAGGAAGCCGTAGACGAACGGACTGGCCGGATGGTCCCAGACCTGCTGGGGCGAGCCGATCTGCTCGATCTTGCCCTGGTTCATCAGCACCACCCGGTCGGCGACTTCCAGGGCCTCCTCCTGGTCGTGGGTCACGAAGATACTGGTGACGTGCAGGTCGTCGTGCAGCCGGCGCAGCCAGCGGCGCAGCTCCTTGCGCACCTTGGCATCGAGCGCGCCGAAGGGTTCGTCGAGCAGCAGCACCTTGGGCTCCACGGCCAGCGCGCGCGCCAGGGCGATGCGCTGGCGCTGGCCGCCCGAGAGCTGCGACGGGTAGCGGTCGGCCAGCCAGTCGAGCTGCACCAGCTTCAACAGGTCCGTCACCTTCTGCTTGATCTGCGCCTCGGGCGGGCGCTGGCCGCGCGGCTTCACGCGCAGGCCGAAGGCCACGTTTTCGAACACCGTCATGTGGCGGAACAGCGCATAGTGCTGGAACACGAAGCCGACCTGGCGCTCGCGCACGTGCACGTCGGTGGTGTCCTCGCCCGAGAACAGGATGCTGCCGCGATCGGCCGTCTCCAGGCCGGCAATGATGCGCAACAGCGTGGTCTTGCCGCAGCCCGACGGGCCGAGCAGCGCGACCAGTTCGCCGGATGCGATGTCCAGGCTCACGTCGCCCAGGGCCTGGAACGTGCCGAATTGTTTGCTGACGTTGCGGATTTCGATGCTCATGGGATGGCTCTTTCTTGACTTTTCCAGGAACACCGCGGAACCGGCTTTGCCGGGCCGCTGGTGTTGCCCCCTGCAAGGGGGTGGGCGCTACACGAAGTGAGCAATCTGGGGGTGTTTCATGGTTCTCGCGGACGCTCGGGCGGAAGTTCGGCGATGGCTTTGAGTTCTCGCTCGATGCGCCACTCGGACACCGATTTAATGACCAGGGTCACCAGCGCCAGGATGGCCAGCAGCGAGGCCACCGCGAACGCGGCCACCGACTGGTATTCGTTGTAGAGGATCTCCACGTGCAGCGGCAAGGTATTGGTCTGGCCGCGGATGTGGCCCGAGACCACCGACACCGCGCCGAATTCGCCCATGGCGCGCGCGTTGGTCAGGATCACGCCGTACAGCAGGCCCCACTTGATGTTGGGCAGCGTCACGTGCCAGAAGGTCTGCCAGCCGGTCGCGCCGAGCACGATGGCGGCCTGCTCCTCGTCGTTGCCCTGGGCCTGCATCAGCGGGATCAGCTCGCGCGCGATGAACGGGAAAGTCACGAACACGGTCGCCAGCACAATGCCCGGCACGGCGAAGATGATCTTGATGTCGTGCGATTGCAGCCAGGGGCCGATCCATCCGTTGGCGCCGAAGAGCAGCACGTACACCAGGCCCGCCACCACCGGCGATACGGAAAACGGCAGGTCGACCAGCGTCGTCAGGAAGGATTTGCCCCTGAACTCGTACTTGGCGATGGCCCAGGAAGCCGCCACGCCGAACACCAGGTTCAACGGCACGGCGATCGCCGTCGCCAGCAGGGTCAGCTTGATCGCCGACCAGGCATCGGGCTCGGCCAGCGCCTCGAAATACGCGCCAAAGCCCTTCCTCAGCGCCTCGGTGAACACCGCGGCCAGCGGCAGCACCAGGAACAGGAACAGGAACACCAGCGCGATGCCGATGAGCGTCCACTTGACCCACGGCGCTTCCGTGGTGCCGGCTTTCGCGCGGCGAATCGGTTGAGTCGCCCCGCTCATGACTTCGTCCCCGTACGGCTGCGTTGCCAGGCCTGCAGCGCGTTGATCACCAGCAGCAGCACAAACGAAAAGAACAGCATCACCACCGCCACGGCGGTCGCACCCGCGTAGTCGTACTGCTCGAGTTTGCCGATGATGATCAACGGCGTGATTTCGGAGATCATGGGCATGTTGCCGGCGATGAAGATCACCGAGCCGTACTCGCCGATGCCGCGCGCGAAGGCCATGGCGAAACCCGTCATCAGCGCGGGCAGGATGTGCGGCAGGATCACCTTGTAGAAGATCTGGAAACGCGTGGCGCCGAGCGAGGTGGCGGCTTCTTCGAGTTCCTTTTCCGCGTCCTCGAGCACCGGCTGCACCGTGCGCACCACGAAAGGCAGGCCGATGAAGATCAGCGCGATGACCACGCCGGCCGGCGTGAACGCGAGTTTGATGCCCATCGGCTCCAGGTACTGGCCGAGCCAGCCGTTGCCGGCCAGCAGCGCCGTGAGCGAGATGCCGGCCACGGCCGTGGGCAAGGCGAAAGGCAGGTCCACCAGCGCATCGACGATCTTCTTGCCCGGGAACTTGTAGCGCACCAGCACCCAGGCCACGAGCAGGCCGAATACCAGGTTCACCACGGCCGCGAACAGCGACGCGCCGAAGGTCAGCCGGTAGGACGCGAGCACGCGCGGCCCGGTCACCGCGGACCAGAATTGCTCCCAGGTCAGCGTGAAGGTCTTGAAGAACAGCGCCGAGAGCGGAATCAGCACGATCACGCTCAGATAGAACAGCGTGTAGCCGAGCGTCAACCCGAAACCGGGCAGCACCCGCTTCGCGCCGCGCGCGCCGCCGACCGCCGCCAGCGGCGCCGCCGCAGAAATGACCGCCGCCACTTTATTTCGGCGCGGTGTACAGCTTGTCGAACTGGCCACCGTCGTTGAAGTGCACCTTCTGCGCCTGGGCCAGACCGCCGAAATATTCTTCCACCGTGAACAGCTTGATCGGCTTGAAGACATCGGCATGGCGCTTCAGCACGGCTTCCGAGCGCGGACGCAGGGCATGCTTGGCGGCGATTTCCTGGCCTTCGTCCGAGTACAGGTAGTCCAGGTAGGCCTTGGCCAGTTCGCCCGTGCCCTTCTTGGCCACCGTGCGCTCCACGACCGCGACCGGGTTCTCGGCCAGCACGCTGGTGCTCGGGTACACCGCATCGACCTTGCCTTCGCCGAATTCGCGGTTGATGGACACCACTTCGGATTCGAAGGTGATCAGCACGTCGCCGATGTTGCGTTGCAGGAAGGTGGTGGTGGCGGCGCGGCCACCCGAGGCCAGCACCGGCACGTTCTTGTAGAGCTTGGCCACGAATTCCGCGGCCTGCGCATCGGTGCCGCCTTTGGCGCGCACATGACCCCAGGCGCCGAGGTAGGCGTAACGGCCGTTGCCTCCGGTCTTGGGGTTCACCACCACCACCTGCACGCCGGGTTTGATCAGGTCGTCCCAGTCCTTGATGCCCTTGGGGTTGCCGTTGCGCGTGAGAAACAGCATGGTCGAGGTGGTGGGCGAGGCATTGCCTGGGAACTTCTTGTTCCAGTCCTTGGCGACCACGCCCTTGTCGGCCAGGAAGTCGATGTCGGTCGAGGTGTTCATGGTCACCACGTCGGCGTCCAGCCCCTCGGCCACGGAACGTGCGATGGCGCTGGAGCCCGCGTGCGACTGATCGATCTTCACATCCTTGCCAGTGGTCTTCTTGTAGTTGGCCACGAAGGCGGCGTTGTAGTCCTTGTAGAACTCGCGCGCCACGTCATAGGAGCCGTTGAGCAGCGTGGTGGTCTGCGCCGAAGCCAGGCCCGAGCCCACCACGGAGGCGGCCAGCAACGCGCCGGCAAGAAGGGAAGCGATATTGTTTTTCATGCGGTTTCAGCGGATTGAGAAAAAGAAGACGGTGGATTTTCGCCGAGAGTCGCATCCTGCGCCCTCAGCGGCAAAGGAGCATCGGTCCCAGCCAGGGATTGCAGCAGCGCCAGGCCGAGCGGCCATTCGCCAAAACCCGACTCGACATTGATGTGGCCGGCGTCCTGCAGCCGCACGAATTCGCTGCCCCAGGCGCGCGCATAGGCACCGGCCAGGCGCACCGGGCAGTACGGGTCGTTGCTGCTGGCCACGAGCACGCTGCGGTAGGGCAGCTTCTGGTAAGGCACGGGCGCGAAATCGCTGAGCACCGAGCGGCGTTCCGGATCAGCCGGCGCGACCAGCAGCGCGCCCTGGATCCGGTTCGCGGCTTCCGGCGGCAGGTGGGTGGTGGCGATGCAGCCCAGGCTGTGGGCCACGACGACCACCGGCGCGGGCGACGCCAGGATCGCCCGTGCCAGCGTGCCGACCCAGGCATCCTTCGACGGCACCACCCAGTTGTCCTGCTCGACGCGCTCAACGGCGGCGAGACGGTCGGTCCAAAGGCTTTGCCAGTGGCCCGGGCCCGAGTTGCGCCAGCCCGGCACCATCAGGATGCGCACAGCATTCACCTTGGTCAGCAGACGGCCTCGTTCACTTGTTGGGCTGCGGCGTGACGCGCAGGTAGGGCCGCACGGCGTTGAAACCCTTGGGGAAGCGCTGGGCCAGTTCGGTCGGGTCCTGCAGGCTCGGCAGGATCACGACGTCGTCGCCGTCTTGCCAGTTGGCCGGCGTGGCCACCTTGTGGCTGTCGGTGAGCTGCAGCGAATCGATGACGCGCAGGATCTCGTCGAAGTTGCGTCCGGTGCTGGCCGGGTAGGTGAAGGTGGTGCGGATGGTCTTCTTCGGGTCGATGATGAACACGCTGCGCACCGTGGCATTCGCGAGCGCGTTCGGGTGGATCATGTCGTAGAGCGTGGCGACCTTGCGGTCCGCATCGGCGAGGATGGGGAAGTCGACCTCGGTGTCCTGCGTGTCGTTGATGTCCGGTACCCATTTGCCGTGGGACTCGAGCGTATCGACGCTGACTGCGATCGGCTTGACGCCGCGTTTGGCGAATTCGCCCGCGAGCGCTGCGGTCTTGCCGAGTTCGGTGGTGCACACCGGCGTGAAATCGGCCGGGTGCGAGAACAGCACCGCCCAGTCGTTGCCGATCCATTCATGAAAGGAGATCGGACCCGCGGTCGAGTCCTGGGTGAAGTCGGGTGCGGTGTCGCCGAGTCGCAATGTTGGCATGCTGGTTCTCCTCTGGATGCTTGGTTGCGCCGATTGTGGAGAAGCCGCGTTAAAACTCAAACGACTCTATTCTTGTTTGCATAGCTTCGATTGAGCATAAAGAACCGCCGATGCTCAACCCACGAGCTGCGATTCGCCGAGGAAATCGAGGAATGTCCGCACGGCCGGCACCAGGCCGCGGCGCGACGGGAACACCGCGTGCAGCACTCCGGGTGGCAGCGACCAGCCCGGCAGTAGCCGGTGCAGCCGACCGTCGGCGATTTCGGCACTGCACATGTAGTCGGGCAGGAATGTGGCGCCGACCCCCCTCAGGGCCGATAGCTTGAGCGTGAGCAGGTCATCGGCCACAAGACGTGGATGGTGCACCCAGGTGTATTCGGCCCCTTCCGGGCCGACCAGCTTGAGCGACGAGCGGCCGTCCACCGCCGACATGGCGATGGTGTCCAGCCGTTGCAGGTCCGCCGGACTCTGCGGATGGCCCTGCCGCGCGAGCTGTTCGGGGCTGGCCACCAGCAGCCCGGTCGACACGGACAGCCGCTTCACCACGAGGCTCGCGCTGCCGTCGAGGTTGGTGCGTACCCGCAGCGCCACGTCCACGCCCTCCTCCACCAGGTCGACCACGCGGTTGGTGACTTCCATCTCGATGCGCACTTGCGGATGCCGGGCCATGAACAAAGGCAGCTTTTCGCCCAGCACGCCCTGCGCCAGCGTGACCGGGCAGGTCACGCGCACGGTGCCGCGCGGCTCCGCCTGCACGCGCAGCACGGCCTCGTCGGCGGCGCTGGCCTCGGTGCGCATGGCTGCGCAGTGGCGGAAGTACACCTCGCCCACGTCGGTCAGCGAGAGCTTGCGCGTGGTGCGCTGCAACAGCCGCACGCCGAGCCGGGTCTCGAGCTCGGCCACGCGGCGTGAAAGCCGGGATTTCGGCAGGCCCAGCGCCCGGCCGGCGGCCGCGAAACTGCCCTGCTCGACCACCTCGGCGAAATAAAACATGTCGTTCAGATCCTGCATAAGGGCTCCTTTAACGGCTCAATTGTCTCATCAACAGGACAATCTAGTGCAGTTTCAGGCTCTTATCGGAAGATTGGATCGACCTCACAATTAATCCATGGCCACGCACCGTGGCTTCCACCACCTTGAAAGGTCTGTCATGCAACTGCTCCACATCGATTCCAGCGTCCTCGGCGAAAACTCCGTCACTCGCGTGCTCACCCAACGCATCGTCACCGAATGGCAGGCCAGCCACCCGGGCACTGCCGTGCAGCGACTGGACCTGGCCACCGACGCGCCCAGCCATCTGTCCATGGACTCGCTCGGCTTCCGCCTGGGCGCCGACCATGCCGATCTGAGCGACGTGCAACGCCAGGAGAACGCGGTCTCCGAAGCGCTGGTCCGGCAATTCCTGGACGCCGACGTCGTCGTCATCGGCGCGCCGCTCTACAACTTCACCATCCCGACCCAGCTCAAGGCCTGGATCGACCGTATCGCCCAGGCCGGCCGCACCTTCAAGTACACCGACAAGGGCCCGGTCGGTCTGGCCGGCGGCAAGACGGTGATCGTGGCCATCGGCCGCGGTGGCGTCTATTCCAACAGCGAAGGCGGCCGCGCCATGGAACACCAGGAAAGTTACCTGTCGGTGCTGTTCGGCTTCCTCGGGGTGACCGATGTGCGCTTCGTGCGCGCCGAAGGCGTGGCCATGGGACCGGACGCCAAGGCCAGCGCCCTGGCTTCAGCCGAAGCCGAGATCAAGCTGTTGACGGCGCCGGCCGCCAACCAGGACAAGGTGTCGCTCGCAGCCTGACCTCCGCTTCCTTCCGGGGCCTGCCCCGGCGTTTTCCCGCCCTGCCGGCTTGGCTTGGCCCTTTCGAGGACCAGGCCAAGCCGGCAGGGCCATTTGTTCGATCGTTTGTTCAGTTGACAGACGAATCCGAAGGCTCGCATCCACCAGCCCGAGCCATCAAATGCTCGGCATCGGTATTTATCACACAACCACGCCAGCGAAATAAGGCACAGAATCCGGCATTTTTACAATCATTCACGATGATGTCGGCGCCAAGCCGCGCCGCACGCCGGAAAACGCATGGCAAAACACGGATTGCTGGGTCACTGGTCGCGCCTGCCCTGCTGGCTGGTCTTCTGCCTGCTTTCGTCCTTTCTTTGCAACAATGTCTCGGCGGCCGACTTCATCTACACGGTCCAGCCAGGTGACCATCCCTGGAACCTTGCCCAGCGTTATCTCCGGCACATGGCGCTGGGTGCGCCGCTGCTCGCGCTCAACCACATCCCGGACGACCGCCGCATCCTGCCCGGCACGCGACTGCGCATTCCGCAGGCCTGGCTGAAGCTCGAGACGGCCCAGGTCCGGCTGCTGGCGGCATACGGTGCGACGAGCGTGCAATCCGGAGGCAATGCGGCCGAGCACCCCGCCGAGCCCGGTGCCATGCTGCGTGCGCCGGCCCGTCTTCGCACCGGCGCGGATGGCAGCGCGACGCTGCAGTTCGCCGACGGCTCCCGGGTGCTGATGCGCCGCGATTCGGAGCTGCTGCTGCGCCAGACCCAGGCCAGCGCGCTTGGCCAGACCAGCCTCATCTCGATCGAGCTGATGCGCGGCAGCCTGGAGAACCAGGTTACGCCGCTGGGCAATACCGGCGGGCGCTTCGAGATCCGCACACCCGCGGCCACGGCGGCGGTGCGCGGCACCGCCTTTCGGCTGTCCTTCGACAGCGCGGCCGGAGTGCTGCGCACGGAAGTACTCGAAGGTGCGGTCAACGTGGCCAATCGCACCGGCGAGGCCACTCCCCAGGCCTTGCAGGGCAATGTTTCCCGAACGGGTGCCGCGCCTGCGCCGCCGGTGGCGCTGCTGGCGGCGCCGAACCTGGACGGGCTGCCGGCGCGCATCGAACGCCTGCCGGTCGATCTGCCCGTGGCACCGCTGGCGGGCGCTGTCGCCTACCGTACGCAGGTCGCGCCCGACGCACGGTTCGAGGTGGTCACGTCCGACGAAACCACCCTGGCGGCACGGGTTCGCGCGCGCGAACTCGAAGACGGCAGCCACGTGCTGCGCGTGCGCGCCATCGACGCCCAGGGACTGGAGGGGCTGTCGGCCGAACGCGCGCTGCAGGTCCATGCCCGGCCAGCGCCCCCGCTGCTCATCGAGCCGGCACCCGACGCGGTCCTCACGACCGCACGGCCCAGGTTCCGCTGGACCGAAGGGGACCCGCGGCTGAGCTACCGGCTGCAACTGGCCGCCGGCGACGGGGCACCCGCTTTCGTTGAGCCGGTGGATGCGCAGGACGTGCCGCGGGGCACGGCGCAGGCGGGACTGGATCTGCCGGTCGGCGCCTACCGCTGGCGCGTGGCCGCCGTCGATCCGCAGAAGGGCCAGGGGCCGTGGGGCGACGCGCAGGCGTTTCGCCGCGTGCTGCCCGGGCCGGACGTGGCCATCGCGCCGGTGGAGGAAGGTCGTCTCATCTTGCGCTGGTCGGCCCAGCCGCAGGCGGCACGCTACCGGTTCCAGATTGCGCGCGAAGCGGCCTTCGGCGCACCGATCCTGGACGCGGAAACCGAGACGCCGCAATACGCCTTGCAGGACCTGGCCCCCGGCATCTACCAGGTGCGCGTGCAGGCCATCGGCGCCGATGGCTTCGCCGGACCGTGGGGCGCCCCCCAGACTTTCACCGTGCCCGAGGCGCCATCGCCGTACTGGAGGGCCCTGTGGCTGCTGATCCCCGCGCTGCTGATGTTCTGACGCCGGACGCGCCGTCCTGGCATCAGGCCACGCGCTGGCTGTTGCGACGCACGGCCTGGTGGCTGGCCGGGGCGGCCGCGGCTTGGCTGCTGACCTGGCTGCCGCCGGCCCTGGTACAGCGGCTCGACCTGCTGGCCTACGACCTGCTGCTGCCCGAGCGCGCGCCGTCGCCGACGGCGCCGCTGGTGCTGGCCATCGACGATGCGAGCCTGGCGGCGCTGGGTCGCTGGCCCTGGTCACGCTCGGTATTCGCGGCCATGATCGACCGCCTGCGCGAGGCCGGGGCGAGCGGGATCGCCGTCGCCGTGCTGTTTTCCGAACCCGACCGCGCCGACCCTGGCGGCGATGCCGCGCTGGCCGCGGCCATGGCCCGCTTTTCGGATCATGGCCGCGTGGTGCTGGCCGTCGCACCGGTGCGCGATGCCGAAGGCCGCATCCAGGCGGCAGCGCCTGAGCTGCCGCAGACCGGCGCCCGACTCGGGCATGTGGACGTGGAGATCGACCTGGACGGCCAGTCGCGCAGCTTCTACCGGCGTGCCGGCACGGGCCGAGCCGATCTGCCGGCGCTGGCCGCGGCGCTGCTGGAGGACGCCGCCGCTCCCCGTGCACCGCCCACGGCTGCGCCACTGGACCGCCTCTGGGTGCGCGACGAAGAGATCCTGCTGCCGCGAACGACTGGCGTGCCGATGCTGTCCTTTGCGCAGGCCCTGCAGTGGCCCGTTGCGACCTCGGCGCTGGATGGGGTGCGCGGGCGCGCGGTGTTCATCGGCGTCACCGCCAGCGGACTGGGCGGCGAACTCAACACGCCGCTGGCCGCGCGGCATGCGACGCTGCCGGCCGTCCTGTTTCACGCGCAGGCCTTCGATGCGCTGCAGAGCCGGGCCGTCATCCGGCGTGCGCCGTGGCCGCTGGTCTTCGCCCTGGGCCTGTTGTCGGTGAGCAGCCTGGCGCTGTGGCCGGCGCGGCTGGGTCGTCGCACGCTGCTGGCCGGGGTGCTGCTGCTGTTGCCGCTGGCGGTCAGTGCCCTGCTGATGGCCGGCAGCCTGCTCTGGCTGCCACCAGCCGGGCCGACGCTCGCATTGGCCGTGGCCCTGGCCTGCTGGCTGGCGCGCAAGCTGCGCCGGGCCAATCGCCAGTTGCTGCGCTCGCGCCAGCATGCGCAGGCCACGCTGCAGGCCATCGACGACGCGGTGATGACCGTCGACATGCGGCGCCAAACCGTGCGTTTCGCCAACCCCACCGCCTACCTGCAGGCGGGCGGGCGGCCCTTGCTGGGCTTGCCGCTGCCCGCGGCCTATCCGCTCACCGCGGAAAGCATGCAGCGGCTCGTGCAGGCCGTCGACGACTGCCTGGCGCAGCGACGGCGCGTGCACCTTCCCGAACTGCTGAACCTGCAGGCACCGGCCGGGCTGCGCGCGCTGCGGGCCACCGCCAGCCCGCTGCACGGTCCGGACGGCGGGCTCGATGGCGCCGTGCTGGTGTTCGCCGACGTGACCGATGCCATCGCCGCGGCGCGCGAGCTGGACCGCGCGGCCAGCCATGACGGCTTGACCGGCCTGCCCAACCGCGCGCTGCTGTACGAGCGGCTGGCGCTGACGCTTTCGCGCATCCAGCGCCGCGGCGGCGTGGCGGCCATCCTGTTCCTCGACCTGGACCGTTTCAAGCACATCAACGACAGCCTCGGCCACCGCATCGGCGACGAGGTGCTGAAGGTCCTGGCCCAGCGCCTGCGCGGCCTGTGCCGGGACACGGACACCGTGGCGCGCTGGGGTGGCGACGAATTCGTGCTGATCCTGGAGGACATCGGTGGCCACGAAGGCGCGGCCATCGCTGCGGCCAAGGTGGTGGACGCCCTGTCGCAGGACATCGAGCTCGACACCGGCTTCAGCCACGTGCGCCTGCCCAGCGCCGGCAGCGTGGGCGTGGTGCTGGCGCCGCAGGACGGCACCGACATGGAGGACCTGCTGTCCAAGGCCGACATGGCCATGTACCGCGCCAAGGCCCAGCCGCGCGCCAGTTTCCAGTTCTGGTCGAGCGCCATCAACACCCGCATGCACGACCGGCTGGCGCTGGAGATGGCGCTGCGCCAGGGCCTGCGCGAGGGGCAGTTCGTGCTGTACTACCAGCCGCAGTTCGACTTCCAGGACGGTCGCCTGGTCGGCATGGAGGCCCTGATGCGCTGGCAGCGCACGCCGGCGCAACTGGTGCAGCCCGGTGGCTTCATCGAGGTGGCGGAGGAGTCGGACCTGATCGTCGACCTCGGCGCCTGGGCCTTGCGCGAGGTGGCCCGCCAGCAGGCCGACTGGCTGCGCGCCGGCCATCGTGCGGTGCCCGTGGGGGTGAACGTCTCCGCCCGGCAGTGCCTGAACCGCGACCTGGTCCAGGTGCTGCGGCTGGCCCTGGGCGAAACCGGCATCCCGCCGGCGCTGCTGCGGCTGGAGATCACCGAGACCACCGCCATGACCGATGCCGACCAGGTGATCGGCCTGCTGTGCGAACTACGGGCCCTGGGCGTGGGCCTGTCGGTCGACGATTTCGGCACAGGTTATTCGTCGCTGGCCTACCTCAAGCGTTTTCCGCTGGACGAACTCAAGATCGACCGCGCCTTCGTGCAGGACCTCGCCACCGACAGCCACGACGCGGCCATCGTGCGCGCCACCATCGTGCTGGCCCACGGCCTGGGCCTGAAGGTCGTGGCCGAAGGCGTGGAGACCGAGGCGCAGAGCCGCTTCCTGGCCGAACATGGCTGCGATACCGCCCAGGGCTTCCTGTTCAGCCGACCGCTGCCGCTGGCCGCCGTGACGCGGTTGTTGCAGCGTGGCGAACTGGCACCGCCGCCGGCATCGCGCTAGCCGACCGGTTCTGCCCACGGTCACGCTCTTCAGATGATTTAGTTGTAAATACGGAAGAACTTAATCGTTCCGTGTTGAACCAGTCGTCCCTACATTCTCATCACACCAGGCCCTTCCGGCCTTCAGAACGTGAATGAAGCGACGACCATGACCGCAGTACTCTCAACCTCCCTCTTGCCCGACACCGGACGGCCCGCAGCCACAGCGCAGAACTTCGAGATCCGCCCCTTCGCGGCGCCGCTCGGCGCCGAGGTGATCGGACTGGATCTCTCCGTGCCGCTCGGGGACGACGACTTCGCCCGCATCCACCGCGCCCACCTCGATCACCACGTGCTGGTCTTCCGCGACCAACGCATCACGCCCGCTCAGCAGATCGCCTTCAGCCGGCGCTTCGGCCCCCTGCAGATCCACGTGCTGCGGCAATTCCAGCTGCCGGGCCACCCGGAAATCCTGCGCATCTCCAACATCCTCGAGGATGGCCAGCCGATCGGCCTCGGCGACGCCGGGCATTTCTGGCATTCCGACCTGTCCTACAAGGAAAAGCCAAGCCTGGGCTCGATGCTGCATGCGCAGGAGTTGCCAAGCGAAGGCGGCGACACCCTGTTCGCCAACATGCACACCGCCTGGGACACGCTGCCGCCCGCGCTGAAGGAGGAAGTGGCCGGCCTGCGCGCCGAACACACCTACCTCGCCAAATACGCCGAACTGCAGGCGCGCAGCCCCTGGCGCCCCAACCTGACGCCGGAACAGATCGCCGAAGTCAAACCGGTCGTGCATCCGGTCGTGCGCACCCATCCGGAAACCGGCCGCAAGGCGCTGTTCGTGAGCGAGCATTTCACGAGCCGCATCGTCGATGTGCCCGAAGAAAAAAGCCAGGCGCTGCTGGCGCAGCTTTTCGCCCACAGCGTGCAGCCAGAACACGTGTACCGCCACCAGTGGCAGCCGCACGACATGGTGTTCTGGGACAACCGTTCGCTGATGCACCTGGCCGCCGGCACGCCGGATCACCTGCGCCGCAAGCTGTACCGCACGACCATCGAAGGCGATGCGGTGTTCTGAGTCGGTTTTGAGCCAAATTGGCCTCCAGCACTTATTCCAACTGCGCTGGTAGCTCCTGAATCCATAGCAAACAGAGATTTCCATGAATTTTTTCTTCACGCCATCCAACCGTCGACGCTTCGGCGCCGTCGCCACCAGCCTGGCTTTGCTCGCCGGTGGCACGTTCTCCGCCACCGCCGCCCGTGCCGAAGGCCAGCTGCGCATCGCCGAGCAGTTCGGCATCGTCTACCTGCTGCTCAACGTGGCGCAGGAACAGAAACTCATCGAAAAACACGGCAAGGCCGCGGGCGTGGACGTGAAAGTCGAATGGCTCAAGCTCTCGGGCGGCTCGGCGGTGAACGACGCACTGCTCTCGGGCAACATCGACATCGCTGGCGCCGGCGTCGGCCCGCTGCTGACCATCTGGGACCGCACCCACGGCAAACAGAACGTGCGCGGCGTGGCCTCGCTCGGCAACTTCCCGTATTACCTGGTGAGCAACAACCCGGCGGTGAAGACGATCGCCGACTTCACCGACAAGGACCGCATCGCCGTGCCGGCCGTGGGCGTGTCGGTGCAGTCGCGCGTGCTGCAGCTGGCCACGGCCAAGCTTTGGGGAGACGCGCAATACAAGAAGCTCGATGCGGTGCAGGTGCCGTTGCCGCATCCGGACGCGGCGGCCGCCATCATCAGCGGCGGCACGGAGATCACGGCCCATTTCGGCAATCCGCCATTCCAGGACCAGGAACTGGCCGGCAACCCGAAGGCGCATATCGTGCTGAGCTCCTACGACGTGCTCGGCGGGCCGTCGTCGGCCACGGTGCTCTACGCCACCGAGAAATTCCGCAAGGACAACCCGAAGACCTACAAGGCCTTCGTCGGCGCGCTCGACGAGGCGGCGCAGTTCGTCACGGCGAATCCCGAAAAGGCCGCCGACATCTACCTCAAGGTCGGCCAGGCCAAGATCGACCGCGACCTGCTGGTCAAGATCATCAAGAACCCGGAAGTGCAGTTCAAGATCGCGCCGCAGAACACCTATCCGCTGGCCGAGTTCATGCACCGCGTCGGCGCCATCAAGAACAAGCCTGCATCGGCGCGCGACTACTTCTTCGACGACGCCCACGTCGCGGCAGGCAATTGATGGACACGACCACTTCCAACGTGTCGCCCCTGCTGCAGGTCGATGGCGTCAGCCTGGAGTACCGCACGCCCGAGCGCCTGGTGCGCGCCACGCACCGCGTGAGCTTCGATGTGTTCGCCGGCGACCGCTACGTCTTGCTCGGCGCCTCCGGCTGCGGCAAATCGAGCCTGCTCAAGGCGGTGGCCGGCTTCGTGCCGCCGCGCGAGGGCGAGATCCGTCTGAACGGCCGTGCCGTGCGCCAGCCCGGGCCCGACCGCATCGTGGTGTTCCAGGAGTTCGACCAGTTGCCGCCATGGAAGACGGTGCGCGAGAACGTGATGTTCCCGCTGCTGGCATCGAAGAAGCTGGGCCGCAAGGAGGCCGCCGAACGTGCCAGCCATTACCTCGCCAAGGTCGGGCTGGCCGACTTCGCCGACGCGCATCCGCACACCTTGTCGGGCGGCATGAAACAACGCGTGGCCATCGCCCGTGCCCTGGCCATGCAACCCCAGGTGCTGCTGATGGACGAGCCGTTCGCCGCGCTCGATGCGCTCACGCGCCGGCGCATGCAGGAAGAACTGCTGGCGCTGTGGGACGAGTTCCGCTTCACGCTGATCTTCGTCACGCATTCGATCGAGGAAGCGCTGGTGGTGGGCAACCGCATCGGCCTGCTGTCGCCGCACCCCGGTCGGCTGCGCGCCGAGATCAACAGCCACCAGTTCGACCTGCAGAGCCAGGGCGGCACCGAGTTCCAGGCCACGGCGCAGCGCATCCACCGGCTGCTGTTCGAGCACGAAGCCGCGAATGCGGACCAGCACAAGGAGGCCGCATGAACACCGCAGCCCTGAAACTGCCGCTGCGGGCGCAGACGGCCGAAACCATTTCGGTGTCAACGCCCACGCGCTTCGCGCACTTGCCACCCGTGCGCCCCGAAGCCGAATACACGCTGCCGCCGCTGGGCGACGTGGCGCCCGAACGCGCCCTGCCCTGGTCCACGCGCATCTGGCAACAGGGCGGCGTGCGCAAGGCGGTGATCCTGCTGGCACTGGCCGCGCTGTGGGAGATCGTCGCGCGCATCCAGAACAACGACCTGCTGCTGCCAAGTTTCCTGCAGACCGCCGCGGCCTTGGGCGACGGCCTGGCCAGTGGCGAACTCGTCGAGAAGACGCGGCTGTCGCTCGGCGTGTTGCTGCAGGGTTACGTGATCGGCATCGTGGCGGCCTTTGGGCTGACGACATTGGCCGTTTCGACGCAGTTCGGCCGCGACCTGCTGACCACGCTGACCTCGATGTTCAACCCGCTGCCGGCCATCGCGCTGCTGCCGCTGGCCCTGCTGTGGTTCGGCCTGGGCAACAACAGCCTGGTGTTCGTGCTGGTGCATTCGGTGCTCTGGCCGCTGGCGCTGAACATGTACGCCGGCTTCCAGGGCGTGCCCGAAACCCTGCGCATGGCCGGGCGCAACTACGGCCTGCGCGGCCTGCGCTACGTGCTGCAGATCCTGGTGCCCGCCGCCCTGCCCGCGATCCTGGCCGGCCTGAAGATCGGCTGGGCCTTCGCCTGGCGCACGTTGATCGCCGCCGAACTGGTGTTCGGCGCATCCTCGGGCAAGGGTGGCCTGGGCTGGTACATCTTCCAGAACCGCAACGAGCTCTACACCGACAAGGTCTTCGCCGGCCTGGCGCTGGTGATCATCATCGGCCTCTTGGTCGAGACGCTCGGCTTCCACACGCTGGAGCGGCTCACGATCCGCAAGTGGGGCGTGGGTCGCTGAACACCCCCAGGCTTGCCCACTTCGTGTGGCCTCCAACCCCCTTGCAGGGGGCAACACCAGTGGCCCGGCGAAGCCGGTTCCACGGTGTTCCTGGAATGGGTCACCTTCGCCATCGGAGAACTCGGCGAGTCATTTCCCGCGGCCTCTCACTAAGGTCAAACGTGCTTCTTGACCCAAGCCACGTACTGGTCCATCCAGCCCTGCAGAAACGCCTTGCTCGCGTCGCCGATGCTGCCGTCGGCGTTGAACAGGCCGTCCTTGGCCTGGATGAAGGCTTCGGGCTGGCCGAGCGTGGGAACGTTCAGGTAGGCGAGCACGTTGCGCAAATGCTGCTGCGCCATCGCCGTGCCGATGGCACCGACCGACACGCCGATCACGCCGGCGGGCTTGCCGCCCCACACGCTCTGGCCGTAGGGCCGCGAGGCGTGGTCCAGCGCGTTCTTCAACACGCCTGGCATGGAGCGGTTGTATTCCGGTGTGACGAACAGCAAGGCCTGCGACGCGGCGACCTGGGCCTTCAGGCGCTTCACCGCATCGGCCTGGTTGGCGTCGTCGTCCTGGTTGTACAGCGGCAGGTCGCCGATCTGCAGCACTTCCAGACTGAAATCGGCCGGCGCGAGCTTGGCCAGCGCGAGCGCCAGCTTGTGGTTGAAGGATTCCTTGCGCAGGCTGCCGACGACGACGGCGACTTTGGTTTGGCTCATGGGGTGGGTACTCCTGGAGAAACGGATGGGACGGATACACGCTGCGAACGCAGGCGCAGACACCATCATCGCCGTTTCCCACGACATCGTGTGCGTCTCGCCTCTTTTTCCCCAGACCGGCGCGGCCCGCCCGAGTCTGCGATCATCGCGGCATGAGCCCGACAATGCCCGTGAAACCCGACGTCCTCGTCGCCTGCCTGTGCGCCGACTGGTGCGGCGCCTGCCGCGAATACAAAAGCCGCTTCGAACAGGCACAGGCCGCGTTTTCGTCCGCGCGTTTCCTCTGGGTGGACATCGAGGACCAGGCCGACTGGGTCGACCCGATCGAGGTGGAGAATTTTCCGTCGATCCTGGTGACCGTGGACGGCGAGCCGCGCTTCTTCGGCACGGTCCTGCCGCACCTCGAAACCCTGGAGCGGCTGATCAAGGCGCAGATCGACGCGCCGACGGCACCCGCGCTGCGCGATCCGCAAGTCCGCGCGCTCGCACAGCGGCTGCTGGCCGCCGCCGAGGCCTGATCAGGGCTTGTCCGCCGGTGGCGGCGGGTCCAGGTCGGACTTGGCGTCGGGTTGGATGTCGGGCTTGATTTCCACCTTGAGGTCGGGCTGCGGTGCCGTCTTCACGGTCGGCTTGATCACAGCCGGCGGCGTGGCGGCCGCCTCCTCCGCCTCCTCGGTGCTGATCACCAGATAACGCTGCACCAGGGCGAAGAAGCGGTCGTAGAAAGCCTCGCTCGTGATGGTCTCGCTGCCGACCTTGATCATCGCGTCGCTGCTCGACGAAAACGGCAGCGACACCGAACCCAACGCCCCGACGCCCAGGCTGGCCGAGTTGTTGCTCTTCTTCAAGGCATAACGGTCCTGCAGCGCCGTGACGAAGCCCAGCGTGACCTTGCCGTCGCGCGTCTCGGCGGTGCAGACCACGCGGATCTCCATCTGCACATGGTTCTCGGTGTCGGGCTGGAAGCTCTTCGTGCCCTGCACCAGATCGGTGGTGCTGGTGGTGATGAGGTAGCCCTGGCTCAGCAGCGCACGCCGCGAGGCCTCGCAGGTCTGCACCGGCGAGGCGTCGAACATGCGCGAATAGGTGTCGGTGGAATTGAACTGTTCCTGCTGCGGCAGCGGCTTGGGCGGCACGATGTTGGTGCAGGCGCCCAGCAGGGCACACAGCGCGAGCAGCGCCAGTTGCGGGATGCGGCGGACGGGGGAAGGACGGGTCAGGATTTCAGGCACCATTTTCAGAAGACGTAGGTGGTCGGTTCGCCCGAGAGCACGGAGAGGTCCAGCGGCCGCACCGCGCCCATCCACATGGCGCGGTCGCGGTGGTCCACCAGGTCGTTGCCGGTCACCGGGTGGATGAACACCACCAGTGGACCACGGTGCATCGCGAGCCACGGCACCAGGGTGCCGAACACCGCGGGTGCGAACGCCAGCTGGCAGCTCCAGTCCGGATGCGGTCCGACCGGCCTCTCGTGCACGCGGCCCATCTTGGCATCGAACAGGGCGGCGGCGCGCTCGCACAGGGCGCGGGCCGCGGCAAGGCTGTGCGCATCGAAATACACGTGGGCATGGAAACCCAGAATGGGCGGGGCTTCGAAAGGGGTCTGGGTGTCTGGATGGCTGAGGGTCATGCGTGGAACTCCGGATGGCGCCGGCCTTCTGCTCGGCAACGGCGCACCATGTGCATTGTGCCGCCCACGACCACGGGGGCAAGGCCGGCGCCAATAACCCCGGGATCATCCGGGCGGAATGTGTCCGCGAGGTTTCAGCCCGGTAAGCGGTTGGCAATGAAAAAGGCCGCCGGCGCAACGCCGGCGGCCCTGGCGGACGGCCGTGCCGATCAGAAACCGGCGAGCACCGAGCCCTTGAACTCGGTTTCGATGTACTTGCGGACTTCGTCCGAATGGTAGGCCTTGACCAGCTTGGTCACCCATGGCTTGTCCTTGTCCTGCTCGCGCACCACCAGGATGTTCACGTAGGGCGACTTGGCGCTTTCCTTGGCGATCGCGTCCTTCTGCGGATTCAGGCCGGCGGACAAGGCGAAGTTGGTGTTGATGGCCGAGGCGTCCAGGTCATCCAGCGAACGCGGCAGTTGCGCGGCTTCGAGTTCGACGAACTTGATCTTCTTCGGGTTGTCCGTCACGTCCAGCGGCGTGGCCTTCAGGCCGGCTTCGGCCCTGAGCTTGATCAGGCCCAGGTCCTGCAGCACCAGCAGCACGCGGCCGCCGTTGGTCGGGTCGTTCGGAATGCCGAAGCGTGCGCCGTCCTTGAGTTCCTTCAGGTCCTTGACCTTCTTGGAGTAGATGCCGATCGGGTAGTTGACGGTGTAGGCCACCGAGACCAGCTTGTAACCGCGGTCCTTGACCTGCTGGTCGAGGAAAGGCTTGTGCTGGTAGCTGTTGGCGTCGAGGTCGCCAGCGGCGAGTGCGGCATTGGGCTGGATGTAGTCGCTGAATTCGACGATCTGGATCTTCAGGCCGTCCTTTTCGGCAACCTTCTTCACCTGCTCGAAGATGTGCGCGTGCGGGCCGGCGGTGACGCCGACCTTCAGCGGCTTGTCCTGCGCGAAGGCGGCGCCGGTGAAGGCCACGGCAGCGGCCAGGGCCAGGGCGGAATGGATGAGAGTGCGTTTATGCATGGGATTTGCTTTTTGGTTGGAATCGATTTTTTATTTATGGCTGAGTCGGCGCACCAGCCAGTCGCCGCCGCTTTGCACCAGCTGCACGAACAGGATCAGCACGACCACCACGGCCAGCATCACCTCCGGCAGGAAGCGCTGGTAGCCGTAGCGGATGCCGAGGTCGCCAAGTCCGCCGCCGCCGATGGCGCCGGCCATGGCCGAATAGCCCGTCAGGCTCACGAAGGTGATGGTCAGGCCGGCGACGATGCCGGGCAGCGCTTCGGGCAGCAGCACCTTCCAGACGATCTGGCCGGTGGTCGCACCCATGGCCTGCGCGGCCTCGATCAGGCCGTGGTCGACCTCGCGCAGCGCGGTTTCCACCAGGCGGGCCACGAAGGGCGCGGCGGCGATCGTGAGCGGCACCACCGCCGCGGCGGTGCCGATCGACGAACCGGTGACGAAACGCGTGAGCGGGATGATCGCCACCAACAGGATGATGAAGGGCGTGGAGCGCACGGCATTGACGATGCCGCCGACGATGCGGTTGGCCGCGCCGTTCTGCAGCACGCCGCCGGTATCGGTGAGGCGCAGGAACACGCCCAGCGGCACCCCGAGCAGCGCACCGACAATGCCCGAGATGCCGACCATGACGACGGTCTCCCACAGCGAGCTGACGAACAGCTCCAGCAGCGCCTGCGAAAAATTAGCGAACATCGGCGAGCTCCCTGTGGGCGGGCACGGCGCTCGCGGATTCCTGAATCACTTCCTGCACCGCGACGCCGGCCGCACGCAGATGCGCCACGGCCGCCTGCAAGGGCTCGCGCGCGCCGCGGGCGAACACCGCCAGCGTGCCGAAGGGCTGGCCCTGGATCTCGTCGATCTGGCCGTGCAGGATGCTGAGGTCGATGCCGAAGCGGCGGATCACGTCGGACAGCAGCGGCGCGTCCGAGCCGGCGCCCGCAAACGCCAGGCGCAGCAACTGGCTGCCGCCGACGGGGCCGGCCGACATCAGCGTGCGGATGCGCGCGAGCACGCTCTCGGGCAGCTCCTGCGGCACGATCTCGTCGATCAGGCTTTTCGTGGTGGCATGCTGCGGCCGCGTGAAGACCTCCATCACCGGGCCGCTCTCGACGATGCGGCCGGCATCGATCACCGCGACGCGGTCGGCCACCTGCTTGATGACCTGCATCTGGTGCGTGATCAGCACGATGGTCAGGCCGAATTCGCGGTTGATCTGCTTGAGCAGGCCCAGGATCGAGCGCGTGGTCTCCGGGTCGAGCGCCGATGTCGCTTCGTCCGACAGCAGCACCTTCGGCCGGTTGGCCAGTGCGCGGGCGATGCCCACGCGCTGCTTCTGCCCGCCGCTGATCTGCGCCGGGAAGCGGTCGCGCAGCGCGGAAAGGCCCACGAGTTCGAGCAAGGGCTCGACGCGGGCCTGGATCTCGGATTGGCCGAGACCGGCGATCTCGAGCGGCAGCGCCACGTTGTCGAACACCGTGCGCGAAGACAGCAGGTTGAAATGCTGGAAGACGATGCCGATGTCGCGCCGCGCCACCCGCAGCGCATCGCCGTCGAGCGTGGTCAGGTCGCGGCCGCCGACGAACACCTGGCCCGAGGTCGGGCGGTTCAGCAGGTTGATGACCCGCACCAGCGAGCTCTTGCCCGCGCCGCTGCGGCCGATGATGCCGTAGACCTCACCCTGCTTGACCTCGAGGTTGACGCCGCGCAGCGCCTCGACCGGGCCGGAGGAGCCCTTGTAGGTTTGAACAATATCCCGTAACTCGATCATGGAAAGCTGGCCGACCGGTGTGAGCGCGGCGAGGACGCATCCGGTACTTTTTGTGAAGAATAAGTTGATAATTTACAGGCAAATCGATGTATATCTAAATAATATTAAATTTGACCATTAGATGATTTCAGTCTTTAGAGGGCGATCCGTGGCCGGCGGTGTGCTGCTCCACATTGCCGGCCTGTGGCTGCTGTCCAGCCTGGACGCCACCGGCAAGTTGCTCGTGCTCGGCGGCGTGCCGGTACTGATGGTGTCCTGGTTTCGGTACACCGTGCATGTGGCGCTGATGACGGTGACGGTCGTGCCGCGCCGCGGCCGCGCCATCTGGCGAACGACCTCGCTGCGCGGCCAACTGCTGCGTGGCGCATTGATGATCGCCACGACGGTGCTGTTTTTCTCGGTGCTCGGCCGCTTGCCGCTGGCCGAGGGCACGGCGATGAATTTCATGGCACCGGTGTTCCTGATGGCGCTCGCGCCCTGGCTGCTCCACGAGCCCAGCCGGTTGCACCGCTGGCTGGGCGTGCTGGCCGGTTTCGTCGGCATGCTGATCGTGGTGCGGCCCGGCGCCCAGCTCGATCCCGTCGGCGTCGGGCTCGGCCTGCTCACCGCGCTGGCCTTTGCGTTCTTCCAGGTGGCGACGCGCCGGCTTGCTGCCGACGACCCGCTCACCACCAACTACTACGGCGGCGTGTTCGGTGCGGTGTCGCTGACGCTGGCCCTGCCCTGGTTCTGGCGCGACCTGCCGCTCACCGGCTGGCAATGGCTGCTGCTGGGCTCGACCGGGGTGACCGGCTTCCTCGGCCACTGGCTGCAGATCACCGCTTACAGCCGTGCGCCCGCCACCCTGCTCGCGCCTTTCAGCTACTTGCAGATCGTGGCCGCGACCACGCTCGGCTGGCTGTTGTTCGACCAGCTGCCGGGCCGCACGACGGCACTGGGCATCGGGCTGATCTGCCTGGCCGGCCTGGGGGTGGCGCTGACCGAAGGCCTGCGCGCGCGGCGCCTCGAGAACCTCTAGACCCACCAAAAACAAAGCGCCCGTGAAGGGCGCCTGCAAAACCGAGGGCGAGCGGATCGCCCGTTGGCATCAACCGCCCTTGTGAGGACGCTTGCCCGGGTTCTTCTTGCTGCGGGTGGCGACGCCGCGCTCGAGGCTGCGCTTCTGGCCGCGGCTCACGGGGTTGGTGTAGCCTGGCAGGGGCACTGGCTTGGGCGCGCAGCGGTCGCTTTCTGTTCTGATGACTTTGGCCATGGGAAAAAACTCCGGTAAATAAAAGGGAACCCGGTATTAGGCCACAGCCGCACACCACATTCCGGGATGTACAGCTTTGAGAGGCCGTTTCTTACCGGTCAGCGGGCTGCTTCGGCTTCGTCCATCGCCTTGCAGGAAGGCGAGCAGACCACCTGCGACTGGCCGAGCAGCTTGCGGGTGGTCATCAGCGAACGCGTGCGGTGCTTGCCGCACAGGAAGCACGACATGGTCGCGCCGCCGAACGAGGCTGCCACCGCGAACGGCGAGCCCGAAACTTTGGATTTGTAGCGCAGGCCATCGGCCAGCACCGCGGTTTTCCCATCAGCCTTGGCCATGGATCTTCCCTTTCTGTTCTCCGCGCATGGCGCGTTCAATTGCGTCGCGGGCAAGCCGCTCGGCTGTCGTGGCTGCATCGAGCGAGGACCGGCACAGGCCGGCCACGTCGTAGTGCATATTTTCGTATAACTCCGCCGCAGCGGGGTGGGCGTCGAGCAAAGCCCCGAGTTCGGCACCCGAGGGAATGACATGGAATTCATTCACCAGGTGTTCGACCACGGATCGGTATTGCTCGGCCCCCACGGGCGCCTCGCTGTGCTCCAGCCGCTCAAGCAGCTGGGCCAGCACGTGCGTGACGGTCAGGTTCGAGGAGGAAGACTGGGGTTTGGTAGCGTTCATGCATCGAATTTGGGGTGAAAGGACCGAAAAACAAGGCTTTGGCCACGCCAGGCGCAGCCAGCCGTCATCGGGGCGAAATGAAGAATGAGGAGAAGCGGCCCGCCAGCATCAGCACGGGATGCCGCACAGACGCAAGAGTTGCGCCGTCTCGAACATGGGCAGGCCCATGATGCCCGAATACGATCCGCCGATGTGGCTGATAAACGACGCCGCCCTGCCCTGCACCGCATAGGCACCGGCCTTGCCGAGCGGCTCGCCGGTGGCGACATACCGCTGCACCTGCGCGCGCGTGAGATCGGCAAACCGCACCCTGGAATCGCTGAGCGCCTCGAAGCGGCGGCGCCTGTGCTGCACGGCCACGGCGGTCAGCACGCGGTGCTCGGTGCCGGCAAGCGCCAGCAGCATGCGCTGCGCGTCTTTCGCGTCGGTGGGTTTGCCGTAGATGCTGCGGCCCCGCGCCACGGTGGTGTCGGCGCAGAGGATCGGCGCGGGCGGCAGGCCCAGGCGTTCGAGCCGGGCCACGGCCGCATCGAGTTTCAATGCCGTCACGCGCTTCACATAAGCGGCGGGTGCTTCGTTTTGAGAGCAACTTCGAGGCCTTCGGCGTCCTCGTCGGCTGCGGGCAGCAGGAGTTCATGGCGCACGCCGAGTTGCGTGAGCAACTGGCTGCGCCGCGGGCTCTGCGAGGCAAGGTAGACAAAATCAGTCATGGTCATTCAGCGCCGGGTCGCGCCGGGGTTCGACGGCCGGGGGGGCGATTTCGGTCGGTTGCGGGATTTCCGGTTCGGCTGCCTCGCCGAGGAAACCGCCGCTCTGGTGCGCCCACAGGCGGGCGTAGAGGCCGTCGCGCGCCAGCAGGCTCGCGTGGTCGCCGACCTCGACGATGCGGCCCTGGTCGAGCACCACCAGCCGGTCCATGGCGGCGATCGTCGACAGGCGGTGCGCGATGGCGATCACGGTCTTGCCCTCCATCAGCCGGTACAGGCTGGTCTGGATCGCGGCCTCGACTTCCGAGTCGAGCGCGCTCGTGGCCTCGTCGAGCAACAGTATGGGCGCGTCCTTCAGCATCACGCGCGCAATGGCGATGCGCTGGCGCTGGCCGCCGGAGAGCTTCACGCCGCGTTCGCCCACATGCGCGTCGTAGCCGTGGCGGCCCCTGGCGTCGCCCAGGTTCTGGATGAAATCGTGCGCCTCCGCGCGCCGCGCGGCGGATTCCATCTGCGCGTCGCCGGCATCGGGCCGGCCGTAGAGGATGTTGTCGCGCACCGAGCGGTGCAGCAGCGAGGTGTCCTGCGTGACCATGCCGATCTGCGCGCGCAGGCTTTCCTGGCGCACCCGGGCGATGTCCTGCCCATCGACGAGGATGCGGCCCCGCTCCACGTCGTAGAAGCGCAGCAGCAGGTTGACGATGGTGGACTTGCCCGCGCCGGAGCGGCCGACCAGGCCGATTTTTTCACCGGGCCGGATGTCGAGCGAGAAGTGGTCGAGCACCTGGCGCGCATCCGCGCCGCCGCCGTAGGCGAAGTTCACGTCCTCGAACCGCACCGCGCCGCGCGTGACCTTCAACGGCGCGGCGTCCGGCGCATCCTGCACGGCGTTCGGCTTGGACAGCGTCTGGATGCCGTCCTGCACCGTGCCGACGTGTTCGAACAGCGCGGCCATCTCCCACATGACCCAGTGCGAAATGCCGTTGAGCCGCAGCGCCATGGCGGTCGCCGCGGCCACCGCGCCCACGCCGACCTGGCCCTGGGTCCACAGCCACAGCGCCACGCCGGCCGTGGCCAGGGTCAGCAGCATGCTCAGGATCTGGTTGACCACTTCGAAGCCGCTCACCAGGCGCATCTGGCCATGCACGGTCTGCAGGAAATCCTGCATCGCCGAGCGCGCGAAGCCGGCCTCGCGGCCCGCATGCGAGAACAGCTTCACCGTGGCGATGTTGGTGTAGGCGTCGGTGATGCGGCCAGTCATGAGCGACCGCGCATCGGCCTGCGACTTGGCCACCTTGGACAGCCGCGGCACGAAATACCGCAGCGCAAAGCCGTAGAGCACGCCCCAGCCGATGAACGGCGCGAGCATCCAGGCGTCGAAGCCGCCGACCACGGCCACCATGGTCACGAAATAGATCACCACGAAGACCAGGATGTCGCCGACGATGAGGCACACGTCGCGCACCGCGAGCGCGGTCTGCATCACCTTGGTGGCGACCCGGCCCGAGAATTCGTCCTGGTAGAAGCTCATGCTCTGGCCGAGCATCAGCCGGTGGAACTTCCAGCGCAGCAACATCGGGAAGTTGCCGGCCAGCGTCTGGTGCTTGATCAGCGTCTGCAGCCAGATCAGCAGCGGGCTGGCGAGCAGGATGGCGGCCAGCAGCAGCAGACGGCCGCGCTCCTGCGTCCACAACTGGGCGGGCGCAACCTGGCCGAGCCAGTCGACGATGCGGCCCATCATCGCGAACAGCAGTGCCTCGAACGCGCCGACAACGGCGGTCAGCAGCGTGAGCGCCAGGATGTAGCGGCGCGCGCCGGCGGTGCACTTCCAGATGAAAGCGAAAAAACCGCGCGGCGGCGGTTTGGGTGCGTCCTCGCTGTACGGATGCAGCAGGCTTTCGAACCAACGGATCATGGGCTGCGGATGTCTCTTTATTCTCGGTGATAAGGATGGTTGGCATTGACCGACCAGGCCCGGTACAGCTGCTCGATCAGCAGCACACGCACCATGGCGTGCGGCAGCGTCAGGTCGGACAGGCGGATGCGTTCGTGCGCAGCCTGGCGGAATGCCGGCTCCAGGCCATCGGGCCCGCCGATGACCAGTGCCACGTCGTCGCTTTCCAATTGCCAGTGCTTGAGCTTACCTGCCAAGGCCACGGTGGTGAGGTTGGTCCCCCGTTCGTCCAGGGCCACGATACGGGCATTGCGACCCAGGCTTGACACGATGGCCGCTTCGATGCGCTCGCGCTCGGCGGCCAGCAGGTTCTCCAGCGTCTTCGAGCCGCGCGGCTCGGTCTTCACGGCCTTGAGCTCGACCTTGAGTTCGGGTGGAAACCGCTTGGCGTAGTCGTCGTAGGCGGTCTGCGCCCAGTCGGGCACGCGCTGGCCAACGGCGATGATGACCAGCTTCACCCGGCGGCCTCGGTCAGGCCTTGCGCGGCGCGGTCTTCTTCGGGGCCGTCTTCGGGGCCGTCTTGGCCGCCTTCTTGGCGGCGGCTTGCTGCTTCTGCACGGCGACCGGCGCCTTCACGACGATGGTCTTCAGCGCAACCTTCTTGGCTGGCGTCTTGGCCACGGTCTTCACTGCTGTTTTGGCAGCGGCCTTCTTGGCGGGCGCAGGTGCTGCAGCGGTCTTCTTCGCCGCGCGCTTCGGCGCTTCGATGACAGGACGTTCGGGCGCGAGCAGGCTCTCGGCCAAGGCCTTGGCCTTGGCCTTGGCGGCCTTCTTGGCGGCTTCGGGCGACAGCTTCTTGGCGCTGGCTTTCTTTGCCGGTGATTTGGCCGCGGGCTTGGGCGCCTCTTCCGCCTTGGGCAGCGGCTTGGCGGCGCCGAACTTCAGGCGCACCGGCTTTTCGCCCCACAATTCCTCGAGGTGGTAGTACTGGCGGATCGCCGGCTGCATGACGTGGACCACGGCCTGGCCGCAGTCGACGATGATCCATTCGCCGTTTTCCTCACCCTCGATGCGCGGCTTGGGGAAACCGGCTTCGCGCACGGCATCGCGCACGCTGGCGGCCAGCGCCTTGGTCTGCCGGTTGGAGGTGCCCGAGGCCACGATCACGCGTTCGAACAGGGCCGAGAGATGCTCGGTGTCGAACACGGCGATGTCCTGTGCTTTCACGTCTTCCAGACCGTCGACGATGGCCCGCTGAAGTTTCTGGGTGTCTTTTTTGGCGACGGTTTCCGTTTGCGGTGCAGTGGTCATCGAGCGGTTCGGTAGAGGTGATGTTGATCAATATAGCGCGCAACACCGTCGGGAACCAGATGGGCTATCCCTTGCGAGGAGGCAACGCGTTGGCGGATGTCGGTGGCGCTGACGGCCATGGGGGGGAGCTGCAGTATTTCAAAACGCCCCGCATTCCACGGTGGCGGCAGGTCTGAAAACTCGAATTTCGCTCGGGCGGCATCATCTTGATGACCGTCTGTGCCAATGGCGTTCGCGGAATCTGCGCGTGCAGCTACCGAAATTATAGCAGTTTGCAACAGGGCCTCGGACGCGTGCCACGTGGGCAGCGCGCGGGCCTGGTCCGCCCCCATCACCAGGAACAACTCGGCGCCCGGTTGTTCGGCCTGCAATTCGCGCAAGGTGTCGATGGTGTAGGTCGGCCCGGGGCGCTGGATCTCGCGCGCGTCGACCACCACCCCGGGCAGGCTGCCGAAGGCCAGTTGCGCCATCGCCAGCCGGTGTTCGGGCGGGCTCAGCGTGCGCGACTTGTGCCAGGCGTAGCCGGTGGGGAACACGCGCAACTCGTCGAGCCGCAGCTGCGCGAGCGCCGCCTCGACCAGTGCCACATGCATGTTGTGCGGCGGATCGAAGGCGCCGCCGAAGACGCCGATGCGCCGACTGGAACTCAAACCCAATCCCTCGGCACCAGGAACTTGCGTGTCAGGTCGTCCTCGGCCGAGCCTGGTTCCGGCTGCTGCTGATAGGCCCAGCTCGCCAGCGGCGGCATCGACAACAGGATCGACTCGGTGCGCCCGCCCGACTGCAGGCCAAAATGCGTGCCGCGGTCCCACACCAGGTTGAACTCGACGTAGCGCCCGCGCCGGTACAGCTGGAACGCGCGCTCGCGCTCCCCGTAGGCCATGTCCTGGCGCCGCGCGACGATGGGCAGATAGGCATCGAGAAACGCCGAGCCCACGGCCTGCGTCATGGCCATGCTGCGCGCCAGGCCCAACTCGGAAAAATCGTCGAAGAAGATGCCGCCGATGCCGCGCGCTTCCTGGCGATGTTTCAGATAGAAATATTCGTCGCACCAGGGCTTGAAGCGCGCGTACTTGTCGTCGCCGAACGGCGCGAGCGCATCGCGGCAGACCTGGTGGAAATGCCGCGCGTCCTCCTCGAAGCCGTAGTAGGGCGTGAGGTCCATGCCGCCGCCGAACCAGCACACCGGCGCCTGGCCTGGCGCGGTGGCCGCGATCATGCGCACGTTCATGTGCACCGTGGGCACGTAAGGATTGCGCGGATGGAACACCAGCGAGACGCCCATGGCCTCGAACGGCGCGCCCGCGAGTCCGGGCCGGTGCTGGGTTGCCGAGGGCGGCAGCTGCGGCCCGCGTACGTGCGAGAAGCCACAGCCCGCACGTTCGAACACCGCACCGTTTTCCAGGATCTGCGTGAGCCCGTTGCCCTGCAGCCTTTCGCCCGGCGGTTTTTCCCAGGCATCGACCAGGAAGGCCGAGCCGTCGATGGCCGCGACCTGGCTGCAAATGGACTGCTGCAAGCCCAGCAAATAAACGCGAAACGCCTCAACCATTCCCAAATCGTTATCCATATTCCTTCCAGAACGCCGCGGAACTGGCCCTTCGACAAGCTCAGGAGAGCCTTTGCCAGGCCGCCAGCGTTGCCCCCCTGCAAGGGGGTGGGCGGCTACACGAAGTGAGCCAACCTGGGGGTGAGCCTATTTGATGGCCTTATGGCCGATATCCTTGCGGTATTGCATGCCGTCGAAATGAATGCCGCGCGCCACTTCATAGGCCCGCTGCTGCGCCAGCTTCACGTTGTCGGCCAGTACCGTCACGCATAGCACCCGGCCGCCCGAAGTCAGCACGGCATCACCCTGCTTGACCGTACCCGCATGGAACACCATGGCATCGTCGGCCGCCTTGGGCAGACCGGTGATGGCGTCGCCCTTGCGCGGCGACATCGGGTAGCCGTGCGCGGCCAGCACCACGCCGAGCGCGATGCGGCGGTCCCATTCGAGGCTGACGGTGTCGAGCTTGCCATGCGTGCCGGGCTCGGTGGCGGCCCAGAACACCTCGAACAGGTCGGACTTCAGGCGCATCATCAGCGGCTGGGTTTCCGGGTCGCCGAGGCGGCAGTTGAATTCGAGCGTCTTGGGCTTGCCCTGCGCGTCGATCATCAGGCCGGCATAGAGGAAGCCGGTGAAGGCGATGCCGTCCTTTTCCATGCCCTTGATGGTGGGCAGGATGATCTCGCGCATGGCGCGGGCGTGCACGTCGGCCGTGACCACCGGCGCCGGCGAATAGGCGCCCATGCCGCCGGTGTTCGGGCCGGTGTCGCCATCGCACAGACGCTTGTGGTCCTGGCTGGTGGCCAGGGCGGTCACATTCTTGCCGTCGCACAGCACGATGAAGCTGGCTTCCTCGCCCTGCAGGAATTCCTCGATCACGACCCTCGCGCCGCCGTCGTTGTGCTGCACGCCGAGCGTGTTGTCGACCAGCATGAAGTCGATGGCTTCGTGCGCCTCGGCCAGCGTCATGGCCACGACCACGCCCTTGCCCGCGGCCAGGCCATCGGCCTTGACCACGATCGGCGCACCCTTCTTGTCCACGTAGGCATGGGCTGCCGCCGGGTCGGAAAAGGTTTCGAACTCGGCCGTGGGAATGTGGTGCCGCTGCATGAAGGCCTTGGAGAAGGCCTTGGAGCTCTCGAGCTGCGCCGCAGCCTTGGTCGGGCCGAAGATGCGCAGGCCGTGGGCCCGGAATTCATCCACCACGCCGGCCGCCAGCGGACCTTCGGGGCCGACCACGGTGAGTGCGATGTGTTCGGCCTGCGCCCATTTGCGCAGCTCGACCACGTCGGTGATCGGCACATCGACGAGCTGGTCGTCGAGCGCTGTGCCGCCGTTGCCCGGCGCCACATACACCTTGCTGACACGCGCCGAACGGTTGAGTTTCCACGCCAGAGCGTGTTCGCGGCCTCCGCCACCGATTACGAGGACTTTCATATTTCTTTTCACAGTGCGGCGTTGTGGAAGACCTCCTGGACGTCGTCCAGGTCTTCCAGGGCATCCAGCAGCTTCTGCATGCGGACGGCGTCGTCGCCGGCGATTTCAATGGTGTTTTCGGCCCGCATCGTGACCTCGGCGAGTTCCGGCTTCAGGCCGGCGGCCTCCAGCGCGTTCTTCACGGCTTCGAATTCGGTGGGCGCAGTCAGCACCTCGATGGCGCCGTCGTCGCCGGTGATCACGTCGTCGGCACCGGCTTCGAGCGCCACTCCCATGAGCTTGTCTTCGTCCGTGCCCGGCGCGAAGATCAGCTGGCCGCAATGCTTGAACTGGAAGGCGACCGAGCCCTCGGTGCCCATGTTGCCGCCGTATTTGCTGAAGGCATGCCGTACCTCGGCCACGGTGCGCACGCGGTTGTCGGTCATGGTGTCGACGATCACGGCCGCGCCGCCGATGCCGTAGCCCTCGTAGCGGATTTCCTCGTAGGTGACGCCCTCCAGCGCGCCGGTGGCCTTGTCGATGTTGCGCTTCACGGTGTCGGCGGGCATGTTGGCCGCCTTGGCCTTCTCCACCGCCAACCGCAGGCGGGGATTGATGCTCAGGTCGCCGCCGCCCAGGCGGGCCGCCACCATGATTTCACGGATGACGCGTGTCCAGACCTTGCCGCGTTTTTCGTCCTGGCGACCCTTGCGGTGCTGAATATTCGCCCATTTACTGTGACCGGCCACGTAAAGTCCTTATCGTTTGATTTAATCTACAGACGCGATTTTACTTTCCCGTTGCCTTCCCTTTTCCACTCTCCCTGTCCAGGACTTTTGCCATGGCCGACCCCATTCTGATCGCCAAGAACGCCGCCACCACCTGCGAGTTGCTGCCGGCGCTGGCCAACCGGCACGGCCTCATCACCGGCGCCACCGGCACGGGCAAGACCGTCACGCTGCAGACCCTGGCCGAAAGCTTCTCCCGCATCGGCGTGCCGGTGTTCCTGGCCGACGTCAAGGGGGATTTGAGCGGCATCAGCCAGGCCGGCAGGATCGGCGACAAGCTCGCCGCGACGCTGAAGGACCGCGGCATCGACCTGCCCGCCGCCCAGGCCTACCCGAGCACACTGTGGGACGTGTTCGGCGAACAGGGCCATCCGGTGCGCGCGACCATTTCCGACATGGGACCGCTGCTGCTGGGCCGCATGCTCAACCTCAATGAGACCCAGGGCGGCGTGCTGAACCTGGTGTTCAAGATCGCCGACGACAACGGCCTCTTGTTGCTCGACCTGAAGGATTTGCGCGCGATGCTGCAGCACGTGGGCGAGAACGCGAGCCAGTTCACCACGCAATACGGCAACGTCAGCGCGGCCAGCGTGGGCGCGATCCAGCGCGGCCTGATGCAGATCGAGACCCAGGGCGGCGACAAGTTCTTCGGCGAGCCGATGCTCAACATCAGCGACTTCATGCAGACGGATGAGAACGGCCACGGCATGGTCAACATCCTCGCGGCGGACAAGCTCATGAACTCGCCGCGCCTCTACGCGACCTTCCTGCTGTGGATGTTGTCGGAGCTGTTCGAACAGCTGCCCGAGATCGGCGACCCGGAAAAGCCGAAGCTGGTGTTCTTCTTCGACGAGGCCCACCTGCTGTTCAACGAGGCGCCGAAAGCGTTGATCGAACGCATCGAGCTCGTGGTGCGGCTGGTGCGCTCCAAAGGCGTGGGCGTGTATTTCGTGACGCAGAACCCGCTCGACATTCCCGATTCGGTGCTGGCCCAGCTCGGCAACCGCGTGCAGCATGCACTGCGCGCCTTCACGCCGCGCGACCAGAAGGCGGTGAAGGCGACCGCCCAGACCATGCGGCAGAAGCCCGGCCTGGACATCGAAGCCGCGATCACCGAACTCGCCGTGGGCGAGGCCCTGGTGAGCCTGCTCGACGAAAAGGGCCGGCCGAGTGTGACCGAACGCGTGTTCGTGCTGCCGCCTGGCAGCCAGCTCGGCCCGATCACGCCCGCCCAGCGCCAGGCCCTGATCGCCAATTCGCTGGTGGCCGGCGCCTACGAAAAGGAGGTGGACCGTGAATCCGCCTACGAAAAGCTCAAGGGCCGCGCGGCGTCGGCGCCGGACAGCGTGCCGAATGCAGGCACCACCATGCCCGGCCCGGCGGGCCAGACCGCTGGCGGCGGACTGCTCGGCGGGCTGAACGACATCCTGTTCGGCACCACCGGCCCGCGCGGTGGCAAACACGATGGCCTGGCGCAGACCATGGCGAAGTCGGCCGTGCGCACCATCGGCACCACGGTGGGCCGCGAGATCCTGCGCGGCGTGCTGGGCGGCATCTTCGGCGCCAAGAGCCGTTGAACTCTGTACTGGCCCCGAATCGCGGGATCTGTGCCTGTATTCCTTGCCCCGCAGCCTGCATCATTGATCCATGACCGAACACCAACTTCCCACCTACGACGACGTGGCGGCTGCGGCCGCGCGCATCCAGGGCCATGCCCACAACACGCCGGTGCTGACCTCGCGCACCATCGACGCCCAGCTCGGCGCCAAGCTGTTCTTCAAGGCCGAGAACTTCCAGCGCATGGGCGCCTTCAAGTTTCGCGGCGGCTTCAACGCCTTGTCGAAATTCACGCCGGAACAGAAGAAGCGTGGCGTGCTGGCGTTCTCGTCGGGCAACCATGCGCAGGCGATCGCGCTGTCCGCGCAAATCCTGGGCATGCCGGCCACCATCCTGATGCCACAGGATGCGCCAGCCGCCAAGCTCGCCGCCACGCGCGGCTACGGCGCTGAAGTCATCACCTTCGACCGCTTCACGCAGGACCGCGAGGCGCTGAGCCGCCAGCTCGCCGAGGAACGCGGTGCGACGCTGATCCCGCCGTACGACCACGCCGACGTGATCTCCGGCCAGGGCACGGCCGCCAAGGAACTGCTGGAGGAAACCGGTGAACTCGACTACCTGTTCGTCTGCCTCGGCGGCGGCGGCCTGCTCAGTGGCTCGGCGCTTGCGGCGCGGGCCCTGTCGCCGCAATGCAAGATCTACGGTGTCGAACCCGAGGCAGGCAACGACGGCCAGCAATCGCTGGCCGAGGGCCGCATCGTCCACATCGAGACCCCGCGCACCATCGCTGACGGCGCGCAGACCCAGCACCTGGGCCAGCTCACCTTCGGCATCATCCGCCGCGACGTGACGGGCATCGTCACCGCCAGCGACGCCCAATTGGTGCAGGCCATGCGCTTCTACGCCGAACGCATGAAGATGGTCGTCGAGCCCACCGGCTGCCTGAGCCTGGCGGGCGCGCAGCACGGCGGCCTGGACATCCGTGGCGCGCGCGTGGGCGTCATCGTCAGCGGCGGCAACGTGGACATGGCACGCTTCGCGCAGCTGCTCGGCGGCTGAACACGGTCCTCAGGCCCGTACCGTGGCGGCCGTGAGCCGCATCACGATGGGCCGCACGCAGATCACACAGACGAAGGCCACCGGCATGGCCAGTGCATAGGCCTCCAGCACACGCAGCAGGTAGGCGCCTTTGAGCCCGGTGCCCGTGGCCACGATGACCGCGCACATCAGGAAGGCCATGATGCCGGCCATGTAGAACGCGAACACGATCGGCGCGAAACGCTTGGGAATCTTCCAGGCTGGCTGGCTTCGGGCGTCGGCATTTTCGGTGGTGTTCATGGTGCTTGGGTTCAATGCTTGGGGAATCGGAATGGCTGAACTTTAAGTTTCGGCAGACCATCGCACCAGACCGGTGCCGGCTGTTTCACTGCTAAGCCAAGCTTACGAATCCTCTGCACCATTCCAAAGCTTCGGCTAAGCTTCACGTCATGGCCAATCTGCGCGGCATCGAAACCTTCGTCAAGACTGTGGAAGGCGGCAGCATTGCCGCGGCCGCCCGCCTGCTGGGTGTTTCGGCCGCAGCTGCCAGCCAGAACGTGGCCCGTTTGGAGAAGGAATTGGGCACCCGTCTGCTCACGCGCACCACACGCTCGCAGGCGCTGACACCGGCCGGCGAGGCTTATTTCGCGCGGGTCGGCCCGATCCTGGACGGCCTGGCCCAGGCGCGCGCCGAGTTGACGGCCTTGCACGATGCGGTGCAGGGCCGGCTCAAGATCGCGAGTTCGGTGGCCTTCGGCCGGCATGTGGTGGCGCCGCTGCTGCCGGTTTTCATGGCCCGCTACCCGCAGGTGCAGGTCGAGATGATGATGGCCGACCGCAACGTCGACCACCTGAAGGAAGACGTGGACATCGGCATCCGTTTTCGCCATGCGCTCGAGCCCGGCCTGGTGGCGCGCCGCATCGCCACGGCGCCGATGGTGTTCTGCGCCGCGCCCGCCTACCTGCGCCAGCACGGCCGGCCGAAGACGCCGGAAGACCTGTCCGAGCACCCCTGCCTCGCGTTTCGCATGCCGCTCGACGGCCGGCTGATGCAATGGCCTTTTCTGCGCGACGGTGCCAGCGTGTCGCCCAACCTCAAGGTGGCCGCCGTGTGCAACGACATCGACACGCTGGCCGCGCTGGCCATGGCAGGCGCCGGCATCACCCGGCTGGGCAGCTTCGTGGCCAATCCGCTGATCGCCGCGGGCCTGCTGGAGCCGCTTTTCCTGGCGACAGGCCGCAGCCGAAGCCGGGCGCAGGCCGATCCGGAGCCGCTGGAATTCTTCGCCTGCTACCGCGACCGACGCCACGTACCGGCGCCGGTGCGGGCCTTCCTCGACTTCATCGCACCGGCGGTGCACAACCATCCGTTGCTGCAGGCACCGGCCTGGCCCCCGAAACATTGAGCACCTGATCCAAACGGGCACGCCGCTTGCAATCCAGCTTCGTGGCCGCGAATCGGTCCCGACCCGCTTGTCAAGCAAATGCCGCATCGGTACATTGCATTTTTTGAGGATCATCCATGTCTCTCGATTCAGTCGCCAACGCTTCCCCGGTCTCTCCCGTCCCTTCATCCGCTCAGCCGACCGATACCGCACCGACCGTCACGGCGACCATTCCCACCGGCAAGGCCAACCCCAGTCACATCCGGCTGACGTCGCACGCGGGCGGCTTCGGCGCGCTGCCGATCAAATGGGGCGCGGCCACGGCCAGCGAGCGTGGCCCCATCGTCGGCACCACCACCAAGCGCGCGCACCGCAACGTCATCGGTACGCACAGCGGCTCCTACAGCATCTACCGCGCACTTGCCGTGGCGGCGGGCGCGCTGTCGCCGCAACACAAGGCCGACCTGACCAACACCGCGCCGACCGATGTGATCGGCCCCTATCCGCAGTGGAGCGAGCCGGGCAAGATCGTCTCGCTCGATCCCTGGGGCGGCCTGGTGGCCGACGTGTTCGCCACCGAACTCGCGGCCGGCTACGACATCCGCCCGACCATTGCCGTCACCAAGGCCCACGTGATCCTGCCCGAGGTGATCGAGGCGCTGCAGACCGGCCGCCTCAAGGCCGACGGCAAGTTCCTCACCGCCAACGGTGCGGCGCTCGTGACCAAGGCGGCCATCGAGCCGGTGTGGTACCTGCCCGAGGTGGCGCGACGCTTCAACTGCTCGGAAACCGACCTGCGCCGCGTGTTGTTCGAGGAGACCGGCGGCATGTACCCCGAGCTCGTGACACGTTCCGACCTCGAGGTGTTCCTGCCGCCCATCGGCGGGCAGACCATCTACATCTTCGGCAACCCGCGCGACCTGGCCAACACCGACGTGGAACTGACTGCGCGCATCCACGACGAATGCAATGGCTCCGACGTGTTCGGCTCCGACATCTGCACCTGCCGCCCCTACCTCACCCACGCCATCGAGGAATGCATCATGGGCGCCCAGCGCGGCGGCGTGGGCCTGGTGGCCTATTCGCGCAAGGAAGGCCGGGCGCTGGGCGAGGTGACGAAGTTCCTGGTCTACAACGCACGCAAGCGCCAGGTGGGCGGCGACACGGCCGACCAGTACTTCGCCCGCACCGAATGTGTGGCCGGCGTGCAGGACATGCGCTTCCAGGAACTCATGCCCGACGTGTTCCACTGGCTCGGCATCAAGAAGATCCACCGCCTGGTGTCGATGAGCAACATGAAATACGACGCCATCACCAACTCCGGCATCGAGGTTGGCGTGCGGGTGAACATCCCCGACGACCTGATCCCCGCCGACGCACGCGTCGAGATGGACGCGAAGATGGCCGCCGGCTACTTCACACCGGGCGTGGTGCCCGACGCCGAGGAACTCAAAAAGGCCAAGGGCCGCGGCCTGGACCTGTAAATTGAAGTTCGAATCGAAACCTTCAAGAACATGATCGACACCGACAACGAAACCCTGCATCCCGAAGGCGCTGCCGCCGTGCTGCGCACCACCCAGGCCGTGCGGGAGCGCGCCGCCGCCCTGCTCGCCCGCGCGCGTGCCGGCCAATCCAGCTGGTTCAGCGTGAACGACGCGGCACTCGCCAAGGCTGCCGTCGAGGTGGCCCAGGTCACACGCAGCAACTATCCGAAACTCGAGATCCCGTACCACAGCCGCTGGCGCCATTTCGAGGCCGGCGGCGTGGACCGCAAGGCGCAGCTCGACGCGTTTTTGAAGGACACGGCGGCCCGTGAACGCGCCCGCACCTGGATCGACCTGGCCGTGGTCAGCGTGTTGCTCGACGCCGGTGCCGGCGCCGACTGGAAATATGCAGAGTCGTGCAGCGGCCAAAGCTTCGGCCGCTCCGAAGGCCTGGGCGTGGCGAGTTTCCACGCCTTCATGGCCGGCCTGTTCTCCAGCGACAAGCGCCAGCCGCTGCGTGTCGACGCCAAGGGCCTGCGCGGCCTGGCACTCGATCAACTGGCCGCGGCGTTCCAGGCCGGGCCGGGCAATCCGCTGGTCGGCCTCGAAGGCCGCGTAGTGCTGTTGCGCCGGCTCGGCGAAACCATGGCGGCGCAGCCCGAAGTATTCGGCCCGGAAGGCCGGCCCGGTGGCCTGTTCGATGCACTGATCAGCCCGCAAGGCCCGGCCGTCGCGCCCACCGCCGAGATCCAGGCGCACGAAATCCTCACGCAACTGCTGGATTCGCTGTCCGGCATCTGGCCCGCGGCCAACACACTGGACACGGTGCCGCTGGGCGACTGCTGGCGCCATCCCGAGGTCCGCGGCCCGGGTCTGACGAACCGCTGGATGCCGTTCCACAAACTGTCGCAATGGCTCACCTATTCGCTGCTCGAACCGTTCGAATGGGCCGGCGTGAAAGTGCGCGGCCTCGATGCGTTGACCGGCCTGCCCGAATACCGCAACGGCGGGCTGTTCATCGATGCCGATGTGCTGCAATTCAAGGACCCGGCCGTGGCCAAGGCCCGGTGGACGGCCGGTGACGAGCTCATCGTCGAATGGCGCGCGCTGACGGTGGCCCTGCTCGACGAGCTCGCCCCGCTGGTCCGCGCCGAGCTCGGCCTCGACGCGGACCGCATGCCGCTGGCCTGTGTGCTCGAAGGCGGCACCTGGGCCACGGGCCGGGTGCTGGCACAGCGCTTGCGTGGCGGCACACCGCCTTTGAACATCGTCAGTGACGGCACCGTATTCTGAAAAATCCAACCGAGATAGAACAACAAATGACGAACAGCAACGTACACCTGATCGACCACCCGCTGGTCCAGCACAAGCTCACGCTGATGCGCCGCAAGGACGCGAGCACCAACACCTTCCGCCGACTGCTCAACGAACTGAGCTCGCTGATGGCCTATGAAGTCACGCGTGACATGGCGATGCAGGAGGTCGAAGTCGAGACCCCGCTGGAGACCATGAAGGCCAAGATCATCGACGGCAAGAAGCTGGTGTTCGTGTCGATCCTGCGCGCCGGCAACGGCATCCTCGAAGGCATGCTCAGCGTGGTGCCCGGCGCACGCGTGGGCCATGTCGGCCTGTACCGCGACCCGAAGACGCTGGTCGCGGTGGAGTACTACTTCAAGATGCCCAAGGACATGCATGAACGCGACGTGGTCATTGTCGACCCGATGCTGGCCACCGGCAACTCGGCGATTGCCGCCGTGGAGCGTCTCAAGGAGCTGAACCCGAAATCGATCAAGTTTGTCTGCCTGCTGACCTGCCCCGAAGGCATCGCCGCGCTGCACAAGGCCCATCCGGACGTGCCGATCTACACCGCGGCCATCGACCGGCAGCTCAACGACCACGGCTACATCCTGCCAGGTTTGGGAGACGCCGGCGACCGCATCTTCGGTACGCAATAAGCCATTCATCACTGGAGTTTTCATGCCCCCTATTTCCTCCGATCCCTCTCGCCGCCTGCTGCTCGGCGCGCTGAGCCTGACCAGCCTGGCCATCACGCTGTCCCTGCCGATGCAGGCACACGCCCAGGCCAAGACCAAGGTCGCGGCGATCTACACCGTGCCGTTCGAGCAGCAATGGGCCGGGCGCATCCACAAGGCGCTCAAGGCCGCCGAGGCGCGCGGCGAGATCGAATACAAGGCCAGCGAGAACGTGTCCAACGCCGACTACGAGCGCGTGATGCGCGAATACGCCACGGCGGGCAACCAGCTCATCGTCGGCGAAGCCTTCGGCGTGGAGACGGCGGCGCGCAAGGTGGCCAAGGACTTCCCCAAGGTCGGCTTCCTGATGGGCTCGTCGCTGAAACCCGTGGCGCCGAACTTTTCCACTTTCGACAACTTCATCCAGGAGCCGGCCTACCTCACCGGCATGATCGCCGGCGGCCTGACCAAGACCAACAAGATCGGCATGGTCGGCGGCAATCCGATTCCCGAAGTCAACCGGTTGATGAACGCCTTCATGGCCGGCGCCAAAGAAATCAACCCCAAGGTCGAGTTCAGCGTGACCTTCATCAACAGCTGGTTCGACCCGCCCAAGGCCAAGGAAGCCGCTTTCGCGATGATCGACAAGGGGGCCGACGTGCTGTACGCCGAGCGTTTCGGCGTCAGCGACGCGGCCAAGGAAAAAGGCAAGCTGTCGATCGGCAACGTGGCCAACACGCAGGCCCAGTACCCCGACACCGTGGTCGCCTCCGCGCTGTGGAACATGGAGCCGAGCATCGACCGCGCCATCAAGCTGGTCAAGGAAGGCGCGTTCAAGGGCGAGGACTACGGCATCTACTCGATGATGAAGTACAAGGGCTCGGAGCTCGCGCCGCTGGGCACGTTCGAGAAGAAGGTGCCGGCCGACCTGATCGCCAAGGTGCAGGCCAAGGAGAAGGCCATCGTCGCGGGCAGCTTCACCGTGAAGGTCGACGACAGCCAGCCGAAGTCCACGGCCAAGTGACTCAGGCCGCCGGTGGCGGCAGCGCCTGGCTGATGGCGCCACCGGGCAGCCAGTGCACGGTGTTGCGCCCGCCCCGCTTGGACTGGTAGAGCGCGCGATCGGCGGCGTCCAGCAGCTCACCGGGGCTGCAATGGGCGCCGGGCCCGCTGGTGGCCGCGCCCAGGCTCACGGTGACGTGCTCGGACGCCCCGGCGTGCAGGTGCGGGATGCGCAGCTCCGAGATCGCATGGCGAATCCGCTCCGCCACCAGCAGCGCGCCGGCCTTGTCGCAGGCCGTGAGGATCATGGCGAACTCCTCGCCGCCGTAGCGCGCCAGGATGTCGGAGGCGCGGTTCAGCTGCGAATGCGCCGCGGTGATGATGGCCACCAGCACGCGGTCGCCGGCCGGGTGGCCGTGGTTGTCGTTGTATTTCTTGAAGTCGTCCACGTCGAGCATCAACAGCGACATGGACTGCTGCTGCCGGGCGCAGCGCGCGAGTTCGGCTGGCAGTTTCTCGTTGAAATACTTGCGGTTGTAGACGCCGGTCAGGCCATCGATGACCGCTTCCTTGGACAGCCGGTCGGAATTCGACTGCAGCACCCGCTCGCGCTTCACGAACATGCTGGTATCGGTGATCTGGATCAGGCACAAAGGGCCCCCATCTTCGGCCTGGATCGGCATCAGCATGACCGACTGCGGCATGCGCAGCGTGTCCACGCCCGGGTTGCGATACAGCGGCAAAGGGTCGCGGTGCAGCACGTTGGACAACACCGCCGGCAGCTTGTGCCGGAGCACATTGGCCAGCGCGCGTTTGAACGGATTGGTCAGTGGCTCGCCGAATGCGGCTTCCAGTGTCAGGCCGAGCGCGGCCTCGGAAGCGATGCCGCTGTGTTTCGCCATCCACGCGTTCCAATGCACCACCAGGCCGGCCTGGTCGACCAGCAGCAGGCCGCAGCCGAGCGCGTCGGTGATGCGACGCCAGGGCAACGAAGAAGCGACTTCGGAACTGACGGTCATGGCCGTGGTCGCAAGAAGGTGGCGCGAATCGTCAGATGCGGCCCAGGAAACGGTCGAGCGCCACGACCAGTTCGGCCAGCGAGCCGGAACTCAGCAGGAACACCAGGTAGCCGTGCGTCTGCCGTTTTTCGATCGTGAGGTCGATGTGCAGCACCATGATCACCGGCTGCGTCATGTCGGACACGAGCCCGCCCACCACGACGTCGGAGGCGGCCACCGTGTATTCCGGCAGCGTGCTGGTGAGTTCGATCTGCAGCACATCGGCGATGGTCGACATGCAGCCGTTGAGGATGATGTTGCCAAGTTCGCACATGGCCTCCTGCTCGAAGTCGACCAGGTCTTCCACACGCACCTGCGAGCCGATCATCTCCTGCACGATCTCCAGCGCACGTTCTTCCTTGAACAGCAGCGAGGCATCGAGGTTGAAAGGTCCGCTGAAGAGCTGGCGCACCGAGCCGACCCGCTGGTCGGCCAGTGCCAGCGTACCGGGGTTGATTTCCGTGCGGTCGTAGAACTGGATGCGCGGCACCGACAGCCGTACCTCGTCGCCCACGATTTCGCTCAGGTTGGCTGCAGCCTGGCCCGCGCCGACGTTGAAGACCTCGGTCAACGCGTCGAGCTGCAGCTCGCTCAGGTTCATGACGCCGCACCTTCGAAGAAGTGCACGGCCTCGAGCACGCTCTTTTCGCTGACCGGCTTGGCGACGAATTTCACGCCGATCTGGCTCGCGCGGGCCTTCT